>JAUHZY010000011.1 GCA_030425825.1 Alphaproteobacteria bacterium
CCGTGATAACCACTTCAACCACGGTTTCAAGACAGCTGCGATGATGCTTTTGCTTCCATTCCATGTGCGGCGACAACGCGCCGATAATGGTGCTAATAATAGTTTGATACGCAACTGCCGTTTTCGCGGTGTTTTGCATAATGGAGACGTTAGGGATACGCAACACATCCCCCGCCTTGAGACCACCGGGGCGGTATTGTGGGTTCGCTTGTTTGAGCAGCGAAGCAAATTTCTTATTTTGACAAAAGCGCTTCGCAATTTGTGAAAACGACATACCATCAAACGGCACTCTAAAGGTTTGTGCAATCGCTGGAGAGATACTACTCAACGCTGACGGCATGAAATGCTTGTACGCTTCTCCTGGGTCACGGTCTTTATGCAACGCAACATAATCAGCATAGTTATAAGGAATCGGATTATCTACCACGGGTTGAACAGTACTCGCCACTTGCAAGTGCATTTCTCGATGGGGATTTAATGAATTCACATTCGCACTCATGCTAGCGCCACTTAGCGTATAGGCTCTACCACCTTCTGCAGTAATTAAATGATGTAAATGTGATTCTACCCGATTACGTTCTTGCTCCTCCGACTCGGTGGCATAACTTAGCAGCAAACCACCTGAGGGCGTGTAGTAATAGCGATCCGAAAATATATTACATAATTTCTTTAATAAGTCAGGCAAAAGAAGCAAGGTGGGATAGTGGCGCTTTTCGTAAATCATGCCATCCGATGAAGATAAAAACGAAGCAAATTGTGGGTGATAATCGTTTGGGTCTTCCACTTTATGATCATCAACGCCAGAGGTACCGGATGCATTGCCATTGGCATTATAATACAACGTGGCTGGATTTAAGTCTTTTCTTTTCCCATCGTTTAAGGTATATCCGGTCACGCTAGATGGTCGGGAATACTCAAACGGTAGATAGTGCGTCGTTAGATAAATATATAATTTCTTATAACCCAAATCGACATCTTGTTTAACGGGAAGATCCAACTTGTTGTGGTATATGTCTGTGACTTGCCGCTGCTGATTACGCTCTTCCATTTGCCTTATTCTTAATCGATTATCAGAACCATAAGATCTGGATATCGTCAGCGCATAGGATACAGACCCACTTTCAGAATAGGAGTCAACTCTACCACTTGGCGTGTAATGACGTTCTGTGCGGGTATCGTTGTCCGAACAAAGACTTTTATAAAATCGATTAAGATCATCATGCTCGATATCTTCATGCAACACTTGCCCGCCGACATAATGGGTTTCTTGTTTGACACGATTGTATTCATAACCATAGGCAATTGTTTGGTTATCGACAGGGACAATGCTGCCATTCCTTAACGTTCCACCATTAATAAGCACACGGTTGACTGTATCAAACGTACATCGAAAATCAAACGGCACCTTCGTACCGGTGAGCGGGTCAACATGAAAACCATACATGGCAGTTGTGTTACGAAACTCATCAAAGCGCCTATTCACTTGGCAACCGGAATCCTTAATCGTAATGTCATCGCCTAACGCATCTAAGGTTGATCTTATTTGACGTATCGCTTTAGAGCCAGAAAAAATCGCACGATAATTGCAGCGCCACTCGCTATCATAATCAAAAACGGTGCTTTGATGTTTAGCCAGATCATCTATCCTCACCACGCGACCGACACGGTAGCTGTACTTTAAATGCTGTTGCGGTGCAGGAACCGCCATTGGAAAATAAAGCGTAAAATCAATAAATTTAGGGATGGGTAGCGGTCCAAATATATCACTAGCACTGACTGCCTTTATTTCCAAGGTATTAAAGGCTTCCCCTCCTGTCGTCCACTGCTCTGATAATAGAGCACCGGCATTATATCGATAATGTGTAATACGTTGATTAAGGCTGGTATGTGTTATCGGTTGGCCAAAGTAATTGCGCTGCCATAAAAGGGATTTCCCTTTAGTATTTGTGCTTGAAAGCAGCTGCCCGCTGTGATGATAACTGGCCTCATTATAACGTTGGTGCGGCATCACATTGAGTGTGACTCTTTGGCGCACATCATGCCCGTATTGATAAACCTCATTGCCAGGATTTTGTTCGTACGCGCAACTATCCGCTTCATTATAACGAAACGTAAAGGTCTGCTGGAGCGGATTTATCACGGTGAGCACATTATCAGCCATATCGTAGTGTCGAGACCATGGCTTTTGCGCCGCATCAAAATGGCGAATAGGGCGATCAAAAGGATCGTACCAGGAATGTTCAACAACCGTGCCGTCATTAAGAATAACGGAAGTCACGTTACCAAACTCATCCTTGATAAATAATCGCGTGTTGGTTTTACTGGTTTTATTGTTACGTTTAATCTCTGCAACTTTATGCCCCATACGATCGATTCCCTTTTCTGATATCAATCGCACATCTTTGGTCACCGTGCCGTCTTCATGCATCACATCCACTGGAGGTTGTGTCACGCGAAACGGTTTATTTAAATCATTGTATTCAATATCCGACCGGTGTCCTAAGGTATCTATTATCGCTGTTCTATTTCCCCACGCATCCAATTCATATTGCTTATGCTTCTCAATTAATACTTTATCAGGGGAATTACCCGGACTACTTTGGAAAATCAAACCGCCATTAGAAACAACAAAAGTATGCGGTTTGTTATGATCACCACCTTGTAAAACAAATTGATAAATAGCTGGCGCAAATCCAGTAACATCCAATACCACACCGACCGATGTTACTCCCAGCGCACGTTTTTGTGTCCAGGGATCTTGTGAGGATTGAGTCGCTAAACCATATTCAATGATGGGTGGTTTAGACAAGCCACGGACAGGCGTAATATAGCTAACCACACGCGGGCGAAAATGGTAAGTCTCAACAGCACTATCACCCACGTCATGGCGCTTCGATTCTTCCAAATGCTCTGCGTCTATCAGCTCCCAGTGACGCCCCTTATCTAATACGGACGAGGTCAGTTGATGCTTTCTCTGATGCCCACGAACTTGTGTTACTGCTTCAGCCGATAGCCCAACCGCTTTCAGCGGGGGTTCTTCTAAGTATAAAGTAATCGACTCATTGTTTTCTTGTGAGATCGCTAAGGTGATCGTCGTTATTTGTTTGACGGGACTTGGGAACTGAATATTGGGAACTATTTCACTGCCTTGCGCATTCACCAAGGGTGTCGCCTTAGCCGTCGCGGGATCAACCGTTCCTTTAAACGTCACGCTTTCGCCATCAAGATTCACATACTCACACACCACTTGAATTGCACAGCTCTGGTAATCCAACGGCAAATACTGCCAGATATCCAACTCCCCCTGGTCATCTAAAATTAACAGCTGCGCTTTAAAATCAATTTGACGCCCGATAAGATCATCGTCCGCAGAAACAACATCCGTATAAACTGAAAAAGGTAAGGATAAGGGCCGCTCACTACCATCGGCGGTGAGCGGCTTTACTTGATAATGATCACCTGACGCCAAGGGTTTACCGTGGATATCGACCTTTCCCTTAAGATCAATTCGCTCCCCTGGGGCTGGTTTATTAATCGGAATATCAAGACAGCGCACACCCTGCTGATACAACACCACGCCGGTGACATTTTTTAAATGACCGTACAAACACAAAACATGATCATTTTCAATTTCCACGGCCAAACGGTAGCTTAACGTATTTTCTTGACTGATGACCTGCAACACACCATCCACGTGACCGGTTAAAGTATCATCTTTTTGCTCCGCACTCTCAGCTTTATAAATAATTGAATAACCGTATATATCCGATGACACGTGCGAGACATCCACCACCATACGACCATTCTCACGCACGACAGGAAAATTGGTTTTCTCATCTGGGTTAGACGACGGATACAACTGCAAGGTTGCTGTCGCTTGGGCATAGTCGATGGGCAGCCACGAAATAATGGCTTTGTCATTCGGCGTTAGCGCATTAGTGACTTCCACCATTATCGCATCCAGAGCCAGATGATTAGGGTCATCTTTATAATACGCAGGAAATACACTGCGCAGTAAGCGCCCGCTTGGGTCACGCCA
>JAUHZY010000001.1 GCA_030425825.1 Alphaproteobacteria bacterium
CGCGCTGTGTTCGGCGAAAGGGAGACACATCATCAAAGCCACCAACAAAAGGCTTTCCATCGTACTTGGAAACCCCTTCAACAGCCAGAAGGTCGGCGAGCCCGTCCCGAATATACTTGAGTGTCTTATTATTCATCTTCCCTCAAAAACTCTTCTTGTTTTTTATAGTCGCAATATTATATCTTAAAAAGAAACATGAGGCAAGAGGAATTCTAGGGATTTACTAAAATAGAGGTTCAGAAGGCAGAATTTGGAGCTCTCTATGGCACACTGGTGGCACAGTTGGCGGCAAATAATCCCAATAATGCGCCATAGCTCACAAAACATAACTCTTGATAACTGTCTGTTTTATTTGTTATATCTATTTGTGTCGTGTTGTGGCTTGTTCGTTTGAAAATTCTCATAACCTGAAGGTCGTAGGTTCAAATCCTACTCCCGCAACCAAATCTCTTAATATCAGAAAAATTGTTTTGACAGATTGTCACTTTCCTTGTCTAGCCTGGTAAAGTTTTTTCTATTTGGCGCTTTACAGGCCTACTCCTTTTCTTTTTCGTTACCTTGTGGCAACAAGCGATTAGTTTGTTGTTGAATTTTCTCGTGTTTCTTTCTGTATAAACTTTCTTCGGCACGTATTTGGCATCCAAAGCTCTATGAGCTTTGAAGTTCAAATTATATGGAGAATAACGTGCTGAAGATGTGCGCAAGACAGTTTGGAAGGAAAGAGAACATGGCAGATGTCATGGGCTTGCTCCTGCGTGCTGTTTTGTGTCTGCACACTTCCCTCATAGCCGAAGCGCGTAGCGCGTGGCGTATCATAAGCTCATCGCGAGATGTTGCTCTAACGTATGGAGGTGGGTCATGATCAATGACATTAAGCTTACTTCCGCGATGAGAAAAAGCTTGTTGAACCATCAGCAGATCAAGGATCTGACAGCGACTGTTGAGAAGCGCCTGGCGACAGGTAAGAAGGTTAATGACATTCTGGACGGTCCTGTTGAGTACTTCAAAGCGAAGGGCCTTTATGACAAGGCGGATGGGTTGCTGAAACGCAAAGACGATATTGATCAGGGAATTTCTGTTCTTAAAGGGGCTCAAAATGGCTTGAGCAGTGGCCGGATGATCATTGAGCAGGTCAAGGGTCTGGCCGAAGAAGCACGCAACGCATCTGCCGCACAGAGAGTTATCCTAGAGGCGAAGGCTAATGATTTATTAACAGAGTATAATAGCTTGCTTCAAGATACGACGGTTAATGGTACAAACCTTCTGATCGACGCGATCGGTTCTACAAACTTTGATGGTGCAAATGATCGCGTCGATTTTGGAAGCCCTGCAAACTTGCAGTTCGGAGGGGGTGATCCATTCTCTATTTCTGTCTGGCTTGAAGCTGACTCTACCTCAAGTATGGATGTTCTAACATATGCAAGTGCTAGTACTGGGTTTAGGGGTATTAGTCTTCGTGTAGGTACGGATGACACGTTACTATATTTTAGTAATGGTGCAAGAACTTCTACCTGGGGAACAAACTCAAATACCACAGATTATAGTACGCGTTCGCATCTCACAGTTACATATGATCCAACAAACCCTGATGGTGCTGGGCGCGGTGAAGTTAAAATGTACTATAACGGTTCTGAGGTGACAGTTGATATCACTTCGGGATCACTTTATACCGTGCATGGTATAAGTTATGCAGGTTTAGAGTTTCAAGTTGCAGAGGATATTTTTCAAAACCAGTTTGACGGTGAAATTGGAGATCTTGCAGTTTATTCTAAGACCCTTAATGCGGCAGAAATAACAAGCTTGTATAATGGCAATCATATCACTGACTCACAGGAGTTTTATGCGCCAATGAATGAAGGTCAAGGCAGTACAGTTTATGATCTAAGTGGCAATGCAAACCATGGAACGATTGTAAACGCAACAATCCCTACACCATTTTGGGATACAACAACAGACCCAATTGCAGAGGGGGTGGACCAAGACCTTGTTGTTGACCTTAGTGAAGACACAGCTTACACGGTTCAGTCTGTTGATATGCGAAATACTTCTATTGGGCTTGCTTATGCAGATTTCTCAGCGACGAATATTGAAGCAACAATAGCCAGCATTGATAGTGCGCTTGATCAGATTGATACAACAGCTGCTTCTTTTGCGACCGACTTTGCTACGCTACAAACACGCCTTGAGTTTACGGAAGATTTAATTAATGCAAATGAAGAAGCTGCTGACAAGTTGACACTTGCCGACCTCGAAGAAGAAAGTGCAAATAGACTTGCTTTGCAGACGCGCGAACAGCTTAGTGTTTTTTCAATGACAAGCTCACACCGTTCACTTCAAAATATTGTCGACATACTCTTTGGTGGTGGGTCGTGAAAATATTAAAGAACGCGCTTGTCTTCTTTGGGAGAGGCGTTACAATATCGTCTTTGCGTATTTTATGCTTAATCAGCAACGCGCAAGCAAAAACACAAGAGGGTAACAATGATCGCAGAGAATATTTTAGACCTAGTTGGAAATACACCAATTCTAAAAGTTAATAATATAGATACTGGTCCATGTAGTCTTTACCTTAAGATGGAAAACTTAAACCCAACAGGCTCAATTAAAGATCGCATAGCGCTTCACATGATTGAAGCCGCAGAAAAGCAAGGTCATATTAAGCCCGGTGGTTTGTTGGTCGAAGCGTCATCAGGAAATATGGGTGCAAGTGTTGCTTTAATTGCTGCGCTAAAAGGTTATCGCTTAACGGTTGTTGCAATTGATAAAGTAAGCGAAGAAAAAAGAGCTTTCATGGAAGGCCTTGGTGCAAAACTTGTCTTAACACCTTCTGATGCTTTGATGGGAGATCCAGAAAATTATATGTCGGTTGCACGTAAAATTGCAGAAGAGGAAGATGGTTATTTCTTAAATCAGTTTTTCAATGACGAGAACGCCGTAGGGCATGAAAAATATACAGCACCTGAAGTGTGGCAGCAGATGGAGGGTAATCTTGATGCTGTTGTTTTGGGGGTTGGCACAAGTGGGACTTTGACAGGTCTTAGTCGTTATTTCGAAAAAAAGGCGCCTCATGTTGAGATGGTTCTGGCAGATCCAGAAGGCTCTGCATTGGTCAATTACTGGAAAACAGGTGAGCTGTGTGAAACAGCACCTTGGAATGTTGAAGGTATTGGCGAAGATTTTGTGCCTGGATTCGCAGATTTTTCTCGTGTGACGCAGGCATATACAATTCCGGATCGTGAGAGTTTCGGCGTTGTGTTTGAACTTTTGAAAAAAGAAGGTGTTTTCGCAGGTACTTCTGGTGGCACCTTAATTGCTGCGGCGCTTCGGTATTGTCGAAGCCAAACAGAGCATAAGCATGTTTTGACGATGGTCTGTGATACAGGCTTTAAATATATGTCAAAGTATTTCAATCAAGAATGGTTAAACGAAAAAGGACTTTCAGATGTCTCAAAATAAAAACTTAAAATTTGCTTCTCAAGTTATTCACGGAGGGCAAGAGCCCGATCCAACGACAGGTGCGGTGATGATGCCAATTTATGCAACATCAACCTATGTTCAAAGCAGTCCTGGCCAACATAAGGGGTGGGAATATTCACGTTCGCATAACCCTACGCGTCACGCATTTGAATCTGCGATCGCAACCTTGGAAGGTGGCGTGGCTGGTTTTGCATTCGGCTCTGGTATGGCAGCAATCACAGCATTGATGGAAATGCTTGAAGTTGGTGATCATATTGTTGCTGTTGATGATTTGTATGGTGGCACTGTTCGCTTGTTCAATCAGGTCAAAAAAACAAGCCAGAACCTAGAGGTGAGTTATGTGAACGCAGATGACCTTGATGCTTTTGAAAAGGCAATTAAACCAAATACAAAAATGATTTGGGTGGAAAGCCCAACAAATCCAATGCTGCGTTTGGCAGACCTTAAAGCACTTTCAGCAATTGCAAAAAAGCATGGCGTCATCGCTGTGTGTGATAATACTTTCGCGACACCTTATTTACAAAACCCCATTGAAATGGGCTTTGACATTATTATTCATTCTGTTACCAAATACATTAATGGGCATTCAGATGTTGTTGGTGGTGCTCTTGTTGCTGCAAACGAAGAGCTTGCCGAAAAGATTGGGTATATTCAAAATGCAACAGGCGGTGTGTTGGGCCCGTTTGACTCTTTCCTTGCATTGAGAGGTATTAAAACGTTGGATGTGCGCATGCAGCGTCATTGTGAGAATGCAATGGCATTGGCAACATATTTGGAAGGCCATCCAAAAATTGACTCTGTTATTTTCCCAGGTCTTGCGTCACACCCACATCATGAGCTTGCCAAGCGTCAAATGAGAGGCTTTGGTGGTATGTTAAGTTTCTATGTAAAAGGTGGTTTGGACAGCACAGTTAAATTTCTAGAAAACTGTAAAGTCTTTACACTAGCAGAAAGTCTTGGTGGTGTTGAAAGTTTGATCGAACATCCTGCCATTATGACACATGGTTCGGTTTCTCCTGAGGTGCGTGAAAAACTGGGGATTACGGATAACTTTGTGCGTGCATCTGTCGGTATTGAAGATATCGAAGACTTGAAGGCAGATATTGATCAAGCGCTTAACTTTGCTTAAAGACGCCTAACAGTTCCAAGTGGTTGCTGCGATAAAACTGATCGATAGGCGTTAAGCTGGTTAGCTTGTAGTTGTTTTTCAAAAGGGTCTTGGCGTCTCGCAAAAATGTCTCCGGGTTGCATGAAACCATAACAATTTTCTCAAGGTTGCTTTTGGCAAGTTCAATTGTCTGTGCCTTTGCGCCTGCACGTGGAGGGTTAATCACGGCGGCTTCAAAGGGTTCCAGTAACCTTTGATCCAATGGTTTTTTAAACAAGTCCCTGCGTCTTGCTTCGCCTTTTGATTCTAGATCTTCATGACGTAAGGCGTTGCTCATTGCCGTAACCATATCAGCATTGCCTTCATATGCTGTCACCATTTTATCATTTGCCAGTAAGGGAAAACTGTACGTGCCGCAGCCCGAAAACAAGTCTAAAATATGTGTGTTATCTTGCAGGCTTTCACAAATCAGCTCGGTCATTTTATGTTGTGCTTTTTCACTTGCTTGTAAAAACGCGCCGATGGGCAAAGCTATTGTTGCTTGTCCAAATGTGATAGTCGCCTTTTCCGAGTCGTACAAGCAATGATACTCACGTACATCTTTAAGGTGCCATGAGGCGCGTAACACGTCTTTGTTTTCTGATAATTTTGCCAACACAGCTTGGTCACGTTTAATCAGCTCATTCTTCGTGGTGAAAATAATGTCTAAGCCTTGATCCAATGCTGTCACATTCACAGCATAAATATTACCAGGCTTTTTCAGTTGATAGAGTGTTTCTTTCAGGCTGACAAGAAAGTGATTTATTTTCTTATCCATAATCAAGCACATATCAATGCCAACAACGTCATGACTTTTGGCAGCAAAGAAACCCAGCGTGATATCACCTTTATTCACACTGATTTTTAAGTCTGCACGACGGCGTTCATGCTGGCGAATTTTAACCGTTTCTTGCAGGCATGATGAAGCTGTATCCAGCTGCTTCACAATATTTAAAGCAATCTCTTTCTTCAAGAGGTCATAAGCATCATCATCCAGATGCCACAGGCTGCACCCGCCACATTGTGTTGCGTAGGGGCAGGTGTGTTCAGATAAGCGTTTCTCTAAAACAGTCATGGGTTTGTTATACTACAATTCTTCACAAGTTTTTACTGTCTTTTTTGCAGAAATCTGTTACAAGCTTCCTTTAACGAAATAAATGTAAAATAAAGGCTTTGAGGAAAATGGACAGAACACATATCAGAAATGTTGCGATTATTGCGCACGTTGATCACGGAAAAACGACACTTGTTGACGCGCTTTTGACGCAAACAGGGACGTTCCGCGAGAATGAACAAGTCGCCGAACGCGCGATGGACAGCGGTGATATCGAGCGTGAGCGTGGCATTACAATTTTGGCCAAAATCACAGCCATTGATTACAAAGAACACCACATCAACATTATCGATACACCAGGTCACGCCGATTTTGGTGGCGAGGTTGAGCGTGTGTTGGGCATGGTTGACGGCGTTGTTTTGTTGGTTGATGCCGCAGAAGGCCCGATGCCACAGACAAAATTCGTGCTGGGAAAAGCGCTACAGCTTGGTCTGAAGCCGATTCTTGTGATTAACAAAATTGACCGTTCTGATTCTCGCATCTCTGAGGTTGTGGATGAGACATTTGATCTGTTCGATTCTCTCGGCGCAACGGAAGAGCAACTTGATTTTCCAATTATGTATGCTGTGGGTCGTGATGGTTGGGTCAGTGATGATCCTGAGAATAAAACAGAAAATTGTTTCCCATTATTAGACCTTATGTTGGACCATGTTGATCAGCCAAAAGCAGATCCTGATAAGCCAATGCGTATGCTGTCGACAATCATTCAGCGTGATCCGTATGTTGGGCGTATTGTGACAGGCTTGATTCACGAAGGAACAGCAAAACTAAACATGCCTGTGAAAGTGATCGACCGTGAAGGAAATGAGCTGGAAAAAGGTAAAATTACCAAGTTATTTACATTTAAAGGTTTAAAGAAAGTTGAAGTCACAGAGGCTTGTGCAGGCGATATCGTTGCCATCGCAGGGCTGGGTGAGGCATATGTTTCGCACACGCTTTGTGATGTGTCGGTATCTGAGCCATTACCTGCTGTGCAGATTGACCCACCAACATTGACGATGACATTTGGGGTGAATGATTCACCGCTGTCAGGTCAAGATGGGAAGAAGTTGACATCACGTGAGATTGGCGACCGCCTGGCGGCAGAGGCCGAAATTAACGTTGGCTTAACACTGGACAAGGGCCCAACATCTGAAAGTTTTAAGGTTATGGGGCGTGGTGAATTACACCTTGGTGTGTTGATTGAAAACATGCGTCGTGAAGGGTTTGAGCTGTCGATTTCAAGACCAGAAGTTGTTCTGCGTGAAGAAAACGGCAAAAAAGAAGAGCCATATGAAGAAATCGTTGTCGATGTGGATGAAGAATACGCAGGTGCAGTGATGGAAAAAATGGGTCTGCGCCGTGCCGAGCTTGTCAACATGATTGCTGATAACCAAGGTAAGCAACGCCTGGTCTTCGAAGGGCCAAGTCGGGGCATGATTGGATATCGTTCTGAATTCCTAACCGACACGCGCGGCACAGGAATTTTGACACGTCAATTCAAGCATTACGGTCCGATGAAATCTGAATTGCCAGGCCGTAAAAACGGTGTGTTGGTCAGCATGATGCAAGGCGACGCGGTTGCGTACGCGTTGTTTAACCTGGAAGATCGCGGTGTGATGTTCGTGAACCCAGGTGATAAGCTGTATGATGGGATTATCATTGGTGAAAATGCCAAAGCAGAAGACCTGGAAGTTAATCCTGTTAAAGGAAAGCAGCTGACAAACGTTCGTGCTTCAGGAAAAGACGATGCGGTGAAACTAACCCCACCACGTCAAATCACTTTGGAGTATGCCCTGACATACATCCAAGATGACGAGCTGGTAGAAGTAACCCCCAACCACATCCGCCTCCGCAAAAAAGGCCTCAACACCAACGACCGCAAAAAGTTTAAGCGTGGGATGTAGGGTGTTGAGAGTATGGTTGGTGAAGATTGATCATATCATCTATTGATTCGAGAAAGTTTTTTTTAGTGAGTTGGATCTCTCTTTTTATCGATTGTAATATATTGATTTTTGTTTGATAACTTTGTCTTTCTTGAATGCTATAAGAGCTTTTTTGTGGAGAATCTAGGATATCAAGATGCTCTTTAGTTCTATTTATTTCGTTTTGTATTTCATCGAGCCTCTTTTTTGCGAAGAAAAGCCACATTTTTGTATTTTCTTGCCATATACGGCTATTAATAAAACTGAGATTGCTGCTCAGTAATTTTTTGTGTATGTACTCGCTTGTGTTCATATCTGTCTCTTTTAATAGTGTATCATAAAGTTCTTTTTCTTTAATTTTCAGTATCATAAGGAGGCATGTAACGGGAGGATAAAAGATGTAATTTGAGCTTTTCCTAGAGCGTATAACAACGTTTAACTCCGTGAAGAGTCTCTCTTGATCTCTCAAGCTAAGGTTAAAAACATTCGAGTATGTTGCAAACGCACTTAAAAATGTATCTCTACCAGCTAATTCATCTTTTTGAAGCTCTATTACATTTAGAACTTCATCGAGGCCGAATTTTTTAAACAAAAACTCGGCAAAATTTTCATGAGATGGCGTTGGGATGTTTGTCGTCCAGTCAATAAATTTTCTTAAGTATCCTGATGAGTTCATGTCTGTGCCATAAATTGACTTAACAGAGTGTTGTAGTTGCTCTGTATCAACACCCAAAATAAAAATAACTCCATCGACATCAAATAAGTGTTTTATCATCTCAAGAAGTTCGACAGCATACGTTGGTCGGCAACGATCAAGGTCGTCAATGAAAATTACTATTCTTTGTTGTTCAGTATTACTAGAAAGATGTTTTTTAAAATCATTGATGTTCTTTTTTAATTTTGAATAGTTATCTTTTTTGATAGAAGTAATAATTTCTTGTGATTCTTGAAGATTACTTTGAAAATCTTTTATGACTTTTTCTGGTGATATATTCACAGTTCCCAGAGACTTTACTTTTATAGCTAACTCGATACTTTCCGACAACGTTTTGCCAGTTGATTGTATGATGCCTTTCGCAGAAGCAGAAAGCGCGGACCTAGCTTTGGAAAGTGATGGTTTTATTTCTTTTTCAAACTCTGAAAAAAATGCAAATAAAGGGTCTTCAGTGAAATCTGTTTTCCAGGCATTAAAGTAAAAAGTTTTAAAAGTTTTGTTTTCTAGGTCTTTTTGCCACCTTTTCATAAAAAATGTTTTTCCGCTTCCGTAAGACCCATCAAGGGCGATTGTAAATGGTTGTGTGATAGTAGAAATGATATCAGTTAATTTTTCTGAAAAATGTTTTAGGTCAAGAACATCATCTTTCCAAGGGTCTGTACTATTGATTTTGTTTTCTTGATTTTTTTTAAGCATAAAACTATTCCCATTAGAGTTTTTCAGACTATATTATAATGACACAAGCACAACTATGGATAGAGTAAAAATGAAAAATATGGAAATTCACAATTTGGTTAAAATCAGGCTTGATGATAATTACACAGCCGAAGTTAAAATTACAAAAGTCGGATTGGATTTTAATGACTTTGAAGGACGCATCTTACATGTTTTTGCGCTTCCAGAGAAGGGTGAGATTCAGAATGATATTCGTGTGGGAAAAGTAAGGCGCTTTAATAAAACTGACGTGTTAAATGTCAATTAATTCTAAACCAAATCTTCAATTTTAACATCAAGAGCTTTAGCAATACGCTCCATAACGTCAAGGCTGGGGTTTTTGATGCCGCGTTCTATGCCGCTGACGTAGGTGCGGTCAATCTCGGCTTTGAAGGCGAGGTCTTCTTGAGACATATCCTTGGCGCGGCGAAGTCGCCTAACATTCTCTGCGAATTTTTTACGTGCTTTAGTCATGAATTGATAATGATGACTATTGACTACAAATAACACGTACTATAGTCTACAAAATACATACTATAGTATTCATTTATGGGGTGGTCATGAAACAATATCTAAAAAAGTTGGTTGCGGTGTTGGGGGTTTTTTCTGTTCTTGCGGCGTGTGCGGGGCGAACGGCGATACCTGTTTCAAGTTATAAATATGGGGATGAGAAATTGTCTTGTCGGGGATTGCATTTTGAAATGTCGAAAAGCATGAAGGCGGTGAAAGAGCTATACGCCGAGCGTCAGCAAAATGCCGCAGAAAATGTCGCGATTGGGGCTGCGGGGGCTGTGCTGTTTTTCCCTGTATTGTTCGCGATGGATTTCAGCGATACCGAAGAGGTCGAGATCAAAGCACATCGTGAACGTGTCGAAGTTTTAGAAAGGATCATGCGCGAAAAGAGGTGTGGTAATATCCCCGAGATTAAACCAGAAAATTAAATATTTGTGCGCTTTTGATTTTTCCGTATACTTGGGGTCTGAAATTCATAGGAGATCTTGATGCGCACTTTGTTGGCTTTTGTTTTTACCCTTGTTCTTTCATTTCCTGCCCAAGCTGAAAACTTGCAAGACCTTAATATAGGATATTCGCGTCTGCGAATCAGCCTGCCTGTTTTTGTTGCGAAAGAGCAGGGTTTCTTTGAAAGGCACGGTATCAATGCCAAGCTTGAAATGTATGAAACAGCACAGCCGCTTATGCAAGCTTTGATCAGCGGTCGTATTGATGTTGCAGGGTATACGGCGTTGCCGATCACATATAACGGTATGTTGCGCAGCGGTAAGAAGCTTTATTTTTTGACAACAATGGTCGAAGACCAAGACCATCGCATTAGCTATTTGCTGAAAAAAGAAGGGTCAGGTATTAGCTCTGTCCATGATCTTAAAGGTAAGACGGTCGGTATTTTGCCAACCATTGCCTATAAAGCGTGGTTTGAGGCAATATTACGTAAGCATGACTTAAAGCCAGCTGTGGATGTAAAGATCCAGCAAATCGCGCCGATGCAGCAACCACAAGCCTTGAAAAATGGCGGTGTTGATGCGCTGTTCACCAATGATCCTGTGGCAACTTCTGTGTTACAAATGAAGGTGGGCGCGTTAATCAGTGATCAGGTCGAAGCACCAACGCATATCATGAACCCTTTTCCTTTTGGCAGCTTTAATGTCTCACAAGAATGGGCAGAGCAACACCCAGATATGTTCCAGAAATTGAAAGCGGCAATGAATGAGGCGGTAGATTTTGTCAACAAGCATCCGGAAGAAGCAAAGCAAGCAATGCGTGCTTACTTGCCTGCAAAGTTCCAGCCGCATGTTGAGCATTATCCAAATGCTAAATACTTAAATACGAAAGCATCGTCGCAAAAAACATTTCAAGACGTTTCAGATTTATATTTAAAAATCGGCATTATTAAAAAACCTTTAGACTTAAAAGGCCTTATCATTGAGTAAAGTTCGCTTAGGTTGCTCGCAACTACGTATTAGTTTGCCCGTATTTGTGGCACTCGAAAAAGGCTTGTTTAAAAAACATGGTCTTAGTGTGGACCTGACAATGTATGAAACAGCACAGCCTTTGATGGCTGACTTGCTTGATAAAAAAATAGATATTGGTGGATATACAGCACTTCCTATTACGTATGATGGTGTTATTTCTACGCGCAAAAAACTTTATTACCTGACAACAATGATCGAAGATCAGGACCATCGTGTCAGCTATCTTTTGAAATCTTCTCAATCAACATTAAAAAAAGTTTCTGATCTTAAAGGGTGTAAAATAGGGATCTTGCCAACCCATGCGTACAGGTCGTGGTTGGATGTAATTTTGAAAAAGAATGGGCTTGAGAAAAATGTGGTGATAGAAGAAATTCCACCGCACGCACAAATGAATGCTTTGGCAAGCGGTCAGGTGGATGCTTTGTTCACCAATGATCCTATGGCAACAACGATTGTTAAGAAAAAACTGGGAAAGCTTTTTTCAGCTGAAAATGAAGCGCTTGATAATATTAAAAACCCACTACCATTCGGCAGCTTCAACGTTTCGAAAGAGTGGGCCGACAAGAACCCCAAAATGTTTAAAAATCTTGCGTTGGCCTTGGATGAGGCGGTTGTCTTTACCAATCAAAACCCCGAAGAAGCTAAGCAGTTTATGAAAAATTATATTGCAAAAGAGTATCAAGATTTTGTCAAAGAGATGCCAGATGCAAAATACCTCAAAACAGAAGAGTCCCCTTTATCTCTTTTCCAACATGTCGAAGAAGATTATTTAAAGCTGGGCGTTCTTGAGCAATCTCCGCGCTCTATTTGGTTTGGGTGTGGGTGGCGTTTTGATGGCAAGATTGGGTCCAAGCTGCATGTTTCGAAACTGACAGCTTCTCATCAAAACAATGCTGATGAAAAGCTGATTTTCAAGGACTTGTCCTTTGGTGTTCAGCCAGGTGAAATCGTTGGCATTTTCGGTCCCAATGGGAGCGGGAAAAGCACATTGTTACGCACACTTGCAGGATTTCATCAGGCGGATGCAGGAAGTGTTCAGTTTCCTGAAGTTGGTATACATCAAACAGAACTCTCCTATGTTTCACAAAATTATCGCGAGAGTTTTTTCAATTGGGCCAGTTTGCGTGGAAATATAAAACTGGTTATGAATAATGAACAAGATGCAGACAACGTTATTGATGAAACACTTAAAGCGATTGGCCTAGATTTAGATCTTAGCCTGAAACCAAAACAATGCAGTGGTGGTATGTTGCAGCAAGCAGCCATTTTGCGCGCTTTTTGTAAAAACCCTTCAGTTTTTCTAGCAGATGAGCCTTTCTCGGCACTTGATGTGGATGTCGTAAGAAAAGTGCGACAAGCCTTTTCAAATTTTGTACGCAGCAACAACATTGCCGCCGTACTTGTCTTGCATAATCTAGAAGATATGTTGGAAGTATGTGACCGCTTAATCGTGGTGAATGGTACGCCCTTTTCAACAAAGAAGTTAAAAGGCTTTGCACCAATGTCTATTTTTGAGAATGAGCGACTGAACACAATTTCTAAGAAAAAGGCAAAGCCGATTCAGTTTGATAAAATTATTCAGAATATGTTGGCGCTGTCATGATGAAATATCTTTCTTTTATCAGTGTTATGTTTATCCTTTTGTTGTGGGGTGTTGTGACTTCTTTCGCACTGATCGACCAAACATTACTTGCAGGGCCCGTTGAGACATTTCGTGTTATTATAGCAGGTGACCAAATTTTCATACATGCTTGGCATACAATCATACGCGCCTTGGAAGGCTGGTCTGTTGCATTGGTTTTAGGCGGCTTCATCGGTCTTGCGATTGGAATGGCTGGTAACTTCTTCAAAGCGATTGAACCCTTGATGGAGTTCTTGCGTGCAATTCCACCTGTCATGGCTTTCCCTTTGTTTCTTGTTGGCTTTAATTATGGCGAAGGCGCATATATTTGGACCGTTATTTTTGGATGTTTCCCTATTATGATGCTGACAGTTTCACGTGGTTTCCAGCAGATTTCGAAAGATAAACTGGAATTACTTGCCCTATATCATGTGAAAAAACGTCTAAGACTGATGAGCTGTTTTATGGAATCTTTGCCGCATATTTTCTTAGGTGGTCGTTTGACACTTTCTTTTGCATTAGTCATTGCGGTTGTCACAGAAATGATCTTCACACCGCGTTCTGGATTTGCGCTGGGTGCGCTGGCCCGTGATGCCGAAATTAATTTTGACACGCCAACATTTTATGCCGCTGTACTTGTCATTGGTGGGTTTGGCTATTTCGCAAATGTCGCTTTGAGAAAAATTCATCAAAAGTTTTTCATTTAGGTTTTCTAAAAGTTTTTCGCAAACATATTTCAAACAAAAACACTTTGCATGCATCTTTTTTTTAGCTACCCTAAAGGTTCTGTTTTCTTTTAAACCTGCGGAGGGTACATGACACTTATTCCTTATGATGATCGTGATGGATGGATTTGGTTTGATGGGGAATTTGTTCCCTGGCGTGAAGCAACTATCCATGTCATTACGCACGGCCTGCATTATGGATCTTGTGTGTTTGAGGGAGAGCGCTCTTACGGCGGTAAAATTTTTAAGATGGTTGAGCACCATCAGCGCTTGATTGATTCAGCAGAAATTCTGGGCTTTCAGATACCTTATAGTCGTCAAGAATTGGATGATGCAGCTTGTCAGGTATTGGAAAAAAACAATATTGTTGATGGGTATGTGCGCCCTGTTGCTTGGCGTGGTTCTGAGCAAATGGGTATTTCTGCGCAGCAAACAAAAATTCATGTGGCGATTGCTGCATGGGACTGGCCTGCGTATTACCCGAAAGAGATGCTGGAAAACGGCATTAAGATGAAGACAGCTAAATGGAAGCGTCCATCTCCTGAAACAGCACCTAGTCATGCAAAAGCTGCGGGTCTTTATATGATTTGTACAGTTAGTAAACATCAGGTCGAAGAAGAAGGGTGTCAAGATGCGTTGATGCTGGATTATCGTGGCTATGTTGCAGAGGCAACATCGGCTAACATTTTTTTCTTTACTAAAGATGGTGTTATTCATACCCCAACTCCAGATTGTTTTTTGAATGGTCTGACACGTCAAACAGTTATTGAGTTGGCAAAAGAAAATGGTATTGAAGTTATTGAAAGACACATTATGCCAGATGAGTTGGGTGATTTTGAAAGTGTCTTTTTGACGGGAACAGCAGCAGAAGTTATGCCAGTTGGCCAGATCGACTCACACAGCTATACCGTGAATGCGCCCACAAAGCTTTTGCTTGAGAAGTACCAGGAGCTTACACGTTCTTAGATGGTTTTTAGGATACGATTGGCTGTTTCTTCTTCTATTTCTTGGAAGTTGATAGGCAAATCGGTAAGTGTTTTAAGTGTTTGCTCTCTTGAAGACTCATTCTCGAACTCTAAACCAATTAAAGTGTGCCCTACGAATTCCCCTGAAAAGGCATAGTTGAAATAGCAAATATTTGCCAGAGATGAAATGCTTTCCAGAAACTCTTTTAATGCACCAGCTCTTTCAGGAAAATCATAACGCATGAAAAAAGGTAGGTTGAAAAGCTTTGGGTTGTAATTAATAATTCTAAACTCTGTATCTGCGTTCGATGTAACATCTTCGTAGGCGTATTCTTTATCTTGAAGACGTTTTTTAATTTCTTGTAATTGATCTTCTCCTGCTTCAAATGCGATCACAGGCCATCCTTTTTCAGGGTCAATTTTACCGTACTGAAATTCTGTAATGCTGACATCAAAAAGAATTTCTTCAAGAATGTTTAAAAGGCTTCCTTTTTTCTCCCCCAATTCAAATCTGAAATATTTGCGCTTTGCATACCCTATGGCTGATTGACGCGCAATACGACGAAGTTGCCCGAAATCCATATTTGCGCCACAAATAACAGCAAGTGCTTTTTTGTTTTTAAGCATGTCTTTTGACTTAATAAGTCCTGCAAGGCTCATCGCACCAGAAGGTTCAGGGATTGAACGTTTTTCTTCCCACATTGTTTGGATGGCGCCGCACACTTCCTCATTAGTGACCGTAATAACATCATCAAGAAGTTCTTTGCAAATCTCAAAATTCAGGGTGCCCGGTGTATGTACCGCTGTGCCATCGCAAAAAGCATCAAGCTTTTTGATTTTTGTGATTTTATCATTTTTGATAGATGTCTTCATAGAGGCTTGGTCAACGCCTTCGACACCAATTATTTTAACATTAGGCATGCTTTTTTTAAGAGATGTCGCAACACCTGCAGCCATGCCGCCACCGCCAATTTGTAAGAAAACATAGTCAAGAGAACCAATGTCAGAAGAGAGAATTTCTTCTCCAATTGTTGCCTGACCTGCAATTGTATAAAGATCGTCATAAGGATGAATATAGGGAAGATCGTTTTCTTTGACAAAATTAGCTGCGGCTTCTGCCGCCTCATTATATGTATCGCCAACCAGAACAATTTCAACCCATTCTTTGCCAAGCTTTTTGACAGAGACTTGCTTCATTTTAGGTGTTGAAACAGGCATAAATATTTTTGCTTTTATGTTGAGTTCATTCGCGGCCAGGGCAACGCCTTGCGCGTGATTTCCTGCTGATGCAGCAACAATAAACTTTGGGCTTTCCGTTTCGCTCAGTACTTTTATTTTATTATATGCTCCGCGCCACTTATAAGCATTAATCGGAGAGATGTCTTCTCGCTTCAAGAAAATGTTAGCGTCGCTAATAATATCAACGTGTTGTATGGGGGTGGGGCTGCCGACATCATAGACACGTTTCATTGCTAGAGCAGTTTCTTGTTCGACCTGTTGTCTCAAATTATTTGACTTGCTCATTTCATTTTCTCATTTTTTTAAAGGTATAAGCTACTTTACGTTTGATCTTTTTCGAAGGAACTTGTTATAGTTTATGATTCGCCCACTGACAAGATGAAATGTGGAGTGAAGTAAAGGATTTTGGAATGCCATCAAATGCGATAAAGAAGCAAATGACCGAAAAAAAAGAAATGCTAACAGGCGCTCAAATTGTTCTGCGTGCACTGCAAGATCAAGGTGTAGACTCTCTTTTTGGATATCCTGGTGGCGCTGTTCTCCCTATTTATGATGAACTTTTTAAGCAAGAATCAGTGCGCCATATCCTTGTTCGTCATGAGCAAGGTGCTGCACATGCCGCAGAAGGATATGCTAGGTCTTCTGGTAAAGTTGGCGTTGTCTTAGTGACATCTGGCCCTGGTGCAACAAATACAGTCACGGGATTAATGGACGCATTAATGGACTCTATCCCGCTGGTTTGTATTACGGGGCAAGTGCCGTCGCACCTAATCGGATCTGATGCCTTTCAAGAGGCTGACACAACAGGCATTACACGTTCTTGTACCAAACACAACTTCCTTGTGAAGGATGCGAAAGACCTTGCTGAGACAATTCATAAAGCATTTCATATCGCAAGATCTGGCAGGCCTGGCCCTGTTGTGGTTGATATTCCAAAGGATATTCAGTTCGCGGATGCGGCATATGTATCGCCAGAAGATGTTAAAGTGAAGACATATAATCCTGTTTTGAAAGGCGATGAAAATAAAATAGAAGCCGCTATAGATCTTATTGCATCAGCAAAGAAGCCCGTTTTTTATACAGGTGGGGGTATCATTAATGCCGGACCACAAGCAAGTAAGCTGTTGCGTGCATTTGTTAAAAAAACAGGCGCACCCATTACACAAACGCTTATGGGGCTAGGTGCTTACCCTGCAGATGACGCGCAGTTTTTAGGTATGCTAGGAATGCATGGTACTTACGAAGCAAATATGGCAATGCATGATTGTGATGTGATGATTGCTATTGGGTCGCGTTTTGACGACCGTGTGACGGGAAATCTGAAAAAGTTTTCACCAAACTCTAAGAAAATTCATGTCGATATTGATCCGTCTTCTATTAACAAAACGGTGTCTGTTGATGTTGGGATCGTTGCCGATGCGACAAGTGCACTTGAAGACTTTATCAAAGTATGGGATGAAAAAAATGTCTCTGCTGATCAGCCTGATTTAAGTGATTGGTGGGATCAAATTTCTAAATGGCGTGATGTTAAATCGCTTTCTTATGAAAAGCATGACACAATTATCAAGCCACAATTTGCGATTGAACGTCTATACGAAAAAACAAAAAACCTTGGTAAAGATGTTTTTGTTACAACAGAAGTTGGTCAACACCAAATGTGGGCAGCACAACATTTTCACTTTAATAACCCAAACAGATGGATGACCTCAGGTGGTCTTGGAACAATGGGTTATGGTTTGCCTGCAGCAATCGGTGCGCAAATTGCGAATCCTGGTGGTTTTGTTGTTGATATTGCAGGTGAGGCGTCAATTTTGATGAATATTCAAGAGATGTCGACAGCCATTCAGTATCGATTGCCAGTGAAAGTTTTTATTATTAACAACCAGTGGATGGGGATGGTCCGTCAGTGGCAAGAGTTGATTCATGGTGAACGCTATTCACAAAGTTACACAGAAGCATTGCCAGACTTTGTAAAGCTTGCCGAAGCTTATGGGGGGTTAGGCTTGCGCGCAGAAAATGTTTCACAGCTTGACGGTGTGATTGATCAGATGATTGCTTATGATGGCCCTGTGATCGCCGATATCTGTGTTGATGCAAAAGAAAACTGTTTTCCGATGATTCCTTCTGGTGCCGCACATTGTGATATGATTCTAGGTACTCAATCCAATCGACCTGAAGTGACAAAAGAAGGGTTAAAAATGGTGTAATGATGACAGCAGAAGCACAAACGCATTATCCAACGACTGACGGCCCAAAGCCAAAAGAACGGTTTTATACCTTGCTCGTTATTGTTGATAACGAGATTGGTATGATGAGCCGTATTTCAGGCCTTCTTTCTGCGCGAGGATACAATATTCAAACAGTTACAGCGGCAGAAGTGAATCATGCCAAACACCTTTCACGTATCTCGATTGTTACGAAGGCCACACCTGATGTAATTGATCAAATCGTCGCACAGCTTGAGAAATTGATACCTGTTCATTTTGTCAGGAACTTGACCGATGAAGGAAACGCAGTTGAGCGTGAATTAGCAGTGATTAAGCTGCGCTATAACGAAACATATAAAGAAAAAATTGATGCCATTGCTGCAGGCTATAACACACGTATATTAGAACAGTTTGAAGATGTCATTATCATGGAAATCTCTGCTGCAACGGCACGTGTGGAAGAGTTTATTTCCAGCGTCCCCAAGCGCGCGATTATAGACCTTTCAAGGTCAGGTGTCGTCGCCACAACACGAGACGGCAAAGCTATCGTGAAAATTGAAGATTAGAAGTCTTTCCGCCTAATTCTGTTTTTTGAGGCAGAGAAGCATTTTCAAAACCCCGCTCACTGTTCAGTTTTTCAAGCTTGTCAATATCAGTATTGTTACTGATGACAGGATTATAAACCCTTGCATCTTTTTGACGGATTGCGAAATGCGCTGCATACATGACTTCAACTTTTGTTCCAGCCTTAAGCGTGATTTCGTTTAAGTGGCCACCCTGATAATTTTCTTCTTGTCGTGCACTGCCGATATGCAGGTGTATCGTTGGCACAACTTGTCCACCTTCCACATCTTTTCCATCAGCGGCAAAACCAACAATACCAAATGTTCCATGAGGCTCTTCTTGTGTTGGGAATTTTGTTTGTTCAGCATTCACTTGTGTAAGCTTCGGATAACGACCATTTGTGTCATGGTTCCAGCCCTTAACGCTGCGTGCATCGAAACTTTTGATGTAACCTTCTGCAGGCTTCACGCGTATCGCGATCATATTAGAATTTCCATCTTTAGGGATGTTTTCCATGATAGTATGATTAAGGTCATATTGATTGCCGTCAGAAGACAATTCAAAAGAAAAGTTTGCTTTGAGTTCAGTTGCTTCAAAAAAAGAAATTTTATCATCATCTTTTAAAGCGTTGGCTTTTCCTTCGGTGTCGTAAAGGAATAAGTCATCTCCCTGCCAATAAAGTTCACCCTTTAAGTGTTCTGTTGAGCCAATGGCAACAATGTCACCTTCAAAATATCGCATATAGCTTTTAGCTTCAGCGACAGTCTTTTTGTTGCAAAGCTCTTATCATATGCTGCGGCTAAGTCCTTAACAGAAGTTGATTGAAAAATAACGGAGTCTTTGTCAACGGATCCTGTTCGATGAAGTGTTTTATAAGATGTATTAAGTGAGTGGTCTTCTAATGCATTGCCTAGGCTTTTTTGACATTGGTTATCCCTTTTACTTTTCCCTTTGCGCTGCCAAAGAAATCAGCATATCTGTTTTGTCCATTGTTTCTAAGTCTTTGCTGGTAAGTTCTGTTGCGAACTTGTAGTCGGCAATATATTGTCTTAGTGATGATGTGCTGTCTTTATCCTGGCCAATTGTTTCCATCAGCACTGACACAGTGAATTTTTTTGCTGCTGTTAAGAACTTGGCAGCGATATTTCTTGTCAGAAGTGCTTCTGTTTGTTGATCATCTATATTATTTGTTTCTTTTATTTGATCAAATTCTTCTGGATAAATGTCTTTCCATGAAATTTCGAAACTTGCAGATGTCGCATCATGTTGTTGGTATCCGCGTGACCGTGTGTTGAGTTCATTGAACCTTCTTTCAATCAGGTCGAAATCAGGAGGGGGCATATTGCCAGACAGTTCGTGGTCACAAATATGTCTGATAATGGCAATGCTTGCCCTTCTTTGTGCCTGGTCAACTTTTTCTGACAACTCGCGGCTGATGACACCATTTGTGCGTGCCGTTTCGCCAAGTGCTATTTCAATAAACCCTCTACTGATTGGTCTGTTCTGTGTATTTGTATTAACGGCATCTCTGGCAATGGCATCAGCGTCTTCATTGCCTGAATATGGGCCTTCTGTAAATCTCATTTGGTCAAGGCACATATTTTTATATCGTTCTTCGGCCTCATTCTTTTTTTCTTGAGGGTTAACTCTGGTAAAAGCACCATTTTTAACCATTTGAGGAATGCTTTCTAACACTTCCAATGCCTTTTCAGCACAAGCGATGTCGTGTTCTCTTGAGATATGATACTTTCCCATTTTCTGTGATTCTCCCATTTCATTATAATAATTTTGAGGTACTATAACACAAATTTTCCTTATAGGAAATTAAAAAATGTATCAAGAAGGTCGATCAAGGTAAAAAATACTTGTGGATCACATTGTGGGTCGTCATAATCATTGGTCTAAATAAATAAAACTTTCAGGAGAAAAAAATGAAACTTTATTATGACAAAGATGCAGATTTAAATATTATCAAATCAAAAAAAGTTGCGGTCATTGGCTATGGAAGTCAAGGCGCAGCGCATGCAAATAACCTGAAAGACAGCGGTGTTGATGTTTGTGTTGGCTTGCGAGAGGGCTCTTCAAGTGCTGAGAAGGCAAAAACAATGGGGCTTGCCGTTAAATCAATCGAAGATGCGTCTGCATGGGCAGATGTTGTCATGGTTTTGACGCCTGATGAGCTTCAAGCAGATCTTTATAACGAGAAAATTGCACCAAGCCTTAAGCAAGGAGCTGCATTGGCTTTCGCGCATGGTCTGAATATTCACTTTGAACTTATTACTGCTCGCGCAGATTTAGATGTGTTCATGGTTGCACCAAAAGGCCCTGGCCACACGGTGCGTGCAGAATTTGTTAAGGGTGCGGGGCTTCCATGTTTGGTTGCTGTTAACCAAAACCCAAGTGGATCAGCTTTTGAGTTGGCGCTTTCTTACGCCAGCGCAATTGGTGGTGGTCGCACAGGCATTATCGAAACAACATTCCGTGAAGAATGTGAAACAGATTTATTTGGTGAGCAAGCTGTTCTTTGTGGCGGTCTTTCTGCTTTGATTAAAGCCGGTTTTGAAACATTGACAGAAGCCGGATATGCGCCAGAAATGGCTTATTTTGAGTGCTTACATGAAGTAAAACTTATTGTTGATTTAATGTACCAAGATGGTTTGGCAGGAATGCGTCACTCAATTTCAAATACAGCAGAGTATGGTGACTATACAGCAGGCCCAAGAATCATTACCGAAGAAACAAAATGGGAAATGGAACAAATCTTACAAGACATTCAGTCTGGTGAGTTTGTGAAGCAGTGGGTCTTGGAAAATAAGGCAGGACAGCCTGCATTTAAGGCGCGTCGTCGCCTGGAAGCAGAGCATTCAATTGAACAGGTTGGGCAAGAGCTGCGTGACATGATGCCTTGGATTAAAAAGGACAGACTGCTTGATAATGATGCAAAAAAAGACGCAGCATAATTTAGATAGCGGAAAAGAAAGATTAAAAAATGAACACATTATGTTTTATTCTTTCTAATCTTCTGCTGCGTACACGACTTACTCGCCCCTAGGTTTTTTCAATCTAGGGGAGTCGTTAATTTTCTATTGATAAAAAGGAGTAAGTTTATGTCATCAAAAAAAGACCAAGTTATTATTTTCGATACAACATTACGTGATGGCGAGCAATCACCAGGCGCATCAATGTCATTAAATGGTAAAATCCAAATTGCCGAAGTTTTAGAAAAAATGGGCGTGGATGTTATCGAGGCAGGCTTCGCAATGGCTTCTGCGGGTGATTTTGAGGCTGTGCACGAAATATCAAAATTAATTAGGAATTCTGTGATATGTTCGTTGGCACGCGCTAAAGACGCCGATATTGAGCAAGCCGGTGAGGCGCTTAAGCCAGCAGCGCGCGGCCGTATTCACACCTTTATTTCAACAAGTCCTATTCATATGCAGCATCAATTAAATATGGCAGAAGACGATGTTTTTGCAGCTGTGAAGTCGAGCGTTTCCAAAGCAAGACAGTACACAGATGATGTTGAGTGGTCTTGTATGGATGCTTCACGAAGTGATTTTGACTTTGTTTGCAAATGCATTGAAGCAGCGATTGCAAGCGGCGCAACAACCATTAATATTCCTGATACTGTCGGTTATGCTTTACCATCAGAGTTTGGTGCGTTCTTCAAGCGCATCAAAAATAATGTCCCTAACATTGATAAAGCTATTTTGTCGGCGCATTGCCATAATGATTTAGGCCTTGCAACAGCCAACGCGCTTGCTGCGATTGAAGGTGGTGCACGCCAAATTGAGTGTACAATTAATGGTATTGGTGAGCGTGCAGGAAATACGGCACTAGAAGAGGTCGTGATGGCAATTAAAACGCGCAGCGATATGATGCAAGTAGATGCAGCGATTAAAACAGAAATGATTATGAAGGCTTCTCGTTTGGTTTCATCAATTATCAGTTTTCCTGTACAACCAAACAAGGCAATTGTAGGGGCAAATGCCTTTGCGCATGAGTCTGGAATTCACCAAGATGGGATGTTAAAGAACGCGTCTACTTATGAAATTATGACACCTGAATCTGTTGGCTTAACAAAGTCTGAGTTGGTCATGGGCAAACATTCTGGTCGACATGCATTTAAAGAAAAACTGAAAGATTTAGGCTTTGATTTGGGCGACAATGCCTTCGAAGTCGCCTTTCAGCAGTTCAAAGACCTGGCAGATAAAAAACAAAATGTTTTTGATGAAGATATTGCGGCACTGATCAGTGATCATCTTGTTGTTTCCGATAACTCTATTACTTTCAAAGCCCTTGACTTGCAGTGGTGTGTTGGCAAGAAACAAAGTGTTGTGGTGACAATAGAAGAAGATGGAAAAGATCAATCAGCAGAAGGTCATGGTGATGGACCTGTTGATGCAATCTTTACAGCTATTCGTGCTCTTGTCCCTGTCGAAGCATCTCTTAAATCTTATAATGTTAACGCTGTGACGTCTGGAAAAGATGCGCAGGCAGGTGTTTTTGTGAGGCTTGAAAAAGATGGTCGCACGACAAGTGGTCACAGTTCAGATACAGATACATTGGTTGCTTCTGCGAAGGCATATATCAATGCATTGAATAAGCTGTTGAACCAAGAAAAAATAAAATTAACAATGAGTGTGCAGCCATGACAAAATTAAAAACACTTTACGATAAAATTTGGGAAGACCATTTGGTTGCCCAAAGTGATGCAGGCGATGACTTGATTTATATTGACCGTCATTTGATTCATGAGGTGACAACACCACAAGCTTTTGAAGGTCTTCGTATGTCAGGACGAAAAGTCCGAAATCCAAAAGCAACGTTAGGTGTTATTGATCACAATGTTTCGACACATAAAAACCGCCATCAAGGGGTGGAGGTCGAAGAAGATTCAAGGTTGCAAGTTGAAACATTGCGCCAGAACTGTGATGAATTTGGGGTAGAATTATATGACATTTTAGATGTACGCCAAGGCATTGTTCACGTCATCGGTCCTGAGCAAGGATTTACTTTGCCGGGAACAACAGTTGTCTGTGGTGATTCGCATACTTCAACGCACGGTGCTTTTGGCGCGCTGGCATTTGGCATTGGTACATCCGAAGTTGAGCATGTTCTTGCGACACAAACACTTCGTATGAAAAAGCTAAAAAACATGCGTGTGCTTGTTGAAGGTTCCTTGCCTCTTGGTGTGACAGCTAAGGATTTAATTCTTGCGATTATTGGTGAGATCGGTACAGCTGGTGGAACAGGCCATGTGATTGAATTCTCAGGTCAAGCTTTTCATGATTTATCAGTAGAAGGGCGTATGACTGTTTGTAATATGGCCATTGAAGGCGGCGCACGCGCAGGCTTAATTGCGCCAGATGAAAAAACTTTTGAATATTTCAAAGGTCGTCCTTTTGCACCAAAAGGTGATGATTGGGATAAGGCTGTTGAATACTGGGAAACACTAAAGACAGATGAAGGTGCTTCTTTTGATAAGGAAGTCGTCATCTCGGCCAATAATATTGTGCCACAAGTGACATGGGGAACATCGCCAGAAGATGTTTTGCCTATCACAGAACAAGTGCCTGAGGTGAGTAACGATGCCGTTAAGCGCGCAATTGAATATATGGGCTTAATTCCTGGTCAGCCTCTTCAAGATGTTAAAATTGACAAAGTTTTTATTGGTTCATGCACGAATTCTCGTATTGAAGACATGCGTGCAGCTGCTGAGATTGTTAAAGGAAAGAAGGTTGCTGATAACGTTTATGCAATGGTTGTTCCTGGGTCTGGCTTAGTCAAAGAACAAGCAGAAGAAGAGGGTCTAGATAAAATATTTATGCACGCAGGATTTGATTGGCGTGAACCTGGGTGTTCTATGTGTTTGGCAATGAATGTAGATAAATTACAACCTGGCGAGCGTTGTGCATCGACATCAAACCGTAACTTTGAAGGTCGTCAAGGGCGCGGTGGGCGAACACATTTGATGAGTCCTGCCATGGCCGCTGCCGCTGCCTTAAAGGGTTCACTTGCAGATGTAAGGGAGTATCAATAATGCAGAAATTCACAGTACTTAAAGCAAAAGCAGCCCCAATGCCGCGTGCGAATATTGATACAGACTTGATCATTCCAAAGCAGTTTTTAAAAACAATTCAGCGTTCAGGTTTAGGCAAAAACCTTTTCAATGATTTGCGTTATGACGAGCAAGGGAACGAAAGAGATGATTTTGTTTTAAATCAAGAGGCTTACCGTCATGCTAATATCCTGGTGACGGGTGAAAACTTTGGATGTGGGTCCAGCCGTGAGCACGCCCCTTGGTCCTTATTGGATTTCGGAATTCAGTGCGTTATTGCAGAAAGCTTTGCAGATATTTTTTATAACAACTGTTTTAAAAATGGCATTCTGCCTATTAAGGTTTCGTCTGAAGATGTTGAACAATTGATGCAAGCTGCCGAAAATAAAGAAAACGAATTTAATATTGATCTTGAACAACAAAGCATCACGGTAGGAAACCATCAAATTGATTTTGAGATTGATGCATTTCGTAAACATTGTCTTTTAAATGGTCTTGATGACATCGGTTTGACATTGCAAAATGAGTCAGCAATCCAAGATTTTGAACAAAAACGTACAAAACAGAAAGCATGGCTATGACGTATAAACTTCTTCTTTTGCCGGGTGATGGTATTGGTCCTGAGATTATGATGGAAGCAAAGAAAGTTCTATTATGGTTGGAGAAAAAACAAGGTATTACTTTTGAAATTTCTGAAGATCTAGTTGGGGCAGCATCGATTGATCAGCATAATGTTCCAGTCCGCGATGACGTTGTTGAGGCTTGTCGTCAGGTTGATGCGGTATTGTTTGGTGCCGTAGGGCATCCAAAATATGATGGTGTAGAATATTATGATCGTCGTCCTGAGCTTGCAATCTTGAAGCTACGTAAAGAACTTGATTTGTTTGCTAACTTGCGTCCTGCGAAGGTTTTTGGTGCGTTGGCAAATGCTTCATCATTGAAATCTGACTTGGTCAGTGGCCTTGATTTAATGATTGTGCGTGAAACAACCGCAGGTGTTTACTTCGGTGAGCCACGTGGTATTGAGCAGCGCGATGGTCAACGTATAGGTATTAACACTCACACCTATACCGAATCAGAAATCAAGCGTGTTGCAGAAATTGCTTACAGCTTATCTGAGCAGCGCGCGGGAAAACTGTGTTCAATGGAAAAGGCCAATGTGATGGATGCAGGAAAGCTGTGGCGTGAAATTGTTGAAGGTATGAAATCTGATTATCCGCAAGTTGAACTCTCACATATGTATGCAGACAATGGCGCGATGCAACTTGTTCGTCAGCCAAAACAATTTGATGTGATTGTCACCGATAATCTTTTTGGTGATCTTCTTTCAGATTTAGCTTCACAGCTTACAGGCTCGCTTGGTTTGTTGCCGTCAGCAACACTTGGTCCCAAGAAATCAGATGGAAAGTTTGTTGCTCTTTACGAGCCTGTCCATGGTTCAGCGCCAGATATTGCAGGGCAAGGAAAGGCTAACCCAATTGCTATGATCTTGTCTTTGGCAATGCTTCTTAAATATTCTCTTAAGCTTGATAAAGAAGCAGAAATGGTTGAAAAAGCCGTTGAAAATGTTTTGGATAAGGGGCTGCGCACAGCAGACATCGCAACACCCGACTCAAAAGTCATCTCAACATCCGAAATGGGCGATGCCATTGTCACCGCACTTAATTAAATTTATACAAAGGAGATTTCCATGACCAATTTTGATAAATCAAAGCTTCCTTCTCGGTATGTAACTGATTTTCCGAAGCGCTCTGGGGCGCGGACGATGATGCTTTCTCCATGTATGGGGATTGGAGAAGAGGGGATGGATTTACCATTGGTTGGTGTCGCAACAACATGGAATGAATCTGCACCTTGTAATATTGCGCTTGCGCGTCAAGCGCAGTCTGCAAAGGTGGGTGTAAAAAATGCAAATGGGACACCGCGCGAATTTACAACAATTACAGTGACAGACGGTATTGCGATGGGGCATGCTGGAATGTATTCATCTTTGCCATCACGCGAGGTGATTGCAGATTCAGTTGAGTTATCAATGCGTGGTCATTGTTACGATGCGCTTGTTGGAATCGCAGGGTGTGATAAGTCTCTTCCTGGTTTGATGATGTCGATGATTCGATTGAATGTGCCTTCTGTCTTTATGTATGGTGGCACAATTCTTCCTGGTAAATTCAAAGAAAAGGATGTCACGATTGTTGATGTCTTTGAGGGTATTGGTGCAAATGCAGCAGGTCAAATGTCTAACGAAGACTTGCATGAATTAGAGATGGCCGCTTGCCCATCTGCAGGATCTTGTGGCGGACAGTTTACAGCCAATACAATGGCCTGTGTTAGTGAGGCAATTGGCCTTGCCCTGCCAGGGTCTGCCGGCACACCTGCGCCATATGAAAGTCGTGATGAATACGCGAAGGCCTCTGGCGAAGCGGTTATGGAGCTTTTGAAAAAGGGTATCCGCCCACGTGACATTGTTACGCGGAAGTCGCTTGAGAATGCGGCAAGAATTGTGGCTGCGACAGGTGGATCAACAAATGCAGCGCTACACTTGCCAGCAATGGCATGGGAGGCAGGAATTGAGTTTACAATAGAAGATGTTGCGAAAATCTTCCGTGAAACACCTTTGATTGCGGATCTTAAACCTGCAGGTAAATATGTTGCAAAAGATTTGCATGCTGTTGGTGGCGTGCCTATCGTGATTAAAGAGCTTTTAGATGCAGGTGTTATGCATGGTGATTGCTTAACTGTTACAGGGAAAACACTTGCTGAAAATCACAAAGATGTTGTGCGCCCTGAAGGTCAAGATGTTGTGTATTCCTTCAAGACACCTATTTCAGAAACGGGTGGTGTTGTTGGATTGAAAGGAAACTTAGCTTCAGAAGGTGCCATTGTAAAGGTTGCACAAATGAAAAACCTGCAGTTTACAGGTCCAGCACGTGTTTTTGAATGTGAAGAAGATGCGCTAGAAGCTGTTCTTAAACAAGATTACAAAGCAGGAGACGTTCTGGTTATTCGTAATGAAGGCCCCAAAGGTGGTCCAGGTATGCGTGAAATGCTTTCAACAACCGCTGCACTTTCTGGGCAAGAAAAAGGTAATAAAGTTGCGCTGATAACAGATGGTCGTTTTTCTGGTGGAACGCGCGGTTTTTGTATTGGTCATGTTGGGCCAGAAGCTGCTGTCGGTGGCATGATTGGTCTTTTGAAAGATGGTGACATTATTAAGATTGATGCAGATGCTGGCACGCTTGATGTTGAGCTTTCAGATGCTGAGGTTGAAGAGCGTCGCAAGCAGTGGAAGCCTAGATCAAATAATTATCAATCAGGTACATTGTGGAAATATGCACAAAATGTAGGTTCTGCTAAGTATGGTGCTGTGACGCATCCAGGTGCAAAGTCTGAAACACATATGTATGCAGATATTTAAACAAGTTTGTTGATGATTCTTAAAAAGTCATCCATGTACTGACCATCGTAAAGTCTCATGTGAACCAGTAATGGGTACAGATTATATATATCTCGACGGATTTCCCAGAAACCATCTTGAATGGGCCTGATTGTATTATAGGTTTCATAAAAAGATTTTTTGAATGTGCCAAACATTGTTGAGAAGGCAAGTTCGATTTCAGGGTCTGCAAAATAAATAGCTGGGTCAATAAAGCCTGCTATATCATCCCCAATTGTTAAGACATTTCCTTGCCATAGATCACCATGTATCAGTGAAGCGTGATCAGGCTCTGTGAGATATAGAGAGATTTTGCTAGCCAGTTTTTCTACTTTCTCAAAGCTTTCTTTATTAATTCTAGATTCATCAAGTGCTTTTCGAGCTGAATAAAGGAGGCGATGTTCTGTAAAAAATGTAAGCCAACTTTTTTCAGGTGTATTAGGTTGGTGAAGAGGGCCGATAACAGTATCTCTTTCAAAGCCGAAGCTTTCCCCTTTAATGTTGTGGAGTTTTGCGAGCTTTCTTGCTGCATCGTTCTCAGCTTTTTCTGTCATTCCACGATCGTTTTCAATGAAGTCCATAACAATCATGGCTTCATCGCAAAGGTGTACTTCAGGGACAGGAAGATCTGTTTTCTCATACAAGTATTTCAGCATAAATGCTTCTGTTTCAAGAGTTCCAGAATCTGTTTTTGTAAGTTTCACAATTTTTTTGCCATCAGACATATCAATCACATAGATGCTGGCATTATGACCAGAGGTCAGTAAACGCTGATTCAATATGCTTTGTTTAAAATGTTTTTCGATCTCATCAATAAGGTAAGGCGTAATCATGACAGTTTCTTTATAATATTTTCACAACCATATTCAATCAAATCTAAAACATGTTCAAAGCCTTTTCCTTCACCATAATATGGGTCAGGAACTTCTGTTTTTGAAGCATGATTCGTGTATGTCAAAAACAGGTCTAGTACAGCTGGTGTATCTTGTGGCATCATCGCTTTCATATCTTCAAGATGTGAATTATCCATCGCCAAAATAAGCGTGAAGTTATCAAAGTCATTTGTATGAAACTGGCGTGCACGCAATGTGCTAAGATCATATCCGCGTTTGGAAGCAGTTTTTTGTGACCTTGGGTCAGGAGCTTCTCCTGCGTGAAGCCCATGCATGCCAGCGGAATCGCATGTGATCTTATCACTTAAGCCTTTTTCAATAATCATTTGGCGCATGACAGCGTCCGCACTTGGCGAGCGGCAGATGTTTCCTGAACAAACAAATAAAATTTTATGCATGAGGATTGTTGCTCCTTGTTGACTTGGATTTTGAAAAGTATATCCTATTTAAAGTAGGTTTTAAAAGTAAGGAATAAAAATGAAAAAAATAGCTTTGGTTATGGGTATTCTGTTTGTTGTCTCTGCATGTCAGATGGTCAATGGTCTAGGAAAAGATATTAAGCGCCTTGGCGATTCAATCAGTAACACAGCGCAAGAATACGAATAAAAACTAATAAAGACCTTTTTCTTTGATATAGTCCCTGACCTCGGGGTTGAGGAATGGCGTTTGCCCATTGTTTTTTAAGGCATCTCGTATGTCTGTTGATGAACAGTGAATGGGGTCGTTGTCCAAAAAAACCCATCCTTGTGATTCTCGGATTGATGATGTGCTTTGTTGTTTTTCAGGGGCGTGCTTAGCGGCTTTCGAAGACATAAGTTTATCCATTTCACCGGGGCGCATAAAAACCCCAAATGAGAATTGGTTTAACAGCTCTTGCCAATGATACCATTTGTCAAAATTGATAAAGTTGTCTTCGCCAATCAACCATATAAAATGATGATCTGGAAATGTAGACTGCAACCCTAAAAGGGTTTCGAAAGTTTTTGTTGTTCCCAAGTGTTTTTCTGTGTCTGATGCAATCAACCAGTCATGCTGTGTACTTAAAAGTTTTGTCATATGAAGGCGGTCATGATACGCCGCCATGTTTTCTTTCGGCTTGATAGGATTTTGTGGCGAAACAAGCAGCCATACTTCATCAAGGCCAAGACTTTTTTGTGCATATTCGGCCATTTTTAAATGACCTAAGTGAGGTGGGTTAAAAGACCCACCAAGAAGCCCGATGAATTTCGTCATGTTTTGTTTTATCTTTCCATCAATCAGAGAAATATTCTGATCTGTTATTTTAACCAGTGAAGAGTCGTGTGTCACGACGATAATTGTTTGTCATAATGCTTGCTGGAGTAAGAATAAGTATTAGAATCTTTTTCTGTATTCCACTTTCCAAATAAATTTTAAGTATTATATGTATAATCAGATACAAATGTCAGGGTAGGATTGATCATGTCAAAAAAAGCTATTGTCTGGTTTAGGCAAGATTTAAGATTAAAAGATAACCCTGCTCTTTTTCATGCTGTAGAAGAAGGTTATCAAGTTATTCCTCTCTATATTTTGGATGATGTAACTTCGGGCGTAAGGCCTATGGGGGGTGCATCACGCTGGTGGCTACATTACTCTTTGGAAAGCCTGATGCGTGACTTGCCACTTCTTCTTAAGAAAGGTAAGGCCGAAGATATTTTGCTGAAGTTAGTAGAGGAAGAAAATGTTGATGCCGTTTTCTGGAATCGTTGTTACGAGCCTTTTGCCATTCATAGAGACACCTCAATCAAAGAAAGTTTGCAAAATAAAGTAAATGTTCAAAGTTTTAACGGCGCGTTGATCGCTGAGCCTTGGGAAATAAAAACAGGATCAGGTGATTTTTATAAAGTTTATACTCCCTTCTGGAAGAACCTTAAGTCTAAAGTTATTCCTCCACATCCGCTTCCTGCCCCTCACCCTGATATTGCGAAGACAAAAATCGTTTCGGATAAATTACAGGATATGAACTTGTTGCCAAAGCATCCAAACTGGGCAGAAGGATTTCAAAAAAATTGGACGCCCGGGGAGAGCGGCGCTGTTGATAAGCTGCTTGCATTTATGCAAGATGGACTGCTTTCATACAAAGGTCGTCGTGACTTAATGGGGTTGCAAGGAACATCACGTTTGTCAGCGCATTTGCATTTTGGGGAAATAAGCCCTCGTCAAATTTGGCATGCAGTAAAGGCTTTTGTTGTACGTGAAGGTGTTGAAGAAAGTGAAGTGAATATTGAGCAATTTCTTAAAGAGGTTGCGTGGCGTGAATTTGCACACCACCTTATTTATCACGTCGAAGATTTTGAGAAAAAACCATTCCGAGAAGCTTTCAGCGCTTTCCCGTGGGTGCAAGATGAAAAAGCTTTGCAAGCTTGGCAAAAAGGCCAAACGGGTTTTCCTATTGTTGATGCCGCAATGCGCCAGCTTTGGCAAACAGGATGGATGCATAATCGCGCTCGTATGATTGTGGCCTCTTTTTTAACAAAGCATCTTTTAATTCATTGGCGTGAAGGCGAAAAGTGGTTTTGGGACACGCTGGTGGATGCTGATCTTGCTAATAACGTTGCTGGCTGGCAATGGGTTGCAGGATGTGGTGCCGACGCGGCCCCTTATTTTCGTATTTTCAATCCAGTTCTTCAATCAAAGAAGTTTGATGCTTCGGGTGATTATATTCGTGAATTTGTTCCTGAATTATCAAAGCTAACAAATGCACAAATACATGCGCCGTATGAACTTCCTAAAGAAGTCTTAGAAAACGCAGGTATTGTCCTAGGCAAAACCTATCCAAACCCCATCATCGACCTAAAAAAAGGCCGAGACCGCGCCTTAAATGCTTACAAAAAGATGAAGAAATAACCATTTATAAAACTTGACTTTTTTCTTTTATGGACTATTGTTTTTTCTAAAAAAGGACTCGTCTGTGAGCATTAAGAAAAATATATATTTTTATGACCCTAATGATGAAAATGGTTTTTTGGCCAACTTTTCTTGGCATGCGATAGTCGTAGATGGTGTTCAGTACAAGACAGTTGAACACTATTATCAGGCGCAAAAATTTCTTGGAACTAAAACTTTTCAGAAAATAGTGGATGCACCAACCCCTTTTGCTGCAAAAGCACTTGCGAAAAAATATAAAGCTTTGAGAGTTTCAAGGTGGGGCTCTATTAAGGACGATGTAATGTATCGAGGTGTTCTCGCAAAGTTCAAGCAGCATAAGGATTTACAAAGATTGTTGTTAGAAACAGGAGAGATTGGAATCATTGAAGATGCACAGGATGATAGTTATTGGGGGCAAGGAGCAGATGGCAAAGGAGAAAATAAAGCTGGAAAGGTGCTTGAGAAGGTGCGTAGAGAAATAGCATTTTCGCTTGAACTTTCATCATCTACATTAACAGAAGAGCAATTCTCACGTTTTGCTTCCCAAATATCAACAGAGAAGTATATTGGATTACAACATTATAAACCAACTTGGGTGCCAATAAAAATTGGCCATGCAACAAGACATTTTCTAAAATTAAGTTATCAAAGTGTAAATAGTATTGGTGAAACGAAAACACATCACGTTTTTGTTTATGACGAGAGCTATCAAAGCAAGAATGATATTATGGGATGGTTGAGTGAAAGTACGATGAATCAACTAAGTAGTTTCTTGCTTCAGAAGAACACCGTGGCGGTTAGAGTTCAATCTTCTTGCATTAATGGTGATAATCATGCCCAAAATTGCGACTGCGGTCAGCAAAAAGACGCCGCTTATAAAGAAATTATTAAGAATGGTCGAGGGGTAATGATTATTTTGGATCAAGAAGGTCGAAATGTAGGTAGTATAGGAAAAGACGCTGTTAATTTGCATGAGGAACTTGCAAATAAAAGTACTTTCGAAGCTTTTTCTGACCTTGGTTACGGTCAGTCAGATTATCGTAATTATGAAATTGTGGCACCAATTCTTAAAGACTTTGGAGTTGCTTCTGTGAGATTAATTACAAATAATCCAGCGAAGTCTAATGTTGTTGGCAATATTGCGGTTGAAGAGTTTGTTCGTTTGCCAGTAATAAAGAACGACTATAATCAACACTATACCGACGCAAAAAAACGTATAGGTCATAAAATAATATTTAAAGACATGACTTCTTTGGCAAGGCTGCGAAGAGTTTCTATCGCAGCAAGTATATTATTAGGTGCTCTTTTTGTGGGAAGGGGGATTTTTGAATATTTTAATAAAAAAGAAAAAGATACATTTTTAGAGTTGAAAGAGCACTTTGAGAAGAGAGAGTATGATAGTCCAATTAAAACAAAAAACCCTGATGCTTTAATTGGGTTGATGGTCAATGCGCCTGTTGGCCAAGCTGAGAATATAAACGTGCCTCATGTGAATTCTTACCAAAAAGGTTCCTGGTATTACCTGGAAGAAAAGATCGCAGGGTATTCAGTTTTTGAGAAAAATGGCGCATCATATGTGCTTTTCCATTCAAATCTTTTGGAAAAATAAATCTTAAATCACAGGTTCTGCGTTATAGGATTTTTCGTTTAGTTCGCCTTCTGATTTGGCGATAAGGGTCGAGACAAAGCAGTCACCTGTTACATTTACGGTGGTTCGTGCCATGTCTAAAATGCGGTCAATACCTGCAATCATAGCAATTGCTTCCAGAGGAAGGCCGACTGACCCCAGAACAAGCGTCAACATAAATAGACCCGCGCTTGGAACGCTAGCAGCGCCAATAGAGGCAAGTGTTGATGTGATAACGATAATACCATAATCTTCAGGGCTGAGTGTGACGCCATAAGCCTGTGCAATGAAGACGGTAACAATGCCTTGGTATAAAGCCGTGCCATCCATGTTGATGGTAGATCCCAGTGACAAAACAAAACTAGAAATGCGATCGCTAACACCAAGGTTTTTGCGCGCACATCCAATTGTAATGGGGAGCGTCGCTGCAGAGCTTGCTGTTGTAAAGGCGACCACCTGTGCGTCTGTAATATCTTTGAAGAAGCGTTTTGGGTTTAATTTCACAAAGAATAATCCGCCTCCAAAAGTTACAAGAGCGTGCAAAACACATCCTACATAAACAGTTAAGATTACTTTCGAAAGCGGAAGGAGTACGTCCAACCCATATTCTGATGCAACGCCAGCCATTAGCGCAAAAACACCAAAGGGGGCAGTTTCCATGATGAGCATTGTTAATTTGAACATCACTTCAGCAAAGCTTTCAAAAAATGAAACCACGGGGGCTGCTTTCTTTCCAATAAGGTTCATAGAAATGCCAAGCAAAATCGCAAAAGTAATAATTTGTAAGACATTTCCTTCAACCAGAGACTGAAACGGGTTCTCTGGTATGATTCCGACAATGCTAAGGTCAGTTTGAAGCGTTTTAGAGGACGCAATATCAGGAAGTGAGAGCTTTAAGTCACCTGCTAAGTTAATGTGTGAGGCCAGTAAAAGGCCAATCGAAACAGCAACTGTTGTTGTGAAAATATAAATACCAAGTGTCTTAAGTCCTACGCGCCCCATTTGTGTGGAGTCTTTCATGGATGTAACGCCGCTGATGAGCGTCGCAAGAATTAGTGGGGCTATCAACATTTTGACTGCACGGATGAAAAGCTCGCCAATAGGGGTGACCCAGGCAACCCAGTCTTGCGGTGCCATCGTTCCAAATAGCAAGCCTAAAACAAGTCCTAAAAGTATTTTTTTCCAAAGTTTCATGGTGCAGTGCAAAAATCTCTTGGCAGGGTTAAAAACATAGCATATATCTAAAAAGATTCCTTGAATGAACTAATACAAGAAGGGCGCAATTATGTCAAATACGGTGAAAATTATGTCAAATGCAATGCAAGCAGAACTTCAATCATTTATGGCTGGCGTTGAGGCTAGAAACCCTGGTCAGCTTAAATTTCAACAGGCTGTCAGTGAGGTTGCAGAAAGCTTGATGCCTTTTGTGATCGAAAATGGGAAGTATAAAGAAGCAAAAATTCTTGAGAGAATGACTGAGCCAGATCGTATTATTTCTTTCCGCGTTGTTTGGGAAGATGACAAAGGTGATATTCAAATGAACCGTGCCTGGCGTGTCCAGTTTAATAATGCAATTGGTCCTTACAAAGGCGGGATGCGTTTCCACCCAACAGTTGATGAGGATACATTAAAGTTTTTAGGGTTTGAGCAATGTTTTAAAAACTCTTTAACAGGTTTGCCGATGGGTGGTGGAAAAGGCGGGTCGAACTTTGACCCTAAAGGCAAAAGCGATGCAGAAGTGATGCGCTTCTGTCAATCATTGATGATGGAGCTTTCGCGCCATATTGGTGAAGATATTGATGTGCCTGCTGGTGATATTGGTGTGGGCGCGCGTGAGGTTGGCTATATGTTTGGTCAATACCAACGCTTTCAAAACCGTTGGGCTGGTGTTTTTACAGGTAAAGGACTGACATATGGTGGGTCACTAACACGTAAAGAAGCAACAGGTTATGGTACCGTTTATTTCTGCGAAAACATGCTAAACCATAAAGATGATTCAGTTAAGGGCAAGACGGTGACCGTTTCTGGTTCTGGTAATGTTTCAATTTATGCTGTTGAAAAAGTCACCGAGATGGGTGGTAAGGTTGTAACAATGTCTGATTCTGGTGGCTTTATTTATGATGCTGAGGGTATTACGGCTGAGAAGCTTGCTTTCATCAAAGATCTTAAAGAAGTGCGTCGTGGTAGAATTTCTGAGTATGTCACAGAATATCCAAATGCTGAATACCATGAAGGTGAAAAGCCTTGGGGTGTTAAGTGTGATATCGCGCTGCCTTGTGCGACTGAAAATGAAATCAATGCAGAAGCGGCACAAACGCTTGTTGATAACGGTGTTATGGCTGTAAGTGAAGGTGCGAATATGCCAAGCACGATGGATGCAATGCATATTTTTGTTGATAATGGCGTGGCCTTTGGCCCTGCTAAGGCTGCAAATGCAGGCGGTGTTGCTGTGTCAGGGCTTGAGCAAAGTCAAAATGCTTTACGTCTTTCTTGGTCAGCAGAAGAGGTCGATCAAAAGCTTCAAGTCATTATGAAAGATATTCATCAAAAATGTGTGACGTATGGTACAGATAGTGAAGGAAATGTTAACTATGTCAACGGCGCAAACATTGGTGGTTTTGTAAAAGTTGCTGATTCTATGCTTTCATACGGAATTATGTAACAATTTAGCTTGACAGGTGCGCTGGTGATACGCTATCACTTTGCGCTCTGTCTTTTTCGGGGGTGTAGCTCAGTTGGTTAGAGCGCCGGCCTGTCACGCCGGAGGTCGCGAGTTCGAGTCTCGTCACTCCCGCCACTTTAGTGGTTTATTTCCTACCAAAAATCATCATATCACAAAAAAATATAAAAACCTGCGCGGTGGTGCTTGACCTTTGGGTCCAGAAGCCTTTAAATAGCCTCATCTATTTCTAAATCGTTCAATGAGGGGGGGCGAACATGCCTAAAAAATCAACAACTTCGACACCTAAAAAAACAACAAATGCAGATAAGCAGCTGAAAGCGCTTGAGTCACGTGTGGAGAAGCTGGAGTCTCAAATAAGTCAAATTAGTGATCATTCTGTCCCTAACCTGGACTCAAGCTGTATGGCTGCTGGGTGGTGTGGGCAATTCTTCCAGTTTCTGCGTGTTAACCCTGTTTCAGGCGTTTGTGTTGTGCTGGTTGCAGGAATTCTGCTTGGCCTTATCTTTGGCTAACATACATTATCCAGTGTGAGGGGATAAAATGGGTGTTGAGACACAAAACTTGCTTATGAACTATTTGCCAATTCTTATTTTTTTAGGAATTGCTGTTGCTATGTCTACGGTTTTTACTGTAGCGGCGTTTATTTTCTCAAAAAAAGCGCCAAATGCTGAAAAGCTTTCTGCATATGAGTGTGGTTTTGAAGCTTTTGGTGATGCGCGTGTAAGGTTTGATGTTCAATTTTATCTTGTCGCGATTCTTTTTATTATTTTCGACCTTGAGGTTGCGTTTCTTTTCCCTTGGGCAGTTTCGTTAAGCTCAATAGGTATGTTTGGTTTCTGGTCAATGCTTTTATTTCTAGGCTTTCTATTGATTGGTTTTATTTATGAGTGGAAGAAGGGGGCGCTGGAATGGCAGTAGTTTCAGGCGAAAAAAAACAACTTGTTGCGCCGATACCTCCTGGGGCTGAGCAAGACGCTATGATAACCCGTGTGACTGATGAGATTAGTGACAAAGGGTATGTTATTGCAAAAATGGATCAGCTTTTTAACTGGGCCAGAAGTGGCTCTTTGTGGCCTATGACGTTTGGTCTGGCATGCTGTGCTGTTGAAATGATGCAAACGGCTTCTTCGCGATATGATATGGATCGTTTTGGTGTGGTTTTTCGACCCAGTCCGCGTCAGTCTGATGTGATGATTGTTGCCGGTACCTTAACCAATAAAATGGCCCCAGCCTTACGTAAGGTTTATGACCAAATGCCTGACCCTAAATGGGTTATTTCGATGGGCTCATGTGCAAACGGTGGGGGATATTACCACTATTCTTATTCAGTTGTGCGTGGTTGTGACCGTATTGTTCCTGTTGACATATATGTGCCAGGTTGCCCGCCAACTGCTGAGGCTCTTCTTTACGGTGTGTTGCAGTTGCAAAAAAAGATTAAGCGACAGAATATTATTTCAAGAGCAGATATTTAGGATTTTTAAAAGTGCCAAGTACTTTACCGAATATTAAAGAATACCTCGAAAATGCAATCAGCTTTATCGAAAAAGCTGAAATTGCTTATGGCGAGTTAACGGTTCAAGTTCCTGCGAAAGACTTAGCTGGTTTTTTGATGACGTTGCGAGATGATGCGGTTTGTCAATTTAAGATGCTTGTTGATGTGTGTGGTGTTGATTACCCAGACCGCGAGAAAAGATTCGACGTTGTTTATCATTTGTTAAGCCTGCGTAACAATGCGCGTATTCGTGTGAAAGTTCAGGTTGATGAAAAAACACCTGTACCAACAGCAACATCGGTTTTCAGTTCTGCCGGATGGTGGGAGCGTGAGGCATTTGACATGTATGGTATAAGGTTTGCTGATCATCCTGATTTGCGTCGTATTTTAACAGATTATGGTTTTTCTGGTCACCCGCTGCGTAAAGATTTTCCGCTAACAGGGTATACGGAAGTGCGTTACGATGATGTTGAAAAGCGCGTGGTATATGAAAAAGTATCGCTGCCACAAGATTTCCGCAGTTTTGATTATTTAAGTCCTTGGGAGGGTGAATGGCCTGAGCTTTATGAGCGCATGCAAGCCTCATTGCCAGGTGATGAAAAAGCGACCCAAGTTGAAGATAAAGGCGGTAAAAAATGACAAATATTGCCGAGAAGATTGAAAAAACAAAAAATGAAGATGGTACGTTTACAATAAACTTTGGCCCACAGCATCCTGCGGCACATGGTGTTTTGCGTATGGTGTTAGAAATGGACGGTGAGGTTGTTGAGCGTGTAGACCCGCATATTGGTCTTTTGCATCGTGGAACTGAAAAACTTATTGAACATAAAACCTACCAGCAAGCTGTTCCTTATTTTGATCGCCTAGACTATGTTGCGCCTATGAGCCAGGAGCATGCTTATGCGTTGTCTGTTGAAAGACTACTTGGCGTACAGGTGCCAATGCGTGCGCAGTATATTCGTGTTTTGTTTTCTGAGGTTTCTCGTCTTTTAAACCATATTCTGAATATAGCAACTTTTGCTTTAGACGTTGGCGCCATGACGCCATTCCTCTGGGGTTTTGAAGAGCGTGAAATTATGATGGAATATTACGAGCGTGTTTCAGGCGCTAGGCTTCATGCAGCTTACTTCCGTCCCGGCGGTGTGCATCAAGACCTTCCAGATGGTTTGCTTGAGGACATGTATGAGTATTTTGAGAACCGTTATCCCAAATTCATTGATGATGTTGAGACGCTGTTGACAGAAAATCGTATTTTCAAACAGCGTACAGTTGATATTGGTGTGATTGATGCTGAAGATGCTGTTGATTGGGGGCTTTCGGGGCCAATGTTGCGTGGGTCGAATGTGCCGTGGGATTTGCGTCGTTCTCAGCCTTATGATGCTTATGATCAAATGGACTTCAAGGTTGCCGTAGGAACAAAAGGTGATTGTTATAGTCGTTACTTGGTGCGTATTGAAGAAATGCGTGAGTCATTAAAAATCATTAAACAGTGTATCGAAAATATGCCAAGTGGCCCTGTTGCTGTTCAAAACCATAAAATCACACCACCAAAGCGTGCAGAAATGAAAAGTTCGATGGAAGCAATGATCCATCACTTTAAGTTATATACTGAAGGTTATCATGTTCCTGCTGGAGAATCTTACGCAGCAGTTGAGGCACCAAAAGGTGAGTTTGGTGTGTATTTGGTATCAGATGGTTCTAACAAACCATATCGTTGTAAAATTCGTGCGCCTGGATTTGCATTCTTGCAGGCGACCGAGTTTATGACAAAAGGCCATATGTTAGCAGACCTGGTTGCTGTTGTTGGATCAATGGATGTTGTGTTTGGGGAGATTGACCGATGAGTGCGGCAAAGAAGCCAGTTGAATTTTCACAGCCAGAATCTTTTGAGTTTACAAAACCAAACTTGAAAAAGGCGAAGGACGAGCTTGCAAAATATCCAAAAGACCGTGCGCAAAGTGCAGTAATGCCTTTGTTGGATCTGGCACAGCGTCAGCATGATGGTTGGTTGCCGCGTGCAGCTATGGATGTTGTTGCTGATATGCTTGATATGGCGCCAATGCGTGTTTATGAAGTTGCCAGTTTTTATACGATGTACAATCTCCAACCTGTTGGAAGGCACCACGTGCGTATTTGCACAACAACGCCTTGCTGGCTGCGTGGATCAGACGAAATCGTTAAAACATGTGAAAAAGAGCTGGGCCTTCAAATGGGTGAAACATCCAAAGATGGTAAGTTTACTTTAGAAGAAGTTGAATGTGCTGGTGCGTGTCGCAATGCTCCTGTGATTCAGTTGGGCGATGATTATTATGAAGACTTAACGCCAGAGGCAACGAAGAAGTTGCTTGTTAAGCTGAAGAAGGAAAAGTAAAAAAATGCTTAAAGATGAAGACCGCATTTTCACAAACCTACTCGGGCCAGATAAATGGGATTTGAAAGAAGCCAAAAAGCGTGGCGACTGGAAAGATACTAAAAAACTACTTGGTCGCGGTCGTGATGGTATTATCGATGAAATGAAAGCTTCTGGCTTGCGTGGTCGTGGTGGTGCAGGATTCTCAACAGGAATGAAGTGGTCCTTTATGCCAAAAGATTCTGGTAAGCCACATTACTTGGTTGTGAACGCGGATGAAGGTGAGCCTGGTACATGTAAAGATCGTGATATTTTGCGTCATGAACCACACAAGCTAATCGAAGGGTGTTTGATTGCATCTTATGCGATTGGTGCGAATGCTTGTTATATCTATATTCGAGGTGAATTTTACCGTGAAGCAGAAATTCTACAAAAAGCAATTGATGAAGCCTATGCTGCTGGATTGATTGGGAAAAACGCATGTAAATCTGGGTGGGATTTTGACGTATATGTTCATCGTGGTATGGGTGCATATATTTGCGGTGAAGAAACAGCTTTAATTGAAAGCTTAGAAGGAAAAAAAGGGCAACCCAGACTGAAGCCACCATTCCCTGCAATGGCTGGTTTATATGGCTGTCCAACAACGGTTAATAATGTTGAATCTATTGCTGTTGCCCCGACAATTTTACGTCGTGGTGCTGAGTGGTTTGCAAATATTGGGACGCCAAATAATACAGGAACGAAGATTTTCTCAATTTCTGGTCATGTGAATAATCCTTGTAATGTTGAAGAAGAAATGGGTATTCCATTGCGTGAGTTGATTGAAAAGCATGCTGGTGGTGTGCGCGGTGGATGGGACAACTTGCTGGCGGTTATTCCGGGCGGATCTTCTGTGCCTGTTTTACCAAAAGCAATTTGTGATGATGTCATTATGGACTTTGACTCACTTCGTGCCGTGCGTTCTGGTTTGGGAACAGCAGCTGTCATTGTGATGGATAAATCGACAGATATTGTCCGCGCGATTGCTCGACTTTCTGCATTTTACAAGCACGAAAGTTGTGGTCAATGTACGCCTTGTCGTGAGGGAACAGGATGGCTATCACGCATGATGAATCGCATGGTTCGAGGTGAAGCAACGATTGAAGAGATTGATTTATTAGAAAATGTGACACATCAAATCGAAGGGCATACAATTTGTGCGTTGGGTGATGCTGCGGCTTGGCCTGTGCAAGGATTGATCCGCCATTTTAGGTCAGAATTAGAAGATAGAATTAAAAAAAGCAAGGTGGCATAAGCGATGAGCTATGTTCAAAAAACACTTGGTAAAAATGAAGATATTTTTTACACAGGGCGATTGCATTGGTCTATTTTTGTGCCGCCAGCTATTATGCTCTTATTGACAATTCCATTTTCTGACTTTGCAATTGTAACGATTCCTTTGTCTGTTTTGATGTTTGCTTACTTTTATTTATTACGTATCACGACCGAGATGGCTGTAACGGATCGCCGTGTCATTCATAAAAAAGGTATTATTTTTATACGCGTTAATGAAATGTCGATTCAAAAGGTTGAAACATGTCGTGTGATGCAAACAATTTTCGAACGTATGATGGGTGTTGGAACAGTTAAGGTAACAGGAACGGGTGGCGAATTTGTTTTATATAAACTGATTGATGACCCATTTGAATTTAGAAATCATATAGCGAATGTATGTTTTAAGGAAGATGATGATGAGCACGTTGAAAATAACAATTGATGGTAATGAAGTCGAAGTAGAGCAAGGCTCCACAGTGATACAGGCATGTGAGAAAGCTGGTATCGAGGTGCCACGCTTTTGTTATCACGAGCGTCTTTCGATTGCTGGAAATTGTCGTATGTGTTTGGTAGAAATTGAAGGTGGGCCGCCAAAGCCTGCTGCCAGCTGTGCGATGCCTGCTGGAGATGGTATGGTTGTACACACCAAGTCTGAAATGGTTCAAAAAGCGCGACAAGGTGTGATGGAGTTTTTGCTGGCAAACCATCCACTTGATTGCCCTATTTGTGATCAAGGCGGCGAGTGTGACTTACAAGATCAAGCCATGACATATGGCCGCGATCATTCCCGATATATTGAAGAAAAACGTGCCGTTCAAGACAAAGAGTTAGGGCCGCTTGTTAAAACAACAATGACACGTTGTATTCATTGTACTCGCTGTGTACGCTTTGCAACAGAAGTTGCTGGTGTGCCAGAGTTAGGGGCAACAGGGCGTGGTGAAACAATGGAAATTGGGACTTATATTGAAAAAACGCTTTCATCAGAGCTGTCTGGTAATATCGTCGACCTTTGTCCTGTAGGTGCTTTAACTTCAAAACCTTATGCATTTCTTGCGCGTCCATGGGAGTTGACAAAAACCCCTTCAATTGACGTGCTTGACGGTGTGGGAAGTAATATTCGTGTTGATAGTCGTGGCGCTGCAGTTATGCGTGTATTGCCACGAGATCATGACGATGTGAATGAAGAATGGATCAGTGATAAAACACGCCATGCTGTTGATGGTTTGAGAAAACAGCGCTTGGACAAGCCTTATATACGTAAAAATGGTAAGTTAAAACCTGCAACATGGGATGAGGCATTGAGTGTTGTTGCGAAAAAGCTGAAATCTGCAGATGCAAAGAAAATTGCAGCAATTTCTGGGGCAACGGCAGATGTTGAATCTCAATTTGCCCTTAAAGAGCTGATGGGCACATTGGGTGTTGAAAACCTAGATTGTCGTGAGAACAACTTGTTCGTGGACCCTAGTATACGTGGATCATACTTATTTAATACGCGTATTGAAGGGATAGAAAGTGCAGATGCTTGTTTAATCGTTGGCTCAAACCCGCGTCATGAAGCCGCGATCCTTAACGCACGTATTCGTAAACGTTATACACAAGGAAATTTTGCAATCGCAGTTATTGGTAATCAAGACGACTTGACATACAAATATGATTATTTAGGCAATGATGCAAATATTCTTTCTGAAATTATTTCGGGAAAACATCCTTTTGCAAAAGTTTTGAAAAAAGCTGAAAAACCAATGTTAATTCTAGGTGAAGCTGCTTTAATGCGTTCTGATAATCAAAGCGTGGCAAAGCTTGCTTGTGAGCTTGCTGAGAAATATGGCCTTATTCAAGGTGAGTGGAACGGTTTTAATGTTCTACACAGCCGTGCTGCTACAGTTGGTGGGTTGGATGTTGGTTTTGTGCCTGGAAAATCTGGAAAATCGACAGCAGAAATTCTGAAAGCTTCTGAAAAGGCTCAGATGGATGTTGTTTATTTAATGGCAGCGGATGAAGTTGATATGAAAGCTTTAAAGAATTCTTTTGTCATTTATCAAGGTCATCATGGTGACGCAGGTGCGCATGCTGCAGATGTCATTCTGCCAGGTGCAGCATATACCGAGAAGAATGCAACTTATGTGAATACAGAGGGCCGCGTGCAGCGTACCCAGTTAGCAGTGCAGCCTCCTGGTGAAGCAAAGGAAGATTGGAAAATCATTCGTGCCTTATCTGAGGCATTGGATAAGACGCTGTCTTTCAACACACTTGAGGCCTTACGTAAATCTTTGGCAAAAAGTGCTCCTGTTTTTTCAAAAGTTGATCATGTTGAACAAGCAGCTTGGAAAGCTTTTGGTAAAAAGGGAACTGTTCTGAAAAAAGCATTCGAACCGTTAATTGAGAACTTTTATATGACAGATGCGATCAGCCGCAACTCAGCAATCATGGCATCATGTACAGAAAACAAGAAAGAGCAATTAAAGCAACTGCCTGCTGCTTAAAAATAGTCAACTTTCTTCTTGCCATAGGCATTTTACCTGATATAAGATGTGCGTCCTTGTCGAATATGCGGGTGTAGCTCAGGGGTAGAGCGCAACCTTGCCAAGGTTGAAGTCGAGAGTTCGAATCTCTTCACCCGCTCCAATTAACTCATTGAAATTAAAAGAAAGCTTGCTGGCTCCCAAAGGGGTGATTCGTATCCTTTTGCGCGAACTGTGGCACACTGTGCCAAGTTTTGGCCTTGAGTACGCAAAAAATTCAATGAAATCAAGGTGGGTTTCAACCTATCCTAGGTTGAAGTCAGGACCTTAGCTTCAACATTTTGCACTTGAAGTGTCTCTTCTCTTTATTTAATACTAAATAAAGGTAATCTTCGCATATTTCACTATTCAGCGGGTCTCATGTTTCTAAAGCTAAAAAGTATTAAAAACCTTGGAATCTTCGAGAACTTTCAGGCATCGAACCAATTGAATCAATTCTCTAGGTACAACCTCATATATGGGTGGAATGGAAGTGGCAAAACCACTTTAGGAAGACTATTCCGAAATATTGAGTTTAAAACGAGTAAAAAGTATCCTGACGCCAGTTTTAAGCTACAAACTGATAGTGGCGATATTGACCAATCCTATGAGCTTGACCCTGTTGTCCGAGTCTTTAACCATGATTTCGTAAGTGAAAACATGTCTCTTGAAGATGCAGAGACAAAATCAATACTTTACATAGGTAAAAGCAATGCGGAATTGCGCACTCGGATAAAAGAAATTGAAGAAGAACTGACTAGTGAACACGGCGTTTTAAATGAACTCAGGACTTTAACAGATCGGGAAAAAGAGCTTTCACGTGGTCTTGACTCATTCCATAAGGAATGTGGAGACGATTTGAGAGAATTACACGCTTTGACGGTGTTCTCAAAAGAGACCAATTCGTTGGACAAAAGAACATCAAATCGAATATGGGATTCTATAGTCAAAGATCAACTTGGTGATTACGTGCTCTCGAGTAGCTCGTATCAAGACAAAAAAAACTTCATTACTCGTGGTAAGCAAAAACCAGCAGTAAATAATCTATCTGATAAGAAACTAGACCCTGATCTTTTTCAAAATCAGTTAAGCCAAGTAAAAGAACTATTAGCAACAAATGTGGTCAATAAGACCATTGATAAGCTGAATGAAAATGGAGATTTGTTGTCATGGGTAAGGCAAGGATGGAATATCCATGATAACGGAGAAAATAGAGTTTGTGAGTTTTGCACTAACCACATATCTGATCAGCGGACCCAAGAGCTAAAAGATCATTTTAACGATGGCTTTCTTAACCTTCAAAATTCAATTTGGCAAAAGATCAATGAACTTAATAGCTTAAAGGTTGAAGTTTCAAAAGTTGACAAGAAATTGTTATATGATGTGCCACAAGACTTTGATGAAAATTTAATCAATTGGGAAGAAAGTTGCAAAGAAATCAATGGAATGCTAGAAGCCTGGGGCCATATTTTGCATCAAAAGAAAGACAACCCCACAACTCATAATCTAGCCGTTGAGTCTATTGATGAATCCGCACTTAAGAAGTATAACGACTGTGCTAATATTTTGGCATCGGCAGTTGAAAGTCACAATGAAAAAGTAGATAAAGAACAAGAACATCAACAAGAAGCCAGAAAGAAATTAGATAACCACATCGTTGCGTCAAAAGGTCAGGATAAGAAGATTATTGAGCTTGAACTTTCTCTCAAAGAGTGCAACGAAAGAATAGAAGAGCTAGGAAAAAAGAGAGATCGGCTGCTACAAGAAAAAAGTAACAAAGAAGGTCAGATACTCGATGACCTAGTGGCGTTGGATCGAATCAACTCGGATATTCAAAAGTTACTAACCAATCCAAGCTTTGAACTGAAGAAAAATGAGTCAGGCGAAGGCGGCTATGTCATAAAACGGGCTGGCAATATTGCTCATAATCTCAGTGAAGGAGAAAAAACAGCCATATCGTTGGTATTTTTTGTTGCAAAACTTCGAGAGCAGAATTCAATTTTAGAGAATACCATTGTCGTATTTGATGATCCAATATCAAGCTTCGACAGTAATCACCTATTTAGTGCATTTTCATTTATTAAAAATCAGTGTTCGGAAGCCAAACAGCTGTTTATTTTAACTCATAATTTCTGGTTCTTTAAGCTATTTAGGGACTGGTTCCTGAAAAAGAATAAAAAACATCGAGAGAGCTCAGTTCTTCCGGCAAAAATGTACACTTTGAACCTTGGTAATATCAAAAACATTTCTCAAGAGCTTGAGAAATATAACTCAGAATATCATTATCTATTTTCCGTGCTGAAAGGAATCAAGAGCCAAGAGTCAGTCTCATTAAAAGACTCGTATATGATTGCAAACTTTTGCAGAAAAGTTTTGGAGTCTTTTAATGCGTTCAAATATGGGGGAACAGGGGAGTTCATGAGAATTCTTGAAAAGGCAGTGAACAAAGAAAAAATATCCCCAGAAAAGAGAGACAAGATCTTTCAGTTTTTGAATAAATATAGTCATTTAGATAGGATAGAGTCTTTGGAATATACAATCGAAAATATTGAAGGTGAAGGTAAAAGTGTCATTGAAGACGTGTTCGGTCTAATTGAGAGTCTGGACCAGGATCATTACACAAGTATGATGAAGGCTGTTGGGTAGCAGTTTGCTTTGGAATGATCTTATATGCATTTTAAACTCTCAAAAAATCATTGGAAAACAGTCATAAGTTATTGATTTTACAGGCTTGCCAAGGTTGAAGTCGAGAGTTCGAATCTCTTCACCCGCTCCAGTTTTAAACATCCCCTAACTTTCTTCTTTTATAACGCGTGCTAGTGTTAAGCAGTTTACGGTTTTTACACCTGCTTTTAGAAGAGTTTTTGTACATTCTTTGAGGGTTGCGCCTGTTGTGTAAACGTCATCTATAAGTAAAATACTCTTTCCCTTTATGCTGTGTTTTTTTTGATTAATTGAAAAAGCACCTTTGACGTTGTCGTGGCGTTGATTTGTTGACAAGCGACCTTGTGGTGGTGTGTGTTTGTGTCGAATGAGCATTTGTGCGATGTAAGGTTTTCCTGATTTTTTACTAAGATCTTTTGCCAGAAGCGCAGATTGATTATAGCGCCTTTGAAAAAGACGTCGTCGATGAAGAGGGACAGGCGTGATATAGTCACAAGCTTCGATAAGCTGTCTACCACTTTTCCCCATCCATGCAGAAAAACCTGGTGTGGCGTCAATGCGGTCGCCATGTTTATATGATAACACCATTGATCTACTTGCATCATCATACACCATCACAGTACGGTTTTTATTAAAATTTGGCCGATCCCGCATACACCCAGCGCAAAGCATGACTGCGTCATCGTCAGAGTCAATGGTATATGAGAAAGGTAATCCACAACAATGACACAAAGGATCTGTGATAAAACGGACATCTTTCCAGCATGTCGCACATAGTTGGTGTGTTGCTTCAGTGATTACACCACATGAAAGACAACGTGGTGGTAAGACAATGTCAATAAACTGTTTCGCAAGCTTGCTCATAAAGCTATCATAACATTATGGAAGAAAAAGTCTTTATTTTTGATCGTCATGCCCACCAGATGAATCGCTTGCGCCAACAGCGTCAAGGAGAGGGTCGTGACTTTTTGATTCAAGAGATAAACCAGCGTTTGAATGAGCGCTTAGAGGAGGTAAATAGACCTTTCAAGACAGTTCTTGATATGACAGGAAGTCGTGCAAAGCTCTCTATCGAGGCTGATAAAATAATAAGGTCAGACTGCCTTCCCAGCAGCAATATTGATCTTGTTTTAGAAGAAGATTTTTTGCCGCGTGACTTAGAAGAATATGATTTGATTTATCATGGGTTCGGTTTGCACTTTGTCAATGATTTGCCTGGTGCTTTAATCCAAATAAAGAAGCACCTTGCGCCGGAAGGAGCTTTTTTTGCAGCCTTATTAGGAGGCGAGACATTGTACGAGTTGCGTCAATGCCTTGTCGAGGCTGAAATCGCTTTAAAGGGTGGTGTTTCACCACGTATTTCTCCTATGGTGAGTACACAAGATATGGCTGCTTTGATGCAGCGTGCAGGCTTTTCCTTGCCTGTTATAGATAGTGATTTGATTACGGTGACATATCGCAACCTCACGTCACTGTTACATGACCTACGCTATATGGGAGAAGGGAATGTTATCGCAAAAAGGTCTAAAGCATTTGCACCAAGAAAACTTTTTGAAATGGCAGAAGAGTTATATCATCAAAAATTTTCTTCAGAAGGTTTATTGCAAGCAAGCTTTAGAGTTATTTACGTCATGGGTTGGTCCTCATGAGTTATGTATTAACGCTTGTTCGTGAAACAGGGATATTGGCAGAGGACCTAGCCTTTTGTCGAAGAAACTTATGCGTTGAGAAGGAGGAGTGGCTTTCAAAAGGCACTGCTGTTGATTTTTTTTTAGATCAACAAATATCCCAGAAACACTTCAATGAAATAAAGCTTTTTAATAAAACAGATGTCTTTTATCAACCTGTTAAAGACAGGCAAAAGAAAGCCTTGTTTATCGATATGGACGCAACTTTACTAAACGGTGAGACCTTAGATCAGGTTGCAAAACATATGGGTGTCCAAGACAAAGTCACCGCAATTACAGAACAGGCTATGAGGGGAGAGATAGACTTTATCTCCGCATTCAAGAGACGTATCTCTCTACTTAGGGGAGCATCATCAAATCTTTTTGACCAGGTATATAAAGAAACACCCTTACAAAGCGGCGCAGTTGAGTTGGTTAGAACGCTAAAAGAAAATGGGGTTTATATCGTTCTTATTTCTGGTGGGTTAAAATATTTTACAGAGAAGGCTGCTGTTCAGTTGGAATTAGATGAGCATTATGGAAATGATCTCGTTTTAGAAGGTGGATTTTTTACAGGAGATGTTATCGACCCCATTTTGAATGGCCCTGTTAAAGAAAAGATCTTAAGAGATATTTCACAAAAGCGTAACTTACAATCTTCAGAGTGCCTTGCCGTAGGCGATGGTGCAAATGATCGTTATATGCTTAAAGCCGCAGGGTGTGGTATGGGATTTTATCCAAAAGACAGATTGTTGCCAAGCTGTGACCAGGTCATTTTTCATAATGACTTAAAAGCTGTTTTATATGCGCAAGGTTATCGCCTTACTTGCGGTCAAGTGGTAGGGCAATAAACGTTTTTTCACCATTACGATAAACCCACAGCAAAACAGATTTTTCACCAGATTTATGTACTTTTGAAATACGTTTTGTAAAGTCTTGCACTGAGTGAACCTGCTTTTGGTTCATCATCAAAATGATGTCACCAACACGCAATCCAACCTCTGAAGACCTGTCACCATTCATGATTTTTGTAATAATAATACCTTTGATATTGTCTGGCACTTTAAAGCGTTGTTTTAAGGCAGGTGTAATTGGAGAAACGCCAAGCCCTAAAATAAGCTTAGGTAACTTATTGTCATCTTTCTTTGTCCCTTTTGATGTGATTAAGTGATTTTCCTCTGCCACTTCTAATTCGCCAAGCTTTGCAAAAAGTTTAACATTTTTGTTGTTGCGCCATACGACGATAGGAACTTTTTTGTTAATATCGGTTTCTGCAACGATGCGAGGTAACTCTTTTGTGTTTCGAATTTCCTTACCATCAAACTCAATGATAACATCACCTGCAATAACGCCGCCTTTTTGTGCTGGGCTTTGATCTGTAACACTCGCAACAAGTGCCCCATGAATTTTCTTAAGCCCTAAATTGCGCGCAATTTCTTTGCTCATAGGCTGAATCCGAACGCCCAACCACCCTCGACGTGTACGCCCATATTTTACAATTTGCTGCGTAACAGATTTAGCCATATTAGAAGGAACAGCAAAACCAATCCCTACACTTCCACCTGTTGGTGAGAATATGGCTGTGCTGATACCAATAACTTCACCTTTCATGTTAAACATGGGGCCGCCAGAGTTTCCTCTGTTGATTGAGGCATCTGTTTGAATGAAGTCGTCATAAGGGCCAGCATTAATATCACGTGCACGAGCAGAAATAATCCCTGATGTGACTGTTCCACCAAGACCAAAAGGATTGCCAACAACAACAACCCAGTCACCAACTTCCATCACGTCAGAATCGCCCCATGGCACAAAAGGTAAAGGCTCTTCTGTTTCAACTTTCAGCAGTGCGACGTCTGTTTTGCTATCGATCCCAAGAATTTTAGCTTTGAAGGTGCGGTCATCATGTAGCGTTACCTCTATCTCTTCTGCATGTGCAATCACATGGTTGTTTGTCACAATCAGCCCGCTAGGGTCAATAATAAAACCAGACCCTAAAGACTTTGCTTTTTTCAGAGGTGTTTTCTTTTGTGGCATGCCTTGATATGGACCGTTGAAAAATTCTTCAAAAAAGTCTTCGAAAGGCGATCCTGGTGGGAAAGGGCTGGGAAGTTCAGGGCGCGTTGATGGTGCTTGTTTAGCTTCTTGTGTTGTTGATATGTTCACAACAGCAGGAAGAAGCTTTTTTGCTAGTGGTGCAAAGCTTGTTGGTGTTGCTGCCTGCGCTTGCAGAGAAAAAAGTATAACAATAAAAAATGAAATGAAATACCTTTTCAATGCGCTCATTTACTTACCACCTAAGTATTTAAAGAACTCGTTATCAGATGAAAGTACGAAGCTTGTGCCATTTTCTTCTTTTAATGTATTCTTGTAAGCCTCTAAAGACCTGTAGAAAGAAAAGAAGTCAGGGCTTTTTCGATAGGCATCAGCATATATTTTTGTCGCTTTTGCTTCACCTTCACCACGGATGATTTGTGACTTCTTATTGGCTTCAGCGATGATTACAGTTTCCATTTTATCAGCTTCAGCACGAATACGTCGGGCCTCTTCTTCACCTTCAGCACGGAAAAGCTTTGCTTCTCTTTCCCAAATACTGCGCATGCGTTCATAAATGGCTTCACTTACTTGTTTTGGATAGTCTGCACGGCGAATACGCACGTCAATGATTTCAACACCAAAGTTTTTTGAATCATCAATAACATTCTTCTTAATGTGATTCATGATTTGCGTTCTTTGGCTAGACAAAACATCTGTGAGTGTTTTTTCAACAAGAACATCACGAATACTTGAATTGATTACTTGGCTTAAGCGACTTTCAACGCCACGCTCTGACCCAACGGCTTGGTAAAACTTTAATGGATCTACAATGCGGTAGCGGCCATACGCATCTACATCCAAGCGCTTCTCTTTTTTCAAGATAACCTGCTGTCCAGGAGGATCAACATCTAAGATACGCTTATCAAATTTTATAACATTTTGAACAAAAGGAATCTTATAGTTTAGGCCAGGCTCGCGCACTGTACGCATAGCTTCACCAAACTGTAGGACAAGCGCCTGCTGTGTTTCAGACACTTTATAAAAGGTGGAAAACAAGATGATGACCAACGCAAATAAAAAGATAATTAGAAAAGGAAGTTTTTCACTGTTCATTATTTTTCACCTATTTCTTTAAGTTATCAAGTGGAAGGAAGGGAAGGACACTGTTTTTAATAGATTTGTCCAAAACAATTTTCTTAGAATTTGTGAAAACCTCTTCCATTGTTTCAAGGTATAATCGCTTGGCTGTTACCTTTGGTGCGGCTCTATATTCTTTGAGCACTTGATTGAAGCGACTGGCATCACCAGAAGACCTGTTCACAATTTCTTCACGGTATGCTTCTGCATCTTGTGTGATTTTTTGTGCCTCACCACGTGCTTTGGGAACGATATCATTTCGGTAGGCTTCTGCCTGGTTTTTCAATGTTTCTTTCTCTGACTTCGCGCGCTGTACATCGCGAAAAGCATCTACTGAAGGGGGAGGTGCATCAACTGTCAAGAAGCGCACTTGTGTCACTTCTATGCCTGCGCCATAAGAGTCTAGAATTTCTTGAATCAAGTTATAGGCATGATTCTGAATTTCTGCACGTTGCTCAGTTAATACTTTGTCAATCGCTGTTTGTCCCATGATTTCACGGACAGCGCTTTCTGCCGCAATACGAACTGTCGCATCAGGGTTTCTAAGGTTAAAAAGGTAGTTTTTCGCATTTTTAATGCGCCAGAAAATAACAAACTGAACATCAACAATATTTTCATCACCTGTCAGGACCAAAGACTCTTCATTTGCAATGTTAGAGCGGTTGCCTTTCAGAGAGTTGGAAGAAGGCGCACCAACTTCGATACGATTTTCACGTGTTACAGGGACTTTGATAACAGATTCAATAGGGCTAGGAAGGTGATAGCGCAGGCCAGGCTCTGTTGTTTTTATCCATTCACCAAAGCGTAAAACAACACCTTGCTCTTCTGGTAGAACGCGGTAAAAACCGCTTGCCATCCATAGGCCAGCGATAATTAAAAGAATGACACCTATGCTTTTGCCGCCGCCTGGGAACATGTTAGAAAACTCTTTTTTTAGTTTTCTAAGCACTTCGTCCAAATCAGGCATATCATTACCACCACCCCAAGGATCTTGATTGTGTTGATTGTTGCTGTTAGGCCCCCAGGGACCATTATTAGGAGATGTCATTTTTGAACCTTTAAATTCTTGTGTATAAGACCTATATGATGAGATAAGTTATTTTTTCATTTAGTCAAGGGATCATAGGCAAAATCATCATGAAAAAAAAGACAAATTTCAAACAAAGTTTCACGTTGCCAAAAGTAAAGTACTTTATTGCAGTCGCTTCGGGAAAAGGGGGGGTTGGTAAGTCAACAACATCTGTTAACCTTGCTCTTGCCTTTAAAGAGCTTGGTTATAAGGTTGCAATTCTAGATGGGGATGTTTATGGCCCTTCAATGCCACGTATGTTAGGGCTTGATATCGATTACGAGAATCGTGAGCTAAAAACACACCAGGCATATGGTATTGATGTGATGTCTATGGGCTGTCTGGTGCCGGAAGAACAGCCTATGGTTTGGCGTGGTCCGATGGTCATGGGCGCTATTCAGCAAATGCTCAATGATGTTGCTTGGCCAGAAGTTGATGTGATGGTTATTGATTTACCACCAGGAACAGGCGATGCACAGTTGACATTGTCACAAAAAGTGCCTTTGGATGGCGTTGTTATTGTTTCAACACCGCAAGATATTTCGTTGATTGATGCGCGTAAGGGATTGAAAATGTTTGAGAAGGTTGCTGTGCCAATTTACGGTATTGTTGAAAATATGAGCTATTTCTCTTGTCCACATTGTAATGAAAAAACACATATTTTTGATCATGGTGGTGCAAAGCGTGAGGCTGAAAAACTTGGTGTTCCTTTCTTAGGAGAGATACCTTTAGATATTAAAATCCGCGAAACATCTGACCAAGGTGCACCAATTGTTGTCTCAGATCCAGAGAATGATCTGGCAAAATCTTATATTAACATAGCCAAAAAGGTGTCGAAGAACTTTAAGAAGAAGTAATGAAGTAATTGTTGAATTCAGGGTAAGTGAATACTTTTTTTATTTTATAACCAATTTCTTCAATGAATTGGATGAATGATTCTTCATTGTGATGTCTTATTTCAATCATCACGATAGGTTTATATTTCTGAAGCGTTTTCTTTGCTCCTTTTAGTGCAGCAAGCTCCATATTCTCAACGTCAATTTTGATAAAATCAATTGGCTCATTAAACAAGTCGTCAACTGCTTTAACCTCAATATTGCCATTTGGGTCTGGAATTAACTCAATATTCATGGTTCCATTTGCTGTTTGACGTTTTTTGTTGAGCATATACTTCCCTGACGTCTCACCAATCCCAAAGTCAATAAACCTTTGGTCAATACACGTGAAGTCATTGAGCTTTATATTACTTTTTAAAAGTTCTTGAGCCAAAGTGTTTGGCTCAAACACAAAGATCTTTTTAGGGCTACAATGCCCTGACCAGTAAAGCGTATGATTTCCCATATTTGTCCCAATATCGGCAATAACAGGGTTTTTAGGCAAAATCTGACGTGAGTATTCTAGCTCTTTCTTTTCATAAAAACTGCCTGCTGTTAGAAAGCTTTCAGCCCAAATGTTTTCGCCTGAAATGAAAAAACGAAAGAGGGTGTTGTCATCTTCCAGTTCTAAGGTTGTCTTATCATGCTTCATAAATGCAGCGTATTTCTCAAGCCTTGTGTAGAGAGAAGATTTGTTGGGGTCAAGTTCTTTGATAATGGCAAATTCTTTTTCCGCTTCTATGAAAAAATTACGACGCAGTAAGAATGATCCATATGTAAACCTTGGTCGCCAGTCATCAGGCTGTAATTCGACCATTTTTCTCGCAAGCTCTTTCGCTTTTCTCACATATCCTAATTCATCGCAAATGCGCGCGAGGCGTGAGATATAATGAGGCGTTTCAGGCGATTTCTCGGTAAGTTTTAACAAGATAATTTTTGCGATTTCTTTGTTGCCAGATTTATGTGCGGCAACAGCACGCTGATATTCTTTTTCAAAAGATGTCATCATGACTTTACATTCTTGATCGTTTTTAAGAACTTATTGTATACACAAAGAAAAAGGTTGTCACAATGGTTGAAAAAAAAGATTTATCAGCAGAGGCATATAACGTTTGTTGGAATAAAGGAACAGAGGCACCATTTTCTGGCAAATATTATATGCATAAAGAGGCAGGAATATACACGTGTGTTTCTTGTGATGGTGGTCTTTTTTCTTCTGATGCAAAATATGACTCAGGAAGTGGTTGGCCAGCTTTTTTTGATGTGTTGAGCAAAGCAAATGTTGCTTGCAAAAAAGATCATTCACATGGCATGGTGCGTACAGAAGTGCTATGTGGGAATTGCGGCGCGCATTTGGGGCATGTTTTTGATGATGGCCCACAGCCGACGGGAAAACGCTACTGCATTAACTCCGTCGCGATGTGCTTCAAGCCTTCTTCTTAACGATTTACTTCAATAATTAAGAGTGCAAAGACAAGGCTGACTGTTAAGCCGATCATCAATTTAAAGAAATCATGTAGTAGGATAGGAAAGACTGATTTCATCGGTTTTCCAGCAGTATGATTTCTGAATACGGCAAGCTCACGGCCACAAAGAAGACCGACAAACACCCAAGAAGTACTCATAGGAATGTCATTATACTCTTTGAAGAACCAAAGGATAAAGGCGTAAACAATGTCAATGATCGTCGCTGAGCGAACGTAGCGTGTACCACTTTTTTGTAGGACAATTTTTTGCATTTTACCACCATGCGTGTAAAAAACCCACCCAAGTCCTGCAACAAGAATTGTCATTGTAAAGAGTAACCAAGAAAGGTCCAGTTGCCTTGGAAGATAGACAACAATATTAGCCATATCATGAGCCAACCAGCTCATCCACAAAAACCCTGTGCCAAACCATTGTGTAACCCGCCATATTTTCTTATTTTTTTCATCTTTTACGGGCTCATGTTCGTTGAATAGTTTTGCTAAGCCAAACCAAATTGCATACGAAGCAACAGCTGCAACGGCATACCCCATAACACTTTTCATAAGCATTTTTTCAAGTACAACGGTGTTTGCAAAAACACTTAAAACAAGGAATGTTGTTGAAACAGGCATTCCGTAACGCGTTAAGACCAATAGTGCCATTGGTGCAAGCATGTGAAGAATATGAAACTGTTCTGGGTGAGGAATGCGACTCAGTCTACCGAAGGCAAGGTCACCATCATTTACATGCCAACCATAAACCATTGTGCTGACAAGGATGATCGATGCAGGAATCCACAACCAATACCATTTGATTTTTTGTTGTGAGCTGATGAATGTGCCAAGGGTTTGTATACTGTCATTTGCAACAACTGAATAAGCCGCAAACATAAAGCCAACAATCATATATATAAAGTTTAAATCCATTGCCATTCTCGTATCCTCTTTATTTTTGATTTAATACGAGGTCTTTATTGCGGAACGAAGGTGCGATGTCAATAGATTAAAGATAAAAAAAGGGGATCTTTGCGATACCCCTTTTGTGGTGAGCCCAACAGGATTCGAACCTGTGACCTACTGATTAAAAGTCAGCCGCTCTACCAGCTGAGCTATGGGCCCACGCGAAAAATTTCTAGCGTTGGAGCGGAGCATTCAAACACTAAATCCCCAATAATGCAAACAAAAAATATACTTAAATGACCAGAAAATTAAGGGAAACCTTTAGATAAGGTCTTCTTCTATCTTTTCTTTGAGCTTTTTCGCGACATGTGGCGACAAAAATTGCTCAATATCTCCACCAAATTTACAGATTTCTTTCACAAAATTTGATGAAATGATCTGGACTTCATGGCGTGACATCAGACAAACTGTTTCAATCTCAGGGTTAAGGCGCGCATTAAGGGCCGCCATTTGAGATTCATACTCATAATCTGTTGGGTTTCGTAGGCCACGAATTAAAACATTCGCTCCGACATCTTGCGCGAAATTTACGAGTAAGTTCTTAAAAGGCATGACTTCAACCTTAAGGTTTGAGTCTTTTTTCTTAAGTATCTGAACTTCTTGCTCAATCAGTTCTACGCGTTCTTCAAGGTTAAAAATAGGATTTTTGCTCACATTATGTGCAACCCCAATGATGAGCTTATCAACAAAGTGTGAGGCGCGCAGAATAATGTCGCTGTGGCCTTTTGTAAGAGGATCAAAAGTTCCAGGATAAATAGCCGTTAGAGGCATTAAGCTTCTCCTTCAGCTTCCACAGTTTCTATTTTTATAGCATTTTCTGTACTTTCACCTTCCGAGCCTTCTAATGTCTCGTCCTCATCTTCGTCCATATCTGCAATGCGTGCGACAGAGACAACTTTTTCAGTATCTGCAACTTTAAAGACAGTCACACCTTGTGTTGAGCGTCCTGCAATGCGAATGCCTGAAACAGGGCAGCGAATAAGTTTTCCAGCATCTGTAACAAGCATAACTTGGTCATTGTCTTCAATCGGCGAAGACCTAACAACCAAACCGTTTTTGTCGCTTAGTGAAATGTTGGTGATTCCTGTGCCGCCACGGTTTGTTGTACGATATTCATAAGCTGAACTGCGTTTTCCAAACCCTTTATCTGTAAGCGTCAGGATAAACTCTTCTTTCTCTTGCATGTCTTTAAGATCTTCTTCTGAAAGAGGAGATTCAACTGTTGGATTGCCATCCTCATCAAAACTACGCTTCCACTTAAGGTAGTTTTCACGTTTCTCGGCGTCATTTCCACCATTATAAATAACAGAGGCTGAAACAACTTCGTCACCTTCGGCCAGCTTAATACCGCGTACGCCTGTTGAGGCGCGTGATTGGAATTCACGTACCGCCGTAACAGGGAAGCGGATGCATTTACCTTGATGGGTTGCGAGGAAGACGGCCTGCGTTTCGTCACAAGGCCTAACTGCAACCAGTTTCTCATCACTTTCTTCATCAAACTTCATCGCAATTTTACCGTTCGCACGAATGTTTGTGAAGTCACTCATCTTGTTGCGTCGAACATTTCCTTTGGATGTTACAAAGACCATTGAAAGCTCATCCCACGTCTCTTCATCTTCTGGCATAGGCATGATTGTTGAAATCGTCTCACCTTCTTTAAGAGGCAGCAAGTTCACCAATGCACGGCCTTTTGATGTCGGCGATCCTTCTGGAAGGCGGTATACTTTCATTTGATGTACAATGCCGCGAGAAGAGAAGAATAAAATAGGGTCATGTGTGTTTGCGACAAAGATTTGATCAACGAAATCCTCTTCGCGTGTGGACATGCCCGAGCGGCCTTTTCCGCCGCGACGTTGTGCGCGGTATGTAGAAAGCGGCACGCGCTTGATATAGCCGTTGTGAGAGACTGTGACAACCATATCTTCTGGTTGGATAAGGTCTTCAATGTCATGCTCAAATTCTGACTCTTCAATACTTGTGCGACGTGGCACAGCAAAATTTTCACGTATTTCTTTTAATTCATCAACCATGATGCCAAACAGGCGTGATTTGTCATTCAAAACATCAAGATAGTCAGCAACTTGTGCGCATACTTCTTTTAATTCATCGGCAATTTTATCGCGCTCAAGGCCTGTAAGGCGTTGTAGCTTCATATCCAAAATTGCGCGTGCTTGCACCTCTGTCAGTTTGTATTTGCCACCTTCAAGGTTTTTCGGGTTGTTATCAATCAGCTTAATAAGGGGCTCAACATCTTTTGCAGGCCAAGCTGTCTCCATTAATCCGTCGCGCGCCGTGTTTGCATCAGGTGCACTGCGTATAAGAGCTATCATGTCGTCAATGTTTGCAACTGCGACACCAAGCCCTGCCAAAACATGTCCGCGTGCGCGAGATTTGTTGAGTTCAAACAAGGTTCTTTTTGTAATAACTTCTTCACGGAAATTAACAAAAGCTTGGATGAATTGTAAAAGATTCATTTGTTGTGGGCGACCGTTATTGAGGGCCAACATGTTGCAGCCAAAACTTGTTTGTAGAGGCGTGTGGCGGAATAACTGGTTTAAGACGATTTCTGGATATGTGTCTTTTTTCAGCTCAATCACAATACGTACACCATCGCGATCAGACTCGTCACGCAGGTCAGAGATGCCCTCGACGAGTTTATCGCGGACAACTTCGGCAATACGCTCAACAAGGCGCGACTTATTTACCTGGTAAGGTGTTTCAGTGACAATAATCGCTTGGCGATCATTTTTAATGTCTTCGAAATGTGTTTTAGAGCGGATGACAACGGAGCCACGGCCCACGTTATAGGCACCATGAATGCCTGCGCGCCCAAGGATAATGCCGCCTGTTGGAAAGTCAGGGCCAGGCATGTGCTGCATCAATTCAGCAATCGTGATGTCGTTGTTTTCAATATAGGCCAAGCATGCGTCAATGACTTCGCCAAGATTGTGTGGTGGAATATTAGTTGCCATCCCCACAGCAATTCCACCAGCGCCATTCACCAAAAGATTAGGGTAGCGTGCAGGTAAAACAACAGGTTCGCGATCTGACCCATCATAATTGTCTTGGAAGTCGACAGTTTTCTTTTCAATATCTTGCAGAAGCGTTTCAGAAGAAGACCTGCCTAAGCGGACTTCGGTATAACGCATCGCAGCAGGCTTATCACCATCCATTGAGCCAAAGTTACCTTGGCCATCAAGTAAGACAAAGCTCATCGAAAAATCTTGCGCCATGCGGACCAAAGCATCATAAATTGCGTTGTCACCGTGTGGGTGGTATTTCCCCATCACGTCCCCGACCACACGTGCTGATTTTTTATAGGCACGATTCCATTCGTATCCAGATTCTTTCATTGCGTATAAAATGCGTCTGTGTACAGGCTTTAGGCCATCGCGCGCGTCTGGAATGGCACGACTGACAATCACGCTCATCGCGTAATCAAGATAGGATTTCTCCATCTCGTTTTCGATGGAAATAGAAGAAATGGACGTTTGATCAGTTGTTGTGGTCATCTTTTTCCTTAAAGCTTAGCTTATATTGTTATAACTAGGCCTTAAGATAACCATATTTTGTATACAGACGCAAATAAAACCGTCATTTTTTTGCTAAAAATGACGGTTTTGAAAAAAGGTTAAAATTTACCTCTGCTTCTACGTGATAGTTCGCTTATAGAGCGCTCTCCATAAAGGCCTTCAACGTAAAAATCACCTTTATCAAACTTGCTTTCCATAGCCTCTTGATGTTTTTCAAGTTGTTCTAGGGCGCCTTCTGGTGCAATGCCAGAGTGATACTCGGGGGCCGACAGGTACTTTTTGTCCCTGTTGTCAAACTGTCTCGTCAGGCTCGTTAGGGCATATAGAATCCTTCTGTCCGCAATCATGCTCCGTGGATCCATATCTTTGACGAGGGAATTATTGAAAAACTTCATTCCTTCTGCAAGCTGTTCAAGATTTCCCTCAAACACGACTGCATATTTGTTACTCGAAATTTTTTGCATAGATACTTCATCTTCAACCATGACACAAAGTGCTTTTAGATTCTCGCTCAAGAAAAAGGCATCTGATGCGCTAAGTGTTGGCATCACAAAGGCAGTATCTCCACGATCGTTCTTGACCGTTTTTGGGGCAATGCGTGAAAATTTCTTCAGCTGATCTTTTGCAGCCTTTTCTTCATCGGTTAAGTCTTCAAACTTAATAACATTTCCACCGTTAAATTCTGGATAAACTCCCCTGTTATCAAGCTGGTGATGGAAGAAAATCTCCTCAATAAATGTCTGAATCTGACGTGCATCTTTTTCATGAGCCATATAAATATAGTTATATTCATTCCACTTTCCATATGTTTGCTTTGGTTTGCTTGGGTCTTGGATAAAGCGGTCTGTCATGTGCTCCGTGCACAGAAGCATTCCATCTGCTTTCTCAACAACAGAAAATCCGCCAGCCATTCCCATCAGAGCGACATAGTCTCCAGCATATTTTTCTTGAGACTTTGTAAGCGTTTTTGGTTCTACGAAGGCTTGGAAAACATCGTCAAGAGAGTCGATATTGTCCAGGTATACTTCGACGTGATTGTCTTTTTCATGCTTTTTAGAAAGTGGTTTCTCGAAGTTGTTTGTTGGGATGAATTTATATTTTCGCTTTTTAAAGCCTTTCAAGGGTGTTGGAGCCTCTTTGATTGTGTAGCTTGGCATTGAGATAGCCATCTCGCTGCCTTGAAAAACTTGTGTAACAGCCGCATACAATTCGCCAACGATGTTTTCCTTTGTTGCTTGATCAGTTGCTTGTGCCCATTGCTTCTTAAGGTCATTGTATTTTTCCGATGCCGCAAGCTTTTCACCGATGATTTTGTTGAAGTAGCGAGCTTTTGCCACTTTTTGCATCTCATGGCGGTGTTCGTGCGGAAGGGTATCAATCATACACAAAATCAGACCGTTCATGTCTTTTTGAACAACCTCCATGTTGATATGTATGTCTCTTGCTCTATAGCCTGAAGGTATTTCGCTTTTTTGTTTTTCTGGGTAGAAAGGCTTTAAAGTGTCATTTTCACTTTCTAGGGCTTGAGGGTCTTCAAAAAGTTCTCCAAATTCTGCTAAAAATCTTTTTTCCTCTTCTATATCTACAATGCCTCCTAAGTCTGCTCCGCGCAGGTGATAAAGGGCGTTGTATTCTTCACCGCTTAGCTGTGAATTAGATAATCCAAGTGCTGTTGGAGCTCTTGAGAACATCTCTCCGCTTACAAACGTTGCCACCTCTTTGGTCAGCCTTAGATAGTGTGGGTAATGTTGGCGGTAAAGTTGATCGAGGTAGTGTGATGCTTGCTTGTATAAGTTTTCTACAACCGTCTTGTCATAAACATCATTGTTTTCAAAATATCGTTTGATCGTTGTTGGATTATATTTTTTATAATATGCGTGGTAAATTTTACGATCCAAATCGATCAGATGCTTTGGCTTTTGGATGATTTCATCAAGAAAAGCGATCATTTGCATGCGTCGATCTGGGAATCCAGCATTCTTTGATCCTTTAATAGTGTTATAATAGCGGGTGGGATAGCGCGTTGTATGCAGAACTTCTTGCAGTTCAACAAGTTCGCTGGTCGTCATATTTCTGAGCGATTCGCGTGCATTTTTTCCATAGTATTTATCAGCAAGCTCAATCGTTTCAGCTGGAAAAACGGTTTCCTCAAAAAGCTTTAGAAGATTTTTGTCATTCTCACTAATTTCACTTTCTGATTTTTCGAAAATGCCATTTTCTTTTAAGTGATAGTAAAGGGCGCGATTTTGCTCATAATAGTTATAAGCATCTGGTGTGACCCTGTAGTTTTCCTTAGGGTCCAAATATTTTGTGGGACCTTCTCTTCCTTTTACCTCTTCATATGTTCTGCGTAAGAGTGGAAAAGACTCAGTAGTAACTTCTACCCAGTTAGGGAGGGTCCAAATACTAGGCTTGGGCGCTTCAGGCTCTCTTCTTTCTTCATTACTCCGGCTCATGTGGCTGTTATTAAAGCCTGCACCAATCGTTTTCTTTACCATTCTTTTTCTCCCATTCGAATCTGCATTTTTTATTGTTCACAGATTCTACCAGGGATTGTGTCTTTCATCAACAAAATAATTCTTAAAAGGAAAAATAATGGAAATATGTGGGGGTTAGATGACTTTGCTTTCTTCCAAAAGTGTTTGCAGGTCACCTGATTGATACATTTGAGTGATGATGTCGCAGCCGCCGACGAATTCTCCTTTTACGAAGAGTTGTGGAATTGTAGGCCAGTCATTAAACTCTTTAATGCCTTGGCGGATGTCTTGGTCGGTGAGAACGTTAATATCTTTAAAGTCGGTCAGGCCAACATGATTAAGGATTTGGACCACTTGTGAAGAAAAGCCACATTGTGGGAAGTTTTTGCTGCCTTTCATGTAAAGGACAACATCATTGCTTTCTAGGTCAGTTTTGATTTGGTCAAAGACAGGGTTTTCACTCATTTTAGGCCTCTTTCGTTTTGTTATGCAGCAGATTTAGGCATTTTTGGTAAATTTTCAAGGGTTTTATCTTTTTGGGCATTTACATCCATGAAAAACTTAAACATTTGTTTTGTGATTTCAGGGATTGCTGCGGGTAAGTCCTCGGCAATCAAGTTCATGCCTGTGTGAATGGCTGTTTCTCCGTGGATGAACACGCCCGCCGAAGCTGCAATATGCTCAGGTGTATTTTGCGCAAGAAGGCCAGCAATAATGCCTGCTAGAACATCGCCACTTCCTGCCGTTGCAAGGGAGGCTGGTGCATTATAGTTCAAAAAGACTTTTCCATCAGGGTCTGCAATGACTGTGTCATTTCCTTTATGAACGATAACAGCATTCGTTTTTTTTGCGGCTTTGATCGTGCGATTTAATTTATCACCTTTGAAGGAAAAAAGACGATCAAATTCACCACTATGTGGCGTCATAATGCATGGCCCCTTAATAGCTGAAAACAAGACATTGGGATCATCTTTGAATGATGTCAATGCATCAGCATCTAAAACACAAGGAACTTTTGCTTCCAATAGGTTTAGAACAATTTGCTTTGTTTCTTCTGAAACGCCAAGGCCAGGACCCACAACACAGGCTGTGACTTTGTAACGTTCGATTAGATCAAGAATGTCACGTACAGAGTGAATGGTTTCAACAATGCTGCCAACTTCTGAGGTAGCATATATGTTGTGGCTTTCAGGTAGTGTTGCGATGACACTAATGCCAGCACCAATACGTCTTGCTGCACGACTTGCAAGTCTCGCGGCGCCCGTCATTTTTTTGCCACCAATTGTTAAAACAACACCTTTTGAGTATTTGTGATCAAATAAATTAGGTTTTGGAAAGAGAGGAAACCACTGCATTGGGTGATTAAGATAAGTGCTTGGCTTGACGCTTTTTAAAACATCAAGAGGAATGCCTATATTTTTTGTTAAAACTTCTCCTGCAAAAGCCTTGCCTGGCAGTAAGAAAAGACCTGGTTTGCCCATAAAGAAGCTGACGGTGAAAAGACATTTCATGGCAGAGCCTTTGGCTTCACCTGTGTCTGCGTCAATACCACTTGGGATATCAACGGCAACGACAGGAAGGCCTAACTCATTAACTTTCTCCATTAAATCTCGCGCATGTCCAGTAATGTTTTTTGAGAGCCCAATGCCAAAAATAGCGTCAATAATAAATGGTTTATCTTTTAGTAGTCTTAAAGAGAAGCTTTCTGCACTCCCGCCCCAACCAGATTTTTCAAGCTGTTCTTTATCATTTTTGAGCTGAGCAATGGTCACATTCCAGCCATCATTCTTCAGAATGCGTCCCGCAATAATACCATCGCAGCCATTTTTCCCTGGTCCAGCAAGGACTAAGACGGAGCGAGATTTAAGATTGGGGAGTTTTTTTTCGATTTCTTCTGCAACAGATCTGCCGGCATTTTCCATCAATGTAGCTTCAGATAAACCACTTGCTATTGCAAGTTGGTCTGCCTGGTACATTTGTTTGGATGTCAGCAGTGTCACGGTAAGGAAAAACCTTATTTTTTAGGAAGCGCCTTATTTTTTGTGGCGAGGCATAGACTTTTCTTCAAACTCAACATGCTTTTGAATACGTGGATCGTATTTGCGCATTTTAAGCTTTTCAGTCAGCTGTCTAGGGTTCTTCTTTTTAACATAAGAATAGTTTGTTGGTCTTCCGTCTTCAAACGTACCTGTTGAACGCATTTGAACCAAAATTGTATTTCCCTTAGCCATTTTAAATTCCTCTTATAAGATCTTATTTGGGCAGCAAATTATATGCGTTTTTGAAGCGCTGTCAAGCTATTCTTCAATTTTTATTGGGCTGTTTATGTCTTCTAATGCGATGTTATCTTCCAGTTGTAAATTCTCAATTTTTTCAGCACGGTTGATAATTTTTTCGTTTGATGTGCGAATTTTACGAATATCTTCTTCGGCTTGCCCAAAGTGACGCTGTAAGTTGCCAACACGTGTGTCTAGGCGGTGTACATCTTCCATAATTTTACTGACTTCATGTTGTATAAGCCCAGCTTGTTCACGCATTTGAACATCACGCAAAATGGCACGTACAGTATTTAATGTTGCCATAAGTGTTGACGGCGAAACGATCCAAACGCGCATTTTATAACTCGATTCTATTACATCTCGGAAATGCGTATGTAGCTCTGCATATACGGCCTCACTTGGCAAAAACATGATCGCAGATTCAGCTGTTTCGCCAGGGACAATATATTTATTAGCAATATCTTTGACATGTTTGAGGACGGATGCTGAAAAAACTTTCGCCAGTGCAGGCTTTTGAGCAGGCTCAGCGTTGATGTAGTTTTGGTAACCTTCAAGGGGAAACTTTGAGTCAACAGCAATTGGACCTGGTGGATTTGGAACTTGAAGCAGGCAGTCAACACGATAATTGCCCCCAAGAGGTGTTTGAAATGAGTAAGCAGAAGGCGGTAGGGCTGCAGACACAATATCTTCTAGTTGAACTTCACCAAAGGCACCACGTGCCTGTTTGTTTGATAAAATATCTTGCAAACCAACGACCTGTTCAGAAAGATTGGTTATTTTCTTTTGTGCAGAGTCGATGACCGCAAGGCGTTCTTGCAGGGAGCTCATATTCTTTGTTGTTTCTGCCGCTGATTTATCAATGCCTTCGCGCATTTTTCCTGCAAAGGCATCAAAACGTTCCTCAATATTTTTATTTTGCTGTTGGACCTGTTCGCCAACCTGACTTAAGCGTCCATTTAGCTCGGCCAAGAACATTTCAAGCTTTTCTTCTTTGTGGTTTTCTGTGGGTTTTGTGCGCATAAAAACCAACACTAAAACAATGAGAGAGATCAAGATTGACACAAATGTTAGTAATTCCATATTTTGACCTTATATGTATAATGGTAGCGCAAACAATATAGAGGTGAAGTATAATGGCGGTTTTACCAATTGTCACGGCTCCTGACCCTGTCTTGAAGAAAAAAGCAGAACAGGTTCCAGAAGTTAATGATGATATCAAAGCACTTTTAAGTGATATGGCAGAGACAATGTATGCAGCAAAAGGTATTGGGCTTGCTGCGCCACAAGTTGGGGTCTCGTTGCGCGTGATTGTTGTTGATGTAGACCAAGATGATCGTGGTGCTGAAGGTAAGCTATATAAAATGGTTAATCCTGAAATTATATGGTCTTCTGATGAAATTAAATCCTACCAAGAGGGTTGTCTTTCATTGCCTGATCAGTATGAAGATGTTGAGCGCCCTGCAGAGGTGACGCTTAAGTATCTCGATGAGACTGGGAAAAAGGAAGAGATGAAGGTTTCGGGTCTGCTCGGAATTTGTATTCAGCATGAGATAGACCATTTAAATGGAACGCTTTTTGTTGATCACTTGGGAAGTGTGAAGCGCCGTATGATTTTAGAAAAACTTAAAAAAGAAAAAAAGAAGCTCGCGCGACAAAAGAAAGATGGTTAAATGTCTCAAAAAGTTATTTTCATGGGGACGCCCGCCTTTTCAGTGCCACCACTTAAGGCCCTGATCGCAGCAGGGTATGACATTGTTGCGGTATATTCACAACCACCACGTCCAGCGAATCGCGGCAAAAAGTTACAAAAATCTGATGTTCATGCTTATGCAGACGAGCAAGGAATTCCTGTTCATACACCAACAAAAATGACAACAGAAGAGATTGAGAAGCTTGCATCTTATGGTGCAGATTATTTCGTTGTCGTTGCTTATGGCATGATTTTACCGAAAGCAGCTTTAGAGATTCCTAAAAAATATCCTGTGAATATTCATGCATCACTTTTGCCAAGATGGCGTGGTGCTGCGCCTATCCATCGTGCGATTGAGGCTGGCGACAAAAAAACGGGTATTACAACAATGAAAATGGATGAGGGTTTAGATACAGGTGATATTCTACTTGTCGATGAGGTGCCTATCACATCTAAAATGACGACAGGGGAGCTTCATGATATCTTAGCAGAAATGGGCGCAAAGCTTATCGTCGAGACACTTAAGAACGATCCAAAAAGCTGTCCGCAGCCCTCTGAAGGCATTACTTATGCGAAAAAAATAAAGAAAGAAGAGGCCAAAATTGATTGGACCCTTGATGCGGAGGTGTTGGCACGGAAAGTTTGTGCTTTCAATCCGTATCCCGCATGTTATTTTGAGCTCAATGGACAAAGAATCAAAGTGCTTGAAGCTGAATTCACCACAGCTTCAGGGGAGGCTGGGGAAGTCTTAGATAATAATATTTTAATTGGTTGTGGGGAAGGTTCCTTGCTTTTAAAGAAATTACAGAGACAAGGAAAGTCAGCCATGTCAAAAGAAGATTTCTTGCGCGGCTTTCCGATTGAAAAGGGGATGAAACTGTCATGACGACAATCACTTTTAACCGGCCTTATGCAACAGGTAAAGAGTTTGACTATATCAGTCATGCTATTCAGAACATGCATATCTCAGGAGACGGTAGTTTCACGAAGAAATGTCAAAACTGGCTTTCGGAACATCTTTCAGCCCCACAGGTTCTTTTGACACATTCGTGTACTGCAGCTTTGGAAATGTTCCCAATCCTTACCAACTTAAAAGCTGGTGATGAAGTTATTATGCCTTCTTATACATTTGTTTCGACAGCAAATGCATTTGTTCTAAGAGGGTGTGTGCCTGTTTTTGTTGATATTCGTGAAGACACCTTGAATCTTGACGAGAACCTTATAGAGGAAGCAATTACAGAAAAAACAAAAGCAATTTGTGTGATGCATTATGGTGGCATTTCTTGTGAGATGGACAAGATTATGCAGCTTGCAAAAAAGTATGATTTGCACGTTTTTGAAGATGCTGCACATTGTCTTTTTTCTTCCTATAAAGGCAAACAATTAGGGAGTTTTGGTAGCCTTTCTGCAGTCAGTTTTCATGAAACGAAAAACATTATCTCTGGAGAAGGCGGCGCGCTTATTGTTAATGACGAGAACTATTTTGATAAGGCACAAATTGTGCGACAAAAAGGAACGAATCGAGAGGCGTTTTTGCGCGGTGAAGTTGATAAATACACATGGGTAGATGTTGGGTCATCATATCTTCCAAGCGATATTATCGCAGCCTTTTTATGGGCGCAAATTGAACATGCTGAGCAGATAAATGCCAAAAGGCATAAAATATGGGAGACCTATTTCCACGCATTAAAGCCTTTTGAAGATCAGGGGTTTTTGAGGCTGCCAGTTGTTCCAGAAGGCTGCCAGCATAGTGCGCATCTTTTCTATCTTCTTATGAAAGATGAGGCTCAGCGTGACCACATGATTGAAAAGTTCAGAGAAAAAGGCATCCAGCCTGTTTTTCATTATATTCCTCTTCACAGTGCTCCTGCAGGACAGAAATATGGAAAAGTGGCAGGAGAGTTAGAAGTGACAGAAAAAGCATCAAAGTGTTTATTGCGCCTACCTATGTTTGTTGAGATGACGGAAGAACAGCAAGATTATGTCATCAAAACACTTCAAGAAATTATTGAAAGTTAAGCACGTGTCAATTTTACTCAATAACCTTAAATATCTCGAAATGGTGCGTCGTAAACTTTTAAAGGAGGGGCCGAGAGACATTAAAATGCTGTCTTTGGGTTACCCAGACTTATTAGTACGTAGGCAGGATTTATCTCAAATATTTGGAGAAGACTTTGTAAAAAGCCTCACTGTTCTTGAAGGGTCAGAAGAAATTGTCAAATGGCATGGCATGCAAAAATTCTTACCAGAGCTTTATGATACAAAAAACCTGTTTGAAGGTCTTGATGTTTCCTTTGACTGTGTTGATATTTATCCTTCTCGTGGCTTTGAAAGGCAGCTTGATTTAAATGAGCCTTTACCTGAAGATATGTTAAACAAATATGACATTGTCTATGATGGTGGCACATTAGAGCATTGTTTTAACATTGCGCAAGGCATGAAGAATATTGCTGAGGCTGTTGTTCCAGGAGGCTATTTGGTTCATGGAAACCCATTAAGTATGTTGAATCATGGTTTTTATAATTTTAACCCAACATTTTACAGTGATTTTTATGAGCAGAATAACTTTAAAATCCTTGGTATTTCGGCTCTCGTTGGTACAGGGTTATTTCGTGAGGAAATTGCATTGCCAAAATATCGAAGATTCAAAGATATTCCAGATGGTTCCTCTGTTTTAGTTGTCGCCAAAGCCCCAAGCAAGAAGTCTCCTATCAAGTGGCCTATGCAAACAAAATATAAAGAAAATAAAGAGTTAAAGATCAAAGAATGATGCGGTCGAAGCCCCTTGATTAAGCATTAAATCAATAATGCTTAGGTGCTTTAGGAATGGCCCATGTGGTTGAGGGTAGCTCTTATAGTGCGGATAGTCCATCCATTGGACACGAATATTGTTTTGTTCTAGAAGTTCAACGTCAAGATAAGATGAAGCAGATGGTCCAGATAGATATGTTGTTGCTTCCATTTCTTTCAATATTTCTAATAGTCTCTTCGTTTTATTGTTCTCATGCGTTTTTTTAGGAATGTCTTTTGACCAAAAAAGAGGCGTATTAATACCAAGAGCCTTGCATGTTTCTGATATAAAAAGTGCATTAACATCACTTAGATGTGTTAAAAGCGCAGCTTCTTTATAAAGCTGCTTAAAGAAGTCTCCATATACAGAGAAATGCTTAGATTGTGCATAGTTTTGCTGTATCGTTTTCCAATGTTTTTTATGCCAGATATCACACGGGATCGTGACATCTTGGATAGCTTGTCCAAACTTGTCAGTTGTTCGAACAGGGATGGTTAGCCACTGTGACCCTTGTGGAGTTTTGATTTTATTACGGTTTCGCCAATCATTTTTTGTATACTGCACTTCATCATAGAAAATGAATTCGTCAGAACGCTTAATAATATCAAAATAGCCAACCCACGGAATATAGTTTGATTGAAGAATTGAAACAGTTTTTGTCATTTGTTAATAAAACTACATCGCAGTAGTTGCCTCCTGTTTCGAGAGCGTTTCTTCAATAATTTCCAAGAAATGTTGGGCATGTTTTGTTGACGTTCTTTCACCGTTGAACAAATATTTTTCTGAGAAAACCTCTACAGCCTTGCCAGATGTGTCTCGCAATTCTTTTGAATCAATTAGTTGTTGAGCCATATTGATGTATTCTTCTGTTGATCCGGCTGTCATCAGCAAGTTTTCTCCAAATATTTCTTTTAATTCAGCTTGGTCTTGGGGTGTTCCTTCGTTGCCAATATAAGCATTGTAAGCAAAGTTCCCTAAAACAGATAAGTCTGTTTGATATGTAACAACAGGTGTGCCAGTTGCCATAGACTGTACGGTTGTTAGGCCGCCACAAGCAGGAAAAGTATCTAGATAGATATCAAAAACATGCGCATAAAGGCGGCTGTCAATCCAGCCAATAAAGACACAGCGGTCGGAAACTCCTTCTTGAACGAAGCGTTCACGAATGACAGAAAGCTCTTCTCTTCCTGTCCATAAGAAAACAGTGTTAAGGTTGTTCTTCAAGAGTGTGCAAATAGCATTCATATAATCTTCATTATTAATTTTCTCTTCTCGAGCAATTGTTCCTAGAATAAGATCATATTGTCGATATTTCTCACGTATTTTCTGTGCTTCAGGTATCTTCTGGCGGTCGATAGGGTCAACCATCATCCATGGAGCAACGCGCCATTCTTGATCATTAAGGATTTTATATTTTTCAAAAAGAGAATGGAAGCTGACGCCTCCATCCCAAAGGGATTGGAAGCATTTAGGTTTAAATTTCATAGACCAATATATCTGAACAGGAGCAACGCGCATCATAAATGCATATGTCATCATTGTTAATGTTGATACCCATGCACAAGCAGTTACGTTATTCTTTAAAATATCTTTGCGAAGCTGTTTAAGATGTTGAAGAGGGCTGTTTTGTTCATGCTGTGCTAGCTGTGGTTTGATAAAGCGGACTTCAATGCCAATTTTATTAAAGATTTGTTGGAAGCTTTCTAGTGGGTCGGCCGCTAAAACATATATAATGGGAATGAAGGGGCGCTTTTCCGGACTTATTTTCTGAATAGATTCAAGAACGCCGTACATCACTTCAATATGCGCAAGCCAGCTTGTTGATTGAATGATAAACCCAATTTTTGGTTGGGTCGGAACAGAAGTGTGAGAAATATCACGCGCTATTTTAGGTCGTACTGCCTGGTATTCACTTAGCAATGCTGAAAAGGTTTTCTCATAATGCTCTTCACATTCTTTTTGCTTGATAAAGCTCTCATATATAAGAGCTTCTAGTTCAAGAGCATGCGCGTAATCTTCTTTTTTCAGAAGTGCTTTAAAGACAGGAAGGGCAATTTCATGGAAAGTTCTTTCATTATCTTCAAAGTTATTCTTTTTCCTAAAGTTACAGGCGTTCAGGATGATACGCTTAGCAACAACAAGGGGTGGGTTTAGTGTGGATAGCTCCTTTACATATAAAAAAGCAGCTTCTTTTTCACCTGCTTGATAAGAGCATAGAGCCAGCTCTGCAATAATCGTTTCATTTTTAGGGTATGTCTCAGCAAGTCTTTCAAGAATATGACAAGCTTCTTGAGGTTTGTTCGTTTCACGATAAAGCCGTGAAAGCTGTAGAGACAGCTTAGGGTGATTTGGTTGAACGTTTAATAGCTGTTTATAAATATTTTCTGCTTCAACATACTTGTTTGCTTTTTGTAAGCGCAAAGCAAGGTTGGATGCATCATTAAAGGAGAGAGTTTGTTTAGCATCTGACATGATTTAAGTCCTTTGTATTCATGCCTGACTATAATTTGTCTTTAGACAAAAAGAAAGGGGGAAGCCGAAGCATCCCCCTTGTCTTTATTCGTTCAATCACACAGTGATTATAGGTTAACACCACCGAATGTAATATCGAAGTTGTAATCATCAGCAAGTTCTTGCAATGAAGCACCTGTAGAGATTGAAATTCCGATATCAAGGAACGTGATCGAGATGTTTGCACTTGCGCCGTTAGCAGAAGCACCAGCGAACATCAACTCAAGATCATTACCGTTAACCGATGCGATCACAGATAGTGATGCCATGTTCTCGTAGAAGCTTGTTCCAGGAGCAGAGCCCGTAGAGAAGCTGAATACAAGATCATCAGTTAGCGAGAAGTTCGCAATGTCATCGTTTCCGTCATCTTTGAACCAATGAACAGAAGATGGATCTGTCGCAACCATGTTGAACTCAAAGCGATCAACACCCGCGCCACCATCTAGATGATCATCACCTGATCCACCGTTAATAGTGTCTTTACCTTCTCCACCGAAGATAGAAGCTGCACCTGATGCGTTAACATCGATCCAGTCATTACCATCATCACCAGAAACAAGGATTGTACCAGAGTTAGCACCATCAATGTCGATACGGTCATTTCCGTCACCACCTTTTGCAGTGATGTTTCCAGTGCCGTCGATATCGATTGTATCGTTATCTTCACCACCTTCGATAGAAATGTCAGTACCAGAAGCAGATGTGATCGAGTCATCACCAGCGCCACCGACAGCCGAGTCAGAACCCGTACCAAGTGCGATTGTATCATCACCAGCACCACCAAGTACATCATCAGCACCTGATCCACCAACGATTGAGTCATCACCAGCACCACCAGTAATATCATCATCACCGTCTTGACCTGAGATCGTGTCGTTACCTTCACCACCTTCAACAGTGTCGTTACCAGTACCTGCAGTGATTGTATCGTTACCAGCACCTGCAGTGATAATATCAGCACCAGAGCCAGTTGTGATTGAATCTTCACCAGCACCACCTTCAACAGTGTCTGCACCTACGCCACCAACGATGACATCGTTACCTTCACCACCGTCAATGCTGTTTGCAGATGTACCAGTAATGTAATCAGCACCAGCACCACCGACAAGTGTATCACCAGCAGAGTTAGCGCCACCAGCGATTGTATCGTTGTCGTCACCACCTTCGATGTAGTCATCACCAGCGTTACCTTCTAGTGAGTCAGATCCGTCGCCACCAAATACAGAGTCATCCCCTGCACCAGCAGTGATTGTATCATCACCTAGGTCACCATTGATGTTGTCGTTACCGTCACCACCATCGATCGTGTCGTTTCCAGCACCACCGCGGATTGTATCGTCACCAGTACCACCATCGATCGTGTCTTCACCAGCATTACCCTGGATAGAGTCATCACCAGTACCACCTTCTACAGAGTCGTTACCTTCACCACCAGACATAGTGTCTTCGTCAGCGCCACCCGTTAGAGTGTCGTTTCCTTTGTCACCACGTAGGAAGTCATTTCCAGCGCCACCGACAATGTTATCATTGCCTTGACCACCGAATACAGTATCGTCACCGTTACCAGCAGTAACCTGATCTTGACCAGCGTTTGCTTGGATAGAGTCAGATTCGTCACCACCAAGGATAGAGTCGTTGTTGTCACCACCAGAGATCGTGTCAGCACCGTCGCCACCAAGAATAGTATCTTTACCAAGGTCACCGTAAATTACATCATCGCCGTCGCCACCATCGATGCTGTCTGCATCTTGACCACCACGAACGAAGTCGTTTCCGTCGCCAGCAACGATTGTATCGTCACCTTTGTTACCTTGAATGTCATCATTACCGTCACCACCGATGATTGAGTCACCATCTTGACCACCGCGAACAGTATCATTTCCGTCGCCAGCATCAATTGTGTCTTGACCGCTGTTACCGTGTGCATAGTCGTTACCTTCGCCTAGCTCAACGTTATCAGCACCATCAAAAGCAGATACGAAATCATCGCCTTCACCAGCAATGATAGAATCTTTACCTTCGTTACCGTAGATAACATCGTTACCTTCGCCACCGTCTAGTGAATCATTTCCACCAAGACCGATAAGAAGATCGTCGTTGTCACTACCTGTTACGTCGTTTGCTTTGTTGTCATCAACAGAACCAACAGAATCATCACCGATAAGCATTAAAGAGCCATCAGCAAATGAAATGTTTAGAAACTTAGTAGGTGTTCCCGAAGCAGCTTGAGAAGCTATTTCGTTAATATCTAGTGTTGCAATCGTTACAGCACCAACGCCAGCAACTGCAAGAGTTACACCGCCGCCGATGTTCTCAGCAACTGTAACGTTTGATGCAGAAATGCTAGAGCTGAAGCTCAAAGTGTCGCTAGCAGGATCAAACCCTGAAACCAATGAAGGGTTTGCTACCGCAGCTGTAAAATCAATATTCGCCATTCTAACCTCCGTGTTTAGAATCTATAGTGTGTATAATAAAAAAGTACAAACCTTCCGCCTCCCTAATTTTTCGCCAAGAGGGCCGACGGCTATTTTGCATTAAGTTTTACAAGACTCTAAGGGGGGCTGCAAGAAGAAAATGACGAAAAGAGCGTTTTTCTCGAAATTCCAATGAAAAAGTCAGGCCCCGCAGAGTCATGAGCCCAAAATGCCTTTCCAGATAATAGAGCTTTATTCTAGGAAATCAAGCATTCCTTTAACTTTATTCAATAAAAAAAGATAAAAAAGCGGGAATGTCAGCAAATTTAAAGGGTTAAATGGTTGAATTTCTTATTAAAGAAGATCCGCAAAGGACAACTTTAATTTTTTGAAAAGATTTCTTGCGATAATTGCCAAGATGCACGAGATGCTTAAATACAACAGAAGATTTTGAGTGAGAGAAAAGCTACCATGAAAGAGTATGTCACGCATTTGTTCGATAATAAGGGTGAGCGGGTTGAGATAAATGAGGAAGTGCAGTTTTTCTGGAACCATTGAAAGAGGGTAGAGAATTGGACTTGTAAAAAGTAAAAGCGTTGAAGCCATCTGCATAATTTGTGAGAGATCTTTAAAAAAGACGCCAAGGGAACTTAAAATCCACATCAGCCCTATAAGAAGAATACAAAAAGGTATCATGATGATGGGCACAAAAATGATGCCAACAGGAAAGGTCTGGTTAACAACAATATAGAAGAAAACCAAAACTGCGAAACTCATCATAAAGTGATAAAGCGAAGAAAGAAGAGTTGTCCATGGAAGGATTTCAAGCGGAAAAACAACCCGCTTAACAAAGTTGGAGTGTGTCGACATGAGTGTTGGCGCAGCTGTCAGACACTCGGTCATCATCGCATGAAAAATAAGTCCTGAAAATAAAATCAGTGCGAAGTCAGCTTTTGACTCACCTGTATCAATGCCCCACTTAGCCTTAAAAATAAACCCAAAAACAAAAGTGTAAATTGCAAGTGTGAAAAGAGGTGAAAGAATTGACCATAGGAAACCCAGGGCAGAGCCGCGATATCGCTGTGTAATATCTTTTTTTGTTAATTGAGATATTAAAAAACGATGCTGAATAAACTCTTGAAATATATTTGCGCGCATTAGTTTCATTGTGCTTCCTGAAAAATATGGCTTTATCGATACTTGATTCAGACAAAGAGTGCAAGTAGGATGTGTCTTCTGTTTCGCCGCCGCCGTGGCTCAGTGGTAGAGCGCACCCTTGGTAAGGGTGAGGTCGAGAGTTCAATTCTCTCCGGTGGCACCAGTTTTATAGCCTCAACTTGCGTATTAAAATGAAACAGATATAACACATCCCGTTTTTTGAAATAGGCTTGTTGTCAGCAAGGTCTTGTCAAATCCTTTTTTGCACGCCAGGCTATAAAGGGTTAGGGGTGTTTATAGTATGGCGTGTGTTTAAATGGGTAAGCTTGATACAGAAGGCTTTGAGATAGACCGTTTCCAACTTTTAGGAAACACAGTTGCAGTGTCCCTTTTAATTGTTTTGATCCTTTTTACAGTTATCTTTTCAGAAAGTCACGTAAGCTTAGGGAAAGTTTTGAATCTTTCTGAGGTTTTGCAAAGTCGTATCTACCATAACCAGCAAGTTGCCTCCAACCTGCGCCGTCATTTAGGATATGGTGGGATGATTCATAATTTTAAGAACTTCCTTCTTCGCGGGGAGAAAAAATACTTAGACCAGGCTATTAACAATATAGAGTTGGCAAAAAAAGATCTTAACAAGTTTAAGAACCTTGATTTTTCATCTGAGGCAATCATGGAAATGATTAACTTGGAAAAAGTCATTCAACAATACGAGAAAAAGCTTAATGAAGTGCGCCGACTTCGATTGCAAGGGCTGTCTTTGCAGGCGATAGACAAGAAGGTCGTCGTAAATGACTTGCCTGCGATTCAGGCGCTAGAAAAAATAGACATTATTCTGAACGATGAAAGACAGACTTTCAGTCAGAAATATGATGGTCAATTAAGGGCTATTCGAGGTATTTTTTATGTTGTTTTGCCTGTTTTGTTTATCGTTATTTTTGCGTCGGTTTTCTTTGTTGTTTGGTTCACGCGCAAAAGTATTCTTGCATCTAAAATTTATTCAGAAAAATACCTTAAAGAGTCCAATACGTATCTTCAAAGCGAAGTTGCAAAGCAGACGAAAGAGTTAAAAACCTTGAATGAAAGATTTGAATTGGCTCTTACAGGGACAAAAGATGGGATATGGGATTGGGACCTTATCACAAATCAAGTTTATTTTTCTTCTCAGTATAAAAAAATGCTTGGATACGAAGATGAAGAATTTACAAATGACCCTTCAGAATGGGAAAAAAGAATTCATCCAGAAGATCTTGAAATGGTTAACCAGGAAGTGAGTAGGCATCTGGAGGATTCTACATACCCTTATGAGGTTATTTTCAGAATGATGCATAAAGATGGAAGCTATCGTTATATTTTAACGCGTGGTAATGCAATTCGAGATGATCAAGGTCGCCTACATAGATTTGTTGGTGGGCACACAGATATTACACCTCTCAAAGAGGCAGAAAAAACCATTCAAGAACAAAAAGAATTAATGAACTTAATTATTGAAAACCTGCCTGTAGGTATTTTTGCAAAGGATGTTACCAATAACTATCGTTACGTTATGTGGAATAAAATGCTTGAGAGTATTTTTGGTGCACGTAGAGAAGATGTGCTGGGACAGGACGACAGAGATCTTTTCAGTAAAAAGTTTGGCAAAGAGGTTCGTCAAATTGATAAATCTGTTATGAAAATGGGAAAAAAACTAGATATTCCACATGAAGAGCTGATAACATGGAAGTCTGAAAACCTTGTCGCACATACAATTAAGATCCCTATTTATGATGAAAACAAAAAACCACGACTTTTGCTTGGGATTGTAGAAGATATAACAGAAAAGAAAGGTCTTATTGAAGAGCTGGAGTCTCACCGTAATAACTTGGACGAGCTATTAAGAAAGAGGAGTGCAGAGCTTGTTCTTGCAAAAGAAGAAGCTGAGAAAGCAAGTCGTTCGAAATCAGAGTTTCTTGCGAATATGTCGCACGAACTACGAACACCCATGCATGCCATTATCAACTTTAACCAGATGGCCCAAATGGCCTTGGAAAGAGAAAGTTATGACAAAATAACAAAGTGCTTTACGCGTATAGATGCCAGTGCGAAGCGTTTGCTAAATCTTTTGAATGACTTGCTTGATTTGTCTAAGTATGAAGCTGGGAAGACTGAAGTCATTCTTGTAAAAGAAAATATTTTGTCATGTGTTGAGCAGTCAATTGATGAACTGCGATCATTATTAGAAGAAAAAAGGCTTACGGTCGATGTCGTTACGAAAATTGAAAATCCCGAATTAGCTTTTGATAGAGTCCGAGTTGTTCAGGTCATTATTAATATTTTATCAAATGCGATTAAGGTTTCTCCACCAAACAAAGTAATAAAGATAGAAATAAAGAATAGTACTAAGAAAATAAAAGGTGTTGAGATTTCTGTGAGTGATCAAGGGCCTGGTATTCCAGAAGGCGAGTTGGAAACAATATTTGATAAGTTTGTTCAAAGCACTCAAACAAATACAGGTGCTGGTGGAACAGGTCTTGGCCTTGCCATCTGCAAGGAAATCATTGAGTCACATCAAGGTGTTATATATGCAAAAAATAAAGCAAAAGGTGCCGGTGCTGTGTTTAGCTTTGTTCTTCCAATAGGCCTTGATGAAAAATAAAGAAGCCGCACCAGTTTCCTGATGCGGCTTCTTAAATTTAAGCAGAAAATGTGGTTGGATTAAAATCCGCCCATGCCACCCATTCCGCCCATGCCACCCATTGCACTCATGTCAGGCATGCCTGCACCAGAAGCGCTTTCTTCGGGTTTATCAATAACCATTGCTTCAGTTGTAATAACCAACCCTGCAATTGATGATGCATCCTGCAGTGCAGAACGTACAACTTTAACGGGGTCAATAATTCCAGCTTTAACCATGTCTTTGAACTCACCTTCTTGTGCATCGTAGCCATAGTTTGTGTCTTTGCTTTCCAGCAATTTACCAACAATAACTGATCCATCTTCACCCGCATTCGCAGCAATCTGCCAGGCAGGTGCGCGAAGCGCGCGACGGATAATGTCAACACCAAAGGCTTGGTCGTCATTTGAAGGCTTTAGCGAATCCAAAGCGCGTGTTGAGTAAAGAAGTGCTGTACCACCACCTGATACAATGCCTTCTTCAACAGCTGCACGTGTTGCATTCATTGCATCTTCAACGCGGTCTTTACGCTCTTTCACTTCAACCTCAGTTGCACCACCAACGCGGACAATCGCAACACCACCTGAAAGCTTAGCAAGACGTTCTTGAAGCTTCTCTTTGTCATAATCAGAAGATGTTTCTTCGATTTGCGCGCGGATTTGGTTGCAGCGTGTTTCGATATCTGCTTTTGAACCTGCACCATCAACAATTGTTGTTGAGTCTTTTGTGATGCGAACCTTCTTAGCTGTTCCCAGCATGTCAAGTGAAACAGACTCAAGCTTTACGCCCATGTCCTCAGAAATCATTGTACCGCCTGTAAGAATTGCGATGTCTTCAAGCATTGCTTTGCGACGATCACCAAATCCTGGCGCTTTAACCGCAGCAACTTTTAGGCCACCACGCAGCTTGTTTACAACTAATGTTGCAAGTGCTTCGCCATCAACATCTTCTGCAATAACAAGAAGAGGGCGGTTGCTTTGTGCTACACCTTCAAGAACAGGTAGGAATGACTGCAGGCTTGAGACCTTTGTTTCACTGAAAAGAATGTAAGGGTTTTCAAGCTCACATGTAAGTTTTTCGCCATCTGTTACGAAATATGGTGAAAGGTATCCACGATCAAATTCCATACCTTCAACGATTTGAAGTTCAGTTTCCAAAGACTTTGCTTCTTCAACAGTGATAACACCTTCGTGACCAACTGCTTCCATTGCTTCAGCAAGTTTTTTACCAATGTCAGTATCACCATTGGCAGAGATCGTTCCAACTTGGAAGACTTCTTCGTTTGTTGAGACTTTTTTCGCGCGTTTTTTTAGGTCTTCAATCACAGCGGCTGATGCAAGGTCAATACCACGCTTGATATCCATTGGGTTCATGCCTGCTGCAACGCCTTTAATACCACCATGAACAATTGCTTGCGCAAGAACAGTTGCTGTTGTTGTACCGTCACCTGCATGATCATTCGCACGACTTGCAACTTCTTTTACCAGCTGTGCGCCAATGTTCGCAGCCTTACCTTTGTCAAGCTCAATGCTTTTGGCAACAGAAACACCGTCTTTGGTGATTTGTGGTGCGCCGAAGCTTTTCTCGATAACAACGTTACGACCTTTTGGTCCAAGTGTTACTTTTACTGCGTTTGCAAGTGCATCAACACCTTCTTTAAGGCCAGCTTGTGCTGCTGAACCACTTTCAATAATTTTAGCCATTTTATTTAACTCCTAAATTTTATAAAATATTGTTATGCAACAACACCCATGATGTCGCTTTCCTTCATGATCAGAAGGTCTTTGCCATCAAGTTTAACTTCTGTGCCAGACCATTTGCCAAACAGAACAGTGTCACCCACAGAAACTTCCATTTCTACCTGTTTGCCATTGTCATCACGTTCGCCAGCACCAACAGCAACGATTTTACCTTGGCTTGGCTTTTCTTTTGCTGAATCAGGAATAATGATCCCGCCAGCTGTTTTTTCATCTTCATCAAGGCGTTCTACAACAACGCGAGATCCTAAAGGACGAAAGTTAACACTCATTTTCATACTCCTAAATTTTTACAGATAATAAATAAATCAATTTTTCTTCATTAAATCCCTAGATTTTCTAAGGACAAAGCTGAATTTGGTTATCTATATGAAAACTGTCAAGGGATCTACCTAATTTTTTTTGTTGTACTGAAGAGATAGAAAAGATACTTTGTTGTCAAAAAAGATATTATCGGGTGTTTTGAATTTATTAATGTAGAGGTCTGGAGAGATTATGAGCACTGACTTTACTGACATCAAAGGTTTTTCCGAAAATCTTGAAGGTCTTTTAAATAAACATAGTTTGCTAAAATCTACCAGCAATGAAGACGTTATAATTGTTAGTGTCGAGGAAGTCCCTCCTAGCCTTAGAGAAGTTATCGTCGAAGATATTAAATCTCAAAATGCTTTAAGGAATGAAGAGTTAGTTAAGAAGTCAGAAAGCTTGATACAGCGCTATTGTATCGGCGCTATCACCTACTGTGAACAAGAAGGTGTGGCAAGCTCTAAAGAAATTGTTGAAGTCATATATATGATGCATCAAGAGTATGCTTTTCTAACACCTCTTGTCGCGCATTATGGTGAACCTGGCCTTGTGGAAGAAAAGAAAAATAAGGTTAGTCTAAGGGATGTGCATTCTTATGACGAAACAATTAAGCCAGCTCTTCAAGCTGCCATTCATAAGTCTTCTTCATTGCCTGACACTGTAGGTGCAACACAAATTATGATCCTAAATGAATATAATAAGGATTATACAGACCATAGTTTGCTAAATGAGATTCTTGAAAAGTTGTCGCCTGTTTTTATCTCTGCTTTTTCTCAAGAGCTTCCCGAAAAATCTCCCGAAGCTAATTTTGTGCGTCGTCGTATTCAGCTAAAAGAAGATGATGAGTTATGTGATGGAGGTAAAGAAATAGCCAAGATGCTTGGTGTTTCAGAGGAACTTGTAAAACAATTAAGAGATAATCCGGAGCTGATAAATGTTTCTTCTCTAGCGGCTTTAGGGCTGAGTGAGCGTGAGCTTCGTCAAATTGATAGGGTCATGAACCCAGAGCAGGCAACTATTTGTGGCTCACTTAAAAACTGTTTGTTGCGCTAAATTTATAACACTTCATTTCTGATGTATCCTTTTTGGACCACTTCTGTTGATAAATACCTTAAAAATATGATATAATTGAGGTGGATAAAAGTCTTCGGGTGAAGGAGGGAGAATGGATTTTCAAGATTTAAGTGAGATGGAGCGTCAGGCACATATTCTTAATTTTCCACACCTTGTGACAATGGAAGTGATTTATCACATGCCTGACCATCCTGATATATTGCAAAGCTTTTTGTGGCAGAATGAGGACATTGTGCCCGACTATCCCAAAGCTAAAACTTTTGTTGAGCATTGGATAGAGAACATAGAAGCTAAGATTAACCGTATATTGCTTGGTCACAAGCAAGACACATTGCCGCCGGAGTATCTCTTCGCTGATTACGAGTTTAATCTGAAAACAGATTTAAGCAGTGATAATATCGCATTTTTCCAGCCTATGCATTGATCTTTAAAGTTTATCGATCTCTGTCAAATACGGGAGGCGGTGCGTTTTTCCCAAAGTACAGGATGTCTGGTTGGAACCATTGTTGTGCACATTTGTCTAAAAAATCGCTTGGTTTTTCAGGCTTTTTTTTCTCGCCGATAGGTCTTTTGTCGAGGTTTTCTTGAATCCACAGCCTGTATTTAAAGCCAATAAGCTTTGCTGCTGCTGAAAATGCCCTTTCAGAGCTTTCTGAACGCTTTTCATGGTTTGAAAGTAATTTCCTGACGCCATGTGTCATAACGACCTGATATTGTTGCATATAACTAAGTTTTGCTGTTGTATAGTTAGGGCTTTCCAGTAAATTGAAGGCTTTTTTAATTTCAGTTGTATTAACCATATTGGGAAGCAGTTTTGAGATAATCAGCTTTTCTTTGTCCAATATTATTTTATCTTTATTTGCATTTAGGTGGATTTTTCCCGTTGTTGGATTGACAAAAACATTAACATGTTGACGGCTTCTGCTGTAAAGATCCGCGGCAATAATATTGACGGGTTTATCGGACAAGTAAAAAATTGTTCGATAAACATTTGAAACAATTGCGCGCGCTCTTTCTTCGTTATCTTCTGCAAAGCTTGCGCCAATTAAGCTTGCTTGCACGCTTATGCCGTTTGATGCCATATCTTCCCAAATAGGATCAAGTGTTTTTAGGTCTGAGGTCTTATCGATATGTACAAGGGTTGTGGCTTTTGTTACAGGGTTTCTTAAGACAAGGACAAGACAATCAAAAACACCTATCGTCCCCATCGGCAATGTTCCAGAGATACCGTATTCTTTCTGATGTACATAATAAAAAGGCTGATCGAGCTGTTTTTGAATATATTTTGGTTTTTTAAGTTTTTTTAATTTTGCAAGCTCTGTAAGACGTCCAGCAGCATCATTTGCATCTTCAATAGCTCTGATTTTAACTGGTTTTCCCGCAATACGCATGATCGTTCCTTATTCTTTTTGAAGAAGAAACTATCAAATTGTATCCTATTTGTAAACTAATTATTCTTTGAGGCGTTTATCCGATATTATTCACCATCGCCTGGTGGGTTTTTAGGGACAAAATCCATAAAGCTTTTTAGCTTACGAGAACGGCTAGGATGTTGCAGCTTGCGAAGAGCTTTTGCTTCGATTTGACGGATACGTTCACGTGTGACCGAGAATTGTTGTCCAACCTCTTCCAGTGTGTGATCGGTATTCATACCAATTCCAAAGCGCATGCGTAGAACGCGTTCTTCGCGCGGTGTCAGGCTTGCCAGAACACGTGTTGTTGTGCTGCGCAAGTTTCCTTGAATTGCAGAATCCAGTGGCATGACAGCATTTTTATCTTCAATGAAGTCTCGTAAGTGTGAATCTTCTTCATCACCGACAGGTGTTTCGAGCGATATTGGCTCTTTCGCAATTTTAAGAACTTTACGTACTTTATCGAGTGGCATGCTTAGTTTTTGTGAAAGCTCTTCAGGTGTTGGCTCACGGCCAATTTCGTGGAGCATTTGACGTGACGTACGTACCAGCTTGTTAATCGTTTCAATCATGTGAACAGGGATACGAATTGTTCTTGCCTGATCAGCGATTGAGCGTGTGATCGCTTGACGAATCCACCACGTTGCATAAGTTGAAAACTTGTAGCCACGACGATATTCAAATTTATCAACCGCTTTCATTAAGCCAATATTCCCTTCTTGGATAAGGTCCAAGAACTGAAGGCCTCGGTTGGTATATTTTTTGGCGATTGAAATAACAAGACGTAAGTTTGCCTCGATCATTTCTTTTTTCGCTTGGTTTGCATCACGCTCACCTTTTTGAACTTTTTGATAAATGCGTCTGAATTCAGGAACAGGTAATCCGTACTCAGTTGAAACAGAAAGGATTCTATCGCGAATTTCTGCGATTTCATCGCTGTATGTTTCGAATAGCTTGCCCCATTTATCATTGATTTCAGATACGTTACCAAGCCAGTCAGGGTTAAGTTCATCACCAGTATACTCATTTAGGAATTTTTCACGTTTAATGCCACATTTTTCAGCCAACCTCAGGAGTTTTCCTTCGCTTGTAATAAGGCGACGGCTAAGGCCTTTTAGGTGGTCCAGTAGCATTTCAATTCTGAAAACGTTCAGTTTTACTTGCTTTACGAGGTCAACAATTTTATTGCGAAGTGTTTCATAGGCAAGTTCATCATCTGGATCAAGCTCTTGTCCATTTTGCAGTAGTTCCAGGCGTTTTTCTTGAATTTTGCTTAGCTCGCCATATGTTTTTGAAATTTGGTCGAAGATTTCTAGAACAGCGGGCTTAAGCTCTTCTTCCATGGCTGATAATGAGACATTTGCAACGTCATCTTCGTCTTCATAGTCATCATCATCTTTGTCTTTATCTTTATCTTCGCCTTCATTTTCTTCATCATCATCATCTTCATCTTCGTCGTCGCCACCCGCGCTACGTAGTAATGCTTCATCATCAATTTCATCTTCGTCTTCGGGGATTTCTTCATCAGATGCGTTGTAGGTTGCATCAAGGTCAATGATGTCGCGCAGTAAAAGTTTACCATCAATAAGGTCTTCACGCCATTCTGTGATGGCTTTGATTGTCAAAGGGCTCTCACAAATCCCCTGAATCATCATTTCTTGGCCAGCCTCAATTCTTTTGGCAATTTCAATTTCGCCTTCACGAGAAAGAAGCTCAACACTTCCCATCTCTCGCAAGTACATGCGAACAGGGTCGTCTGTTCTTCCAATAGCTGCTTCGTCGATGTTGCCGGATGCGCTGAAAGACTCTTCTTCTTCGTCATCGTCTTCGCTATCTAGGTCTGCGTCATCTTCATCAATGATTTTTTTAGGAGACAGCTTCGGCTTGTCATCTTCATCATCTGTGCCATCGTCTTCAATAACCGTAATGCCCATTTCGCCTAGGGTTGCCATCACATCTTCAATCATATCAGAGGATATTTTTTCCGAAGGAAGAGCGCTGTTGATTTCGTCATATGTGACGTATCCACGTTCTTTTCCATTTTCCAATAGTTTTTTTACTGCATCTGCTGTTTTGTCGATCAATGGTGCGTTTCCGTCACCGCTTTCATCGCCTAAGTCGTTTGTATAAATGCTCATTTGCCAGTCATCCTATGTCATAGATTTTCATCGTATTGATTAGAAATCAGGTCAACTTCTTGGCGTAATGCGATCAATCTTGCTAGATTGTCTTGTGTCATATTTCTGGCCAACTCTTGCTCTACCTGTTTTATTTCTTTAGTCAATCTGTTCTTTTGCAAATTGTTAAACAAAATAAACCACCCATTACGAACATCTTCGATGTCTGCATCAGGATGGATGAATTTGTATTTACCATAAAACGTCTCATTAAAGAAAGGTTCTATATTAGCAAATACATCTGCCTCTTTTAAATATAGGATTAATTTGTCACGATCAATATCTGTTTGAAAATGAAGTGCTTGTAAGATTGTCTTAAGAACTTTCATTAAGTTTCCATCAGTCAAATCTATTTGGCTGACTTGTTCTTCTAACTCATCTAGCAGAAAGGGGTGGTTTGCAAGGCAGACAACAATAAGTTCCTCTAGCCTTTTTTGTAGATTTTCAATGCTATTTTTACCAGAAGAGACCATTTTTTTTGTCGAATTCTTTTTTCTTATCTCATCCCATATTTTTTGCCTAAAGTAAGATTTATAGGATGATATCAAGATATCGTCTTGGATTGGCGTAATTGATTTTTCGAGATCAGATTGTAATTTTGCCTGTTTTTCGGGTGTATCAAAATTTTGTTTATCAGTGAAATTAGTCCATAAAAAATCACTGAGGCCTTTGGCTTTTTTCACTTGTTTTTTGAAGTTATCAACGCCATCAGATTTAATAAAATCATCGGGATCTTGGTTGTTTGGAAGGTTTAAAAACTTGATATTTTTGTCGCTGTTAAGAAGTGGCATGCATCGTTCAGCGGCGCGCAATGCCGCACGCTTTCCAGCGCTATCACCATCAAAACAAAGGGTGATTGTGGGCACATACCGCCACATTTTCTGAATTTGCTCTGTTGTCAGGGCTGTTCCGAGTGGGGCAACTGCATTGCCAATGCCAGCTTGTGATAACGCAATGACGTCAGTATAGCCTTCCACAACAACAAACTGTTCTTGTGTATAGGCGTGATCACGCGCGAAATTGATGTTGAACAGAGATTCACTTTTGTTAAACAGAGGGGTTTCTGGTGAATTCATGTATTTGGGTTGGGCATCACCTAAAACACGTCCTCCAAATGCAATAACACGCCCTTTAAGGTCAATGATAGGGAACATAACGCGCCCACGAAAACGGTCATAAGGCTTTTTTTCTCTGTTGTCAGGCGTGATTACAAGCCCTAATTGCTCCATCTCTTCAATTTTTACTTTGTGTTCGCTTAGGTGGTTTCTTAAAGATTCATAGCTGTCATTGGCCCATCCAATTCTATATTTTTTGATGGTTTCTTCGTTGAAGCCACGATTGAGAAGGTAGGTTTTAGCCGTGGAGCCATTTGGTGTTTGTAAGCTTTTTTCAAACCATTGGCACGCCATGTCATTGACGTCATAAAGCGTCTTTTTCTTCTCATAGACCCTTTTTTGTTCAGGAGAGCTTTGTGGAATGCTGACACCTGCCATGCTTGCAAGAAACTCTACTGTTTCAGGAAAAGGAAGACCTTTATGCTCTTGGATAAATTTGAGAGCATCGCCATGCGCGCCACATCCAAAGCAATGATAAAACCCCTTTTCGTCGTTGATTGTGAATGAAGGTGTTTTTTCTTTATGAAAAGGGCATAAGGCTTGGAATTCACGGCCTTTTTTCTGTGTTGAAATAAAGCGTCCAATCACATCTGAAAGAATCAACTTGTCGCGCAGATTGTCTAAAAATTGTGGGTCGAAAAAACTCATGTGCGCAAATCCCTTAAAAGGCCGTCAGCAGCACTGAGGTCACGTGGCAACAAAAGGCGTGCCAGAGAGACTGGGTTGAGGGAGGTCAATCCTTCAATGATTTCAGGCTTTGTTCCAATTTCACAAAAACTGAGGCCAAGTTTTTGTGCGCCTGCTAATGTGCCGCCGAGACGTCTTGTTAAGTCGATCTTTGTCAGAATGAATCTTTCAACACCAATATCTTGAAAAAGGTTGCAAGTGGACTCAAAATCTACAGCATCTTTTCCACCATCAATAACTAAAATGGGCTCTGCACCCGATTTTTCGATAAGTTTTGCTAAATTGTTCATTTCTTTTTCGCGATAAGGGTTTACAGCCAAAGAATCAATCAGAATTTGTGCTGGTGATGTTTGTTTTTTTAGTAAAGCTTCCAGGCTTAGGGGGCTGTCTGCTTGGTCTAGGTCCAGTTTCATATGTCTCATATAAGTTGAAAGTTGATCAATGCCGCCAGCGCGCACCGTATCCGTCGAAATGGCTTGCACAGAATGCCCTGCAAGCATAATGCGTGCGGTCATCTTTGCGAGAGTGACGGTTTTACCAGAACCAGGTGGTCCGACAAGCATGATGGGGTTTTTCGTCGGCTGTGTAGAAAGCGGAGAAAATGAAAACATATCATCAATCGCGGCACCTAACGCCAAAATAGGGTCTTCTGTTTGTGCAAAAGCTGCTGCACGAAGCATGTCAGATGCCAAACGATCAGGCACGCCGTGATCATCCAGCGCATCTGTCAGAACTTTCATAATTGTTTTAGGTGTCTCTTTTTCTTCTGCTTCTACCTGCACAGTTGTAAGGGCATGGCTTTGGTTGGCAGGCTTGGGTGTAAAGAGATCGGGTTCAGCTTTGTCGAGGGCTGCGGTAATGGTTACGCCGCTGCCTTCAGGGTTCTTTCCTGTCGATACAATGATGGCATCTTCGCCAATTTGCTGGCGTACTTGTTGCATTGCCTCATTCATTGACGGTGCTGTGAAAACTTTTAAACGCATTTTCTTGAGTTTTTTTATCTTTAGATTACATTAGAGCGGTATCTTATACTTTTTCACAGACATGATGCAATGAATAGGAATAAATAATGGCCAAAAAACCAAAAACAGCAATTACACCTGTTAGAAGTGATAATTATCCAGAATGGTATCAGCAAGTCATCAAGGCAGCTGATCTAGCGGAAAACTCTTCTGTTAGAGGATGTATGGTCATTAAGCCTTGGGGCTACGGTATATGGGAAAACATTCGTACGCATTTTGATGCTATTATCAAAAAGCGTGGTGTGCAAAATGCCTATTTCCCTTTGTTAATTCCTAAAAGTTATTTGGAAAAAGAAGCCGAGCATGTAGATGGCTTTGCAAAAGAGTGTGCTGTTGTCACACATCACAGGCTAGAAGATGATGGTGCAGGCGGTTTGAAGCCAGCAGGTGAGTTGGCAGAGCCTTTTGTCATTCGTCCCACTTCTGAAACAATTATTGGGGAATCTTTTTCGAATTGGGTTCAGTCATATCGTGATCTGCCTCTTAAAATCAATCAGTGGGCAAACGTAATGCGCTGGGAAATGCGTCCACGATTGTTTCTTCGAACATCAGAGTTTCTTTGGCAAGAAGGCCATACTGTACACGCCACTGCGGAGTGTGCGGCAACAGAGGCGAGTGAAATGTTAGAAATTTATGCAAACTTTGCTGAGAATATGCTCGCTTTGCCCGTTATTATGGGAGAAAAGACGCCGGATGAGCGTTTCCCTGGTGCCAAGCATACCTATACGATTGAAGCAATGATGCAAGATGGAAAGGCTTTGCAGGCTGGGACATCTCATGATCTTGGTCAGAATTTTGCAATTGCTTCGGATATAAAGTTCTCTAATCAAGATGGTCATGTTGTACATGCACATACGACATCGTGGGGTATTTCAACACGCTTGATTGGTGGTATTATTATGGCGCATGGTGATGATGATGGTATGATTGTGCCGCCAAAAGTTGCTGCACAGCAAGTTGTTATTATACCCGCTGTTCATGATGAGGCTGATCGTGAAGCAATTATGGAAAAATGCCTTGGTTTGAAGCTTGTTTTAGAAACGATATCTTTTGATAACATAATGATATCAGCTGTGATCGATGATCGCGATGAAGTGACGTCAACGAAATCGTGGAATTGGATTAAAAAAGGCATTCCTGTTCGTGTGGAAATAGGAAAGCGTGAAATTGAAGGAAATCAGGTCTTTTTTAAGCGTCGTGATGAGTCGCCGCGTGAAAAACATATTATGCCAGAGGATGAGTTTCTGGGATCAATTGCAGATATTTTATTAAGCATTCAAAATAATTTACTGGAACGCGCAAAATCTTATCGTGCTCAAAAAATGAAAAAAATAGATTCTCTTGATGAAATATTTAATTATTTTAAATCAGAGGACGCAGGCTTTGCCAATATCCCTCACAGCTTGTGGGATGAAGGTTTATCAGAAAAAATGAAAACTGACTTTTCGGTGAGCCCTAGATGTTTGCCTATTATTGATGGTGAGCTGTCGGACAGGTTGATTATTGCAAGGTCTTATTAGTTTTTAGTAAGACAAACCCGTTTGTTGAGCAATAATTTTCGCAAAGCTTTCTTGATATTCTGCTTTTGCTTCGGCGATTTCTTCTGCGTTGCTGTCTTCTTCACCTCTTAATGCTTCTAGCTTTGCTTTTTGTTTCCAGATGTCAGAAAGTTCAGGGTGCTGATCTTGAAGGTATTCGTCCATTGCAGCGCTGGTTCCAAAGCCTCCCAGCATACTTTGAAGGTCCCCGCCACCTGCCAGGAATTCACCATTACTCATCCCAGAGAATAGGTAGCCTATCATCATTTCACCTTCTCTTTTGTTTTTTCCACGAAGGTTATCAATGATCGCACTTTTCATCATCATTGGGTTGTTTGATGCAATTGCTTCACTTATTTTATCTCCAATCGCTTCTCTAGGCCTATAATCTTCCGCCGTTGGGCCAAGTTGTTGCGAGTTTTGAATGGCAAGGTTGTAAACAGACCTTAAGCTTGCGTCAGTTTGCTGTTTGGCAAAAGCTTGCCCATCGACACTTTGAAACTTTCCAGGCCCTTCAAAAAGATAGTCTGAGATATTCTTTAAAAGTGTATTACGACCACTATTTGTCAACATTTTGTCATATTCAGGATTGATATAGATAGGGTCGCCTGTTTCTGGGTCATCATAAACATGTTTGGGGTCATCGCTGTTTTTTGCGTCTCTAAAAATACCATGAGGGTTATCCGCATCTAGCATGAAGATATCATTCATGTTGATATCGCCAGATGTTTCTTTCAGGTCGAATATACTTAGGGCTCTTGATGCACCATTGCTTTTGGCACTGGAAGCCTCACGCTTTTTGCGTTCTTCATATTTTCTTGCTTCTTCTTGTCCGCGACCATCAGCGTGTGTCATTTTTAACCTCTCATTCCTTAATTCTTCATTCATTATACCACAAAAACGGCCATTTTTCAATATGACGGCAGGAGGAAGAGTGTTTGGCTTAAAGTGCTTGAGCTTTGGCAATAAATTCAGTATCAATGGCAGGGTTCAAACAATATTTTTAGGAAAAATCATGTCAAATCATTCTAAATGGGGAAAAAAGAAAGTTTTGGTAACAGGGGGCGCAGGCTTTTTGGGATCGCATCTTTGTGAGCGTCTTTTGAATGAAGGAAATGAAGTTATTTCTGTGGATAATTATTTCACGGGACGCAAGGAAAACATTGTCCATTTAGAGGCAAACAACAATTTCGAAGCGATACGTCATGATATTAATAATCCGCTCGATATAGAAGTTGACGAAATTTATAACCTGGCATGTCCTGCATCGCCTGTGCATTATCAGTTTGACCCTGTACGCACAGTGCAAACCTGTGTCACAGGCTCTTTAAATATGTTGGAGTTAGCAAAGCGTATTGGTGCAAAAATTTTCCAGGCATCCACAAGTGAAGTTTATGGTGACCCGAAAGAGCATCCACAAAAAGAGAGCTATCGTGGGCATGTTAATCCAATAGGTCCGCGTGCTTGCTATGATGAAGGGAAGCGCTGTGCGGAAACTCTTTTCTTCGATTATCACCGTCAGCATGGATTAGATATTAAGGTTGTACGTATTTTTAATACATATGGTCCACGCATGCATCCAGAAGATGGTCGTGTGGTTTCTAACTTTATTGTTCAGGCACTTCAAGGCCAGGATATTACAATTTATGGTGATGGGTCACAAACGCGCTCATTTTGCTATGCAGATGATTTGATCGAAGGTTTTGTTAGGCTGATGAATGCTGAAGCTGGTGTGACTGGTCCGATGAATATTGGAAATCCGCACGAAGTATCGGTGAAAGAATTAGCCGAGCGTGTGGTTGAAATGGTCGGATCAAAATCAAAAATTACTTATATGCCGCTTCCACAAGATGACCCGACACAGCGTTGTCCTGATATCTCACAAGCAAAAGAAAAACTTGATTGGCAGCCGCAAGTTCCTCTGGAAGAGGGTCTGAAAAAAACGATTGATTATTTTGATAGCCTCTTGAGAGCATAATGCAGTGGGAAGATGAGGGTCTTGTTCTTTGTCTGCGCACACATGGTGAAAAATCCAAAATATTGACGTTATTCACGCCAACACAAGGCCGTCACCTAGGCTTGTTTCGCCCACAAAAAGGTGATGTGACTGAAATGGGGTTGAAGGTCGAGGCGAAATGGTCGGCACGTCTTCCAGAACATTTAGGGCAATATCGTTGTAACTTGAAGCCTGGCGAAGCCAAAAAGCTCAGTCATTTATTAAATGACCGTATAAAACTTTCGATGATTGCTTCTTGCTGTTCTTTACTAGATCAGACGCTTTCCGAGCGCTTGCCAATGACATCTCTTTATCATGTTACGAAGCATTTTTTTGATAATATTGAGCAAGCAAAGATTGAAGACTATATCCGTTGGGAAGTTGAGTATTTAAAAGAAATGGGGTTTGGGTTGGATTTTACAACATGTGCGGTGACAGGTGGGGTGGAAGGTTTAACACATGTTTCACCCAAAACAGGGCGTTCTGTTTGTTATGAAGAAGCGCAGCCATATTTGGATAAGCTTTTGGAATTGCCTGCATTTTTTAAGTCAAATGTTGCGCCTGATAGAGAGCAAATAAGGCAAGGGTTTGCCATCACAACACATTTTATTGAGAAGTTTTTGTTTCATGCGCATGTTAAAAAAGCGCCAGAAGCAAGAAGCCGCTTGTTAGAGCTGTTTTAATTTAATAAGATTCTGCTTATGACAGAAAATATGCCAAAGAAAATCGAAAATGTTCAGTTTAAAGATGCGCTAGGTGAGCGTTATCTCTCTTATGCGTTGTCGACGATTATGTCTCGTTCATTGCCGGATGTGCGTGATGGTTTGAAGCCTGTTCACCGTCGTTTGCTTTTTGCAATGCGTGAGCTTGGGCTGGTGTCAAGAAAATCACCTAAAAAATCAGCACGTGTTGTTGGTGATGTTATTGGTAAATTCCACCCACATGGAGATACGGCTGTTTACGATGCTTTGGTACGTTTAGCACAAGACTTCTCAGTTCGTTACATGCTTGTGGATGGCCAAGGTAACTTTGGTAATATTGATGGTGATAATGCGGCAGCCATGCGTTATACAGAGGCGCGTTTGACAGAGGTTGCAGAAGCACTGCTTGAGGGGATTGACCAAGATGCCGTTGATTTTCGTGAGACGTACGATAACGAAGGTGCTGAACCTGTCGTTTTGCCTGCAAACTTTCCACATCTACTTGCAAATGGCGCAACAGGAATTGCTGTGGGGATGGCAACAAGTATTCCGCCTCATAATGCGGATGAACTTTGTAATGCTTTACTACATCTTATCAAATTCCCTAATGCTGGTCATGAAAAGCTTGTGGATTTTATTCCAGGGCCAGACTTCCCGACAGGCGGTATTATCGTTGATGATAAAGCAAGTATCGTGCAAGCCTATGAAACAGGACGCGGTTCTTTCAAGGTGCATGCTCGCTGGGAGGTTGAGAAGCTTGGTAATGGTCAATATCAGATTGTTGTTACAGAAATTCCTTACCAGGTTCAAAAGTCTCGCTTGATTGAACGGGTCGCAAACTTATTGCATGAGAAAAAGCTGCCACTTCTTGGTGATATTCGTGATGAGTCAGCAGAAGATATCCGCTTGATACTGGTGCCTAAATCGCGTGCAGTTGAGCCGGAGACCTTAATGGCGTCACTTTTCCAGGTAACAGAGCTTGAAAACCGTATTTCTCTGAACCTGAATGTATTAAATAAGGACAGCGTTCCTGGCGTTATGAGTCTGCGCGAAGCGTTGCAGGCATTCCTTGACCATCGTCATGAGGTTCTTGTGCGTCGTTCGCAATATCGTCTACACAAGATTTTAGATCGCTTGGAAATTGTTGATGGGTTTTTGCTGGCGTTTTTGAACTTAGATCGTATTATTCAGATTATTCGTGAAGAAGACGAGCCTAAGCCAATTATGATGGAAGAGTTTGGCTTAACAGATGCGCAGGCAGAAGCCGTCTTGAATATGCGTCTTCGCTCACTGAGAAAGCTTGAAGAAGAAACGCTATCAGCAGAAAAGTCAGACTTAGAAAAAGAACGTGATTCGATTCGTGAATTGCTAGAAAAAGAAGACCTACGTTGGGCTAAGATTGCAGAAGAGCTTAAAGAAACAAAGCAAAAGTTTGGTGCGAAGACAGAGCTTGGAAAACGACGCACATCATTTGGCGAGGCATTGGCTGCTGTAAACCCAGAAGACTTTATTGAAAAAGAACCAGTCACAATTATTTGTTCAGAAAAAGGCTGGATTCGTGCGATGAAGGGCCATATTAAAGAGACAGATGATTTTAAGTATAAAGAAGGCGATGCAGAGCAGTTTGTTCTTTATGGCCATACCACAGATAAAATACTTGTGTTCACAGAAGAAGGTCGCTTTTACACGCTTGAAGCATCAAAGCTTCCGGGGGGACGTGGGTTTGGTGAGCCGCTGAATTTGATGGTGGATATTGAAAAACAAACACCACTTTCAATGTATGTTTACAATGAAAATGAGAAACTGATTGTTGCTTCACAAAGTGGAAAAGGCTTTGTTGTTGAGATGAAAGATGTCATTGCCAGCACAAGAACAGGAAAACAGACCTTGAACTTGGATGATGGCGATGTGGCACATACGTCTAAAAAGCTTGAAGGCGATTTGATTGCTGTGATCGGAACAAATCGCAAGTTTTTAGTTTTTGAAACGGAAGAGCTGCCTGTGATGAGCCGTGGTAAGGGTGTGCGGTTGCAAAAATATAAAGAGGCGAAGCTGTCTGACCTTGTTTCATTCTCATCAGAAGAGGGCCTTAGCTGGCAGCAAAAAACACAAGTCAGAACAGAGAGCGATATCCGCCCTTGGATTGGTAAGCGCGCAAGTGTTGGTAAGCTGCCGCCAATAGGCTTCCCTAAAAATAATAAGTTTAATTAGATGACAAGCTTTCAGATTGTCACGGCTCTTGCCATTCTTTTCTCATTTCTTTTGCGGCGTTATTTCATAAAAAAGCTAGCAGATGATATGCCTTTGCGTGTCGCTCCTTTTATGATTGGGATGTGGATTGTTGTTGTTTCAATTCTTCTTGTGCCCCTGATGCCAGAAAAACTTTTTATTGAAGGAGTCTTCTTTCTTTATCGCCCAGAACTGTGGAGCATCAGTTTTTTAAAAGGCGTTATGCTATGGCTTATTTTTAGACTTGAGGTAGGTATTAAGCGAGAGAGCGCATCTTCAGGCGCATTTATGTCTCCTGTCGGTAATGGTGCAATAGCTATTGGGAATACATTTTTGGGTGAGGTTCTAACCAATACCCAGTTATTCAGTGTTTTATCTGTGGGCGTTTTGGGCAGTATTTTTATGTTGTATGGGCATGCTCAAGAACTAACACGAAAGGCTAAATTGTCTTTTGTTGCAGGTATTTTTGTTATCATGTTTTTGGGTGCCACGGATTATCATGTTATTTCACAGTCAAATTGGTATCTTCATATTATGATGAGTGGCTTTGGGGCCTGTTTTATGGCCTTGCTGCAAAAGACAACACGCGCCGAGTTTTTGATGTGTTTTAACAGTAAAAAAGCAATTCTCGCAGGGGTTTCCATCGTATTTGCTGAGTTTATCTTATTAAGTTCGATGGTCACAGTAATGCCTGTCAGTTTATCAGTTTTATTCGCAGGGCTATCTGTTCCTATTTTTATGGTAATGTCATCATTTTTATGGGGCGAGCGTAGCTGGAAAGAGCAAGGCTTGTTTGGCCTTGCAGCATTCATTTTGACCTTGCCAATTATCCTTGGTGGTTAAGCTTCGTCCATTGTGATGGGGCGTACTTCTTCAACTTCTGGAATATAGTGGCGTAGCATATTTTCAATACCTGATTTTAATGTTGCTGTTGAACTTGGGCAGCCAGAGCATGCACCTTGCATCTCAACATAAACAATGCCTTCCTCGAAAGCTTTGAAAACGATATTCCCACCATCCATAGCAACAGCTGGCTGAACACGCGTTTCTAGCAGTTCTTTAATCTGTACAACAATCTCGTTGTCATCTTCAGAGGTGTTTTCATTTGTATGTGCGCCTTCAACAAAAAGAGATTTTCCTGATGAAAAATGGTCCATAATAACCTCGATAATGTGAGGTTTCAGTGTTTGCCAGTTACTGGCTTCTGACTTAGTAACGGTAATAAAGTCATCTCCGTAGTATAGACGCGTTACACCATCGACCTTGAAAAGGCTTTCAGCCAATGGAGATGAAGAAGCTTCCTTGTTTGAAGGAAAGTCTTTTGTGCCCTCTGTCATGACAGTTTGTCCTGGTATGAACTTTAGCGTTCCAGGATTGGGCGTTTCTTCCGTCTGAATAAACATAGTAATGTCCTCTATCTGTTTTTTCTTAAGTGTGGATTCTTTTTTAAGAATCAAGACCCATGATAATCTTTATACCATGCGACAAAGTGCTGAATGCCTTCTTCGAGTCTTGTTTTGGGGTTGAAGTCTAAGTTTTCACGCTCCCACGTAATGTCCGCAGCTGTTTTCTTGACATCTCCTGGTTGTGCAGGAAGGTTTTCAATAACGGCGCGTCGTCCAACTTCTTTTTCGATATAATTAATCATGTCTGTTAATTTATCAACATGGTCATTTCCAATGTTAAGAACTTGATAGGGGACTTTGTTAGAAGATGGGTGTGTGAGTGCTTTTAGTATGCCGTCAACAGCGTCGTCAATGTAGGTGAAACTGCGCTGTGCTTTGCCGCTGTCATAAAGCGGAATGACTTCAGCATTAGCAATTTTATCCGTAAATATATAAGGAGACATATCAGGTCTTCCCCATGGGCCATAAACGGTGAAAAAGCGCATGCAGCTGATTGGGATTCCGAAAAGATGGCTATAGCTGTGGCAAATAACCTCTCCAGATTTTTTTGTTGCTGCATAAAGTGATATAGGTTGGCTTGTTTGGTCAGAGGTATTTAAAGGGAAGTGTTGTGAGTCACCGTAAACAGAAGATGAGCTGGCAAATAAGAAGTGGTTCACTTTTAAATGGTGACGTGTCACCTCTAGTAAGTTTGTTAGTCCAACAACGTTGGATTCGATATAGGTTTCGGGCGCTTTGAGCGAGTATCTAACACCAGCTTGTGCTGCCATATGAATGATATTTTTTGTGCTTTCTAAGTCTTTTAAATGCGCTGTTAATTCGTCTTTGTTATGAAGGTTCAATTTCAAAAACTGAAAGTTTTCATTTTCCTGCAAAAAAGCAAGGCGGGCATTTTTTAAATCTTCATCGTAATAGTCGTTTAGGTTGTCGATACCAATCACTTTCTTGCCTTGAGACAAGAGTGTTTGTGTGACATGAAAGCCTATAAAACCTGCGCATCCAGTAATGAGTGTTGTCATGAATCTGTTCAATAAAAGTTTGAAATAGAAAAAAAACCGCCAAACATGTATAACACTTAATAGGTAAATTTAAAGAAAAATGAATGTTTTAAACGAAAAAAATGACAGATCAGTCTCTTGAAATATATGTTTTAGCCGAAGAACGGTGGATGCTGCACGAGAAATTCACTGGTGGTGATGAATCTGTTGCGCAAAACGCTGCAGAGCAGGTCTTCAGAAATTCTAATGTCACAGCTGTAAAGCTTATTCGTGAAGCTTTTGATGAAGAAAAAGAAGCCTATGTTGATATTATCGTTTTCCAGAAATCTAAAAACGATGCAATCCTTGCGCTAGATAAAGAAACAAAGATTGCACGTCAAAAATCTGTTTCAAAAGACTTAACGCAAGCGCCAGAGAAAAAAGAATCTTCTGTTGAAATTTCTTTACCTCAAAAACAAGAGCCACAAGGATTGTTAGCAAAAATCGTTTTAGTGATTAAGGCATTTTTTGGTGCAGAAAAGCCTGAGCCGAAACAGCCTAAGAAAAAAATTAAAACCTCTCTTTCTGAGGCGGTCGAGAAAAAAGAGCCTGCGCCAGTCCTGGAGTTGAAAGAAGATGAAACAAATGAGGATGGAACATTGCTTGGTAGCGATGATGAGGTTCTATCGCAGGCAACAATTGCAGTGATGAACTTAATGACTGATTCATTAACTTACCTTCACCATACCAATTATCATCGCTTGCCAGGCGGGCAGTTTTCAGAATATGACCGCTTTGGTTGCTGCCTTTTTCTTGCAGGGATTATATCGTATTTAGCAGAGATGAATGAACTGTCGGATGCGTTAAAAATTCGTATTATTGAAAAATGTATGGCGCTTGTTACAAATGATCCTATGCGCTCTTTAAAGTTTTCAGAAGAGTTCGAGCAATATCTTGTAACGCCGAGATATTTAAACATTTTTAAGGCTGGTTCTACGGTCATGCAGCGCAAAATAGAAGGCTATGAAGATGCTGGACCTTATTTGGCGGCAGCTTTGGACAAATGGAATGCTGCGGCAAATAGTGGTGATTCTGATAACATGGTGTTTGTTATGTTTACAGATATTGTTGATTCGACAAGCTATACACAAGAAAGAGGAGACCTTGCAAGCTTTGATCTTGTGCGTGCGCACAACAGAATCGTTCGTAAGGCCCTGGAGGTTTATCATGGCCGAGAGGTGAAGCATACAGGTGATGGTATTATGGCTGCTTTTTCAGTTGGTGAAAACGCAGTTAAAGCATGTATTGATATTCAAAAAGGTGTCCATGATCAAAACAAAATTGATGATGAATTAGGTTTGCATCTTAGAATTGGCGTTGATGGTGGAAGCCCTGTTGTTGAGGGTGAAGACTTGTTTGGTGCGACAGTACAGTTAGCTGCAAGAATTTGTAACTTAGCTGAAGGAGATGAAATTCTTATATCTCAAAACTTACAAGTTTTATGTGACGAAGATAAGTTTGATATCGTTTCTTATGGTGACCATGAGTTTAAAGGGTTTGAAGAAAAACTGCCTGTTTATAAAGTTAACTTTGAAACCGAAACAAAAACTGAAGAGGTGATTGATCTTGGCGAGGAGGTGGGCCCTCTTGATGTATTGCAGCCTGTTGTTGAAAAAGAGCCTGAGGTAAAGCAAAAGTCTAAAGACGCGGCCGCTGATTTTATTAAAGAGATGAAGGCAAGCATAAAAAAAGACATGGTGCCAGAAAACTCAGAAGAGAACGAGAGCCCAGAAGAAGAAAAACAAGAAACAATTGTGAGCGGTGACGATATTTTGCAAGAGCAAGTTAGTGATGTTTTTGCTGGCGATCTTCCAGAAGAGCTGCAACAATTCATGGACGATGATGCAGATGACAGCAACGTATCTGTCGATGAAGATAAACAAAAGGAGGCTTAGAGCCATGACAAAAATTTCTTTTGTAAGTGCTGAGATGGAAGGCGCGCAAGAAGCCTTGAGAACCTTAGAAAAAGAATATGGAAATCTTTCACCAGAAGAAGCCGATGTGATTGTTGCGCTTGGTGGTGATGGCTTTATGTTAAGCACGCTTCATAAATGTATTGCTTATAAAAAGCCTGTTTATGGTATGAATCGTGGCACTGTTGGTTTCTTGATGAATGATTATAATGATCAAAAGCTAATTGAACGTATAAATGCCGCAACTCAAACAGAAATACATCCTTTGCGAATGGTTGCAGAGAATGCACATGGTCAAACCATTGAGGCATTGGCTATTAACGAAGTGTCATTGCTGCGTGAGACACGCCAAGCAGCAAAAATTAGTATCACGGTTGATGATGTCGTTAGGCTGGAAGAGCTTGTTTGTGATGGTATCATTGTTTCAACTCCAGTAGGCAGTACAGCATATAATCTTTCTGCGCATGGTCCTATTTTGCCGCTCTCATCAGAGGTTTTAGCTTTGACGCCGCTTAGCCCTTTTCGCCCAAGGCGTTGGAAGGGAGCTTTGTTGCCACATACTGTTAAAATAGATATAGGCGTTATTAGTAATGAAAAACGTCCTGTTAGTGCTGTGGCAGATAATATGGAAGTTCGTGATGTGATATCTGTCTCTATTACGGAGGATCAAGATGTTACGCTGACACTTCTTTGTGATCCTGATCATGGGCTAGAAGAGAGAATCTTCAAAGAGCAATTTGAGATTTAAATCAAAACCCAATTTGTAATTTATAGCTTGATATATGTATCTTTTTAAGATACACTTGTGTCTGCTTTATAAAATCAGGGAAGAAAGATATGTCTGAGGATACTTCAAGAAGTGTTCTAAAAGAACTTGTTGATTTACGCCTTGCAACCTCTCAAGATGAATTTGAAGTTATGAAAGAGCCTTTGCGTCAAAAGCTTTTGGATGTTGTCCCTAACAAGCAAAAAGAATCATGGGACACTGCATTTGAAGAGGTTTCTTCTAGAGTAGGGTTTTTTGCCTCTAAAATGGATGCTTTTGAGAAAATGGAAGGGGCTTGTTATGGCGTTTCTTATATTAGGCCTTATGCGGATATCTTGAAAAGTCAGATAGATTCGCAAGGTAGTGTGCGTCTTAACATTAAGAAATTTGATAGCTTTTTGGATCCGAGTGTTCCGTTCAATGAAGATTTTTTGAACATAAAACTTAAAAGCCTTTCTAAGGCTGATATGAAAAGCCTTGTTTCGTTCATGCTGCATGACTTACCTAAAGATGCGATAAACATCAAGGGGAGAACACCTGGTGAATACGGCCTTAAACAGACGAACATTCGTTGGAAAACTTTGGGTAAAATACAAAGAGTGCTTGGTTATGCTCTTGAGAAGAAAGGTGTTCAGTTTATAGAAGAAATAGAATCTTTTTGTTCAAAAACTCCAGGCTATGATAGTGCTACAAAAACAGTTTTTGAGAGAGTAAAGTCTGGTCAGATTGTTCCGCTTGAACAAGAGTTAAATCGATACACGAACCATGGTCAATTTGTGAATGGTCCTTCAGCGCTTAATGAAATGATTAATAAAATTAAGTAGCTCGCCAGGTTGTCCCGTTATGACCATCCTCTAGTAAAATACCCTGATTTTTTAGGTCATCGCGAATTTGATCAGCTTTGGCCCAGTCTTTACTTTTCTTGGCTTGGTCACGTTGCTCAACAAGTGTTTTTATTTCATCTTCTGAAAGCTCTAAAGAGGCCTCCATTTGTTCGAATAGTCCTAAATACCATCCCATTGTTAGTAGTTCAGATGCTAAACGTTCTTTGCTGTTTTCGTCTGCCTTATTTAATTCACCAACACATTCATGCATTAAACTGATTGCGGCAGGTGTATTTAAGTCGTCTTCAAGGGCGTCTAAGAATTCAGCGCGGGGTTCGAATTCCATCCTCTCCGCCGAATCTATTTTTGCTAGCGCTGTTTTGAACTTATTCAGAATATTTTTGGATTGCTCTAGTGCGTCTTTGGTCCAGTTTAAAGGCTGTCGATAATGTGTTGAAAGAATAGTCAGGCGAATGATTTCACCAGAATATTGTGATAGTAAATCACGCACAGTAAAGAAATTCCCTAAAGACTTTGACATTTTCTTGCCCTCGACTTGGATCATGCCGTTATGCATCCAATACTTTGAATAGAGCTGTCCATCATGAGCGCATGTACCTTGTGCAATTTCATTTTCATGATGTGGAAATACCAAATCATGTCCGCCAGCATGAATATCAATGGGTGTCTCAAGGTGTTTTTCAATCATGGCTGAGCATTCGATATGCCATCCTGGTCTTCCATATCCCCAAGGGCTTTCCCACCCTGGCTGGTCATTGCTTGAAGGCTTCCAAAGCACGAAATCATGTGCGTTTTTTTTATAAGGGGCAACTTCAACGCGCGCGCCTGCAATCATATCATCAAGCGATCGTTTTGAAAGAGCGCCATAATCATCAAAAGAATTGACGTCAAACAAAACATGCCCTTCTGCGGCATAAGCATGCTTTTTGTTAACCAAGGCTTGGATCATGCTGATCATTTCAGGAATTGTTTCTGTTGCACGTGGTTGATAGGTTGGCTCTAAAACATTCAAGCTTGCCATGTCCTCTTTAAAGTAAGCTTCTGTTTTTTTTGTAATAACACCAATTTCAACACCTTGCTCCTTCGCAGCATTATTTATTTTGTCATCAATATCAGTGATATTGCGTGCGTAGGATACTTTTTTATATTGCTTTGTCAGAAGTCGATAAAGAATGTCGAACATAACAGCAGGGCGCGCATTACCAATATGTGCAAAATCATAAACGGTAGGCCCACAAACATACATTTTTATGTGATCTGGGTTGAGAGGAACAAATGTCTCTTTTTTACCGCTTAATGTGTTGAATAGTTGCATTAGACTTTGCCTCGTGCCTTATCCATTAGGCGGCGCATTTCTCTTATGCTGGCCTCAAGCCCTACAAAAATAGCTTCACCAATAAGAAAATGACCAATATTGAGCTCTGTAAGCGTTGGTATTTCAGCAATAGGAATGACATTATCATATGTCAGCCCGTGTCCTGCATGGCATTCAATATTCAATTCTTTTGCTGTAGCAGCCCCATTAATAAGGCGTTCTAGTTCGTACTTTTTTTTATCACCTATGGCTTCTGCATATGCTCCTGTATGAAGTTCAATGACGTCAGCGCCTAGTTTTTTTGCCAGATGGATCTGGTTTGCATCAGCTTCAATAAACAAAGAAACCTTTGATCCTGATTGTTTCAAAGCGTTAATGTAGGGGATAAGCCTCTGCTCTTGTCCGATAATATCTAGACCACCTTCTGTTGTGATCTCTTGGCGCTTTTCAGGAACAATACAGACAGCGTGAGGCTTATGTCTGAGGGCAATTGACAGCATTTCATCTGTGGCAGCCATTTCAAGGTTAAGGGGGAGTGGGTTGTCATGCACAAGTTTGGCAATATCTTCATCACGAATATGCCTGCGATCTTCTCGCAAGTGCGCGGTGATGCCGTCTGCGCCAGCCTTAAAAGCGATTTGTGCCGCCCAAACAGGGTCTGGGTGAATGCCACCACGCGCATTTCTGATTGTTGCGACGTGATCAATGTTGACGCCAAGTCTTAAGTTATTTGTATCCATCAGCCTTACTTCTATTCTCTGCGATTTCACTCGCTGTTTGAATTGCAGAGATTAAGCTTAATGGATTTGCTTGATTGGTTCCAGCAATATCGAATGCGGTACCATGATCAGGCGATGTGCGCACAAACGGTAGACCCAATGTCACGTTCACGCCGCGATGAAAATCAAGGGTTTTTACAGGGATAAGAGCTTGGTCATGATACATGCAAATTACAGCATCATATGTCGCACGAGCCTCTTCATGAAAAAGTGTATCTGCAGGTGCGGGGCCAAAGCATTCAATGCCCATATTTTGAAGCTTGAAAACTGCGGGGTTAATAATTTTTTCTTCCTCATCACCAAAGTTTCCTCCTTCGCCAGCATGTGGGTTAAGAGCGGCAATCGCCAAGCGTGGTTGAGAAATGCCAAAGTCTTTGATAAGACTGTCATAAATAATTTCACCAAACTCAACAATACGATCTGTGCTCACTTCATCCGGCACGCTTTTGATACTCACATGTCCTGTCAATGGGATGGCTCGCAAGCCTGGAACTTTCAGCATCATGACGGAAGGCCCTGTGATTCCTGCAAGGTATGCAAGATATTCTGTGTGTCCAGGGTATTCAAAGCCACAATCAATCAGAGAGGCTTTATGGATAGGGTTCGTAACAATCGCCCTGATATCACCAGCTTTTGCCCATTGTACAGCCAGTTCAACAGAAAAAAGAATGACTTCACCATTTGCTGTTCTTGGTTGCCCCATAATAGGAGACGAGTTTAGTTTAACTTCGTAAATGGGTAGGGCATCTCCAAAGTATTTCAAAGCTTGATTTGGGTTATCAATAATTTGCAGCGGAACATCGCTGAGTGAATTAACATGTTCTGGGTCTGCGATAAGAAAGAATGGCGGTAACCGATGTTCGTGACGTTTTTTCCACGCTGTGCACGTTACTTCAATGCCAACACCTGCTGGGTCACCCATTGTTAGAGCAATTGGATTTTCCATAATTTTTCTCCCCCTAAAAAAACACAACCTATTATAGCATTGTTGAATTTAAATGTATACTATGCCGTTTGTCCGCGGAGTCTTTTTACAGCTCTTTCACGCCCGAGAAGAGGAAGTAAGCTTTGTAGTTCTGGTCCATGCTTTTGGCCTGTCAAAGCAAGGCGCAATGGCATAAATAAGTCTTTCCCTTTGCGGCCTGTTTTTTCTTTTAACTCAGCAGTCCAAGCTTTCCACGTATTCTCATCTAGTGTTTCAGGAAGAATATCAGCCGCTTGGTTTGTGAAGTCTTGATCTGTAATTTCCGGAGAAACATCTTCGCGGCAGATTTGCCACCAGTCTTTGGTGTCTGTTATTTTATTAATGTTGGCTTTAACAGCATTCCAAAACTCTTCATCAATTTGGTCAAGCCCGACTTCAACCAGTTTACTCTTTGCTTGTTGAAAAGGCATGATATGTAGAATTTTAGCATTTAAAGCTTCTAGGTCTTCAAAGCTAAACTTTGTTGCGTTGCGGCTAAAAGCTTCTATACGAAAGGTTTTTGCAAGATCTTCAAGGCTTAAAAACGGTTCAACAGGGTCTGCTGTTCCGAGGCGCGCAAGCAAACTGTGAATGGCCATTGGATCAAGGTCGTCTGCGCGTAAGTCTTCGATGCTCATCGACCCTTTACGTTTTGACAATTTATCCCCTTTTGCATCTGTGAGGCGTGAAAAGTGACCAAAGATAGGTAGCTTTCCTTCTCTAGAAACAGCCTGAATAATTTGAATTTGAATTGCTGTGTTTGTAATATGGTCTTCACCACGTAAAATATGCGTGACACCAAACTCACAGTCATCTACCACAGAAGTGTATGTGTAAACGGGAATGCCACTTTCACGAATAAGAATTGGATCGCTTAAGTTTTCTCCTTCAAACTGGATATTGCCTCTGATGCAGTCGTTCCACGTGATGGCGCCTGGCAGAATTTTAAAGCGCCAGTGTGGCTTGCGGCCTTCAGCTTCATATTTTTTTATTTGTTCTTCGGTTAAGTTCAGTGCTGCACGGTCATAAATAGGCGGCTTTCCTGAAGAGAGTTGCATTTTACGTTTAAGGCTGAGTTCTTCTTCTGTCTCGTAACAGGGGTATAGGCGCCCATCTGCTTTTAGTCTTTCTGCAGTTGTCGCATATTTTTCCATACGTGATGATTGTTGCTCTCTAACATCCCAGTTAAGGCCTAGCCATTTAAGGTCACGCTCTGCTGCTTCGGTATATTCTGGTTTAGAGCGTGTATCATCTGTATCATCAATGCGCAGCATGAATTGCCCACCATGATTTTTGGCGAACAGCCAGTTTATAATAGCTGCCTTAATGTTTCCCAAGTGTAATTTGCCCGTGGGAGAGGGCGCAAAACGTACAAGTACAGTCATTTTTTTACCTAATATGTTAGAAGCTGTGTATTAAAGCGGAAAAATTGATGATACGCAACAGACATCTCTTGATTTTATCTGCAAAATATCCACATACTGTCTATATTCTTAACGCTAATTTAATGGAGAAACAAAATGTCTGCACGTAAAAACTACGCTGACACAACGATGGCATCTGAAGTAGATGAGGGTTTGCGTCAGTATATGTTGAAAGTCTATAACTATATGGCAACAGGCCTTGGTATTACGGGACTTGTCTCATTTTTTACGGCAAGCAGCCCTGCAATGATGAATGCGATTTTTGGTTCTCCGCTTGCCTGGGTCGTGATGTTGGCGCCGCTTGGTATGGTAATGTATATGGGCTTTCGCTTTCAAAAAATGTCTTTTGCTTCTTTGAAAAGAACATTTTTCATTTATTCAGGATTGATGGGGCTTTCTCTTGCTTCAATCTTTGTGATGTACACAGGTGAGAGTATCGCACGCGTATTCTTTATGTCTGCGGTTATGTTCCTATCGATGAGTATTTACGGCTATACAACAAAGAGAGACCTTACAGGTATGGGCTCTTTTCTTTTCATGGGGTTGATTGGTGTTATCATTGCTTCAATCGTTAATATGTTTATGCAAAGTACAGCTCTACAGTTTGCGTTATCTGTCATTACAGTTCTTGTGTTTACTGGGCTGACAGCTTATGACACGCAAAAGCTTAAAATGTACTATCGCCAATATGGTGGTGCTGGAGAAGCTCTTGCAAAGTCAGCTTTGATGGGCGCACTAGCTTTGTACCTTGATTTTATTAACATTTTTCTTGCAATGCTTCGCCTTATGGGTGACCGCAGATAGATTGTGTGTATAAATAAAAGAAAAGGGGATGACTAATAATCATCCCCTTTTTTTACGCTCTTTTCATATGTCTTTTATACGAGAACATCCAATCCGCCGCCTGAAGAGGCATCGCTAATTTGTTCAGTACTTTCAGCAATCATTTGCACAAGTTGTTGTGTCTGTTCAGCAGAAGATTTAATGCTCTGAAGGCTCATATTCTGATGACTCATGTAAAGTGATGATATTGCACCTAGTTCCATAGAAACCTCCAAAGTAATGTTTTATGTTACCATTATAGCATGTTTCAGGCTTTTATTCAAACTTGTGCCAATTGCATAATTCTGTTTTACTAATCAGTGTGACTTAAGGGGGACTTGATGACAAAATTATTGCATTTCCTAAATCCTGAAATGGCGCATAGCTTTGGTATAAAAGCGTTAAAAAATGGTATTCATCCTTGTTATCCAAGCGTAGATGATGCAAGGCTTCATGTAAAATTATGGCAAGGAACAAAGAAAGAGCGTCTTTTTAAGAACCCGATTGGGCTTGCTGCTGGGTTTGATAAAAATGCAGAAGTGCCGCGTGCTATGTTTAAGCTGGGATTTGGTTTTGTTGAGGTTGGGACAATTACCCCTAAACCACAAGTAGGAAACCCTAAGCCTCGTATTTTCAGGCTGTCAGAAGATAAGGCTGTGATTAACCGCTTAGGCTTCAATGGTGGAGGTTCTGCGGTTGCCCATGAGAATATCACAGAATTTTTGCGGTATAAAAAACAAGATCAAATGCTTGGCATCAATATTGGTAAAAATAAAGACACAAAAAAAGCAGCTGATGATTATGTTAAAGGTATTTCAATGTTTGGTGCCTTGGCAGATTATATAACAGTCAATATTTCGTCGCCTAACACAAAGGGATTACGTGACTTGCAGCAAAAAAAAGATCTGGGTGCATTGTTGCAGGCTGTTCAAAAAGAGTTAAAAAAACAGAAAGTATCTCCTCCTTTATTAGTGAAAATTGCTCCTGACCTGAATGAAACAGAAATCACAGATATTGTTGATGTTGTCATGTCAGAAAGTGTGGATGGTCTCATCGTGACAAACACAACAATTTCGCGCCCGGACAGCTTGCAGAGCAATCATGCGGCAGAAATGGGTGGCCTAAGTGGTCAGCCGCTTTTTGATCTTTCAACAAAAATTCTGAACCGTGTACATGTTCTGACAGAAGGCAAAATTCCACTTGTCGGCGTTGGCGGTGTGTCGAATGCACAGCAGGCTATTGCCAAATTTCGTGCGGGCGCATCACTGGTCCAGCTTTACACAAGCATGATTTATGAAGGTCCCGGCATTGCGCATAGAATCAACAAAGACTTGCTCGCATTTTGTGAAGCAGAAGGCGTGAAATCACTTTCAGAATTAGTGAGTGCTTAAACCTTCTGGTAAATCTCAGCCCCGTCGTCTTTGAACTTTTCGGACATTTCTGCCATGCCTGATTTGGCATACTCGCGAACTTCTTGTGTAATTTTCATTGAGCAGAACTTTGGACCACACATTGAGCAGAAATGCGCAACTTTTGCACCTTCAGCAGGAAGTGTTTGATCGTGAAACTCCATCGCGCGTTCTGGATCCAGTGACAGGTTAAATTGATCACGCCAGCGGAATTCAAAGCGTGCTTTGGACAGTGCATCATCACGAATTTGTGCGCCAGGATGACCTTTGGCAAGATCGGCAGCATGTGCTGCGATTTTATATGTGATCACACCTTCTTTCACATCGTCGCGATCAGGCAACCCAAGATGTTCTTTCGGTGTTACATAACAAAGCATTGCGGTGCCGTACCATCCAATCATAGCGGCGCCAATACCGCTGGTAATGTGGTCATAACCTGGAGCAATATCAGTCGTCAGTGGTCCAAGTGTATAGAATGGCGCACCACCACAGTGTTCCAATTGCTTATCCATATTTTCTTTGATGAGGTGCATCGGTACATGGCCTGGGCCTTCAATCATGACTTGAACATCATGTTTCCAAGCGATCTTTGTTAGCTCACCTAGTGTTTCCAGTTCTGCAAACTGTGCTTTATCATTTGCATCACGCAGGCTTCCAGGGCGGAGACCGTCACCAAGTGAAAAGCTGACATCATAGGCTTTCATAATCTCACAGATTTCTTCGAAATGTGTGTAGGCGAAGTTTTCTTCATGATGCGCTAGGCACCATTTTGCATGGATTGATCCGCCACGTGAGACAATGCCAGTGACCCTGTCTGCTGTTAAATGAATAAAAGGTAAGCGCACGCCGGCATGAATTGTAAAGTAGCTGACGCCTTGTTCAGCCTGTTCAATCAGTGTGTCACGGAAAATTTCCCATGTTAAGTCTTCGGCGACTCCGCCCACTTTTTCAAGTGCTTGGTAGATAGGCACAGTACCAACAGGAACAGGAGCATTTCGCAGAATCCACTCACGCGTGTTGTGAATGTTTTTTCCTGTTGAAAGGTCCATGATCGTGTCGCCGCCCCAACGTGTGGCCCATACCATTTTATCAACTTCTTCACCAACAGAGGAGGTTACAGCTGAGTTCCCGATATTGGCATTGATTTTGACCAAAAAGTTTCGGCCGATGATCATGGGCTCGCATTCTGGATGGTTAATATTCGAAGGAATAATTGCACGCCCTTCCGCAACTTCTTGACGCACGAACTCTGGTGTAATGAGGTCAGGGATTTTTGCACCAAACCCTTCACCACCCATAGGGGCTTGCATTGCTTCGGTACGACCCATGTTTTCACGGATCGCGATATATTCCATTTCTGGTGTAATAATACCTTTTTTGGCATAGTGCATTTGGCTGACATTTTGCCCTGATTTTGCACGTAAAGGCTTACGATTAGCTTTTGGAAAAGAAGTGACGGAAGATTGATCAGCTTGGCTGGCATTGCGAAACCCATTATCTTCAGGTTTCATTGTGCGTCCGTCATAAGCTTCAACATCACCGCGTGCCATAATCCAGTCATCACGCAACTTTGGCAGGCCTTCCCGAATGTCTATTTTTGTTTTTTCATCAGTGTAAGGGCCAGAGGTATCGTAGACACGTACCTTAGGTTCGTTTTCGTCACTCAGTGTAATTTCACGCATAGCAACCTGAATATCAGGTGTGCTGCCTTCCACAAAAATTTTCTCAGATGCTGGAAGTGGTCCTGTTGTGACGTTAAAGTCATCAGAAATAATATCAATGTTTTGAGCTGTGTTCTCGGGCATAATCATATCCTTTCCTACGCCGTTTATTCGGATCAGGTTCAAAGGGTTTTCGGCTTTGCGCCTCATCTCAACATGTAAAACATGTTCCCCTAGGTGGGCTGTAACATGTCGATGTTTTGCAAGGTTGTCAAGCTTCCTTGTAATGAGATCTTAGGACTGGAGTGTGGGCATTTTGTTTTCTCGATATGTCTTGACTTATTTGCTCTATCATTACTTTAAGTTCTTTACTATAGTTGTTATGTGGTAGTTCTTTAAATAACTCTTTTAATTCCGACCTGGGGTCGTAGCTATAACAAATTATCTCTCTTGTTCTTTCAAGCATTTCTTCAGGACTCATTTCAATGTTGTTTAGCCTCTGATTCAATTGCCTTTTTTTAGTATTATATCTTCTTGCAAAGCGTTTATTGTAGCCCTTTATTTTTTGTTCTGTTTCAAGGTGTGGTATTGTTTTTTCCATTAAGTCATTCAATTTCTGAGGGCTGTAAAGGTTTTTCATACAGATTTTCAGTGTTTCGGAATATATTTTTTCAAAATCCATGGCATAGCCATCAATAAAATAATGTTCAATTTTATGCTTTCTAAGTTTTCTAAATACCATTTCAAGAGATTTTCCAGCTTCATAAACTAACAGGCTAGAATTCTTCCTGACGCGATTTTGGTTTTGTAGCCTCTCCAGTAAATAAAATCTTTCAATATTATGTTGGCGATAAGGCGCTTCTTTGTTTTCTTTCATCAATAGAAGCATTTCACAAAAAAAAGTGAAAGTAACGGCGTGAGATTCAAAAGCATGTCTATAAGCTTGTTCTTGAAGGAAGTACATCTCGTTTTTCTTCTCGTTATTTGGAAATTCTTTCAAGCGCTTTTTTTCAAACCTTTTGTTAGTTCTTTTGAGGTATGAGTTATCCAGTAACGCTTGAAGGCCAAATAACTGTTGAAGAAGATGGCAGTTTTCATGAAAAAAGATATGATTCTGGAGTTTTCTTGTGTAAGCGGGGTAGTATGTAACGATATTAATCGGTTTTTGAGAGGTCGTAAAAAATATATTTGAAGAATGAGTTCCTTGACCATATTTATCAATAGAGCGATCCTTAATAAATTTTTGACTGGTAAATAGGTCAAAACTATTCAACTTTTTTTGGCACGCTTCATACCAGTCGGTAGGATTTTTTTGATCGCTTTGTAATGTTTTGAGAAAGATTTTTGGTATTTCTTCTCGGTCAAGAAAGATAATTTCTGAAGGAATGAGGCCGTTATTAATTTGCAAGCGTATATACTGCTCATAGGCTTTCTTATCAAACCTAAAAATAGGCCTTTGGCTATTTGTTTTTACGTCATATTTTTGCCCTGCCAAGTAAAAGAAGTTTCTTTTATCTAGATAAATGACTTCATTGAAATGTCGGGCGGCAAACCTTTTTATGTTTGGCGCATTTTCAGCAATGACATCATTCACTTCTAATATTTCGCCCGTGTATTTTTCTTTTTTGATGAAGGGATCTAAGTTTGATCTGAGTTTCTCAAAATGCACTATTTTTTCCTTTTTAGACAATTTTACATGCAAAAGTTATATTGTCAAGGCTATTTAAAGGGATTAAAGTGTGGAGATAAAAAAATTAAGAGGAAATAAAATGGCGGGACATAGTAAATTTAAAAATATTATGCACAGAAAAGGTGCGCAGGATAAAAAACGTGCAAAGGTTTTTACAAAAATTATTCGTGAGTTAACCGTTGCAGCAAAAGCTGGCGGCGGCGACCCTGAATCAAACCCCAGTTTACGCTTGGCAATTTCAAATGCAAAAGCTGCGAATATGCCAAAAGATACGATGGAGCGTGCCATTGCAAAAGGTGCTGGTGGAGCAGATGGCGATGATTATGTCGAGGCGCGTTATGAAGGATATGGACCGAGTGGTATTGCTGTCATTGTTGAAGTATTAACAGATAACAAAAACCGTTCAGCGTCTGATATCAGATCTTCTTTTGCTAAATATGGTGGGAATTTGGGTGAAGAAGGATCGGTTGCTTTTATGTTTGACCGTTTGGGTGCGATTGAATACCCAGCTGACGCAGCAAGTGAAGATGAGATGTTTGAACATGCTATTGAAGCTGGCGCTGAAAATGTTGAGTCAGATGAGGCAAGTCATGAAGTCACATGTCCTGCAGATGACCTACATGCTGTAAGCCAAGCATTAACAGCAAAGCTTGGCGACCCTGCAAGCGCAAAGCTTATTTGGAAGCCTCAGAACACAACACTTGTTGAAGGCGATAAGGCAAAATCTGTTTTGAAACTGATTGACGTGTTGGAAGACAATGATGACGTGCAAAATGTGTATGCAAATTTTGATATTCCAGAAGATCAGCTTGAAGCGTTGATGTCTTAACTTCAAGCGCGCTTGTTTGGTGTCTGAAAACATGAGGGTTTTATGAGAATTATTGGACTAGACCCCGGTTTGCGTAAAACAGGTTGGGGTGTTATTGAGGCTAAAGACAATCGTCTTGTGTATATTGCCTCTGGTACAATCAAAGTGATAACAGATGCTTTGCTTGCGGATCGTTTATGTGATCTGGACACACATTTGACGAAAATACTCAAAGAGCAATCACCAGAGCAAGCCGCAGTTGAACAAGTTTTTGTTAACAAAAATCCTGAATCAACATTAAAACTTGGCATGGCTCGTGGTGTTGTCATGGTCGCACCCGCAAAGCTTGGTATTTATGTTGCAGAGTATAGTGCAAATCAAGTGAAGAAATCTGTTGTGGGAACAGGTCACGCTGCCAAGAAACAAGTCGGCATGATGGTGAAGCATCTCTTGCCAAAGACCCCTGATTTAGGCGAAGATGAGGCAGATGCGCTTGCGGTTGCCATTACACATGCACATTTGGCAATGACACAGGGTGCTTGGCAGGGAAGTTGAAAGAGATAAAATGATTGTAAAGCTCAAGGGTACATTAGACGAAATCGAAGAAAACTACGCTGTTATCGATGTGGGTGGTGTAGGCTACCAAGTTTTTTGTTCAGCAAAGACATTAGATAACTTACCTGTGCTTGGTGGTAATATGGTTTTTTACATAGAGCGCCAACAGCGTGAAGACGCAACAACACTTTTTGGCTTTTTAAGTCGAGACGAAAAAAAATGTTTTCAGCTTCTTTCAAGTGTGCAAGGCGTTGGTGGTAAGGTTGCATTAGCAATTTTGTCTGCTTTAGATCCAGCAACACTTGGGCATGCAATTGGTGCGCAAGATAAAGCAATGTTAACGCGCGCTGATGGTGTGGGGCCAAAGCTGGCAGCGCGTATTGCAACTGAACTAAAAGACAAAGCAGACCAATTCCTTAGTTTTGGTGGAACTGTTTCGGTTGGTGCAGTCGCTGCGAACGATAAGACAAAAGCCGCTCCTGCTTCAGGGACAGCTGTGAATGATGCCGTTTCAGCCTTAACAAATCTTGGCTATGGCCGTACTGAGGCACATCGTGCCGTACAGATGGTTTTGCAAGAAGGGGATAATAACGCTGAGGCTCTTATTAAGAGCGCCTTGAAAGAGTTGGCAATTTAATAAACAAACCATTTGATTTTCCTTTTTGATGTGTATATTATCTTTTTAGGAATCAAAAAGGATTGTGAATGTTGTCTAGGCTGTTTAAAAAAATTAAGAATCAGAAAGAGAAGAAAAACCTTCAGGCCTTAGATATGTTTAAGGGGTTGATGAAAAATTATTTGTTTTTACTTGAAGGTCAAAAGCAAATTCCGGAAACGGATTTGAGATGGCCGTCTGATATTGATTTTGTGAAAGAAAGGATGGCTGTTGAGCTTGCTAAAGAAGGAAATATTCAGTTTAAATTATTGGCAAGTATTCATTATACAAGTGCTGCAGGCGCCCAAGCTTTGGCGGTGGATTTGCAAAGAAGGAATATAGACTTTGATGCCCAAGCAATCGACAAAACAGTTTTCTACGAAAAGGACTTCGGTGAGTTAACCTATCGAAAGCTTATGCCAGATACACGAAGTAAACTTTGGAGTATTGCACAGCTTTATCACCAGAAAATATTTAATCATAAATAAAACGACTTGATCTTCTCTCTTGTTCTATGGGGCAGCAAAGTGATAATCTTTGTTTCATGACAGAACAAAATGAACGCCTTATCACAGCAGAAAAAAAAGACGAAGACGCGCTTGAGCGTGCGTTGCGACCTCAAAGTATTGATGAGTTTGTGGGACAGCGAGAGCTGCGCGAAAATCTAAAAGTCTTTATTCATAGCGCTAGAAAACGTGATGAGGCGATGGATCATATTCTTTTTTACGGCCCACCAGGTTTGGGAAAAACGACACTTTCGCAAATTGTTTCAAAAGAATTGGGTGTGGGGTTTCGTGCGACATCTGGCCCTGTGCTGGCTAAGGCAGGTGACTTGGCTGCAATTCTAACAAATTTACAACCACATGACGTTTTATTTATTGATGAGATTCATCGTCTAAACCCTGTTGTGGAAGAGGTTTTGTACCCTGCGATGGAGGATTTTAAGTTAGACCTTATTATTGGGGAGGGTCCTGCTGCAAGATCTGTGCAGATTGATCTGCCACCTTTTACACTTGTAGGTGCAACGACACGTGCAGGGCTTTTGACAACACCACTACGAGAACGCTTTGGTATCCCAATGCGTATTAATTTTTATGAAGAAGATGAATTGCGTCAAATTGTGAATCGCAACGCAATGCTCCTTAAAATTCAAGTCACAGAAGAGGGTGCTGGTGAGATTGCCAAGCGATCTCGTGGAACACCTCGTGTTGCTGGTCGCTTGTTGCGCCGTGTGCGTGACTTTGCTGAATATGACGGGCATAGCGTTATTGATGCTGCTGAGGCGGATAATGCGCTTTCTCGATTAAAGGTTGATCAGCTGGGGCTGGATGCCATGGACCGCAGATACATGCTGAAAATTGCAAAAGATTTTAGCGGTGGGCCTGTTGGTGTCGAGAGCTTGTCAGCATCATTATCAGAAGAGCGCGATGTATTAGAGGAAGTGATTGAACCATATTTAATTCAACAAGGCCTCTTGCAACGGACGCCGCGTGGGCGTATGCTAACGCCCAATGCGTACACATATCTCGGCTTGGGTGTTCCCGCTGAAGAAGAAACGTTTAACTTTTAAGGAATAAAAAATGTTTAATACTGAATCTCTTTATATTCAGGGGTCACTGATCCTTGTCAGCTTTATTTTCTCATTCGTTATTAATAAAATATCGCAAAGAATGTTTCTTTATAAGCTCGATAAGATAAGCTCAACAACAAAGAATGAGACCTATAAGTCTGTTTTGTCTTTTTTAAAAGATTCTTACAAAACGATCATGACATTGATCTTGTTAGTCGCTTCAGCAGGGGTCGCAAAAGAGATCGTCGATAATGCTAACATCATATTAAGCGTTGCCGGCGTTATGATCTCTTGGATTGTTTTACAAAAGATTTATAAAAAAACGAAAAGCCGTGAGACAACAGCCGTTATAGGCTTCTTCCTTGCATTGTTTGTCGGGCTTAATTTATTTGGTCTGTTGCCTGCTATGACAATTTATCTTGATCAACTGTCAATTAGCTTCGGTAAGTACAATCTATCTGTTTATGCTCTTATCAAAGGCGTTGCTCTGACAGTTGCGTTTCTTTTCTTAGCGCGTACAGCATCAAGGGCTTTTCATCGTTATATTAGTAACAGTAAAAAACTAAACACAAGAACCAGAACAATTGCTGCAAAAATGTCTGACTTTGTTGTGTACTTCATTGCATTTTTAATGTTGATGAATTTGATGGGAATTGACCTGACAACTTTTGCTGTACTTGGTGGTGCAATTGGTGTTGGTGTTGGTTTTGGTTTGCAAAAAATTGCTGCCAACTTTATCTCGGGTATTATCTTGCTTTTTGAAGGTGATATTGAAGAAAATGACCTAGTTGAAATTGGTGGTATTACAGGGTGGGTGCGCAAGCAGGGAATTCGTCACACTGTTATTGAAACATTTGATGGTCGTGAAGTTATGGTGCCAAATGAAGACTTTATGACGAATACAGTTACAAACTGGACATACTCAAACACCAAAGCACGTGTTGATATTGAGGTTGGCGTTTCTTATGGTTGTGATATTGAACTTGCAAAAAAACTTATTCTAGAGGCTGTGTCAGAATATAAGGGCGCGTCAAAAGAACCGGCCCCTTCCTGTTACTTGCGCGAATTTGCTGACAGTTCAGTTAATTTCTTATTAATCTTCTGGGTTGATAATGTGCGTGATGGTCGTTATGGACCGAAAGATGAAGTGATGTTCACGATCTGGGAAAAGTTCAAGAAAAATAAAATTGAAATTCCGTTCCCACAGCAAGATATACATATTAAGCAAATGCCTGTAGAGACGCCAAAGAAAGAGACTAAGAAGAAATAACAGGATAGCTTCTGGGGTTAAATAATTGGTAGTGCCACCACTCTTGGTCAAACCAATCCCACCCTGCGTCCAGCATGATTTTTAGAAGGGTTTTGCGGTTCTTTTTTGCAGCTTCATCTACTGCTGGGCAGTCATGGTAGGCCTTTTCTGTTAGGTCATCAAAGTCTGTTCCCATGTCCAGTTCCTGACCATTCTCATCAACTAGCGTTAGATCAATAGCAATGCCACGACAATGTGGTGCGGCACCATTTTGTGGATCAGAGAAAATATCAGGCGCCGCTGCGTAAAAAGCCTCTTGTACTTCAAAAGGGCGCCAGGCATCGAATACTTTAAAACGCAATCCTTTTTCTTGTGCCAATAAAATTGCTTTTTCAAGTGCTGGCCTTGCAGCTTCATTCAGAAGGCAAAAAGGCGTTTCATATAGTGGCTTGTTCAAAATATTATTTGTGCTGGCATATCGGATATCCAGAAGAATGTCGTAGTTTTCTTGTGTGATATCAAAAAGAGTCATTTAAATCTCTTGATCAATAGGGCCGCCAGATGATTCTTGTAGTCTTTCAAGTTCTCGTGTTACGGCTTCGGGAGATTTTGTTCCGCGTGCCAATAATTGATAAAAAACAGGAATGATAAAGATCGTAAAGGCTGTTGAGAAAATCACGCCAGAAAAAACAACAACACCAATTGTTAAGCGACTTTCAGCCCCGGCGCCTGTCGCCATAAGCAGTGGGACAGCACCCATGCTTGTTGAAACAGCAGTCATTAGAACAGGACGGAAACGTATTGTTGCGGCTTCGATAATGGCTTCACGAAAGCGCATACCTTCATCACGTAATTGATTCGTAAACTCAACAATTAAAATACCATTTTTGGCCGCTAGTCCGACGAGCATTATGATCCCAATTTGACTGTAAATGTTCAGCGTGCTGCCAATAAGATAAAGTCCAAATAGGGCACCTGTAATAGCAATAGGAACGGTCAACATAATGATGAAAGGGTGTACAAAGCTTTCAAACTGTGCTGCGAGAACAAGATAAACAATGAGCAACGCTAAGCCAAAAGTAAAGTAGAGCGATCCTCCTGAATCTTTAAATTCGCGTGAGAGTCCTTTGACATCAATTTGAGCTTCTTTGGGAAGGTGTTTCTCAGCAATGTTTTCTAAGAACTTGAGCGCCTCACCCAAGCTGTAACCTTCAGCCAAGTTTGATTCTATTGTGATGGCACGCAATCTGTTGTAACGATTTAAGCTTGCAGAGTCTGCGAACTCAGAGATTTTCACCAAATTTGAAAGAGGGATCAGTTTGCCTGTTCGTTCTGATCGCACATAAATATTTTTTAGGTCTTGTGGTGATTCACGATCGTCAAGTTTTGCCTGCAAGATAACTTCGTATTCTTCGCCGCGATCAATGTAGGTTGTGATATCTTTTGATCCGAGCATTGTTTCTAATGTGCGACCAATATTGAGAAGTGAAACGCCTAGTTCAGCAGCGCGGTTACGGTCAATTTCAATGCGCATTTGAGGTTTCGTTTCTTTATAGTCAGTATCAATACCTTGAAGGGCCGGGTTTTTCGATGCGTGTTCTAGAACAATGTCGCGCCATTCTGCTAGCTGCTCATAAGAGGTGCCGCCAATAACAAATTGGACAGGTTTTCCTAAGCGCTTTTGTCCTAACCCTTGTGGTAAGATAGGGAAAGCCATGATCCCTGGATGACGTGAAAACTTGCCAAAAAGCTCGCCTGTGATTTGCTTTGCAGATCTTTCACGTTCTTCCCAAGGCGAGAGAACAACAATGCCAATTCCGCTGTTTACTTCATCTGAGTTTCCGAAGCTTGCTGGTACGCGTGCAAGTACGCGCCCGGCTTCACCATTTTCAAGAAGAGGCATCATGTCTTGCTCGATTTTTCTCATATAATCAGATGCATAATCATAACTTGCACCTTCTGGTGCCTTCATGATGACAAAGAAGACACCACGATCTTCTTGAGGCGCATATTCTTGTTGAATATTTGTCCCAAGGACATAAGAGCAAGCAGAAATGACAATAAATAAAATGATCATCATCAATGGATGACGAAGACATGAAATAAGCGCATGCTTGTAAAGACGGCTAAACTTGACGAAAAAGTTATCTATCTTTCTATTGAACCAGGGTTTTTCCATATTCTTTTTTAGAAGTTTTGAACACATCATTGGCGACAAGGTTAGCGCAACAATACTTGAAAATGCGACAGCAGCAGCAATGGTTAGGGCAAACTCTGTAAATAAGCGGCCGATATTTCCTTCAAGAAAGGCAATAGGAACAAAAACAGAAATTAAGACAAGGGTGGTTGCAACAACAGCAAAACCAACTTGTCTTGCCCCTTTGTAGGCGGCAAGAAGCGGTGGTTCGCCTTTTTCTATGCGCCTAAAAATATTTTCTAAAACCACAATGGCATCATCAACCACCAAACCAATTGCCAAAACAAGCGCAAGCAGTGTTAATAGGTTAATTGAAAATCCAAAAATATTTAAAGCGATAAAGGCTGCAATCAGAGACACAGGTACGGTCATTGCTGGTACAAGCATTGCACGCACATTTCCTAAGAAAATATAAATAACGGCAACAACAAGCAAGATCGCAACGGCAAGCGTAAAATACACCTCGTCAATAGCGCCATCAATAAAGACAGACGTATCATAACTGTTGTCAATTGTTGTTCCTTTAGGAAGAGTGGGCGCAATGTTATCAACTTGTTTTTGAATACCACGTGCTACAGCAAGTGTGTTTGCAGTAGATTGTTTAATGATACCCAGCCCAATCATGGGTTCACCATTGCCGCGCAGCTCAGACCTTTCATCTTCTGGTCCTATTGAGACATCAGCAACATCCCTAAGGCGTACAAAATAACCATCATTTCCACGCTTAATGACAAGGTTTCCAAAGTCTTTTGCAGTTTTATATAGGCGCTCAACACGAATAGTGAACTCTCTTGTGTCAGATTCAATGCGGCCCGCAGGAAGTTCAATATTCTCAGTACGCAGTACCGATTCAATCTCGTTAACTGTAATATTGCGTGCGGCCATTGCAACGCGATCAAGCCAAATACGCATTGCATAGCGTCTGCCGCCGCCAATACGCACACGTGCGACGCCATCAACAATAGATAGGCGGTCAACAAGATAGCGCTCAGCATAATCTGTCAATTCCATCTGATCCATAATAGAGCTAGAAAGGTTTAGCCACATCATTACATCAGTGTTGGCATCTATTTTTGAAATTTCAGGGACAGTCACTTCTTCGGGAAGTTCTTCTGTAACACGCGAAACGCGATCTCGCACATCGTTTGCAGCATCATCAATATTACGTGATAACTTGAATTCGATCGTGATATCTGACCGTCCATCACGGCTAGAAGATTCGATGGATTTAATACCTTCAATGCTGCTGATGCGTCCTTCAATAAGGCGTGTGATTTTTGTCTCAACAATTTTTGCTGATGCACCTCGATAGTATGTTTGCACAGAAACAATAGGCGGATTGACATCAGGGTATTCACGTAAAGGTAGCTGCTTAAAAGATAAAATACCCAAAGCGATTAGGATAAGGCTGATAACGGCAGCAAAAACGGGGCGTTTAACAGAAACGTCTGAAAGAATCATTTAGAAATATCCCCAGTGTTTAAAACCCTCACAGGCGCGCCATCTTTAACTTTAATTGTGCCGTCAACAATAACTTTATCGCCCGGGTTCAGCCCTGAAAGAATTTCAACCTTTCCAGGAAGGCGTTTACCAACAGTCACCTCTTGTCTTTGGGCGATGCCATCGGCTGTAATTTTAAAAACAAACTGTTTATCTTGGCGCGGGATTAGAACGGCTTCTGGAACAATGATATTCTCAGTTGCTTCACCTGTTATTTTTACAGACATCAGCATGCCCGGCTTAATCACGTGGTTTTCATTTTTAATGATTGCCCGAACAGTTGCTGATCTTGTGACAGGGTCAATGCGCAGGTCCACAGTTTCAATCATTCCGTTAAAAACCATGGACGAATGTGATGGCGATGTAGCTTGTATACTTGTCCCTTTCTTTAGTTGAGAAAGGAGAGTTTCAGGGACAGAAAAATCGAGCTTGATTTGATCGATATCATCTAGGGTTGTGATTTGAGTTCCTGGGGTGACAAGACTGCCAGGGCTGACATCTCGCAAGCCAAGAAGTCCAGAGAAGGGCGCCTTGATAGAGCGATCAGAAATGCGTGCACTTATCGCATGGACGCGTGCGCGTGCGCTGTTCATCAATGCAAACTGCTCATCAAGCCTTGATTGTGTTGCGGCATTCTTTTTGACAAGGTTTTTAATGCGTTTATATTGTTTTTCGGCCTCTGCAAGTGTTGATTGTTCTTCTTCAAGTTGAGCCGTTTCTTCATCATTTGTTAACTCAACTAAAACAGTTCCCTTGTCAACCTTGTCTCCGTCAAGGAAATTTATTTTATTTACAGTTTCGGTCACTTTTGATGTAATAATGACAGACTCATTTGCTTTTGCTGTTCCAAGTGCTTCAATTGTATAAGGAATCTTTTCTTCTTTTGCGATGACAGATGTAACGCCAATAGGGCCAAAAGACATGCTTTTTTTTGGGGCTTCTTTGTCTCCAAACTGCTTGTACACAACAAATCCCAGCATAATCAGAACAAGAATAGCAAGGGCGAGTAGAAATGTATTTTTTTTGACAACACGAACCATATTTTTACCTTATTTTATAATAAATGTATGATAGGTCTAAAGGCTCTGAAAGTCCAGTTTTATCCTTTGAAAAATGTTCGGGTTAACCTCTTTGAATTATTGATTTTTTGTTGACATGTTTGTCAACAAAGTGTTTTTTTTAGAAAAAATGTTGACAGGGGTGTATGTTCGCAATATTTTCCGCTGTATTAGCATAGTGCAACATATCAAAACTTAGGAGGTTAAAAATGTCTCGCACAAATATTTTTGAAAGTATTATAAACGGTGTTGTCGAAAGTTTTTCTGTAAAGAAGGGCATGCAAATAATCCCAAGCTCTCAGCACAAGAAAGCTGATGCTGGTAAAAAAACGGCTGAGCCAGTTGTTTTTGAAGTAAGTGATTTAGAGCGTGCAGGGTTGCACAAATCTGCAAGAACTTTTGGCACAAATGGCTTTTTTAAGCATCGTTAATCGATGTATCTACTTGCCCAGGCCGCAAGGACTTCGGCAACATATTTATCATCTTTAGCACGTGTTAAAAGATGATCTGCATCATCCAGAGAGACAAAACTCTTTGGATGCTTTGCTGCTTGAAAGATTTTTTGAGCGTTATCTATTTCAACTGTTTCGTCAATCGGCGAATGAAAAACCAGCAATGCTTTATCCAAGTTTTTAATATGTTCTTCCATATTATGTGCAGTTAAATCATCCAAGAATTGTTTTTTAATTTTAAACTCACGCCCAGAAAGCGTGATGCATGCCTCTCCATCACGTGCGATGACTTCTTGTTTTTGTTCAAAGAGATGAAGTACATGCGCAGGTTCAAATGGTGCGCCAATCGTTGCAACAGCCCTGGCTTCTGGAATGCCACCTGCTGCGGCAAGCGTGGCTGTGCCCCCGAAGCTATGTCCAATGACAATGTGTGGTGCGCTGTAATGTTCACGCATGTGATCTGCGGCAGCAATAAGGTCTTCGACATTGGATGAAAAATTCGTGTTTGCAAATGCGCCGTCGCTGTGCCCAAGGCCTGTAAAGTCAAAGCGAAACATTGCGATATTGAGGGCGTTTAGTTCTTTGCTGATACGTGTTACTGCACTTAAATCTTTAGAGCATGTAAAGCAATGTGCAAACAAAACATAGGCAACAGGGTTTTCTGGTGTGTCTAGCCTTGCAGAAAGGTCCTCCCCTAATGCGCCTTTAAATTGTACCTCGAAACCTGCCATGACTTTCCTCCACCATGTTTTCTCTTTTTATAGAATGCGGATTATTTTATTGATTTGCAACATTTTTTAGTGAGTATTGAGAAGGTTTGGGCCAATTCTTAGTGGTTGTATCTCTGTTGCAAGGCCTGTGCTGTTATCCGTGTCGATAATTATACCACAAAGTGTTCCTGCGCCGCTGGCAAATTCAATGCGCGATGTTCTTCTTTTGGTTTTAAAGCGTGAAATCGTTGTTTCAGGAACAACGCCAATAACCGAGTTATAGTCACCACACATGCCCGCATCTGTTTGATAGGCAGTGCCGCCTGGCAATATCTGTGCATCAGCTGTTGGAATATGTGTGTGTGTGCCAACAACACATGAAACACGGCTGTCCAACATAAATGCCATCGCCATCTTTTCGCTGGTCGTTTCAGCATGCGCATCTACCAAAATAAAATCAACATTAGCTTTGAGAAAGTTTTCAGCAAGGACTTCTTCCACAGCGGTAAAAGGATTATCATAAGAGTCCATAAACAATTGACCAATCAGGTTAATGACAAGAATGCGTTGTCCGTTGGATGCACGATAAATATGATGTCCTTTGCCAGGCGTTCCTTTGGGATAGTTCAGTGGACGCAGAAGGCGGCTGTCACTTTCAATAAAATCAACAATTTCATTTTTGTCCCATGAATGATTGCCGCCTGTCAGCACATCAATGCCACAATCAAAAAGTTCATGACATATTTTTTCTGTGATACCGGCACCACCAGCAGCATTTTCACCGTTTGCAATAACAAAATCAGCGTTAAGTTCTTTCCGAAGGTCAGGTAATTTTTGCGCAATGATTTGACGGCCTGATCGCCCCATAATGTCACCTAAGAAAATTACACGCATTTAATTACTTCTTTCTCTGTTGCGATAAAATCGAGTTGCTCATCATGTTTGTTAATGGGAAGTTTGTCAACTTCTTGGCTGCTGAAGCCGACACCAATGGCTAGAATATCTTTTTTTTGGCGCAGCATTTTGAGTGTTCTGTCATAAAATCCACCGCCATACCCTAAGCGATTTCCTTGGCGATCAAATCCGACCAATGGCACAAAAAGGATGTTTGGTGTAACAGCCTCATTTTCTGTCGGTGGTTCAGGAATGTTATAATGCCCTGTTTTGTTATTGTCTTGAGGGGACCACAATCGAAAAGATAATGGTGTATTTTTTTCAATAACAATAGGCATACAACACGCGTGTTTTTGGTGGTGAAGCGCTGTGAAAAGAGGTGCAATAGAAGCTTCGCTTTTTATCTGAAGATAGCCTGCAATAATATCGTCATTTTTGAAAGAAAATGTTTTGGTGACCTGTTCGACAATACTTCTTTCAGCTTCAAGTCTATTTTCAATATACTTGCGTTTTGTTAGAAGCTTTTTTCGAAGAGAAGACTTCATTTATGAAGCAGGTGGAACATTAACACCTTCTTCTGAGTAAAGGCGTAACTTATTGCGAAGTGTTCGGATGGAGATGCCTAGCATGTGTGAGGCGTGCGTTCGGTTTCCAAGGCAGTGTTTGAGGGTGTCAATGATTAGATCTTGCTCAACATTTGCGACGGTTTTTCCAACAAAGGAGGCGCTGTTCTCGTCATCTTCTTCAGCCGTTTGTGCCGAAGACTCATCGTTTTTAGAGGAGGCAGAAAACATTATCGCATCTGGTGTAATGCTGTTTTCTTGTTCTAAAAGAATTGCACGATGCATGGTGTTTTCAAGTTCTCTGACATTTCCAGGCCAAGAGTGTGATTGCAACATTTCTAGCGTCTCTTTTGCAATTGGTTTGGTCTTTAGGCCGTTTAGCTCGGAGTATTTTTTCACGAAATGCTTTGACAGAATATCAACATCATTTGGTCTTTTGCGTAAGGGGGGAAGGTCAAAATGAAAAACATTTAAGCGGAAGTAAAGATCTTCACGAAAAACACCTTCTTTTACAGCTTCGGCAAGATCGCGGTTGCTTGTTGCGATGAGGCGGATATCAACCTTAACAGGTTTAGTGCCACCTACACGGTCAATCTCACGTTCTTGTATTGCACGTAAAAGTTTTGCTTGAAGGCGCGGGTCCATTTCACTGATTTCGTCAAGAAGAAGTGTGCCGCCATTTGCTGCTTCAAATTTACCGACTCGCTTGGAAACGGCCCCTGTAAATGCACCTTTTTCATGTCCAAACAACTCAGACTCAAGAAGGTTTTCAGGAATCGCTGCGCAGTTCACAGAAACAAAACTTTTACTGGCACGTTTGCTTTTGCTATGAATATAGTTTGCCATCACTTCTTTACCAGTCCCCGATTCCCCAGTGACAAGAATAGAAGCATCGCTTGGCGCAACACGGTCAGCCAGTTCAATAACTTTTTTCATCGATTCATCATTGAAAATAAAGCTTTTAGAATTGTCTGTAATAGCCTGTAAGACAGCGGCAATAAGCTCAGCATCTGGTGGCATTGGAATGTATTCTTTTGCACCAGATTTAATAGCATTTACTGCGGCCTCAGAGTCAACTTCAATACCACAAGCAACCACAGGCAGAGAAATATGTTCCTGTTCAAGGCTTTTAATAAGCTCAGAGACATCATGAACAACATCTATCATGGCAAGGTCGCCACTGTGTCCTGCACGAATAATTTTCATCGCCTCTGTTACAGTTTCAGCATAAGTAACGTGCGCACCTTTACTATGTGCGATTTGTCCTGCTTCTTTGATAGGTCCTGTTGGGGACCCAATAATTAGTAGTCTCATCTTGTGTCTCTATCAGTCATATTTTTTGATTTTCTTATCAGGTGGAAGCGTTGAGTTGATCAACATTTCCAGTCTTCTAGGATGCTCTTGGCGTGCGATTGACATCATTGCTGTCATGTACACTTCGTTGACCAAGCGCTCTCTGGAAGCATTTCTATCCATTTTTGTTGCAAGCGGATTAAAAACAATATTAGCAAGAAGGGCACCATATAAAGTTGTTAAAAGTGCAAGCGCCATATCAGGGCCAATTGATTGCGGGTCTTCAAGCTTTCCAAGCATTTGAATCAGGCCAATCAACGTTCCAATTAACCCCATTGCTGGAGAGATTTCAGCAGATTTCTTCAAAACACGCACGGCTGTATTTGTTGCTTTTGCAAATGATTGCAGTTCAGGCTCCATAATCATTTGGATTTCTTCTGGCGTTGCACCATCAATCGTTAATGTCATTGCCTTATATAAGAAAGGTTGGCGTGATTCATCTGGAAGGTGGTTTTCAAGGGAAAGAAATCCTTTTTTGCGCGCCATGTCGGAAAGGTGCAGCATAAAAAGAGAAATTTTCTGAATGTCCCAGTCGCGTTTAAAAAGAAGAGATGAAGCGATACGGTTTGAGTTAATAATGTCTCTGATTGAAAAGCACGTTGTTGTCGCGCAGAATGTACCACCAAAGACAATTAAGAAAGAACGCAGGTCAAGAAAAGAGAACATGGTGCCGCCGATGACGATCGCCATGATAACCATAAAGAATGTACCTGATAAACCGATGATTGTTGCCATGTCAAAAGTTCTGCCTGGCAGCTCAAGTTGCCCTTGGTCAGGGTCATCAAGTCTTTGATAGTCTACTTGTTCGTCCATATGAAAATGCTCCTTCCAAAAAGCTTTCTAAAGATGCAATGATTCATGCAAAATTGCAAGGTCGAAATCAATCCCATTTTATACCTGCCCCAGTGTTTTAATTTTAGCTTTGGGATGAATTTCTATCTGTGACATGACAATTGTTTGTGGTCTGAATCTTTCAACAATTGAACGCACGTAATGACGAATTTGTGGGCTTGTTAACAAGACTGGTGACTCGCCAACAGCAGATTGTTTTTCAAATGCTTGTCGTAAGTTGTTGATGAACTTTTGTAATAAGCTAGGTGACATATTAAGCTGTTTGTCATCGCCTTCGCCGACAATGGCGTCAGCAAACTCTTTTTCCCAATTTGGGGACAATGTAATCAGCGGGATAAACCCAGATTCGTTTGTATTTGCTTCTGAAATCTGGCGAGACAGTCTGTTCCTAACATGTTCTGTAATCATTGTAATATCTTTTGTGTATCCGCAAGCTTCTGAGATACCTTCTAGAATGGTAGGGAGGTCACGAATTGAAACGCGCTCTGCGAGTAAAAGCTGAAGAATTTTTTGAACACCACTCACGGTGATTTGCGCGGGAATCATATCCGTGACAAGTTTTTTGTAGGATCCGTCAAGTTCATCTAACAAGTTCTGTGTTGCGCCATATGTCAAGAGTTCTGCCATACTATCTTTTATAACTTCCGTTAGGTGTGTTGTTACAATTGATGCAGGTGTTACAACAGTATAGCCCCTGAAGATGGCTTCTTCTTGAACATCTTCATTGATCCACATGGCAGGAAGGCCAAATGTTGGCTCGCGCGTCGGTTCACCAGGAAGGCTTATGGGTTCGCCTCTTGGGTCCATAATTAAAAGCATGCCAGGGCGCAAGTCACCTCTGCCAGCTTCGATTTCTTTAACGCGGATAATATAAGTGTGTGCAGGCAGTTGAAGGTTGTCTTGTAATCGTGCAGAAGGCATGACAAAGCCAATTGTTTCGATGAGCTGTCTTCTGAGCGCTTTTATTTGCTCAAGAAGTTTTCCACCTTTGTTACTGTCGGCAAGGCTTCGCAGTCCGTAGCCAAGTTCAAGGCGAATCTGGTCGATTCTTAAGACGTCTTTGACGGGTGTTTCTTCCGTTTTTTTAGCCTGCACTTGTGCTTGCTCTTTTTGAACTGCTTTGTCTCTTTCAACTTCTTCTTTTTCTTGCATTTTTCGTTGTGATATGAGGAATGCAAGTCCCCCTGTAATAATCGCGAGTGTGAGGAAGGGAATTTTTGGCGTGCCAGGAAGAAGAGCCATACCAACCATTAGCAGGCTGCTAAGGCCCAGTGCATTGGGATAGTTACCAAGTTGCGCAATCAAAGCTTTGTCGGATGAGCCACTTATCGCACTTTTTGTGACAAGCATCCCTGAAGCTGTTGAAATAATAAGTGCTGGAAACTGTGATACAAGCCCGTCACCAACAGTTAAAAGTGTATATGTCTCAAGAGCACGAGAAAGCGTGATGTCTTGCTGAAGCGTTCCAATAGCAAGTCCTGCAACAATGTTAACAACCGTAATGAGAATCCCTGCAATCGCATCACCACGCACAAATTTTGAAGCACCATCCATCGCACCGTAAAAGCTATTTTCGTCTTGTAGTTCTTTTCTTCTTGCGCGTGCTTCATCTTCTGTGATGAGGCCAGAGGAAAGATCAGCGTCAATCGCCATTTGCTTCCCAGGAAGCGCATCAAGTGTAAAGCGCGCTGAAACCTCGGCAATACGTCCAGAACCTTTGGTAATAACAATGAAGTTTACGATGACCAATATGATGAAAACAATCGCACCAATTGCAAAGTTTCCTGACATGATAAAGTTACCAAAAGCCTCAATAACATGCCCTCCGGCAGATGTTCCGCGATGACCATTTGCCAGGATAAGTCTTGTTGATGCCAGGTTCAAAGAAAGGCGCAGCATTGTTGTCACAAGAAGAATGGTCGGGAAAGAACTCATTTCAAGTGGTTTTTCAATGAAAAGAACAGTCATCAAAATCAAGACGGCCCACATGATAGAAGCAGCAAGCAAAGTATCTAATAGCCATGGAGGCATAGGAAGGATAAGGGCGAAAATAATACCGATGACGCCAAGGGCAAAGGCAATATCAGTTCGGCGAGATAAAAATGCCAGAATGCCATCACCAGTTTTGCCTGATGGGCCTTTTCCTTGTGCATTTTTTCCTGCTGTTGGGGTCGCTGCTTCAGTTGCCATGGTTTCCACAAAAATCAATATATATTGGTTTTTGTATTGTATTTATACAACGGGTGGGGCGCAAGTTATATCTTAAGAAACTTTTTTGCTTTGGGGTGTGCGATTTCCTGGCTGGTCTTCTGCCATTTTTTTAAGTGTTTTTTTAGAGTCCTTCGTTAATTTCTCTGCAAGCTTGGTAACGTCATCACCGAACTCTGCGACAAGTGGGCTTTGTTTGTTTCGAAGGCGGTTTGTTTTTCTTGTCAGATACGTGTTTGATACAGATGAAATGGCTGCCGGCACAATTGCGTATAAAAGCCACCCAACAGAAGCTGCTCCGTACATAACAATCCAAGCAATAGGATCAACCATCATTTTTGATAACTTAGCCATCTGGTCAGTAGATTGCCAAAGCTCATATATATAGGGTGTTACACCACATAAGTTGAGGTTTGCAATGCAGATTACGCGAATTCTTTGGTCTGCTGGGATTGTAAAAAGTGAAACAACGCTGGGCAAGACACCAATCATAAGGACAATGAATGTCGGAATGACAAAAGAAACAAACAGCATTTTTTATCCTTTCATTACCATAATGATGGTCATTACAAGAAGGGCAAATGAAACAAAATTGGCAACTTGCCATCCAAAGGGGTTGTTTTTTGATGCGTATTTAATTTGATCTTTATTTGTTAGGATAATTTTCTTTTCAAGATCGACATACTTTTTCTGTGCTTCGTTGAATTCTTGTTGGTCTAACGCTTTTTCTTCTGCGCTATCAAGCGTTTCTAACATAGGTTTCAAAACGCCTTTCTTGGCTATTTTTTGTGCTTTTTTTATAAGTTGTTTTTTACGATCTTTACTTTTGAAATGAATAATGTTTTTGTCAAGTCGTCGCGCAAACCAGTCACATACAGTAGGAACGGGATCATTATTAGAAGAGGTTTCTTGTGTGAAGGAGAGAAATCGTAGCATTGTCAAAAACTTTTTCTCGTCTTTATCATCCAATTGTACCTCTGCAGACCAGGATTGGGGAATATTCATATGTGCTGAAATGAAGGCTGCTATGTGTTGGTCAATAAGATCTATTTTTTTATCTTTTTTGAGGGCTTCTTCAAGTTTGTAAACAATATTGGTTGGCCTTGTAACACAGTAGTTTTGTAAAACCTCACTTAAGCATGCTAGATTAGGGTTTAGGATATAAAGCCCCTTTTCAATGCCCTCAGAGAAAGCTTGTTTCAGAAAGTGTTTTTTCAAGAGACTTGCCATTTTAATATGTTGGTCTTGACGTTTCTCATCCTGTTGAATCCAGAATGAAAAGATATCATTTTGAACAAATTCACAAAGTCTTTCTACGTCTTCATCATCATTTAAAGATTTGATTGTCAGTGTGCCGATGCCATGTGGCATGACACTTATTCTTTTGTAGCGAATAGGTGCTCTTTTATCGATCGTCATCGCTACACGCGCAAGATGAACGTCACTTTTCATGCTTCCAGTTGAGCTTCTTAGGGCGCCAACAATTTTATCTAGCGAAATTGTATCACTGTCTGCGTCGATTATTCTTGCTTTGATGAAAGTATCAAAGCCTCCAGAAAAAAGTTTACTGATGCCATCAACATAATCTTCTGTAATTGCATGGGTGAGAGATTTAAGGTTGGTATGCGAGTACTCTTTATACATAACACCTTTATCATTTTTATGGATGTTTGGTTGGTTAACATGAGGAATTTTTCCAGTTGCCCAAGCTTCTAGCTCTTCAAGCCCCCATCTGTCTTCAGGGTTGTCTTCCAGTAGGCCTCGGAATAAATAAATAATACGCGGAGAAACTTTGATTCTGGATGCGGTTGCAAAAAAGGATCCAAAATTGATTCGTTGGTAAAGATGTTTGTGTGTTCGTGCGTCTAGGGCATCAACAGAAACGGAAGATGTTAAGCTTTGGTCAGCAAATAAAGGGTTTTGGCCTAATGCCAGAAATGCTGCTGTAACACCTAAAGAATATAAGTCATCTTTTATTGTTGTTTTGCCTTTTCCATATGGGTTTGCCATGGCGCGTTCGATGGGTTCAAATATAGCATTTTGTTCATCGCCCAACGATGAGCTAACAGCTTCACCAAGAACAACAGATCGCTTGTCTCGGTCTTTATAGTAAAGGTTCGTAGGGCGAATATTGCCGTGTGATAAGCGCGCTGAATGAAGTTTCTGTAATACAGGCAATGTTCCCTTAATAAAACTTGTAATGTTTTCATCATTAAAGGGTGTAAAAGGCTTTTCAAGCCATTCCATGACTTTTTCAGGTGCGTCGGAGGGCTGTTCAAAAATAATTGCTATGTATTCTTTGCCGTCGGCTGGCCAGATAATGACTCCCCAGTCAACAGGGTGCATCATATTTTTTTTCTCAAAACCTTTTGTTACGCGAATCATATTAAGTTTGGGACAAACTTCTTTTGCGCATACAAGGGCAAAAAGTTTCTGGTTAATGCTTTGTTTTTGTGTGGCTGGTTGTGCCGGACCTTTGTCTTGCGCTTCTCCAGCGCGCATGTTTGCTTCGTATGCCTTTGCAGATGCTGCGTCTAATTTCGTCAGGGGTCTGTCAGGAGATATTGCGAACTCTCTGTCAGTCTCGTTCCCAGAAAAAGAAATCTTTAGGGTGTTATCCATTGCTAAATCCATTTGTTGCCACAGCTTGTGGATCATTCTTCTGAGTAGCTGCCGCTTTCACTTCGCTCCCCCATTTAGAAATAATAGATTTTTGCTGTTTTTTAATAGAGTTCATTTTATTTTCGATCAGTAGGACAATAACATTGTGTATAATAAATGTCATAAATATGTAAAAACCCCATCCTAAAAAAGCACTTCCATACATCACAGTCCATGTTGCGGGGTCGTGAAGAATGTTTATGACATTAGGTAATGTGTGGCCTTGTGACCAAAGGGTAAAGAGGTGAGGCGATATGCCGATAATGTTAAAGTTGAACATAACAATACCTTGGGCTGTGTTTTGTTTTTCAGCAACCATGAAAACAGCAATTGTTGGTAGTATTCCACATCCAATTAAGACCGCACTTGGCAAGAAAACAGCACTAACGCTGCCAATCATGATAAGAACAAAGTAATACATTTTTTTCCTATATTAACTTAAAAAATATTCTTTAAAGGTAAACATTAAAGCAAGAAACATGATAAGGGCCGATGTCAAAACCGTTATTGTGTTTTCAAGCGGATGTTTGTGGCTTTTTAGCGCTTTTTCTTGGTTCCGCAATCTTGAGAGAGACTGGTCAAGTGCCGAAAACTTTTGTCGAACCGCAAAAAACTCTCTTGAGTCATTTTCTCGTTCAAGCGGATTGTCAAGAATATCAATAAATGGCTTTATGTGACCTTGACTAGCAATAGAGTCGACTTTTTTCCGTAAATTGCGTCGCCTGTTTCGGTTGTGGTAGCTTTCAATAATAGGGTCTGTATGCTTAGAGAGCCAACTCGTTATCCCGGTAAACTTTTGCCTTGGGTGGTAGGCGTCTTGAATATAACTGAGTAATCTCAGTGCCCCAACCAAGTTCGCAGAGATGTCATTGTTGTTTCCAAGTTCCTTAACTGTTTGTTGAGGGACATCTTTTGCTCTTGCCATGATGAAAGCTGCAATATGTCTGTCAAAGAAGAGGTCTTTTTTGTTTTTTCCTTTGGAGACATCTTCAAGTGCAGGAAGAATGTCTTTTAAGCTTGCAACATAGTGCTTATCAAAAATACGGCTTTGACAGGCGATGTATGGGTTTAGCTGGTATAGGCATCTTTCAATTCCGTATCCCAGGCCAGGATATTTTAAGAATTGTTCTAATTTATTGAAAATACGATCAACAATTTTAACACCAGACTTTGTTTTGTTTTTTCCGTTAATTGTTTTCCAATCAGGAATAAGGTTTTGAGAAATGATTTCATTTATTGTTTGTTTTTTCTCACCATTTTTATGGCACTCAACCAGACATCCAGCAAGACCTCCAGGGAATAGGTTCATGCCTTTGTATCGAATGGGAGAGACAGGGTCGATATACATGCAAAGCTTTGAAACTTTTATTTCAGACCCTGAAGCGCCAAGTGCACCTGGGATTTTGAGGGGTTTCGTCGCATCACTCAACGTGATAGGTGAGCCAATTTGGTGCAAGCGCTCTTGCATCCAAGAGTCCAACTCTTCCGAGCGCATTACTTCAGCCGCTTTTCCAGGAGTTTGTGCGAATGCATGAATAAGAGAGCGCAGCGCATAGTGTTCGCGCCCTGAATATTCTATTGCTTTTGCTGTGACACCTCTTAGTTTTTGTTCTTTTGCGACAATGTTTTTCCCAGAGATCCAGTCGGAAAGCTGCTGCAGCGTCCATCTTTCCTCTGCAACATCATGAAGCAATCCTTTTACTAGCGTTCCGATTGTGGCTGAAACAGGATTATTCGCAAGATAAGCTGAGACTGTTCCTTTTTGCAGGCGGTCATAAAGAACATCGTCCTCTGCAGGTGTTGCAACAGCTTCGTCATTTGACCCAGGTTTTTTAATAAGAGGGTTATGACCAAGAACGAGAAAAAGGATTGTTACTCCAAGACTATATAGATCATTTTGAACTGTCCCTGGTCCTCGACCATAGGGCTCACACATTGAGCTTTCTATACTTTCAAACAAAGCAGGTTGGGCGAAGCCGGCATAGTTTGAGTAAGCCTCTCCGATAAGAATCTTTTTCTTTTTTTCATCTGCATAATAAAGGTTTGTGGGGTTGATGCGGCGGTGTGTTATTTGGTTTTTTTGTAGAAAGTTTAGGGTAGGTAAGGCGCATTCTTTAACAAAGTCAATGACATCCTTTTCGCTTAAGGGGGGCATTGTTTTATTTAAGTCCTCTAAAACGCGCCCTCCAAGAGGTTGCTCAAACGCGATGCCAAGGTATTCTCTACCATCTTTCCATGCGATGCGCCCCCAATCTATAGGCCTCATAAGCCCTTTTTCTGTATAGTTTTGCGCCGCTTTTAAAACAGATATTCTTGGCGAGTGTTCTTTAGGACAAATAAGGACAAAACTTTTGGTGCTTTTGTCGCCTTCGACTGTCGCCTCATACGCTTTAACATTAAGAGAAGAGTACTCTGGTAAATGCTTTTCAGGGTTAACAGGGTATGTGCCTTTTACCCCCTGTAAAACGCTTTTCCCAGGCGCTTTTGTGGCAGCTGCTGGCTGCTGAGGTGGCGAAGCTTTTTCAGGCGCTTTCTTTTGCTCGTTATCCAATGGGGTCTCCACAAAAAAATGTCATTAATCTAAACATTACATCATGATTTCTCCAAAGCCAATCTTTCGAATGGTTTGGAGGGAAAATAATCTTATGGTTATTATTTCTTGCCACACAATGCGCTGGCTTTCCTTATTGCTTTTGAGAAGCCTGTAAGAGAAAACTTATCTAATGTTCTTTTGTCTTCTAAAGTTGTTCCAACAACATAAAGCAAATCACTTTTTTGCATTTTACGTACAATTTTTTCATCTGCATCTGATTCTAGCGCCCATGCTTTATCTTTTTTTGAAGAAAGATAAAATCTGTCTTTTTCTATTTCAAGCCATGTTCTTTTGTTTGGTTTGAATACATATCCAGGTACATAGCTGACAACGTTGAATGACTTGTTTTTTGGGCGGTGTGTAACAAGTAAGTGTGTTTTTCCTTGCCTGTTGTACTGTCCGCGAATCTCTGTTGCGGGACTCATCGCATAACACACTTTGCCACGGTCTTCTTTGAATGTGTATACAGACCAGTCGCCATAACTAGCAACCAGCGAAACTGATTGTGCGCTGGCATCATATGACCATAGCATTGACAAAATAAGTAAAGACGCCTTAAAAACAGTTCTCATAGTTTCCTCTTTAATAACGATTTGAAGTATAAGTCAGTGACAATAAAAATACTAGGAATAGAAACAAGTTGTGATGAAACCGCTGCTGCGATTGTGACTGAAGATAAGCAGATTTTATCAAATATTGTTTTTTCACAAATTGAAACACATCAAAAATACGGTGGTGTTGTTCCAGAAGTTGCTGCGCGCGCGCATCTTGATAAAATAGATTTTGTTATTGATAAAGCCTTAAGTGAAGCTGGTTGCAAGCTTTCAGATGTTTCTGCCGTTGCCGCAACATGTGGCCCTGGATTGATTGGTGGTGTTATTGTTGGCGCAATGGCGGCAAAATCAATCGCTGCACATCAAGATATTCCTTTTATTGCTGTCAATCACCTGGAAGGGCACGCGCTGACGCCACGTTTGACACATAAATGCCCTTTCCCATATCTACTTTTGCTGGTTTCTGGAGGGCACACTCAACTGTTGATAGCAAAAAATGTTGGTGACTATGAGCTTTTAGGGTCTACAATGGACGATGCTATTGGTGAAGCTTTTGATAAAACAGCAAAAATGCTTGGATTGCCATATCCAGGTGGTCCACAGGTTGAGAAAATGGCAGAACATGGCGATCCAAAAGTATATAACTTGCCACGCCCTTTAAAGGGAAGAGCAGGATGTGATTTCTCATTTTCAGGTTTGAAAACAGCTGTGCGCAAATATATCAATGCAGATATGTCTGAGCAAAATAAGCAAGACCTTTGCGCTTCTTTCCAGCATGTTGTTGCTGATGTTGTAAAAGATAGATGTTTGAATGCGATTGATGTTTTAAGTGAGCATCACCCAGCGGCAAAGCATTTTGTCGTCGCAGGAGGTGTTGCTGCGAATCAGAAAATCCGCAGCACTTTGCAGGAAATATCTGATCGTAGTAAGCTGGTCTTTGTTGCGCCGCCAGTGCCACTTTGCACAGATAACGCTGCGATGATTGCATGGGCTGGTGTTGAAAAATATAATGGCAAAAAATTTGATGACCTTAATTTTGCCCCACGCCCGCGATGGCCGTTGAATGAATTATAAAAAATAAGAAGAAAGAAATGTTATGACAGACTTTAAAAAGCCTATTTTCCTTTTGGATTGGAAGGGGACTGTGCTGAATGAGTCTATGGAGTACGGTGCATCTATCCAGCAATCTGCGATGGTTATTGCCAGGCATATCAAAGAAAAGTCAGGTGAAAACCTTGACTTTGAGGTGTTGTACAAAGAAATAAGGACGGCGCATGCAAACACAAGCCCTCAGTCAGATTGGAGCTTATCAATTTATGATCAGTTGCCAATTTTGCGCAATACTTTTAAAGACACAGAAAAACGTCACGATGTTATCAAAGAAGCAATTGAAGCGCGTTTGCGATATAGCCGCGAGAACACGAAAGTTTATGAAGGTGTTTCTTCTTTTCTAGATCAAGCACAGCAGCAAGGGCTTAAGGTTTACACCATGACAGATGCTGCCTTGGAATCTGTCTTGATGCAGCTGAAACAAGTAGGGCTGGATAATCATTTGATTTCAAAAATCTATGGCGGTGCTGCCCACCCAGAATCATTGGCAGCATATGGTGTTGGCGATATTAAGACGCCTTATGCAAGTTTTTTAGGCGATCGCGTAAAACCTGATGGACGGATTATTGCAGAAATAGCCTTGGACCATGCCAAAAATAATGAGGGTCTACCTGATAAAGTGGCATTTGAAGATGTTTTTGGTTTTGTTCCCCACCCAGAATTCCGCCTTGAAGATCAGTTCTTCGCAAGCAGCAGGGAAAAAAAAGAATACGCTTGGCTGCATCATGCTGTGGTTTTGAAAGAAACAAAATATGCACGTATCTTAAAAAATGTGCTGGATTCAATTGTTGTAATTGGTGATTCAAGTCGCGATAAGTTGACAGCCTACAATGTTATTTCAGGGCTTGCAGCGAACAATAAGAGTGTCGGTGTCGCTTTTGTTCAAGCTTCTTGGGACAAAGAGTGGGTTAAAGCGCATGCCGATCCGAAGGCTGAAGAAGAAAGCTTACATGTGCTGCACAAGGTTACAGGCTGGAGCGACGCGCGAATAAGGCTTTTGGATGAGATCAAAGCAAAACCACATGTGGAAAAATGCCCTGTTGCGCTAACGCTAAAGTCTGATCAATATCTCAGGATTTTAACATCTATGAATGAGGGCCCTCTGCCAATGAAAGAACGCCTTTTTCATGTGGCATCTTTGCTAAAGCAAGCAGAGGTAATACCAGGTGTTATCGTTGATCCTGAGCGCGTTGTAGAAAGGGTTCATGGAATGCAGATTGATCAGCAAAAAAGGTTTTCAGAAAGAGGGCGTTAATCCTGCCTATCATTTTACGCAATAAAAAAGCCCGCCTCATTTCTGGAGCGAGCTTTTTTCTAAGAGTGTTTTGACACTTACTTACGAATGCCAAGTTTCTTAATAATTGTTTCATAGCGGCTGACGTCTTTTTTCTTCAAATAGTCTAGAAGACGACGACGTAGGCTCACCATAACCAAAAGACCGCGGCGTGAATGAAAGTCTTTTTTGTGCTCTTTCATATGCTCTGTTAGGTTTTTGATGCGTGTTGTAAGAATAGCGATCTGAACTTCAGGAGATCCTGTGTCGCCTTCTTTAATTGCAAATTCTTTAATAAGCTCTTGCTTTGCTTCAGCTGTAATTGACATGTTTATATTCCTTTTATCAAACGCAGTATCTTTATAAATTAAATCCTTTTTTCGGTCGGATAAGGTCTTGATCAACCTCAACCAGCGCGACCAGTTTATCTTCTTCCAGAACTTGATATGTTCCAGGAGAAAAATCACCTCGGTCAAGCTTTTGACCTAACTTTATTCGTTCTCTTTGTTCATCCGACAAGCTCAGCACCGAGATACCGTCCAGTGCCACTTGTGGCGGGTGTAAAAACGAAAAAGGATCGCCATCATATACTATTTCTTCTACTTGCGAAAGTGAAAACATCATTTTTTCTTCAAAGGGACCGACATTGAGGCGGCGAAGTTCATAAACATGTCCAAGGCATCCGATTTCTTCTCCGATATCCCGGATAAGAGAGCGAATATAAGTCCCTTTTGAGCAATGCACGTATAGTGACGTTCTGTCATTATCATAGGAAAGAATTTTTAAATCGTTGATTGTGATCATGCGTGCGTTCAGTTTTACTTCCTTGCCTTCCCTAGCAAGCTTGTAAGCGCGTTGCCCATTAACATGGATGGCAGAGTAAATAGGGGGTGTTTGTGCAATTTTTCCTGTGAAGTTTGGAAGAGAATTCTGTATTTCTTTTTTTGTTGGAAGGGTGTCAGAACTTTTTAAGGGATCTCCTTCACGGTCATCTGTCGTTGTCGAGCTTCCCCATTTTGCTGTGACAACATAATCTTTTTCACTATTGAGAATATAGGGAATGGTTTTTGTTGCCTCACCAATCGCGATTGGCAGCATGCCAGTCGCAAGAGGATCCAGTGTTCCCGCATGTCCTATTTTTCTAGTTTTTAAAGCTTTTTTGAGGCGCCGGACAACATCAGTTGATGTGATGCCAGTTGGTTTATCAATAAGAACCCAGCCGTTTATCATTTTATTTTTCATCGCTTTTTTTTCAATTTCCTAATAATTTGAGAATGGTATATCTTTAATGCTTCGAAAGAAAAGGTTCACTTTGTGTTTGCAGTAATTAAAAAAAATTATTTTACAAATGGCTCTTATGCTCTGGTTTATATGCATCATTTTTTTCGTAATATTGCAAGCGCTACGATGTATATTTTTACAGGTGCATACTTTCTTAAGCTTGGGATGCCATTGCATTATGTATTGTTGTTCTATGGTCTTGAATTTGGTTTGCGTGGATTGATGTGTCCTTTCGGCCTTGTTTGTATGAGCAAGCTAGGTCTATTAAGGTCGCAGTTTATTTCTGTCATTTTCTTGATATTATTTTTTGTTGGTATTTCATTTTCAGATCATAGTATATGGATTGGCTTTTTTTCCCTTATTCTTGCATCGATATCGGGAGGAATTTACTACCCTTTTGCAGATATCATCGAGGCATTTTATATCGAAGAAGACCATAATCGTGCAAAACAAATCAGTTTAGGTATTATTTTATCCTCACTTGGGCGCATTTTTGGTGCGACTGTCGTTGGTTTCTTGCTGGCAAATTTCGGAGGATTTGATGCTGTTTTACTTTTTGTCATTATTTCTCTTATACTTTCTGTTCTTCCTCTTTATGGTCTTAACGAAAAAACAGAAAGCTTTTCTTATAAGAGATCTTCAGAGGTCTTTCGTATTCTTTCAGATGAAGACTTTAAACCTATGTGGAAACCTTTTCTAGGAGAGCAATTAACGATTATTGTAAAGTCTGTGATGGTGCCTATCTTTATTTATACCGTTGTAGGTGAATTTGATGATCTAGGATACTTAATCGCTTTTTCCCTTATTGCAGAGAAAGTTCTGACATTGGCTGCGGGGCATTATACGGATAAGTGGGGTGCCAAAAGAACAATTAAGAAATCTATGGTAGCCTATTGGTGTTCTATGGGATTTTATGCATTGTTTGCAAAAACACCTTTGTCTGTTTTCTTTGCTGAAAGTTTTCATAAAACAGTCTCAAATGTTTACAGCTCAGCTTTTCGTTCTAGTATGCATATGTATGCTAGAGAAAAATATCCTGGCCGGGTTCTTTTGTTTGGTTCTGGATGGCAAATGGCTTTATGTTTTGGTGAACTTTTTGTTTTACCCCTGTATGGCCTTTTAGCATACTTTATTGGCACAGATGTTTTTTACGTATCCTTTGTGTTCGCTGCTTTAGGTATGGCTGTTGTTTATGATTATTGTCGCAAAGCCTTAAAAGATTAGCTTTCGATATCGTTTTCTTGCGTAGACTTAAGAAGCATAGAGATGCGATCGGCATATTCGTATGAGCGGTCAATTTCAAAACGTATTTTTGGGGTGAACTTCATTTTAATAACGCGTCCGATCTGGCGTTGTACTTCTTTCGCATGCCCCTGCAAAACATCAACCATTTCTTCGGCATGTTGTCCCCCGAGCGGCATGATAAATGCTGTTGCGTGGCGAAGGTCTGGACTCATACGAACCTCACTAACCGTAATTGAAATGCCAGAGAGTTCAGGTTCATCGAAAAAGCCTGTTGATAATACACTAGCTATTTCTTTTCGAATGAGCTCGCCTGCACGCAGTTGTCTTTGAGAGGGTGCTTTAGAAGAATTTTTGTTTTGTTTAGACATTTTTCCTCACATGTTCAAAGCAATAACATAAGAAGTCGCATGGGGGATTGCAAACAAATCTTCGTGGAATTTTTTTATAAAGTTATACTTTAAAAATGAAGTTGAAGTTCTTACTTCCATTAATGGAGGTGAGAAATGGAGAAAAAGGTAACAAAAACGGCTGCTTTTGTCGCAGGTATTGCAGAGTATGCAAGCCATTCTAGTGTGTTAGGTGTTTTGTTGGGGTGTTACGTCGTCATCTTCTCAGCGCCTGTTATCGTGGATTCTATCAAAAAGGTCGGTGCGTCTTTCGGTCACAAAGTTCTTTCTTCTGGTCTTAATGGTAATATGTATGACCTTGAAAACAACCCCCATCTTCAGGTGCGCTGGAACCCAAGAGAGGTTACAAAAAGAGGTGTTCTTTCCGTTAAAACGTCAGGGTTTGGCGGAGAGCTTGCCGCTGGACTTTATGTTTCTGCTGAGGGTGCAAAGGGGGCGACAGGGCTTGTTGTGCAATCTTCGTTTGCGTCTCGATAAAGATAATTATTACCCAGTAAGATCTCCAGCGATATAGATAATAGTGTACTCAAGGTCATGGAATAGATACTTCGTGTTTGGTGAGCAGAAATCTAAAGTGCCATTGGAAGCTTACACCTGTTAGAAAAAATAAATTCAGTCTGGTGTCTTAATAAGATAAAGTCACAATTATGTTAAATATTATTTGGTTGTCCTTCTTTGTTTCGGCTTTTTTTGCTGCATTGTTTCAGCAAATATTTCTATCCAACCCACAGGTTTGGCAGGATATTGTTGGCGCACTTTTTCAGTCTTCCACACTTGCGTTTGAGATTTCTTTAGGTCTTGTTGGTACATTGTGCTTGTGGTTAGGCTTTCTAAATATAGCACAAAAAGCAGGGCTCATTGATCGTATCGCAAAATGGCTTACACCTCTTTTTACACGCTTAATGCCAGGTGTTCCAAAAAATCATGCTGCACATGGGTCTATGACAATGAACCTAGCCGCAAATATGCTAGGATTAGACAATGCAGCAACGCCTCTTGGTATTAAGGCGATGAAAGATCTTCAAGGTCTCAACAAAACAAAAGAAACAGCAACAAATGCGCAAATATTATTTTTAGTTCTCAATACATCATCTGTCACTTTGTTGCCAATTACTGTTTTTTTGTATCGTGCACAACTAGGAGCAGTAAACCCAACGGATGTTTTTTTGCCGATTCTTTTGGCGACCTCTGCTTCAACTTTTGCAGGCCTCTTAGCTGTTGCCTGGATTCAAAAGATCAATCTTTTTGATCGCGTTATTTTTGCCTATTTAGGAGGCTTTGCTCTTTTAATAACCTTTTTTATGCTTTATTTTTCAGGCTTATCAAGTGTTGAACGTACAGCTCAGTCATCATTTTTAGGAAACTTTATTTTATTTGGTCTTGTGATTTTGTTTCTTGTTGCGGGTCAGGTCAGAAAAGTAGCTGTTTATGAAGAGTTTGTCGATGGTGCCAAACAAGGCTTTGACGTAGCAGTTCGTATTATTCCATACCTCGTTGCAATGTTGGTTGGCATTGCTGTTTTAAGAGCAAGCGGTGTTTTGGACGGTGTGATTTATCTTATTGAACAAATTGTCTTATGGGTTGGTGGTGACACACGCTTTATTCCGGCCTTACCAACAGCCATTATGAAACCCTTTTCTGGTAGTGGTGCACGCGCAATGATGATAGAAACTATGTCAACTTATGGCGCTGATTCTTTCCCAGGACTTATTTCTTCTGTCATACAAGGAAGTACCGAGACAACTTTTTATGTGTTAGCAGTTTATTTTGGATCAGTTGGTATTAAGAATGTACGTCATGCTGTTATATGTGGTTTAGCAGCCGACATTGTTGGTATCATAACAGCGATTTTAATTGGGTATTATTTCTTTTCATAGTCTAAGTTCTTGTACCCTTTTAAGGTAGTGTGTAAGGGCTTTTTTTCTAAACAGACCAGAAAGTGTTGTACTTTATTTTTCAGAAGAAGATACAATATCTTTATGGATAATGAATTTGCAAGAAACTACTTAAGATCGACTTTGGATAGACTGCGCCATAATGCTGTTGAGCTGCCTATCGATGAAATTATTTCTCAGTTTGAAACAACATTTGATAGCTATTTTTTAACAGGAAAGGCAGGCACAGGAAAATCATGGCTTATTAAAAAATTTCTTGCAGAAACGAAGAAAAAAGTGATCGTTCTGGCTCCGACAGGAGTTGCTGCTCTTAACATTAACGGACAAACAATTCATTCATTTTTCAAGTTTCCCATCGGTGTTTTGAAAGAAGAAAGTATTTTCCCTGATGAGACCAATTATGAATTACTTGAAGCCGCTGATACGATTATTATCGATGAAGTTTCAATGGTTCGCGCAGACCTTATGGATGCCATTGATGTTATGCTAAGAAAAAGCTTAAAAGTTGACACGCAAGACCTTGAAGATGTGCCTCCTTTTGCAGGCAAGCAAATCATTTGTGTGGGTGACTTGTATCAGTTGCCTCCAGTTGTTGGCGAGGGGTTGGAGCCGTACTTTAAAGGTGAAGCATATCCTACACCTTTCTTTTTTAGCGCACATGTTTTTGATTACCACCCTGGCTTGTTGAAGGTTATAAATTTAGAAAAAGTTCATAGGCAGCCAGATGCACTGTTTAAGTATATTTTAAACCTGATAAGAAATAAAAAACTAAACCAAAGTGAGTTAGATTTTATCAATAAGCAGATTCGGATTATTGATAACAACAATTTGATGAGGCCATCTGTTTATCTCGCATCAACAAATGAAACTGCTGCAAGGAAAAATGAAGAATATCTTCAGGCAATAGATGGTGAAGAGAAATCTTATACAGCCGAAATATCAGAGCATTTATCAAAAAAAGAATATCCGACAGCTGAGCCGTTGAGATTAAAAGTTGGCGCACAAATTATGATGTTAACAAACAATGGTGACAGCTGGGTCAATGGTTCTTTGGGTGAAATTATTGAGATGGCAGATGACAAGCTCGTTGTTTCAATCAATGGCATAACGCACACAGTAGAGAAACATACATGGGAAATTGTTCAAAATATATATGATGTGAAAACTAAGAAAATAAAAGTGATACCTGCTGGTACATTCACGCAGTACCCTGTAAATTTATCGTGGGCAATGACAATTCACAAAAGTCAGGGCAAAACATTTGACAGTATTTCAATGGATTTTGGGAAAGGCGCATTTGCACATGGGCAGTTATATGTTGCCTTTAGTCGTTGTAAGTATTTGAACAAAGTACAGTTGGCGAAGCCAATAAAGCTTTCTGACATCAAGATAGATCCAAATGTTGATGTGTTTATGAGTCGTGATTAAGTTCAAGCTATTCTTTTCGAAGCTTTCTCACAATCGTGCTGGCTTCTTCAGCAGAAGTGCCCATTTCTATCATCAAAAGTTCTGTTAAACGTAGTCCAGATTCAAGTGTTTCTGCAACGACATGTTTAGCCCCTTCTGTGTAAAGCACAGCTGTATCATCTGCGCTTTTCGAGCGTACAATAACAGGGAGTAGTGGGAATTCTGATTTTAGCTTTCTCATGATATGGCGTGCAGCTTGATGGTCATCAATGGCAATAACAACAACAGCAATTTTCTGGCTCATCAGACGTTGCCACAGTTCTTTTTTACGTGCGTCACCATAAATAATACGAAAGCCTTGTTTTTTGAGTGATGCTACGCGTTTCCCATCATTGTCAAAGGCAATATATTGAATGCGCTGTTCTTCTAATATTTGTCCCAATAACTGTCCAGTTCGTCCAAATCCAGCAATCAGAACGACAGCTTCATCATTGGTGGGGCTAAGGGTTGCATCGTCTTCTTTGGCTTCAAAGTATCGGTGTGCATATCGCCCAGCGACTGGTGCAAGTCTAAACAACAACGGGCTTAACATCATGGCAACAACAGTTACCAATAAAAAGAACTGCACATCTTGGGTTGGCATAAATGATGCAGAAACAGCAAGCCCCAAAATCATCAAAGCAAACTCGCCTGGTTCGGCTAAATAAATTGAAGTTTCTGCAGCTTCACGGCCTGGAACACGAAATGCACGACACAAACAAAAGATAATGGCTGCTTTTAAAAGGTAAATGCCGATAACCGATAGTGTTACAAGGACAGGGAAGTATATGATGTTTGAAAGGTCAATAACCATGCCGACAGATAAGAAGAAAATTCCCAATAAAATTCCTTTTAGTGGATTAATAACAATATCAACTTCATGCTTGAATTCAGTTTCTGCGATAAGCATGCCCGCCATAAATGCACCAAGAGCGAGAGATAAACCAGCCTTATAGGTGATTGTCGAAAGAGCCATAACAATAAAAACAACAAACGCAGCAAGCCATTCAGGGCTTGTTGAGAAGCTAATGGATTTAAATAACGGTTTAAGAGCCTTGCGGCCAAGAAAGTAAATCGCCAGAACGGTGATAACACCGAAGAAAAGTGAATGTGCAAGAGATGATAGAACGCCAGTATCTTCTCCTCCGATAAAAGAAGAGGCCAGTACCAAAATAGGTATCACGGCTAAGTCTTGCATTAGCAAGATAGAAAAAGCCACAATGCCAACAGGCCTGTTGATGAGTTTCTTTTCTTCTAGCATTTTCATAACAATAGCTGTTGATGAAAGCGCAAAAGAGGCACCGATCAAGATTGACGCCTTGATTGAGTTGTCAAATAAACTTGCGATGAAGAAGATCACAAGCGCGCAAACTAATATTTGCAGTGACCCAAGACCCAATATATAGCGGCGCAAGTCGGTGAGTTGTTTGAAAGAAAACTCCAGACCTATTTTAAACATGAGCGCAACAATGCCAAGCTCTCCGAGAATTTGGACTGTGCCAGTTTCACGAATTGTTATATGAGAAACCCAAGGATAGGCGTCAGCAAGAACGGCAAGTCCATATGGTCCAATAATAATTCCGCAAATTAAATAGGCGAAAACAGAAGATATTTTTGTGCGCTGAAGTAAAGGAACAATTATTCCTGATATACCAAAAAACAAAAGAATGTTTGATATGACATCAACAAGGTGTGGACCATCTGTAGGTATTGCCATATTTTCTCCTTTGTATAATTGATTGGAGCTTAATGTTTGATTCGTATAAGGGCAAGTTGATTTGTGGTTCTTTAATTTAAAATCATATGTTTGTTTGCAAAATTTATTCGTGGAAGGCTTTTTTTCTAATCAGAATTATCATTTTTTTGTGAGAAGATACAAATAAAGTATGTAGGTTTTTTTTGAGTAAAGTAGATGTGTTTTTTTATAAACTGTTTAATCAAAAGGTGCATATTTGCGGCATTTCATTTTGTATGTTTTTATTCACCCAGAGTTGTGTTGATGTTTTTGTTGCACCCTTGTATTTTGGGCGGGAAGCTTGAAATATATTTTGCCAAGACTTTCACAAGGTCAAAACTTGAAAGTTTTGCGTTTTTAAGGGATTTCTGAAATGTCTCATGCTGTGAAGTTAACATCTATAAATAATATAAAGGCTTTAGGTGGTTTTGTTTGCTTTTTGGGCGCATTAGTTATTGTCGGCTGGCATACGAATAATAAAACCCTTATTCAAGTTCTCCCTGTTTTTGCACCTATGCAATATAATACGGCTTTTGGATTCTTCTTCTCAGGATTAGGCGTTTTACTTTTAGAGCGGTATTTCTCAGCCTCACGAATATGCGGTGTCATTGTTGCAGTTTTAGGGTTTTTAACGCTTTTACAATATGTCTTTTTGATTGATTTGGGCGTTGATCAGTTGCTGATGGATGCATCTATTATGACCAAAGTGAGTCACCCTGGAAGAATGGCACCAAATACAGCATGTTGTTTTATTTTATCAGGTCTTGCGCTTTTGTTTTCTCGCAACTCAACGGTCATTTTTAGTTTGATAGCAAGTTTGTTCATGTTATCTGGCTTGGCTTTTGTTGGTTACATTATTGGTGCTGAAGGTTTGTATGGCTTTGGTGCGTTGACACGTATGGCAATCCACACCGCTATTGGGTTTGTTATATTATCTCTCTCATTATTTTTCTGGCAGAAAAAACTTGATAAAACAGATTTTGATATTTGGGAGGTTCTACCTTTTGTTGTAGCTGTTTGCTGTTTAGTTATGACATTTCTTGTATGGCATGGTGTTTCTGAGTCTGTTTCTTATCAAAATAAAAAACACTTTGAGTCTATTACTACACAGAACCTTAATGTTATTGAAAAGCGTTTTGCGCTTTATGAGCAAGCTCTGCGTGGTGCTACTGGGTTTGTGAAGGGCTCCAATAAAGTAAGCCGTCGAGAGTGGCGTGATTATGTTGATGCGCTTAACGTTGGCAAACATTTACCAGGCACGAATGGTGTTGGGTTTATTGATTTATTGCAGGACGATGCGTTGCCAAAATACTTAAAGGAGGCAAGAAGCGATGGATTTCCAAATTTTGTCAATCATCCAAAAACAAAATATAAAGACAAGTTTATTATTAAATATATAGAACCTGCCAATATTAATCTTCCTGCTGTTGGCCTTGATATTGGCTTTGAAAAAAACCGCCGGGAGGCTGCCGAACACGCAAGGGATACGGGAAAAATAACACTAACAAGAAGAATCACGTTGGTTCAGGATAATCAAAAGCTGTTTGGGTTTCTTTTGCTTGCGCCAGTTTATGAAAAAAGTAATTTGACGACTGTGGAGGAAAGAAGAAAAACCTTTATTGGCTGGGCTTATTCTCCCTTTATGGCACGTAAATTTATGTCAGATATTGGCGGTTTAACAGATAACCAAGTCTCTTTTGCTGTTTATGATGGCAAGAATGTTGATCAAGAAAACCTTATTTACGAGGATAAAAGTGCTTTGCCTAATGAGCGTTTCGACCACTTATATCTTAAAAAAGAAATTAAGGTCGATGAGAGGATCTGGACGATTGTGTGGAGGCCAACAGCCTCTTTTGTTCCAAAGGGTGATACAAAGCTTCCGGGTGTTTTTTTAATTGCAGGGTTTATTGTAACAATTATTCTTTCGGGTCTTTTCTATCTCATATCGATGCTCTATGGGAAGTCTGCGAGAGATCTCGAAAAGCAGAGAGAAGAGTTGCAGCTGATTTTTGACACAGTGCCCGTAAGGATCTGGCATAAAGATGATAAAAATAATATTTTAAGATTAAATAAAAAGGCGGCTGAATCAATGGGAGGCTCTGTTGAAGATTTTGAAGGAGGGAGTGTTTATAGTCTTTTCCCTAAGATGGCTGCCAAATACCATCAAGATGATCTTGACGTCATTCACGCAGGAAAACCGTTGCTGGGTATTGTAGAAAAATATACGCCTGCAGGGCAAGAAGCTGGGTGGTCTTTGACAGATAAGGTCCCATATTCTCTTGGCGCCGATAAAGGCAAAGGTTTGCTTGTTGTTTCTCAAGACATAACACAACAAAAGTTAGCAGAAAAAAGACTAGAGAAGCTGGTGGATCAGTTGAGTCATGCAAATACAGAGCTTGAGCGTTTTGCCTATCTTGCATCACATGATTTGCAAGAGCCAATGCGTATGGTGTCTAATTTTACAAGAATTTTAAAAGAGAGATTAGAAGGCAAATTAGATGATGAACAAAAAGAGTGGATTGATATCGTTGTAAACTCATCTAGTAAGATGCAAGGCCTTATAACGGACCTTTTGTCTTATAGTCGCATAGACCACGATACGATTAATGTTGAGGCGGTTGATTGCGAAGATCTGATGAAGAATGTTGAAGACACTTTGTCTCATCAAATCAATCAATCACAGGCGGTTATCGTTTATGAAGACTTGCCTACCATTCAGGCAAACCCAGTTCACTTGAATCAAATTTTACAGAATCTAATAAGTAATGCGATTAAGTATCAGCCCAAAGAAAGAAAAGACCCACCAAGAATCGTTGTAAGTATCAAAAAAACAAAAAAGAAAACCGTTATTTCTGTTGAAGACAATGGCATTGGTATTAAAAAAGAGTATAAGGCTCAAATTTTTGAACCTTTTAAACGTCTTAACTCAATCTCGGATTACAAAGGCACAGGGGTGGGGCTTGCAATCGTAAAGAAAATTGTTGATAAATATGGCGGCAGTATTTCTGTTGAGTCGACCCCTGATGTTGGGTCAGTGTTTACCGTTACTTTTCACCAGAAATAATTTTATAGGGAGAAGACTATGCCAAGTGAAAGAAAACCCGTTGAGCTTCTGCTTGTCGAAGATAACCAAGGCGATGTGCTTTTGACGAAAGAAGCATTTAAGAGTGCCAAACTTATTAATAACCTGAATGTCGTAATGGATGGAGAGGCCGCTTTGGATTATCTTTATCAGCGTAATGGCTATGAGGATGCTGTCTTGCCAGACCTTATTTTGCTCGATTTAAATCTTCCGAAAGTTTCAGGAAATGAAATTTTATTAGATATAAAGCAAAATGAGAAATTAAAAAGAATTCCTGTGGTCGTCATGACCAGTTCTAGTGCTGAGATGGACATTGTGAAAACTTATGAGCTGCATGCAAACAGCTATATTGTTAAGCCTTTTGATTTTAAGAAACTATCAGAAGTTGTTAATGCGATAGAAGCATTTTGGTTCAGCGTTGTGGCATTTCCACCTAAAAAAGATGATTAAGCTTTTTTTAATGTGAACGAAAAAGTTGATCCTTGGTCAACTTTTGAAGTTACCATGATGTCTGTGTTGTGTCTTTTAGCTATTTTTCTGGCAATTGCTAGCCCCATTCCAACACCCCGAAAGCTTTGATCCGAATGCAGCTTGACGCACGGTGTAAAAATTTTTGAAAACATTTTCTCATCGATGCCAATGCCTTCATCAATAACTTCAAAAGTTACATCGTCACCATTTTCTTTTATGTTTAAGGTAACGGTCGGTTGAGTGTCTTCTTTGTGAAACTTGATCGCGTTATGCATAAGGTTAGACAAGAGGGTGATGATTTGGTTTTTGTCACCAGAAACTGTTGGGTACTTGTCAGGCATGGTTATTTCTGGTTTTTCTTTATAAACAATAGTTTCGAGGTTGGTGATAACAGCGGGAATTATTGATTCAATATCAATGATGTCAAACCCTTCCGAAAGGGTATTTAGCCTTGAAAAGGCAAGGAGGCCATCAACAAGATTTTGGGCTTCTCGTGTGCTATCAACAATGTTTTCTAAATATCTCGTTTCATTATCGTTCAGCTTGTCTTTTGTATTTGTAATCAATAGCTCAGTAAAAGCATGAATGTGACGAAGTGGTGCTTGTATATCATGTGAAACCATATATGCGAATTCGTTAAACTCATTAGTAATAGCTTCTACTTCTTTGTCCACGACAATTACCCTTCAAAAGTTACAAATATATTTTTCCAAATTATATAGTTTATTATTTATTTTTAACAATGTTTTGTCCTTTATAATTAAGGGCACGGCATGGTGGTGAGGCTTAAATGCTAATTTGAAAGAAGACTGTCTTTTTATTCTTTGTTTTTTATCCCGCCCATTATGTTGGTAGGAAAATTTCAAAGCATGCCCCTTTTTTATTGTTTTTCTTGAGAAATATATTCCCTTGATGAAGTTTGATAATAGCTTTTACGAAACTAAGTCCTAGGCCATGGCCAGGTAAGTTTCGGCTTTGGTCGCTCCGAAAAAGCCTTCTGAATATACGCTCTTCTTCACCAGCCTTGATCCCCGGCCCTGTGTCACAAAAGCTCAGAATAAGGTTGTCTCTGCTTTGTTTCATCGTGATGTTAATATGACCTTTTTTAGGTGTGAACTTAATACTATTATCAATGATGTTGGCAAAACCTTGGAAAAGAAGGTCTCTGTCGCCTGTAAATTTTAAAGGTAAAGTATTCAGGTTGATTCGGATGTTTTTGTCCTGTGCAAGTGGCGAGTAGTAGGCAACGACATCGTTGAGAACATCATCCAGGTTAATCGTTTTAAACGAGACTTGTCTTTTCCCAGACTCAATATTTGCAAGCCTCAGAAGGCCGTTAAACATTGACATCAAATGGTCTGATTCTTGAAGAAGTTTTTCTTTACAAGTTGCTATTTCCTTAGGCTTTTGTGGTAAAGAGTCTATTTGGTTTTTTAGTCGTGTTAATGGCGTTCTGAGGTCATGTGCGATATTGTCTGAAACGCGCTTTACATCTTCTAAAAGAAGTTCGATTCGGCTCAACATACTGTTAAGGACTTGAGCAAGATAACTCAAATCATCCCACTTCGTGTCAATTTCTATTCGTTTTGAAAGGTCGCCTGTTTCCATAATTTTACTTGCGGTATTGCCAATGACATTGATTGTTTGAACAACATAGATGCTGATAAAAAAGTTGATAAAAATAACAAGTAGCAAAAGGCCGATACAAACCCAAATAAGTGGACCAATAAGTCCACCAAAAAAACGTGTGTCTTCAGACTCTTTTCCCACCAAAATTGTATAGTTGTTGGGAAAAGTATGTATTTGAGCATCAATTTTCTGGCCTGTTGTATTCTGGAATCTTACCAACCCTTCTGTGATTGGTAGGGCATTTTTTGGCATTTCTTCAATGTTTCCTGCCAAATAGTTTCTTGAGTCATCGAGAAGAATATAAAATTTCTCAGCATTCTTTTTGGTTCTTTTTCTTAGGATGTCTTTGACTTTCGCAATGCCGCCTTCTTGGTACCATTCTTGTAGCACTATAATATCCGACGCGATCATTTCTTGCTTTTGCTCAAGCAATACACCTTCGTCAAAGCGGTAAAGCAAGAAGGTAAGGATTGTAAAAATACAGCATAAGAAAATGCCAGAAAGAATGGCCATTTTAAAGCTGGAACTATCTTTATACTGTCTACTCATTCAATGATGTATCCTGCACCACGGATGGTTTTAATAAGTTGTTCTTGAAACCCTTTGTCAATTTTATTTCTCAATCGACTGACGTGAACATCAATAACATTTGTCTGAGGATCAAAGTTATAATCCCAGACGGCTTCGAGAAGCATCGTTCGAGTCACGACCCGGCCTTTATGGGTCAACATATGTTTAAGAAGAGAAAACTCCCTGGACTTTAAGTTAATTTCTTTGCCATCTCTGTAAACCTTTCGGGATAAAAGGTTTAGTGTTAGGTCTCCAGCTTTTAATTCTGTTGCTTGTTTTGCAGCCGTTTCTCTTCGACCTAGAATTTCTAGTCTTGCAAGGAGCTCTGAAAAGGCGAAAGGTTTTACAAGGTAGTCATCACCACCTGATTTTAATCCTGTGACACGATCGTCAACTTCACCCATAGCACTGAGGATAAGGGCAGGGGTATTATTGTTTGTTGCACGAAGTGTTTTTATGACCTTCAGGCCATCAAGTTCTGGTAACATGCGATCTACAATCAGAACATCGTAGTTCTCTGTCGTTGCCATAAAAAGCCCATCTTTACCGTCATAGCTGCAATCAACATTGTGTCCTGCCTCTTTAAGACCTTTTGCGATATAGTTTGCGACAGTTTTTTCATCTTCAATGACCAATATGCGCATTCTTAACCCTTTTTTGAGGTAACAAGATAGGTATATAACTTTTCGGGTAAACAGGATAACAACTTCATTGATAAAGTGAAAGCTTTTGGGAAATGAATCTCAAATCTTTTACTCTCTAGCCCTTTGATAATTGCTTCAGCAGCTTTTTCGGGTGTGATGCGCATGGGCATGTCAAAGTCATTTTTATCGGTCAAGCGGGTTTTGACAAATCCTGGGTTAATGACTTTGATATCAATCTTTTTGCCCACTTCACATCGCAGGCTTTCCGCAAGATTAATAAGCGCGGCTTTGGTTGAACCGTATGGTTGGCTACCAGGGAGTCCACGATACCCAGCAACACTTGCGCACAAAACAAGCTGTGAAGATTTTTGGCTATTAAGGGCTGGCAAAACGACTTCTATCAGGTTGAAAGCACCCATGAGATTGACATCAATAATTTGTTTCGTTTTCTTAAGGTCGAGCTTTTCTAAACTCATCGGAGTGTAAATGCCTGCCATGAAAATGACATTATCAATTTTCTCAAAAGCTTTCTGCACGTCTTTTAAAGCGTTCTCGATATGCGCTTTTTTTGTAACGTCGCAGGGAGCAATAATGCTTTTATTTTTTAGCTTTTTAGAGAGCGCTTCTAGCTTTTTTTCATTTCGGGCAGAAAGTGCAACAGAGTAACCTTTTCGGTCTAACTCAATTGCCAAGGATTTTCCAATACCCGCGCTGGCGCCTATAATCCAGACTGTCTTCATTTTTTAGCCTTTTTTTGCTTTTGCATAAAGATTGTTATTTCGGCCACTGTGATGCCAAATTTTTTCATATATGACCGGTTCATCAAAACACCATCATTCATTAACCACATCCAGTCATCAAACTTCAAGCGGTATGTTGAACCATCAACAGGCACGTCCATTGTGTATGACCACTGCGCTGCATTACCATAGCTTTTTCCTTCAGCTTTTCCAATAATGTCACCAGCTTTTCCTTCGTACAGGGTGTCGCTTTTCTTTGTGATTGTCCATACTCGCTTTTGTGTTGATCCATCATAAAAATGAAAATCTTCTTCCAGCGTGCCAATGTTTTTTTTCCAGTGACCTTTCAAATCAATATCGAATCGGCTGATAATATTGCCATTGCGATCTTGAATGATGCCCCACGCTTTAATCGGTCCGTTAAAGTAACTTTTGATATCAAATGCTGGTGAAAGCTCTGTATATTGCTTTCCATCAATTTTTAAGCACCCACTAAGCGTCAGTAATAGTCCCATCAGTATAACTCCTATTTTCATCGTGAACTCCTTTGTTTAAACGGGGAAGGAAAAAAAGCAGCAGCCCCACCGCAGTAATTTTTAGAACGCTTGGAATTAATGCGTATGCAATTGGCAAGCTAAAGTTGCTTTCAAGACTTGCACCAGGTTGATAGCCTGAAATGCCAAGACCTAAAAACATGCCTCCTGTCGCAAGAGCAAGAGACGACTTAGCCAAGAATGTCATGGCAGAAAAATATCCACTTGCATTTTTTTTCGTCTTTTTTTCATCAATATAATCTGCCAAAATTGATGGTGGGAGACAGAGGTCTGCTCCTAGTGTGAGGCCTGAAAGAAGACAAATAACAGCATATTGGTAAATGTCACCAGCATTTAACGCAAAGCACCAAACAAAACTTATAACGGCACCAGTCATGCCAAACATCCATGCGTGTAGCTTCCCTTTTTTTCTTGAAACGCTTTGCCAAAAGGGCATTCCTAAAGCACCACTTAAAAAGTATATAAGAAGAAAAACGCCAAGTAAGTCCTCAGATTTTAGGTGATCGCGGACAAAAAATATAATTAAAACAGCTGGAATAGAAGAGGCGAGATTACTAAAAAAATACACACAGTAAAAACGCTTAAGCCAGCCTGATAAGGTGAACAGGTGTAGGCGTTTTTTTTGTTTTTTAGATGGCGACCACTGTACAGATTTGTACCATTTTGAAAAAAGAATACATCCAATTATAAGTGAAATTAAGAAAACAATAGAAAAATAGTGGAATGCTTTCTCTGGCGGCATGTTCAGTGACATGATTGTAGGAATAATAGAAGCAACGAGTAAACCGAGTAGGGTAAAGGCTTCGCGAAAGCCAGTAATTTTTGTTCGATCATTTTTTGAAGCGGGCCATAGGGCGCCAACAGCTTGTGCATTAATGATCGCAATGCTAAAGCCCGTAGTACATAAGAAGATACTTAAGGAAAACCAGATAAGTTTATGATCTCCAAGAGGATGGAAGCAGAGCCAGAAGCCAGCAGCAAAAAGTGAAAACCCAATCATAAAAATAACAGGGCGCCGATTATCATACCAGTCGCTAACGATACCAATGAAAGGATCTTGGATTGCATCAATAAGCCTGAGTATCAGGAGGGATACCCCGATTCCTGTTAAGGATACATGGTGCTGTGTGGCGTAAAAGTCAGGGGCGTGAATATAAATTGGTAAGCTGCCGAACGCCAGAGAGAAAAAGATGATACCGTATAAAGTAGCATGAAAGTTAGTCACTTTTTTAATTGGCATGGCTAAGTCCCAACAGTTTTTTTCTTAGGTCAGGCTTCCGTGTCGTCTTATCAAGCCAAATGCCAAAAAAACGATCGCTGAATAAATTTCCTTTTATAGAGCCAATATATTCACCATTCATCATAAATATACTGTCTCCTTCAGTGTTGCGTATTCCTACTATTTGATCGCCTGGCATTACGTCGCGAAAAACAGTTAACATTTGACGATACCAGGTTGCGAGTAATATCTCGTCGGTGAATCCGGCCCTTCTTATTTCTTCAATAGATGTTTTTGAAATTTCTTCTGCCGATGCTTCTATGTCATATCTTAACGAGAGGGCAAAGGGAGATTCTGGATTCCATTTACCATGAGGGGAAAAGAGACTTGCGTCGTAAAGTTTCCAGAAATAGAAGCTTGTTTGCCCTTCGCCAACAATTTGAGCGTTTGGCACATATTTTTCAATATCTACGCCTGCATTAACGCTGAATGAAAAAGTCAATAAGAAGAGAGTAAAGGCTCTAATCATCGTGCGACAATTCCATTTGTATTACATCGGTTCTGCCAGCTAAAAAAGCGCCAGCGCATGATGTAAGATAAAAACGCCAAAGGCGTATGAATTGCTCATCAAACCCAAGGTCAATAATGACATCTTTTTGTTTGTCAAAGTTTTTTAGCCAAAACATTAATGTCTTAGCATAATCTTTCCCAAATGCTTTTTGGTTTGAGACATTTAATCCAGCTTTTTTTGCTTCTTCAATAAAGCGATTTGGACTTGGTAGCATACCTCCAGGAAAAATAAGGGTGCGTATCGCGTCGCCACCTTGTCTGTAGTGTTCAAAGTAGTCATTATCAATCGTAATGGTTTGAACCATTGCTTTACTGCCTTTTTTCAAAAGGTGTTTGATTTGCTGAAAGTAGACAGGCCAGTATTCTTCACCAACAGCTTCAAACATTTCAATAGAAACGATTGCATCGTAATGACCTTTTTTGTCGCGATAGTCCTCGATTATAATATCAGCATTTTTACCTTCCAGACGATTTTGAGCATACTCTTTCTGCGCAGGTGAAATGGTGATGCCTTCAACCTTTTTCGCGCCATTATCCAGCGCATATTCAGCAAACCCACCCCATCCACAACCGATCTCTAGAATGTTTTTATTTTCACCTTGGATGCGATCAAAGATACGAGCATATTTATTGATTTGGGCCTTTTTTAAAGGCTGTTTGGAAGAAGAGAAAAGAGCAGATGAATACGTCATCGTCTCATCAAGCCATAAAGAATAAAAATCATTTCCTAAGTCATAATGGCTCATGATATTTTTCTTGCTACCACTTTTTGTGTTGCGGTGAACAACTTTATTACCAAGCTTAGAAATAAATCTGAACCAAGATTTTCCTGAAATAAATCTATCCAGCACTTCTGAGTTCAAAAGCCCAAAATGAAAAAGTTTTTCAGGGAATTTACTGTCCCATTTGCCGTCGCGGTAATCTTCTGCAAGGCCAATATCACCACGCATGACCATGTTGCGAATAACGCCCCGAACGTGAATTGTCATCTCGGCATGTGGGCCTTTTTTTCTTCCTTTAAAATGATAGGAGTCGCCGCTGGCCGTTGTCAGATCTAACGAACCATATTCAATGTTTTCTAGCGCTTTTAAGAAAAATGTTTCAAACTGCTTTTTAATCATTTTGTTCTCCGATCTTATACGAAAAAATATACTAAGTATTATGTTGTTGTGATGACATGAAAGTTAATTTTTTTTCATTTTTATTACTTTTGTTGTTTTTGATTTTTTTTGAAGAGGCTTTCTGATGTAGCGAATGCCGTTCTTAAAAAGCTTGAGTGCTTGATAGTGAATAAGAAAAATAGTTTTAAAAGTTACAAGAGGATATTGAAAAAAGCATTTCTTTAACCCTTTTTCATTGAGGTTCTCATAAAACCCTACGAGCGATGTTAAGAGAATTTTATTGCCTTTTTCATCGCAGTGATCAATCCAAATCCCCAGCTTTTTTTCTTGCCATGAAAAGCGAAACCTGTATGTTCCTTCCCTTTCCAGAAATGGTGAGACATGAAAAACTTTTTTCCCTTCCATCCAGTCATCTTGATTGATGAACCCTTGAGTTTCACAAAAGTAATTATGTGTTTCACCAAAAGTATTATTTACCTGAGAGAGAACAGCACGTAGTTTTTGTGTCTTTTTATCAATATAAAACCAGAAAGTGACAGGGTTAAAAACGTACCCCAAGACGCGTGGAAAAGAGAGAAGAAATACATCGCATGTATTCTTCTCGACACCATGTTCTTCACCAATACGTTCTGCCCATTTCTTAAGAGAAGTTCCATCTTTGGCGCCATGGTCTTTTGGATAAAAACTCATCAAGCCAAATTGATTTATTTTAAGCCATTTTTTTTGTGGAAGTGTTTCAAGATGATCTAGGTTCTTGAGTAAATAAAAAACACGATACCTAAATTTATTGGTTTTTGGTGTCGTGCGGCGATGCATGACTTTTGCATGAAAAATTTGATGTTTTGCTACCATGGAACATGGCTGCCTAGTTTTTCTGCAACCCTAACAGCGCTCCACAAGCCATCTTCGTGAAACCCATATCTTTGATAAGCACCGCAATACCACGTACCTTTTTCTCCCTGGATAGAGGAGATTTCTTTTTGTGCGTCTATTGCTGCCTTATCAAAAATAGGGTGCTCAAATACATGGTAATCATAAATCAAGCTTTCTGGCGGTGGTGTTGAGGGGTTTAGCGTCACAAAAATGGGTTCTTTTGTGTCAAGGTTCTGTAGCTTGTTCATCCAGTAAGTGAGAGAAATATGAGGGTTTTCATCATGGCGTTCTTTTAAAACATATGACCAGCTTGCCCATGCACTTTTTCGTTGAGGCATGCAAGAAGGGTCGCCATGAACATATATCTTATTCTCTTGATATTTAAACTTTGACAAAACCTCTTTTTCTTTTTTTGTTGGTTTTTCTAGCATGCTAAGAGCTTGATCTCCATGTGTTGCGATAACAACGTGATCAAAGCTATCTTCATTCCCTAAATTATCAACAACAATTGATTTGTTTTTTTGTCTTATCACTTTTTTTACACCGCCGAGGCGAATTTGTTTTCCAAGTGCTGCTGTGATTTTTTCGACATATGTTTTTGCCCCTCCTTTGACGGTGTACCATTGTGGTTGGTCATTAATGCTTAGAAGGCCATGGTTCTGGAAGAAACGAATAAAAGTGGAAGCAGGGAAAGATTGTATATGACTGATAGGGCAGCTCCAAATAGCGCCTCCCATCGGAAGTAAGAAATAGTTTCTGAACCAATTGCCCATTTTTAGCTCGTCAAGGCATTGTTTAAGCGATACATCAGATCCTTTGTCTAAATAATCAAGCGCTTGTTTGTTGAACTTTAGAATATCTTTCAGCATGTTCAAATATTGCGGGCGCATAAGATTGCGTTTTTGTGCGAAGATATTGCCAAGAGATTGCGTGCCATATTCAAGCCACCCTTCATCGACGCTTAGAGAAAAAGACATATCACTTGGGTAACTTTCAACGCCTAAATGTTTCAACATTGGTGTTAGAAGGGGATAGTTACGGTGATTAAAAACAATAAACCCTGTGTCTACGGTAATATCTTTATTTTTATCAGCTGGCATAATATCAATAGATCTTGTGTGTCCGCCAATATAGTCATTTTTTTCATATAAATAGACATCATGATTTTGGTTTAATAGATAAGCAGCACTTAAGCCTGATATGCCAGCGCCAATAACAGCAATTTTCATTTTTTCATTCATCAATAAGGAATCTCCTGTCCATCCCAAGCAAATAATTGACCAGTTTGTTCGGCTTTGATTATATCAATTACTTTGATTAATTCATCAACGGAAAACGCTGGCGAAAATAGGCTGCCTTCAGCAACATTTTTTTTAAAAGGTTCTGAAAGCTTACTATCAACTGTTCCAGGGTGTAAGCCAATGATAGCCGCTTGTTTAAATTTTCTTGCAGCTTCAATAGAAGCTGTTTTAATAAACATGTTCAAGGCGGACTTGGCGCAACGGTATGAATACCAACCTCCTAGCTGATTATCCGATATACTGCTGACACGCGCAGAGATAGCAGCAAAAACAGATTTTCTATCACGTTGCAGGAGAGGTATAAAGTGTTTGCCAATCAAAGCTGGACCTATTGTATTTACCATGTATGATTTTATCATTTTATTTTCATCAATCTCGCGTAAGCTTTTCTCTGGCTGAAGGGTCTCGCCGTCATGAAGAAAACCTGTTGCAACAACAATAATGTCGAGTTTTTCTTGCACACATTCAGCAGCTAATGCAATCGATGATTCATTTTCAATATTAATGGTATGAGATATAATTTTGGAGTGTTTATTGTCAATATTAGATCTTGAGAATGTATATATTTTGTCTGCTTTTTCGTAAGCTGTAAAAGCCTCAACAAAAGCACTGCCAATCGCACCGCTTGCACCAATGATCGCAATATTTATCTTGTCTTCAAAGCTAGGCAGCATATTAAACCTCTTTGTTTCAACGATTAACATACAAAATGTGTTGTCACTCTGTTATTTCAAAAAGATTAATTTTATTTAATGATAGTGTTGTTGATATTTACGAATGAAGTTGAAACGGCGAAAGTGCAACGATACTTGCAGATGATAGAGAATAAAGAAGAGAGGTTTATTGAAGGGGCCTTTTGCCCCTTCATATTCATTTATGAGGTTTTTTTAGAATTCATAGCTATAGCTGACTAATGCGCCCATACGGTCTGTGACTTCATTTTCTTCGTCAGAGCGCTGGTATCCCAGCCCAACACCGATACCGTTATTAAAAGTATACCCTGCAGAAAGTTGATATATTTTACCATTATGGCCTTCATCATCTTCTTCAGCATCGTTATTAATGTGTGTATAAGATGTTCCTAGATTCCATTGTTTGTAATCTAGTTTAAGTGCTGCAGTGCTGTAGGCACGGTCATGCGCAGCTTCTCCACCAAAATGCTCAATATCCAAATGCTCTGCCAAGATTTTGGCTGTCATGTCTTTGGTGATCTTCTGTTTATATGCCAGCGATAAAGAATAGCGCTTTTCATCATTCTCATTGTCAACGCCTGCTGCTTGCTCTGCATAGCCGACACGATAAGACAGTCCTTCAACAATGTTGTTGTTAAGGGAATAAAAATCAGAGCCGCCAAGTGACACTGCATAAGAGGAAAGATCTTCTGTGTTTGAAAGGCCACCATCTTCTTTGCTGTTGTGTTCGCGTTGGTGAAAGAGGGAACCACTCAATGCTGTTGTGTCAGCAAAAAAAGTACTCACATCTAATCTATGTTTACCATAGTCGCCTGCGTTATGTTTAACAGCACCACCAAACCCGACGCGCTCACGAATGGCGTATCCTTCAATTGTCTGATAGCCATAAATGCCAGGGAAGTTATGATAGTCAAATCCAACAATCGGGTTGAATTTGCCTAAATAGGCAGCAAACTGTTCATCATCATAATTCAACGTCAGCTGCTCAATTATTAAGGGGTGACTTTCAAAGAAGCGGTTGTCTCCATGGGATCCACTTTCTTCCTCGCTATGTCCATGGCTGTGACCGCTGGATTCACCTTCTAGCTTTATATGCGTATTAATAGAAAGCCCTTTTCCAAGGCGTGCGCCAAGCTCAAGATGTGAGTGTGTATAGCTTTCATTGATTTCTTCATCAGCTTCTTCGGCATCCAGAATGCTGTCAGCATGAATTTTGATATCGAGATGACCGTAATATGGTTTGTCTGAGTGTGCGTGTGTTGAATGGTCATGTCCATCCGCAGAAAGCGCGGGATTCGCCATGAAAACGATTGCGGTGCTTAGAAATAGTTTTGATAGTAATTTACTGTTCATTTTTTTCCTCTTAATTATTGAGATATGAAAGAAATATTTATTACGTTATAACATAACATTTTTATTCGTCAAATCTAATTTATTGGTTCGTAGTGCTTTCGCATTTTATTTATGATTCTTCGATATCATGCTGGAAAGAAGAAAAAGTCCAACAAACAAAGTTGCTGCGGCAACCACAATTGAGGGGCCGGATGGCGTATCTAGTTTGATGGATCCAAAAATTCCCCCTAAAACTGCAAGCACGCCAAGTAGAGATGATGTGACGGCCATAGATTCTGGCGAGCGCACTAGTTGGCGTGCCGTAGCGGCAGGGATAATCAGCATGGAAGTAATAAGAAGAATGCCAACTGTTCGAATAGACACGGCAACCACAACAGTCATAAGCAACATAAGTAAAAGATGAGTGAAAAATACCGGAACATTTTCTGCCTTAGCTAAGTCTTCGTGGATGGTCATGAGTAACAGTGATGACCAGTTCAATAGTAACGTCACCAAAACCGCTGCGCCTCCTATGTAAATCCACCATAGCTCTGATGGTGTGACAGTTAAAATATCACCAAACAGATAGGAGTGTAGGTCAATGCGTTGATCTAGCAAGCTAATTGTTACCATCCCAATTGAAAGGGCGGCATGAGCCAGAATTCCAAGTAATGTATCAGTAGCTAAAACTTTTTTTTGTTGTAGCCAAAGGAGTAAAAAAGCAAAAGAAGAGCAAACAATCACGGTGCCTAGATTGGTGCTAATGCCAGCAGCAAGACCAAGTGCAATGCCAAGAAGGGCACTATGAGCAAGCGAGTCTCCAAAATAAGCCATGCGGCGCCAAACGACGAAGCAACCAATAACGCCGCCAAGAATAGCGACCCCCACGCCTGCTGCAATGGCACGAAGAATAAAAGGATCAAACATTATCTTCTCCATTGTGTTTGTGGTTGTGGCTGTGTTGGTAAATGGCCATCATATTCGCCATGTCATGACCGAACAGTGAAATGAATTCAGGATCTTGAGTTACAGCATGTGGTTCGCCAGAACAACAGATGTGGTGAAAAAGACATATGACCTGTTTGGTAGATGCCATTACCATGTGCAAGTCATGTGACACCATCAAAATGCTTATTTGGCGTTCGTGATAAATTTTTTCTAGTAACTTATAGAAACTAATCTGACCTGATAGATCAAGATTTTGTGCAGGCTCATCCAAGATAAGAAGTTCTGGGTTGTCCAGCAGGCTGCGGGCAAGCAAGACGCGTTGCAGTTCTCCGCCAGACAGTACTGATAGCTGTTTATTCAAAATATTTTCAATGCCCGTTTCTTGTGCTGTTTTCTGCAAGCTTGTACTGTCAGATTTTTTACGTAGATGCAAAAAACGTCTTACAGTGATTGGCATTGTCAGGTCTGGCATTAAGCGCTGAGGAACATAGCCAATTTTTAGGTTTTTCTTTCGGGAGATATGTCCACCTTCAGGTTGATAAAACTCCATCAAACATTTCAATAGCATGGATTTTCCAGCACCGTTGGGGCCAATGATTGTTATAAAGTCACGCGTGCCAACAGTGACGGCAACATCTTTTAAGATATGCTTTCCTTGGCGAATAACGCTGATATTCTCTGCAGTGATTAATGCGTCCATTCTTCTAGTTCTTATCCCCACATTCTTGACATTTTCCTTCAATCTCTAAGGTGATGTTCTTGAGGTGAAACTTATTTTTATTGGCGGTTCCTATAATTGCTTGAGCAATGTCATTGTTGCAGCATTCCTTGATTTCTTGGCATGCGTCACAGATCAGAAAATAGCACTCATGATGCTTAAGTGGGTGAGAGCATCCTACATAAGCATTCAGGCTGCTTATCTTGTGAACCAGTCCATTCTCTAGTAAAAAATCAAGCGTACGGTAGACTGTTGGAGGTTTTGCAGAGGTATCATTCTTTTTCAATTTATCAAGAATATCATAAGCTTTTGCTGGTGCATGGCTTTCCCAAATTATCTCTAATACCTTGCGGCGAAGCTTTGTAAAACGCAAACCTTTATCCTGACAAATCATATCAGCTTTTTGAAGGGCATCGCCAACACAGGAATCATGATCAGTACATGTATGCATTAAAAACTCGTGTAAAATAAAATTAGATTGACTCAAAAATGTTATACTATAACATAACGAAAATTTTACAAGTCTAAATGAATAGAGGTTGTCATGAAAATAAGAAGTGTCTTCGCTATAATGGTCTTTGCTTCAATCTTCTCTAGCAATGTTTTGGCTGCAAAGACCCAAGGTGTTGTTGTGTCGATTAAGCCTCTTCATTCATTGGTTAGTGGTGTTATCGGAGATACCGGGGAGGCCGCCTTGTTGTTGACGGGCAAAACATCTCCACATGATTTTCACCTAAAGCCCTCTCAAGTGCGGGTCATGCAAAAAGCAAATATAATATTTTATATTGATAATAGTTTTGAAACATTTCTTCAAAGCGCGTTTGAGACCCTTCCAGCTCATGTTAGAAAAAAAGCAGTTGCACAAGATGCAGGTTTAATCATTCTCGCTAGCCGTGAAGGTGGGGCTTGGGATGTCCATAAGCATGATGTGCATGAGCACGAAGAAAAGAAACATAATCATGAGGAACACGAAGGCCATGCTCATGAAAAACACGACCACGGTCATGACAATATGCATGTCTGGCTTGATGTAGAAAATGCCCGCCGTATTGTTAAGCTAATCGTCCGCGAACTAAGTGCTGTTTATCCAGAAAACCGTAGCATATACAAGGCAAACGCTAAGGCCTATATCGAAAAAATAGATGCTTTGGATGCTGAATTGAAGGCGTCTCTGAAGGGGCTGGAAAGAAAGCCCTTTATCGTGTTTCATGATGCCTATCAATATTTTGAGCGCGCTTATGGCCTAAGTGGTGTTGGGTCGATTACTTTTGAGCCAGATGAATCTCCTTCTCCACAAAGAATTAAAGAGGTGCGCCAGAAGTTGAAAGAAACAGGGGCACAGTGTGTTTTTCGTGAGCCACAATTTTCTGACCGTCTTATCAAGACAGTGACAGAAGGAACAAATACAAAAAGAGGTATGCTCGACCCATTGGGTGTTGATTTGAATGACGGAAAAGATTTGTATTTTAGCTTGATGAGGGATATTGCCAGCAATCTGAAACGATGCTTAAATAGTGTTCGATGATATTACAATGTAAACAGATCTCACACGCCATTCAGGGAAAGCAGATACTTAGCGATATAAGTTTCACGCTTGAGCCTGAACAACATTTGCTGATTCATGGTCCTTCGGGCTGTGGTAAAACAACGTTGCTTTCCATTCTTGCAGGTTTGCAAAAGCCAGATGCAGGAAGTGTAAGTTATGATAAAACAATGCTCTATGACTTAAGTGAAGCAGAGCGTGATCACTTTCGTGGGAACCATCTCGGTATTCTTTTTCAAACATTCCATTTGATTAATGTCTTAACCGTCAGACAAAACCTTCTTTTGGCGCAAAGCCTGCCTGGAAAATCTATTGATGAGTCGCATCTTTATGACGTGCTGGATCGTCTAGGCCTTGCAGACAAATCACATCAAAGCGCAGCATGTTTAAGTGTAGGTGAAGCGCAGCGCCTTGCCGTAGCGCGTGCTGTGATAGGTCGTCCCAAGTGGATTTTATGTGATGAGCCAACCTCAGCACTAGACGATCAAAATACTGCCGCATTACTTAAACTGCTAGAGGAAGAAGCCACACGCTGTAAATCCTCTTTAGTGGTGATCACCCATGATAAAAGGGTTGCATCACATTTCAAGAAGCACCCAACTCTTGAGTTGGGAGGTGCATCATGAGCCTGCTTTCTCTTGCATGGGCCTATTTACGTGCCAAGCCTTCCAATACTTTACTGCACATTATATTGATGATGTTGGGAGTGATGATGATGACGGTGCTTTTGTTATTCACACATCAGCTTCAGGAAAGGCTTTATCGCGATGGTGCTGGTATTGATGTCGTGATCGGGGCCAAAGGAAGCCCTCTGCAACTCATCCTTTCCAGTGTTCAGCATATGGATATTCCAACAGGCAATATACCCTTTTCAGCTGTTGAGCGTATCAAGCGTCATCCGCATGTGCGCCAAGCAATTCCGCTTTCAATGGGGGACAGCTATCAGCGTTTTCGTATCATTGGCACTGAACCCGCTTATCTAAAACACTTTAAGGCTGAATTCAAAGAGGGGGGGCTTTGGCAAAAAAATATGCAGGCAGTGGTCGGTGCGACAGTTGCTCGTGAAACGGGCATCAAAGTGGGCAACCATTTTGTTGGCGTGCACGGACTGGTATCAGCTGGTCATGGCCATGACGATCACCCTTATCGGGTGGTTGGCGTGTTAAAGCCTACAGGTACAGTGCTGGATCGATTAATCGTAACTTCACTGGAGAGTGTCTGGGATATTCATGCAGCTGAAGGACGGAGGTCAGATATAACAAAAAAAGAAGTTACGGCCTTGCTTGTCCGGTATAAAAATCGCGCAGCAGCATTCTCTTTTCCACGTTACATCAATCAGCAAACATCAATGCTGGCAGCAAGCCCAGCTTTTGAGATGGCTCGTCTGGTAGAGTTGGTTGGGATCGGTACTGATACCATGATGGCATTTGGTGGTTTTTTGGTGGCAGTCTCATTGGCTGGCGTTTTTATCGGGCTGCTAAACAGTATTCGTGATCGTCGTTATGATCTTGCTGTTTTTCGTACGCTTGGTGCCTCACGCCAGAAAATTATGCTACTTGTCGCGATTGAAGGCATGTCTATTGCTTTCATTGGCAGCATCTTAGGGCTGTTGTTGGGGTGTGGTTTGATAGAAGGAATAGGGGCTTTTACAGATAAGGGGAGAGAAATGGGTCTGGAAGGTTTATTCTTATTGAAAGATGTTTTGGTGTTGTGGGGCGGCGTTATGTTATTGTCATTGATTGCTTGTTTGGTCCCTGCGTGGGAAGCTTATAAAGCAGATATACGAATGACGTTGACGAGGTTTTAAAAGGCAGAGTTGGTTCATCATTTAATGAAACAAAAAAATGACTTAAATATATATTGGGCGGTGTATTTGATGCTCTCTTTGTTTTTTGCTGGAAGCTCTATGGCACAAGATATAGCAGCAGAACAAGACGAAGCCTTTTTCGGTGACTGGAAGCCTGTTGAAGTTACTGGTGACGCTATCCCGTGGGAAGTGTTTGCGACAACTAAAGAAATAGAAAAATGTATTGTTGATCAAGAAGGTTATGACTACTGTACCATCAAGCCTGGATACAGCAAAGACGTCAAGAAACATGATGGGAAAAAAGTTACGCTGATGGGCTTTATGTTTCCGCTTGAGCAGTCAGAAATGCAGAAGAATTTTCTTATGGGGCCATATCCGCTTAGCTGCCCATTTCATTATCATGTTGGTCCCGCACAAGTGATAGAAGTCTTGGCAGATAAGCCTGTAGCCTTTTCTTACGACCCTATAACAGTGACAGGTATATTAAGGCTCCGCTATAACGAAGAAACAGGTATGTTCTATTACCTTGAAAAAGCAGTTCCCTAGGCGTGTGTAACTTGCAAGCTGCAAGGGGGGACTTAAGACTGTTGTGGTTCAAGCCTCCATTTTTAGGGTGGTGGTGCAATCACTCACTTGATCACCTAGCTATAAGTTTCCCTAATACCGCCTGATTTACAGCGATATTTTTATAGATAACTGAGGAAATGGTTATCTTTGTGATTATTTATAGTTTATTTCCAAATGATAAAGGGGCTAATTTTTTTCACAAGGCTTTTCTTCGATCAAATCATTTTTCATTTAATAATTCTAAGTTTTCAAAAAATGACTCTCGTGCGACCACAAGATTGCGACCACTTTAAGTGTATACTTCCAAAAGACACAAAAAAATAATTGAGGCATCACAGAAACATACTTTTTTCAAAGCATCATGTGAACTCTTAAATCTTTTTACAAAGCAATCAATCTGTAGTTGTATGCTTGCAGGGAGTTGCAATTAAGGAGTCGGGTGTATGTGGAGTTTTTTTAGTCATATTTTTGAGCACGATGTTTTTATGCCGCATGGACAGTGTTTTATGTGGTATCCAGGAGTATTGTGGCTGCACGTCATTTCTGATGTCATTACTGCACTCGCTTATTTTTCTATTCCACTTGTTATTGTGTACATTCTTCGTACACAAAAAAATGTCCCTCACAAATGGCTTTATGGAATGTTTGGGGCGTTCATTTGCTTGTGCGGTACAACGCATCTTATTTCTATTTGGGTGTTATGGGAGCCTGTTTACAGGTTGCAAGGTTTTGTGAAGGCATTAACGGCAGGCGTTTCTCTTGCGACTGCGTTTATGGTTATTCCCCTTATCCCAAAACATATAGAGCTGATGAAGAAAATAGAAAAAGATAAAAAAATAAAAAGGCGTAAACATGGCTAAACACCATGACAATACCGAGCAAATTCTAAAAAAATACCGGGCAATGACATTTGCTTTTTGTTTGGGGACAATCCTTTCTATTGTTTCGTTTGTTTCAATTCTGAACAATAATTTAGAGGCAATAAAGGGACAGTTTGAGTCTCAATCTTATTTAAGAATAGCGCTTTTGAAGGAAAAAACAGGCAGTCTTATCCAAGAGCTCTCTATTCTTTCAAAATATTCCGAGCATATTACACCTAAACAGGGCCAAAAGATCTTGTCAGACCTGAAAGAAAACAAGTTTCTTTCTGTTATTATTGTCCCTGAAAACTTTAACTCTTCGACAAATATTACAATTGTAGAAAAAGACAAAAAGTACAAAGAAGAACTTAAAAACATGCCTTTATTGCTTAGGCAGTTACGAAAGTCACAAAAAAGAAAGGAGCTCGTTTCTTCTCCCAGCTTTTTCATTCCAGGAGAAAACAAGGCCCCTTACGCTGCAATTATTTTCCCGCTGCAAGGTAAGAAAAGTAAGGCGGGATATTTAGTTGTTCTTATCAATTTACAGAGATTTATTTTAGATGTTTTTAAAAATACAAACAGTTTTTCTGAATACACACTTGAGCTGTATGACCCTAAAAAAAGCATTGATAAGTCTCTTTTTTATTATACGCACTCTAACAGTAGAAGTAGAAACCACACCCCAGTAAGAGGAAAAAGTATGTTTTCTTTTGGGGGGCAGTTTTCTATTTTTAATCATGATTATGTCGTGAAAGTTGTCCCAACCAACAAGCACTTTTCAAAAGTTTTGGATAACTCGGCATGGTTTGTTCTTTTGTTGGGCGTTGTGTTGACAGGGTTTGTTGGGATTTTCTTATATAACCTTATAGGTCGAAATCTAAAAATCGAAGAGGTTGTTAATAAAAGAACATCTGAGCTTGATGCAGTAAATAAGCACTTAAAATCTGCTAACAAAGCAAAAAGTGAGTTTTTGGCCAGTGTCAGCCATGAAATTCGCACACCACTTAATGGCATTATAGGAACTACAGAGCTGTTAACATACACAAGTCTAAGCGAAAAACAGCACAGATATGTAAAAAGAATAAGCTATTCAGGCGAAATGCTTCTTGGAACCATAAACGATGTTCTTGATATTTCAAAAATAGAAGCGGGAAAACTTAATTTAGAAGAAAGAAAAGACAATCTTTTACAAACAATACAAAAAACCGTAGATGCTTTATATTCTTCTGCGACAGAGAAAGATATTGAAATCGTTATTCAGTATCCGACCGACTGTCCAAAAGAATTTTATTTTGATCCTGTCCGTATAAGACAAGTTCTTACAAATTTGATTGGTAATGCAATTAAATTTACAGATGAAGGTCATGTAATCATCAAAGTTAGCATAAAAAAGACAAAAGAATACCTTGTAAAAATAGAGGTGATTGACAGCGGAATAGGTGTTCCTAAGAAGCTTCAGAAACATATTTTTAAGAAGTTTTCACAAGCGGATTTATCAACAACTCGACGGTTCGGCGGCACGGGGCTTGGCTTGGCCATTTGTAAGAAAATTATCCATCTTATGAAAGGAGAGATTGGTATCATAAGCGCTCCTGGTCAAGGCTCAAACTTTTGGTTTGAAATTCCTTTAAAGCCCTGTAAAAAAAAGGGTGAAATAAAAGGCAAACAAAAAAAAACTCTCTCACTTCAAGAAGCAAAAATCATTCTTGTTGAATCCAGAGATATTACAAGAAAAACAGTTCAAGATTATTTAGAAAGTTGGGAAGCTGATTTTGAAAGCTTTGCGTTGGGGGGGGATGCTTTAGCATTCGTTGAGAACTTTTCTTCTTCAAACTCGTTAATCATGATTCTTGCGACAGAACTTAAAGACATGACAGGAAAAAACTTCATTAAAAGCGCCCAGAAATTTCTCAAAAAAATAGATCATCGCATCATATTATTTGGAACAGCTGATGACATAGATATAAAAAACATAAAAAATTGTGGGTTTTTAGTTAAACCGTTCACGGGCACGGATCTATTTCTAAAAATAACCAAGTCTTTATAGTTAGCATTGGAGAAAAAAATGGAAAAAATAACAGAAAAGTTTCCAGGAACAAAAGTTCTTGTTGTTGATGATTATGCTTTTAACATTGAGTTAACCACAGATTTTCTGGAAATGATGGCTTGCGATATAGAAACCGCAATCAGTGGTCAAGAAGCGATTGAAAAATGTAAAAAAACTGTTTTTGACATTATTTTCATGGATATTCAAATGCCAGAGATGGATGGATACGAGGCGGCAAAAAAGATCCGCTCTCTAAAAAATGATAGCGCGAAATCCATCATCATTGCTCTTACTGCAAACGTGCAAGAAGAAGATCGAAATAAATGCCTGAAATCTGGAATGAATGACTACACACAAAAACCAATAAAAGGCATAACGCTTGAAAAGCTTATAAAAAGTCATTTAGGGCAAAAACCTTAGGGGGGAGTTAAAGTATGGCAAATATAATAAAACGATCAAAAAATGATATTTTAGATATCATACTTCAAAAAAGACGAGACCAAAACATACGCTGGCATTTATTACATGTGAAGATTTCAAAGTTAAAAAATGAATACCAGGGGGGGGCGCATGTAAAAATCACATGTGGTGTTCTTTCAAGTTGCCTCGAAGAATTTAATCCAAAAACACTACTTTGTGATAACAATGATCTTGTGGTTGTTTTTGATTATGTGCCTCATAAAATGATAGAAAAAGCGATAAAGGAAGTTTGCGTTCTTTATGAAAAAGATCCCCTTTTTTCAGAAGGAAGCGAGGAGGACCTATGTTCATTCTATCATTCAAACCATAATCTTGATATCTTTATAAAATGGATAAAAACGACAAAAGAACTGAAACCTTCTCCAGGTGAGTCTTACTTTGCGGCATTCCAAAACTTTCAAGTTGATGAAAGTGTTTATCAAAAGGCTCTCGTTGAAAGGCAAAATAGATCCTTTCTAAAAATTCTTTTTATTGAAGATCAAAAGTTCTCTAGAAATATTATAAATCAGACCATCAGTGACCAGTCAAAAACGCATGAAATAATTTTTGCGGAAGATGGTTTAAAGGGGCTTGATAAATATATGTTTCATGTTCCCGATATTGTTTTTCTTGACATTGGATTGCCTACAGTTAGTGGGCTTGAGGTTCTTGAAAAAATTACAAACCTTGATCAAGATGCCTTTGTCGTTATGCTTACTGCAGAAAAATCTCATGAGTCTGTCAAAAAATGTATAGCCCTAGGAGCAAAGGGATATATTGTCAAACCTTTCCAGAAAAAAAACATTGATAAATATATACGTGTTTATCAAGAAAAACATGCCTATCAATTTATTGACAACGATGATCAAAAAATAGGCCACTCAATCATTGATCCAGAATTTTTATATATTTTGAGAGGAAATAAGAAAAAAGACCTTCTCATTAATCTTTTTATGAATGATGCCCAAGCATGTCTCGAAAATTTACAAAAATCTATAGATAATAAGGATTATAGCCTCTGGGAAGAAAATACACATTCTTTAAGTGGACTTGCTGCTAATTTAAACGCACATCAACTTCAAGCAGTATGTAAAGATATGCATCAAATTAAAAACCCTCTACAAAAACATGTCGATGTGATCACAGGTTATTATCAGAATGTATATTCTCTTTTGAAAAAGGTTTGAGCAATCACTTGTTTTTTATGAGAGGGTGTTATTGTTTTCAATTTCTCCTTTTCTAGCTTCGGACAAGGCTTTTGTCAAAGCTCCTGCAGACATCGCAATAAAGCCAAGTCAAATCATTGCGCTGAATCCTATAAATATTTTCCCTATAACTTACCTTAGTTAATGTAGTAAACTGCCAGAGTGCATCAAAAATAGATGTAAACTTATCGAGCTGAGGTCGGCGGAAATTTGCTGCTGATGTTATTCCTTAAAATTGCCGATATTTCTCATATATTATCAGGTCGGTAGGTTTTCCAACAAAAGCCATTCCCGCCAAAGGCCGCGCACAGGGCGGTTTAGGGCAGGGTGCCGGAATGTGGGTAAAAAACAGAAAATGATTGGTGGTTCGATTGCAAATCGAACGCATGAACTGGCAATCACTACGAGTATAACTCTGTGGGTGCCGAAGTCAACTAGTTTGTTGTTTTTATTTGTTTATTTTTCTAGTTTTTAGGTCTTGTTTTGAGGCGGTTTATTCTGTATCACCTTCATTTAGCCAAGATATTTCACTTGATTATTGTATCCGTTACGGGTATAATATTAAAAATAAGGATTAGAATATTAACTGCGTGTTTTTGCGATTAAGCGCTTTGCAAAATGGGCGAAGAAGAATGGCTTGTCGGATGAAGTTATTCTGGAGGCGGTGAGGGAAATAGAGCAAGGACTTGTTGAGGCCGACCTCGGCGGGAATATTTATAAGAAACGTATTGGCATAAAAGGACGTGGTAAACGCGGCGGTGTCAGAACGATTCTGGCGTATTCCAAACAGGGCAGAACATTTTTTCTATATGGGTTTGAGAAGGCAGATCGTGCGAATGTGACTCTAAAAGAAAAAGAGCAGTTAAAAATATTAGGGAATTATTATTTAGATTGTAGCGATAAAGATTTAGAAGCGATGTTGTCCTCAAAAGAAATGATTGAGTATCAGGAGGTGTAAGGTGGATAGAATGAGTATAGAAGAAGTGGTGATGGAGGCTGCTCGTAAGACAAAAATTGATAAAGTCACGTTGCGAAAGCTGGAACTTCTGTCGCTGCCGGAAGTGCGTCCGCTGACACCTTCTCAGATTAAATCTTTGCGCAGTAAGTACAAGCTAAGTCAAGGGGTTATGGCGGCGTTATTGAATGTCGGAACCACGACGATTCAGAAATGGGAACGTGGTGAGACGTCACCCGGTGGCCCAGCCCTAAAACTTCTTAATCTTGTTGAGGCAAAAGGCCCTGATGCGATTGCTTGATCTGTAGGCAATAATTTTAATCATTCAGTGGGCGCCTGTTTGTGCCATTTTTATGTCTTGGTACTGGGAGGTAAAATCCCCTAAAACTTATAAGGTTTTGCTGATTTTCTAGTTCGTTTGCGCGCTTTTTGTTTTGTGTTTGTTTATGCTTCTTCTTTTTGTCAAGAAGGAGGATTTTATGAGCAGAGGATTAACGGCAGACGAAGCCGTCAAGATTATTGAACGTGATTTTATGGACAATAAAGGGCGTATTCATAATAAACGTGTCAATAAACCAGCGCCTTCGGGTGATTTTTATGTTTGGAAAACGGCTGGTGATGACAAGGTTCGAAGTCACCATGCGGCACGCGAAGGGAAAATATTCCGGTCGGATAAACCCCATAATGGCATTCACCCCGGTCATGAATACGGGTGTCGGTGTCAGGCGGTGCCAATAGAAGGCGAAGATAATGAGATTTTAAAAAAGCTAAAAGAATATTGGGATGCAGGAAAAAACAGCGAAGCTGGTGAACTTATAGCATTGGTGGTTGCGGGAGTAGCAGGGGCAAGTGTTTTGAAAGATTATTTTGCAATGCGTCATGCTTGGTTGCGTGGAGCTGATAAATACTTTCACTGTCTAGCGAATTGTCGTACAACAAAAATAAATAAGCAAGGCGAGAAAGTTGCCAGAGAGTATAGTGATTGGAGAGAAATAACAGATGCTTGGCGAAAAGGCAAAAACCCAGAAGACGAAGCGGCAGATCAGGCAGCGAACAGACATGGCCGAGAGGGGGCTCTTAAATATCCTGATAAAAGCTGTCGGGAAATATGTGAAGACCTTAGGCCAAAAGCTCTTAAACCTAAATGGTGGTATTGATAAAGGTCTGGTTTTCTTTCTGTGCTTTTTTCTTTTTCTTATTTTTTATTCCGATACGTTTTGGGCAATTGATGCTTGCATGGATAGAGGTGGATGCTGGGAAGGTTATGAAAGCCAGTGTTCATTGGATATAGAAGGTCACGAGAGGCCAATTTGCGCACGACCTTTCCACACCAATTTTTTGACATTTTTTTACATCCTCGGGATTATTTTATTTATTCCCGGTCTTCTGGTCTATCTCAGCATGACAAATCCAAAACGACAAAAGATTAACAAGAAAAAGAGAAATAGGTCGGAGTGAAAAATACTGTCCAAAAGCTCTTGCGTTCATTCACATGGAGCTAGCTTTGGGGTTTTAAGCATCACCCTCAACAATAACATTTCGGAAGGTCATCGAAAGTCTCCGCCCTCGGCGAAAGCTCTCACCGTTATAGGTATCTGTCTTTCGGGAAGAAATGCTATGCTTCCACAGGTAACGTGCCTCGCCGGATAAGAGGATCAGGCTGCGAGGCTCTAGTAGGACAGACGCTTTCTCATTTGTTTGAGGGTGGATGAAATCCATCACGCAGGGAGACCCAAGACTTAAAGACGCAATGTGTTCATCAAAACAAGGAACGCAATCAATATGCGGAGAGATTCCTTGGCTGGGCAAGTATTCATTCACAATGACTTGATCTGGTATTTTAGGGAATATGTTTTTTTCATACAGCAATTTTGCATAGTCGTTCACCCACTGCGGAAGCTCCCCAAGTTTTAAATCGCCGGAGATGCGCCGTGCCGTGTAATCATATTTCCAGCCATAATGTTGAACGCGGCGTTTAAGATCACTCAGCCAAGCTTGCTGATCGATGATGTCGATCAGTTCTTTTTCCACAGCCTGTGTGATGAAATCAGAAATATAAGTGAGGCCGGAGATTTTCTTGGCCTGATTTTCTCGTGTTTCTTCAAAAAGATTATTTTGTCGCATCATGCCGGTAACTCAAAGACCCATGTTGTGAAATGATCGTGACTTTCCAAGGCACTGTCATCCTCATTTGTCATGGTGTGAGTATAACCTGGGAATGCACTTGGTTCAAAAGAATACTCTTTTGGGGGCAAAAAGCCTGCTGCTTTTGCTGCTTTCTCAAATTGAAAGGCGCCACGATAATGTGGGCTATCAACAGCTGTGATGATGACTTTTCCATCGCTTGATAATTGATGTGCCGCACTTTTTAAAAAATTACGTATCAGCACAAAGTTGGGGTGATGTCCATTAATGGGTTCTCTGCTTCCCGTGTGTGGAAACTGAAAAACAATTGTGTCGAAAAAATTATGACCGAAAGTGGTATGTAATTTAGAAGCATTAACACCGTGAGTAACATTTGTGCCTAACGACTTCAGTTTTAAAGCATTGTCTTTGGCTAATTCAGATAAGTTGTTTTTAGACTCAAAAGTCGTAGCAGTTAATTTAAAAGGATTGATCCGTGGATGTTTGGCAAGGCTTAGGCAGAAGCTAAGATTGCCTTCGCCGATAAATAATATTGAGCCTTTTGCAAGTTGACTGGCAAAGTCAAACTTTGCGATTTTGCGTTGTTGATACCGTGCTGGGCCTCTGTTGATTGGTGTATTGTGTAGTCTGCCAAATTCATCAATAAAATGGTTTTCTAAATATTTAGCCGCTTCGCTGATGCTAGCAAAGCCTCGACCATTATTTATAAGTTTAGGGTTTGTAAACATAAAGGTCTCCTTAATGAAAGTGTAAAAGGAATCAGAAACTGATTTCACGATCTTGAGAATTAAGTATGCTTTGTCTTTCGATCAATGAAGGTTACTAGAAGTTTCCCCTGGTTTTTGTGGGATTATTCAAAGTTTTTTGCTGCTGGGGTCGGCGGAAATTTGTTGCTGATGTAAATCCATAAAAAACGCGATATTTTGTGAATTTTGTTGGATCGGCTATGTCAGAACAAATAAGAATACAACCACAATCGGCGCACGTTGCGGGCTGTGCGCGGCAATGTAACTTATTGATTTTAAAGGACAATTCCCGTGGTGGAGACGAGCGGGATCGAACCGCCGACCTCTACACTGCCAGTGTAGCGCTCTCCCAGCTGAGCTACGTCCCCATGGGATAAATAACAGCGGCGATTATGGCGTACTGGTATCAAGGAGGCAAGTGGATTATGGTAGTTTTTGTATTTTAAACTCTTCCAAGAGAGGTCGGTGTGATCATTTGGGGAGGCTGAGAAGGCGTGCTAGCCATCTCTTCTTGCACGTTTTCAGTTCTGTGGGATAAAAAACTGTTCATGCAGATGTTGTAATCTTGTGAAGCTTCCATCATGCTATCCATAGCTGCATATTTAGATGCAGGCATTCTTTCGCAGACCTTGTCTTGGTTCGGGGCGTTTTCCTTGACACCTAAGAGCGCGCCGAGGTGACAAATCATGTCAAAATTGTCGATATCTTTCTCTGATATTTGTTTTTTTAGTGCGCTTTCATCGATGCCATATTTTTGATAAATGGCTGTCATCGTAGAGCTTTCTGAGGCAATTGATGCCCATCTTCCAGCTTTAGTTATCATACCTGCTTCACTCCAGTGGTCGCCATCTTTTGGTTGGATGAAGTCTTGGATAATACCTCTTAACGTCATAATATCTGGGTTGTCAGGGTTTTTCTTTGCTTCTTCTTCAAGCTTTGCAAATGCACCTTTAAGTGTTGTTATTTTTTCTTGCTCTGCTGGCATTCTTTCCTCTTTGAAAAGTTATAATATGTGTTGATATTATATCATAATTTCGTCAATTTATCAATATGAGCAAGAAAACGCAGGACCATCATCTATGGGATAACGTGAAAAAAACGATTTCGCCTATCAATTCTAAAAAGCTTTCTTCACTTCGTGATGAAGAAAGTTTCGAAATACTGATGAAAAAAGAGTGCGATAATATGGCTTCTCAAGAGGCGGCCTCGCATCAGGTTGTGGATGTTGTTGAGAAAAAGCCTATCAGATCAAAAGAAGATATTTCTTCTCGAGACGCGCAGCTTTTGAGTGATCTGGCAAAGGGAAGGGTATCGCCTGCTGCACGCCTTGATTTGCACGGGTTGACCAAAGATGAAGCTTATAAAATATTATGTGACTTTATAATTACTCAGCGTGGTGTAAGACGTAAATGTGTTTTGGTAATCACTGGAAAAGGTCGTGATGGTCAAGGCGTTTTGCGCCAAAAGCTGCCCATTTGGCTGGATTCTAATATCCTATCTCCACATATTCTGTTGTCAACTGTCGCACATGCCAAACATGGTGGAGGCGGTGCTTTTTACGTGATCCTGCGAAAACATTGACATAATAGGACATTTTACGTATAATTTTCCTTTAAAGATAAGGTCGGGAGAAGATATTGGGCGTGCGTAATTCATTAAAGTTAACGATGCTTTTTGCCGTGTCGCTTTTGTCACGCAATACAGTGGCGCAAGAAGTGTATTCCTTTGACCCTAAATCTGATACTGCGTCCTTTGAAACGTGGCGTGATCGTGCTTATGGTATGATGGTTAATTATGTTGCGCCTTACTTTGACTCACTTTACACAGATCAGGGATACTATCGATCAACATCTAAAGAAATTATCAATGATGCAAAAAAGAAAATAGGCCCACTGAAAAATCAAGAAATGGGCTTGCGCGCGAAGCTGTTGATGATTGATTTTCTTAAAATGCTAAAAACTGGTAAGCTTACAGCTGATCAGTTGAAGCAAGCAAAATATGGGTTTTTGCAAGATAATAAGAATCTTGTGATTGAGTCTGATTGGTGGCTTGATCATCAAGACCTCGCACGAGCAGATAATTATATTTCAACCGAAAAGCTTTCACAGCAAGAAACAGCTGACCAAGTGGATGCTATACTTAAAATTGTTAATGATCACTTAAAGAAAGAGCCATTTTCTGCATCTGTTTTATCAGGCGACTTACAAAGAGGGGGGTTTTTTGCTGTTGTGTCTGAGGAGCCTGCGATCCAAAAAGAGCTTGATGGCGTCACTTCAAACCCTATGTTGATAGAAGGCCAGGCAACTGTTCAAAGTGAACAATTGAAAAAAGACCGTGCCCAGGCAGGGTTTCATCGTTCCGCGGCAATGGCAGATGTATATGCTTCGATTGCATCATCTAAGGTGCATTTGGGTTATCAGCCAACTCATCAAGATTCAATTGTTCGTCGAAGTTTTAATTTCCCCGTGCTTCCTGCGCAAGACTCTATTGGTATTGTTGGTTTTAAATACTATAGCCCAGACTTAATGAATCCAAAGGACCCTGATGCAAGAGACCGTGATAACTATAGTGCGACAAATATTTTAAACCAGGCTTTTGGTCAGTATGAAGACTACAAAACTTTGCAAAGGCGTACTCCAGGTATGGCATTGTCTCAAAATGATCAAGAGCTTGTCATGATAATGCGTAACCAGCAGGGGCACCTAGAAGCAATAAGCGCACGAATATTTGGTGAGCAACAAAACGGTAAAGATTAATCTTTTATTTTATGTTTTTTGTCGAGGCATTTACTTGTTCTTGCTCATGATATAGTCCAGCACGGCTTGTGGCGTGTTGATTAGTTCTTGAGTGGCAAGAATCGGTTTTTGCCAGTAAGCTTCTTGGATTTCGCCATCTTGTGGGCGTGGTTCTTGTTTGTTTCTTTTCAAGGTAGCTTCGTAGAAAATTTCTCTTTTACCTTTCTTGGGTATGTGGTCAAAGGTTCGTTGTGTACATTTAACTTTGATACCGGACTCTTCTTTCGTTTCTCTTTGCCCGGCTTTTTTGCGCCCCTCTTTCCCATCAACCTTGCCGCCGGGTAGGTTAACTTTGCCGTCCTTTTCTTTTACAAGAAGGATTTCACCAAGTTTATTGAAAACAATAGTTCTGACGATGGTTTTATATTTTTCTGCTTTTGCCATTATGCTCAGCCTTATATGCCTGTTTTCCTCAACTATAAGCAAAAGGTCCTTTTTGGCAAATAAAAAATACTGCAGAAGTCTGGTTTGTTAGTTTTTTTTACTATTGCCGCCGTGTTCTCATGTTGACTTGTTTGCGCGGAAGCGAATACTTTATTGTTCGGTGCATTATATTATAAGAGGGAATCAATGCAGAATATTGTTATTGTCGGCGGCGGTGTGTCAGGTTTGTTGGCCGCAAAAATGGTTGCGCGTAATAATGCCAATGCTAAAGTTTCTCTTGTTGAGCAGTCTGATAGGTTGGGTGGGCTTTACACAAGTTTTAACACGGATGGTCACGGTTGGCTTGATTATGGCATGCATATGTTTGTTACATGCTGTGATCCAGAAATAGATCGGTACCTAGAAGATGTTTTGCCTGAGGATCAGTGGCATCGTCGCAGTGATAATGAAAAAGATATTGCGGGTATTTATTGGCATGGTGCTTTGCAAAAGCATAGTCCCTTCCCAGACTTAAGAAGATTGCCTGCTGAAGAGCTTGCTTCAATGCGAGAAGGTTTAATGGGTGTTGTGCAAAATGATCCAGCTAAAGACTATAGTAATGCAAAAAACTATCTGCGTTCACATTTCGGGTCGGAGGTTGCGTCAAAAGTGATGACGCCGCTTCTTGAAAAATTATGTGGTATGCCTGCGGATCAGCTAGATTATTTTGCGACGCGATTGGGAAATATTAGTCGTGTGGTCCTTTGTGATGAGGAGGAGGCTTTGAGGGGAAGTTTGGAAAGCGCCAGCTTTCGTTCGCGTATTGCTTATCCAGATCAAATGAAAATGCCAGAAGAATTTCGTACCAATAACAAGTCGCAAGCAACCCTTTATCCTAGGCGTTTTGGTTTGGTGCACTTTATAGATGCGCTAGAAAAGCAATTGCAGGATCTTGGTGTTGAAATTTATCGTGCAACAAAACCCGTGCGCATGCATGTGGAGGAAGGGCGTGTTTGCGAAATGACGTGCTTATCTAATAATGGAGAAATTGTCTTTGATAAGATAGATCATCTTTTTTGGAGTGCAGGGCTTGCGCCTTTCGCGCAAGTGGCTGCGCTTGATACTTCTGATGTTGAGAGGCCGCATTTTTCAAAAGGTGTGACGGTGTTTTTCAAACTTCCTCAGCCGCCATTAATGGGCAGGCTAAATTACTTTTATTGCTTCGATAAGGGATTTGATACTTTTCGTGTGACAAGCTTTGCCAGTTATTGCGAGGCTGCGGGAAGTGATGAAGGGGGGTATCCTGTTTCTGTCGAGTTGTGGCCAGAAGAAATTGAAGAAGATAAGGATTATATTGCTCAGGCCTGGAATGAGCTCGTTGCATTTGGTGTTGTTGATGATAGTCATAAAAATGTTTTGTATAAGCATGCGATTGTTAGCGCGCGTGCGCTTGTCCCTTCTTTGCATAACATGGACCAGGTTAACCGGCTTCGTGATGTTGTGCAGTCAGCAAATTATAAAAATGCTCATTGCATAGGTGTTTTTTCAGAAAAAGATGTTTTCTTTTTCCCCGATATTCTAAGGGGCTGTTACCAAAAAGTTAAAGCTGCAGGGTTGATCTAATTTTGAGGCTTTTTTTGTGTGCTTGTATGCCACTGTCTTTCAAGGCTTTTTTTAATAAGTGAAAAAAACTTTAAAAAAAGTGTAAAAACCCTTTGACAGGGGTGATTGATTGACGTATAACTCCCCTCCCGGCCGTAATTTGGTTGGGATTTTTTATGTCCACTAAGTCATTAACTTGGTTTGTGGGCATAACGTTTTTTGGACAAGTGAATCTGGAAGTAGAAAAGATGCGCAGGCGGCGGGGATTAATTAATTTTTATTCCTGAGTCTTGAGCATTTTTTTACTAAGACATCCTACCGTTAATTTGCCTCGTATTTATATGAGGTAGTTAATGAGTAAGTTTTTGTGATTTGTTTGAGACTAAGGTCAAACTAACTTGAGAGTTTGATCCTGGCTCAGAATGAACGCTGGCGGCATGCCTAACACATGCAAGTCGAACGAGAAACCATCTTCGGATGGCAGACAGTGGCGGACGGGTGAGTAACGCGTGGGGACCTGCCTCTTGGTACGGAACAACTTCGGGAAACTGGAGCTAATACCGTATAATCCTTCGGGTAAAAGATTTATCGCCAAGAGATGGACCCGCGTCTGATTAGTTTGTTGGTGGGGTAATGGCCTACCAAGACGATGATCAGTAGCTGGTTTGAGAGAATGATCAGCCACACTGGGACTGAGACACGGCCCAGACTCCTACGGGAGGCAGCAGTGGGGAATATTGGACAATGGGGGAAACCCTGATCCAGCAATGCCGCGTGAATGAAGAAGGCCTTAGGGTTGTAAAGTTCTTTCAGATGTGAAGATAGTGACGGTAACATCAGAAGAAGCCCCGGCTAACTCCGTGCCAGCAGCCGCGGTAATACGGAGGGGGCTAGCGTTATTCGGAATCACTGGGCGTAAAGCGCGCGTAGGCGGTCTGTTTAGTCAGAGGTGAAATCCCGGGGCTTAACCCCGGAACTGCCTTTGATACTGGCAGACTAGAGTATGGGAGAGGATAGTGGAATTCCTAGTGTAGAGGTGAAATTCGTAGATATTAGGAGGAACACCAGTGGCGAAGGCGGCTATCTGGACCATTACTGACGCTGAGGTGCGAAAGCGTGGGGAGCAAACAGGATTAGATACCCTGGTAGTCCACGCCGTAAACGATGAGTGTTAGACGTTGGGAAGCTTAGCTTTTCAGTGTCGCAGCTAACGCGTTAAACACTCCGCCTGGGGAGTACGGTCGCAAGATTAAAACTCAAAGGAATTGACGGGGGCCCGCACAAGCGGTGGAGGATGTGGTTTAATTCGAAGCTACGCGAAGAACCTTACCAACCCTTGACATACCGATCGCGATTTCCAGAGATGGATTTCTTCAGTTCGGCTGGATCGGATACAGGTGCTGCATGGCTGTCGTCAGCTCGTGTCGTGAGATGTTGGGTTAAGTCCCGCAACGAGCGCAACCCTCGCCCCTAGTTGCCAGCAGGTTTGGCTGGGCACTCTAGGGGGACTGCCGGTGATAAGCTGGAGGAAGGTGGGGATGACGTCAAGTCCTCATGGCCCTTATGGGTTGGGCTACACACGTCCTACAATGGCGATGACAATGGGAAGCAATACCGCGAGGTGGAGCTAATCCCCAAAAGTCGTCTCAGTTCGGATTGTACTCTGCAACTCGAGTGCATGAAGTCGGAATCGCTAGTAATCGTGGATCAGCATGCCACGGTGAATACGTTCCCGGGCCTTGTACACACCGCCCGTCACACCATGGGAGTTGTCTCTACCCGAAGGTGGTGCGCTAACCGCAAGGAAGCAGCCAACCACGGTAGGGTCAGCGACTGGGGTGAAGTCGTAACAAGGTAGCCGTAGGGGAACCTGCGGCTGGATCACCTCCTTTCTAAGGATGCGGACGGAGTTTCGACTCTTTCTGCTAATTTTATCTTAGACATATATATACAATTAGTTCTCGCCGTCGGCGTATCTTTTCTGCTCACTTGTTAACACACGCGCTTAATTTTTGTGCGCGCTTAGTTTGTCATAAGGGCTAGTAGCTCAGTTGGTTAGAGCGCACGCTTGATAAGCGTGAGGTCGGAGGTTCAAGTCCTCCCTGGCCCACCAAACTTCGGTATAGTTAGTTTTGGGGCCGTAGCTCAGCTGGGAGAGCGCCTGATTTGCATTCAGGAGGTCGTCGGTTCGATCCCGTCCGGCTCCACCAACTAAAAAGTTACCTTGAAAAGTTCAGTTTTCCTGATTTTTTCAAGTTAACTTCGTGTTAACTTCCAGATTTTTGACATCGTAAATAAGATTTTTGAGATTAACCAAGAGAAGAAGTGTCTTGCACAGATATCTTCTTTGTTGAAAGGTTAATTTCAGTTTTTCCAAATATATAACATCCGCAAACGTTGAGATGTTCGCCCCAACATACAAAAGGGGGGCGAACGTCATTCTCTGTCATCTGATGATGATCAAGCGTTTAAGGGAATTTGGTGGATGCCTTGGCATACAGAGGCGATGAAGGACGTGATACGCTGCGATAAGCTGCGGGGAGGGGCGAATACCCTTTGATCCGCAGATCTCCGAATGGGGAAACCCACTCTTTATTGAGTATCCTGCACTGAATACATAGGTGTAGGAAGCAAACCCGGTGAACTGAAACATCTAAGTAACCGGAGGAAAGGAAATCAACGAGACTCCGTGAGTAGTGGCGAGCGAAAGCGGACTAGGCCAATGGCCTTATTGTAACAACAGGAATAACCTGGAAAGGTTAGCCATAGTGGGTGATAGCCCCGTACTGGTAAAAAGCAATAAGGTCTTCGAGTAGGGCGGGACACGTGAAATCCTGTCTGAACATGGGGGGACCACCCTCCAAGCCTAAGTACTCCTGTATGACCGATAGTGAACAAGTACCGTGAGGGAAAGGTGAAAAGTACCCCGATAAGGGGAGTGAAAAAGTCCCTGAAACCAAATTCTTACAAACTGTAGGAGCCCGCAAGGGTGACTGCGTACCTTTTGTATAATGGGTCAGCGAGTTCGTTTATCTAGCAAGCTTAAGCCGTTAGGTGTAGGCGCAGCGAAAGCGAGTCTTAATAGGGCGACTGAGTTAGATAGATGAGACCCGAAACCGAGTGATCTAGCCATGGGCAGGTTGAAAGTGCGGTAACACGCACCGGAGGACCGAACCCACCTATGTTGAAAAATGGGGGGATGACCTGTGGCTAGGGGTGAAAGGCCAATCAAACTCGGATATAGCTGGTTCTCCGCGAAATCTATTTAGGTAGAGCGTCGTGTATTACCTTCGGGGGTAGAGCACTGGATGGGCTAGGGGGGCGCGAGCCTTACCAAACCTAACCAAACTCCGAATACCGAAGAGTACAATCACGGCAGACAGACTTAGGGTGCTAAGGTCCTAGGTCGAAAGGGAAACAGCCCAGATCTACAGCTAAGGTCCCAAAATTGTGGTTAAGTGGCAAAGGAAGTGAGGAGTCCAAGACAACCAGGAGGTTGGCTTAGAAGCAGCCATCCTTTAAAGAAAGCGTAACAGCTCACTGGTCTAGTTAAGACACCTTGCGCCGAAAATGTAACGGGGCTAAAACCACATACCGAAGCTTAGGGTGCATTTATGCACGGTAGCGGAGCGTTCTGTAAGTCTGTGAAGCCGGACCTGTGAGGGCCGGTGGAGATATCAGAAGTGAGAATGCTGACATGAGTAGCGACAAACAGTGTGAGAGACACTGTCGCCGAAAGTCCAAGGGTTCCTGCGTAAAGCTAATCTGCGCAGGGTTAGTCGGCCCCTAAGGCGAGGGCGAAAGCCGTAGTCGATGGGAAACAGGTTAATATTCCTGTACCTGCTGGAAGTGACGGATTGAGTAAGTTGTTCATCCTTATTGGATTGGGTGGGCCGCGAATCAGTCCCAGGAAATAGCTCCAGCATATAGACCGTACCCCAAACCGACACAGGTGGACTGGTAGAGTATACCAAGGCGCTTGAGAGAATGATGTTGAAGGAACTAGGCAAATTACTCGCGTAACTTCGGGAGAAGCGAGCCCCATTCGAAGGCAACTTTGGGTGGGGGGCACATACCAGGGGGTAGCGACTGTTTATTAAAAACACAGGACTATGCAAAGCCGTAAGGCGAAGTATATGGTCTGACGCCTGCCCGGTGCCGGAAGGTTAAGAGGAGGTGTGCAAGCACTGAATTGAAGCCCCGGTAAACGGCGGCCGTAACTATAACGGTCCTAAGGTAGCGAAATTCCTTGTCAGGTAAGTTCTGACCCGCACGAATGGCGTAACGACTTCCCCACTGTCTCCAACATCAACTCAGCGAAATTGGATTCCCCGTGAAGATACGGGGTTCCCGCGGTTAGACGGAAAGACCCCGTGCACCTTTACTACAACTTTACAGTGAAGTATGAAAATGAATGTGTAGGATAGGCGGGAGACTTTGAAGCAGTGGCGCTAGCCATTGTGGAGTCGTCCTTGAAATACCGCCCTTTTAGTTTTGTGCTTCTAACCGAGGTCCGTTATCCGGATCCGGGACCCTGTATGGTGGGTAGTTTGACTGGGGCGGTCGCCTCCTAAATGGTAACGGAGGCGCGCGATGGTAGGCTCAGGCTGGTCGGACATCAGCTGTAGCGTGCAATGGCATAAGCCTGCCTGACTGCGAGACGGACATGTCGAGCAGAGACGAAAGTCGGTCATAGTGATCCGGTAACGCTTCGTGGAAGGGTTATCGCTCAACGGATAAAAGGTACGCCGGGGATAACAGGCTGATCTCCCCCAAGAGTTCACATCGACGGGGAGGTTTGGCACCTCGATGTCGACTCATCACATCCTGGGGCTGAAGCAGGTCCCAAGGGTATGGCTGTTCGCCATTTAAAGTGGTACGTGAGTTGGGTTTAGAACGTCGTGAGACAGTTCGGTCCCTATCTGCCGTGGGTGTTGGAATATTGAGAGAAGTTGCCCTTAGTACGAGAGGACCGGGGTGAACGTACCTCTGGTGTACCAGTTGTTCCGCCAGGAGCACCGCTGGGTAGCTAAGTACGGAATGGATAACCGCTGAAAGCATCTAAGCGGGAAGCCAGTCTCGAAACTAGTATTCCCTATGAGAGCCGTGGAAGACCACCACGTTGATAGGTTGGGTGTGGAAGTGCAGTAATGCATGAAGCTAACCAATACTAATTGCTCCATCGGCTTGATCGTCATCGGAGGACAGAGATGAACGTTTGTCGAATGTTTAAGGAAAAACTGAAATACAATCTTATATAATGTTGTTTTTTGATGAGCCGGTGGCTTTGGCGAGTGGGGTACACCCCTTCCCATCCCGAACAGGATCGTGAAAACACTCAGCGCCGATGGTACTTTGTCTTAAGGCACGGGAGAGTAGGTCGCTGCCGGTTCTTCAAAGAACAATGTTGTATAAACTTAAAAATCTTATTTTACGATAATCATTGGAAATATATCATGAAATTTTGGCAAGTAGATTCCTTTACAAACAGTGTTTTTAAAGGCAATCCTGCTTGTGTTTATGTTGTAGATGAAGTGTTGTCTGATTTTGTGATGCAAAATATTGCGGCAGAGATGAATGTTTCAGAAACCTCTTTTGTGAAAGAGGTAGACAAAAACCGTTTTCATATCCGTTGGTTTACGCCTGGAAGTGAAGTTGATTTGTGTGGTCATGCAACATTAGCTGCAGCGCATATTCTTTTTTCTGAAGGGTTTTCTACGGAGAACGAGATTTTCTTCGATTCTAAGAGTGGTCCTTTATCAGCAAAAAGAAGCGGCTCTGACATTTATCTTGATTTCCCAGCACAACCTGCCAAAGAAGAGCCTGTTGATGCGTTGACAGCCTCCATCGTTGGTTTTAACCCTGATTTTGTGGGGGACAGTGTTCGTGACCGCCTTGTTTTGTTCCCGACAGAAGAGTCTGTTGTCGGCTTTAAGCCGGATTTTCTAGCAATATCTCAGCTTTCTAAAGAAGGTTTTTTGATTACTGCGCAATCAGATGACCCTCGATATGACTATATTTACAGAGGCTTCTTTCCTAAATTAAAGGTTAATGAGGACCCTGTTACAGGGAGTGCTAACACAGTATTGGCACCTTTTTGGGCTAGCAGACTTGGTAAGAGCGATCTTAAGGCCTTTCAAGCCTCTACAAGAACGGGTGAACTCTCTTTGAGTCTTGCTGGCGATCGCGTCCAAATAGGCGGCCAGGCAGTAACCTCTTTTACAGGAACCTTTTTAGGTATTTAGTTATATTTCAGCCTCTCTCAAGGAAAGAAATATTATAAATCAGTGTATTATGTTTTTGGCAGGCTGACCTTGTTGCTAAGCTCCTATTATATTCTGAGGGAGGGAGAAATGAGAAAAATAGCATGGGTAACATCGGAACGCGTTCAGCAATTCGATGCATCTGATGAAGGTTCACTTATTATTCGTGATGATATGCATGCCGTTAGGGCTTTGGAAGCAGATGGATGGCATGTGGAAGCCACGGTTTGGTCAGATAACAAAATCAACTGGCAAAGCTATGATGTTGTGCTTATCCGAACGCCTTGGGATTATATTGATCGCTCGGAAGCTTTCTTTGTATGGTTCGAGCGGATTAACAGTCTGGGCGTTAAAGTTTTGAACCCTCTTTCTGTTGTCCGTGACAATTATAATAAAAGATATTTACGCACTTTGGCAGAGAAGGGTGCAAGCGTTATTGAAACGAAGTATGTTAAAAAGGGTCAAAAACGAACTTTAAAGCAGATGTCAGAGGCCTTAATGACAGATGAGATTGTTATTAAGCCAGTTATTTCTTGCGGCTCATATCACACCTATAAGTTGTCTGGGGGTGATGAGATTAATGCCTTCGAAAAGAAGTTTTTAGATCTTTTAGAGCAAGACGATGAGTTCATGGTTCAAAAGTTTTATAAAGAAATAGCTGCTGGTGAGTGGTCTCTTGTTTTCTTTAATAAGCAGTTTAGCCACTCCGTTCGAAAGGTCCCAAAGCCTGGTGAGTTTAGAAGCTTGAAAGATTTTGGTGGCACTGTAGAGAAAAAAACGGCTCCAAAGCATGTCGTTGATCAAGCAAGAGGTGTCTTAGAGCTTGTGGATCAAGACCTTCTTTATGCGCGTGTTGACGGCGTTTTGTCTGGTGACATATTCAAAGTGATGGAATTAGAATTGATTGAACCAGAGCTTTTTTTGAGAGCAGATAAAGACGCACCTCAAAACTTTGTCGATGCGCTCAAGTCTTATTTCTGAGCTTTCTTTTTTCTTATAGGCTTTTCTTTGTTTGCTAAAGCGGGCCTTTTTTCTTTTGTCTCTAGACTATAAGAAAAGTTTAATGCCGCATTTATTATTTTCTTTGGTGTCTTCGTCCAGGTCTCTTGGATTTGGGAGACAAGAAAATTGAGTGCCCCACGCGCTTGCTCAACAGTCTCGCTTGTGCTGATGATTTCATTGCAGTTTTCGTACGCTATCTTTGCCAACTCTCTTGCGGGAATAGTAACTTTTTCTTGAGAAAAAAGTGTTTCGATTGATGTGTATACTTCATCAAAAAAAGCACTTGGATCAATGTCTGTATCAAGAAAGTTCAAGTCAGCAATGTTTTTTCTAATAGCATGTTTCTCGTTTTCATCTACATTTTTGCCAAGAAAAGAAGGCTGATATCTTGCGTCCCCAGTTAATAGCCAGATCGGGTCAATGTCTAAAAAGAGCGCATATCTTTCTGCAACTTTAAGGCGAAGTTCTCTCTTGCCCATTTCATGGTTGGCATATGTAGATTGAGGCACATCATGAGTGTCTGCGAAGTGCTTTGCAGTTGTATACCCTTTGTGCAATCTTGCCCATTTAAGTCGGTCGCATGGTTTTTTCATAATATAATAGGTTTAAAATGACTTTAGGTATCAAATCAATAAAAAAAAAATTACAAATTGAAATTATAAGTTGACATTAATCTCATAAAGTAATTTAATTTAAGCATCAAAGGCTATTTCAAAATGCATACGGTGTTGATGTTTCTGTATAGTTTATAGTATGATGAAGGTTCTTTAAAAGAAAAAAACAATGTAAAAGGAAAATAAATTGACTAAAGCACAGAAAAAAACCTCTCCAAATCCAGTCGATATATATGTTGGTTCAAGGTTGCGTTTGCGACGCTCTCTTTTGGGGCTGAGCCAAGAAAAACTGGCAGACGCCTTGGGGCTCACTTTCCAGCAAGTTCAAAAGTATGAGCGTGGATCCAACCGTGTCAGTGCAAGTAGGCTTTATGAATTAAGTAAAATTCTAGAGGTTCCAGTATCTTTCTTTTTTGAGGAGCTTGATTCCACAACTGCTGGCAATAAAGTGGCAGAAGGTCAGTCAGATACTTGGAGTGTAAACCTCTTAGAGAAAAAAGAGACGATTGATCTTGTTAGAAACTACTATAAGATAAAAAACCTGGCTGCACGGAAAAAAGTCATGGAGCTTATCAAAACACTAGGCTCTATTCATGGAGAAAATGACGGCGAGTAGTCAATTACTCGGTGGCTTTTTTTAGTTCATATATGACTTCCAGGGCCGCCTTCGGCGTTAGCTCGTCTGGGCGTATGGCTTCTATTCTTTCCTCTATATAGCTTTTCTGCTTTTCCTGGCTTGTGCTAATTTCATCACTTTTTGAAGAAAAAGGGCCTTCTCCAAAAAGAGGGAGGTCAGATATTTTGTTTTTGACGTTTTGCTCGCTCTCTATTTTTTCTAAAATCACTTTTGCACGTGAGATAACTTTCTTCGGCAGTCCTGCAAGGGCAGCAACGTTGATACCGTATGAGTGATTGCCTTCACCTTTAACAATTTTGTGTAAGAAAATAATTTTCTCATCCCATTCCTTGATTTGTAGGCTATAACAGGCAAGGCGCTTGAGGGTGTCTTTTAATAAGTTTAGCTCGTGATAATGTGTTGCAAATAAAACTCTACATTTGTTCGTATTGTGAAGGTGCTCAGTTACAGCCCACGCGATCGAAAGGCCGTCGAAGGTTGCTGTACCACGACCAATTTCATCCAAGATAACAAAAGAGTTTTCTGTCGCTTGGTTCAGGATGGTTGCTGTTTCTACCATTTCTACCATGAACGTAGATCTGCCAGAGGCTAGGTCGTCAGAGGCGCCAACGCGGCTGAAAACTTTGTCAACGATACCAATTGTGGCAGATGCTGCTGGAACGAAGCTTCCCATTTGTGCCAAGATAACAATCAGTGCGTTTTGTCGCAAAAAGGTACTTTTTCCTGACATGTTTGGCCCAGATATAAGCCAAAGATTTTCCTCTTCGTCCATTGTGCAATCATTTGAAACAAAGTTCTGCTCATTACCCAGAAATGCTTCAACAACAGGGTGGCGACCTTGTCTGATGTTAAGTTCTTGGGAGTCAGCTTTGATGGTTGGTCGTGCAAAGTTGTTTTTGGCAGCTACTTCTGCAAGTGCAGAAAAACAGTCGATTTGCGCCAAGGAACGAATGCTTTGGACCGTTTCTGTTATGTTTTGAAGTGTCTTTTCAATCAGCGTGTGGTAAATCTCAAGTTCAATGGCCAGTGTTTTTTCTTCGGATTGAACGAGGTCTTCTTCTAGTTCGACAAGCTCTGCTGTTGTAAAGCGCACAGAGTTCCCAAGTGTTTGACGATGAATAAAAGGCTCATGCATTTTCGATGCGTGTGATGGTGGAACCTCAACATGATAACCAATAACATTATTGTGTTTCACCTTAAGTGACGCAATGCCTGTGTCGGCACGGTACTTTTCTTGCAGCGCCTTGATAATGCGCTGTGACTCGTCGCGTAGCGAGCGGATATGATCTAAGTGAGGCGCGAATCCTGGGCGTATGATTTTACCATCTCTTGCAAGAAAGGGAAGCTCATCCATTAATGTTTGTTCAAGCTCATCTAAAAAATTGTGATGATTGCTAATTTTATGAATGGTTTCTTGAACAGGGGCTGGAAAAGCATCAACCTTCGTCAAAAGAAAACTTTTTAAAGCAAGAATAACTCTTAGTCCGTCGCGCACGTTTCCTAGGTCTCTAGGCCCTGCACGGCCGATAGATATGCGTGAAAAGGCGCGTTCTACATCGGGATAGTTTTTCAGTATGTTTCTGACTTCAAGCCGGGTTTCTGCATGATCAACAAAGCATGAAATATGATCAAGGCGTTTTTCAATGGTCGCAACATTTGTTAGAGGGTTTAGCAGGTGGGTCGACAAAAGACGGCTACCTGTCGCTGTAATGCACTTGTCAATTTGATGAATCAGCCCTCCTTTTTTTGACCCAGAGAGGGAATGCATTAATTCTAGATTTCGGCGTGTTGCAGGGTCAATTTGCAGGTAATCTTTTTGTGATTGACGTGACAAAGCTTTCAAGTGAGGGGCTTTGCCTTTTTGTGTTAATTGAACATAGTCGAGCAGGCTGCCTGCTGCGATTGTCTCAACATCACTGAATTGCCCGAAGGATTCTAACGTTAAAATATCAAAATGTGCGAGAATTGTCTTTTCTGCGCTTTTTTTATTAAATCGCACGTCAGACTGAACTGTTAGCTTGCCACGCCATGGTGTTAGAAGCTCAAAGTAGCTGTTATCTTGGTAAAGCTTTTCAGGTAAAACGATTTCACTTGGGGAGAGGCGATCAATAGACTCAAGCAATTCACCAAAAGAAACTTGTTTGGTATGAAAGTCTCCCGTAGAAAGGTCAACCCAGCTTATCGCGATATTCTTAAACTGTTTTACAATAGAGACTAAGTAATTATGTTTGCGGGCATCTAGTAAGGCGTCTTCTGTAAGTGTTCCAGGTGTTACAATACGGACGACATCACGGCGAACGATCGATTTACGTTTTTTTGCTTCTTCTGGCGATTCCACTTGGTCACAAATGGCTACCTTGAAACCTTCGCGAATAAGCTTGTTTAAGTAGGGTTCTGAAGAGTGAAACGGAACGCCGCACATAGGAACATCTTCACCAAGATGTTTGCCGCGCTTTGTTAGATTGATATCTAAAACCGGTGCTGCTTTCTCAGCATCTTCAAAGAAAAGTTCATAAAAATCACCCATGCGGAAAAAAAGCAAGCAATCTTGATATTGTTGCTTGATTTCAAAAAACTGCGCCATCATTGGCGTGATTTTGGGTTGCTTTTGTAATTTTGTCATAGTAACGCTTAAACTATCAAAGTATTGCGGGTGACAAAAGATGAAAATAGAACAAAAAATACAAGACAAGCTGACGCAGGATTTTTCTCCTGACTATCTTGACGTTTTAAATGAAAGCCATCTTCACTCAGGTCCTGCGACGGAGTCTCATTTTCGTGTATTGTTGGTGAGTGATATTTTTGAAGGGAAACCTCTTATTGCAAGACACCGGACGGTTCAAGAGAGTTTGAAGTCTGTCATTGGTGATATTCATGCGTTGGGAATTCAGGCGCTAACATTAACAGAGTTTGAAACAAAAAAGGCCTCGCTTATAAAGTCCCCAGCATGTAAGGGGGCGAATAAATAAAGCTAATGAACACGTACTGGCGCTGTTTTTTGAATTTTTGAAAGTAGGATGCTAAGTGGCGGGAAAAGAAGCCCACTTAACCCAGCGTTAATAAAACTTTGAAGCGTTAATGTAACATGGTCCGTCAAGAATGCTTCTCTTAATACCCATTCTAATAATGTCGCGAGAAAGCACAAAGCAGCTGCGCCAGCCCAAAGGATTTGATACTTTTGTTTTCTAAAGAAACGTGCCCTTGTCGTTGTTGTTAAAAAGACGATGGAGAAAATAAAAGCGTTAATACCAATCTGATAACCATCAAATAAGTCCTCGAACACACCCATTGCAAAACATAAAGGGAGAGGAATAAGGTCGCGGCGGTAAATGCACCAATAATAAATCGCTAGCAAAGATAAGTCAGGTGTAAAAAAGCGGTAGTTTGGAATGGGCAAGGGCAGGATAGAAATAATGGTTAGAGCGGCAAGAGTTAGGGTGGGCATTGCATGATGCCATATATTTTCCAGTCTTCTTTGATGTGGTGGCTTATAGCGTTCTATTTTCATTTTTTTAGGTCAATCACTCCATTCAGCCCAAAGTTAAAAATACGTACATAGTCAACGGAATCAGGATTGGCGATAAGTTTTACCTGCACATTTTTTTCAGATATTTTGCTGACATGCCCAATCATAAGTCCCGCTGGGAAAATACCGCCATGTCCAGATGTTATAACAAGCTGTCCGATCTCAACATTGTTTGTTGCAGAAAGATATTTTAATGGTGGTGAAGCTGTGTTGTTCCCCGCAAGAATTGCTCGGTCCCTTGTCCCTTCGATCATAACAGGAATCCGCGAGCTAATGTCTGTAAGAAGCAAAACGCGTGCAGAGTTTTTTCCTGTTTCAACAACTCGACCAATAAGGGCTTCATTGTAAATGGCACTATCACCATTTGATATGCCTTGGCGCTGTCCTGCATTGATAAGAACGCTTTTTACAAATGAGCTGCTTGAGGTTGCAATAACACGTGCAGCGATTGATTTTGAAGGTGCATCTGGAACGAAGCTTAGAAGCTTGCGCAACTCAGTGTTTTCTGTACGCAATCGGCTGACTTGCGATTTATAGTATTGTAACTTGAGGTTTTCTTTGGCCAGTCTTGTGTTTTCTTCTCTTAAGTCGACAAGGTTTTTCGCTTCTTCTCCGACGGAGGATGCAAAGTAAACAGGCTCCATCAACGTGTTGATAACAGGTGCGGCAAGGTCATAAAATCCTGTTTTTAGCGATGTTGAAAAGTCTTTGTTGATTCGTGAATATGCTAAAAGGCCAAGGCCAATGACAAAAATAATAAGGAATAAGATGCGTTGAATCGCGGTCCTGCGCGCCACTCGCGACCTTGAGCTGGCTCCAAATATCTCCTTATAAGAAGGCACAGGCTAACCTTATAAATTAATAACCATCGACAAGAACACTTTTTAGTGTGCGCATTTCTTCCAGGCAACGTCCTGTCCCTAGGGCAACACAAGAAAGGGGATCTTCTGCAATTGAAACAGGTAGTCCGGTGCTGTCACGCAAAACTTGATCTAAGTTTGAAAGAAGCGCGCCACCACCTGTCAAAATAAGGCCTTTGTCAGCAATATCAGCAGCAAGCTCTGGTGCAATGTGTTCAAGCGCAACCTTGACGCCTTCTATAATAGCGCCAACAGGTTCTGCAAGGCTTTCAGAAATATGTTTCTCGGTCACAACGATTTGTTTTGGTACACCTTCCATCAAGTCGCGACCCTTGATAGTCATTTCGCGGCCTTTGCCAGATTTTGGCGCAGCGGCGCTTCCAATTTGCTTTTTAATACGCTCGGCACTACTTTCACCGATTAAAAGATTGTTCATGCGACGAATGTAATTGATAACAGCTTCATCCATTTTGTCTCCACCAACACGGACAGAGCGTGAATAAACAATTCCACCAAGCGACAAGACGCCGATTTCTGTTGTTCCACCACCAATATCAACAATCATTGATCCTGTTGGCTCGGTCACAGGAAGTCCTGCACCAATTGCTGCGGCCATAGGCTCTTCAATCAAGAAGACGCGTCGTGCGCCAGCGCTTTCAGCAGAATCTTGAATCGCACGGCGTTCAACAGCTGTTGAGCCAGATGGCACACAGATAATAACCTGAGGTCTGGCAAAGCTTTGTCTATTATGCACCTTCCGAATGAAGTGTTTGATCATTTCTTCTGCAACTTCAAAGTCAGCAATCACACCATCACGCAAAGGGCGAATGGCCTGAATGTTTCCGGGTGTTCTTCCTAACATAAGCTTAGCTTCATCTCCGACAGCAACAACTTGGTTGCGTCCTTTCATAGAAGAAATGGCAACTACAGATGGTTCGTTTAAAACAATTCCACGTCCTTTAACATAAACGACAGTATTCGCCGTTCCCAAGTCGATTGCCATATCGGCAGAAAACATTCCAAGTAAGCTTCCAAACACGTTTATACCCCTCTGATAAATTGTTTTTCGGATGTTCCCCGAAAGTTAGCACACTGATACAACAAGATGCCATGATAAATTGAAAAAAATATGTTTTGATCTTGAGTGAATCGAAGCCACATAATAGTATCACAAGTGCAGAGTTCGCAACTTAAATTTATAACCCTTTGAAAAAAGAGGAGTCTTTCAATGTCAGTAGATATGTCCATGAAAATCCTTATTGTGGATGATTACAAAACGATGCTTCGTATTATTAGAAACTTGCTTAAACAGTTGGGTTTTTCAAATATTGAAGAGGCGTCTGATGGATCAGAAGCATTTAAGAAACTAAAAGAAGAAGGTGGCTATGACCTTGTTATTTCTGATTGGAACATGGAGCCAATGTCAGGGATGGATCTTCTGAAGCAAGTGCGTGCAGATGAAGGGATGAAGGACTTACCATTTGTGATGGTCACAGCAGAAAGTAAAGTCGAAAACGTTGTCGCAGCAAAGAAAGCAGGCGTTTCGAATTACATCATTAAGCCCTTCAACGCGCAAACGTTAAAACAGAAACTAACAACGGTTATTGGCGTTTTTTAAGGTCATTTATGGGAAGGGGTGAGTATGGATGTTTATCAAGAAATACAGGCAATGTCGGACTTTATCCACAATGCAAAGAAAGAAATCTCGTCTATTAAGTCAGAGAATCCAGAACAAGATAAGTTTTTAGAGGCAAAAGATGAGCTAGATGCTGTTGTCGCAGCAACAGAAAAAGCAACAGGCACGATTATGGATCGCTGTGAAGAAATAGAAAGTGTTGCAAATACCATTCCTGACAAAGAGGCTGCTGAGAAAATAACACATCAAGTGACTCAGATTTATGAAGCCTGTACCTTTCAAGACATAACAGGACAGCGCATCAATAAGGTGATTGATGTGATGAAGTTTATTGAGGTGTCGTTGGCAAAGTTGCTAGAAGGTACAAGCTCTGATGAGAAAAGTGCCGATGTTGCGCCCTTGATGGAGAAAAAAGAACTAACAGATGCTGACCTGATGAACGGGCCTCAATTGGACGGCCAAGGGATGGGGCAGGATGATGTTGATAAGTTATTGGCTGACTTAGATGACTAGTGATCTAAAAACAGAAAAGTTTATTCAAGAAAAAATTGAGGAAGTACTCATACAAAAACAATTTAGTTATACTCTCGTTGCTCTTTATCTTATTCTGTTTGCCTTTTTCGTTGTTTTGGTGTCGCAGTCGACAATTTCAGAAAACAAATCTATGGGCGTTAAGTCGGGATTAAAATCCGCTTTTTTAGGCCAAGCAACTTCTCTTTTGACAGATGCAAATGTTAACGCTGACAAACTTAAAGGTCTTGGTGGAACAAGTATTGATGACCGTTTTTTTAAACAGTTCTCTTATTTGTTTGAAGAAAGTGAGAAAAAATCACTTGATATAACAGAGTTGCGTGAAGAGGGTGTTGTCCTAACATTGCCCGCAGTGAATATTTTTAATTATCACTCTGGTCGTGAGCTTGAGATCAATGAAAGCCGTGAACGCTTCTTAGATCTTCTGTCAGAGGGTTTGTTAAAAACATATGGTCAAGGTGAATATGTACAAGCCGAATTTGTTTTTGGCATTTCTTCTTATGCAAACAAGGCTAGCCGTCAAGTCAATGTGAAGCGTGCAGGTGTTTTAGTGAGGCGATTGATTGACAGGGCCGTTGATCCATCTCACCTTTTAATAGGCCTTGAAGAGGGCCACCCTGGTAGAATTAAGGTTATCTTAAAAATGAAGAAAAAGTCTTCATTAAGAGGCATCAATTAATTCTTTGATAAACTTTGGATGCATGAAGCTGCTGATATTTAATTCTGGTGTGTAAAACCTTGTTGAAACCTCAGATGCTTCAAAGCGCTCTTTGATCGTTTCCAAAGGTGTTTTGCGCAATGCAGTATTGTCTGTCGCCCACCCCAGCGCCATGTACCCACCATAATATGCAGGAACAGCAGTCAGGTAAGCAGAAGCATCTTGAAAGAAGCTTTTAAAGAAGGCGCAGCTTTCTTTAAGCTCTGTCGGCTGTAGGAATGGAACGCCATTCTGCGTAATCAGAATGCCGTTTTGATTAAGTCTTTTTTTGCAGTTCTTGTAGAAGCTTTCCCCAAAAAGATCAGTATTAGGCCCAACAGGGTCACTAGAATCAACAATGATGACATCGTACATATCACTTGTTTCTGCCATATATTTGACGCCATCTCCAATCAATAAGTCTGTGCGAGGGTCATCGAAGGCGCCACAAGATATTTCTGGCAAATGTTTTTTGCACTGTTCAACAACAAGACCATCAATCTCGACCATTTTTGCATAAGTAATCGTTTTATGTTTTAAGGCTTCTCGCAGCGTGCCGCCATCACCACCACCAATAATCAGAACACGTTGCACATTTCCATGAAAAAAGAAAGGAACGTGGATAAGCATTTCATGATAGCAGTGTTCATCCGACGTGGATGTTTGTACAATACCATCAAGTGCCATCATTTTACCAAAACGGTCATTTTCAAAAAGCAAAACATCTTGAAAGTCACTTCTGCCTTCGAAGAGTGTTTTTTTGATTTCAAACTTCTGCGAAATACTGTTGTATAAACTTTCAGAGAACCAGTTGCTCATTATGATTGAACTTCGCCCCTTAAAACAGTGTCCACAAGCGTCTTGCTTGGCATAAATGCTTTTTGAAGAACAGCAACACATTTTTCAGGCTCGGCGTCTCCACACATAAAGACATCAAAAGCCGCATAATTACGCTCGGGCCATGTATGAACACTGATGTGTGATTCAGCTAAGACCGCAACGCCTGAAATGCCACCATTTGGGGTGAAATGGTGTAGGTGAATGTGGAGTAATGTTGCTTTTGACTCCTCAATGGCTTTTTTCATGGCATTTTCCATAATCTCTAGACTATCTAGATTTTCGGCACCCCAAAGGTCAATAATCAAATGTGTTCCTGCATATTCTTTTCCACCACGACGAATGAAAAAGTCTTTATCGTTATCCGTATCAGGCCAATCATTAGCAACAAGCGCTAAATGGTTATCTGTATCCATTCATTTACACCCTTAAATAGTAAAATTGAAAAAGGAAGAAACTCTTACACTACTTTTAAGTGACCGACAATAAGAAAAAATAGAAAAGAGTAGATTTATTTTTAAATACATATTAATTGTGCTTTTTGACGTGTTTAAAGGCTTTGTACGTTATGCAGATAAATGAAAAAATATGGGCGTTCTGGTCGCAAGAAAAAAGGCCTACACCATGCCTTGTTTTTGACTTGGACAAGGTTAACAAAAACTATAATGAAATTGTTTCTGAGCACCCTCATTTAAAGGTTTATTATGCAGTTAAGGCCAATCCTGCGCCTCAGGTTCTAAAACGCCTTGTTTCGTTGGGTGCGTTTTTTGATGCTGCAAGTATAGAAGAAGTGCGAATGTGTGTGGATGCAGGTGCAGACCCTCAAAATATATCATTTGGCAATACTGTTAAAAGCTCGGAATCTATTCGACTGGCTTACGAATTAGGGGTCAGGTTGTTTGTTTTTGACAGTGAAGAAGAGCTTATAAAAATTGCAAAAAATGCCCCAGGATCGAATGTTTTTTGTCGCTTAGATGTGGATTGCACAGGGTCAGACTGGCCTTTGCAGGAGAAATTTGGGTGTAGCGTTGAAGAGGCCAGCGCTTTCATGCAAAAAACTGTGGATTTGGACGTTACGCCGTTGGGCGTATCTTTCCATGTGGGTTCTCAACAACGTGACCCGCGTGCTTGGGATCGTGCGCTGACAGATGTGGCTGAGCTTTTTGGTGATTTGGAAAGCAAAGATATTGTATTAAAAATGATTAATTTAGGTGGTGGATTGCCTGCTGCTTATCGTAAAGAAATAGATCCGATTCCATCATATATAAGTGATATTTATCATTTCTTAAGTGAGCGCTTGTCACGTTTTTCAGAGTTGGAAATTATGATTGAGCCTGGTCGCGCTATTGTTGCTGATGCAGGTGTTATTTTCAGCCAGGTTGTTTTGGCCTGTGTTCGTCAAAAAACAAATAAAAGATGGGTCTATATTGATATAGGCCGTTATTCAGGATTGATTGAAGCCTGTGGTAATGCGATAGAGTATAATATTCTTACAGAAAAAGACGCGGACCCACATAGCCACGCTGTTTTAGCGGGGCCAACATGTGACAGTGAAGATGTGATTTATCGGATGAATTATGAGTTGCCGGTAACTTTGGAAGAGGGTGACCTTGTTGTCTTTCCAAATGCAGGAGCATACACCACAACATATGCGACAAAAGGTTTTAATGGCTTCATGCCAATGCATGAATATTACCTTTAGGTGGTCTTATCTTCCTTTTTTTCTTCAGGCTCTTTTTGAGTCATTGGTTTGTTGGTTCGATCATGATACTTCTCGATAAACTTTTCGAATTTATTGATCGTATCATACCGCTTAATAAATTCATTAAAGTCTTTCAGTTCTCTTTTTGGAGATGTTAATGCTTGGAAGTCAGAACTTAAATAGCCGTCTTTCATATGCTTGCTATATGTTTTGTGAAGTTGATTAAGGCCTTTTTCATTATCGCTTAGGGCAAGTGCAACAGCAAGGTTTACAATGAGTTCTCGCGATTCATTATCAAGCGGTTTTTTAGGTCGACCAATTAATATCTTCAAATACTTAGCTGCATTTTTCCAGTCTTGTGTTTTCCAAAACATTTCAACGCGCAAAATTTGCGCTTCACGTGACTTGTTGCGACGAATTGTTTTTAAGGCTCTTTTGTAATTCTTCTTTTGGATATACGCACGCGCAATAATAAGATCTCGCCTCTGAGAAACTTTTTTGGGAAGGTCTATGAAGTAAGTGACCTGCAAGGTGCTGAGAGCCTTGTCTGCCTCTCCTGACAAAAGATATACTTCGGCTAGTTTTGCGCCAATAGCTGCGCGTTCAACCCCATATAGGCGATAGTTTATTTGGTGTTCAAGAAGAAGTGCTGCACGGTCAAAAAGCTCTACGTTAATAAGTCTCTTTGCCATATTTTGAACAATTTTGTTTCCTTCATCATCAACAGGAATCAGTTCCCGAAAATCGTTGAAAAGAGCAAGGGCCTGTAAAGGCTTTATGTTGTCAGCTTCATTTTCAAGGAAAAGTTTTTTAAACAAAGTTGTTAGTTTTTTTGTGACATTAACGGTTTCGGGATGATTCGGGAAGTTAAGCGCCGCTTCACGCAGCATGTCCATTCCTTTTCTATAGTTTTTTTCTTCCAAATAAAGGTCAGCAAGGCGGGTTAGCATCGTAAATTCAAGCTCGTCACCGCGCCATTCAAAGCGCTGCCTTTCAAGCCTTTTGATCGCTTCTGGGCGTTTGATCCGATTTTGTTGCAGCAAGGCGTTTGTCAGGTGAAACTTGGAATGTGCACGAATCCATTTGTCTTTTGAGTTCTCTATGCCTTCCCATTCACGGATCGCATCATCTGGGCGTTTTTCAAGCATGTGAAGTTTGCCTTTTAAAAAGCGATAGCGTTCTTCGGCATTTGATTTTTTTGCAAGAAGGCCTTTCAAAAAGGCAAGTCCTGGTTGAATTTGACCGTTTTTAATGAATGTTTCCGCAATAATTGAAGCAAATCTTACTTGGTAAGGGGCTGGATAATATGATGGAATCGTATCTGCTGTTTGAAAGTATTCTAATGCTTTTTCCCATTGACCTGTCTCACCTGCAATACCCCCTAGCCAGAGTGAAAGCTCTTCGCCGCTGTATTTAGCACGTAATTCATTAAATTCTTCTGTAGATTCATCATATCGCCTTGCCAAAAAGTTGCTGGCGGCGCGAATTGATTTGTAATGAGGGAGCTTCTCTATTTCTGTGTCATCTATTGCAGCGGCTTTCATTGCGGCCATTGCTTGATCCCAGAATCCATGCGAGAAAACAAGCTTCGCAAATTTGAGACGCATATTTCCTCTTTCTTCAAGTGGCGTTTTTGCTGTTTTTAAAAGTGTTTCTTGCTCTTGTTTTGCATAAGATATTGCCGTTTCACTTTTTCCAATATCTTGCCATTTTTTCAGGTCAAAAAGCTTGCCATTAAACATGTCATCTTCAGCAATCGAAGAAAGCGATAACAAAAGACCATCCTGACGTGTCACTAAAACACCGTCATCTTCTTTTCGAATCGTCACGCCTGTGATTTGAGGGATGATCACAATGCCCTGCGATGTTGCGTTAAGATCAAAGGCAATAAAGTCACGGTTTCCTTCAACGCCATGATCGGCTGTCCCCGCAGGAATAATATATAATTTATAACCACCTTCAGGATCGGTAATCGTAATGGGGCGTGAAAGATTATCCTCTTTCAAAAAAATGTCATTTTCTGTTTTTGCAATGACAGGGATAATTGTTTTAGGCCGTGCTTCTTCAGACTTAATAGACAGGATCCAATTATTTTTACGCTTACTCACGCTTGTGCTAAGGTTTGGTGACAAAGGAAGGCGGAATGCTGTTCCAGAAGAGGCGGGAATGCGTTGGATTTTATCTTTGGTGTTTTCTAGTTTTGTTTTTAAACGATCAAGTGAAATGACTTCATCTGAGACAATCCATAAATAACCATTTCTTTTAAAGACAGCCATTCCTGTTCCTGAAATGGATGTTGAAATGGTTAACGTTTCGTTTCGCCGGAGGGCATTGTCGGGTGTTATAGATATATTATTCTCTATTTTTTTTTTAATTTCTATTTCGTCTGGAACCATGGCATCTTGTTTTCGTTCGCTGAATACATCAATCATGATTTTTGTTTGGAAGCGAAAAGAGCGTGCCTGCACATCGTCTGACAGCATCAAAATAACGCCAAGTCCTTCATCTGTATCGATGAAGTCAATACTTTGTATTGTATTGGGAAGTTTTTCTCGGAAACTCTCGGAAGACATGTCTGTTGTACGATCAAAAAAGATCGTGATCATCTCCCCTTGCTGAGAAAGTTCATAGCCTGTTGGATCAAGCCAATCAAAGACAAGGCGGTCAAAATGATCATGTTTAATAAGGCGGATAAAAAGTTTTGAAGAGTCAGCAAATCCGCTGCTAGAAATAAGCAGGAAAGAAAAAATTCCGATTAAAAAGAGTACAAGGTTTTTTCTAGCCATTTGGAACGTAGGGTTTAATAACAATGTCAACGCGACGCGCTTGCTGATCTTTCATGTTAAGGCCATCAAGATCAAAAGGGTTTTTAGGTTTTTCATAGTTTTGAGATTGAAAATAAGAAAGGCCTCGGGCACTTACGGGCTTTAGGTATCCACTCTCTTTTAGTTGGTGAGCAACAGAAATGGCACGGTCTAGAGAAAGCTCCCAGTTGGTTGGCCAGTGGTGGCCTTTTGTTGGTGTCGAGTCTGTATGCCCATATACTTCAACAGATACATTAATATTGTTGAGAATGTTGGCGACAATATAGGAGGCTTTTTTTCCTGCTTTTTTTAGATTATCAGACCCCGAAGCAAATAAAACTTTGCTGGGCAATGAAATGACCAGTCTTTCGTCATCAATCTGAAAATAAGCATCCCCAAGATCTTTGTGTTTTCTAAAGTGCATTTTAAGAATGTTAGCAACGTATTTAAGATCTGCATCAACTTCTTGGAATGTGATGGGGGTGTCGTTGTCGCCAAGCTCTTTTGTTGGAATAATACGATTTGAATGAATAAATGTCGTCGCGAAACTGTTGGATAGGCCATCCCAGAAATCTTCTTGTGTGACTGTCATTGAGTAAATAAGAACAAAGAACGTTAACATCAGTGACAACATGTCAGCGAAGGTCATAAGCCAGGTCGAAAACGTGATCGTCGTTTTGTCTTCCCAGTTATGTTCGTCGATATGTTCCATGAAGAAGCCTATGCACTTAGTTTATCAACCGCATCTCCACAGCGATGACAAAGCGTGGAGTGTGATTGTAGTGTACCAACTTCCTCCAATATATTCCAACATCTTTCACATTTTTGTCCATTCGCCTTTGTCGCAGTGACAGAAAAGTTTGCTTCTCCATCAATTTTCGAGATATTTGCAGTTGAAACAATACAAACTTCAGCGAAAGGAACATCTTCAAGCATTTGCATAAAGTCACTAGGAAGGCCAATTTCAAGCGATGCTTCAAGGCCAGATTTAATATGTTTTTCGCTGCGCATTTCTTCCAAAACTTCCATTGCACGCTTTCTAACATCGAAAACACACTGCCATTTATCATTAATAACATCATTTTTAAATGACTCAGAAAGATTTGGCATGTCTTGAAGGTGTATGCTGGCATCCTGACCATGGCGATGAGACCATGCTTCTTCAGCCGTAAAGCAGAGAATCGGCGCTAGCCATTTTGTGAGGCAGTCAAAAACAATGTTCATCACTGCGAGGGCACTTTGGCGTTTAACGTTATCTAGGGCGTCACAGTAAAGTGTGTCTTTGCGGATATCAAAATAGATAGAAGACAAGGGGCCAGAACAAAAGTCGTGAACAGCGGTGATATAACTATGAAAATTATATTCTTGCGCCCATTTTTCCAAATTTTGATTCAATGTATATGTCTGATGTAGAACCCACTTTTCAAGTTCTGGCATTTGATCTAGGTTTATCTCATCATTCGGCTTGTAGTCGTTTAATGCGCCAAGAAGATAGCGCAATGTGTTGCGAATCCGGCGGTATTTATCTGCATGCTGTTTCAGGATTTCATCGCCGACACGCAAGTCTTCAGAATAGTCAGATCCAACAACCCAAAGACGCATAATATCTGCGCCATATTTTTTCAAAACATCTTGTGGAGAGACAACATTTCCCATGGATTTTGACATTTTATAACCTTTGCCATCCATAACGAATCCGTGTGTCAGGACGGATGTGTACGGCGCATGACCACGTGTTCCACAACTTTCTAAAAGAGAAGACTGGAACCAGCCACGATGTTGGTCAGATCCTTCAAGATAAAGAGAGATAGGTGTGCGGTCTGGTTCGCGGTCCTCAATGACAAAAGCATGCGTTGATCCGCTTTCGAACCAAACATCAACAATGTCTTTTGACATTTCATAGTCATTTGCATCATATGCATCGCCAAGGAAATACTCAGCACCTTCTGTAAACCAGCAATCACAGCCTTCTTTTGCAAAAATATCGATAATGCGTTGGTTGATTGCTTCATCCTTCAAGGGTTCACCTGTTTCTTTGTGGACAAAAAGCGCAATTGGAACGCCCCATGCACGTTGACGTGAAATGCACCAGTCAGGCCTTTGTTCAACCATTGAACGGAGACGGTTGCGGCCACCTTCGGGAACAAATTCAGTTTTATCAATTTCACTCAAAGCGGTTTCTCGCAATCCCGTGTTCTCCATGCTGATAAACCATTGTGGTGTTGTGCGGAAAATCAATGGTGCCTTTGAGCGCCAAGAGTGAGGATAGCTATGCATTAGGCTGCCTTGATGAGCTAACATTCCTAGTGCGCTCAATTCCTCGCAAACAGGGGTATTTGCCTTGTAAACATGATGGCCTGCGAACATAGGAACATGCTCATAATACAGCCCGTCATCACCAACAGTTTGTGGGATCTCAATATTGTTTTCTTTTCCAAGCAAGAAGTCGTCTGCACCATGGCCAGGTGCAATATGAACGATGCCTGTTCCTTGATCTGTTGTCACAAAGTCTGCAGACAACGCGGGAATATCAAAGTCATAACCGTGACCACGGAAAGGGTGGGCACATATTGTGCCGGCAAGGTCCGCGCCAGTAAAGTGCTCAGTAATAGCATGTTTGGTGATACCAATCTCTTCTGTGACCTTTTCAATGAGGGCTTTTGCTAGAATAATTTTGTCACCAATCGTAACAATTGATTCTTCACTTTTCTCTTGAATTTCAACAACGCAGTAGTCAATTTCTTCACCGTAAGCGACGGCACGGTTGCCTGGAATTGTCCAAGGTGTCGTTGTCCAAATGACAACATTAACACCTTTGAGGGATTCTTTTTTTGTCTCAACAATCGGGAACTTTACATAAATTGTATCTGACTTGTGGTCTTTATACTCAACCTCGGCATCTGCAAGTGCTGTTTTTTCAACAACAGACCACATAACCGGACGCACTCCTTTGTACAAGGCGCCATTCATCAGAAACTTTAAGATTTCTGAGACGATTGCAGATTCATTTTTAAAGGTCATTGTTAGGTAGGGAGAATCCCAATCACCCATCACGCCGAGGCGTTGAAACTCATCCGTTTGAATGCCAACCCAATGTTGGGCAAAGTCGCGACATTCTTGTCGGAATTCTTTTGTTGGCACATCATCTTTATTCTTTTTTGCTTTTTTATATTTCTCTTCGATTTTCCATTCGATCGGCAGGCCGTGGCAGTCCCATCCAGGAACATAGTCAATATCATATCCTTGCATTGCGCGCGTGCGATTTACGATATCTTTTAAAATCTTATTCAGGGCATGACCCATGTGTAGGTTGCCATTCGCATAAGGGGGGCCGTCATGCAATGTGAACTTTTCTTTGCCAACGTTACGTTCTTTGATTTGCTGCCAAAGGTTTTTCTGCGCCCATTTATCTAGAATTTGAGGTTCTTTTTCTGAGAGGTTTGCGCGCAGTCCAAAGTCTGTTTTGGGTAGAAATACAGTATCTTTATAGTCCATTATTGAAATCCATTTTTTTGAAAGAATAAAAGTACTGCGTCACGCGCCATGAATCAAGGATGTTTTATCGTGACGATATAAAGACACAATATTGTTGACAATAAGGATAATGATGGTATTTTTGGGAAAAATAAGGTGTTGTTATGTTACATACTATAAATAAAATTTTGCGTAAAAATGCGCCAGTTGCCAAGTTTGTTGGTGCGGGTGTATCGTTTGTTTCAGGAACGATATCCTACCTTGCTGGTGTTGATAAAATTGGCGGTGTGGACATAAAGCCCGAAGCACCATTTTGGTCAGGTGCATTTGTTGCACTTGTTCTTGGTTTCAGCGGTGCGCGTGATCTTAAGGCGAATAATGCTAAAAAATACGTAGAAGATACGAATTTCTATGAGCTGCCCGAAAATCAGCACAAGCAGCTTGTAGAAGTTGCATATAAATATGGTATGTCACAGGATTTGCGAGATTTTATCAGTCTTATGGGAACGACCACGGCAAAAAAAACAGGTGAAGTCACGGGGCCTGTAAAGTTCTTCTTTCACCAAAAGACCGGTATCTCTTTATAAATTCTGAATCTTTAGTTTTGCAACTTCAATATCTTTTGAGATTTGTGCTTTGAGCGCGTCAAAGTCTTCAAACTTTTTCTCAGGTCTAATAAAATCTAGAAGAGAGATATACAAGCGCTGAGCGTAAAGGTCACCGTCAAAATCGAAAAAATGTGCTTCCAAATATTCATGATTATCTCCTATTGTTGGACGAAGGCCGATATTAGCAACACCAAATACCTTTTTGCCAGCAATTTCTGCATAAATAACATACACGCCAAACTTTGGTCGCAAAAAGTTCGTTAAGCGAATATTTGCTGTTGGAAAACCAAGAAGTCTACCGCGTTTTTCGGCGTGCACAACATGGCCTGATATTTGCCATGGCGTACCCAAGAGCATATTGGCCTTATCAATACATCCTTCGCGAATATAGTCACGGATGCGTGATGAAGACAGCGTATCTTCTTCGTGTTTTAAAAGTGTCGCAGGGCTGACTTTAAAGCCGTGTTCTTTCCCGAGTGATGTGAGGGTTTCAATATTGCCTTCACGTCCTTTACCAAAGCAAAAATCTTGACCAGTAATGGCATGTGAAATGTTGAGTTGGTCAACTAAGATTTCTTTTGCAAATTGTGCGGCAGTTTTACTGGCAAGCTCAGCATTAAAGCGCTGAAGAAATAAATAGTCTACCCCTAGGCTTTCTAGTTTTTTTGCTTTGGTAGGAAAGGGGGTTAAACGAAAAGGCGCATCTGTCTTTCTAAAAAAGGCACGTGGGTGAGGCTTGAAGGTTAATATGCCAAGAGGCTTGTTTGTTTCATGGGCAATTTTTGCTGCCTGAGAGATCAGGTGCTGATGTCCTAAGTGAATGCCATCAAAATTGCCAATTGCAACAACGCTCCCCAAAGCTTTTTGTGGCAAAGGAGAGCGTGTCAGTCGATAAGTTTTCACGTTTTAGGTTATCCTTTTGATGGAACCATCATCAGTGATTCACCTTCCAAAACAACATTGTCGCCAATTTTACAAATTGTTTCGCATGAAACACGTTTTTTCTCAAGGTTGACCTCTGTCACTGTAACAACAGCTGTGACTTCTGCACCCAAAGGAACAGGTGCTTTAAAGCGCAGGTTTTGTGACATATAGATGCAACCAGGTCCAGGCAGTTTTGTGCCTAAAACGCTTGAAATAAGGCCGGCTGTCAAAATGCCGTGTGCAATACGACCTTTGAACATTGTGCCTTTAGCATATTCTTCATCAAGGTGAACAGGGTTGCAATCGCCAGAAATTTCAGCGAAAAGTGTAACGTCTTTTTCAGTAATTGTTTTGGTAAAGCTCTCGCTCATCCCAACAGTAATGTCTTCAACGAAATATCCTTGTGTCATGCTGATGTCCTCCATTGTGTGATCAGTGGCTGCACTATACCGTGACAATGGAGGGCAATCAAGGGTTTGGTTTACAAGGTTTTGTGTTGGCCCATTTGGTAATCACCGGCTGTCACTTGAACTTTGTAGCCTCTTTCTTCGCCAGTGCTTTTTGCATCACCGACATTTTTTTTCAAGGCCTTTACAGCATTGCTTTCAGGCTCTTCAGGGAAGCGCGTTGCAGACGCTTGTGCGCCCCTTGAGGAAGGTTGGCCAGAACCTTGTTCAGGAACAGATCTGCCATGATGGGAAAACCCTCCAGGGACATGTGATCCTGGACCCTTGCCATAGGTTTGTGTTTTTTGGTTAATCATTCTTGAGTCTCCATTTTCTTTAAAAAAGAAATATATTCTATTTTATAGAAATGCCTTTTGTCAATTCACTTTCATTGCTGCTATGCAAAAAAACTGTTTTGCAGTGCAGATAAAATTCTCAGTAGCCTTTTTTCAAGGCTTTCTGTATGAATAATGTTATGTCGAATTTTATTTCATCTGTTTCGTTTCGTTATTTGCGTCCAAGGCGCCAACACGGCTTTATATCTCTTGTTGCAGGATTTTCTTTGTTAGGGATTATGTTGGGTGTGGCGACATTAATTATTGTGATGTCAGTGATGAATGGTTTCAAGCATGAGCTTGTGTCGCGCATTATCGGTTTGAATGGTCATGTTCAAATTGAGTCGCTCTATGGAGATGGTATCGCAGAAAGTCCAGATTTCTTGAAGCACATAAAAGGAAACGACGCTGTAAAATCAACATATGGCCTGATCGAAGGGCAAGTGTTGGCTTCTTATAACACAAAATCATTAGGTGTTATGGTGCGTGGTATCAGCTCTGATGACATAAAAAATATGCCTATTTTATATGATAATATTTTAATAGGTGATGTGGCCTCTTTTAAAAATAACGGTGTCTTAATAGGCATGCATTTGGCGCGGAAGTTAGGTCTAAGTGTCGGGGATAACGTTGTGTTGACTTCGCCAAATGGTCGTGTGACAGCTTTTGGTTCAATGCCACGTGTTAAGTCATATTATGTTGCAGGCTTGTTTGATGTAGGTATGTATGAATATGACAGCAGCTTTATTTTTATGCCACTTGGTGCAGCTCAAAAATTTTTCTCATTACCGAAGCAAATAGGCGTGTTAGAGGTTGTCTTAAGCAACATTAACCAGGTTGAGCCTTTTCGATATGACCTGCAAAAAACATTGCCGCCAGAATATTTGGTCAAAGATTGGCAGCAGCGCCACGCACAGTTTTTTAATGCGATTGAGGTTGAGCGTAATGTGATGTTTTTAATCTTGACGCTGATTATCATTGTTGCAGCCTTTAATATTATTTCGTCGCAAGTTATGTTGGTCAAAGACAAGTCTCGCGATATTGCTATTCTTCGGACGATGGGGGCATCACGTCGTCAAATCATGCGTATTTTTATGGTGACAGGCGGTAGCATTGGTGTGATTGGAACTGTGATGGGTGTTTTTCTGGGGTATGGCTTTGCCGCAAATATTCAGTCAATACGTGAGTTCTTAGAGTCGTTAAGTGGCACCAATCTTTTTGCTGCTGAGATCTATTTTCTGTCCAAACTTCCTGCGCGCGTGGAGCTGTCAGAGGTGTTGTGGATTTCTTCACTTGCACTAATTTTAACATTTTTAGCTAGTTTTTATCCTGCATGGAAGGCTTCAAAAATTGATCCAGCAGAGGTGTTGCGTTATGAGTAAGCCAGCCGTTTTTGAACTTAAAAATATTTCAAAATCTTTTATGCAAGGTGAGAATAAGATTGATGTGCTGTCAAAGTTTTCTTTGTCACTAAAAGCTGGAGAAATGGTTGCGCTTTGTGGTCCTTCAGGCTCTGGAAAGTCGACATTGTTGCAAATTGCCGGGCTTTTAGATCGTGCAGATCAGGGGCAAGTGTTACTTGAAGGTCAGGATGTTTCAGGTTTTAACGAGCGACAGCAAACAAAGCTGCGCTTAAATAAGATCGGGTTTGTTTATCAGTTTCATCACTTGCTTCCTGAGTTTAGTGCGATTGAGAACATTGCCATGCCATTAATGATTGCAGGTGAGACACAGCCTGTTGCACGAGAGAAAGCAATGGAGCATTTAGAACGTCTAGGATTAAAAGAGCGTGCAAATCATATTCCTGCGAAACTTTCTGGTGGCGAGCAACAACGCATTGCAATTTTGCGTGCCCTTATTCATCAGCCAACGCTTCTTCTTGCGGATGAACCAACAGGAAACCTGGACACAAAAACAGCCGCTATTGTGTTCAAGGAATTGAAATCATTGATCAAAAAAACAGGCCGCGCAGCCTTGATTGCAACCCATGATTTAGCGCTCGCAAAAAAAATGGATCGCATTATCAAATTAAGCTAAAAACCGCTTGAAACAATGGTGATGACTACGTAGTATCACGCGCTGACATTATTAGTTACAAGGGTAAGGTTGTGGACGTATCATTTAAAAGGTTTTTTCGGGGTGTTTTGGTAGGTCTTTCAATGGCGGCATCGGTGTATCTTACATTGAGATATGCTAACTTTGCGCCAGATGATAAAGTTTTAAAGGTTCCTGAGCAATATAAGGTATCTCAATCGGGTGATAATAAAGCACGAAAGGATTCTTTAGTGCGTGTTATGATGGAGGCTGACCACTCTGGTGATGCTACTTCATATTTCAAAGCAAAAGCGTTGCTTAATGAGTATAATATGTCTGCTAAGAAAGTTCCTTCAGAAGGTTCGGCTTCGAATGCTTCTCGTGGGAGAGAGGGCGCTAGTAAATAGCTCTGCTTATGATGAGTAAGGCCGTTAGCCCAACCTTTTAACCAGTTCTTCCATATCGCTAGGCAAAGGTGTTTCGAATGACAGCTCTTCTTCTGTTACAGGGTGTGTGAAGGCAAGTTTGTACGCATGAAGTGCTTGTCGTGGAAATGTCTTTATTGTTTTTGCAGCGTCACCGCCGATCTCTTTAAGGGGAGCTTTGCGTGGTTTGCCATAAACACTGTCTCCAATAAGACCATGCCCAATATGCGTCATATGAACGCGAATTTGATGTGTGCGACCAGTTTCTAGTTTACACTCAATCAAACAGGCGTAGGCGCCAAAAAACTTTAACACTCTGTAATGCGTGGTGGCTTCTTTTCCATTATGCGGCAGTACAGCCATTTTTTTCCGGTTTGTTTTGTGGCGCCCAATATTGCCTGTTACTGTACTATTCGGTGGCATCATGCGTCCCCAAACGACAGCTTTATAGCGTCTATCAAGCGTATGTTCAGCAAATTGTTGTGAGAGGCCTTGATGTGCGGCATCGCTTTTAGCAACGACCATGACGCCGCTGGTGTCTTTATCTAGGCGATGAACAATGCCAGGACGTTTTACGCCGCCAATACCAGAAAGAGAATCACCACAATGGTAAAGTAAAGCATTGACCAATGTGCCAGATTCATTGCCAGGAGCAGGATGTACAACCAGCCCTGCGGGCTTGTTAACAACAACCAAGTCATCATCTTCAAAAAGAATGTCTAAGGGAATGTTCTCGGCAACTACTTCCAGATCAACGGCTTCTGGAACTGTCATCTCAAGGGCGTCACCTTGTTTAATTTTATGCGATGGATCACTGATCGTTTTGCCATTTAGTGTGACGTGACCATCATTAATAAGTGATGTCGCCTGCGAACGCGAGATATCTTCTATTGTCTTACCAAGGTAGGCATCGATTCTTTTTTTGTGATATTCTTCAGGCACTATCAGCGTGTGGGTGCTAGACATATTATCTGTCTTCATTGTTAATTGCGCGTGGGCTAAATCGCCCAATATTGCTGATGAACTCTTGTAAAATTGTCGTTTCGCGTCCAAGTGTTGGTGTTGTGCGCTTTACAAATTTAAGCTTTTTTGCTTGGTCCATATTCAGCTTTTCAACATGCCGTAGCGTTTGTTCTTCATCAAACCAAAAAGAATAAATTTGACGATCAATGACTTCGGGCATCTCAAATGGTTTGTATGCCATTTTTTGTCCAATATAATACCATTTTGTCATTCTTTTTTCGTGTTCATCAAAATTAGACGTTGTTGTTGGGCTGCCGAATAGGCTCAGTAAATCAGACTGTTTATGAATACCAACACGTAGCTTTGAGACCTCTTCATGGTCAATAACGCGTCCTTCATAACGAATAACAGGTGCGCATGCGCTAAGAATTAAAAGTAAGATTAGAAAACGAGAAGCCATCATTTTTTCTTTAACGTTAAATCAACACGGTTTTTTTCGCCACTACCAGAAGAGCTACCCAAAGCTTTTAACTGGATTTGTGTGTTTGGTACGCCGTGCTTTACCAAAACCTTCCGCACATTCAGTGCGCGGCTTAATGAAAGACGTCGTGCTTTAGACTCCTCAGATTTAGAGCCTTGTGCATAAGCTTTCAAGCTAACAATCGTATCTTTGTTTTTAAGCGCCCCTCTTGCCATCTTTGCAAAGTGAATAATCTCTTCTGTTGCAACTTGTCCAGGCTCTGACTTTCCTTTTGCAAACTTCACGCGTGAAGAAAGCCCTGAAATTGTTTCAGGAACATATGCAGGCATTTTTCTTTTTGGTGTATCTGCAGGGCTATGGAATATTTTTCCTGCATTCATATCTTTCGTTTGCTTCTCAATTCTAGAAAGCGTTTCAGATAGATTTTTGTCAGATGAAGAGGGCGATAAGTCAAAGGAGTCGATGGCTTTTGATTTTAAAGCTAATACACGGTTTTTTATTTTTCGAGACTCTTCAGCATAACTTGGAAAAGCCTCATTCTTTTCCGTATTAAGTTTCAGGATTTCAGGTTTTTTACTAAGACGCATAACGTTAGAAACCACGGCTTTCCCATTTTGGAAGGTTGCTTTTCCTCCAATAACGTCAGGCTTCGCCTCTGCGATTGCAACCATATACGGTGTTGCAGGGACAGTCACATGAGAGCGTTGGTTGGATGCGTTGGAAGCTGTTTGAGTTGGTTTTTCAAACTTTGGCAGCATCAACCTATCTGCTGGGGGAGAATGTAGTTTTGACCCCTTAACATGAATGTTTTGTGATGGAGTTAAAACAAGGCGGGGTTTTGGCTTGAAAACAGGGACCATGGGGCGTGTTGAAATGCGCTCACGTTTTGATGATGTCATTGGCACACGTGTAACAGCACCGGTTTGGGAAGGCTCGATTAATATTGTACTGAAAGTTTTTTTGTTCTCGGGTTTTGGTTTAAAGAAGTCACCTTTTGGTTTTTGTGTAATGCCACGAAACGTTGGCGATGAAGGCTTTTTCATATTGCCAAATGGCACATGAATTTTTGAAGGCGGGTGCGTTGACTCAGGTAAATAGAGTGGCTGGGCATAAACTTTACTACGCGGAATAACCTCTGAAGAAGGTCTTGATGCCTTGTAGAGGTCATCATGCAAGACACTTAGGTCAACATCCATTGCAGGCCTCGTTCCTTTTGGATCAACCAGGAATGTCTGGAATGCATGGGCTGTAGACAGGGACATCAAGCACCAAACACAGAGGATAAATGGAAGGTGTTTTCTTATCAAAGCTTTGTGTCCTAGAAACAGTTAAGAAAAATCTAATGATTACAGTATGACAAGCGTGCGTTGCTGTCGCAAAGAAAAAACGCAGACTTTATAATGCTTTCGTCTTCCGTTAGTCTTTTTTGCGTCTTAAGAAGGCAGGAATATCCAGGTACTCTTCATCTTCATCATCTTCATCTTCGCCCAAGAAATCATCTTTGTCATTGAATTGAATTTGGGAGTCAAACAAAGAGGGTTCAATGTTTTCTTCTTCTTGCGTTTTTGATCTTGCTAAACCATTTGCCATTCTTTCAAAAAGGCTTGGAGGTTTAGCTTTTTGTGCCCGTTTCTTCTTTTGGATGGTTGCGTTTTCACTCTGAGGTGTTGGATCGATAGACTCTTGAAGGAGGTCTTCTTGCTCTTCAGGTAAAGAAAGAGTTTGTAAATCATCTTCTGTTTCATCAAGAGCATTTTCACTAAGTTGGTCAATAAAGTTATCTTGGTCAATTTCTTCAACAGATTTTTTTGTTTGAATAGGGGGTGTTTCAATGGACTGAATAGAGCGCTGTGCAACAGGGGGTTGCGTAGGCATTCTTGTTCCATAAGACACATTACCATGACTGTCGATGCCCGTGGCGACAACAGAAATACGTATTTTCCCAACAAGTTTTTCATTGAAGATAGAGCCAAAGATAATGTTTGCATCAGGATCAACTTCTTCACGGATGCGGTTTGCAGCTTCATCTACCTCGTACAGCGTTAGGTCGGTGCCACCAGAAATGTTGATCAGGACACCTTTTGCCCCTTGCATACTTGCTTCTTCAAGAAGTGGGTTTGAAATAGCTTTTTCTGCAGCTTCGATTGCACGTTTTTCGCCTTCGCCTTCACCAACCCCCATCATCGCTTTGCCCATTTCACTCATAACGGAGCGAATATCTGCAAAGTCTAGATTGACGAGTCCAGGCATAACCATCAGATCAGTAATGCCTCGAACACCATCATGTAAAACGTCATCAGCCATTTTGAAGGCATCTGCAAAAGTTGTTTTTTCATCTGCAACGCGGAAAAGATTTTGGTTCGGAATCACAATTAATGTGTCAGCCTGTTTTTCTAGTTCTTGCAAGCCGCTGTCAGCCAGTCTCATGCGGTGTGCGCCTTCAAATAAGAAGGGGCGTGTGACAACCGCAACTGTTAAAATGCCAAGTTCTTTGGCCGCTTTTGCGACAACGGGTGCTGCACCTGTTCCAGTTCCACCGCCCATTCCCGCTGTAATGAAGACCATGTTGGCACCTTTAAGAAGCTGTGTAATTTCATCAAAAGACTCTTCTGCTGCAAGTCTTCCAACTTCTGGGTTTGAGCCTGCGCCCAGGCCGCCTGTGGTCGCGGCACCTAATTGGATCCTGTTTTCACTTTCTGCAGCGCCTAACGCTTGGGCATCTGTGTTTGCAACAACAAAGTGAACACCTTGTAGTTGTGATCGAATCATATTGTTTACGGCGTTACTTCCAGCACCACCAACGCCAACAACAGTAATTTGAGGTCTAAAGCCAGCCTCAGTCTCTGGAATTCCAATATTTAAAGCCATTTTCTTGTCCCGTTTTCTAGAAATCGTATGTCTTTATTAAATGCCTAGGTATAGTAGTCATTTCAAAGACAATGTACAACATCTTCTTTTAAGGAATTTAAAAATTTTCTTTCAACCAAATGGCCATGCGCTGAAAGAGTGAACCTGAAGGGACGTATTCTTCTTGCATGGTCTGATCTGTCGTGGCTTTGCTGGATTTCTCGGCAGCATATCGTAAGATTCCGACCGCAGTTGCAAAAGAAGGCGTTGATGCAATATTTGACAGGTCTGATGTGGTTGCATTCTTTTCAATTTTTGCATCTTCCAAGATGGGCGTTCCAAGGCGTACTTTTTTTTCCAAAACACGACTTGCGATTTCACGAATACCATTTAGTTGACTTGTCCCACCAGTGAGTACTGCACGTCGACCACTCATTTCATAAAGCCCAGAAGCTTTCAATTTTTGGTTTGTTAGCTCAAAAATTTCTTCGATGCGAGGCTTGATAATGCTGACAAGCATAGATCTAGGGATGTGTGCCTGTTGCCCGCGCTTGCCTTCTTCGCCCACTTGTGAGATTTCGATAACGCTGTGGTCCTGTGAGGCGCCGTAAGATGTGTCTCCGAATGTAAGCTTCAGCTTCTCAGCTTGTGATATTGGCGTGGACAGTCCACGTGCAATGTCATTTGTAATGTGGATGCCTCCGATAGGAATTGCATCTGTGAAGATGATCTTGCCTTCGGCAAAGACAGCGATGTCCGTTGTGCCGCCCCCAATATCTATGACCGTTGCGCCAATTGTTTTTTCATCTTCTACTAAGCTTGAAAGGCCTGATGCATATCCAGACGTTACCATTGCATTAATGTCTAGGTGGCAGTGGTCAATGGCATTTGCCAGGTTTCTGACTGGCCCTGTTTCAGCTGTGATGACATTCATGTTAACGCCAAGCACCTTGCCATACATGCCACTGGGATCCTGTATGTTTTTGTTATTGTCCAGGGAATATGAAACAGGGACAAGGTGAACGATTTGTCGAGTATCCTTTTTTGGACTGAAGTTATTGGCTTGAATAAGAAGCTTTAGGTCGGCCTGTGTGACCTCAAGTCGTGGCAACTTTATTGTGTGTTTGCCAATAAATGACTTTGGGTGGCCGCAGCTTAGGTTTACAAAAACGCCACCACTTGTGTGTCCAGCCATTTGCTCTGCGGTATAAACAGCATTAAGAACAGCTTCTTCAACCGCCTCCATTTTTGTGATGTTACCGTTTTTTATGCCCTTAGAATCTTGCTGGCCTGCGCCAATGATTCGTACAATACCATTTTGATTGATATGTGCCATTAGGCAGCGTGTTTTTGAGCTGCCAATATCAAGGACTGTTATCAGGTTGCTGGGGTTTTTTCTTTTCTTAAACATTACGGTTTCCGTTTAAATGTATTCTATGTTTTGCGAGATTTGGATTTAGGCGGCCTGTTGTTTTCTCGAATAATAAGGCGATCGGGAAGTCTTAAGTCTATACTAACAACCGTATTGTTTAGAACCTTATTTTCTTTTTCAATTTTTTCTAGGTGCTTCCAGGCTGAGATAATATTGTTTTGTGGTAATTTAATTTCAATTTTATGATCAATTTGTACATTCCAGCGACGATCGCTAACCAAGGTTAGTGCTGTAACACGATTGTAGAGTGTCGGAGATGATTTCAGTTCTTTAATGATCTCTGGCACATGTGCTGGCGCGTCTTTGCCGATAACAATCGGAAACTTTGAAAAATCTTTCATTCTTTTTGTTGTTAAAATCACACCTTCGCTATCAACAACAGATAGCCTGCCTTTGTTTTGCCAGCGTGCAATAGGTGTTCTTTCTTTGATTTGAACAAACACAGTATTGGGAAGGCGCTTTGCTAAAATCACTGAGTGAATCCATGGATTTTTTATAAGTTTTGCGTGTGTCTCTTCCAAGTTTAAATCAAAAATAGATTGATTAGCCTGAATGTTGAGGAGACTTAAGATTTTCTTTTGACTAAGTTCTTTGCGGCCTTCAATCGTAACAGCTTTGATGCGATAGCCGTTATCAACAGCGTACTGTTTAATTTGTTGTAGGGGGGAAATATTAAAGACGTGCAAAATAGATGTCGCAATGATTAAAAAAGCAATAAGAAATAATGTAATTGAAAAGTCTTTCCCAAGCGTTTTGGAGACGGCTCTATGTAAGCCATTAACTGTTGTTGAAAAAGCTAGCGCAAAACTTTTTAAGATAGGCGGCTTTTTTTGTTTAGAAGTTCTTTTTTTTGATCTGTATGTTCTGGCCATTTTTCCCACTTGATTTAATAAGTCACTATCATCCAGTTTAGTCAACGACTGCACTATGTGCAATCTTGATTCTTAAAAAACGGTTTAGCTTTACCGCCTCTGTGACACGAGTTATACTGCCCCACAAACTCTAAGGATATCATATTATGCCAATAACTAGACAGTTTTCTTCTTTTGCATGCGACCCTGCACAGACGCGTGGTAGGTTGTACAAAGAGCCTTTGGTCAAAGAGCGTACGCCATTTCATCGAGATAGAGATCGTATTATTCACTCGACTGCATTTCGACGTCTCAAGCATAAAACACAAGTTTTTGTTTATCACGAAGGAGACCATTATCGCACACGTTTGACACATTCTTTGGAAGTTGCACAAATTGCACGTTCCATCGCTTTTGTCTTGGGGCTTTGTGAAGAGCTTGCCGAGGCTGTTGCATTGGCGCATGATTTGGGGCATACCCCATTTGGCCATGCAGGAGAAGATGCTCTTGATGCGGCGATGGAGCCTTTCGGCGGCTTTGACCACAATGAAAACTCTCTGAAAGTTCTCGTTTCTGGTGAAAAGAGATATGCCGAATTTGATGGTCTGAACCTGACTTGGGAAACTTTAGAGGGGGTTGTAAAACATAATGGCCCTTTAAAAGGTGATATAAGGCCAGGTATTTTGGTATTTAATGAAAAATACGATTTAGAACTTAATACTTTTGCAAGTGCCGAGTCACAAGTTGCTGCATTGGCGGATGACATTGCATATAACAACCATGATATTGAAGATGGTCTGCGTGCAGGACTATTCAGTATTGCTGATTTAAAGCAGCTTCCTGTTGTTGGTGTTATGTTCTCGCAGGTTGCGGACCTATACCCCAGTATTGATGAATCACGCTTGATACATGAAGCTATTCGTCGCATGATTAATGTGATGGTTGGCGACGTTGTCGCGACGACCCGTAAGAACATAGAAGATTATGACATTCAAACGGTTGATGATGTTCGTGGTTTAGGCCGTCCTGTTGTTGATTTCTCCGACAAAATGAAAGAAAACAACAAGCAAATAAAGTCATTTTTAATGGAAAACATGTATCGCCACTATAAAGTGAACCGTATGGTGTCGAAAGCGCATCGAACTGTTGAAAAACTCTTTGATTTGTTCTTAAATGAACCGCAATGTTTGCCAACAGAGTGGCGTCAGCAAATAGAAGGTGCTGGGTCACAAGAAACAGCAATCGTCGTTGCAGATTATATTTCTGGTATGACAGATAAGTATGCTTTGGAAGAATATCGTCGCTTGTTTAATTTATAATAAAAGGAAAAATAATGGCTTCAAAAGAACCCGCATCAGGAATTAACTTTCTTTCCTATCGCTTCATATCAGCTGTTTTGTCAGCTGTTCTTCTTGTTTATAGCGCCTATCTTTTGTCAGTGAAGGGTATGAATTATGGGATTGATTTTGAGGGTGGTGTTTTAATCGAAGCGCGTTTTGAAACGGCCCCTGATTTATCAGCATTGCGTCAGCAGTTTAAGCTGATGGAAATAGGTGAGGCCGGCATCCAAAACTTTGGTTCCGACCAAGATGTTTTGATTCGATTGCGTGTCGGGGATGAGGATGAAGAAGTCATTTCGGCTCTGTTGAATCAAGTAAAGTCTGTTTTGGGCGATAATGTTGAGTATCGTCGCGTTGAAACCGTTGGGCCAAAAGTTGGCGATGATTTGCGTTCGGGGGCAATGTGGGCTGTGATGCTTTCTCTTATTGCGATTCTAATGTATATCACGATGCGTTTTGAATGGCAGTATGGTGCAGCTGCAGTTGTTGCTATTTTTCATGATATATTTTTAACGCTGGGCTTCTTTGCTTTGTTAGACTTTGAGTTTAATTTACCTTCTTTAGCTGCTTTATTAACAATTGCAGGGTATTCTATTAATGATACGATTGTCGTCTTTGATCGCGTGCGCGAAAATCGCCGCAAATATCGCACGACACCATTATACCAGTTGATCAATACATCCTTGAATGAAACGTTGTCACGAACGTTATTGACCAGCGCCACAACACTTATCGCCGTGTCTGCATTTTTGTTTTTCGGTGGCGAAGTGATTCGCGACTTTAATACGGTTTTGATATGGGGTGTGTTCGTTGGGACGTATTCATCAGTCTATATCGCATCAGCATTTCTATTATATATTGAGACGTTTCTTCAGAATAAGGCAGGTGAGACAGAAGATTAGGCTTGGTGTGTTTTTTTAAAGACGCTCACTCGCCTGAAGTTCTCGATGGTTTCTTTTCCTTATTTCTTGCGCCCATAGCTCAGCTGGATAGAGCGTCGGTTTCCGGGACCGAAGGCCGGGGGTTCGAATCCTCCTGGGCGCGCCATCTCAATCATTTCATGAACTCGTCCAGGACTTTTAGTATTCGAACTTCGTTCGCGGCGGCGCGCCAAATCTCAATATTTCACTTCGGTCATTGATAAATGTGCGAAACTTCTTTAATTAAGTGGGGGCTTTATATTTAAGCGAGGAAATTATGGACAAATTTAGCAAAATTTTTGAAAACAATCGTCAATGGATTGAGGAAAAGCTTTCTCTTGACCCTCAGTACTTTGATAGACTTGCTGCAGGGCAGGCGCCTGAGTTTCTTTATATTGGCTGTTCCGATAGTCGTGCAACAGCAGAAGAGTTAATGGGGATGCAGCCAGGAGATGTATTTGTTCATCGTAATGTTGCAAACATGGTTGTTCCAACAGATAACAGTGTAAATGCTGTGATTCAGTTTGCTGTTGAATTTTTAAAAGTAAAGCACATCATTGTATGCGGTCATTATGGGTGCGGTGGTGTCAAAGCTGCAATGACGCCGTCTGATATGGGGCAGTTGAATAATTGGTTGCAAATGGTGCGTGATGTAATTCGCATTCATCATGATGAGCTTGATGAAATTAAAGATGAAGAAGAAAAGTACAAGCGTCTTGTTGAGTTAAATGTTCAAGAGCAATGTATTAATGTTATTAAGTCTCCACATGTTCAGCGTGCCTGGAACGAACGCAAGTTACCAACTGTTCATGGTTGGATATTTGACCTTCACACAGGGAAGCTTATTGATCTTGGTATTGATATGGGTGAAGCCTTTGGGCAGCTGAAAGAAATTTATGAGCTCAAGACATAAGGGTGTATAGTAAAACAAATTGCCCCCTTGGGTAAGTTACGCTATTCTTCAACCATATTGAAAGTAGAAGATATGCCCAAAACGAAAATACTAGACCTAGATATCGTTATTGTTAATTGGAACTCGGGGAGTCATTTGTTTGACTGCCTTACGTCTATTGATGCGCGTGTAAGGTCTGTAATTATCGTAGATAATGCGTCCACAGATAATTCTTTGAAAGATATTTCCACGTTCAAGGATTTGCCAATAAACCTTGTGCGAAATAAGCGTAATGCTGGTTTTGCCAAAGGCTGTAACATTGGTATGCGTCATAGTCAGGCAAAAACAGTTTTGTTTCTAAATCCGGATGTTATTTTGTCAGAAGGTGCTTTGGCAAAGTCCTATGAAGCTTTTAAATACCGGCAAGATGCTAGTATTATGGGAATACAACTGCGTGATAAGCATAATAATGTCACAAAAACATGCGCGAACTTCCCTCGATCTTATCGTATTTTATCGCAAATTTTGGGCTTGGATCGTATCTTGCCGATTGCGCCACGACATTTTATGAGTAAATGGGATCACAAGTCTTCTCGCTTTGTGCCGCAAGTTATGGGGGCTTTTTTCATGACCTCTCGCCTGACATATGACCAGCTTGGCGGCTTTGATGAACGCTTCTTCATTTATTATGAGGAGGTTGACTTTGCTTATAGGGCTTTTCAGAAAGGTTTGAGGAGTTACTTTTTTGCCGATGTTTATGCCTATCATTTTGGTGGAGGGTCGTCATCAAAAGTAAAAGATAAGCGCCTTTTCTATTCGTTGCAAAGCCGTATCTTATATGCCTTCAAGCATTTTGGCTGGGGCGATGCTTGGCTTGTCTTGTTGGCAACATTATTTATTGAGCCTATTACGCGTTCTGTTCATCTTCTTTTGTCGTTTGAAAGAGGATCTTTGAAAGTGATTGGCAGCGCTTATAAAATGCTTTTCAAAAATATTAAGAAAATAGTGAAAAATGCGTATTCTCGCTCTGACACGGTATAACAGCCTTGGTGCTTCGTCACGCTTGCGCCTTTACCAATATCTACCTCACTTACAGTCTTCTGGGATTGATATTGATGTAAGGCCACTTTTTGATGAGGGATATCTTTCTAAACTTTACAAGCATGGGTCTCGTTCCCCTTTGAAAGTCATCAAAGCTTACATTTTGCGTTTTTTTATCCTTTTAACATCAATGCGTTATGATTGTATTTGGGTAGAAAAAGAATTGTTTCCTTATCTGCCATATGCCTTTGAAAAATGCCTTCTTAAAAAGCCGTACTTTATTGATATTGATGATGCAATTTTTCACAATTATGACACAGGCATGAAGAAATATTTACTTGGGCAGAAAATATCAAGACTTATGCAGGGGGCTAAGGTTGTCCTGGCAGGAAGTCCTTATCTTGAAAACTATGCAAAGCAGGCCGGTGCCGAAACAGTATTATTGCCTACGGTTGTTGATGAAAAATCTATAAAGCCTGTCCAGAAAGATACAAATGACAAGCTTATTATCACTTGGATTGGCACTGATGTAACGTCAAAGTATCTTAAAAACATTGAGGCCTCTTTAAAAGAAGTGGTCTCTGATGGGGGCGAGTTACGTCTTATTGGTGCGACACGCAACCCATTAAGCTGCGCAGCAACGCTAGTGCCATGGCATGTTGATACTGAATATGTTGAGCTTGCGAAAGCTGATATTGGAATTATGCCGCTACCAGATGAACCATGGGAGCGAGGTAAGTGTGGGTATAAACTGATTCAATATATGGCCTGTGGTTTGCCTGTTATTGCATCGCCAGTTGGCGTTAATGTTGACTTGGTTGAATCTGAGGTTAATGGATTTCTTTGCCAGAGTAATGAACAATGGCGGGATGCTTTTCAGAAATTAAAAGATAAAAAGCAACGTGAAAAGCTTGGTAAAAATGGCAGAAAAAAAGTTGAACAAGTATACAGCCTCAAGAAAACCTCAAAGCAGTTGGTTGATATTCTCAAACGTCTCTAATAGAGGGGTTGCGTTATTGCAAAGTGTTTGTGTGAGGTTTTCGTAAGTTTGAAATGAAAGAGCTTCGTTTTCACGATAAAATTCCTAGAAGGTCTATAAGCCGGGTTCTGTTCCTGTAAACAGGTGATAGTCATTCATCTGGGAGTCTTGTTGCCAAGACCCTCGTGCGATCTACCCGTGTGCCAAAATCCGAAAGCTGATCCATCAGCCGAAGCTTCAAAGCACACCTACATGATCTTGCTCCAGGTGGGGGTTGCCATGCCCGACAATGTTACCATGTCGGCGGTGCGCTCTTACCACACCTTTTCATCCTTACCCTATAAAATAGGGCGGTTTATTTTCTGTTGCCCTGTCCGTCAAGTTGCCTTGCCTGGGTGTTACCCAGCACCTTACTTTCGTGGAGCCCGGACTTTCCTCCAGCATTTTGCAATGCCAGCGACCATCCGACCTTCTAGGAAAAAAGATGCTATCATATCTTGCCAAATCTCTCAAGCCTTCGTAAAGTAGCGCTCCAAAATCAAGGAGAATAAAATATGAAAACTGGAGCTATCGAAGCAGATCGTCTGAAATCTTACATTGAGCGTATTGAGCGCCTTGAAGAAGAAAAAAAGAACATTTCAGAAGATATAAAAGAAGTGTTTAACGAAGCAAAGATGCACGGCTATGACACTAAAATCATGAAGGAATGTATCAAAATGCGTAAGCTAGAAGCTTCTGAACTAGAGGAAAAAGAATTTCTTCTTGATACATATCGTCGTGCGCTTGGTATGCTGCCAACAGCAGATACAGATGAAGAGCAGGCCGCTTAAGTTAAGCGTGTCTTTGGATGCTTGAAATAATGTTTATAAGTTCCTGTCTTGCGACGGCAGGTGCTTGAGGCTCTTCGATATATGGCTGTTCAATCTCTTTTAATGGAATGTTCAGTTTATTGAGCCCCTCTATTTCAAGCCCCATTTTCTGGCATATTAGATTTGCGTGATAAGGTGTCACAGTAATAGAGCCATTAAGCGTCATGTCTGGTGCTTCTTTTGGGTCGTAGTCCAGTGCGTATTTTTCAAAGGATTTTTTATCAAATATTGTCGCCTTCATCTCATTGTTCGCAAATATCACTTCAAATAAATTATGTTTTGTCCGGTGACATGTGCTTGTCATGTCTTTTCTTAAAAGGCCTTCATACATTTTAATTGCGCGCCATAAAAGGCGAGGCAGATTACTTTCTCTAATCTCAAGCGCTTTGGTTTGCTGCCGTACGGCTTTTTTAAAAAGAACTTCTTGTTGAGTGTTTCGACGCTTTATCTTCGCAAGATATAAGATCATTTTTTGTGCGGTGTTGAGCTTTTTTTGAGAAAGCTGGTTCAGGTGTTTCAGGTCATTGTTTAGAAAGATAAGCCCTTGTACATCCTTTTCATCTAACTGAGAAATGCTGAACGATCTTTTTCTAAAGCTTACCTTGCCAAGCGTTGTGTCTGAGATGTTTAGGTTTGTTTCGTGCGCAACTTGATAATGAAAAATTGCCTTATCCAGTGCTCTTGTTAGAACATTAATATCAAATATTGATTGGTAGTTGTTTAGTAAAACATCAAGCTTATCAAGCGTGATTCTGTTAGGTGGGATACGAAAAGAATACGTGTTTTGTTCAGCCATTGGAAACCTCAGGCTGTGATTTTATACTTTTTATCCATTTTGTCAACGTAAAGTAAGCGCTTGAAATAAATAGAAACTTGTGTTTTTTCAGGTGTTTTATGTGCTGCGTGCCATTGACAATCCACTTAGTTCCATGTTATACCATATAATACCATATGATGAGGTGCTTAATGTTGAAAACGATTGTCGGGACAAGATTAAGAGCAAGGTTAAAGGCGATAAAATGCAGGGATTTCTCTCAACCTATACAAACAAAGTTGATGCAAAGGGCAGGGTTTCTGTGCCTTCGTCCTTTCGTGCTGCTTTGCTTCATAAAGGTTGCGACCATTTTATAGCTTTTCCATCGTTCAAAAATGAGGTGATTGAGGCGTATGCGCCTGAGAAAATGACGCACATCATGGAAAGTGTTGAAACATTAGATATGTTTTCTGACCAGCAAGATGACTTTAAAACGTTGCTTTTTGCAGAAGCACGGACGCTTACCTTTGATAATGATGGTCGTCTGGTTTTGCCTGAATATTTGCGTGCACATGCGGGCATCAAAGATGAAGCTGTTTTTGTAGGGCAAGGGTCTGGATTTCAGATTTGGTCACCAAAAAAATATGAAGAACATAAAGCCGAAGTCTTTGCGCGCCTAAAAAAACAAAAGCCAGTATTGCGAGGATCTAATGAATCCTGATGCTCAGCATATTCCTGTGATGTTGGAAGAGGTTGTTGAAAACTTGTCACCGCAGTCTGGGGGTATTTATGTTGACGGTACATTTGGCGGTGGGAGCTACTCTCAAGCAATTCTTAGTGCCGCGCAATGTCATGTTGTTGGTATTGACCGTGATCCAGATGCAATTAAGCGAGGGCAAGGCTTGGTTCAGAAATATCAAAACCGTTTAAGCCTTATTCCAGGTAATTTTGGCGATATAAAAACTTTGCTGGAAGAGCAGAAAATATACCAAGTGGATGGCTTGGTCTTGGATATTGGCGTTTCTTCATTTCAAATCGACGAAGCGGAAAGGGGATTTAGTTTTCAAAAAAACGGCCCTTTGGATATGCGCATGTCTCGTGAGGGTGAGAGCGCTGCTGATGTTGTTAATAACATGTCACAAGAAGATATAGCACATATTTTATGGAAATATGGCGAGGAGAAAAAGTCGCGAAAAATAGCCCGGGCTATTGTTGAAGATAGAAAAGAAAAGAAATTTGAAACAACATTTGAGCTTGCCAACCTTGTGAGATCTGTCCTGAAGGGGGGAGAAAAAGATCCTGCGACACGTACTTTCCAGGCTCTTAGAATTTACGTTAATAAAGAGTTGGAAGAGCTTGAAAGAGCTCTTGAGGCGGCAGAGGAAATATTAAGGCCAGGAGGTACTTTGGTCGTTGTAACATTCCATTCTTTGGAAGACAGAATTGTGAAAAACTTTTTAAAGACAAAGTCAGGCGGGGACGCAAATCCATCACGTCATGTGCCAGAGATTGAAAATAAAACGTCTATTTCTTTTAAACTGCCATCAAAAAAAGCTATCATAGTGGGAGCTGATGAAGCACAAAAGAATCCCAGATCAAGGTCTGCAAAAATGCGGGTTGCTATAAAGGTCGGGGATATCAAAGCCATATAATATGGCTTGTGTACTCTAAAACGGAGGGTTGAATGCGGCTATTTAATGTTCTAATTCTGTTGACCGTTTTGGGCAGCTCACTTTTCTATGTAAAACATCAAGTTCATATGGTCGAAGAAGACTTGCAGAGCCTTCAATCCGAGCTTATTGAAACAAAAGAGTCTATTCTTGTCTTGAAGGCAGAGTGGAGCTACTTGAACCGCCCAGAGCGCTTGGAGGCTTTAAACCATAAATACTTGAATATGGCAGAGCCGACAACAACACAGATTGCTGATATTAAACTTTTGCCATATTTACCTGGCACATCTTCGGATAAAGAGTTAGAAAAGTTATATACATCTATTTCTTACAAAATTGTAGGAGCCGGATATTAATTTAGCGTGATGCTAAATCTGTGGCTTAACATATTAAGTTTTTAAATTATTTATGGTCTCTGCGAAGAAAAGAAAAAAGCCGATAGACATTATGCGCGACCGACTTTTGTTTGTCGCTTTGTTCTGCTGCTTTTTTTATGGCATTGTTGCGTGGCGTCTTATTGACGTTGCGGTTTTCAACACAAAGCCACGTGTTGAGTATGCTTATAGGCCGACTAAATCAGTGTCTTCAGTTAAGTTTGGTCGCATGGACGTTGTTGATCGTCATGGCGTTTTGTTGGCAACAACATTACAAACACCCTCATTATATGCAAACCCTAGACAAATCCTAGATGTTGAAGAAGCAGTAACAAAACTTAAAAAAGCAGAGCCTTCTTTTGATAAAAAAGAGTTAAGAAAAAAACTTTCTTCTGATCGCAGTTTTGTTTGGTTGTATCGCAATATTACGCCTTCTCAACAATACAAGATTAATCGCCTGGGGATTGTTGGTTTGCACTTTCAAAATGAAGAGCACCGCTTTTATCCAAAAGAGTCATTGTTATCGCATTTGTTGGGGTTTACCAATATTGATAATAAAGGTATTGCGGGAATTGAGCAGTTTTATGACGAAGAGTTACGCCGCCGCGATCTGCCGCTTGTATTAACGATTGATACGCGGCTTCAGCATATGTTGCGTCAAGAGCTTTTGAAAGCTGTTAATGAGTTTACGGCAATTGGTGCCTCGGGCATGATTGTGAACCCAAAAACAGGCGAAGTATTGGCGATGGTGTCGCTGCCTGATTTTAATCCGAATAACCCTACAGGCTCAGATCAAGAATCAATTTTTGCGCGCTTTAATCGTAACACGCTTGGTATTTACGAAATGGGATCAACGTTTAAGATGTTCACAATTGCAGCCGCTTTAGACCGCAAAACTGTCACGCTAGAAAAGCAATATGATACAACGCAACCTTTGCGTATAGGAAAGTATTTGATTCGCGACTTTAAGCCTAAAAACAAATGGTTGAACGTGAAAGAGATCTTAAAGTTTTCTTCAAATATAGGTGTTGCTAGAATTGCTTTAGAGATGGGTGGTGGAAATCTAAAAGTCTTTTTGAAAGATCTTGGGCTTTTGGATGCACCTCTTATGGGGGTCGGCGAGGTTGGCCTGCCAACTTTTCCAAAGCGCTGGGGCGATATACAAACAGCAACAATATCGTATGGTCATGGTATTGCCGTTTCACCATATCAACTGATTCGTGCCGTATCTGCTATTGTTAATGGTGGTGTTTTAAAGCCATTGATTTTTGTTCGTCCTGATGATCCTTTGGCTCGGCAAATTATTGCAGATCAAGAAAAGCGGGTGATGTCGGAAAAAACATCCGAAAGAATGCGAAAGCTTTTGGCGGATGTTGTTGAAAATGGTACAGGTGGAAAAGTCAAAGTGCCAGGGTTTAGAATTGGTGGAAAAACAGGTACTGCAGAAAAGGTTAAAGCAAGCGGAGGGTATGCAAAAAAAGCCTTGCTGTCATCATTTGTTGCAGCGTTTCCTATTGATGACCCGCAATATGTAATTTTTGTGATGGTAGATGAGCCGAAAGGTACAAAAGACACCTTTGGTTATGCGACAGGCGGTTGGGTTGCAGCGCCAGTCGTTGGTAATGTAATAAAGAAAATGTCATCTGTTTTGGGGATTGCGCCTGACCACACTTTCTCGCCAAAGCAAATTCAATATAGAAGAAAAAATAGATCAGGAATATAAAGATGAGATTGGCAGACTTAATAGCAGGAGAGCGAGTTAAAGTTGTTGGTGACCTTAATGCCCAAACACAGATAACGCACGTGACTGCAGATTCTAGAGATGTGTGTAAAGGATCTCTTTTTGTTGCTATTCAGGGAAGTGTTGTTGATGGTCGAAAGTTTATAGCAGATGCCTTAGAAAAGGGAGCTGTTGCGCTGTTAACTGACAAACCTCTTACAGTTGATGTGCCCATTATTATTTCTCAAAACCCTGCAAAATCTTTTGCGCATATTGTTTCAAAGTTTTATCCAAAAAAACCAAACTTTATTGCAGGTGTTACAGGGACGAATGGTAAGACCTCTGTTTGTGTTTTTGCGCGCCAGCTTTGGGCGTTGATGGATGAAAAATCTGCAAATATTGGGACAATTGGTACGCAGATTCAAGAAGGCGAAGCCGTGAGGCTAATATCAGACCCTGGACTGACGTCTTTAGACCCTGGCACTCTACACACAACACTTGAAGGCCTAAAGAAGGCAAGTGTTGAGCACGTCGCGCTAGAAGCTTCTAGTCATGGGCTAGATCAATATCGTTTAGATGGCGTCTCATTTGATGCGGCTGCTTTTACCAATTTCACACATGATCACTTGGACTATCATAAAAGTGAAGAAGCTTATTTTCAGGCAAAAATGCGTCTTTTTAATTCTCTGTTGAGTGACAAGTCAACAGTTATCTTAAATGCAGATATTCCAGAATTTTCAACCATCAAGAATATTTGTGAAAAAAGAGGTTATAAGATTATAGAATACGGTCAAAAAGCGCAGCATTTAAAAATACTAGAATATACTCCTCACAAAACTTTGACCAAAGTAAAACTAAACTTGATGGGTAAATCTTATACAGTTGAGTTTCCATTGCTGGGAATGTTCCAGTTGTATAATGCGCTTTGCGCTGTTGGTATTCTTTTGGCTTCTGGAAAAAGTGTGACGGATATTATGCCGCATTTGCTTTTTTTGAAGTCTGTTCCTGGGCGCCTAGAATCTGTAGAAGGCCATCCGATGGGGTGTAAGATTCTTGTTGATTATGCACACACACCTGATGCACTTGAAAATGTTCTGTTGACTGTAAGGCCGTATGTTGCAGGCAACTTACGCCTTGTTTTTGGGTGCGGTGGTGATCGCGATATATCAAAGCGAGAAATCATGGGAAAAATTGCAGCAAAATGTGCTGATGACATCTATGTGACAGATGATAATCCACGCACAGAATGTGCAAGTGAGATACGCAAGATGATTTTGACAGGCTGTCCTGATGCAATGGACGTTGCTGGGCGAGCAGAAGCTATTAAAATGGCTGTTAGTGCTTTACAAGAGGGAGATGTTCTTGTGATCGCTGGAAAAGGTCATGAGGACTATCAAATTATTGGTAAAGACAAAATACATTTTGATGATAGAGAAGTGGTGAAAGATGCTTTGGGAACATTATGAGCTGGAAACAGCATTAATATATGAAGATAAAAAAGGTGATGGCTGGGAGGTGAGTGGTGTTTCGATCGACACGCGCACATTGCGTCCAGGGGATCTTTTTGTTGCCTTAAAAGGACCAAGTTTTGATGGGCATGATTTTATAGCGCAAGCCTATGAAAAAGGTGCTGCAGGTGTCTTGTCAGAGAAAGAGATTGCAGGAAATGGGTTTGTTGTTGAAGACACCTATCAGGCGCTTTGTCAGCTTGCTAGATATTCACAGCAACGTTTTAAAGGTGTGCGTATAGCAATTACAGGAAGCGTTGGTAAAACAACATTTAAAGAGTTGCTAAGCTTTTTGATTGGAAAGCAAAAAACTGTGTATGCAACAGAGGGTAACCTAAATAACCATATCGGGGTTCCATTGTCCTTGGCAAGATTGCCACGAGACTATGATGTTGGGGTTTTTGAGCTTGGTATGAATCATGCGGGTGAAATCAGAGAGCTGACAAGGCTTGTTGTTCCTGATATCGCCGTCGTAACAGCTATTGCACCGGCGCATATCGAATTTTTTGAAGATACAGAAGAGATTGCGAATGCAAAAGCTGAAATTTTTGAGTGTGTTGATAGGGGAGGCACGGCCTTTATTAACAATGATACGCTTCATGCCACGCTTCTTGGCAATAAAGCTGCATCGTCTGGTGTTCAAAACACGATTACATATGGTGTAAGCGGCAGTATGTCTTTGGTGAGCTTTGAAGGAAAGCATGCGCATTTTCGTCTTGGCCTTAAAGAGTTGGATGTGACGCTGCCAATGCCTGGCAAGCATTGGGCCATAAATGTTTTAGGGGTTTTCGCAATTTTGAGATTTCTAGGGCTTAACCTTCAGCAGTCTGTTGAAGACTTGAAAAGCTTTTTGCCAACGAAGGGGCGTGGAGCGATGCAAGACGTATCAATTAATGAAAAAAACGTAACGTTGATTGATGATAGCTATAATGCAAATCCCACTTCAATGGAGGCCGCGTTAGAGACGCTTAGCAATATTAAAGCAGGTAGAAAAATTGCAATTCTTGGCGAAATGTTAGAGCTGGGAGATGATGCCGGGAAGTATCACTTGGGATTAAAAAATAGCATCGAATCTTCAGGGGCGTCACTTGTGATGGCGTTGGGAGAAAATATGTCTATGCTGCATGACGCTTTGCCAGCAAACCTTCAAGGTGGTGCTTTTAATGACTGTGAGTCCTTATCAAGTACCTTGGAAACTATATTGCAGGATGGTGACTTGTTGCTTTTCAAAGGGTCCCACGGCAGTGACTTGTGGCATGTTGTTAAAAAATTCTCTTAAAAATCATTGCATTATAGAAAAACCGTTCCATTAAGTGATTTTTTTCCGCTTGAAGCATATCTTTATACTCATTTTTATGGTATGATTCTCCAGAATTTTACATGAATACCTTGTGAATTAAGGTGTTTCAAGATTTTCTAACTTAACCCTGGAGGCATAAATAAATGACAGACAAAAAAACAACAGGATATAATGCAGGTGAATTCGTAGTCTACCCAGCACACGGTGTTGGTAAGGTCGTTGGAACTGAAACACAAGAAGTTGCCGGCTGCTCTTTATCGCTTGTTGCGATTAATTTCGAGCATGATCGCATGACACTTCGCGTGCCTGTTGGGAAAACAAATAATTCAGGTCTTCGTCCTCTTGCAACGAAAGAAGATATGCAAAAGGCGATGGAAAAATTACGTGGTCGTCCACGTGTTCGTCGCGCACGTTGGTCACAACGCGCACAAGAATATGAAGCAAAGATTAACTCAGGTGACCCTTTGTCAATTGCTGAAGTGATTCGTGATCTGTTTCGTGAGGAAGGCGCTGCTGACCAATCTTATAGTGAGCGTCAAATTTATCGTACAGCTGTTGATCGCTTGGCACGTGAGTTTGCTGCGATCGAAGAAATTGACGAAGAGAAAGCAACTGAGCAGCTTGAAGAAATGCTGAAAAAGGTTGCGTAACTTTTTGCATTAACTGTGAAAGTTTGATAAAACCGCTCTCGTAACTGAGAGCGGTTTTTTTATGATAATTTAAGGTGCATTATGGAAGTTGTTTCAACAAAAATTAAAGAAGTAAAATTGATCACGCCAAAGAAGTTCGGTGACCACCGCGGGTTCTTTTCCGAGGTTTATAATAAAAAAACATTTGAAGAAGCTGGCATTGGCTTGGACTTTATTCAAGATAACCACTCGCTGTCTGGCCAGAAGGGGACGATTAGAGGGTTGCATTTTCAAGCAAACCCTTTCGCCCAAGATAAGATGGTTCGTGTTGTGCGCGGTTCGATTCTTGATGTGGCTGTTGATATACGCGTTGGCTCACCGACTTATGGTCAGTACGTTGCGGAAGTTTTAAGTGCTGAAAACTGGCGACAATTACTTGTGCCAAAAGGCTTTGCACATGGCTTTTGTACACTAGAAGATAATACAGAAGTATTATATAAAGTTTCAGGCCTTTACTCGAAAGAGCATGATTTTGGATTGCGCTGGGATGATCCTGATATTGGCATCGACTGGCCTCTGGAAGGTGTTCAGCCGCAACTGTCAGACAAAGATAAAGAGCAGCCTTTACTAAAAGATTTACCTCAATATTTTGAATACCAAGGAGCATAAAAAATGAAAATTATTGTTACAGGTGGCGCAGGGTTTATTGGGTCTGCAGTGATCCGCCATATTATTTCACAAACAGACCATGAGGTTGTCAATGTTGACAAACTAACATATGCAGCAAACCTTGAAACGCTAGAATCAGTTTCTGGCGATGCAAGATATGTGTTTGAGCAAGTTGATATTTGTGACTTTGAAGCAATGACACGTATTTTTAATCAGCACCAACCAGATGCAATTATGCACTTGGCAGCTGAGTCACATGTTGATCGCTCAATTGATGGTTCAAAGGTTTTCATGGAAACAAATGTTATGGGAACTTATACGCTTTTAGAAGTCGCACGCGGATATTGGAATGAGCTGGAAAATGACAGGAAAGAAGCTTTTCGTTTTCACCATATTTCAACAGATGAAGTGTATGGATCGCTTGGTCCAACAGGTTTATTTACTGAAACAACGCCATACCAGCCAAACTCTCCATACTCATCCAGTAAAGCGGCAAGTGATCATTTGGTGCGCGCCTGGCACCATACATATGGCCTGCCAGTTGTGACATCAAACTGCTCAAATAATTATGGTTTATATCAGTTCCCAGAAAAGCTTGTGCCGCTGATGATTTTAAATGCGTTAGAAGGCAAGCCTTTGCCTGTTTATGGAAAGGGTGACAATGTACGTGATTGGCTGCATGTCGAAGATCATGCTTCCGCGCTTTATACCATTATGACAAAAGGACGTTTGGGTGAAACATATAATGTTGGAGGCAATGCCGAAAAACAAAATATTGAAGTCGTTCATGCAATTTGTGACACGTTGGATGAAATGATTCCGACAGATAAGCCACGTCGTGAACTGATTACATATGTAACGGATCGCCCTGGCCATGATCAGCGTTACGCGATTGATGCAACCAAGATTAAAAACGAGCTTGGGTGGGAACCTTCGCACACGTTCGAAACGGGGTTTAAGGAAACAATTCAATGGTACCTTGATAATAAGTCGTGGTGGCAGAAAATTCGTGATGGAAAATATTCTGGCGAACGCTTGGGCTTAAAAACAGGCTAGTGTTAAATGATTGAGAAAACATTACTTATTACAGGTGTCAATGGTCAAGTGGGGTGGGAGTTGCTGCGTGCAAATAACACACCTAAAGACTGGTTGGTAATAGGTCTTACACGTGAAGACCTTGATCTTACACATCCTGAAAAAATATCTGCGTTATTTGATAAATACCAGCCTGACCTTTTTATTAATCCTGCGGCCTATACAGCAGTTGATAAGGCTGAGAGTGATGAAGATCTTGCTTTTAAAATAAATGCCGAAGCCGTCAGCGTTTTTTCAATGGCTTGTCGTGATCGTGGTGTTCCCATGGTTCACCTTTCAACAGACTATGTTTTTGACGGTACAAAAGAGGACGCTTACAGTGAAGAAGACCCTGTTGCACCACTTGGTGTTTATGGCCGTAGTAAAGAAGCTGGAGAGCGTTTGTTGCGCACCAATTTAGAGCAACACATTATCCTACGTACAGCCTGGGTTTATGGTCGTCATGGGAATAACTTTGTCAAAACAATGATGCGCCTGGGGGCAGAACGTGACGAGCTTGGTATCGTCGCAGACCAGCATGGTTGCCCAACATCAGCACAAAATATTGCAGAAGCTGTGATTGATATTGCACGTGGTATTTTTGAAGAGAATACGGCGTGGGGTACATACCATTTCTGTGGTGCGGAACCAACAACGTGGTACGATTTTGCCGTTCAAATTTTTAAGAATGCAGACTTGAAAGTCAAAGCGAATGCGATCAAAACGGAAGATTATCCAACACCAGCTGCTCGTCCGAAGAATTCAGTCTTAAGTTGTGAGAAGCTACAGAAAGCATTTGCTATCTCGCCTCCATCATGGCAAGAAAGCCTGCGCGTGATGATGGATGATATCCGAGACTAGTTTTATCAACGTTTTTTCAGAAAAAAGTCGCTGAGTATTTTGCCGCATTCTTTAAGTTGAATGCCGCCGATAACTTCTGGTTTATGGTGTGCTGCAGCATGTGTGTAAATTTGTGGCCCATGATCGACGCCGCCACTTTTAGGGTCGTAAGCGCCAAAGTAAACTCTGCGGATACGTGCGTGCGATAATGCCATGGCACACATTGGGCAGGGTTCTAGCGTCACGTAGATGTCGCAATTGTCTAAGCGTTGAGACTTTGTTTGTTCGCAAGCCATTTTAATGGCAAGCATTTCGGCATGGGCTGTTGGGTCGCCATAAATTTCACATAGATTGTGCGTTTGTGTAATAACTTCACCTTTGTCATTTACAATGACAGCACCTACGGGAACTTCTCCCATTTTGACGGCTTGATGAGCCATTTTGATTGCTTGCGCCATATAATTCTCAGTCATTTAGAAATACTCCAGACGAACAGAGAATAGCTTTTCAACTTTTTTGATCAGGTTTGTTGGTGTGTAGAGAATAATATGATCTCCAACTTCGATGATGGTTTCCTCATCAGGTACCATAAATGTGTCGTCACGAATGATGGCGCCCAAGATAACACCATCTGGTAAGTTTGCGGTAAAAGCAGTTTTTCCAACAATTTCAGATGTTTCTAGTGCATCAGCCTCAATGATTTCACCAGTTCCTTGTTGTAGCGTGTGAACAGAACGAATTTTCCCACGTCTAATGTGTTGTAAGATTTTTGAAATCGTAAGACTTCGCGGGCTGATGATTGTATCAAGTCCTAAGTTGGCCATTAATGTGCTGTAAGTTGCATTGTTAACAAGCGTAATTGTTCGTTGGCAGCCATATTTTTTTGCAAGAAGGGAAGAAAGCATGTTTGCTTCATCCTTTGATGTGATGGCGGCAAAAGCACCTGCCGAATCAATGCCGACTTCTTCTAGGATGTCAGATTCTAGGGTGTCACCATTAATGATTGTCATATCAGGGAAGTTTTGCGCAAGCCTTTTGGCCTGATCACGGTCAATTTCGATCATTTTAACCGTCATTTGTGGCTGGTTTTCATTGAGTTCCGCAGCAAGAAATCCGCCAATATTACCGCCGCCTGCAACAACAACGCTCTTGATGATGTGGTCGTCATGTCCGAAAAGATCAATTGTTGTGTCCATATCTTTTTTGTCACAAAGAAAAAACGCCTCATCATCAATCTCAAAAAAGAATTCTTCATCAGGAACAATGACCCGGTCTTCATTTGCGCGTTTCACAAAAAGAACAGAAGCTTTAAAAGAAGGGTGAACTGAGGGAATGTCACCATACTTGCAATTTAAAAGAGGGCTTGTCCCAAGACACCTGATGCCAATGAAGCGCACCTCGTCATTATATAGTGAGATCATTTCTGATGCGGAGGGTGCTTGAAGCCTGCGGCTAATTGCCTTTGCAACTTCAACCTCGGGCGAAATAATAACATCAATAGGCATGTGGTTGCGGCTGAACAGTCCTGCCCAGTCTGGCATCAAGTAACTTTGATGGCGAATACGTGCAATTTTCAAGGGAATGTTGAATAAGGAATGTGCAACTTGGCAAGCAATCATATTGGTCTCATCCATCGGGCTGACAGCAATGAGCATGTCAGTATCCTCTGCGCCTGCATCGCGCATCACAGTTGGATAAGGGGAGTGTCCCAAAATAGCTCTTACATCAAGAGTATCACCTATTCTGCGAATGTTTTCTTCATCAGGATCAATGACAGTAATGTCGTTATCTTCGTTTGCAAGGTATTTTGCAATGTTGTATCCAACTTGCCCTGCGCCACAAATGATTATTTTCATGATTTTTCCATATGTTTTTGTTGTTTCAATTTATACATAACAAGTTTTTACGAAACACTCAATCATTGATGATGTCTCAGAATCTGTATTTCTTTTTGAAAAAATGCTATAATATATAATAGTCTATGTCACAAGGTGGGTTCCTTATCTTCCGTGGGAGGAGAATATTCTGGATGTCTGAAGACGATAGAGTTCCTATAAAAGAAGAGTTTAGAGGCACAACAATTGAAGTTGGCCATCGGGTTGATAACCCTGATGATGGTACGTATGAAATAACGTATTATCAAGGATATGACGTTTCTGGACGTAAAGTGAAAGAAAAAGACGCTGAAGTAAGCCAGAAGGTTTTAGGGCGTCGCAAAAGGCATGCGATTTTGCGCTTTGATTTAAAGGGAGATATCCTGCGGCGTAAGGAAATATTCGCTAAAAACGGGGTAAATCTGCAAGAGCTTATCGAGTGTAATGAGCATGGTAAAGTTGTGTCTGAAACGATCTTCCAGGTTCCTGAAACCGTTATGGAAAAGGCGTCTGAAAGCAAAGTGCTGAGCGTCAATGAGTATGAATATGACGAAGATGGAAAGATTCTTCAAAGGCGGCTTTGTTATACAGGTGAAAGAAAGCGTCTCGTCTCTGCCCAAAGCTTCAATATATTAGAAAAGTTAAGAAGTCATACATCCTATGACACTGATGGTGTGACAGTCATAGGTGTTATTGATTACGAATACGATCAAAATGGCAAGCAGAGGCTAAAGACGGAATACTTTGGTGCAAGGTCGAAAATCGACACGATCGAATATTTTGATGAAATGGAGGTTTTAGAAAAAGAAAAGCTATACCAGCAGGATGGACGAACCCTTAAGGGTGAAAGGTTATATCACAAGAATGGTAAGAAGAAAAATTCCACCGTTTATCGCGACGATGGTTACTCTGTTTTTAAAGAAATAGAGTTTGATTTAGATGGAAAAAGAAAGTCCGAAGAATCTTATTCTTACTTACCAAACTCCAATAAAATTATATCAAGTAAAATTAAAGAATATGATCCTTCTCGACAAAACTTTGAGAACCCTGAAGAGAATCTTATCTATGTCTCCATGATTATGTATGATTTAGAGACTGGAAACCCTTATAAGGGTCAACTTCTAGACGCATCTGGCGCTTTTTTAGATTATTTATTCTTTAATCCAAGGAATGGTGAAAAGCTGGATACGGCTGTTGTTCTCTCGAAAAGAAAAATGTGGCAGCGTGTTGGCGGTGCTTTTGTTGCTTTTGGTGTTTCTGGCGTTTTTAGCTCAGTGTTTGTCAGTGGATCGATCATTTCTTTCATGGCTTTAGGCTTCTTCGGTGTCTTGATGGTTTTTTACGGCATAGATGTTTTTTCAAAGGCTGAAGATAAGGCCATCGAGTGGGTGTCTGCTAATGTGAGTTCTTCTAAAAGGCAGTCGAAGAAAAAAGACCATGTAGAGAGAGATTTTGAGCCTGGAAGCTTTGACATCGGCGATGAGATGAAAGGGTTGTTGCAGCAAACGCCAGAGGTTGCGCAAGAAAGCGCTGTTGGTGACGGTGAGAAAGAGGGTTCGGAACGCAAGAAGGAAGAGGCTGGAGGCAAAGAGAAGGTCGACAAAAAAGAGGATAAAAAAGAAAAGGGCGTAGGGGGCGACGATCAAAAGAAAAAAGAAGAAAGTAAGAGCAAAGAAGAGGGCGACAAAAAGGAAAAAGTGTTCGAGTCGACAGATTTGTCACGAGAAGGTGAAGAAAAGGTAGCTAAAGAAAAGGCTGTGGGCGCAGAAAAAGTTATAGAAAAGCCAGCAGAAAAAGCACAGCCAAAACCTCCGGAAAGTGTGCCGGTAGATCTGGAGTTGAAAAAGTTTAAAGAGGATTATTTTAAGCACGATAAGAAAGCAGAATCTTATTTGTATCAGAAGATTATGGCAGAGGCTTCGGGGTATCGGGACGCCGGCGAAAGCAGAGCTGCTAAAAAAGCGTTTGATAGACTTAGGAAGATGGGTGATGATTGGAACACTGCGTTTGAATCAAGAAGAAGGCGTGAGGACCTATCGCAGGCTGAATTGTATGAGAGAATCGTTGCAGAAGAAAAGGCCGCGGGCGTTTCGGATGATCAAGCAACAATAGGTAACTTTATCCAGGAATATCAGATGTTTCACAAGGTTATGCGTGAAAGGGTTGCTGCATCAGTTGTTTCTCCCGTTGCACAAAAGATCTCGCAGCCCTCTTCGAGCCATTTTTCGCACCCTGAAAGTCATAGCGCACCACCTGAGGATTTTGTTCTATCCTCTGAGGACTTTGAAGGATAGCTGCAACAGTTTTTGTGTTTTCAACATATAATGTCTTTTAATTTCTTGATCATCTATATAGGCTGTCACTAAGCTACATTTAGTTTTCATAGATGATTGGCGCTACAATATGACTGCATACTCGTTTACTCAAATCGTGACAACCCCCTCTTTGGTTGGAAGTTTTAATCCTTTAGTTGATAAGATAACATTTAGTAGTAGTTATACAGACGTTTTGATTACAGCAGGAACAGCTGGATCAACGATCTCTGTCACAGGGGTTGGTGCTGTTATTGTGCCTAATCTTTTGCATAGCAATACTTTCGTGACCGGTTCAGGTGCGAATATTCTTGTTGGTAATAATACTTTTGTGACGATTGATGTCTCAACAATTACAACAGTGGATGCCGATTATATTAAGTATTTTACTGATGGTGCCGACGTTGTCTCGATGACGGTAGATGACGAATTTGTTTACGCCAGAAAAGGCGATGATATTGTTGTTGCGAACCAGGGTGACGATACGGTTCTGGGCGGTCAGGGCAATGATTCAATCCATGGTGAGCAAGGCAATGACTTCATTCATGGAAATATGGGGGCTGATACCCTTCGTGGTGGTCGTGAAGATGACACAATACGTGGTGGTGCGGATAATGACCATCTAGAAGGTGACAGTGGTGATGATAGGCTTCTTGGTGACAAGGGCGACGATGTTATTTTTGGTCGAAGTAGTGATGATCACATAGAGGGTGGTCTAGGCGATGACATCCTTGAAGGTGGTGCGCATAACGACTTTATTCATGGAAATGCTGGCGCTGATTCAATTTTGGGCGGCGAAGGGAAAGACACCATTCGTGGTGGTCAAGGCTCTGATACAATTGAAGGTCTTCAGGATGATGATAGTATCTTTGCCGACCTTGGTGGGGATTCTATTCTTGGTGGTGACGGAAATGACTTTATCCACGGAAATGCTGGTGTTGACACCGTTTTAGGTGGCGATGGAAATGACAGTATTCGTGGTGGTGCAGATGAGGATTCTCTTCATGGTGGTGAAGGTGATGATTCTATTATGGGCGAAAAAGGCGCTGACCTTGTGTCTGGAGATGAAGGCGCGGATACGCTGGATGGTGGAGAGGGTGAAGACACTCTTGTTGGTGGCCTTGAAGGTGACAGTCTTTTCGGTGGTGGTGCCAATGATACGCTGCATGGAAATGAAGGTGACGATACAATCGACGGGGGTCTAGAGGCAGACTATATCCAAGGTGATGATGGCGATGATTCTGTTGATGGCGGTCAAGGCGCTGATAGCATCTGGGGTGGTGCCGGCGATGATAGCATTAATGCGTCCGATGGTGATGATGAGGTTTATGGCGGTACAGGTGCTGACCTTATTTCCGCAGGCTTAAATAATGATTCTGTATGGGGTGGTGCTGGTGAAGACTCTATTTATGGTGAACGCGGTGGCGACACTATTTGGGGTGGTGCAGGTAACGATACGCTTGTTGGTGGTGAAGACGGTGATCACTTCAGGTTTAATTATGATTTTTCTTCATTCGAGGCCGAATATACATTTGCAGACAATATTTCAAGCGTTTCTGGTGATGGCATTGATGAAATAACAGATTTTGATACGCGTCGCGATCAGTTGTTTATTGATATCACAAATGCCGTTTCAGCGCTTCATACGGCTGGTACAGCAGAAATGATGGCTGAAAGCTTTATTCCGATTGTCTACTCGGCAGGCGTTGTTGAAATACATGTTGACGGAGATGCGGGGCAAAACATTATCCGTTTGTCTGGGTTTAGTTACGATTCAGGTTCATTTTCTGCAGAGAACCTGCAAGAGTTAATAGACGAATATGACTTTAATATTAATTTTACAGCATCAACAGGAAGCAATATTACTTTATCTGGAGTCAGTGGAACAGGTGCTGATGACGTCTTAACAGGAACATCTGCAAATGAAGGTATTCATGGTTACTCAGGGGATGATGCAATCTCTGGCTATGGCGGACATGATCGTTTGTATGGTGAAGATGGCGATGACACCTTAAAAGGTGGTGACGGAAATGATACGATTTCTGGTGGCTCAGGCAATGACACAATGTCTGGTGGTAGCGGTGACGACACGGTTTCAGGTGGCACAGGCGATGACACGCTAAATGGTGGCAGTGGTAGTGATGCACTTATTGGTGGCAGCGGGAATGATATTTATATTCTAGAAGGTACGGCTAACACAATTTCTGAAGAGTCTTCGGGCGGTACGGATGATCAAATCCATGCAACAGCAACGGTTGACCTTAATAATTATAGTAACATTGAGCATCTAACGCTTCTTGGCACCGGTAATTATAATGGTACAGGTAGTTCTGATGACAATACGATTATAGGAAATGACGGTGATAATGCGATTAGTGGTGGATCTGGTGATGACACGCTACATGGCGGCAGCGGTGATGACACGTTAAATGGCGACAGTGGCAATGACACGCTTGATGGCGGCAGTGGTAATGATTATTTCATTTTGAGTTCTTCCAGCGATACTGTCACAGATGGCAGTGGTGATGACACAATTGAAGTGTCTGATAATTACAGTCTTTTGAACACAAATGTTGAAAATGCTATTTTAACAGGATCAACGGCAACTGACCTGACGGGGTCAACGGCTGCTAATATCCTTGTTGGTAACAGCGCAGATAACTTGATCAGCGGCAAAGGCGGCAATGACACAATCCACGGGAACAGTGGTGACGACACATTGCATGGCGACAGCGGTGACGACACACTAACAGGTGGTAGTGGTGACGATACGCTTGTTGGTGGTGACGATGATGATTCTTTATATGGTGGTGCAGGCGATGATTCTGCGCTAGGCGGTACAGGCGATGACTTGCTCACCGGGAATAGTGGCGATGACACGCTTGTCGGCGGCAGTGGTGACGATACAATGTCTGGTGACAGTGGTGATGATACGCTTGATGGCGGTGAAGGTGATGATACACTTCATGGCGGCAGTGGTAATGACACGCTTGAAGGTGGCAGCGGTTCAGATACGCTTGATGGCGGCAATGGGAATGATACATTAAGTGGTGATAATGGTGCTGACACATTACAAGGTGGCTCTGGAAATGATTCGTTAGATGGTGGGTCTGGAAGTGACTTGATTAGTGGTGGGTCAGGCAATGATACAATTATTGCTTCAACAGGGTCAGACACTGTTCTCGGTGATGATGGTGACGATTCTGTTTTGGGTGGTGATGATGCTGACACTGTTATGGGTGGCGATGGTAACGACACACTCGTTGGTGGTGATGGTGCTGACAGTTTGAATGCTGGGTCTGGTGATGACTCTGTGACAGGCGGAACTGGCGCCGATACGCTTCTAGGTGGCGCAGGAAATGACTCATTGTTTGGTGGTGCGGGCGCAGACTCTGTGCTTGGTGGCGCTGGCCATGATTATATGACAGGAAACAGCGGCAATGATGTGATCAGCGGCGGCGATGGCAATGATACAGTCTCTGGCGACAGCGGAGATGATACGCTCTTTGGCGATAGTGGCAATGACACGCTTTATGGTGATAGTGGCGCAGATACTGTTCAAGGCGGTTCTGGTGATGACGTCGTTTATGGTGGCGAAGGTGCTGATACAATGCAGGGTGGCGATGGTAACGACACACTGGAAGGTGGTAATGGTGCTGATAGCCTTGGTGGCGGTGATGGAAATGATTCTATTGAAGGCCAAACAGGTGCAGATACACTTTACGGTGACAGTGGATCAGACACACTCGTTGGTGGTGACGGTACCGATAGCTTAGATGGTGGCTCAGGAAATGACTCACTGAACGGTGGTACAGGTGATGACACAATTGTTGGTAATGACGGCGATGATACCTTAATTGGTGGCTCTGGAAATGATTCATTAAATGGTGGCTCTGGAAATGATTCTTTGACAGGCGGAAGTGCGAATGACACGCTTCTGGGCGGCGAAGGTGATGACTCTGCCTTTGGTGGTGCAGGTGATGACTCTATTCTTGGTGGAGGAGGAAATGATCTTCTGACTGGGAACAGTGGTGATGATGCAATTAGTGGTGGCACAGGAAACGATACACTGTCTGGAGATAGTGGCGCTGACACACTTTACGGTGATGATGGCGATGATTCGCTGTATGGTGACACAGGTACGGATACACTTATGGGCGGTAGTGGCAATGACACATTATCAGGCAATAGCGGCGCTGATAGTCTGGACGGTGGCTCTGGAAATGATTCGCTGAATGGAGCTTCTGGATCTGACACACTTTATGGTAATGATGGCGATGACAGCATTGTTGCAGGTGATGGTGCTGATAGCCTTGTAGGTGGCAGCGGTCATGACTCGTTGAACGGTGGTACAGGTGCTGACACGCTTGTTGGCGGCAGCGGTAATGATACGCTTGAAGGTGGCGAAGGCGCTGATAGCCTTCAAGGCGGTGATGGAAATGATTCTATTGAAGGCCAAACAGGTAATGACACACTTTCTGGTAATGACGGTGATGATACACTTTCTGGCGGCGATGGGGATGACGTCATCTATGGAACAACAGGAGCGGACTCTATTGTTGGTGGTAGTGGCGCGGATACTTTAAACGGTGGATCAGGCGCGGATACATTGATCGGCGGCACAGGATCAGATTCTTTTGTTGGTGGTCAAGGGGATGACCTTGTTTCAGCAGGGCTAGGTGCAGATGATGTAAACGCTGGTGCTGGTGATGATACAATTTATGGCGAATCTGGTGCCGATACACTTTATGGAAGCAGTGGTGTGGACCGTATTTCCGGTGGTAGCGGGGCTGACCGAATCAGTGCAGGATCTGGTGATGACGTCATCTATGGTGAGACTGGTGCCGATACTTTTGAATTTAACTATGATATGAGTGCGATTGCTGGCGGAACATCTTATGACGAGTTAACAGCAAGTTTTGAAGGTGATGGTCAAGATACAATCTTCGACTTCTCAGCAGATCAAAGTGATGTTCTTTACTTCAGTGTGAAAAATGCAGGAATATCAATCAGGACAACAGGTAACTCTGTCTCTTATGATGCCAGCGCGATCATGGTGAGTATCTCGAATGGTGATGTGTTCATTGACTTTGATGACTTAACTGGCGGTGGCGGTGGAAGCCATAAGGTTGTCTTAGATGGTCAAAGTGGCCTTGTCGCAGGTAGTATGACGCTACAAGACTTCGCGGATACGTATGGTTCGTACAACATTTACTTCAATGGTGTTCAAATCTAGAGCTATTCCTTTTCGCCTAAAAATGTGATAAACTTGTCCTTATAAATGACCAAAAAGGTTTTTATAATAAGGAGGTCAGAATGCCCGATAATAAAGAATCTTCCCCTCAGACAAATGGTCTGATCATTGAGTTTGCGACAGGTAAATCAGAAATAACAGATGAACATAAAAAAGCGCTTCAAGAGCTTGCAGAGTTCTGTGTTAAAAACGGCTATATTCCAAGTGCAATCAGTGGGTATGCCAGCCCTGTTGGTAATAAGTCTCTTAACAAAACACTCTCTCAGCAGCGCGCGAGCAATACAAAGCAAGCGTTTGCCGAGATATATAAGGCAGAGCTTGCAAACTATATCGCAAATAATAAAGACCAGACGATATATGACGGCACTGCACAGTCTATTATAAATTCACAGGTTGCAGATGCCAATATACAGTCTTTGGGAGAAGCTCCTTGGCATGCTGATGGTCAAATCAATGAAGAAAACAAAGATGACTTAAAAGAGCAGCGCATTGCCACAATTGATGTTATTCAATCACCTTACCTTGTCACGACAGGCAAGCTTTCCGGAGTTGAAAATATCCCGGATCCTCTGACAAATTATCATTATTCTGTTGTACAGCAAACAAATGCGAATTTGGTTTTCAAGAACAAATCTTTAGAGCGTATGTTGAATGCAAAAAATGCAGAAAACGCAGACTTAAGAAAAAAAATAGCAGAAGGGGCGACACCTGAAGCTGCGGATCTCTTGCAGGAAGTGAATGATTTAAAGCAAAAAAATCTTGATTTAGAACTGCAAAACACAACACTTTTAGGTGAGCAAGCTGTTAGTGAAGATGCAGTTGATCCCATGGTTGTTATTGAAGATCAGGCTGCACAAATTGAAGAGCAAGCAAAGCTTATTGAAGAGTTAAAGCAGCAAGCTGAGGCAAACAAAAAAGAAGAAAAAGACCCTGCACAAAATGACGCGGCAGAGCCTGTAGCAAGCACAATCACAGCGCAAAATGTTGAGGCCGTTGTTGATGCGTTTATGCCAAAAAGCTTAGAGGCTCAGATGTCGATTTTGGCAGAAAAAGATCCTGAATGTTTTCAACAAATTTATCAGCAATTGAAAGTTCTTAAAAGCAACTCGTCTGTACCAGCTGAGCTGACATCAGCAGTAAGAGAGACGCACAGAATTGCACAGGAGGCTGATGCAAAATATGGTACAAGCCTTGCCGAAAACTTTGGCCTTGAAGAGCTTCAAGATGTTGGATCGATGAAGATGCCATATATTTTGAATAACCTAAAAGACGAAGGTACTTTGAATTTTGATAAAATATTCAAAGATGTAAATCGTCTTAGAAAGGCGCATGACTTAGATAAAGGAAAAGAATTTAGAGCTAAGCCATTCAATGTTGAGCAATTTGGTGCAGGTGATATAGATTATGTACGCGGTGAGGAAGAGAAAAAAGGGTTATCATACCGTCATTCAGGCGAAAAAGCTGTTGATGACCAGATTAGAGAGAATGAAGCGGCTTTACGTGCACAAAGTGAGTCTAACAGAAAAGCAAATGGTGTGATCGATGCTGTAGGCGAGATAGACAAAGATATGCTTTTGCAAGATCTTGAAATAGTTTACCGAGAAAACCCAAAGCATGTTACGGCCCTTTATACAGCAGTCAAAAGCCTACAGGAAGCAGGATCTTCTCCAAGCTCAGTTGCTTTTGATATTGCCTTGAAAAGAGTTGAAGGCATTGTCTCTGAAATTAAAGAGCAGCAGCATTGTATAGATTTTGGCCCTTATATCGAACTTGATAAGATAAATAATGGTAACGCACAAAATATGAGTAAAGCAGAGCGACAAGAGTATACAGAATCACTTGCTGCTCTGCCTTTGTATATATCAGAGTTTGTTGCTGATGCGAACAGTGCTTCTCCACCAATGAATATGAATGAAGGTCGCTAGAGTTAAACAGCTTCCTTCTTCTTCGAAGTGTGTAACCCAAGCGTTTTTAGCTTGCGGTGAAGAGCTGTTCTATCCATGCCAACAAAGTTCGCTGTTTTTGAGATATTCCCGCCAAAGCGATTTACTTGCGACATAAGATAATCACGTTCAAAAATCTCGCGTGCTTGCTTCAGTGGCAGCGTTAGAATTTGACTGTTTTCTTGTGATTGCAAGCTTTCTGGCAACGCATTAGACAGCGCCTTTGGAAGGTCTTCACCAAGGATCATCTCTCCCATGGGGGCGTGATTCTTAATAATCAGCATCCATTCCATCAAATTGCGCAGCTGACGCAAGTTTCCTGGCCAATCATAATTTTGCATTAAAACCAGAGCCTCTGTATCAACTTTACGTTTTTTGAGAGATGTCGTGCGAACAATATCGTTCACAAAGAAATCAATAAGTGTTGGGATATCTTCTTGACGGTTTGTTAGTGCTGGCAAGACCAGCTTTGTACGTGAAAGCGCATAATAAAGATCCTGACGGAAGCTTCCTTCTTCAACCTCCTCAGCAAGATCAGCAGAGCACGTTACGATAATACGTACGTTCAGCTCGATATTTCTACGCGACCCAAGTCTTTGGAAACTTTTTTCTTGTAGAACACGTACGAACTTTGCTTGAAGGTCTTTCGGCATATAGTCAACATCTGTGATAACAAGCGTTCCACCATGAGCACGCTCAAGCGCACCAATCTTCGGAGAAGCGTTTTGCAATTCAGCGCCCATGAGTTCATCAATTTGATTGCTTGAGGAAATGGCTGAGCAGTTGAGCGTAACAAAGGGACCATCAGCACGTTTAGACGCTTCATGAATAAGGCGTCCAGTTGATTTTTTCCCTGCGCCTGTTGGGCCAATAATCATAATAGATTCGTCGCCTTGTGCAAGTTTCTCAATGCGCTGACGTAATGTATTGTTCAGAGAAGAAGATCCGATTAAAACAGCTTGGTTTTCTTGGTCGCTACCGCGCTTGTATTCTTGGTTTTCACGCGTAAGACGCGTTGCTTGTAATGCGCGTTCAACCAAAATCAGCATTTTATCAGCTTTAAAAGGTTTCTCGATAAAGTCATAGGCTCCACGCTTGATAGACTGAACAGCTGTTTCAATGTTTCCATGTCCACTGATCATTAAAACAGGGATGTGTGGATAGCTTTCTTTAAACTTTGATAGAAACTCAAGGCCATCCATTTGGCTTCCTTGTAACCAAATGTCGAGAATTAGAAGGTTCGGCAGCTTTTCTTCTAGCGCGCTAAAAGCTTCGTGCACGGTACCAACAGAACGTGTTTGGTACCCTTCGTCTTCTAGTATGTCGCCAACCATCATGCGGATGTCGGCTTCATCATCAACAATTAGAATATCTTCATTTCTTTTCATAGCAACCTCAACTTAAATTCTTACTTTATTACAAGCGGTAAGCCATCTTTCGTGGCGATTTTTCGTCAATATATAAAACATCATATTAGTGACATTGTTACTATATGTGTTTCGGATTCGCAACACAAGATATTGTTGTAATTTTTTTTTCATAGGCAATATATGGGCATTTCGACATCTTCATTTCCATTGGTTTTTCTGATATAATAGGGGTATAGCAAAATGCAAATAAAGGAAGAAAAATGTCATTGTATTCCTACCTTAAGAGTCTTTTTTCATCAGCAGAAAGCCAAGAAAGCGTTGAACAAGTTTCTTCTTCTTTTGCAGCAAAGCCATTTGGTGTGAATACTGCTGTAAAAAAGTTGTCAGGTGGGTCAATGGGCAAAGGAATGGATACGCCTCCGGTACATTATCAAAGACATATTTTTGATGGCAGCTATTACTCTCAGCAACAAAGTTTTTCTGGGAAAAGCATTTTATCTCATGGAGCAAATTTATCTTATCAAGCAACGCCATCTTTTGGAAAGCCGTACAAAAGAAATGCACATGGTCACAAGCTACTGTTTACGCCAAAACTTCAAAGTGGGTACAATCAATCACAAACTGGTTTAATGAGTTTGTCGGGCAATGCTTCTTTGGGGCTTAAGCAGTATATTACTAACCTCGAGGGAGTTTACAATCAATCTGCTCCTATTGGCCATCTTGGTGTTGAAGCTGGTGTTATGGCATTTCAAACAAACAGCTCTTTTCTAGATTATGTGGCTGATAAGAATGGTCTGAATCCTTTTTTAACTGATCCGTTTGCAGGGTATCATGCACAAACATATGTAGAGGTTAATGCTGGTATTCATTTGGCAAGACCTAGGTTGTCTATAGAAGGGTTTTATCAGCACCCTATTAGGATAAACGGTATGACTGATAGGTCTGTTAGCGTTGGACAAGGATTGCAGTCAACCTACACGGCCTCTTCTGTCATGGGTGGTTCTTTATCGTGGGGTGTTTCAAAAAGATTTGGCTTGGGGGTTTGGGGAAGTTACTCTAAAGATAACGAGGTCTCTGTTGGTAGTGATATTCATGATGTTAACAATTTAACAATTGGAGCAAAGCTGACGACACGTTTGTTTGATCCTTATGCGTGTAATGGCCGTTAAACTCTAAAAATCAGCAAAACGCGACTTCCGATATCATTCTTTCTTTCCAGGCGAACTTCACCATTATGGTCTTCCATAATTTTCTTCACGATTGACAGGCCTAATCCGGTTCCTTTTTGACGGGTCGTCACATATGCCTTTGTCAGCTCTTCTCCTTTTAGGTCTGGCAAGCCTTGACCATTATCTTCAACGACTAGCATTATTGTGTGGCCTTTTTTACCCAGCATCACATCAATTTTCCCAGGAGGTGAAGGTTGCATAGCAACACGTGCTTCAATCGCTTGTAGAGCATTGCGAATAATGTTCGTCACGGCTTCACGTATTTGTCCTGCGTCGCATTCCATACGAATTTCACTATCTTTTTGTTTGAAGTTGATTCTGGTATTGTTCTCTTCTTGGTGTAGTAAGATAATATCTTTACAAAGCTGTGTTAAATTGTGATTTGCTTTTTCTGGATCAGGCATCTTTGCATAGTTTGAAAACTCATTTACCAGTCGGCGAATATCTTCAACTTGTCGTGCAATTGTGTCAATACAGCCTTCAAACTTTTCTTTGTCTTCTGTGATCATAGGGAGGTATTTTCGTCGTAAACGCTCAGAAGCCAGTTGAATCGGCGTCAGTGGGTTTTTGATTTCATGAGCGACACGTCTGGCAACATCACTCCATGCGGCTTGCTTTTGCATCGCCATAATTTCCAACTGGTGATTTTCAATTTGGTTGGCCATTTTGTTAAAGGCTTGACCCAGATGTGACCATTCACCAGCCATTTCATCATCATCAACGCGGGTTGCAAACATGCCTCGACCAAGTCGTTCAGAAGACTCTATAAGACTTTTAACAGGTTTAACCAGGCGGCTGGAAAACCAAAAACCTCCTCCCATCGCAGCAAGAAGAAGCAAAAGAGAAATAATAATGAAGATAAGTGTATACATTTGTTCGATTTGAAAGCGGTTATCTTCTAGAAATCGATAATTATCAACAGCGTTTTTAACTTGGTTGATGTGGTTGACAACTCCAGGTGAAACAGAACGCCCCACATAAAGGAAAACCTTCCCATGATCATCTAGTCGGAGAAGGGCACGGACATGGGTTTTTTTGAGTTTCTCAGGGAGTGTTTCTGGTCTTGATTCGACGATTGAACCACTTGTTAAGACAACAACTTGACCAGATTTAACGCGTTCTAATGCTGTTTTAGGAATAGGGTCTGATGTTAAGAATTGTCCTTCATCTGTCTGTGCAATAATCTCCCCTTTTTCATTGAAAAGAACAGAGGCAGATAGCCCACGAATTTTCATTTGTGCATTTAAGAATTTTCTCATCTTAACTTGGTTGCCAGAGATTTTTTCCCAATAACGTGAAATATCATACCCCATCGCTAGAACATCCCCACGAATTGTTTGCTTGTGCTCATCAAGATAAGCCTGTGCAACACTCAAAGACTGGTAGACTGTTGTGCGGACTTGGTCGGAAAACCAAGCTTGTTGTCCCAAATTGAAAAGCAACGTCGAAAAAATAGCCAAGATCACTGTTGGTGTAATTGTCATGGCGGCAAACATGCCAATAAAAGTAAGATGGATTCGGGATCCTGCTTCTCCTTGTTGACGGCGTTGCCAAAGCTCAATAAACCACCAAATCACCATTGTTCCCAACAGCATTAAAATAGCTAGGTTGATGTTAAGCATTGTTAAAATTGTTTTTGGATCATCGCCAAAAGGTGGGATATTTGCTGCGGCAAGATATGTTGCGATGCCTGATAAAAGCGCGCAGATACCAAGAATCAGGGCAATGTAGTAACGCCAACGTCTTAGGTTCCGTAGCGGCTTTGCGTACAGCTTTTTACTTATTTTGGGAAGTTTAATGTGCGGACTTTTTATGTTCATGACGTCCTTTATACATCAAAGTGATGACGCTTTTAAAGAAAGATTTTAACCTTTCGCTGTTGGTCCATTGACATAATGCTGTTCGATATAGTCTATAATTAAGTCAGCAATATCAATTTTTGTAATTGATTCGATTCCTTCCAGCCCAGGTGATGAGTTTATTTCTAGGATTTTAGGGCCGTTCTCAGATCTTAAAATATCAACCCCCGCAACGTTTAGGCCCATTACTTCTGCAGACTTAATCGCAATGCGTTCTTCTTCTTCCGTAAGCTCAATAAGTTCTGCTGTGCCGCCTTGATGAATATTGGCGCGAAATTCGCCTTCTTGTGCACGGCGCATCATTGCGGCGACGACTTTATCACCAACAACGAAGCAACGAATATCAGACCCTTGTGCTTCGCGAATGAATTCTTGCACCAAGATATTTGCCTTTAAGTCTTTAAATGCATTAATGATACCTTCCGCTGTTTTATTTGTTTCAGCTAAGAAAACGCCTTTACCTTGTGTGCCTTCAATCAACTTAATGACAAGTGGTGCACCGCCAACAAGCTGAATAAGGTCTTTGGTGTTTTTAGGGGAGTTCGCAAACCCCGTGATGGGCATATCAATCCCTTTTTTTGTCAGTAATTGTAGCGAGCGTAGTTTGTCGCGTGACCGTGCGATGGCGATTGAGCTGTTAACAGTATAAACGCCCATCATTTCAAATTGACGCAAAACAGCGGTGCCGTAAAATGTGACTGATGCCCCGATGCGTGGAATGATTGCATCAATGTCTTTAATGGCCTCACCATTTTTTGTGTGTACCTCTGGGTTTGTTGACATAATGTTCATATAGCATGAAAGTGGATTGATAAAGCGAATGTCATGGCCGCGCTCTTTCGCTGCTTCTGCAAGGCGTTTATGTGAGTAAAGATTTGGTCTTCTACATAGAATAGCAAGTTTCATTATTATGCTCTTTTAGTTTTGTTGTTGGTAAATTTTTAGCGCGTCTTCAGAAGAGTGGTCACCTAACAAACATTTTTTTTGTGGATCGACAAGGAATTTCCTCATTGCTTCACGCCCTACAAGCATGCGGAACATCATATTTTCTCGGTTTGCTAGTGTGACTTGGACGGTGCGTGTAATCCCTCCCATAACAAGCTTTGTTTTAATCACATATCTTTTCTCGCGATGTCCATTCGAGCTTGTCACGGTGCGATAATCAACAACAGGGGCCTGACAGTGAACAATAATCTTGCGGTGCCCTTTAAGAGGGTGGATGTCAAAAGAGACATATTTTTCACCGTTAATGTCAATTTTCTTAATGTTAAAAGCATGCAGAGAAGATGTTGCTGCACCCGTATCAATCTTTGCCTTTATCAAAGGTAAATTGATATCTGGAAGACAGCACCATTCTTGCCAGCCAATTGTCGTTTTCTTTTTCATTTAAAATCGATTAAACCAAAAAGAGTGTTCTCGCAATCAAATAATTAATAATGTTGAAGGTGGGAAAAATCCCCTTTATTTTTCTTGACAACAGAGTTTCAATCTATGATGGTATTTTCAAATTTTACAAATTCTATGAGGATTTCTTATGATGCGCTTGAGTTATTTTATCGTTTTATTTGCTTTTTTGGCAGCTTGTTCTACCTATGTTGCAGCCCCATCTTTGACGCCTCTTGTGCCGGCTGAAGGCGTTAAAACAAAAAGCATCTCTTTCGAGCGTATCAGGTTTAAGATTAAGCGCGGTCAAGTTGTTGGTGTCCGCAAGCACGGCCTTCTTTGCGCGCCAGACATGCGTACAGGAAGTGAAGTTCGCTGGCGGAGTGGTTCTGTGGATATTGAACGCGACCAGTTTAACACCATTTTCAGAGATGTTTTGACGGAACATAATTACCAAGTGAAAGGAAATCCTGACGCTTTATTTGAAGATACACGAGAGCGAGATGCAGAAATTCGTGTTGCAGCATTGGTAACGGGTTTTACATGGAATTACTGTTATCCAAGACGTGCGTGGGGTGATCTTTCAACATCAAATGGTGATGCGCATATCAAGGTAACATGGAAAGTGTTTAGTCGCCTTGATAACAGTGTTGTTCGTACTGTGAAGACAGAAGGGTCAGCACAAGTGACAGAGTGGCGTGCGAATGGCGCCGAAGATGTTTTGTATGATGCGTTTGCCCATGCAGCACAAAACTTCTTAGCAGATCAAAAATTTTATGAAATTGTGACATATGGCAAAGGGAAGCGTGTTACATCAAAGAAAAAACTGAAACCGATTAGTGTTCGAGGAGCAAGTCCGTACAAGGATAAAATCGCCAAGAATATTAATTTAATTACAAATTCGGTCGTTACGGTTGATATGGGTGGCAGTCATGGGTCTGGGTTTATCATCAGCAAACAAGGGCACTTCTTAACAAATCATCATGTTGTTGGAACAGCTAAGTTTGTCGTGATTCGCTTGGCTTCGGGTGAAGAGCTGACGGCTGAAATACTACGCCGTGACAAAGTGCGTGATATAGCTTTCGGGAAAATCCAAGGAAGTGGTGTGTGGACGCCAATGCCAATTGTGAAGAAAATTCCTTCGGTTGGTCATGATGTTTATGCAATGGGTGCGCCTTTAGAAGAAGATCTGCAGTCAACATTAAGCAAAGGTATCGTTAGTGCATATCGTAAAAACAAGCAAACAGGTGTTCCTTTGATTCAGGCCGATGTTGATATACATGGTGGCAACTCAGGCGGTCCATTAATGAATGAGCAAGGGAATGTTGTTGGTGTTTCTGTCTCAGGCATTGCTATTGGTGACAGAAAGATGTCTTCAGGTTTGAACTTCTTTATTCCAATCGGGGACGCGTTGAGAAAGCTTGCTGTAACAGTTAAGTAGTTTGCGACTGCGTTTTCAGGGATGTCTTTTCGATACGCTGAAAGCCAAGTTTTTCATAAAGCCCAATCGCACGTTCGTTAGAGACTTGAACAGATAGATCTAAATATTTTTTATTGCTGTCAATTGCTGTCTCAATAGCATGACGAATGAGGCGTTGCCCAATGCCGCGATATGCTTTTTCAGGATGAATCGTTAAAGCCCAAACGCTGGCAGAGTTGTCTTTTGCTTCAAAGCATTCTGTGTGATCCAGATAATTAAGGCCACCTACATACTCCTTGCCTTCTTTTGCAATAAATACTGTGTGACCAGTTTGTGTAAGAACATCATCTTGCTCGTTTTCTTCAATCGCGCTGCGTTTTGTCAATTGATAGAGTGCATTCAGACTTTTGACATCATGGAACGTTGCTGTGCAGATGTCTATTTCTGGCGCAAGTGCTTCAGGTTTTTGATAATGCGCTAGGTCTAACCTGTAAGTGTAGGAGGTGTTTAGAGAGAGTTTGTCTGAATGTTTCAACACCTCATTTGCGCTCTCTGGTTTCAAGAAAAAAGCAATATCACGCTTATGTGGCGTACCTAACAAAAGATCCTCGGCAAGCTTGTGCACATCGACATATGATGGCCCATATAAAATACGCCCCCAACCACAATTAATAAGATGATTTGTTTCATTCATGCTTGTTTTGCCTCAAAAAAGGGGGACACGTTACAGGGTTTGCAAGCTTTTTACAACAAGCTTGATTGATGTTTCTTTTTGGGATATGATGTGCCAAATTTTTAATGTAATAAAAATAACGAGGAAAAAATAATGGGTATTAAAGGCTATGTACGTGCTGTTGGCTTTACAGTTTTAGGGCTGCTGGGTTTGAATTCTTGCATTGATAGTGGTGAGTTAACACCTGAAGAGCTGGCAAGGATTAATAATAAGCCGATTGAGATGATGGATGAGACATGTGATGAGTACAGCGAAGTTGATCGTAAAAACCCTTTGGGGAAAAAAGATTATAATCATGTGGTTGTAGGAACAATAGACTCATCTGCACTGCGTTACGTTGTGCCGGGTTTGAAAAGGGCTGGTTTTGATGGCATACATAAAGACGAAAACAGAGATGTTTTGAAAAATGCCGTAGGTCTTAAAGACAGAATTGATAGTCTGCGTGAAGAAATCGAAGCGGCGCCAACATATGAGCGTGCAAGCCGTATAGCAACAGTTGCTGTGCGTATGTTTGAAGAAATGGGATTGATGCAAGACGGTGTTTTGGTCGATACGACTTTCCAGTATCTTTCTGCTGTTGGTTTGCAATCTCCTGGTCAAACAGAGGTCGTTTTGCCGGGCGCATTTAACGCTTATGAAGGTGATTCCTTAAGTGGTCCGTACAGCTTTGATTATTTGAAAAAAGTAATGAATGCACAAATGACGCAAGGCAATATCAATATCCCTTCGGATGTTGATAGGGTTGTGGATGCACTAGAAATTATTAGCGCAGGACTTGGTAAAATTATTCTTTACTCGCGCGACGGTGTCAGTGAAGAAAATCGCCGAGAAGGGCAAAAAATCTTTGATTTTATCATTGAGAAATTCTCTACCTTTGAAGATGCAGAGCCTTTTGCTGTGATGTATCAAAATGGCGAGCAGCTAGACTATTTTGTTGCAGAGTTTGCAAATCAAGGTGGTGATAAAACACAAGGCCAAAATATCAATGCATACGGTCAACAGCAAAAGACGGCTGCATAACAAACATGTTGGTATAGGATAAGATTAGGTATATTGTACCGTATTCTGTAAAATAACTTGACTTTTGTCTCCTTACAGGATATTTTTGCGGAGCATTTAATAGGATGACTATAAAACGGAGGTACTAAATTATGGCACAAAAAAATAAAAAAGGCGGTATTTGGGGCGTATTCACCTCAGCTTTTCTTTTGTCACTTGTCGCTGGCGGGCCTGCTACCTTGAACTCTTGTAATGAGGATGGCGAGTTTGCTCCAGAGCAGTTCACAGAGATATTTTCGTCTGTTCCTTTTTCAGCACCTTGCGACTCACAAACGATCAGAAACTACAAGCGCAATAATGTTCCAATGGTTTTTTCAGGAAATATTGCCGACAGTTTAACTAAAAACAATTTTGATTTTTCAGCTCTTAAAGTGTCAGTTAGTGAGGTGTTGACGATGCAAGATACAATCAAGGTTACAAGAAAGCTTGATGGTGTTTTTTGTGATGATATGGTTGATTCGACAGCTGCTAAGATAAATGCCGACACAACGCTGGCTAAAGCTTTGAACAAAGACAACTTTTCTAAGAATTTTGGTGTTAATGATAGCTTGAATATGATGTTTTATAACAGCACTGATAGAATGCAACAAGAGGCAACGCCCAAGCAAATGGAAACTATCAAGATTGTTGTTATTCCATGGACAGGTAACCTTCTTACAGCGAAAGAAATAAAAGCTGGAAGTGATGGTATGCAGAAGCAGTTTGGTAAAGACTATGGCTTAGACCAATCTGGAAAAACATTTTATTACTCAATAACGAGCTTTACTCAGGTTTATCTGGGGCATGTGGCAAATGCTATGAATGGGAATAAAGAGTCTCAAAAAATAGTTAGGCAGATGACGCCAACAATTGTTGCTTTTGATAAGCATTTTACAAAGAATGCTCCTAAGTTTGCATTGAACGAAGTTTCTACAGGTCGTTTTCTTGATGAACAAAAAACATTTTTAGCGAATGGTGATGATAAAGCACCTACAGCAGATAATAACAATAACTTTAAGGGCCAAAATGGTTATAACAAACATCTCTCTGCTGCGTATTCACGTGCTGCCGCAACAAAGATGAAGGCTTATGGCTAAATACTCATCTTTTTGAAGATGCGTTCGGGGATGGACTTAATGATGGTCATAATGCCCCACCAGAAGAAGGGAAAGTACATAACGTCTTTCCCTTTTTTTATGGCTTTGACAAACGCTGTTGCTGCTTCTTCAGGGCTTGCGACCAGGAACATGCCTGGATGCCCCCAGCTCATTGCTGTGTCCATAAAGCCAGGCTTGATCGTCATGACATGTGTGCCAAATTCATGTAGGCGGGCACGAAGACCGCTTAAGTAAGTGTTGAGCGCAGCTTTTGTTGATCCATAGATAAAGTTCTTTTTACGTCCGCGATCACCTGCCACGGATGACAGTGTTACGATAGAGCCGCCATCTTGCTGCTCAAAAATAGGGGTCAGTTTTGTATAAAGCGAAACAATACCAAGATAGTTTACGTTCACCGTTTGCTGGATAGCTTCGAAGTCGTGGTTCATTTGGTCTTGTGGTGGCATCACGGCAAAGCAGGCGAAAACATTCAAGCGACCCACCATAAACTCTTCAACAACTTGAATGAACAAGTCATGTTTTTCAAAATCTTGTGCATCAAAAAGAATAACGCGAACAGGAACGCCATAGCGAATCTCAATGTCATGCGCTGTGCGCTCTAAGTCATCTTTGTCACGACCTGCTAAAAGAATGCGTGCACCTTTTTTTGCTACTTCGCTTGCAAAAGAGCGTCCAATAGATGATGAGGCGCCAAGGATTAGCCATGTATCTTGCATCTTACTCATAATTCAATCCTCCGACTTAAAGAGGAAGAGAAAAGATTGATAATGTCATAGCTGTCTTTGGTGTTCATAAAGTCACGGTAGTTGGGATACATTTTCCTAAATGTTGCCGTGTCTAAAACATTGTCTTTTGCCAAGTAGATACGTCCGCCATGTGTGGCAACAATTTCATGAATGTTACGAATGACGTTTAGGGTGCGTGACGTGTTTGGAAAGTCAAGCGCCAGTGTTACGCCTTTCATTGGAAAGGAAAGGCGTCCTGCGCCTTCACTACCCATTGTTTTAATAACAGCAAGAGGGGACGATATTTTGGCTGTGTGGCAAGCGCCAAGGATACGTGTGATGCTAAGCTCTGCCGTTTTATCAGGCAGCACACATTGCATTTGGTAAAACCCTTTTTTACCATAAAGACGGTTCCAGTTTTTCCAATTATCTAGCGGATAAAGGAACTTTTGCAACGGCACAAACTTATCTAGGCCTTTTTCAGGAATGCGGTGGTAATAGCGATTGTTAAAGATTTTTGTCGTTAGCCTGTTTATGGCAAATCCAGGAATAATTTTAGGAATTTTCTTAGGTTCAAGACGTTTGTATTCGATATTTGTGTCTGCAAAATTGGCTTCTTCAAGGATGCCGCGACCTAGGTTTTTGCCTTTGGCAGTCATATCAATCCAACCAACCGAGAATTCATATTGTCCCCGTGCCTTGATAAGGCGGTCAATATAGTCTTTGATATTGTTCATGCGTTTATAGCGGACAAGCACAGCGTTTGTTGGCGCTTCTTTCATTTGAAAGTTAACAGCAGTAATGACGCCCGTAAGGCCCAGTCCAGCGATTGTTGCACGGAAAAGATCATTGTGCTTGCGCGCGCTGACGCGCATGATCTCTCCTTTTGAGTTCACCAGCTCAATCCATTTGATATGATCACCAAAGCTGCCATCACGATCATGGTTTTTACCGTGGACATCATTTGTTACCGCACCGCCAATTGTTGCATATCCTGTGCCTGGTGTAACAGGAGGCATCCAGTTTTTATCTAGGAATAGTTCGAATAACTCATTAAAGGTCACGCCAGGTTCGCACGTAATTTCACCGCTGCGTGGGTCAAAGTCGAGAATGCGGTTCATACGCTCCATCAAAAGGACATTGGCATCCTCGTTTAAGCACGCATCACCGTAAGATTTACAGGCACCAATTGCCAACAGATGGGTTTCAAGTTTTGCTGATTGTTCAACATAATTGATGACGTCACGCACACGTTCTGGTCGTCCTGCCTGAACCTCTGTCTCGGTTGTTGCACCCCAAGACGTGTATGCGATGTTCTTCCATTTCATCTGTGTTCTGCCTTTTTTCTATGCTATATTAGACATGCTTGTTTGTTAAAATCAATGAGGAATAAGGTGATGGACCAAAACCATCTTATTGCAGGCCTAGAAAGGCAACTGAATGACCTGGCTGTTGATGTCAGGTATGTTATTGATCCTACGGGAGACCATTTTGTTGTGAAAGTTGATCACCAACTGTTTGACGATGTCCAAGCACAGTTTCCTGCCTATAAAGGGTATGAGATTAAATACAAACCCGTTATAGATAAATCAATGAACCAAAGGTGACGATCCAACCGATAACCGTCAATACAATCGGTTTGTCAGATAATAAAATACGTGTAGGTGACCCTGAGTTTTCTTCGACATAGATCAGTTGAAGATAGCGCAAAATACCAAAAACAACAAAAGGAACAGTCAAGTATAGGTGTTCGGAATACTGGCGTAAAGGCGCGCTGTCATCAATCGTGAACATGAGGTATGCCATCAGCAGCGTTGTCAGAATAACAGGGATAACAACATCCAAAAATGCTTTATTGTAGCCACTTAGGCTTTTACGGTGTTTTGCATCTAGTTGCTGAACCAAGTCATCACGGCGCTTTGCAAAAGCTAAAAACAAAGAGAGCAGACCTGTACAAATAAGGATCCATTTACTTGCTTGAATATCAATGACAGCAGCGCCGCCAAGAATGCGCAAAATAAACCCTGCAGCAATACACATAACATCAATAATAGGGAGAGATTTAAGCTTGAGTGAGTAAAGTAAGTTTAAAACAAAATAAAGAACTACCAGGCTAAGGAATTTTACTCCTAATGTAGAGGCGCCATAGATGCCAAGGGTAAGGAAAATCCCATGAAGAAAAAGAGCCGTTTGTGGCGTGATTGCTCCGCTGGGAAGGGGTCTTTTCTTCTTGCGTGGGTGGTTTTTGTCATTCTCACGATCAACATAATCATTGAAAATATAAATGCTGCTAGACATAAAAGAAAAGGTGAGTGCTGCCAGCGCAACTGTTGTCAGACTGGTCATACTTAGCAGAGTTGGTGTAAAAAATAATGGCGCAAAAACAAATGCGTTCTTTACCCAGTGATGTGGTCGTATCAGACGGATATAAGGAAGGATTTCGAGAGTCATTTTTTATTCTTTATAAGTTTTCCTGGCAACATACGCTTTAATGTCTCATCTTTTAAAACAAAGTGATGATACAAAGCACCCGCAATATGAAGCGCAAGGAGGCCTCCTAAAACAAAAATAGGAACAAAACCATGAATTGTATGGGCAATGCTGCCAATTTCTTTGTTCTTACCTATCAGGTTAGGAAAGTTGAAGAGGCCATAAAAGCTGACAGGATATCCGCCGGCCATAGACATGACGTACCCACTTAAAGGGATGCCTATGATCATCACATAAAGTAAAATGTGCACAATGCGTGCGGCATGTTTTTGGGCGTTGTGATGGCCAAGTGTTTTAGGTGTTGTATTTTTTAATTTCCAGCGTAAGCGCAAGATGCCTAGAAAAAGAATAAGCATTCCTGTTGATTTGTGGATGCCGTAATAAGCAAACTTTCCTGGTGCGGGCTGTTCGTGCATCCAAAGGCCAAAAACAACCATGCCAATCATACCAAGGCCAATGACCCAGTGAAAGGTTTTTGCAGGCCAACCATATGCATTTTCTGTATTTTTCATCATCACTTCACCACCCATTTAATAGGACCTTTTGCGCGCCCATGAACAAACTGATCAACATATTCATTGCCAGATTTGTCGAGTTTTTTAACATTGTCTGTCCAAATAAGTTTGCCTTCATAGAGCATTCCTGCACGATCACCAATTTTTTTTGCACTGGCCATGTCATGTGTAATGCTGATTGCTGTGGCGCCAATTTCTTTAACACATTTTTTTATTAAGTCATTGATGACATCAGCCATAATTGGGTCTAGGCCGGTTGTTGGTTCATCAAAGAAAATAATTTCTGGGTTTGTTGCAATTGCACGTGCAAGAGAAATACGTTTCTGCATGCCGCCTGACATTTCAGAAGGCATATGGTCTGCAATATCTTCGCCAAGGCCAACAGATTCTAGCTTCTCAATTGCAAGAATGCGTGCCTCGTCTTTATACATTTTATTGCCGTGAAGAAGACCAAATGCAACATTTTCCCAAATAGGAAGCGAGTCAAATAAAGCGCCTCCTTGAAACAGCATGCCAAACTTCTCGTAGGGACGTTCTTTTGTGTCAGAGACTTCTACGCCGTCTATTTTAATGCTGCCGTTGTCAGGCTGTATAAGGCCTAGAATACATTTAAGCAAAACGGATTTCCCCGTACCACTGCCGCCGATAATGACAAAAGACTCACCTTTTTTAACGTCTAGATCCAAACCTGTCAGAACATGTTTTTTCCCAAAAGATTTTTTGAGGTTTTTAAGTTTAATTTTTGATGTTTTAGACATTTATGGTCCTTGTTTATTTTGTAAAAAACATCTCTGTGACGAGATAGTTAGAAATCAAAATCAGAATCGAGGCGGAAACAACAGAGTTAATAACGGCACGACCAACACCTTGTGCGCCACCTTTTGAATTAAAGCCATGATAACAACCCATCAATGAAATCAAGAAGCCAAAAACAGCCGCTTTGACAAGTCCAGAAATAACATCAATAGGTTCCAAGAACTGAATTGTCGACTTGATATAATTTGTCGAATTAAAGTCAAGCGCATAAATGCTGACAAAATAGCCGCCCATGACGCCAATGATATCAGCAATCAAAACAAGAAATGGCATCATGATAATGCCTGCAACAAGACGTGGTGTAATAAGATAGCGTACAGGATTTACAGACAGTGTTGTTAGCGCATCAATTTGTTCTGTCACGCGCATTGTGCCGATTTCAGCAGCCATTGATGATCCCACACGTCCTGCAACCATAAGGCCAGCGAGAACAGGGCCAAGTTCACGTGTCATTGATAAGACCACAACGGTTGCAACCGCACCTTCCGCAGAAAACCGTGAAAACCCTGTATAGCTTTGAAGCGCCAAAACCATACCAGAGAACAAAGCCGTCATCCCCACAACAGGGAGTGAAAAATACCCAATCTCAATCATTTGCTTGCGCAACATTTTGAAATAAATAGGGCGACTGAATGCGCCTTTAAGGCCTTGCCATGCAAAATAAGACGGACGACCAATAAACTCAAAAGTCCCTAAAACAGGACGCCCAAGTGCAGCAAGAAAAATAAAAAAAGGATTAGTCATAATTATGTATTCTTCCCAAGTTCTGTTGCTGATTCTAGCAGGTTTCAGCCTAAAGTCATTAGAAGAATTGAGGATTTTTTTTTGTAACCTATGGTTATGTTTGTCATTTTTTTTATAAAATAAGTTGACAAAATGTATTCTTTGTGGAAAATTTAGGGAAATTATTATTTAAATATAACAAGATAGTCAGGAGAGAGAAATGACAACTGCAACAAAAGAAGCATTGCGCAGAGAAGACAAAGTTGTTGATGGTAAAAAAGAACAGCATTTTTTTAATGCAAAAGGTGATCGTGTTGAAGAAAAAAAATATGATGGGCTAGGGAACCTTTCTATTTATACAAAATATGACCCACAAACTTTTCTAAAAATATACGAAGAGAAGTATCATTTAGGTACAAACCAGCTGGCATCAAAGACAGAATATGGTGATGACCTGGTTGTTGTTTACGAAGAGCATCATAAACAAGGTGCTAGGGATTCATACATCCAGCAATGGTACAACCCTGAAACGCGCCGTCCTCTTTTGGTGAAGTCTTATGAAAAGGGTAAAATTTCTCTTGAGGTTAAATATGCGGAACAGCCTTATCCAGAAGGTGGTAACCATGAAATTTCAAGAAAGAAGTTTGATTCACGTGGTGAGCTTCTAAACCATGAATGGGAAGATGAAAACGGTGTTCATCATGAGCATGACCACTCTAAGCCTGGCATAAGAGTGGAAAAAACTTTTGGTGAGTTTGGGCATAAAGCGCTTGTGGTTGAGCGCAGTAAACATGATTACAAAAAGGAGCTTTCACGCACAACTTACGGTCAATTCGGTCGTATTGATCACGTTGTTGAGCGCAAAGAAGCTTACAGCAATGCGGTTACGCGTGAAGAAATTTATGATCATTCCAGCGGACAAGTGACAGAGGTGTTATATCGTCAAGGTGGCGTTAAAATGACCGAAAGAACTTCTGACATCAATGGCAAAAATCTTGTTGCAGAAAGACAGTTTGATACGCAGGCACGTTTGGTTTCAGAGCGTGAACTATCATTCCAAGAAAAAGATGCCAGCTTTAAAGAATACAACCCTGCGACTGGGCAGCTTGTTAAGAGTATCCAGTATGATACAGATGCAGAAGGTGTTTTGATCACCAAAAGCTTAACAAATATTCCAGGCACGACTTTGTATCTTTCAGTTGAGAACGCTGATGGCAAAATGAATAAGCAGGTACAGCGACTTGTCCACTTTGGCCGTAAAGATGGTGCTGTTCCTCAATTTAAAAAGGCAAGTGTTGTAAGGCAGGTTCAGTATGGGTCTGCTTTGAATAATATTGCAAAGTCTTTTGATAACCAGAACTTTCCTGGCCAATCACTTGACCGTGTGAATGTTAGCGGCGCGTCAAATGTCACAGTTGTTGGTGCTGATGAGCTGGGCAAGAAGGGTGTGAATGCTGGAAAAGAGGTTGCTCCTGGCATTGGGCACACTATTCAGAAAACAGCTTAACTATAAATGCGTTGTGCTCGCTGACTTATTGCGGTGAGCACTTCGTATGCGATTGTTTCTGCATTATTTGCAAAGTCATTTAAAGAATTATTTCTTCCGAAAACTTCGACGGCGCGACCCGGGTGAAGTAGGTTTTCTGGCACGTCTGTTACATCAATTGTGGTTAAGTCCATTGATATTTTACCGATAACGGGACAGCGATGTTCGTTGATATACATAGCAGCCTTGTTGCTGGCGGACCTGAAATACCCATCTGCGTACCCACATGAAACGACGGCGACTTTCCTGGGGTTTTTTGTGGTGTAGCTTGCGGTGTAACCAACGCTTTCTTCGGGTTTTACATCACGAACCTGAAGGATCTGTGCATAGAGCTCGACGACATCCTTTAGGTTTCTTTTGCTGTTTGGATGTGGGTTTACACCGTAGAGCGCGACACCAGCGCGCCCCATATCAAAGTGAAAATCAGGTGAGATGAGCATGCCGTCACTGGCGGTAAGGCTGGCTTTGGCCTTTGGAAGTTTTGCAAGGTGTTGCATGAAGCGTTCTTTTTGCTCTGTATTCATAGGGTGGTTTTCTTGATCCGAACATGCAAGATGTGTCATCCAGTATTGCAGGTCAATATCTTCTAGGATTTTAGGGTTTTGAGATAAAAATCGAATGTTTTTTTCATCTAGGCCTAGGCGGTTAAGACCCGTATCTAGATGGATATTACAAGGTAGTTTTTTGTCTAATTCTGTGCATAAATTCGCCCAAGTTTTCACCTGGTCATATGTGTTTAAGACAGGTGTTAATCGCCATTCATAAAAAATCTTTTCACTATATGGTGGCATGCCGTTGAGAACATAGATTTTATATTGATGATCCGGAAGATGCGCTCGTAACTTCATTCCTTCATCAAGCGTTGCAACAAAAAAATGACAGCAGCCAATGCTTGCAAGGGATTGTGAAACTTGCTGTGCGCCAAGTCCGTACGCATTCGCTTTGACAACAGCTGCCAACTCTTCACCCATAAACTGCTTTTTCAAAAGCGTATAATTATGCTGAATCGCAGCAAGGTTGATCCGCAATTGTGTGGTTGTTGTCAGAGAGGGGAAAATGTTTTTACGCATAAGGTATAGAATAGTCTCTACATCGCTTCGGGTAAATACTCTTCTTGCATCAGGTTTGAGAAACGTGTTGTTGATCCATCAAATTGCAAAAGAACGCGTCCAATAGGTCCGTGACGTTGCTTGGCAACAATGACTTCAGCAATATTTTGAACTTCTTCAAAGCGCGTACGCCAGCGTTCATAGCGTTCGTTAAATTGATCTTCTTTTTCATTGGCATGACGGCTGGGTTCTTCGCGTGATAGATAGTATTCTTCACGGAAGACAAACATCACGACATCGGCATCTTGCTCAATCGCACCAGATTCACGTAGATCGGCCAGCTGAGGGCGTTTGTTTTCGCGCTGTTCAACGGCACGTGAAAGCTGCGAAAGGGCAATGACAGGGATGTCTAGTTCCTTGGCAATTGTCTTAAGACCACGTGTGATATTTGAAATTTCTTGCACGCGGTTTCCATCACGTACACCTTCGCCATGCATTAATTGTAAATAGTCAACGACCAGCATATCAAGGCCGTGCTGGCGTTTTAGCTTACGTGCGCGTGAGCGTAGTGTTGAGACAGTGATTGCGGGTGTGTCATCAATAAAGAAAGGTGTTGTTTCGATTTTTTGTGAAGTGACAACAATGTTATCAAATTGCTTTTGATTTAACTCACCGCGACGTATTTTTTCAGAAGTGATTTCAGTTTGTTCCGACAAAATACGTGTTGCAAGCTGCTCAGCTGACATCTCAAGCGAGAAGAACGCAACATGAAATGTTGCATCACCATTTTCTTCATCTTTTTTCGCTTGTGCCGCATTAAATGCAATATTTGTTGCAAGAGCTGTTTTCCCCATAGAGGGGCGACCAGCTAAAATAAGAAGATCGGAGCGATGTAGTCCACCAAGTAGTTTATCCATACGTTCTAAGCCTGTTGGAACGCCACTAAGTCCGCCTTGGCGCTTGTGTGCTGCCTCAGCAGTTTCAATAGACTCAGTCAGCGCTTGAGAAAATGTTTTAATGCCGCCTTCGGTCAGGCCACTTTCAGCAAGCGAGAATAGTTGTTCCTCAGCACGCTCAATTTGTTTCGCAGCAGGGCTGTCAGGGTCATATCGATGCGCATCTCCGATAACATTGTCGCCTAGGTCGATAAGCTCGCGTCGTAGGTGCAAATCATATATCAGGTTGCCGTAATCTTTAATGTCAACCACAGACGCTGCGGCTGCAGCTAGGTGTGCAAGGTAGGTTGTGCCACCAATATCTTCCAGTGATCCATCTTGCTCAAACAATGCTTTCATTGTAACTGGGTCAGCAATTTGACCGCGTTCAATCATTTTTTTTGCAGCTTGGTAAATGCGTCCATTTACAGGCGCAGCAAAATGTTCAGGCCTGAGAAAGTCAGCGACCCGATCGAAAAGTCTATTATTTTGAAGGATAGCACCAAGAAGACCAATCTCGGCTTCTTCGTTTTGTGGCGGAAGGCGTTTAGCGTCCGCGAGAGAGACCAAATCTGTCGAATCTGACGTTGTCACACACGATCTCCGTTACAATGGCATTAATGAGGGGCGCTTTGTTGATTGCCCCTCATATGAATAGTATTAAGCGTTTTCTGCTTTTTCTTCTGTTGCTTCTGTCGCAGGCGCTTCTTCTTCAGCTGTGTCGTTCGCAACAGCTTCAATAGGCGCTTCTTCTTCAGTGGCTTCAACAGTGCCAGCGAAAGGTACTTTTGCACCTTTTTTCTTTTCAGCTTCCATATCTTCACGTTGCTTCTTAGCTTCGTCTTCAGACTTAGCAACATTTGCCTCTAGAGTGACTGTTACTTCAGCGTGAAGAACAACTTTAAAAGCGAAGATACCAATTGTTTTGATGGGCTCGGCAATACGGACTTGTTGGCGTTCAATGCCATGTCCTTGCTTGTTTAGCTCATCAGCAAGATCACGAACAGAAACAGATCCATATAATTGTCCACTGTCACCAGCTTGACGAATAACAACAAGCTCAGTGCCATCAATTTTTTCTGCAAGCTTTTCAGCTTCAGATTTTAATTCAGCATTCTTTTTCTCAAGCTCTTTTCTCTGACCTTCAAAGTGAGCAAGGTTTTCTTTTGTTGCGCGAAGAGCTTTGCCTTGTGGCAAAAGAAAGTTACGTGCAAATCCTGTCTTTACGTCAACAACTTCACCCAATGTGCCAAGCTTTTCAACGCGTTCCATCAAAATGACTTCCATTTTTTATCTCCTTATTATTTCTTGTCTGTATATCTTAAGATATATTTTTTTACAACTTCGTCAGCTATGCCGTATAGCGTCACCAAAATTAATGGCCACCCGAAAAGGACCACCATTATATAGAAAACAACCAAGAACGCCAGTTGTTTGTTTGCAGAATCCATTTTTTTTCGGCAAAAGCGGTGTATGCCAGAGATTCCAACGAATATAAAAGGGATGATTGTAATTAAAACCATGTTTTTAAGTAGAAAACCAAACCCATAATTAGGAAGAAAGTGTAAAATAAGAGACCCCAGGAAGGTTCTTACAACCCAGTTTGGCAGAACAACTTTCTCATAAAGGCGTGGTGTTGTACGAAGGTTTTGTGTGAAGCGGATCAAAAGGCCTTGTGCTAATGCGGCATTAATCACGATCATGATCGACCAGCTCATTGCAACGAAGCCAGGGAAAATAGTAATAATTGATTTAGCAACCTCTTTGACAAGGTCTCCAGATGTTTGTGGGCTGCTTACGCTGTCGACAAGCTTGTATAAAACAGCTTCCAGGCCACCTGGATTTTGACTGAAGAAATAGAGATAAACCAAACCAAACAAAACAAGCGTTGTCATCGTGAGGGATGAGAGCAAAAAGCCTAAAGGATAGTAATGTCTTGTATCGTCATCATCTACACGAGAAAGAAGAGCCTTGTAGCAAAGAAACGAGACCGGTAGGCCGAGAAAAACAAGAAAGCCACCTGCGCTGTTGAGTCCTGAAAAGGCAAGCGTGCAGAGCGCGCCGATAAGTGCACTGATCAAGCAAGAACGTGCGCCTTTAGAAAGGCCAATGAGAAAAAGAGGAAGAGAAGAAAGATAGGCAAGTAAGATGGCCCCAATACTTGGAATAACAGCGGCAAAACTTAAAAATGCGCTGAGAAGGCCAGCTAGAAATAGAATGCCCCACGGCTTTAGATCTTTTTTTGAGAGCTGTCTCAACATGGCAAAACCTAAATAAGTGGGGCGAAAAAACTATTCTTGAACGTAAGGCATAAGGGCCAAAAAGCGTGCGCGCTTCACAGCTTGTGCAAGCTCACGTTGCTTTTTGTTTGAAACACCCGTGATACGGCTTGGAATCATGCGACCTTTTTCAGTCACATAACGACGCAAAAGACGTGGGTTTTTGTAATCAATTTTCTTTGCTTTGCTGCCTGAAAATGGGCATGTTTTTTTGCGGAAGAAAACGGGGCGACGTGAAGACGGAATAACAATTTCCGCAGTGTTTTGTTGAGTTGTCATTTTTGTATTCTCCTATCTTCTAGCAAATTTTTTGTTTTGGTATCCACCGTCGTCTCTGTCTTTCAATAAGGCAGAAGGCTCAGCGTCAAATGCATCAACCTTTAATGTCAGGTGACGTAACACATCGCTGTTCAATTTCATGATACGTTCCATTTCTTTGACAGCGTCAGATGGTGCATCAATTTGAAGCAGGACATAGTGACCTTTTTTGTTTTTCTTGATTTCATAAGCCATTGTGCGAAGACCCCAAGGCTCAGTCTTAGCGATTGTGCCGCCATTATCTGTGATGATTTTTGAAAATTCAGTTGTCAGACCTTCAACTTGAGAGTTCGAAAGATCTTGACGCGCAATAAAGATATGCTCGTATAAAGCCATTTTTCTAGTTCCTTTCGGTTTAGAAAGTCGGAAAAGCCCGCTCTCTAAGCCCTACAGTAAAAGTTTGAAGGGCAAGGTTAATGTTAAAGAGGCCGCATTATACATGTAATGAGTTTGAAAGCAATAGTTTTGTTTAAGATAAAAGGCATCTTCAGACGACTTCTGGTTGTGGTGCGGATTGATTTTTAAGGGAAAAAATGGTATTATAGGGAGAAATCTTCAAAAATAGGAGTAAGAATTGGGTAAGAAAAACGATAACTCTAAACGTAAAAAAAGAAAGCTTTTTAAAAAAGGTCTCTTTAAAGGGATTTTGAAAGGTGCACGAAAAAAGAAAGAAGAAACTGCTTCTGAAGAAATTGTTAGAAAAACGATTGTTACTCCTAGAGGTGAGGAGCCTCAAGAAAAACAAACCACGCTTGAGAGTCATTTAGATGAAAAACTGCCGATTATCACTCAAGAAGATAGTTCTTCTGTCTTAGATGAAGTGGAGCCGATTGAAATTGACGCTTCTGCAGAGCCTTATGAGGCTGCAACAGAAAAACCTATTCCCCAAAACCCAACACGTGAAGAAGACGATGATTTGTTAGAAGATCTGTCTTCTGAGCTTGAATCAGAGGCGGAACCTTTGATAGAGAAAGCCTTAGAGGTTGAAGATGCATCACAAAACCTACCGAATTTTGACTCTTCTTCAAAAAAAGGAAGCTATAAGCACGTCGTAAAACCATATACTGACTCTATCAGTGTTAAAACAGATTCAACGCAAATGTCGTGGGCGGAGGTAAGGGCAAAACAAAAAGAAAATAATTTGCGCGAAAGTGATCAAGATAAGATCGTGGATTGGCATCGTCGTTATGCAGAATCCAATCCTGGGAACTACGCTATCGTAGACAAGAAGAGCTGTACTTTAACAGTTTATAGCGCAGATGGTAGTAAGCTAGAAACCCTAGAAATTGCTCTTGGCAGTCAAGAAGGAGATGCTGTCACTAAAAGCTATAAAGATAAAGAAAACCCAGATAATAGACCAACGACTGGTGCGGGTGTTTATACGATTAAATCACAAGGTATTAATGACAAAGCAGATACAGAAGAGTACGGCGATAATATTTTTCTACTTGAAGATGAAAGGGGCATTGAGCAGGCAACAGCGCTACATCAAATACCGAACAGCTCACCAGATCGCCACTCTAAAATGTATGATGGAGATCTAGAAAACAACAGGTTTTCTCATGGTTGTGTGAATTTTATGCCAGAAGACTTCGATAAAATGGAAGCACTTATGGGGCTAGGTGGAAAGGTTTATATTCTGCCAGAAGACTCTAACAACTATTTTGTTGAGAAAAATGGGCAAATGAATTTGACGCAGCATGATTATACAGGTGATGTCTTAACAACGCCAAAATCAGACAAGATAAAACCAATCGAGATTGATGGGAATTACCTGAATCGTTCAAAAATTGCTAAAGCCTATGCTTCAGAGTTAGCGCGCCAGAAAGAGACAGTCATAAAAATGTTAGGTATCGATAACGATACATATAACGATATTGCTAAAATGAGCATTGGTATCTTGTACCAAGAATCTGAGGTCGGTCGATCTGGTAAGTATAAATTGAAAGAGACTTTTCAGTGGCTTGTTAATTTGGTAAAGGCCATTACGGGTCGTGATTCTGTAAACTCAAGAGGTCTAACACAGCTGAAAACAGAAGCCTATAATGATGAAGTTAAAGGGATGCTAGATAAGCTGGGTGTTACGCCAGATAATTTAACAGACCCTGCCAAAGCCGCGCCTGCAACGATGTTGATTTTGGGGTATATGTACAAAAATGAGCTTCCCGCTTTGAAAGAACACATGGAAGAGAATGGCTTGAAGGCAACTGATGCACTTCTTTATTTGTATCAAGGAAAAAGGTCAGAAATTACAAATGAGACGGCAACGCCTGATAAAAACCTTTACATTCAAAATGTAACCTCTTTTGCAAACAACTTCACACTTAAGCAAATGGAATAATAAATTTGCCTTTATTCACAAGGTCAGGCTGTTAGAACCATGGTTGTTTCTCAAGAGAGTTTGGCTTTGTTCACCTTATGAAAATCATATAATTTTATCCTAATAGGAAAAACATTTGCAAAACCGATCTGTTTGTGATATCACTTTTTGCTAAATTTTTATCTAATGCGAGGATAAGTTAATGACTGAAACAATGGCACAAAAAACAACAAGACCTGCAAAAAGAATGTCAGAAGAAAAGCATGCGGCTTTTCGTGAGAAATATTTTGATGGAAAAGTAAGTATTAATGAAGCAACAAACACAAAAACAATACGTGTGTATTACGCAAGTGGTCGCTTGAAATCAGAAACTGTTGTGACGCCAGCAGATGGAAACGCTTATCATCCCGTTAAAAAAAGAAAATTCTTAAGTTGGACAAGTTACTCTAAGGAGGCATTGCCTGCGACATGTACTGTCACTGAGTATTTTGACACGAAGGTTTCAAGAAAAAAATCGGTTAATGTCTATGAAAATGATTCTGTTAATAGGCGCGAATGGGGTCTGGTTTCAGAGAAGGTTTATGGAGCTCACCGCGTTGGCTCTAAGAAAATACATGGCCCTATTTATAGTAAAGAATTTTATAAGGCAGGCTATGTTAAGAACTATGCTCATTATGGTGTGGACACTCAAGAAAAGGAAATTTATGTAAAGGCAGAAGGTAAGTTTGGAGAGCCAGAGTCGCTAAGTGTTGAAGGCAGTATGGAGTCTTTTTCTGGTTATGTTCCAGATGCTGCGCAGTCAAAAGCGTTAAGAGATGTTCTGTTGGAAAATGGTGAAAAGCTTACGTTAAGTTTGTTTAGTGGAAAAAAGAGTGGATTGACGGGGAAGCGTAAAGTTGATGTACATACGTTAGACCTTGTAAATAACGATTCAGATACGGTTGTGCGTCAAATCAAAGACATTCTTCTTGCGTCAGGCAATGAAGACTTTGTGAATTATTTTGATGAAAGTTTTTACAAAGAAAGAAACTTTGACCACGGTCGTCCAAAAGAACCAAAAAAAGCGAAATCAGATCGCATCTCTTCTCTTGTTATGGTTGATGGCAGGCCCACATTTAACTTTGCACGTAACGCGCAAAACAAAGATCAGATGGTTGCAGTTGAGCAGTTTTATCAGGAACCTGTTCAAATTAGGGTAGATAAAGACGATAATGTTGTTGATAGCGAGGAAAAGGGTGGTGTTTACCAAACACGCTATCAGCCTGAGAAGGTATTCAGGCTTGCTGATCCACAGCCGATGGCAGATCGTGACTCTTTTCTGATTGAAGGAAAGTTAAATGAAGGAAAGGTGCGCACCCTTTCTGACCGTGTTGAGTATTTTAGTAATAGTCGCCAACAGAAAACAAGAAAAGTTGAGTTTTTGGATAAGGGTGATGTCAGCCATACACTACATGTTAATAAGGCTGGCAAGGTTGACCAGGTTTCTTGGAAAAACTTAGGCTCAAAAGTGTTTGGAAAGTTGAAAAATATTTTTGGGTACCGTGATCGTAAAGGTAAGCTTACAAAGGAAAGTAAGCAGTTGAACGTTCACGATAGAGACGCCTATAAATTTAGCGTTAAGGTTCAAGGGCAATCTGTTGATGTTTATCATGGTGTAAATGGTGATATGAATGAGGTGCAGCCAAAAATTAATATACAGCTTGATAAGGGACAGCTTGCTTCTTTGAGTATTGCAGGCCGTGACGTTTTGAGGCAATTTGCTGGTTTGCAAGAAGGTGAAATTAACAATGACACGCTTCCTGATTTCTTAAATAAGCTTGTGAATCAAGTGAAAGAAAGCCAACACAAGGATGTGTTCTTAGCGCCAAATACTTTGTTGCGTGAAGAGCAAAAGGTTGTAGGATAAGGCTTGACAGCTTAAAGCTTTTTGAGCTAGGATCCGCCTTCATCCTTAAGGTTTAAGGAAAATAGACAAAACACTGATCTGCGAGTTTCGCACGTCGGTGTTTTTGTCGTTTGTGTAGAGCGTTTGAGCGTTTTGCGCAGCCAAAGTCCGACTGGACGTCGCCGACAATTCGGCGCAAGCCCAGCGGCGTTTGAGCGTTTTATAAAGAAAGAGTTTTAAATGTTTGAAACATTAAATGACAAATTAGGAAGTGTTTTTTCAAAGCTAGGCCGTAAAGGCGCTTTGAGTGAGCAAGACGTTACAGCCGCAATGCGTGAAATTCGTGTTGCATTACTTGAGGCTGATGTCGCACTTCCTGTTGTTAAAGACTTTGTCGAACAAGTTCGTGAAGAAGCCGTTGGTGAAAAGGTTCTTAAATCGATTAAGCCAGACCAACAAGTCGTTAAAATTGTTAATGACAAGCTGACAGAGTTACTTGGCGCTGAAAAAGCAGAATTGAACCTTAATGTAACACCACCTGCGGTTATTTTGATGGCAGGTCTTCAAGGGGTTGGTAAAACAACCACAACAGGGAAGCTGGCAAAATTTTTAAAGGACAAGCAGCGTAAAAAAGTAATGGTGGCTTCACTGGATGTTCAACGTCCTGCCGCCCAAGAACAACTAAAAATACTAGCTGAACAAGTTGGTGTCGAGAATTTACCAATCGTTGCAGGGCAACAGCCTGTACAAATTGCAAAGCGTGCGGTCGAAGCTGCAAGGTTGCAAGGCTTTGATGTTGTCATCCTTGATACGGCAGGGCGTTTGGCTTTGAACGAAGAGTTGATGAACGAAGTCAAAGATGTGCGCGCCGCAACAAACCCTTCTGAAACGCTTCTTGTTACAGATGCGATGATGGGACAAGACGCTGTGCAAACAGCAAAAGCCTTTCATGACGCTCTTGAACTGACAGGAATTGTGCTGACACGTGTCGATGGTGACGCGCGTGGCGGTGCTGCGTTGTCTATGAAAGTCGTAACAGGGTGTCCGATTAAATTTTCGGGAACAGGTGAGAAGCTAGATGCCTTAGAAGAATTTCATCCTGAGCGTATTGCAGGTCGTATTCTGGGTATGGGTGATGTGGTTGGCTTGGTTGAGCGTGCTTCCGAAGCCATTGACCAAGATGAAGCTGAAAAGCTTGCACAAAAAATGCAATCTGGCGAATTTGATATGAACGACATGTTGGCACAATTTAAGCAAGTCAAAAAGCTCAGCGGTATGTCTGGCGGTTTGTCTGGTATCTTAGGGATGATTCCAGGGTTGCCTAATATGAATAAGGTCAAAGAACAAATGAAGGGTGCAAACTTAGATGACTCTGTTATCACGCGCCAAGAAGCTATTATTTTGTCGATGACACCGAAAGAGCGTGCAAAACCTGCTCTGTTAAAAGCAAAAAGAAAAGAGCGTGTTGCCAAAGGCTCTGGAACAAGTGTTCAAGATGTTAACAAGCTGCTGAAGCAATTTCAGCAAATGCAAACAATGATGAAAAAAATGCGCAAGCTTGGCAAAAAAGGAATGATGCAGCAGATGCAAAACCTGATGCAGCAAGGGGGTGGAATGCCCCAAGGACCAATGGGCGGCGGTATGCCTGGAGGAATGCCTGGTGGCGGACTTCCTGGTGGATTTCCGTTCAAATAAGAAAAAAGCAATAAAAGGAGATAAATTATGGCTTTAAAAATTAGACTTTCTCGCGGTGGTGCGAAAAAACGTCCTTACTACAGAATCGTTGTAACGCAAGATACATCACCTCGTGATGGTAAATACATTGAACGTCTAGGTGCATACGACCCTATGCAACCAAAAGGTAGCGATGCGCGTCTGAAAATGGATATTGAGCGTATTGAATATTGGATGGGTCAAGGCGCACAGCCAACTGATCGTATCAAGAAGTTTTTGGAAGCAGAAGGTAAGCTTGCAAAAACTGAGCGTAACAACCCTAATAAGGCAAAGCCAAAAGCTAAAGCACAAGAGCGTTTGAAAGAAAAAGCTGCAGAAGCTGAAGCAAAAGCAGAAGCTGCGAAGCAAGCTGAAGAAGAAGCAAAAGCCGCGGCAGAAGCGCCAGCTGAAGAAGCCGCAACAGAAGAGGCGCCAGCTGCAGAAGCTGAGTCTGCTCCTGAGGAAGCGACGGAAGCTCCTGCTGAAGAAGAAAAGAAAGACGAAAGCGCAGCTTAGTTTTTTTGTATATGTGTGCAAACGTCATGCGGGCTGTTGATTGGTGCTTAATTGTACTTTGGGCTTGGTGGCGTTTTGCGCTCGCGAAATAAAAGAGATTCTTAAATGTCTAAAGAAATAAAACCAATCGTTTCAAAGGCAGAAACATTTGACCAGCTCGATATTAGGCTTGGTAAGGTTATAAGCGTTGATATTGAGTCAACTGCGCCAAAAAAATCGTATAAAATAAAAGTTGATTTCGGTAAATTCGGTGTGCGTACGACAGTCGGTCGCTTTACGCAACACACACCAGAAGAGATGATCGGGCAGCTTGTGATGGGTATTCTTAATTTAGGTGAGATGCAAATGGGTGATGTGACATCCGAATTCTTACTTCTAGGTGTCCAATATCCAAAAGCTGACAGCGGTGAGGCAACATTCATTTCACCCGCAGCAAATGCCAAAATTGGTGGGAAGTTATTTTAAGGAATGGGTAAAAAAAACGAAGATCAAGACCCACTGGTCCTTCTTGGGGAAATCACAACACCTTATGGTGTGAAGGGAGGCGTGAAGGTAAAAAGCTTTACAGCAAACCCTGATGACATTGTGACATACAGCCCACTTTATTTTGATGATAACCGCACGGTTGAACGCAAACTGAAGCGTCTTAAGTCCAAAAATGAAATGGTGATGGTCATGATTGAAGATATTGATGATCGTAACATTGTTGAAAAAATGCGAGGTACGAAGATATACACACTAAAATCATCTTTGCCACAACTAGAAGAAGAAGAATTTTATTATGAAGACCTGGTTGGCATGACAGTCATCATGGATGGTGTTAAGATTGGCGAAGTTATGGGTGTGAATAATTATGGTGCAGGAGATATTCTTGACATTCGCTTGGATGCCAAAGAAACTATCTCTATTCCTTTTACAAAGGAAATGGTGCCAACCATCTCTGTGACACAGGGCCAACTTACTGTTTCTCAAGAAATTAAAGCGTTTTACAATGAAAAAAAACCAAAAAAACCTTCCCAAAAAAAGAAAGCTAGAACAAAAACTAACAAAGAAACAGAAGCCTGAAGAGGAAGAAGTTCTAGAAGAGCGTAGCGTTCGTTTTACTAAGCAAAGCCTGCTTTACTTCACAGTTTTTTTGTTGCTGTTGGATGTTATTCTATATTTCATCTTCAAATACGGCCTTGACAGCTGTTATGGCATTTTTTGTTTGTTTTAGCTGTTGCTTCTAACGGCCTGGAGCCAGAGCAGTGTTTTTGGCTCAATGCTCGTGATTGGCTCATGACTTGGTGTCGTTGAGGTTTTCTGAGAGGGTGTCATTATTTCGATTGAATTGATTTCAATGGGCGGTATTTCACGGATGAGCTTGTCCAGCTGCTGCACCTGTTTTCTTGCTTTTTCTTGTAGAAGATTTGTTGAGTCTTGTTTTGTTGAGTCTTTCTGAGGGGGCGTTATTATTTCGATTGAATTGATTTCAATGGGCGGTATTTCACGGATGAGCTTGTCCAGCTGCTGTATCTGCTTTCTTGCCTTTTCTTGTAGAAGGTCTGTTGTGTCTTGTTTTGTTGAGTCATTTTGAGCAGGCGTGTTTTGTGCGTGCGCTGTGAAAAAGAAAATAGTCGCAATGCTTGCGGTCAATAAACTTCTTTTTAAAAATGACATTGTTTATCCTCATACAGCTTTATTCTTCTTACTTTTATATACCAGTTTTCAGTAAGCAGAAAACAATAAAAGAAAAGTCGGTTTTTTATGCTCGTGCCCTTCATTTACTTTAAAAGCATTTGAGCCATTGAGTAATATGCAGGAATACCAAACACAATATTAAAGGGAAAGGTGATCGCCAGTGACATTGGAAGATAGATGGCGGCCTTTGCTTGTGGAAGTGCTAAACGCATTGCAGCTGGTACTGCGATGTAAGAGGCGCTGGCACACAAAGTCGTAAAGAGTGTCGCTGTTCCAACGTCTAGTCCGATCAGCGTGCTGACAGCAAGGCCTCCAGCAGCACCAATCAAAGGCATATATAATCCAAACAGAACCAGTTTGAATGTGAATTCCTTAAGATGATTAAGTTGTCGCGAAACCAAAAGACCCATGTCTAGTAAGAAGAGGGCCAGAATACCTTGGAAAGGTGTCACAAGAAACCCTCCAAGTTGATCCATGCCAGGTTCCCCAGTGATCCATCCAACCGCAAAAGCGCCAATTAAAAGAAGGATGGCACCGTTTGTAAAAATTTCTTTTGAGAGCGTTGGTGCAGCTTTTTCTGCCGCTTTGATTGTCTTTGGGTCGGCGCGGTGTGCGATAAAAAGACCTGAAAGAATCGCAGGCGCTTCCATCAACGCAACAATCGCAACAATATATCCTGCATAGATAATACTGTTAGAGTTAAGGAAGTTTGTCGCTGTAACAAATGTGACCATGCTGATAGAGCCATAATGTGCAGCCACTGCCGCAGCCGTTGGAGAATCTATTTTGGTGGTAAGCTTTAAAAGCTTATACCCGATAAAAGGTTGTATGAAACCAATCGCAAGACCTGCAAAGATTGTTGCAACGACGCTGGTATCAATAGAAGGGGTCTGTGCAATTGCAACACCACCTTTAAAGCCAATAGCCATCATCAAATATATTGAGAGATAGCGGCTGATGCTTTCTGGAACATCAAGATCAGATTTTAGAAATCCAGCAAATGCACCAAGTGCGAAAAACAAAATTGCTGGAGAGAGAAGGTTTTGTGAAAAAAGACTTAATATGTCCATGGGTTGATGTTCCTTATTTTGAGAGCCATAGACCTAGATAGCTCTTTAATGCGTTTGTTTCAAGCCCAATACCAGAATTATTTTATATAGTATTGAAATAGTTGTTTAGATTAGCTTCAGAAAACCATGCAATAGGAGAATTCAATCACAAGACTTGGTCGCATTAATCGTTTTCTTATTATTTTTGATCAGATTCGTTTTGTGTCTTCTCGTCGAAAAAAGTTATTTCAACTTAAGATTTTTTAGCCCTTTTCACTTGCCCCTTAAGAATTTTTGTGTAGAATCGTGAATCTCGAACGTGTTGGGGTGTAGCCAAGCGGTAAGGCACCGGTTTTTGGTATCGGCATGCGCAGGTTCGAATCCTGCCACCCCAGCCATTATTTCATTTTATATCATCCAATATTATCCAAAAATACTAGCAAAACAAAGGCTTTTAGGGTTTTTCTTGTCCGCCCTTATCCGATGTTGTCCGTTGACATGTACCCATATATGCGGGTATAAATATGGGTATATTACAGTGCCTTAGAAAAATGTACCCGCAATATGAAGCTGAATGACGTAAAATGTAAAAACGCTGTTGCAAAGGACAAGCGTTACAAACTAGCCGATGGGAATGGCTTGCACCTTGACGTTTGGCCCAATGGCCGTAAATACTGGCGGTATCGTTACAGGTTCAATAATAAAGAAAAGATGTTAAGTTTTGGTGTGTACCCAGATGTGACGCTGGCCATGGCACGGGAAGAGCGTGAAAATGCTCGAAGGTTATTAAAGGACAACATCGACCCCTCACAACACAAGAAGAAGCAAAAGGTTCTAGCGCAGCAAAATGCAGAGAATACGTTTGAGGCTGTTGCTCGTGAGTGGTTTGAAAATCGTAAATCTCGTTGGAAGCCGCGTTATGCCGATGAAGTTATCAAGCGGCTCGAAGAAGATATTTTTCCACATCTCGGCAGTTTTCCTATCACAGAGATAGAACCACCTCTCTTGTTAGAAGTCATTCGCAAGATTGAGAGCAGGGGAGCCTTAGAGCTTTCAAAGCGACAACTACAAAAATGCGGCGAGATATTCCGTTATGCGATTGCTGTTGGGAAAGGGGTTCGTGACCCGTCAAATGATATTAAGGAGGCTTTAAAGCCTTATAAGAAGGGTCACTTTGCGGCTTTGGATGTTGATGAGCTGCCCGACTTTATTGCCGCCATCGAGCGAAATGATGCGAGGCTTTACCAAAGTACCCGTAATGCGCTCAAGATTATGATGCTGACCTTTGTCCGCACAAGTGAACTTATCAATGCCACGTGGGATGAAATCGACTTTGAGAATAAAAGATGGCTGATTCCAGCCGAGCGGATGAAAATGGGTAAAGATCATATTGTACCATTGGCAGACCAAACAATAGAACTTCTGAAAGATCAAAAAATACAGGCGGGGCATTGGCCGCTTGTTTTTCCAAGCAACGTAAAGCCGCAAAAACCAATCAGCAATAACACAATACTAGGGGCAATCAAACGTCTAGGCTATCAAGGGCGTATGACAGGGCATGGCTTCCGTGCGCTGGCTATGAGTGCCATTAAACAAGAGCTTGGATACAGACACGAAGTTGTTGACCGCCAGCTTGCTCACACACCAAAGAATAAAATAGACAAAGCTTACGATCGTGCGCAATTTCTGGATGAACGTACTGAAATGATGCAGAAATGGGCGGATTATTTAATAAAGATTGGGATGAAATGAGAAAGAAAAAAACGCAAGTTGACAACATAATAGATTATCTCGTGAACAAGAAATACCGCCGCCAATTGACTTTAGAAAAAAGTAAGAATGCTTCTCTGGGGAAAAAAGGAAGTGGTGAAATTGCTCTTGCAGCTATAACATATGAGATGTCACTTAAAAAAATGGATAAAAAAGAACTTGAGAGGCTATATAGTGAAGAGAAAGAAGCAGAAGAGTCTGACCAGTTTTTTAATCAAGCAAATGCAGAAGCTGATTTTGACTATTGGGGAAAAATGGCGAGCTGGTCTATTGACGAAGCAATTGCTTTGAGCTTTGGTAAAGATCCTCGGGTTGTGAATGAAAAAAGCCTCAGCACAGTTTCATTTGATTTCTCATTCTGTAAGAAATATCGTGAGCTTCATGAATTGGCAAAGAGAGCAATTAAATGGAAAAAGCTCTTTTATGACGTTTTGCCAGGAGTGTTTATTGCTTGGACAAAAAATGCAGACATCCCATTTCCAGAAGAATTGGAGAGAAAAGTTATTAAATATGGTGGTTATGTAGCTAATTGGCAGACAGCCCATGATGATTTGTTAGAAAAGTTTGAAGGTTTAGAGCAGGAACATGATTCTTTAAAAGAAGAAACATTGGAATCAATGAAAAACTATCAAGTAAGAATAGGTAAGCTTATTTCTCATATTGAATCAATAAATGATTCCAGTGAGAAGGATTTAACTAAACCTCTTCATAAAAAAGAAAAAGACAGCTTGTTAAAGCTGTTGGCGGGTATGTTGATGACGGCTTATAATTCAAAAACTGTCAAGGCGTCAGAAGTACAAGCAGACATAATGCGCTCTGCCGGTATAGAACTTAATGATGATACAATAAGAAAATATATCAAAGAAGCTATTCCGTTCATTTACGATGAAAATGAAGAAGGTAAATAAGAACCGATCAAAACATCACTTTCCCGAATTCGTCCCGAACAAAATTTGATCGTCCACAAGGCACAGCAATACAACATAGGATCGTTTCATACGTTAACAAACATATGAGGTGATAATATGATGTATGTTCCTAAAACTGGTTTTTTACGTTTACCAGAAGTTTTAAAGCTTATACCTGTCAGCAAGTCCACGTGGTGGGCTGGTGTTAAGTCAGGACGTTTTCCTAAATCCGTCAAGCTTGGGCCACGCACAACTGCATGGCGCGCCGAAGATATTCAGGCATTAATTGATAAGCATTCAGCCAAGTAAGGAAAGCTTATGGGCAAGAAAGTTTATCCGCTTGGCAAGATCAAGAGGAAGTGGGCATATACAATTGATGAGATTTGTGACCTGTATGGTAACAGAAAGCTACACCCCCAAACTGTGCGAGGGTGGATCAAAAAAGGTTTGCCAACCATAGATAAGAAAAAACCAACACTGATCTTTGGGAGTGAGTTGCATCAATTTATCGGCACAATGAATGCATCAGGCAAGGTTAAAACAGAATTTCACGAAATGTTTTGTATGAAGTGCCAAGATGCCAGAAAACCTTACAAGAAAGAGATGCAAGTCGAACTGGATAGAGATTTTCTCCGTGCTAAGGCAATATGTAGTGAGTGTCTTTCGACCATGAACAAAAGCTACAAGAAAGATGATTATACAAAGCTGAAACTTTTTTTCCGGACGGTTGCGGTTTTGGGATTATATGATTCCACAGCTTCCACCGTGAACACTCACTTAGGCCACACAGAAGCAGTCCCTGTAAATGAGTCCTTACAAATGGAGATGTTTTAATGTCTTATGACTATAACAATGCCAATGAACGCATCAAATATGCCTATCGTGTTCATCTAAGGCGGGCTTGGAAGAAAGACCACAAGACCATTGATGCCGTGATGAAGCATATCCGCATTTTTGAAGAAAGAACGAAATTAGCAGACTTTAAGGACTATAAGCACAACACAGCTGATAAATACATTTCTGACCTACAGAAAGAGGGGAAGAGCCTATCATTTATCCATGAAAACCTGAGAGGCTTGCGAGAGTTTTTAAAATGGCTGGAAAGGCAAAGAGGATACAGCAGTAAGATTGATTATAATCATATAGATTATTTGAGCCTTAGCCAGAATGAAATAAATACGGCAAAAGCCACCAATTATCGTAGGTCATATAAGATAGAAGAAATTATCAAGATGGCACAGTCAATGCCGTCCAACACTTTGATTGATCGGCGCAATAAAGCAATGGTTTCGTTGCAAGTGCTTTGTGGGTTGCGGAATAGCGAGCTGAGAACGGTGAAAATAAAAAACTTAATAGAGGAAGACAATCATCGCTTTATCTACGTCAATCCAAAGGATATGGAGGTCAAGTTTGCAAAAACACGTGAGGCTAACTTTATGCCCTTACCGGATGATCTTGTTCAAAACGTCATAAGTTGGCGAGATTTTTTATTAGAAAGCGGCTTTGATCATAATGACCCTTTATTCCCACAAATTCCAAGCCATTTTGGGCAGCAAAGCCTGCTGCAAAGCAAATTGACACATGAGCCTATCAAGTCCGGTTCCACCATTTTAGCAGTTTTTAAAAAGTCAGCCGAGCGTGCGGGCTTGCCATATTACCCACCACACACTTTTAGGCACAGCATTGCAAAATTTGCTGCCAGTCAGTCGCCAGATTTTCTTAATGCCGTACGCCAATCCCTTGGGCATGAGTCGATTGACACTACCATGACATGTTACGGCAAAATCTCACCCATAGAGCAGAGGCAGCGGATTGCTAGTATTCAGTTGAGCGCATAATAGTTTATCTTTTATGTATTACACTACCTGTAAGGCGATGGGATCGAGTTGTTTGTAATATTCTCTTTCCAGAAAAAACCAATAACACCAGTGTATGCAGTGATAATGTTTGTAATCTGATGCAGATGTCATTGAAGTGTTTTTGACACCTCTACAACTTTTTTTCAAATATATACTATATCAGCGGAGGTGGTGGGGTTTTCTTTATTCATAAGCATTGCTTGGTTGTATTGGCGCCATTTACATTGTTGGCTGTACGATGGCTTGTAGCTTTGAATTTGTCAATTTCAAACAATGTGAATATACTGCAACGAATTTAGGAGAGTTTTAATGCCGACACTAGACTTCAAAGGAAAACAGTTTGTTTATGCTCATCATTTGAGCGTGCCGTTTAAGCAGCTAGATATTGATGAAAAAAAATCTTTGCCTAAAGACGGTAAACCTTCACTGGATGATAATCTGATTATTCATGGTGATAATCTGCATGCCCTAAAAGCCCTTTTGCCTAAATATGCTGGAAAGGTGAAGTGTATTTATATTGATCCGCCTTACAACACGGGCAATGAAGGATGGTGTTATAATGACAAAGTTAATGCGCCATTGATCAAAGAGTGGCTAAAAAAAGAGGCAAATCCAGTCGATAAAGAAGACTTGGAGCGTCATGACAAATGGCTGTGCATGATGTGGCCGCGCTTGCAGTTATTGCGGGAGCTGTTGAGTGATGACGGAGTGATTTTTGTCAGTATTGACGATAATGAGGTGCAAAATCTGAGATGTTTAATGGATGAGATATTTGATCAAAAGAATATGCTGGCCAATCTGGTTTGGAATTTAGGTACGGGAACAACTGCGGGTCATTTCACCCGTTCTCATGAGTACGTTCTTGCTTATGCAAAAAGAAAATCAAATTTGAGTAATTTCTTCTCTCCAGATGGAGGGAAGATCAGGCACGGCGCATTAAAGAGAATATCTAAGAAAAATCCAGCTTCGGTGATTAATTTTCCTGCTGGAGTAGAATTTGAAGGGGAGGATGCAGAGTTTTCGGGCATTATTGGAGGCAGTGAAATACAAACTATTTTAGATGAAAAGATGACTTTTAAGGGTGGAAAGCTAGAGCAGCCAGTCAATATTGAGGCTGGTTGGGCAATGAAAGACTTGATTGTTAAATGGCTGAGGGGTGAAGATGTTGTAGATAGTAAGGGACAAAAGCTTGAAAAAATTTATTTTAATAAATCTGGTATTGTTTGTTATGAAAAAAGACGAACCATTGTTAATCCCAAGACAGTTATTAGTGGTGTTGCGAACACTAAACATGGCTCATCAGAATTGTCAGAAATTCTTGATAAAAATGGGTTTGATTATCCTAAACCTAGCAGCCTTGTTCAGTATTTAATTTATACCCTTACAGCCGATCATGAAGATGCTGTAATTTTGGACTCATTCGCTGGATCAGGAACTACAGCTCACGCTGTTCTTGATCTTAACAAAAAAGATGGTGGTAATCGTAAATTCATCTTGGTGGAGTGTGAAGGTTATGCCAATGACATTACTGCCGAACGAGTGCGGCGTGTTATTAAGGGTGTGCCAGACGCTAAAGATGATGCCCTTAGAGAAGGACTTGGTGGGTCATTCACGTTTTGTGATTTAGGGCAGGAAATTAACATTGAGAACCTTCTTAAAGGTGAAAATCTACCAGAGCATGATGAGTTGGCACGGTATGCGTTTTATACCGCCACAGGTTTAACTCTGGATAATGTGTGGCAAGGAGCAGATTACTTCATCGGCGAAACTGAAAATTACCGTGTGCATTTGATTTATAAGCCTGATTTGCAATTCTTGCGCTCTGGCGACTCTGCTTTAAATATGCCGCTTGCCAAGTCAATATCGGCGGTACGAGACGGCACGGGTAAATCTGCACTGGTTTTTGCGACACATAAATTCATGGGACAAAAAGAGCTGACGGATATGGGGATTACCTATTGCCAGTTGCCTTATGCAATTCACCGCGTCATGGGAGATTGAACGCATGGAATTGAAAGACTATCAACGCCGTGTGATCGAACGTTATGATGATTATACACAAGCCCTATACGCCGAGCGACAGAAGGCAGAAAAGGCCCTCAAAGCCCTTGAAGAGGCAGGGGTAGACATTCCAGACGGCATAGGTGATTGGCCTAAGAACGCATGGAAAAAAAATGAGACCGTCTTGCCGCGTGTTAAAACCCAAATGGGCCTTAAAATTCCTGAATACGTACAACGTTATGATGCGAGAAAACGCTCGATTCCACATGTCTGTCTAAAAGTTCCAACGGGTGGGGGTAAAACTTTACTAGCAACAGAATGTGTTGGGCGTGTGCAGACAGATTTTTTAAAACGCCAGACAGGACTGGTGCTTTGGGTTGTTCCAACTGTTCAAATCTATCGTCAAACATGGAAAGCGCTGGCCAATCGTGAGCATCCTTATCGCCAGACGTTGGAACGTGCCTCTGGCGGTCGTGTGAAGGTGCTGGAAAAGGATGATCCGTTTACCAAGTCAGACACTGAAAACTATTTATGTGTTATGTTGGTGCGGTTGGCCGCCACAAACCGCGCCAATAATAAGGATTTTTTAAAAATATTCCGAGATGCCGGAAAATACACTAGTTTTTTTCCTGAGCCTGATGATTTCACCGCCAATAATGATTTACTCAATGCTTATCCTGATCTTGAGACCAATGATTTGGGTGATGCAGGCGCGTTTGTAAGCGTTTCGGTTAAGCAAAGTCTTGTAAATACCTTGAAGATGTTACGCCCCGTTGTTGTGATTGATGAGGGCCATAAGGCTTACTCTGATAATACCCGTGACAGTTTAAATAACTTTAATCCGTCTTTTATCTTGGAACTGACCGCCACACCAAATTTCAAGCGGCATGTCAGCAATGTTTTGGTAGATGTGTCGGGCCTTGACCTGAAAGATGAACAAATGATTAAGTTGCCGATCAATATTATCAATACAAAAAATGGTGATTGGCAAAATACTTTAACAATGGCACATGGTCGCCTGACAGAGTTGGCGAATAAGGCCCATGACTTGCAAGCAGAAGACGGACGCTATATCAGGCCAATTATGGTTGTGCGTGTTGAGCGTACAGGAAAAGACCAGCGCGACGGGCAGAAAATTCATGCGCTAGATGCCCGAGATTATCTTATCGAGAGGCTTTCAGTCAAAGAAGAAGAGATACGCATAAAGTCATCGGAAAAAGATGAATTGGGCGACACAGACCTTTTTGATCCATTGTGTCCAGTCAAATACATCATCACTAAAGAGGCCTTGCAGGAAGGTTGGGATTGTTCTTTTGCCTATATCCTAGCCTTGCTTGATAATACCACAGCCCGAACAGCCATGACACAAATGGTGGGTCGTGTTTTGCGTCAACCGGATGCTAGGTCAACCAGTATGGAAACTTTAAACCAATGTTACGTCTTTTGCTATGATCAGGATGTCAGTGTAGCCGTTGATAATGTTCGCAAAGGTTTGGAAGAAGAGGGTATGACAGGGCTTTCCGAATTTGTGAAGGCAGAAGGCATGGGTGGCAATGCAGAGGGGCAAGGTGCAGAGTTGCGTTTGATTGCTCGTAGCGAAAAGTTTAAAGAGTTAAAAGTCTTCTTGCCAAAGGTCTTGCATAAAGAGGGTAAAGGCTGGCGTGATATAAATTATGACCGTGATATTCTAAGCCATATTCCTTGGCATGACCTGACTTTTGATATTGAACATTTTTTGGATGCTAAAGATGTACCCTTGACCACAGAAACAAGTGTCGACGTTGACTTGATCAATCAACAAGGCGAATTTGATCTAGTGACAAAAATACAAAGACATGATGTTTGGGTTGAAAAGAAATTGGACTTGGCCTTTCTATCGCGTCCGCTGATGGATGTCATCCCCAACCCGTGGCAAGCCACACGTATATTGTTGAAAGCCATTGAAGACTTGAAAGGTAAGGAGCGAACCGAAGAGATGATTTATAATGGCCGATTGCATTTGCTAGATAGTATGAAACGTCATTTGAAGCATCGTGTGCATGAATGTTCGGAAGCTATATTTAGGAGCAAACTGAAAAGTGGTGATGTTGTTTTTCGACTTGTCACAAATGGCAATAAAGATTTGAACTTTCAAATTGCTCACGAGTTGAAGGTTATGGCGCGACAAAATGAACGTAAGTTGTTTAAAGAAAGCGGTGACAAGGTTGAGAATAGTCTTTTTGAAATGGTATTTGAAAAGGATTTGAACAATCTGGAAAAAGATTTTGCCTTGTATCTATCAGATAGTGAGGTCATTACGTGGTGGCACAGAATGGTTGCACGGCAAGATTACTCTTTGCAAGGGTGGCAAAGGAACAAGATTTATCCTGACTTTGTTGCATGTGCCAATAATGATCGCCTTCTGGTTTTGGAAACGAAAGGTCTTCAACTAAAGGGTAATGATGATACAGAATATAAAACACGCTTATTTGAGATGTTAACCCACTATCACAAAGAGGTCGTTGAGACAGGGGTCATCAGTCTTGCCTCTGATGATGAAAAACAAATTTCTTTACATATGTTGATGGAAGATGATTGGAAAGATAGAATTGCTGAAATACTTCATTAAGATAATGGGGAGGGGTGCTTCAAAATGCACATGAATACAAGAAGATAAGAGATGATAATATGACATTAAATCTTTCACAAACAGTGGCTGAGTTTTTAGAGAAAAATGCAGAGCAAAGATTTACCGCTAGGCAGATTGCAGAGTGGATATTTGCAACGTACCCAGACGAATGCCGTGAAAAGCAGAGCAGATCAACAGCAACCGTTAATCCCTTGGACAATGATTCAGCTGTTATTCAGCAGCTTGTTGCTGAGATCGGTTCACAGCGTCCTCGCCTGCAAAAGAAAAACCAAAATATCAAAACTACAGAGGGAAGACCGCGCAAATATTATTACACGACACAAGAAGATATGGATGAGGTCAAAAATGCCGAAACAAAGGCTTCTGAACAAAAAGCTTATGTGAAAGAGCATGACCTTTACCCCCTTTTATCAGATTTTTTATGGTCAGAGTTGAATATTTATAGCAAGCGGATCGATGAGAAGCGTTCTCGTAACAGTCGTGGGCCTAATGGTAATCGTTGGCTTTACCCTGACTTGGTGGGAATGGAAGATTTGAGTGCCGATTGGCATCAAGAGATAAAAGATTGTGTGAAGCAATATGCAGATAAAAAAACAAAACTTTGGTCCTTTGAAGTCAAGATTCTGATAAACCGTTCCAATGTTCGTGAGGTTTTCTTTCAAACGGTTAGTAATTCATCTTGGGCCAATTTTGGCTATCTTGTGGCCGGTGAAGTCGAGGGGGCAGATACCTTGAAAGAGTTAAGAATGCTGTCTGCTCTGCATGGTATTGGTTTTATCCGTTTGAATATAGATAACCCAGCGGAAAGCGAAATCATGATCCCGGCCAATGAGAAACAAGAGGTTGATTGGAATACAGCGAACCGCCTTGCCGAAGAAAACAGAGACTTTCTTGAATACGTGAAGTTAATCAGGCATTTTTATCAAACAGGTGATGTGAAAGAGGGTGATTGGGATGTCTGATGATAAAGAATATATTACCATGGGAGAGTTAGAAAAGAAGATCGAAGAGAAAAAACGGAAAACCAATGACCCTAAAAACATGGTCATGGTGAGAGGTGACCTTGGTGAAGTGGGGTGTGTTAAAGGTAATGCTGATGAGGAATTAAGACTTGATGGTGGGCATATTTCATTTCAAGGTCTAACATTCACCGGGAAGTTCAAAATAGATGTTGGGTCAGGAAGAATATCTTTTCTCGATTGCACATTTTCTAAGGTTGCCTTTGCCCAAGACTCTAATCTAAGAAGAACAGAGTTTAAGTCGTGCAATATGTACGACAGTGTTGTTTTTGATAATTGTAAACTTCAATCTGCGAGATTTTATGGAAGAAGGGATAAGAATAGCCCTAATAATCTGACAAATATAAGTTTTGAGAAGTGTACGCTGCATTCAGCAAAATTTGTAAATCCAGAGAAGCCTGATGAGTTTGCTGAAAACCTTTCTACGAAGAGTTTTAAGAGTGCAGATCTAATGTCTTGTAATTTGCCATCCTATATGAATTTTGAGGCGTTGTTAAAGCGCCATGAGGACGCATCAAAAATTTGCAAAAATGTTCTGACCATTATGACATCATCTTTAGTTACAATATTACTTTCTATCGCAATTAATTTTACATCTCAGCTGGCAGGCGAAGAGGGAAAAGCCACACTTAAATTATTTCTTTATGGCGATATTGATAATGCAGATGTATTCTTTGTTAGTGTCCTTTTCTATATGGTTTTCTTTTTTTTATACTTCATCAATACAGCGTCAATTGCCAAAGAGAAATATTTTGAGCTACCAGAGGTTTTTCCAGAAGGAACTGAAAGAATATCAGTGGTGTACCCTTGGATGTATAATTACTTTCTTGAGAAGGGGTATTGGTTTAAGTCACTCTTAGTGGGGGCAGTTTCTTTTGGTCTCCCGATTATAACGATTGTTTTTTCTTTACTTGCATTAAAATGCCCAAATTACTTGAGACTGGCATTGAGTAATTTGTTTTAAACGAAAATCGTTGTGCGGGTACATTTGTGGGTATAAAAATTAATTCACCTTTTAGCTTTTATTATATATCAATCTTTTAGTGTTTATTTATGACTCCTGCCACCCAAAACAATCCCATAAAGTCTAAAAATTATAGTAAATACAACGGTTTCAAGCGTAATCTATCTGCTTGCGTCAAGTAAGGTCTGTTGACGTTTGGGGGTATTTTCTTATTTGTGGAAAGGAGATACCCTCAAATTGAAACTTTCCGATATCAAATGTAAAAACGTTGTACCCACTGATAAGCCTTATAAACTGTCAGATGGGCAGGGCACGTATTTAGAGATAAAACCAAAGGCAGAAAATATTGGCGCTTGCTAGTTTCCACAGTCTGATAGAGTCCAGAAACACTAGAAAAACCATTCAGCGTTGAAAGAAGAGGCGTCTCTAACAGGGCCTTTTGCAAATATTTTTCTAAATTGACGGGCTTATACCGTACAGCAATCACCCGCATTAAAAGAGGCAACACTCATCCAAAGCGTTTGGTATGCATCGAAATAAGTAGATGCCTTAAATGTCGATTTAGGTCAATGAGCATACGCATTTTATATGAGGACTTATTTTATCACTTTCTTACTTGACACAGGCCTTTGTTGAGATTAATTATTAATTGTAGTGATAATAATTATTAATAACATGGCTGATTGATGATAAAACAAATTGAAGCAAAAGAGTTGTTTGACGGTGAATCAGTTGTTGTGATTGTTCATGGTGGCGAGCGTTATCAATTGCGTATCACAAAGAACGATAAGTTAATTTTAACAAAATAAATCTAGCCAGCAAGCAACGTTTAAGCGCAGCGAGCAAGCAAACTATGTAGATTAGGAGACTTCTATGACGTTGCTTGTGGGTAAGACTGCGCCTGACTTTACATCTTTGGCGATTATGCCAGATGACAGTTTTGAATCATCTTTCAACTTGACCAAGTATTTGAATGGTAAAATGGGCATTTTGTTCTTTTACGCGATGGACTTCTCTTACGTATGCCCAACAGAGCTGATTGCTATTGATAAGCGTGTTAATAGTTTTAAAGAGAGAAATGTTTTGCCTATAGCAATCAGTGTTGATTCTCATCTTTCGCATTTGCGTTGGAAAACAATCGCACCAGAGCGTGGTGGTATTGGCAAGGTTCAGTTTCCGCTGGTTTCTGACCTGACGCGACGTGTGTCACAAGGATATGACGTTCTTGTTAATGATTCTTTAAGCCTTCGCGCCACATTCCTTATCGATAAAATCGGCGTTGTTCGTCATCAATCTGTGAATGACCTGCCGATTGGTCGAAATATAGATGAGATGCTGCGGACGATTGATGCGCTTCAACATCATGAAAAAACAGGTGAGGTTGCGCCAGCAGGGTGGGTTAAAGGTAAATCAGCCATGAAGCCAGACGAAGAAGGTGTTGAAAAATACTTGTCGCAATTTAAAACAGCTTTGTAGGAAACATTCATGTCCGTACCAAAACTTACTTTTTTTAGTCAAGCAAAAGAAGTTCTGAACCACCTTTCTCCTGTTAAAAGAACAGATTCTTCTGATGAGGTTGAAATTCTTGGTGACAATAAATTTGGTAATTTCTTTTCAGAGAATACCATCGACGAAAACTTTGGCAGCAGCGTCAAGCAAGCCTCTCAAAAGTCGGGTAATGGTGAAGGAGAGCTTGATGATGCGTCAAGCGATCAAGGTCAGCAGGACTTTGATCCACAATTCTTAGCACAGCTCGAGAATTTTGGCTTAGATGAAAATGGTGAAGAAGTTGATACGAAGCTGACTGTTAAGAAGCTACAAAATATTGCTGAAGACAGCGCAGGGAAGTTTGTAGGTTTTCCGCCTGAAGTCGTTGATATGGAAAGCTTGCAAGATTATCTGAAAAAACTTGATGGGTTGGATGAAGATCGTCGTCTTGTTCAATTGATTATGATGTCTGGATTTTTACAGCAACAAGATCAGATGTCTAAAATGGTAGGCGCAAATCAACTGCTACAGTTCCAACAACTTATGCAAACACTTATGATGATGATGATTCATCAAAGCGATCAAAAAATGGAAGATATTTTAGATCATATTTTGAAAAGTGATAACTTGAACAAGCTGCAAGATATCATGCAGCAATTATCACAAAATAACCCGCAATTTGATGAAATGTTGCAGCGCATGTTGCAATTGGTGACGCAGAACATGAATCCAGATGACCTTCAGAAAATGCAGCAAATCTTTGATCAGTTGGCGCAAAAACTTTCTTTGCAGCCTATCGATCTTTTGAATTTGCAGAACTTAGAGCTGTATGGTGAGCATAATATTTTCATGGATCCGTCATTGCTGACAAATAATACAGAACAAAGCAATACAGTTGAGGGTGTGGACTGGCACTTTTTACTTATGCTTCAGCAAGGTTTGATGCAAACATCTGAGCTGATGCAAACAGATGAGTTGATGCAGCGATCTTTCCAACAAACGGCAGAGGCGCTTAACCATTTGCGCCAAATCGATATGGCAAATATGGTGCAACAAGATCAAGTAAGCCTTAATTTAAATAACTTTGATCAATTACAGCAGGTTCTCAAAGACCTAATCCAAAACAATAATGACCCTCAAAAAGTTAATGAAATCCTGCAAGACATGATGAAAAACACATCAGTTGTCGAGGATATGATGACCTCGATTGATATGATGAGACAAGCGCTTCCAGAGGCTTTTGATTCTTCCTTAACAGTTGAAGGTTTAATGGTAAAGAGTGTTGATCAAGCGTTGGAAAATACGATTCAAACACTTGATCAAACACACGAGCTTGTGTTGAAGTTTGAGACAATGGGTAGGCCCACCTTAGAGAGTGTTGACCCCACGGTTGTTGTGTTAAATGCCGTTAATAACCTCAGAAATCAAACCATTGATGTTGCAGCATCTGACAAGTCTGCAGCGCAAAAAATGGACATGATAGAGAAAATAGGGCGACGTTTAGATAAGCTGGCAGGAAAAGAAGATTTAAAGGTCGAAGTGGCAAAGCTTCTTGAAATTGCGGCTGATAAGATTGTTTTGGTTGATATTCAACCCAAAGAGGCGAATCCTGAGCTTTACACAAAAGACATCCTCAAGGTGGCGACACCAACAGTTGAAGAGTTAAAGCAACAGGTTCTTGCAAATTATCAGCCTGAAGACGCACAAGTACTTACGCAATCATTTAACCCAATTCAGCAAGAAATGAGATCACTGACAAGTGTTGAAAATGTGACTGTTCATATTAATGCACAAGCTGATTTGATAGCAGCATCAACAAATGAAGGCTTTAAGCTTGACCAACTTACCTTAACTGGAGGCGCTAATATTATAGAAATGGCAACGGCATTAGAGCATGTTTCACAGTTTGCACAAGGCTCAACACAAAAAATGCCTACAGAAACAGCAAAGGAAAGCTTTAATCAAGCAAAGAATAATAATACGCATCAGGAAGGTGCAAAAGTTATTCAGCTTGATGCGTTTATTGAAGCACGTCCAACGGTTGACCCTGTAGTTTCGAGTGCGCTTTCTCCAACATTGCAAACAAGTACAATTGAGTTGGGAGAGACAAAGATTTCAATTACAACGCCAACACTTCAAGCACAGACAGAACAATCTTCTAAGCCTATTATGTCAGCTTCTGAAAAGCTGGCAGCGACACTTGCAAAAACAAGTCAGACAAATGAAGTTTCAACTGTCAAAACAGTCGAGCAAGTCACGCAAAACACTCAAAGAAGCACCGATACCACAAAAATGGCAAGTGTTACAGCAGCTGATATTGCCGCCGCAACGGTGGAAGCTGGTGCGAAAGAAGTCATAGAAATAGCGATGGAAGAATCAACCGAACAACAAAAATTTGAAAATGAACAGAAAGTTGAAAATACTAATACAGGAACGACAAACTATATCATTACCCCTGACGTTCAAACTCAAATAAATGAGATTGCACAAGAGCAGCAGAATGCGCCTCAAAAAGAGGATGTAACAAGTAAGAATGTTGCTGAAGAAACCCATGAAGAGCTCAATGAAATATTGAAGCAAGTTGGCGTTGAAGCGCCGAGTGAAGATGCCGAATATAAAGAACCTCAAAAAGAAGTCGTTCTTCAAGACAAGATGTGTGAAGGCTGCTCCGGCTGTGGAACGGCAAGTGCGAAATGTGGTCAAGCGGCTGCATCTGAAGAGCAGATGGCTGGGCTTGATGATGGTGAATTAGATGACTTGCTGGGTGGTGATTATCAAGAAGTCGAAACTGAGATAGATCTCCAAGACAAGATGTGTGAAGGCTGTGCTGGATGTGGTACGGCAAGTGCGAAATGTGGTCAAGCAGCTGCTTCTGAAGAGCAGATGGCTGGACTTGATGATGGTGACTTAAGTGGTTTGTTGGATGAAGACTATCAAGAAACCCAACCAGAAACAGAAATGGAGGATAAGATGTGTAATGGATGTGCCGGCTGTGGAACGGCAAGTGCGAAATGTGGTCAAGCAGCTGCTTCTGAGACGCAAATGGCTGGACTGAACGATCAAGACTTAGACGCTTTGCTTAATTATAACGCCGTTGAGACACAGGCAGAAAGTTTGGTGGCGTCGCCTGCTTACGAAGACGTTCATTCGCAATCAGTTATCAATCATGAGAACGAAGGAGTTCAAGTGGAAGGGATAGGAGAACTTGCAGTTGAGGGAGCTGCAATGGAACATTCTTCTTCTCGCGTTAATGTGCATCAAAAACAATATTAAGGAGAAAACAATGATCACAAGTGCAGTAAATAATAATGGTCGATCTATAGAATGCGTTTTAAATACTAACTTACTTCCAGGGCAATCCTATTTCTTGCCCAAAAATGTCCACCAGTCCCCTTTTGCAAAGGTTGCGTATCAGAAATTTGATAACTTGGACTCTGTTTTGATTAATGGTCCTAAAATTAAATTAACTGCCAAAAGCGGTGCCTTTTTCAATGATCATGACCTTCATTTACTACAGGAAACGATCAAAAGCCATGCTCAGGCGGGATTAAAGTTTGTCGATAGAGAGCAGATGGAAGTGAAGAAAAAAGAACTTCTCCCCAATGAATTAAACAATGATGGAGGTAAGGGGGCTGGTGTATTTGGTCAATTGCTAGAGCATGTTAATAAAGCATTTATGTATGTTATCAATTTACCAAATTCAAATATCAAGCTACATAATAGTCGATTGGAGAAGCTTGATGATATTATTGAGATTCACGGATTTAACTTCCCACAGCGGACTGTGTTTGCTGAATTAAAAGGATCGGCTTGTGGTGGTTGTGCTGCTTCCCCTGACAGCTTGAAGGATGTTGAAGGAAGCATCAGAAATGCAAATAATCAGTATAGCCAGCTTGTTCAGCAAGTTGTTCCTGTTAAAAAAGAAGGCGATAAGGTCTTTGTGATTGCTGACTATTTACCCCTAACCAAATATAAAGAAATTCTTGCATCAAGAGACAGTTAAAGCCTAGCCTGCTTCTTCATTGCGTTGGGTTTGGCGTTGGATGAGTTGTGGTTACTTAGCTTAAGTTTTAATGTGTTGCGTGTATGTGCAGAAACGATATCGTAAAAAAGGTTAATATTATAAATCCGGCGACATTAGCAAGGTAATTATATTTAGCAAATAAAAACAGGATTTTTGACTTTGGTTAAGGTCTCAGTGTCTTGAGACTTTTTCCAGATATTAAGAACTTGTTCGCGGTAAAGTTGGCTAAGATAACGGCTTTCGATTGCCACAGCCCGATGGTTTTCACCAGGTTTTTGGGCCCAAAATAACATAGCAATATGGTTGCCATAAACATAGGAAGGAATTGGACGAAATAAGTGGTCAGGCATCAAGCGATACTCAACATCTTTCCAGTAAATCCCTTCGTCACCGCGCGCCATTAAGCGCTCTTTAATTCCAAAGTTGTGACGCTTTCTAATAAAGTGTCGTGTTTCATTTTCAGCATAGTCGTAGTATTTTTGTTCTTCAACGCCAGTAATAATAACATCAGTACCATGCTTTTTCGCTGCATGATAAACTGTGTCTAGAAACGTACCAACACAATCCTCGCCACCAAAGAATTCCATATGATTAATGGCTTTAGGAAGGGGGACGATTGAGGTGTTGTCACAATCGCTCTTTAACCCTGTAAAGGCAGAAAAAATAGCCAATGGGTTTTGCATCAAAAAGTTATCAATTTTAGATATAGAACGATCTTCTGATGAATTTTCTTTTGTATTAAAGTGAATAGTTTTCCGCATTCTTACACCTCATGTTGTTTCCAAACTGTACACTTGTATTGATGAAAGTCAAATAATTATTGACAGATTAGCCGTTAATGAGTAACAATTTGGCTCCTTTATATCTATTAACGATAAGATTACCCACTGCTTTTAGCGGGCGGGCACGTTTTCATTTTTTTCAAATATTTTAATGAGATATTGCCGCAAACACGTAGACGCGTTCATATGTTTGTGTCAAGATTTCACCAGAATTTAAAAGGATTTAAGGAGATATAGATATGAGATTTTTTACAGCATTAACAGTTTTATTGGTGGCGTTGGCGCTTGCTGCTCCTGCGCAGGCACTGACAAAGGTCAGGGCTGGTCACTTAGTGGCTTTAGATATGGCCCCTTTGTTTGTTGGAAAAGAGAGTGGTTGTTTTGAAAAAAATGGCCTAGATGTTGAGACAGTGTTTTTTAATAATCCTGGTGATAATAACGCAGCACTAGCAGGTGGCGATATTGATTTCTCGACAAACCCTTTCACTTTACCTTTTTTTGCAGCTAATAGCGGCGTGCCAATTCGTGTCATCTCATCTGCTGGAGGGTGGGGCGTTATTGAGGTAGTAGCACAGGGTAAGCATAACTTACATTCCATTGCTGATTTAAAAAAACATGCAAGATCACACTCTGAAAAACTTAAGGTTGGTACGTTACAGGGTGATACGCTGGAATTAATTTTGACGCGTTCCTTTGCGCAAAACGATATGAAGCCTGAAGAAGTTGATATGATCTACTTCAATGACTTGCTGGCAATGGTAGATGCATTTCGTGCAGGTAAAATTGATGTGTTGAGTTTTATTAAGCCTTATACGACTGACTTGGTTGTGCAAAGCGGTGCAACGGTTTTGACTGACAATACAAAAGTTTGGTCAGCACATACCCCGAATACTGTTGTAAGTGTTCTCGACAAGACCTTGCAGAGCAATCCTGAGATTGTTGAAGGTTATTTAAAAGGCATGCAGTGTGCGGCAAAAATTATTAACGATAACCCTAAAGAGGCGATAGCACTTTTAAGCAGAGGCACGACTTATTATCGAACACCTGAGGCTTCTCTTTTGGCGGCTTTCAAATCTGCTCCAGAACCAATTTCTTTTACGCCAGACTTAAATGCGGTTCAATCTGTTGTCGATGAGTTGACTTCGCTTGGTTATATTAAGCCTGGTGTAAAGGCGGTTGATATTTTCCGCCTTGATATCATAAAAAGGCTGGAGAAAAAGTGATGAAAAACAATCACAAATGGCAGTCTGCGATTGTAGGAAGTCTTTCTCTCTTGCTGCTGCTGGTTGTTTGGGAGGTGCTGGGGCGTCAAACAGGAGCACCTCTTGCTTCTGTCCTGCCGCCGCCTTCTATTTTTCTATCATCTATCATTGAAAATAACTTTCAAGTTGGCTTGGGATCACAATCCGTTACAGTGGATCAAGCAATTATCTCTTCTTTGTTGCGTGTTTTTGGTGGCATGATGATTGCTTTTTTTCTAGCGTTGGCAACTGGAGCTTTGCTCAGTCTGTCAAAAATCGCAAGCTGGGCAACTTTGCCAGTTCTACATTTGTTTGCTCCGATCGCGCCAATTGCCTGGGTGCCGCTTGGAATCGTCGTTTTTGGCATTAATAATATCACCGCAATTTTTATTGTATTTATGGGCGTTTATTTTATTTTGACCCTTGCGACTTTGGCAGAGATAAAGCGGGTTCCTGCTGAATATTTAGTGCTGGCACAAAACATGGGAGCAACACCTCTTCAGCAATGGACCAGGGTTATTTTTCCAGCCATTTTGCCAGGTGTTTTTACGTTGCTCAGAATTAATTTTGTGGCTGCTTGGATGGCTGTGCTTGTTGCAGAAATGGTGGGGCTGCGAGATGGTATCGGTGCAATTATTATGATGGGACGTAATCTATTTAACAGTGAGCTGATTATGTTTGGTATTCTTTTGATCGGTGTATGTGGTGCGCTTGTAGATCGGGTTCTTAGATGGATTCAACATCGCTTTTTATGGTGGGCATCATGAGTTTTTTAGACCTACAAGATATTACGTTAAGCTTCCAAGAAAATGAACGACTTTTCAGTCCGATTCGTAAATTTAATATGTCTATTAAAAAGGGCGAGTTCGTCTGTCTTTTAGGGCGTTCTGGAATTGGTAAAACCTGCATTTTGAAGGCTATTGGAGGGTTTTTGCCGGCTGATAAAGGGAAAGTGTTGTTGGAAGGAAAGCCAGTTGGGACGCCTTCCCCTGAAATTATGATGGTGTTTCAGGAAAGTCATCTTTATCCATGGTTGACTGTTGAAGAAAATATAAAATTTGGTTTGAGGCTGCGACAGAAGGATTCAGTAGAAATAATGGGTGAGGTGTCTCCCTTATTAGATATTACTGGTTTAGAGATGGCAGCGCATAAATATCCACATGAGCTATCCGGTGGAATGAAGCAACGCACAGCTATCGCACGCGCGCTGGCATTAAATCCGCGTCTGTTATTGTTGGATGAGCCATTTTCAGCCTTGGATGTCACGATTAGGGCGCAGTTACAAGACTTTATCCAAGATCTGTGGAAAAAGCTTCAGATGACAATCGTTATGGTAACCCATGATATCGAGTCAGCTATTTTGACAGGCAGTCGCTGTATCGTTATTGGGGAAGGTGGCAGTATTATGGAAGATGTAAAAACAACAAGTGATAAATTGAAAGACCGCTATGATCCTGCTTTCGGTAAAATGGTTCGTCGCCTTGAAGGCGCGTTAGAATTATAAGAATAGCTCTATATTTCTAGTTTTATTGCGCTTGCAGCCAAGCTTCTTCTGCTGCATCGACTTTTTCTTGAGCAGCAGCATGTTTTTTTGCGAGGGTGGCCATTAGGTCAGGGGTGTTAATCGCTTTTTCTGTGGCCATTTCTTGTTCAAGAGCTTCTTTTTCCTTTGTCCATTTATCGAAATCTTTTTCTAGTTTTGCGATATTATTGCCTTTAGGTTTCTTTTTTTCTTTCTTTTCTTTTTTGCCTTTTTTGGCGTCGGACCGTTCTTTGCGACGTTGATCAATGACCAAGCGGCGATAGGCTTCTAAGTCATCGTTATAAGGGGTGACGCCACCATCTTTAACAAGAAGAAGTTGATCAGCAACAGACTCCACAAGATGCGGGTCATGGCTTACGAGAATAACACAACCTTCATATCCATTAAGAGCTTGGATCAATGCTGCACGCGCATCAATGTCAAGGTGGTTTGTTGGCTCATCAAGCAACATAATATGTGGGGCATCATAGCTCATCAGGCAGAAGAGTAAGCGGGCTTTTTCACCACCTGAAAGCTCAGCGATTTTTGTATCTGATTTTGCTTTATCAAAGCCAAATTTACCGAGCTGTGCGCGCACTTTGTGCTCTGGTATGTTCGACAAAGCACGGTGTAATACTTCGTACGCTGTTGAGTCTGTATCCAGCTCGTCAGATTGATGCTGTGCGAAATAACCAATACGCAGTTTTCCACTGCGTCCCACATTGCCACGCATAGGCTTAAGGTGACCAGAAATAAGCTTCACCAGAGTTGATTTACCATTTCCATTCGCTCCCAAAAGAGCAATACGATCATCACTGGCAATACTTAAGTTTACATTTTTCAGAACAGGTTGGCCTTCAGTATAGCCAATGTCAGTGTGATCAATTGTGATGATTGGATCGCCAATTTCTTCGGGTTGTGGAAATTCAAAGCTTGTTGCGCGCTCTGTGATAAGTGCGTCAACCATATCCATGCGCTCAATTGCTTTGAGGCGGCTTTGGGCTTGTTTGGCTTTACTGGCTTTGGCGCCAAAGCGATCAACAAATGCCATCATCTTCTTTTTATGTGCTTGCTGTTTGTCGTATAAAGCTTGGTGTCCCATGCGCTTTTGAGCGTATGTTTCTTCGAATTGATCATAGTTTCCTGTATATAGTGTCAGTTTCAACTGGTCTAAGTGCATAATATGTGTCGCTGTTTTATTCAGTGTTTCACGATCATGGCTGATCAGCAGAAATGTGTGCGGATATTGCGCAAGAAAGCTTTCTAGCCAAATAATTGCTTCAAAATCTAGGTGGTTCGTTGGTTCATCAAGCAGGAGCAAGTCTGGTTTTTGAAAAAGGGCTGCTGCCAAGGCAACACGCATTCGCCATCCACCAGAAAAGTCACTGATTGGCAGAGATTGTTGCTCTACATCAAACCCTAAGCCTGATAAAATAATAGAGGCGCGTGAAGGTGCTTCATAGGCTCCAATATCAATGAGGCGCGTATAAATATCTGAAACACGCTCTGGGTCAGTCGCTGTTTCTGCTTCCTCTAATAAGCTTGCGCGTTCTGTATCTGCCGCAAGCACAATGTCTAATAGACTTGTGTCATCATCAGGTAAATCTTGTCGCACCATACCCATTTTGGTGTTTGACGCCATTGTAATTTCACCACTATCCAGGTTCAGTTCTTCAGCGATTAGCTTGAAGAGAGTAGACTTTCCCGTTCCATTAGGGCCAACAAGGCCAACATGGTGTCCTGTAGGGATTGAAAGCGTCACATCATCAATCAATGTTCGGCCTGCAATACGGTATGTGATGTTTTTAAATTCAAGCATTTTTAACCCTAATAAAAGATTTAGAGAGTGTTGTAACACAGGCTTTTGTTTTTGGGTTAAATAAAAATATGAAATTATTACTTGCTTAGAGCTGCTTTTAGTTTCTTCACATTATCAGCCGTCGCTTCTCCGCTAGTACGCCAGAGAATTTTCCCTGATTCATCTGTAATCAGGACATAGATTGTTGAGGTTTTCATATTCATTTTTTTTAGAAAGGTATCCCGTTTTGTATAAACTGTGATGGTGCGTTCACGTGCCACAGGGTCTGGGATGCCCATGCGCATGCCATTGTTGATCCATCCACGATATAGCCCACCCAACTCATAAATAAGCGGAACCTCATAAAAGCGAACATCTTTTCGCTCTTCTATAATTTTGTCAGCAATAGGGATCCATGTATTGACCATTTCTTGTTGTTCGCGCTGGAAAGCAACTGCAACAATATTAAGCTTTCCTTTAAAGCTTTGTGGAATTTGTCTTTCATTCCCAAGAAGGTCAATGCCTGTTAAGTGAGGGAAGTGGCCTTTTTTCACATGGATAGGCGAGTTTTCGCCCATACCAATGCATCCCGCAAGAAGAAAGCAGAAAATACCAATCAAGAAGAGTTTTTTTGTTTTATTTTTGAATGCCAAAATGTTTCGCCGTATCAATAAGTTTTTGTTCAGAGGGAGTTGGGTTTCCTTTTGTCACAAGAATCAAAGGTTGTTTTATTTCCTTGTCTGTTTTGAGTTTTGTAATAGATTCGTCAAGTAGTGCATTTGTCATAAAGCCCAGTGCATGAGGAATTTGCGCGACCATTTTTTTGACAAGACGGCCATTGGGAACATCTTTTGTTTTTGCTTTGATACGATTACCTGAAAGAAGTTTTTTTTCAAGTGTTGTACGCATTCCACCACCTGTATATTCACTGACGATCATAATAGGCCGCTTCCCGCCACCAAGTTCAGACCATTTTGTGATTTCACCGTTGAAAATTTTTGTAAGCTGGTCAAAGGTAAGAGACGTTATTTTGTTCGAGGGGTGTGTTACAAAAACAAGCTCGCCAACGCCAACTTGATGCCCAACAAGGCGTGATGCGTCAGGGTCGGTCATTTTTTTACGCATACTTTCCATAGAAGACGAGATCATTCCCATGTCAGCTTCGCCAGAGAGTAAATCTTTGATGCCACGGCTTGAGCCGTTTGCTTTGATGTTCAATGTGGTGCCAGATTTTGTTTCTATTTTGCTTTTATGTAAATCAAATAAGTTTGCTGTTACCGTTGTTGATCCGTGCAGTCGAATCATTTCTGCTTGTGCAGAAAAGCATAAGAAAAACGCAAAAAAGATACTGATAATAATAGAAGACTTATTCATTTTTTTCCTCACAAAAAAGGGTTTAGCAGCATTATGTCGCCAAACCCTTTCTTATTTCAAGAATTAAAAGTTAACTTGTGCGCGCAAAAGAACAACATTTGCATCATCGTCTGCAACGACTGCATTTGTGTCTGTGTCGCCCATAACATAGTTCAACATAAGGCGTGTATTTGCCGTTGTATGCCAGTTAACACCTAGTGTGACATTTTCCATCTCACCACCTGTTACTGCTGTGCCATCTGTTAAGTTTAGATTGCTATAGCGTGCAGCCACTTCCCATGCGCCCCATGTGCCTTTATCAAGGTCGAAGTTCTCATTCAATTTGATCTGACCAAATTTACCTGATTTCGCAATATATTTACGTGATTCGCCTGTTAGAAAGTAAGAGGCTTGGGCATAATAGCCATCAAACTCTAGATCTGATCCACTTGTGCGGCTGACATCGGTCATCATGTATTCACCTTGTACAGAAAGTGGACCCATAACAGCAGCAAGTTCAAGTCCTGTTACTGCGATATCATCAACGTTTGCAATTGTTCCTGTGCTGACAGATTTTGCATCCTGAAGGCTGTTCTCAAACTTGCCAGAAAAAGATGCTGTGTCAGAAGCTGCATCAGGTGATGTTAATGAGTAAGACGCACCAAGGTGAAGAGTGTTTTCTTTGTTTGCTATTGGTGCATAACTTACGCGTGCAAGATATCTTTTTGTTTCATCATCGCTACTTGTTGCGCTGGCGTCATCATTGAAAAACCCAACATGCCAAGAGTAGTTCTTTCCACCGTTATAAAGTGCAACGCCGAGAATCTCATCTTCGATAAAGGCAGATGTTGGTGCAGAGCGTTCTAGAAACGTGATGTAGTTTGCACTTGTAATGTTTTCTAAACCTTGTTGAGGCTTGTGGTGTCCAATCTTGATATTAAAGGCTTTAAGGCCAGAATACGCAATGTAGGCATCTTTTAGGTTTGTATCTTCTTTCCCAAAGTCCATTTGAAACTTATATGCCCAGTTTTTCGAGACGTTTCCTTTAAATCCAAGGCGCGCACGACGCATATTCATGCCATCCGGATGATCAACTTTATCGTCATCAAAAAAGCCAGTATCAACATGTAGGCGTCCGAAAGGTTGGAATGAAAAGTCGCCCATTTCAAACTTTGGCGCTGGATTCATTGTAAACTTAGCCTCTGGTGATTTGGCTTCTGCAGCTGCTGTCGCTGAAAATAAAAGCCCTGCTGTGACAACGGATGTTAAAAGTTTTTTCATAATATTCTCCTGACTTTTAAATGAATAAAAAACGATAAATATATATTAATATAGGTTAAATGAAGTTCGATACAAGCTTTGCTGCGAAAACAATGCCAATTAAGCGATAACTCCATACAAGTTTTGATGAAAAATTGAAAACGGGATCTTGATAAGTGTTGCATTCGTTCTTTTGAACCATGTGTCCCTCCATTTTAAGTGACAGTGTCATTTTAATGCAGTTCGTGCCCTGTGTTGAAAGAAAAACAAGAAGGAGAGAGTTTTTGTAAATAAAATGTGACTTTTTTGCTTGACCTGGCCCACCAATGATATTAATAATTATTATTAACTAAGGGGTCTTGAACTCTTACATAGATCGTTAAGACCAGTTTGGCTTTCTTTTGTCTGCAATCTCTCTCCTCACACAGAAAAAGAAGGCCAAACTTTAACGCTGGCTGTTTTTGTAAGCGTAAGAATTCCAGTAAATTATTCTAGATGTTTTATTCTTTATCTGCAGCTGCGGCAGAGCAAGACAGCTTCTGTGTCTTCAGGGTTGTGCGGATGGTACTTCATTTCGTCTGTTGTCATTTCGGTGTCACATTCAGCGCATTTGATTGCAACAGGTTCTAATTTGTCAGTAACACATGACCTGTCATCAAACACAAAGCAGTCACCTTTCCATGAGTGGTCTTCGCCTTGCTTGTCTTCAAGATATTGTAAGATTCCACCTTCCAGATGGTAAACATTTTCAAAGCCCATATGCTTTAAGAGGGATGTTGATTTCTCACAGCGAATGCCACCTGTGCAAAACATGGCTACTTTTTTGTTTTTCTTTGGGTCTAGGTTTTCTGCAACCCACTCAGGCAGATCACGAAAGTACTTTGTGTTTGGATTGATTGCATTTTCAAATGTACCAACCGCATATTCATAAAAGTTACGTGTATCAATCACGGCGACATCAGGGTCATGAATCAGATCATCCCATTGGTCGCTTTTAACATAAGTACCAACTTGTTCGTTCGGGTCTAGACCATCTACCTTTAAGGCAACGATTTCTTTTTTGAGACGTACCTTCATTTTTTGGAAGGGATAATCACCTTGTACAAACGATTCTTTGTATGTCATGTCTTTAAAGCGAGGGTCAGCATTAAAGTAATCATATAATGCATTAATGCTTGTGCGAGACCCAGATGTTGTCGAATTAATGCCTTCGCGTGCCAGCAGGATTGTTCCCTTAAGGTCATGTGCATTACAAAACGCCAGCAGTTTTTCTCTTATCTCTTCATAGTCAGGAAGATCAACAAAGCGATAAAAAGTCGTGACAACAATTGCATTGTCGCTATGCTGGGGAAGACTGTTTTCGATGTTTTGCGTTTGCATTATACTAATCCCGTAAATTTAGAAGGGGCATTATACAGGTAAATGGCTGATAAAATCAATCATCCTTTTGAGCTGAAATGGGATTCTTTAAACGAAGAAGAATGGCAGAGCTATTTATCCCAAGTCAAAATCACAAACTACTTGGCTGACTGGGCTTATGGTGAGGCACTTTCTGAAGAAGGTTTGTATGGTCCAAAACGTGGTGTTGTTTTGAAAAATGGAGCAGTTGTTGCTTTGATTCCTGCGTCGTATCGCTCGTATCTTCGAGACCTTTTTTCAATGACAAAGATTTTTCGTGCACCACTTTGGGTACGTCAGTTATCACAACTTGATCAAGCTGCTGTATATGCTCTGTTACGCCAAGAGTTTAAAAAATCAATACGACACCGTTTGATGTTTATGCCAGAATTGCCGCTGACAAAGAAAAATATACAGTTCTTGCGCGCGATGGGGTTTTATCGTGTGATGACAGGGTACAGTTCTATTTTGATTGACTTGACGTTGTCTCAAGAGCAGTTGCGGAAAAATATGAAAGGCAATTGGCGTCGCGATTTACAAAAAGCAGAAAAGCTGGGTTTAAACGTCAAAGAGATTAACCCACAAACCAAAGAGTTTCATTCGATTTTAGATGATTATAAGCATTTTAAAAAACAAAAAAAGTTCTCAGGGCCGTCGGCAAGTTTTATTCGTGAAATGTGTGCGCATATGGCTGGTCGCGTTCTGTGTATTCAAGCCTATGACAAAGGGCATGTTGTGGCTTCAACAATCACCGTTATTCATGGCAACACGGCAACATATCTTGTCGGCGTTGTGACAGATGAAGGGCGTGCTGTCAAAGCAAACAACCTCTTGCTTTGGAAAAATGTAGAAGCACTTCAGAGGCTTGGCTTGAAAAAGTTTGACCTTGGAGGGGTTAATCTGTCCGGTGCGTTGGGCGTGACACGCTTCAAAGAAGGTCTCTCAAAAAAGAAGTACAGTTTATCAGGCATTTACGTCTGATTTGTCAACAATTTCTCTTTTTCCGAGTGTTTTGTGTTGCTTCATATGCTGTAATCATCTATACAGTGCGTAAAATATAAACATAGGCATAAAAGAGGAAAAAAGATGAGTTGGGACCGCCAATTTCGTCTTCCTGAACTTGTAGAAGCATTGAAAGATGCTTTGATAGGTAAAAAGGTTGAGGTGAAAAGCCGAGGTAAAAATAAAAAGCTAGGCGCGTTTTTTGAGAAGCAGCTTCGCCTTCTTTTTCTTGCGCGCACACTTGGTGAAGATCCAACAACAATTATCCGCAGAAAAAAAATCATTGAACGGGTTAAACAGGTTGGTGATCAGTTCAAAATTAAAGAGCAGCATGTAAGTCAATCTGTTGGACACTATAGGCGTCTTTCAATCACACATCAAACACAGAAAAACCTTCGCAAACTTGCTAAGCATATGGGGGAGAATGTCTATCTTGCTGGGGCGAATCCAAATATCAGGTTTGCTTTTAAAAAATATCAAGATGCCATTCCTCAGAATATGCCAATTATTCTGGGGAAGGGGGACTTGCACGCTGCTCATGAGTTTTTCAGCCAGTATTTAAATCGCTATAAGGCTTCTCAACAAGCACAATTAAACCTTCCCCCTTTGGTGCTTATTGACCGCGATGGGTATTGGCAGCCTTTCTTGGATCTTTTAGGGTTAAGCGTCAATGATCACGATGAAAGGGCCAATGCTTATGTTGTTTCTTCACCTAGAGCAGCAGAACAAATCGCCAACCAATATAATAATAGTTTAAAGCTTGTTCGCCCGAAACAAAAACCGCAAATGCCAAATGTGCCCAAAGGATCAGTGATTTTCTTTTGCACAACGAATCCAGAGAAATTGGAACAAAACCAACGTATTTTCAGCCATCATAATGCGGATATTAAATTCTTATCTATCGACCATCTTGTTGATGTCATGCCAGACATTGATGAAATTAATAAAAACTACTCTGGTAATGCTGAATTAAAGCTCCAATTTATTTTAGATTATTTTATTGATAATCAAGAGCTTGTTGTGGGGGTTTGTGAGCATTACAAAATTACGCCAGCGCAGCTCTTTTTTGTATCAGAAGATCAGGGCGGATACTTTGAAGATGAACGTATCATGATGCATGAAGTCTTCCAAGACGCAAGGCACCTGATGATTGATCATACCTCTTTCCATCCAGGTCCAGAATTAAAGCCCGTCATAGATGCATTGAATGGACACAAAGAGTTCATTGCAAAAATCAAAAAGTCAATTCAATCCATAGAGCAATCTGGTGAAACGGTTAATAAAGTATTTCAACAAACAAGTATTTTTATGTTTTCTTCTGTTGAGCGAGGGGCGCCCATTTTATCGATGACAGGATATACCGAGTGTTCTTTTCATGACGAGTTTCCAATTCCTAAAACAGGAAAAGTTTATTTTAAAGACTTTTTGTCGCCAAATAAATCAACACGCACAATTTCTGAGCTTGAGATCGCAGCAGAGAAGCATCCAAATACTAAAAAGCATACGAAATACCTTTGTGAACAAAGTCACAATGCAAGGGCAATAAAAACTTTTATGCAGTATTGTAGTGTGCCAACAATGCAAAAAAGTGTTGAGAGAGTGACAAGTCAAGACTTTACGGTCGGTCTTGTTGCTGCAGATGCAGCAAAGCTAATGCAAAACTTCCCAGGTATTATTGAGCAATTAAATGAATCTGGTATTCATATAAACGTTTTCGATGGCAATTTAGACAATGCAACGTCTTTGTTCGACTTCATGAAAACAGTCGACCAGGTAACAATTTTACCAAGTATTGAGGTGGATGATGCGAAGCCTTCTTTGTATAAGGCTATTTTGGCAGCTTCAATTCTAGTGGGCGTCCAAATTCAGGATGAGTCGATGAAAGGTAAAAACTTGACCTTTGTAGAAGGCTATGAAAATGGTTGGCAGTTTTTTCATCAGGATATGGTTGACCACCTGCATGCAAACACATTTCTTTTGCCACAAAAAACGAGATATTTGTACGACCAGGTTGATGTGGAAAGTTATTTAGATCATATCCAAAAAATAAAAATGCAATATGTCCCGCCATATCTTCGGTCTATAGCGACTCCTGCATTTGATTTGTCTTATGACACATCGCGGGCGGCGTTTATCGCAGGTTCTGCAACAACCGAAGCTTTGGGTTTCCAAAAAACAGCGAGCGCACTTGCCTACAAACTGGCAATGTCAGGACATTTCGATATTATTCTGAATGGCGCAGGTGGGAAAGGTGCTATGGGCCCCATGGTTGAAGGGGTGCGTCAAGCACAAAAAGAAGGTGCCAAGATTGATATTCATGGTATTACGACCCCACAACTTGCTAAAAAAGAGCAATGTGATTACGCACTCTATAATGATCAAGTGCACTTGGTAGACAATATCGAAGTGCGTGAAGAGAAGTTAACACAACCAAAGTTTCATTACATCGTTGATGGGGGTATGGGAACTGTGAAAGAAGCGTTGAAATCTGCAAAGTCAGACAGCTATACCGTTATTGTGAATACGGAGCTTAATATGGAGACTTATAAAGGCGGTACTTACAGCCCGATCATTAACGCGCTGAAGCTAAAAGGGATGGAGAGTGTCTTTGTTGTTGATAGTGTTGATAGCGCTGTCGAGTTGACCGATAGGTTAAAGAATCAAGAGGCCAAAATTAAAAGGCTTGAGCAAGGCAACCTTAAGCCTGCTAAACCTACAGACGATCTTTCTGATGCCTTTAAGCTGCCTGTCAGTGAGCAGGACAATACGCCAAAAGCACCAAATCAGCAAAAATCACGGAATTAATAGTCTTCTACCGGAACCTGACTCATATCAAGCTGTTCCAGAAGTTGATTTTTAAGACGTTTAAGGCCATCTTCATCTGATGATTCACAGCGTGCAACGATTGCAGCTTGTGTGTTTGAGGCGCGCAGTAGCCACCAGCCATCATCTGTCATGACACGCACACCATCAACATCGTTGAAGTTTGCATCTGATGCTTTCAGGCGTTTCTTGACTTCATCAACAATAGCAAATTTACGTTCTTCTTCACAATCAAAGCGTAGCTCTGGTGTGTTGATCATTGTTGGGAGCTCATCAAACATTTCATCCAAAGTTTTGTCAGATGAAATAAGAATGTTAATCAGGCGAATCGCAGCATAAAGTGCATCATCAAATCCATAATAATCATCTGCAAAGAAAATGTGTCCACTCATCTCGCCGGCCAACTTTGCACCTGTTTCTTGCATTTTTGTTTTAATCAAAGAATGGCCTGTTTTCCACATGATTGGATCGCCACCATATTTGCGAACTTCATCGAACAAGATTTGGCTGGCTTTTACATCTGCAATGATCGCAGCACTTGGGTGATTTTTCAGGACATCTTTGGCGAGGATAGCAAGTAATTGATCTCCCCATAAAATACGACCTTTATTATCAACAACACCAATACGATCAGCATCTCCATCAAATGCAATGCCAACATCACACTTATATTTTGCAACATAGTTTTGTATATCAACAAGATTTTCAGCAACTGTTGGGTCAGGGTGATGATTTGGGAAGGTGCCATCTACATCGTCGTACAACATAAAATGATCGCCAGGAATACGTTGTGTTAGTTCATGGATAACATGCCCCGCAATCCCATTCCCGCAATCCCATGCAACTTTCAAGTCTTTCTCAAGCTTGAGGTTCTCAGTAATGCGATCAATGTAATCTTTAACAATGTTTTTTGATGTGACAGTTCCTTCGCCTTCTAGGAAGTTTTCTTCTTCGATAATGCCGCCAAGCTCAAGGATTTGCTTGCCGAAAAGCGACTTTTTACCAAGCATCATTTTAAAGCCATTATAATCAGGGGGGTTATGCGACCCTGTAATCATAATGCCGCCATCCAAATCTAAATGAAAAACAGAAAAATACAGCATCGGCGTTGGGCTAAGGCCTAGCTTTACAACGTTGATGCCTGCTTTGTTCAAACCTTCGATCAGGGCCGCTTCAATTTTAGGAGAAGAAAGGCGTCCATCACGACCAACGGCAATTGTATGATCTTTCTTCTTATAGTGGCGTCTTAGCATCGAGCCATAAGCTTGTCCGATCCATGTGGCTTCTTTCTCTGAAAGCGTTTTGCCAATGACACCGCGGATATCATATTCGCGTAAAATAGAAGGGTGAAAGCGTGTGATAATCATGAAGGTCTCCCGACGGAATGATAGTCAAATCCGTGCTCTTTCATTTCATGTGGTTTATAAATATTTCTTAGGTCAATGACCAGGGGTGATTTTAACTTATTTTTCAGTTCAGTCAAATCGAGTGCGCGAAACCTGTTCCACTCAGTCAGTAGAACAAGCGCATCTGCGCCTTCTGCTGCAAGATACGAGTTTTCACAGTACGTAATATCATCCAAGTGTTTTTTCGCCTCATTCATGGCTTCAGGATCAAAGGCACGAATTTCCGCGCCAGCTTTTTGAAGAGCAGGAACAATGTCCAGAGATGGGCTGTCACGCATGTCATCCGTATTTGCTTTGAATGCCAGTCCAAGGACGGCAATTGTTTTACCTTTAATGTCACCGCCACAAGCCTTGATAATTTTATCTGCCATGTTTTTTTTACGTGCGGCGTTGCTGTCAATGACCGACTCAACAATTGTGATCGGAGATCCAGCGTCACCAGCTGTTTTTGCCAGTGCTAAAGTATCTTTTGGAAAGCATGATCCACCATATCCAGGACCAGGGTGTAGAAATTTTGGTCCGATACGGTTGTCGCTGCCCATGCCTTTGGCAATGTCTTGAACATTTGCGCCCAGTTTTTCACACAGATCAGCCATTTCATTAATAAAGCCAATTTTCACAGCCAGGAATGCGTTAGACGCGTATTTAATTAACTCACTTGAACGAATTGTTGTAAAAATAAGAGGGGCTTCACGAAGGTTTAGCGGGCGGTAAAGATCTTGCATAACCTTTTTTGCGCGTTCGCTTTCAACGCCAACGACAACACGGTTCGGGCGCATAAAGTCTTCGATCGCAGATCCTTCACGTAAAAACTCAGGATTAGAAGCAACGTCAAATTCAAGATCAGCGCGTTTATCACGGATAATCTTATAAACAGCTTCGCTGGTTCCAACAGGTACGGTTGATTTTGTTGTAATCACCGCATAGTGATCTAGGTGCTCGGCCACTTCTTCGGCAACGCCGTAAACATATTTCATGTCGGCATGACCGTCTTCAGGGCGTGGAGGCGTGCCAACAGCAATGAAAACAACTTCGGCATCTGAAATGCCTTCTTTGAGAGAGGTCGTGAATTTCAAGCGACCTTGTTGTGCGTTGTCTATAACCATTTCTTCAAGGCCAGGTTCGTAAATAGGGATTTTACCATTGTTTAGGCCATCAATTTTCGAGATGTCTTGGTCAATGCACGTCACGTGGTGTCCAAATTCAGAAAAACATGTTCCCGTCACAAGCCCCACATAGCCCGTTCCTACAATCGCAATCTTCATGAAAAATCTTCCTTAAAGTTCATAGTAGGCGATGAGTTTACTTGAAAAGGTAAGGGTGGGGCAAGAGGGAATATTTGACTTATTTTTTGTTGACAGAAACATGTATGAAGTATCTAATAAAGAGAAATAATTGACAGGCAAAAATGGCACTTAATAGTTTAAAAAAACTTACTGATAAGTATCTTCAAGGGTATGTTGATTTGCTGCTTGAGGACTCAGCTCAGACGGCTGCAGCTCATCTTCGCATGAGGCGTAAGACGGAAAAAAGTTTTTCTGATGAAGCGGTTTATAAAGACCTTAGAGATAATTATACAGGGAACCTCGTCGGGTCTCCTGGAGATAGTTTTTTATATGCATGTCAGGAAATTCTCAGAAATGATTATCATAAAGAATATCTCCTTAAGAAAATTGAAGCTGTGGAGAAGGCTGGTAAGGCGTATTTCCATCCAGACAGTTCAGGTGAGGCAGTGTTGTTAACAAAGAAAGATGTCTTAGCAGGCCGGTGGTAGTTTATCTTACTACTTGACGCATTTCACCGATTTCTTCAATACCCATTTCAACAATATCACCTGGTTTAAGGAAAATGGGTGGTGTGCGGGCGAAGCCGACACCTGCTGGTGTTCCTGTCGCGATAACATCCCCTGGCACAAGGCGCATGAATTGGCTGATGTAAGAGACCAAGAATGGTACTTTGAAAATCATGTTTGATGTGTGGCCATCTTGCATAAGTTCACCATTTACTTTGGTCCACAGTTTGAGGTTGTGCGGATCAGGGATCACATCCTTAGTAACCAGGTAGGGCCCAAGAGGGGCAAAAGTATCTGCGCTTTTGCCTTTAATCCATTGTCCTTTGCGGTTCTTTTGAAAGTCGCGTTCCGAGACATCATTTATGATTGAATAACCACCAACATAGTCCATGGCTTCATCTTCGCTGACATATTTTGCTTCACGGCCAATGATAACGGCCAGTTCAACTTCCCAGTCTGTTGCGGTAGATCCTGGTGGCAAGATAATATCATCATAGGGGCCGCTTAAGGCTGTTGCTGCTTTTGAAAAAAGGATAGGTTCAGAGGGCGCTTTGACGCCTTGTTCATCCGCGTGATCTTGATAATTTAGTCCAACGCAAATAATTTTACCGACTTCGGTCACAGGATTAGAAACACGCACTTTTTCTTTCAGAGGCTCAAGAGGCTCAACGTCAATCGGCAAAGTCAAAAGACCTTCAAGGGTTTTTGGTGTGATATCCTCAACCAGTGTGCTGATTTGATGAACTTTATTATTGTCACCAAGGATGCCTGGCTTGCCTTGTCCTTTGTCTCCGTAGCGAATAAGTCTCATGTAATAAACTCCTCTTAGTCTTTTGGGTTCGCAATCTATCTATTGTCCATATATTGGAGTATAATAGAGAGATGATAAATGATGATACACTTTCCGCATATGAGCGTGCCCAACTTAAATGGGGTATGTCCTCTATTTTTACGTCAAAGGTTAAGTCCGAGCAAGGAGATACCGACATTCACACACGTGTCGTTGCGATTGGTGTGGGCGTAATCCGACAGCCTGATATGGAGCACCCTGGTATTTTAGAAATCGTGGCGCGTGAAATTATTGATAAGCCGACAGAGTGTTATTTTCATGCGATTGTTGACCTCAGCGATCCTGGTGACGAGCTGGCTCGCTTAACGCCTAGTTTCCCAGATGTCGCGCCTTTTTTAACGGAGTTTATTGGCAGTTCGCCAATCGTTATTTTTGACGATGAGAAAGAGCGTACATTGCTGGATGCGCATTTGATTCTTTGTGGTTTTCCGCCTTTTGCAGATGAAATGGTTTTTGGTGTTGATGCCTGGGTGAATCGACATATGGAAGAAGAAGACATCGACTTTGAGGGCTTTGTGTCGAGTTTTATTATTGATATTGAAAGTAACAAGTCTGTCTTGACAGGAACACGCCAGTACGTAGACCTTCTCAGTTCTATCTTCATGGAAATCAGACGTCAGGAAGAAGAGAACGCCTAGCGGTTATACGCTTTTGATGTGCCTGATGTCGTAGTTTGTCCCATTTTCTTTCCAGTCTGTTCAGCTTCTCGCCATATTTTTTCATGTTCATTTGACGTTTTCGCAGGTGTTATGTCGTATTTCTGCTGTTGCGGATTTGTATTTGCGCGGCCACTAGGTATCGGTGATGATGACTTTTTGTCGTAAGAGAATAAGATTGCAAACCCAACAACAAGGCCTGCCAGTAACGTTGTACGAATATTGTCCCAGTTGATGTTTTTTTTCCTTTTGTGTAGCGTGTGTACTTTCTCAACAGCAGCATTTTTGGGAGACGTTTGATTCGAAAAATAGTTCCAGTGTGCGGGGCGCTTGTATTGTTTTCTCTCTGATAAAACGACCGTTTTTGTCATGACATCCTCTAATAAAATTTCCTTTGCCGAGAATATATTGACAAATGTCAACAGTGTCAAACTGTTTTGGCACTTTTAAAAACGTTTTTATGCATTTAATACGTTTTCAACTAAAACGGTTGCTGTTGCCTGTGCGGCGAGGCCTTCGCTGCGACCTGTGAAGCCGAGCATTTCTGTTGTCGTAGCTTTGATGTTGATGCGTGAGGCTTCGATGCCTGTGATACGTGCGAGTGTTTTAATCATACCGTCACGGTGCGTTGCAATGCGAGGTGCTTGGCAAATAATTGTGATATCAATATTTGTAATGATACCACCTGCTTTTTTAACTTCATCAACTGCTTTTTTGAGGAATGTTTCCGAAGGTTCGGCGCGCCAGCGTTCATCATCACAAGGGAAGTGAATACCAATATCTCCAGCACCCACAGCACCAAAAAGCGCGTCACATACAGCATGCATAGGGGCGTCAGCATCGCTGTGACCTTTTAAGCCGTGTGTGTGTGGAATTTTAACACCGCAGAGCCAAACATGATCACCTTCGCAAAACTGATGAACATCGAAGCCAAGTCCTGTACGTATATCAATCATTTTTTTTGTCCTTTTAAAATTTGTATGGCAACATTCATGTCGCTTTGACGCGTGATTTTGATGTTGTCACGGTGTCCTTCAATGGCTTTGACGGGCAGACCCATTTCTTGAAAAAGGGATGTATCATCTGTCGCGTCTTTATCAATGTTTTGAAGGTGCGCATTCAGAATTTCTGTGAAATGAAAGTTTTGAGGTGTTTGGATCGCATGTGCATTTGTACGGTCAATAGGGTCTGACAAGAATCCATGTTCAACACGTTTCATTGTGTCAGGAATGGCATAAACAGGGACAGAAGCACTATGCTTTGTAAGGCTTTCAATGCTTGCTGTAATAATGTCTGTAGTTACAAATGGGCGTGCAGCGTCATGAATCAACACATAATCTGGATCGATTTCTTTCAATGCTTCAAGGCCATTTCTGACCGAGTCTTGTCGTCTGTCGCCGCCGTTTACAGGAGAAAGGATTTTGGTATGTTGAGGGGCATGTTGTGTGTAAAGATTGTGAGCTTCTGGATGAATAACAGCAAGAACATGGTCAACGCCTGGGTGTTGACAAAACACATCCATTGTCCGCGCCAGAATCGACTGTCCCTCCAGGTTTAGATACTGCTTTGGCATATCACCACCAAACCGTGTTCCCATACCACCAGCCATGATTAAGGCAATTGTTTTTGTCATAAAGCTTTGATACTTTCTTACATCATACAGAGGATCAAACAATGAAAATAGTCATACTGGATAGCTATACCACAGATCAAGGGGATTTGTCATACTGGGATGAGTTTAAGGCGCTAGGCGCTGTAGAAATCTATCCGCGGACAAGTGTGGATGAGGTTGTTGAAAGATGTGTGGATGCGGATGCTGTGTTGACCAATAAGGTTGTTTTGAATGAAGGCGTCCTAGAAAACTTACCAAAGTTGAAGTATATAGGTGTCTTGGCAACTGGCGTAAATGTCATTGACTTGGACGCAGCGAAAGCAAAAGGTGTGGTCGTGACAAATGTGCCAGGCTATTCCACTGATTCGGTCGCGCAGTCTGTATTCGCGTATTTGCTGGCGCTTTATAATCGTGTGAACGAGCATGATGCTGCTGTGAAAGCAGGGAAATGGCATGGTGATTTTTGCTTTTTTACACATGATTTACACGCATTATCAGGAAAGACATTTGCCATTGTCGGTATGGGGGCAATTGGTAAAAAAGTACGTGATATTGCAGAGATATTTGGGATGCGCGTGCTGGATGTGCAATTGCCGTGGCGACCCAAGAAAGAGGGTGCTGTTGCGCTGGATGAAGCTTTGTCACAGGCCGACATCATCAGCTTGCATTGCCCGTTGACGGCTGAAACAAATCACCTTGTTGATGCTGATTTCTTGCGACAGTGTCGGCCAAATGCGATCTTAATCAATACAGGGCGCGGTCCTTTGATTGACGAAGATGCCCTGGTAAATGCTTTGGATAAAGGTCAAATCGCACATGCTTGTTTAGACGTTGCCAGTATTGAACCACCAATGCAAGCACAGCAAAAACTGATCATGCATGAAAAAGTTTTACAAACACCACATGTCGCATGGGGAACAGTCGAAGCAAAAAAACGCTTGGTCCGCATTGCCTTTGATAACCTACAAGCCCACACAAAAGGACGTGAAGAAAACAGGGTGGCTTAACGAGATTTTATTTTGGCCTCTCCTTGACACATGCCTAAAAATAAGGCAAAAATGTGCGTTCGTTTTGATGAGAGATATGATGTTAAAGCCTATTAAAATTGGTCCTGTTGAGGTTGAAAATCCTGTTATTCTGGCGCCTATGTCGGGGGTAACAGATTTGCCGTTCCGCCGTTTGGTCAAAGAGAGCGGGTCGGGGATTGTGGTCTCGGAGATGATTGCGTCGGATGCAATGATTTATGAAAACCGTAAAACTTTGATGATGGCGAGTAATACGCCAGAGGAATTCCCAATGGCTGTACAATTGGCAGGATGTGATCCTGCGAAAATGGCAGAAGCAGCGAAGCTGAATGAAGATGGTGGCGCAGCGATTATCGATATTAATTTTGGATGTCCTGTGAAAAAAGTAGTTAACGGTCATGCAGGGTCTGCCATGATGCGAGATGAAGTACATGCTGCAAAAGTTTTGGAAGCAACTGTAAAAGCTGTGAAATTACCTGTGACGTTGAAGATGCGTATGGGATGGGATGATAACAGTTTAAACGCACCAAATCTGGCGCGTATCGCGCAGGAGTGTGGGATTCAAATGGTCACTGTTCATGGGCGCACACGTTGCCAGTTTTATAAGGGCGTTGCAGATTGGGAATTTATTCAAAGCGTCAAAGATGCGGTCAGTATACCTGTCATCGCAAATGGGGATATTACCACCCTAGAAAAAGCAAAAAAGTGCTTGGAACAGTCGGGCGCTGATGGCATAATGGTCGGCCGAGGCTGTTATGGTCGCCCATGGTTTATCAATCAAATCATGCATTTCTTTAAGACTGGGGAAGAACTTCCCGATCCAGAATTGACCGTGCAAAAAGCAACAGTTTTAAAACATTATGAAAGTATGATGAGCCATTACGGCAGTGACACTGGCGTAAAAGTGGCGCGAAAACATTTAGGCTGGTATTCAAAAGGCCTTCATGGATCGACAGATTTTCGTGCTGAGGTTAATCGTATGCAAGACCCCAATGAAATCATGCATTTTGTGGCTGATTTTTTTGACAGTGTTATTGAAGCAAAAGAATTGTTGAATTGAGTTTTAAGGAGAAGAGTTTCATGAGTCCCGTATTAACAACAGAGATATTAGATAATAAACAAGCTTTGGGGCTTTCTGACATGGTTCGACAACAATTAAAGGGATATTTTCTAGGTCTAGATGGTCAGCTTCCTGCGCCAGGCCTATACAAACGTGTCATGCGTGAAATTGAAAAACCGCTTATTACAATGACATTGCAAGCAACAAACGGTAATCAGAAACACGCCGCAGAAATCCTTGGGATGAACCGCAATACCCTGAAGAAAAAAATGGATGATTTGGGCGTCGCTGCTTAGGTTAAATCCTCAATATTTATAAAAATAAAAACCATCAGGGAAATTTATGGGTCAATCTTCTGTTCAAAAACACGAAGCCAAACAAAATTATATACGTGGACAAGATGGCGATATTGACGCGCATTTTCGTTTTATAGGTTGTATTCTGGCCGAAGCTTTGCCACTTGATTCCAGTGTTTTTACACTTCATTTAGATTCTGAAACTGTGCAGTTTTCGCGCTTGGATGCGCGGCATGAAATGATAGAGCTGGCCAATAAGAAAAATTATGCTCCTGCACAAAGCTTTCTTGGTGATGGATATCTATACGCAAAATATGGACTGCCTTTTAGCCAGGAAAGAAGTGATTACTATTTTGATCAAGCAATTAAACAAGAGCATGTTGGCGCTGCACTTGGGAAAGCGGATGTCATCATTAGAGACCATTGGTATGAAGGGTTTTCCCCAGGGCGCGCTGTGCATCTTTTAGAACCATTTATGAAAAAAGTGGGCATCATGAATTTAATTCAAAAATCACGCTATTTTTTATTGTTAGGGCACGGTTATAAGGGGCAAAATAAATTTGGGATTGCCAAAGAGTCTTATCAAAGGTCACAAGCAGCATTTCGTCGTCGTGGTAAGGGCGAAATGGTCGATAAGCTTGGGGTTTTGATAGAAGGCCTAGAGAGTGAGCTGCAGTACCAAGGAGGATTTTTCAGAACAAAGCATGGCCCTGGAAAACCTCTGGACGGCACTGTTCTACATAATAAAAGTAAAGAGCTTTAAGCTGCGGGTAGAGCCTCTGCCTTGGCAAGGTAACCGCTTTCTTCAGCAAGCGTCATCATGGCTGCTTGCAGTTTCTCAAAAGCACGTTTCTCGATTTGACGGACACGCTCACGTGAAATGTCAAAGCGCACTGAAAGCTCTTCCAGTGTTTGTGGATTTTCCGTTAACTTGCGTTCAACCAAAATAATTTGCTCACGTTCATTCAGAGCACTCATCGCATCCCCTAAAAGAACGCGTCTTTTATCAAGGTCATCTGTTTCAGCAAGTTCTGTTTCTTGTGATTCATTATCATCTTTGAGCCAGTCAATCCACTCACCATCACCGTCTTGGTCATTGCTGACAGGGGCGTTTAGTGAATGATCATGGCCGCCCAAGCGCTGATCCATATTGATGACTTCTTGCTCCGAAACATCAAGCTCTCTGGCGATGTCTTCGATTTGCTCAGGCGTTAAGTTGCCTTCATCAATTTCTTGCATTCTGTTTTTTAGCTTACGAAGATTAAAAAACAGTTTTTTCTGTGCTGCAGTTGTTCCCATTTTAACCAGGGACCATGAATGCAAAACATATTCTTGAATAGAGGCTTTGATCCACCACATCGCATATGTTGCTAGGCGAAATCCTTTTTCAGGCTTAAAGCGCTTTACCGCTTGCATCAGGCCAACATTTCCTTCTGAAATAAGGTCATTAACAGGCAGGCCATACCCACGATACCCCATCGCAATCTTTGCAACCAAACGCAGGTGAGATGTTACCAAGTGATGTGCTGCTTCAACATCACCATCTTCAGTCCATTTTTTAGCGTAATTAAATTCTTCTTCATGCGTCAAAATAGGGTATTTACGGATTTCTTGTAGGTAACGGTTTAGGTCACCCTCAACAATTAAATGTCCCGCAGATCCGCGTGACGTTTTTTTAGTTAAAGCCGTAGATGTACCAGTAGATTGAGTCATGTTCTATCCTCCAAAATCCCATACAGTGATGGGGAATCTATCTTAACTAAGTTACCTAAAAAAACAATCTTTAAAACTTAAAATAAATATAGGTATTATGATGGCAAATTGCAATACCCTAGTAAAATAGTTGGGTATTTTTTTAATTTCTTTGGAACGATCTGTCATAAGCTTGCGCCGCCTGACGTGCATTTGAAAAGTTTTTATTCAATTCGCCCGCCCATTTCATTATCATCATTTGACGATTGGATTCATTAGGATTCTGATTGATCTTTTGAATAGGTGATGCATCACCTATTTTAACACTTTCTTGTGCGTTAAATGAGAGGTTAGTTGTTAGGGAGGTTGGTGAGCTCACTAATTGCTTTCTCTTCGCGCTAATGATTTTTTTCTCTTTAGCAATAATGTGTTTGAAAACAATTTTTTCATCACCGTCAATCAAACTTTGTGCAAGCTTTGTAGCCTTTTTAATGGCATTTCCGTGCAGTCCTTCAAGTGTTAAGGTCTGTGTTTCAGACACATCTCTTGTATTATAGTGTGCGCCAGATTGTGTGGCCTGGGACGCATCTACGATCTCTGGTGTTTTTTCTCCTTGTTTAAGCCGTATAAAAAAACTACCCCAAAACCTTACAAAAGAAGTGCGGCTTCCATTTCTCTTGACGGTGACTTTTTGATTGTATTGTTTGTCTTTTCCTTGTTTTCCGTAATCTATAACAAGTGCTTCACCGGGATGAAATATTTTCCTGTAAAGGGCAAACCCCCAATGTGCATTTTGAGCAGCTTCTTCAGTTTTCTTGATGTCATTTGATGATGCTTTCCAATGCTGTTTAATTATTTCTTCTCCTTCTCTTGCTTTATGAACAATATCACCTTCAATATATTCAAAATTGTCTTTTGTCTTTCTTATAAACTCTTCTAAGGCCGCAAATGTATTGATGTTTTTGATGCTTTCAGGTTCTTCTAAGCCTTGTTGTTTTCTGACTTTTTTTAATAAATGTTTTATGAAAGATTTTTCACCATCAAGAGTAAATGACTCGATTCTTTTTCTAGCTTTGTGGCATTCATCCTTATGAGTTCCTTCAATTAAAGTAACTCCAGTCTTTGTAAGGTTTCTCATGCCTGAAAAATCTGCATTTTCTAACAGAACAATCCCTTGGTTCGTTGCATGATTTTTTGTATCAATATCAAACATATAAAAGAAATTTTCTGTAATGTGTGAAAAGCAGGTTTTTAAACCACTATTTACTTGGAATAATGTTAAGTCAAAATATCCGGATTCTTGTTCTTCACCATAATAAGTGACAGCACCTTTTGAACTTATGTTGTGTTGAATAAGAAAAGTGCCAGTCTCTATGTTTTTTACGTTCTCTGAGATTTTTTTTGTGTCGTTTCCATTTCTTTTCCATTTTTGGCTAGTGATTGATTCCCCATCATTTTGTACAACGTCTATATGTTGAGGGTAGTATTGGAAGCTAATGGATAGTTTTTGTTGAGGAGTAAGGTGTTTTACATACTCTTCAAGACTTTTATAATCAGAAAATTCTCTTATATCTCTCATTCTTTGTGCCTTCTTTTTTTCTTAATTCTAGCCTTTAATTCCAATTTGTCAACAATTGATCCTTTCGGAAACTTACAAGGTTGTTTTTTAATCGTTTTTTATTGGAAAAACCCCTTGCGAGGGGGGAGGGAACATGCTATAAGACCGCTCCCCTCAATGTTGTGGGGAAATACACATGTAAAAGTAAAATGATCCAGTGGTTCTTCGGAATGCACTAAAAAACAAACTTTTACAGAGGCTTAACTGGAGATAAGGAGATAAAGCAATGACTTTACCATCATTTACTATGCGAGAACTATTAGAAGCAGGTGTTCACTTTGGTCACCACACACGCCGTTGGAACCCGAAAATGGAAAAATTCATTTTTGGTGAGCGTGATAACACACACATTATTAACCTAGATCTTACAGTGCCAATGCTGCACCGTTCATTACAAGCAATTTATGAAGTTGCTTCAAGTGGCGGTCGTGTTCTTTTTGTTGGAACAAAACGTCAAGCGTCTGGCCCTATTGCAGAAGCTGCAAAAAAATGTGGTCAGTATTTTGTGAATCACCGTTGGTTGGGTGGTATGTTGACGAATTGGTCGACTGTTTCAAAGTCAATCAAAAAACTGAAAGAGCTGGAAGAAGTTCTGAATAGTGAATCAGCTGCTGCATTGACAAAGAAAGAAGTTTTGAACCTTACACGTAGCCAAGAAAAACTTGAAAAGACACTTGGTGGAATTCGTGAGATGGGTGGGTCTCCAGATATGTTGGTTATTCTTGATGTAAATAAAGAAGACCTTGCGTTGAATGAAGCAAATGTTTTGGGTATTCCTGTGGTTGCAATCGTTGATACGAATTGTTCACCAGACGGTATTACATATCCAATTCCTGGGAATGATGACGCTGTTAAGTCAATTAACTTGTATCTAGATCTTTTCTCACAGACGATTTTGCAAGGTATGCGTAAGCAAATGGTTGCAACGAAAAAAGATATTGGTGAGATGGAAAACCCACCAGTAGAAAAGCTTGATGACGCTTCAAACAAAAAAGAAGCTGATGCAAAAGCAGAAGAAAAAAAGGAAGAGAAGAAGCCTGCTAAAAAAGCAGCTCCTAAGAAAACAGCAACAAAAAAAGCAGCTGCGGATAAGAAAAAAGAAGAAGTAAAAGAAGAAAAGAAAGCACCCGCAAAGAAGGCCACGAAAAAGGCAGCTGCATCTAAAGAAGATGCTCCTAAAAAAGCACCTGCAAAAAAGGCAGCTCCTAAAAAAGCAGCCAAAAAAGCAGATGAAGAAAAAGCATCTAAGTAAGTTGTTTAGAAGGGCGGTCGCGCTGACATGCCCTTCATTTTTATCAGAAATTAATTAAGAAAAGGTGAAGCTATGTCTGAAATTACAGCAGCAAAAGTAAAAGAACTTCGTGAAAAATCTGGCGCGGGGATGATGGATTGTAAAAAAGCACTTACAGAAGCAGGTGGCGATATGGACGCGGCTGTTGATTGGTTGCGTAAAAAAGGTCTGTCTGCAGCAGAAAAGAAATCTAGCCGTGTGGCTTCAGAAGGTCTTGTCGGTGTTATGACATCTGGCACAAAAGGTGCCGTGATCGAGGTGAATTCTGAAACAGATTTCGTATCACGTAATGACAAATTTCAAGATCTTGTTAAAAACTTAACGCAGGTAGCGCTAGATCAAGAAGGTGATGTTGACGCTGTTAAAACAGCAACTTACCCAGGTACTTCTCACGCTGTGACAGAAGAGATGACAAACGCAATCGCTACGATTGGCGAGAACATGAATATTCGTCGTTCGACGGCATTGTCTGTAAATAGTGGTGTTGTTGTTAGCTATATTCACGGTCAGGTTACCGAAGGTATGGGTAAGATTGGTGTTCTTGTTGCGCTGGAATCAACAGGTGATGCTGCAAAGCTGGAAGCTGTTGGAAAGCAAATTGCAATGCATATCGCAGCAACAAACCCACAAGCTTTGAACCGTGAAGGCGTTGATGCAGAATTGCTTGAGCGTGAAAAATCTGTTCTGCGTGATCAAGCGAAGGCAAGTGGTAAGCCTGACGAAATCATTGAAAAAATGATGGAAGGTCGTTTGCGTAAGTTCTATGAAGAAATCGTTCTTTTGGATCAAACATTCGTTATCGATGGCGAAACAAGAATTTCAAAAGTCGTTGAAAATGCTGCGAAAGATGCTGGCGCAGATGTAACCCTAACAGGCTTTACACGTTTTGCACTTGGTGAAGGCATTGAAAAAGAAGAAACAGATTTCGCCGCAGAAGTTGCTGAGCAACTCGCTGGCTAATTCGTTTGAAAAAACTAATTCACAAAAAGGCTGCATGCTGTTAGATTGGCGTGCAGTCTTTTTTGTATCTGGAGAAAAAAATGAGCACAAAACCAGTTTATAAACGCATTATGTTAAAGCTGTCAGGGGAAGCCTTGATGGGGGATAAAGAAATTGGTTTAGACCCTGAGATTGTAGATCGCGTTGCAGGCGAAATCGCCGCTGTTTCTAAGCTTGGTGTTGAGGTTTGTTTGGTTGTTGGTGGTGGAAATATTTTTCGTGGTGTTTCTGGTGCTGCAAAAGGTATGGACCGTGTGTCTGCTGACCATATGGGGATGCTTGCCACGGTAATTAACGCGTTGGCGTTACAAAGTGCGCTAGAGCAACAAGGTATTGTAACACGTGTACAGTCTGCGATTACGATGAATACAATCTCTGAACCTTATATTCGACGCAAAGCAATGCGTCATATGAGTAAAGGACGTATTGTCATCTTTGCTGCGGGAACAGGAAACCCTTTCTTTACTACAGATAGTGCCGCTGCTTTGCGTGCTTCTGAGATGGGGTGTAACGCACTTTTCAAGGCGACAAAAGTTGATGGTGTCTATACAGCCGATCCTGAGAAAGATCCAAGCGCAACAAGATATGATGAAGTGAGTTATCAAGACGTTATTGAGAAAAATTTGCAGGTTATGGATACAGCAGCAATTGCACTTTGTCGTGAAAATAATATTCCAATGGTTATTTTTTCGATCCGTGAGGCAGGTGAGTTGGCGAAAGTTGTTTGTGGAAATGGTAAGTTCACACTTGTGAAATAGTAGATATATAAAACGATAGGGGTAAAAAATGAAAGATGATCTAAGTAAAAGAATGGATGGTGCCGTTGAAGCTTTTAAGCGTGAGCTATCTGGTTTTCGCACAGGGCGTGCTTCGGTCAACTTGCTCGACAGCGTTGTTGTTGATGCTTATGGATCAAAAATGCCAATTAACCAAGTTGGCTCAGTAGGGGTTCCTGAACCACGCTTGCTAACAGTTCAAGTTTGGGATGCCGGTTTGATTGCAGCAACAGAAAAAGCTATTCGTGATTCTGATTTAGGGTTGAACCCTGCGGCTGAAGGAAATTTGATTCGTATACCACTACCGGAATTGAACGAAGAGCGTCGTAAAGAGCTTGTGAAAGTTGCTGGTAAGTCTGCCGAGAATGCTCGCATTTCTGTGCGTAACGTGCGTCGTGATGGCATGGATGACATTAAGAAACAAGAAAAAGATGGTGATATTTCGCAAGATGATGCGAAAAAACTGTCTGATGATGTTCAAAAGTTGACTGATGATCATGTGAAAAAAATTGATGAATTGCTTGCAAGTAAAGAGCAAGAAATTCTTCAAGTATAGCATCTAGCAGGTCTTACACGTATGTCAAATTCGATACCGCAGCATGTTGCAATTATCATGGATGGCAATGGTCGCTGGGCAGAAAAACGTCGATTACCAAGAACTGCAGGGCATCGTGAAGGTGCAAAGTCAGTGCAGCGTGTTGTGGATGCAGCATTGCTTTCAGGCGTTAAGTATTTGACACTGTTTGGTTTTTCTTCCGAAAACTGGAATCGTGACCAAGAAGAAGTTAACGAATTAATGAGCCTGTTGCGCCGTTACTTAAAAAATGAAACCAAACAATTAATCGAAAAAGAAATCCGTTTTTCCGTTATTGGTGATCGTACGCGTCTAGAACAAGATATCGTAGACATGATTCAAAAAGCAGAAGCAGACTCTAGAAGCTTTGAGAAGCTGCACGTTGTTTTGGCATTAAGTTACGGAGGGCGTGATGAAATTATTCGTGCCTGTCAGAAAATGGAAGGCGATGTGACGGCTGAAAGGTTCGAAGCTGCACTTGATACCGCAGGCATTCCTGATCCAGACCTTCTTGTGCGTACAAGCGGTGAACAGCGTATCAGTAATTTCTTGTTGTGGCAGATGGCTTACACAGAGCTATATTTCACAGACACATTATGGCCAGATTTCGGTGAAAAAGACTTTGAAGCAGCTTTGCAAGATTATCAAAGTCGTCACCGACGATTTGGGAAATAGGTCTAATGTAGTCCTTCTAAGAAAACCTTAACGGCACTGTATTCAGCTTTTATCTTTTCTAGTAATGTTGTTTTTTCGGCAGCTGACATATCTTGTCCTTCTTGTGCGTCTTTACACATTTGTCCTAGCTTGTCTGCGCCAAGGTTCAGCGCTGTGCCTTTGAAAGCATGTGCATTTGAGCGCCAAATCTCATTTTCACCGTCGACACAATTGCTTTCCATTGCTGTAATGCATTCTTCAGAAGATGAAAAGAACTCCTCAAAAAGTTCTTTTTCCAGCTCGACATCGCCATCTGTCATCTCACGAAAATTTGTTAGGTCAATTACATCTGTCATTATTTCCTCCTGATTATTTGTGGGCTTTAAAATTTTCAATGCTCTGTAAAATCTTTTGTTTACTATATGGTTTTAAAATAAAGCCTTGCACTTTGTTCTGTTTTGCAAGTGTTACATCTTTCATGTGATTGTTTGCTGTGACCATGACAAGGTAGGATTTAGGATCAGATTCGCGAAATAGTTTTGCCAGCGAATGACCATCAGTATCGGGAAGCTCAATATCTAGAAATGTTATGTCTGGCGCGTGTGTTGCGTATAAGGTAATAGCCTCTCGCCCATTCTTGGCAACGTGGCATTTATACTGACTGCTTAGGACGCTTAAGATTAATTTGCATGAAAAAACCTGATCTTCCACAATTAAAATTTCTGGCGCTGTACGGCTTTCGCGATCAAAAATATTTTTGATTAGCAGGTTGAGCTGCTCTGGAGAGAATTTTGCAGATATTTTCTCAACAGGGATATGTTTGGCAATTGTTGTTTTGCGTGCGGGCTCTTCAATGGCTCCCATGGCTTTTAATTTTTTGCGACACTCTATACGTAGCTCTTCGCCATGTGCGTGCGAGTCATAAAGTTGGAAAAAATTTCCTGGCAAGTCATCATAGTTTCTTTCTTTACAGTATCTTTTTGCCATTTCTTCAAAGGTTGATATCACGTCTTTTGCAGCGCCTTTCCATTGTAAAAAAAGATCACCATCTTCGCAGTAGAAAATTTTTCCTTCACGGTCTTTTAGAAGTTCTTTTCCTGTAAAAAGAACGAAATCTTCATCTGGAGGGGTGAGGCCTAGTAAAGAAAAACGACACTGAAAAAAGTTTCGATTCAAAGACTTGCCGGTAATATCTTCAAGATTGTGAATGATTTGTTTTTCGGCATCTATGGCAATGATTTGTATTAACATTCTTTCACTTTACCCTTGTAAATTGTATCTACTATGCGCAGTCTCTACCATAGGGTGATTCATTGCATGTTGTATCATGTTTTGGGATGATTACAAAAACACAATTTTTTGTAGGTTGCAAGCTTGCGACATCCAGTTCTTGGATTGAACGAAGGAAGTGAAGAGATGAAAAATAGTTTTTTAAGCGCTTATAGGTCATATTTTATTACAATTTCAATTTTGATCATTGGTTTTGCTGCCACTTTTTTTTCATACAAGGCTGTCAGAGATTCTGAGGCGATTAGGTTGGAAAAGTCATTTCTGTTAGAAAGTGAATACTATGCAAAAGATTTGCAGTCTGCATTTAATGAAATTTTATCACAAAAAATAGAGAGAAAAGAAATACTCAGCAATCTGATCGTGGGATCTTTGTCGTTGGTGAAAAACCCAAATTTGACAGTCTCAGTTAAAGAAGTTGAAAAAACTGACTTGCTTCCCCAGGAGACAAAATCTGTCACCATAGATCAATTGCGCTATAGCAAATACTTCACAACACCTCAAAAAGCGTGGATTGCTGTTATTGTTCCGAAAGAGCGTGCCTTTAAAAGAGATGCCTTGCAAGAGTTGATGTTGTTGCTAGCCGGTGTTCTTCTTACAATTATGATTGCTGCCTTGGTTCACCAGCACCGTAAGGATCGCCAGAGGCGCCGTCGATTAAAAGAAGAAATTACGGAAAAAGAGCGTCTTAATAAAAGCATGCAAGAGTATACAGATCGTCTTGAGCAATCACGTCATGAAGCTCTTGTCGCGCAAACTGAGGCCGAAAAACTAGCGTCTTATCCTGAGAATAATCCAAACCCTGTCTTAGAAGTGAACAAAGAAAGGCGTGTATTATATACAAATTCAAGTGCCTCAAATCTTTTCCCAAATTTAAAGGAAAATCATGAGCATCCTTTGGTGCTAAATATCTCATCTTTGATTGATATTATTCTCGAGAACGAGCAGCGCTCTGCTATGAACGAAGTTGTTATAGGTGAAAAAACATACGAACAGCGTGTGATGCGAATTGATATTGGTGATGATTATACTTTTTTTGCGTATTCTCATGACATTACAGATCGTAAAGCACAAGAAGCAGAGCTGAAAAGCGCCATCGAAGAAGCGCAAGCAGCAAAAGAAGAAGCAGAGGCTGCAAATGTTGCCAAAAGTGACTTCTTGGCCAATATGAGTCACGAAATTAGAACGCCGATGAATGGTGTTCTTGGTATGGCAGGTCTTTTGCTGGATACGACGTTGACGTCTGAGCAGCATGGGTGGGCTGATATCATTAAAAAATCAGGCGAAAACCTCCTTAACATTATTAATGACATTCTTGATTTCTCTAAAATTGAGGCCGGGAAGCTTGAGTTAGAACCAATTAATTTTGATATTGCCTCTGCTGTTGAAGAGGTGACGGATATATTACGCCTGCAAACACAAAGCAAAGGAATTGAGCTGCTCGTGAACTTTTCAGAAGATGTGCCACGATATGTTGTTGGTGATCCAGGGCGTATCCGGCAGATCCTTCTTAATTTAAATAGTAACGCTGTAAAGTTCACTGAAAAAGGCCATGTTCTTATTAGTGTGACAAGTCAGTTGGAAAATAAAAATGATGTCCGTCTACGCTTTGAAGTTGAGGATACAGGCATAGGGATACCAGAAGATAAACTGGAGTATATCTTTAATAAGTTTTCACAAGCAGAAGAATCTACGACACGAAACTTTGGTGGTACAGGTCTGGGACTTGCAATCTGTAAAAGCCTGATTGAAATGATGGGAGGCTCTGTTGGTGTTAGAAGCACTTTGGGAAAAGGCTCTGTTTTCTATTTTGATATATTATTGCCGGTAGGGGAAGAGCAAGAGCACAAGAGCGGTATCCCAGATTTCGACTTGAAAGGCACCCGTGTTGCGGTTGTGGATGACTATAAAATAAATTGTGAAATTTTGTATCAGTATCTCTACAGGTGGGGAATTGAGTGCGATACTTTTCTTTCAGCAGAAGAAACGCTTGAGGCTGCCAAGAAAGCGAAAAAAGAAGGGCGCCCTTATGATGTCGTTCTTGTTGATCAGAACCTCGGTGGCATGAGTGGTCTAGAGTTTACGCAGAGAGTAAGGCGCAGCAAGTATCTCAAAGACGACTTGTTGGTCATGATTACGTCCGCTGGGTTTGTTGCCACGCCTGAAGAGTTGAAGAAAAAAGGTTTATCAGGGTTTTTATCAAAACCATTTTATCCAGAACAACTAGAAGCATTGCTGAAAGTTATTATGGATGCGCGTAAGAATGGGAAAGAGCTAGATAAGCTGATGACACGTCACCTGATTGTTCAGATGATGGAGAGTCAATCAGAAAATCAAGAAGATGAAATCATTCAATTTGATAATAAAAGAGCTTTGGCCGTTGAAGACATGAAGGTAAACCTTATGTTGATCACAAAGATTTTGGGAAAATATGGTCTGCGTGTTGACACAGCTGCAAACGGAAAAGAAGCTGTCGATATGTTGAATAAGTTTGAATATGACATTGTTTTTATGGACTGTCAGATGCCAGAAATGGATGGGTTCGAGGCGACAACTGAAATCAGGCGTATCGAAGAAGAAAAAGGAAAAGATAGAACGTCTATTGTCGCCCTGACAGCAGACGCGATGACAGGTGACCGTGAAAAATGCTTAAATGCAGGGATGGATGATTATCTTAACAAGCCTGTAAAGCCGCAGCAAATTCTTGAAATGTTGCAAAAGTGGCTGGACCCAATGCGAGAAAATGACGAAAAGGAACCAAAAAATGAATGAGGCAGTAGGTGCTGGGACGCATGTTTTGGTTGTTGACGATATCAAAGTTAATGTGACCATTGTTGAAACAATTTTGAAAAAACAAGGCTTTCATGTTGATACGGCAATAAATGGTCAAGAGGCTTTAAATAAAGTCAAAAATCAATACTACGATATCATTCTTATGGATTGTCATATGCCAGAAATGGATGGCTACACTGCAACAGAAGCAATTCGTGACCATGAAAATGCTGAAAATAAGAAAAGATCTGTCATTATTGCAATTACTGCAGATGTGATGGAAGGGCATCGTGAGAAATGCCTCGCCGTGGGCATGGACGACTATATCAATAAGCCCGTCAGAAAAGCTCAGTTATTAGAAATGCTTCAAAAATGGCTTTAGGAAGAGGCTAGCTTATCCTTTTTAATGTTATTTTCATGAGCGAGGCAAAACCTATTCTTCTCTTGCATATTTTTTGAAAGACGCTAGGCTGTCGCTTCATGTTTAAGAAGGAGATAGCCTGATGAAAAATATCTTTAGCGGTATAGATGGTAATCTAAAAAAACGCACGCTTTCGGCTGTGGTCTTGGGTGCTGTTGCTTTGGGACTGACGATTAAGGGAGGGATTTTGTTTCTTCTTTTTATTGGCGTCTTGTTCGCTGCAATGGGATATGAGTGGCGTGGCCTTTGTCGCGAAGGCAAGCTTGATGCAAAATGGTTTTTTGTTGGCTTGTTTTACTTTAACATTGCTTGTCTTTCTTTCTTTTACCTTCGCATGATACCAACGAATGGTCTTGATATTATTATTTGGCTGCTAAGTGTCGTGTGGGCCACGGATATAGGTGCGTATTTTGTTGGTAAGAAAATAGGAAAAACGCCTCTTGCACCGCAAATCAGTCCAAATAAAACACGCGAAGGCGCTTTGGGAGGTCTTGTCACAGCATTAGTTGTTGGCTTTATTGTTTCTCAGGTTCTTGGTGCAACCAGTTTTGCAGGTGCGATTTTTCTAAGTATTGTCTTGTCAATTGCGGCGCAAATAGGTGATCTGTTCGAATCATGGGTAAAACGCAAAGTTGGTGTGAAAGATTCTGGTAATCTTATTCCTGGTCATGGCGGCATCCTTGATCGTGTGGATAGCGTTCTTTTAGCTTCGATTGCCGCTGTGTTTCTTTATTAATCCTGCATATCCAGTTAACATGCTTTTGTGAGGCATAGACTCTCTTCCAAACGACATGTCTGGGTCCAGTTGTTCTGTGTCTATTCTTAAGGCTTCTTGTGGTCCCATTACGCGATTGGTTAGTGCAATTGCGTCAAGCGCAAGTGTTAACGGACCTTTTCGTTCTTTCATATTTTTGATGCCTATTTTTTTATCCTTTAGGGACAAATTTAAGGTGGAGGATATCTGATTGTCAAAGAAAAAAAGCTTTGTGCTTTGCTTTTTTGTTGATTTATGTATCCTTTTAGAATATATTTTATTTTTTAAGAACATTAATTGGGATGAAACATGCAAGAAGAAACATTTAAAACGGTACTAGGTGAGTTTATTCGCAATGACAAAGATTTTTTATCATTTGAGGTGAGAGGAAGCTTGGTCGCGACACTGGCATCACAGTTCGAAGAATATAATCCAGAGTACTTAGTAGATTATTTCTCTAAATTTGATAACTCAAAATCCCAGCAGCCCCAAAGGCGCCCTGTGAACAAAGATCGTTTGGAATCTCTTATTGAAAATAATGAGGGAAAGCAGGCTAAAAAAGGAAGTATTGAATTAGATAATGGTGATGTTGTGTACCTTGGGCTTTCATCACAAACAATCACAGTAAAAAAGCGTGACCAGCACAATGTTTTGAAAGGCAGCTTTAGTTTCTCTCCAGAGTTGATCAAGGCTGAGGCAGAAGATGTTTTCCAATCAGCTTCTACTGATTACAAAAAATATGACTTTTCTTTCGACACTAAAACAGGGAGAGAAAGCATTAAGCTTCTTGATAAATTCGGTGAAGTGTTTACAGAAATCTCTGCTAACAAAAGAGATGATAGTTTTTCTGTAAAGTTTTATGAAGGCGGGAAGAATAAAAAAAGAGTTTGCCACGAGTTCTCTTACCAGAAGGATAAGGAGGCAGTTTCTAAGCATTATGATTATAAATCGAAAATTAAAGGCATCACGACAACAACGTATTATCCCGATGCAGTATCTGTTCATGAAGGCGAAACTGTAATCTCGAATGTTGTTCAGCAAATAGATTTTTCTGATCTTAAAGGAAATGCACAAACGCGTCGTTATGTTGATGCATCTAAAGAGTTATACAGGTTCAAAGCAACTAATAATGGATATGCTCGTATTGGACTTCCTAAACCAAAGAAAGAGAAGGCGCTTTCTAAAAATAAAAAAGTAAAACCTCCAAGAACAGCAAAAGAGGTTAAGGCAGTTTTTCTAGGGTATGACTTTAATGATTTTGATAATCCAATCGAAATAAAGCCGCAAGATCGCAAATATGTTTTTGGTCATGACGACATGACTCATATATCTTTTGCTCGAAAAAATATTCTTAATTTATCGAGTATATTATTCCCTCGAAAAAAATATAAAAAGAAGGAAGTAAAAGAGTTTCTTTTTTCTTCAAACAAAAGAATTCAAAGCCCTCAGCATCTGGATGACAAGATCATAAAAAAAGAGCTTTTTATATCTTTTGTTCCTTTTTTCCCTGACATATCTCATGACAGCATAAGCACCCATGTTCACCACAACTATTATTCACAAGATGGAGACACAGTGTATACATTGAAAGATATAGGTTTTATCAAAAATAATGATAGAAGAGGTAATGTGAGGCATCCAGTAACCATTTCTGAAGGATCCTTTAGTCTTAGAAAAAAATCAGGTTTTTTTGTGAATTTCGATGTAAATAAGCCACGAGAAAAAGAGCAAACAATTCTATTGGAGAGTGGAGAGTTTTGTTTCCAAACATTTGTCGAGGGAAAGTTATCCCAAGAAATACATGTGAATAAAAAAAATCAATTAATTTATATTGCACAACAGCAAGAGGATGGTTGGGAAGTGATGTTTGGCACAAGGAGTAGTAAGTTTGACGAAAAACTAGAAGAAATTAAAGATTTCTCTAGTCAAGCGAGTCAGAGATGGGAAAGTCACGGCATTGAGGTTGCTAAAGAGCACGCCAGTGAAGATTATATGAAAATGTTACAAGATATAAATAGTGACTGCATACAGGGCATCCAAGAAGAAATGTTAGGCTCTAAGGAAGAAAGAAGTTCTGCTGATGCGGGTTTACCTTACCTTGAAGTCTTGCTGAAAGCAGTAAAGCACAGAAGTTACGTAGGTAGCTCTGCTTTTCAGGTTTCTACTTTATTAGACCATATGTCTAGTAAATAGAGATGTAAGGCTTGTACCTCATTTTGTTTCGTATCTTTTTGAGACATTTTATTGACGTTTGGGCTGATCTATGTACAATACATTTCCTAAAATTAAAAGCGTGTTTAAATACGCTAAAATGAACGAGGCACAAATGACATATGAAAACACAACAAAATTCCCTGTGAGGGAGTTTGAAGACCTATCTATAACAGACAAGCAGCACACAATTTTTGGTACTATCTATACACATGATAATGCTTTCCCAACATTTCGTTTAAGAGATTCTGTTGTCGAGCATTTTGATGAAATGTTTAACAGCTTCTCGCCAAATGCCGTTGTTGATTTTTTGAATAACCTCAGAGTTGAGAAAACACAAAAAACGTTTCAGCCTTTGGATGTTGCCGCTGGCAGTGATTACGCTGCTGCAGACTCTATGTTTGTTGTTCGCAACACAGGAAACAACTTGCAAGTTAAGCGTGTTCGTGCAGAAAAAGTTATTCGAGAAATGCGCATGCAAGGTGATGCGTTTACAGTTGATGGAGATGTTTCTTATCCTTCAAAAAATATTAAGTCTTTATCTTACCGCATAGATGAAAATGGAAAAGATACTTTAAGGCTGCAAGGTCCTAAAAACACAGTTGTTAATATTATATATGACCGTCATAAAAATACTTTTCTTGTTGATCATAAAAATGGCGGGCGTAAAGTCTTTAAGCCGTTAAGTGATCATGAGATACTGGTCAGACCTTTTGATAATTCATCAATGATTGTATCGCGTGATTTTACAAAAAAACAAGAGACACATCTTATTAATCATCCCAAAAGCAGTATAACAAGCAGCTCCTTTCCTTTGACAGAAAGCGCTATGAAAAAAGAGATGCCAGAAAGTTGCTATATCCATAACAATGGTGATGCCGTAACAGTCTTAAATATCGCCGTTCAAAAAGACGTCGTAGACCTGAAGACAGGTCAACCAATTCAATCAGAAATGACATTGAAAAACGGAAAAAACTTGTTTGTCAAAGCATCTAAAAATGGTCGCTATGCAGCGCCTGCTGTGAAAAGTGCAAAGAAAACAGCTGAGAAAACTGAGCGCCCTAGCACTTTTAAGCTTACACCAGAGGCAATACAAGAGCTTGTTTTAGGAATGAAAACATCTGATTTTGCACTCTTTAAATCTGAAAACTTAATTGCTTCTGCACCGGGCACTGTTAAAACGTTAAGATCTTCTGTTTATAGCGGAAATAATGATGACATGTTTTGGGAGATATATGTTGATCCAAAGTCCATGAAGACACGAAAACAAAAATTAAATGCTCGTTTAACTTTTGATAAAACAAGCTTGATTATCCCTAAGCTAGGTGGCGTTAAAAAAATGGTGGTTCGTTTTCCTAAAGAAAGCCTTAATGAGGGAAAATATGAAAGTGTTCAATTCTATTACTTTATGAACAACAACTTGGAGATTCATAGGGAGAAAGTAAACTTTGAAACAGGTGTTGATATACAAAATGTGTTTGACAGAACAGATGATAAAGATTTTTGTCATGCATTTAATGAGCAAATTGCTGCAGCATTTTTACAAAACAAGCATATATCAGAAATGTCTGTTTATGATATGTCTCGGAAACAAGGAACGGGAACACATTTTTTTGATACAGGAATTGAGCAAACACAATACAGCCAATATGGCCTGATAAATCGAGGGTTTGATATACAAGACTTTAGCTTAAAAAAAGTGATAGAAGTTAATACTTTTGGTGAGGTGGTGCATCACTCTGAATATAATGGTCAGAATGAACCTACGATTTTAAAGGGATCACCAATCACATCTGACCAGAAAAAAATGGGCCCCAAAACGCATAATGCAGCTTTAAAAAAATTATTGAGTATAGGTCATCCGGTACCTTTGCACCCTTCTGTTGTCCCGGCGGCTGCAATATTGGAAAAAGTGAAAGAGATTTAATAGATCTTATCGCTTTTTTATGGTAGGCTGCGCGTCCTTTATTAAACATTTTCAGGGTGCAAATGACAAATTCACTAGGCATTGACAAACCAGTTTCTGAAACGCGTGTTGTCGTAGCAATGTCGGGAGGCGTTGACTCATCAGTTGTTGCTGCAATGCTGAAAGATGAAGGTTATGACGTTATTGGTATCACGTTACAACTTTATGACCATGGCAAGGCTATCGCAAAAAAGAATGCTTGTTGTGCTGGGCAAGATATTAAGGATGCTGCTCGTGTTGCCGAACAAATGGGTTTTCCACATTACGTTTTGGATTACGAGTCACGTTTTCGTCAGGATGTAATAGATGATTTTGCAGACAGCTATTTGCGTGGTGAAACGCCGATCCCTTGTGTTCAATGTAATCAAACGGTCAAATTTCGTGATCTTTTAAAAACAGCTAAGGACTTAGATGCAGATGTGCTGGCAACAGGACATTACGTACAGCAAAAACAGGGTAATATAAAATCCGAGATGCACCGAGGTGCAGACCAAACAAAAGACCAGAGTTATTTTTTGTTTTCAACAACGCAAGAACAGCTTGATTTTCTGCGCTTCCCATTAGGCCATATGAATAAAGACGAAACACGCCAGTTGGCACGTAAATATGATTTGATTGTGTCTGACAAGCCAGACAGCCAAGATATTTGCTTTGTTCCGAATGGTAAATATGCAGACCTGGTTGAAAAGCTGCGCCCTGAAGCGATTGTTCCTGGTAAGATCAAGCATGTTGATGGGCGTGAAATGGGTGACCACAAAGGAATTATTCATTATACAATCGGCCAAAGAAAAGGCCTGAACTTGGGTGATGTTACGACGACAGACCCCTTATATGTTTTGAAAATTGATGCTGATACACAAGAGGTGATTGTTGGGCCCAAAGAAGCTTTGGCAAAAAAAGAAGTTATGATCCAAAATGTGAACTGGATTGGTGATCAAGCGTTAAGCGAGAAAGAAATAAGCGTTGATGTGAAGTTGCGATCGGTCCAAAAACAATCCCCTGCAATGATTCGCTCTACACAGGATGGCAGTGTTATTGTGACGCTACATGATCCTGAATACGGTGTTTCACCAGGACAAGCCTGTGTTTTTTATGCTGATGACCGTGTACTTGGTGGTGGTTGGATCAAGCGTCATTAAATCCGATTGTTTGCACGGATAAAGTTATAAAAATCCTTGTTCGCAGGAGTTTTTATGCCGAAAAAGGGCAGGGCTGTTGTGTACATGCTCGGTTTTTCAACTGCAATTTCCATTAATTTCTGTCCAAGCTTCTCAAGAAGAGGGCGGTTTTGTTGTACGCCATGCCTTTGAAGAAGATTCCCCGCAGCTTGATACATATTTTGTAGTTTTTCGGCACAAATTGGTTTAGAGCGAATATTCATATTAAGATGACCAAGGTCCTGTTTATATTCGTGCTTCAACCCTAAGTCGACAATGATTTGGATCATTTTTGTTCTGTTAAGAACAGCTTTTCTAAAAGGTATTTTTGTTTTTTTTGCTGTCTTTGTTGAGCTTTCTTGAATGCTTAATATTTTTTTAAGGACTGTAAAAAGATCTTTTAGTGAAAAAGTATTGTGTTCATTTTTTTCGGTTATATACGCCATTTTTATTCTCCAATCAGAAGTGGACAGGAAATACTAGGTCCCAGAGAATAGTTTTGTCAAATGTTTATGTGTTTTGACTTGACGGGTGAGGGGGGATGGATTATGAATGATACCCTTCGATCAGAGTGCTTTGGCGGAGTAGCTCAGCTGGTTAGAGCAGCGGAATCATAATCCGCGTGTCGGGGGTTCAAGTCCCTCCTCCGCTACCACCTTAAAATCAATTAACGATCTTTGTTGCCAGAAAACAGTCGTGTAACAACGCCTTCATCATTTTTATCGTTATTGTCATGTTTATCAGGGTGGTAATCAGATTTTTTTCCAATATTAAAAAGGCCTTTGCGAGCGTCAATATCAAGCCCTTGCTCTTTCTTGTATGCTTTTTGAAAGCTTTTCACAGCTGCTTTTTCCCAGCCATCAATTTTCTTATCTTTTGATTCCATGATCCTGTTTAATTCTGTAAATATTTCAGGCAGCATTTTTTTATGCATTTTGCTGGCATCTGGGTCAGATAACTTTGCGACCAAAGCATCAATTTTTTCAGGATGTTTTGAAATATCTTCTTCTTTAGCAATCTCTTTTATTGATTGCGCCCAAAACTCTGCATATCTTTCATAAAAATCGCCTAGCATGATGTTGCCATCGTCGCCAATCTTGATTTGGTAAAGATCTGTACCTTCAACCTTTTCAAAAAATGGATTGATAAGGTCTTTCTCGATTCTATCTTGCTGATCTTCTGGGATATGTAAGGCGCCAAAAAGCTTATCTTTAGAAATTGTAAATTGTCCTTTTTTCTCTTCACTTGTCATTTCGTCAAAGCTTTTCAGATCGTCTGGATTAACCTCAAGCTTTTCAAGCTCTTCTATGCGGGCTTCTTCGGCGGCTTGTTCAGCTTCGATTTCTGTAAGTGCTTCTTCAATTTCAGCTTCGATTTTTTCTTGAATAGCGCGCTCTTGCGCAACTTTTTCAGCCACTTTTTCTTGAAGTGCTTCCATCATTTTCAGTTTTGCTTTTGGATGCCCAAGCTCGTTTCCTTTTACAGAGGTCATGCCATCAACATCTTGAACAAGGTCTGGAAATTCTTGCTTGATACGATCAAACATTTCTTGCTGCTTTTTCGCCCATTCAATTTGTGGTGCTTCAATTTTTTTGATCTGCTCTGCCGTTAAGTCGTCATTGGTCTTGCCGTTTTGGTACAAGCCTTCAATCCTGGCATAAACACCCTTGTTCCAGGCATTTGCCATTTCAAGGTAAGCTTCTTGTGCAGCAGTAAATTGATCCGCATCACCGCTTTTAATACTTTTTTCCATATTTGATAGGATAGCATCCGCTTTTCCTGATTCCATGTATTGCTCTTGAAATTTTTTCGATGCAAGTTCTGCAGTTTCGACGCGCGCAGGGTCAGAATAATAAGATGTTTTGCCGTTAACTGTTTCACTTTTTACAACAAGTTCATGGCCCAGCTTTTCGTCATCATAATAGGTTCGCAGAATATCGACCGACTTTTCAATACTTTGATCATGTAAGTTGTTCGCTTTGATCTCATCGAGTAAGTAAGATTTGTCGACGCTTGTGCCAAGCTTGGAAACATCAAAACCCTGGTAAAACTTGTATGTGCCATTGTCGCTAACTTCACCGATTTTGATAAATTCTGTTGGAGATGTTTTCTGGTCATCCACGCTGCCATCTGGCTTGATAATCGCCAGTGTAAGGTCGCCATTTTCTTGTTTTTTGAAAGTAACAGTACCAAGAACTTCGTTCAGTGCGTCGGGCATTTTTTATCCTCTCTTTTAAGGTATTATTTCTCTCATTATACTTTAAAAAGGAGAAAAGGTAAACCCTTGCAGAGCTACTTGGCGCGTTGGTTGCCCTGCCTGTTTGTCGTGTTTTGTTGTTTGTCAGCCGGATCACTTGAAAGCTTTTCTAAAGCATCAAAATTGATAATATCCGCATTCGTGCTGTTATCATGTTTAATTGCACTTTTGTAGATAGAGTCTTTAATTTCAGCTTCTGTCTTCTGAATAGGCTGGGGTGCTTTGGTGTCATTTGCCTTAAAGGGGTTATGCTTGCCGACAACAAAGACTGTTGTTATGAGTAGGGCAGCAGACATGACGAGGGCCTGGCGAGAAAAGGTCGTCGGGCGATTGATTTTAAGTTTTGGCTTTACCTTTTTTGCTATACGGATTGTTTTTAGAGCCGTTTGTTGAGCGTCTTGTACTGATGTTGTTAATCGGTTTGTGACATCGGCTTGATATTGTCCTAAGTAAAACCTTGTTTTTTCGTAATTTTCTTGTGCTGTTTTGAGAAGGTTTTTTGACGTATCTTCTGCATAGCTCTGAATTTGTTGCCTTGAGGGGATTAAGTTAATCGCTTTGGTGGCAAGTTGGTTTATTTGGCGGCGTCCTTCTTGAAGGCCACCAATAAAATAGGCAGCTTCTGTTGACGCTTTTTTCTTAAGAGCATTAAAAGCGGATGTCAGCTTGTTAGCAACTAAGTCGCGCTGATGTTTAACAGGCTCTAGTTTCTTTTGGATGAAGATCTTTCTTTTTCTTTTCTTCCATTTATATTTTCGAAGGAGTTTATTGATCTCGAAATATTTTTCATTAAATCTTTCAAGAAATTCTCTTTGTTTCTCATTGTTTGCCAGATTAGGGTCGTATTGAAGGCGCACAGAACCTTCCTGAACCATTTTATCTAGTATGCCAGGATGTAAAATGGCAATTTGTTCGATAACCTTAAACATTATTTCATCTGTGTTAATTCCCTCAAGGTTTGAGTTCAGAAGCGATTCTTCAAAACCAATGGCCTTGTGTTTGAAGGGAGCGCTTAGAACTTTATTACTTAGTAAGTCATCTGGAAGATATAAGAACTCTCTTCTGTCTTCTCGTCTGCCATTGCGCGGCTCTAAGAAAATGCGATCTAGGCCTTGTCCATTAAAAGTCATGATAATAGATTGACCAAGATAAGGTGATGGGTAAATTGTACAGCCTAAGAGGGTGCTTTGAATTTCTGTAGCTTCTTTTTTGTGACGTTTTTTTATTGAAAGAGATGTTGTTGTTTTTGATCCAGGTGTCTTTGCGTGTTCATTTTGATATGTGAATCTATCTTCTATATCTGGGTGTGTATCGTGTGTGCTGGTTCTCTCTGATACAAGGCGTCCTTTTGGGTCATAATTTAAAGCCGCACTTTCGGTTGCAAATGGCTTCGCGCCTTTATCCGGATCAAATGCATGTGGCGGTTTTTCATAATAAAAATAGCGTGTCGTTTTCTTCGTTATATTTCCATGAGAGTCATATGCATAGTCGATTACAACATGATTATTATGATTTTCGTCTTTGCGATTTTTAGAGGGTAGAAAAACAATTTGTGCTGGCAGGTTTATGTTAAGCTTTTTGATGAAGGCTGTTTTCCTTATAATAGGAGAAGCCTCCGAGAATCCTCTGTTTTCAAGGTCCTTACGGACGTTTTCGGGGAGGTTTTCTCGGCTTGCTGGAGCAAGCTTATCATTTATTATCGCTAAATTCATTGTTCCCAATATATTTGTTTGTTTTTAAGCGCATGATAATATGCTATTTGGAGAAAGATGTAAATCTAATAAAGCCATTATTCTTCATTTTTTTGAGGTTTCAGAAAAGAGACTCGTCTTGACATTTAATTTTCTCTGGCGCATGATTCTGCCTCTCATTTTATCAGGAGGTTTCAATGCCCTATATTCTTGCAGCTCTTATCATTTTTCTTTCTTACAACGCCCATGCACAGCCATCTGACGTACCGCCGCAAGGTAAGCCAGATTTTGAAAAAATATATAATGCGATGGATCAAGATGGGAATGGCGTTGTCACGAAAGAAGAAGCGAAATCTTTTCATGAAAAGCGTGGTGAAAGAAAACGTGGTCAGTGGAAAGGCCAAAAAGGCGAGCGTGGACAGGAAAGAATTAATAAGCATGGTGAAAAAAGACAGAAACCTGCAGGGTTTTATGGTCAGGCAGACGTCAATAAAGATGGCATAGTGAGTGAGTCAGAGGCTTTGCAAATGCATCTTAAGAAGTTTAAAGAGATTGATATAAATAGTGACGGCATGATTTCCCAAGAAGAATTGAAAGCGCATCATAAAAAAAGACGCGATATGCGCAACAAGATGCCGCGCAAGAATAAGTCAGAGTAATGACCGATCCTTTAATATCTCTTGATGCGCGACGCAAGAAGCTCGTTTACCGTGGGTGGTATCGTGGTACAAAAGAGAACGATTTTCTGATAGGCGAATTTGTGAAAGCCAAAATCCATGAGCTAACAGATGAGCAGCTTGATCGATTTGAAGACCTTATCCAAAATGTTGATGAGCAAACCCTTTTTCGCTGGGTTATTGGGACGCTTGATATTGACCCAAGCTATGACACAGATGTTTTTCGTATGATCGTTGAGTATAACAAGACTTTTGTTTCACAATAAATTTGTGATTTTAAAACTGCATCAAAGGTGTTTTATTGCGTCGCAACATATTAATATTGCTATCTTTTTATGCGCCTATGTGCTTTGTATCAATGTGAATGTAATGTAAGGCACAAAAAATATGACAAAATATTTAAAGCAATCGCGATACTTCCTTCTTTTGGTGTCACTTTCCTTGCTTTTTATTGTTTACCCATTCTTTTCAGGCGTGTTTTCACAAGGCGCTGTTTTTCAGCTCTTCTTTTCGATTGTGTTGATAAGCGCTTTGTTTATTAACCATCCTAAGCGCATTAACTTTCGTGTGGCAATAGCCTTAATGGTACCAAGTATCGCCTTTACTTGGGCGCATATTGTTTATCCCCCACTTGATTTAATGTTGTGGGGGATGTTCTTCCAGCTTATGTTTCTTAGCTTTATTGCAACGCGTATTGTGATTCGCTTTTCAATGAAAGACGAGATCGAGCTTGACCAGATTTTCGGTTCAGTATGTGTTTATTTCTTGATTGGTATGATTTGGGCGATTGTTTATTTTATGATCGAAGATATTTTTCCCGGGTCATTTAAAATGGTTGAGGTGCTTTCTTCTGATGGAGAAGCGCATAATAGCTTTCGCTATCTACACAATTTTATGTATTTTTCTTTTTCTACGCTCAGTACGCTAGGTTATGGTGATATTACACCATCATCACCTGTCGCGCGTTCTTTGACATCAATCGAAGCAATGATGGGGCAGTTTTATATGGCTGTTTTAGTGGCACGTTGGGTTGGATTGCACATTGCGGATACGATTTATAAAAAGAAAGTCGCGCGGAAGAAGTAGAGTAGGGTTGACCCAGCTCTGATCCAATGACAAAATCCGCGAATGTCATTTTTTAACGCGAAAAACTATCCTGATTTTTTGACTGTGTGTTCTGTGCCGATGGGTGCGGAAGCCTATGTTTTATCACAAGCAGTGAAAAAAACACCACAGATCATACATATCGCAGAAAACGAACAACGCCTTAATGAGCTTGTAGAAACATTAACGTTTTTTACAGGGCCATCTGTTCGTATTTTACCTTTCCCAGGGTGGGATTGTTTGCCATATGATCGTGTGTCACCTCATGCCTCAACATTATCAATGCGCATAGAGACATTGTGTGCGTTATCTGTACCTTCTGATCAGCCGACGATTATTGTTGCAACGGTGAATAGTTTTTTACAAAAAATTCCAAAGTCGCATTTCTTTGCTCAGTCAATTCGTCATATTAAAGTGGGTGATCATCTTTCAACACATGAATTTAGTTTATCCCTTGTTAAGCAGGGATATCACCGTAGTGATGTCGTGCGTGAGCGTGGTGAGTTTAGTATTCGAGGCGATATCGTTGATTTATTTCCCATGACTGATGAAAATCCAGTGCGATTGGATTTGTTCGGTACAGAAATTGAGAAAATGCGTCGCTTCGATGCTTTGTCACAAATGACGATTGAGCAAGTCGACCAGATGACATTGCTGCCTGCAAATGAATTTTTGTTCGATGATGAATCGATCGGTCGATTTAAACAAAAATATAAAGAACTTTTCGGAACACATGCGGTCAATGATCCGCTTTATGAGGCTGTGAATGAAAAACGTTTATTCGCAGGGATGGAGCATTGGCTGCCTTTATTTCATCAAGAACTATCTCATATTACGGATTATCTTGAGAGCGCACGTTTGTCTTACGGTGGTGATGTTCATGATATTATGCAGAGTCGTTTTGACCTGATTTTAGAATACCATCAAGCACGTCTTGACGTAACAGATGTGAAAAGTCATGAGGCTTATAGGCCGCTTGCGCCAAATGCTCTTTATTCCGAGCCAGAGGAAATAGACAGGTTAATGACGTCTAAGCCAGTCTTTAAGTTATATGGGTACGAGCTTCCAGAGGCTGAAGGCGTTCTCTCTGCAAATTTAAAGTTAGCACCAACATTTGCAGCAGAACGTGTGAACCGTGAAAGTTTTCTAGATGATCTTATCGACAAGATTCACGCGTCACTTGCTGCAGGGACGAAGGTTGTTATCTCGGCTTTTTCAGAAGGCTCAAAAGTACGCTTGGAAAAAATGTTAAATGAAAAAAATTTAACGGTTAAAGAAATTAGCACGATTGCTGACGCACGACAGAAAGACACGCCCTACCTGACGCAACTTCAAATGGAAACAGGTTTTAGCAGTGATAAGCTTTTGCTAATTACAGAAAATGATATTTTTGGTGAGCGGATTGTTGGTGCTGTAAAGCGCCGTCGTCGCTCTGATTTAATTATTGAAGAAGCCTCGCACATGGGGCGTGGTGATTTAGTTGTACATATGGAGCATGGTATTGGTCGTTATGACGGCCTAGAAACAGTGCAAGTCGGGACAGGGGAGGTGCATGATTGCGTGCGCCTTTTATATCTGAATGACGATAAGTTGTTTGTGCCTGTTGAAAACATTGATGTTTTGTCGCGTCATAGCGGCGAGGGTGAGTATCATTTGTTGGACAAGCTTGGTGGCACAGCTTGGCAAATGCGTAAAGCAAAAGCCAAAGAAAAGATTCGTCAAATTGCAGAAGACTTGATCAAGGTTGCTGCCCAGCGCGAAACCAAGAAAGGTGAGGTTGTTGAGGTTGCGCCAGGAGCATATGATGAATTTTGTGCGCGCTTTCCATATGCCGAGACGGAAGATCAGCTGAAAACAATCTCAGACACGCTGGCAGATATGGCTTCAGGCAAGCCGATGGACCGTTTGGTTTGCGGGGATGTTGGTTTTGGGAAAACAGAAGTTGCCTTGCGTGCAGCTTTTGTGGCTGCGATGTCTGGTAAACAAGTTGCCGTTGTTGCGCCAACAACATTACTTGCACGACAGCATTTTGAAGGCTTTATGAAGCGCTTTAAGGGGTTCCCTATCAATTTAGGGCGCTTGTCACGTTTGGTCTCGGCAAAAGAAGCCTCGGCGACAAAAGAAGGTCTAAAAGATGGCAGTATTGATATTGTTGTTGGTACACATGCTGTGCTGGCAAAGACTGTGGACTTTGATCGTTTAGGGTTGGTGGTTATTGACGAAGAACAACGTTTTGGCGTTAAACAAAAAGAACGCCTGAAAGAATTAAAGTCAACGGTCCATGTCTTAACGCTAACAGCCACTCCAATTCCGCGTACTATGCAACAGGCCTTAAGTGGCGTGAAAGAAATGAGTATTATTGCTACGCCGCCTGTGAATCGCTTGGCAATACGTACTTTTGTTCTTCCTTACGACCCCGTGGTCGTGAAAGAAGCTATTTTGCGTGAATACAATCGTGGTGGGCAAGTCTTTTATGTCTGTCCACGTATTCAAGACCTAACATTATTAACCGAACGCATTCAAAAACTAACACCCAATCTAAAAATTGCTGTGGCTCATGGACAAATGGCAGGCAGTGAGCTTGAAAAAGTGATGACGGCTTTCTTGAACCGTCAGGCTGATATTCTTATCTCAACACATATTGTTGAATCAGGTCTTGATATTCCTTCTGTTAATACGATCTTGATACATCGCGCAGACCGCTTTGGCCTTGCGCAGCTTTATCAGTTGCGTGGGCGTGTGGGGCGGTCGAAGTCACAAGCTTATGCTTACTTAACAACGTCACCTAATACACCGCTTTCAGACCAAGCGCGTAAACGCCTTGATGTGATGGGAACACTGGATTCGTTGGGGGCAGGGTTCAGTATTGCTAGCCATGATATGGACATTCGAGGCGCAGGGAATATTCTTGGCGAAGAACAGTCCGGGCACATAAAAGAAGTCGGCGTTGCCTTGTATCAGCATATGTTGGAGGAAGCGATTGCCAACGCCAAAGGTAATATAGAAGACATACAAGATGATTTCAGCCCCGTCATTAATATTGGCATCAGTATTATGATTCCTGAAGACTATATTCAGTCACTTGATTTACGCCTGAGCTTCTATCAACGCATTGCAGGGCTTAAAACAATGGAGCAGTTGGATGGTACAGCTGCTGAAATGATTGATCGTTTCGGCCCAATACCCAATGAAGTTAATAACTTGTTAGAAATTGTTATGATTAAAAACTTCTGTCGTATTTCGAATATTGAAAAATTAGATGGCGGACCAATGGGTGCTGTGATTACTTTCCGTAATAACAGCTTTCCTAACCCTGAAAAGCTGATCACGTTTATTGGGTCTCAAGCGGGAACAGTCAAACTGCGTCCTGATCATAAACTTGTTGTCACACGCGCCTGGGGAACTGTAGAGAAGCGCCTAAGTGGTGCAAAAGATTTAACTAAAGAGTTGGCGGAGATGTGTTGCTAGTTCGCAGTGATTTTTTAAAACAATCAACGCAATTACTATTATAGGTTGAATTCTTGTTGGCTTCTTTATACTTTAGATTTTATGGAAAGTGCAAAGCATAAAGCAATCTCAGATGGCTGGATCGCAGCAGAAAAAACACCTGATGAAGAGGCGCGTCAGAAAGCACTGGATCATTACTGTATTTTGGATACGGGGCCAGCCGAGAACTTTGATCATATTACAGAGCTTTTAAGTCGCCAGCTAGGGACTGCATTTGCGCTTGTTTCTCTGGTTGATAAAAGTCGACAATGGTTTAAGTCTGCTTGTGGAATTGATGCGACAGAAACACCGCGTGACATGGCATTTTGCGCACATGCAATATGGTCTGATAAACCTTTTGTTGTCCTTAACGCATTAGAAGATGAACGCTTTAGAAAAAACCCACTCGTTGATAGTGAGCCCCATATTCGGTTCTATGCGGGTATGCCATTGATCACTGAAGATGGTTATCGTCTTGGGACGTTATGTGCGATCGATACGAAGCCACGCAAGAGCCTTTCCAAACAAGAAGAAGATATTTTAAGCACGCTTGCCAAGCTTGTTGTTGATGCAATGGCGTTGCACTTGGCGAATGTTGAGATGAAAAAACAATCTGATGCAAAGTCAATTTTTCTTGCCAACATGAGTCATGAAATTCGAACGCCAATGAATGGTGTGATAGGCATGGCAAATCTTTTGGGAAAAACAAAACTAACAAAGAAACAAGGTAATTATCTTGAGGCGATTTTGCAGTCAGGCGAGTCGCTTATGGGAATTATTAATAACATTCTCGATATCTCAAAGATCGAAGCTGGAGGATTAGAAATAGATGAGCATGTCTTTGACTTGCATCATGTTTTAGAATCTATCAAAAATCTTTTCATGCCGCATGCGACAGAAAAAAATATTGAGATCATTTTCGAATATGATTCCAGGCTTCCTCTTCACTTCATTGGCGATTCAGGTCGCATTCGTCAAATTATTACAAACCTTGTTAATAATGCAGTGAAATTTACGCATGAAGGCAGTATCTCTCTTGAAGTAAAGTTTTTGAGCAAAAATAAAGACATTATTTCGCTAGAAATGATTGTGAAAGATACAGGTGTCGGCATTCCAGCAGAACACCAAGACAAGATATTTGATAAATTCTCTCAATCTGATGCGTCGACAACTAATACATATGGTGGCACAGGTTTGGGACTGTCAATCTGTCGTACTTTATCCGATGTGATGGGGGGAAGCATATGTGTGGATAGCGAACAAGAAAAAGGGTCAACATTTACGGTAAGCTTGCCCTTATCGATCGCCAAAAAATCACACATAGATCAAGCCATGAAAGCAACAAAGAATGACGATATGTCAGACAAAGAAATCAAAGCACGCATTCTTGTTGCAGAAGATAACCTCATCAATCAAATGGTCATTAGATCAATGCTGGAGAGTTTTGGCTGTACGGTGGACATAGCAGAAAATGGTAATGTCGCAATAGAGCTTGTAGAAAAAAATCAGTATGATCTTGTTTTGATGGATTGTCTGATGCCAGAAAAAGATGGTTATCAAGCAACGGAAGAGATAAGAAAAAACAAGAAGCTGGCAGGTTTGGCCATTGTTGCATTAACGGCAGATGCATTTAAAGAAAATCAGAAAAAATGCCAAGAAGCTGGTATGAACGACTTTTTAAGCAAACCTCTTCAAGAAGAGTGCTTAAAAGAAAAAATACAGCAATGGGCGCGTTAACCTTACCGCTTTTTTAAATACCATAACCCGTTTCTCTTTTTCTATGATTTCAGCTGATTTGACAAAAGTTATATTATGTCTTATTTTCCTTAAAAGAACATAAGGCGTAAAATGAATAGATTAGTGATTTTTCTGACCTCTCTCGTTCTCAGCAGTGGCTGCGAAATGCGTAAGCTGGCAAGGGAAAACGTAAAATATAATCGTTTGACCGAAAAGGCTCTTGATACGAATGGATATGAGACAGCGTCTCGTTACACAGCAAAGTCTCACCAAGCCATGTTGAAGGCAATCTCAACGGACACGACTGTTATGCATGCGCTGTATCGTAAAACAGATACATTCTGGTTTAACAGTGGCAAGATGCCATGTTTTGAGGTTGTTGAGTCTGCTGAGTGGCGTGTGTTTGACGCAAATGATACCAATAAGGTTTACGACATGCGGAAATTTCCAGTGATAGATTCACAAAAGGCTGATCAGTTCTTTAGAATCACACAGCAAATGCATAAAAGACGCTAAGGTCTTATTCTTCTAAAACTTTCAGTTTTAAAATTTTAGGTTCTTGTTTAACAGGCGTTGTTGGTGCTGCTGTGACGCTTGGGGCATCCTTGTTAAAGATAATAGGGGCTGGTTTTGGTTGTTCGGGAAGGTCATTAACCAGCGAACGAATCATTGCTGGTGCAGAGGGAATAATGCTTTCAGTGTTTTCTGTTGCTGTTGCTTGTGCTTCGTAAAAAACTTCACTTTCAGGATTTTTCAGTGAAAAATAATCAACAATTTTTAATTTAAAATGTTTCATGAAAACAGTATGTGAGAACTGTTTGTATTCTTTCACGCCATAAACAGGTTGTTGCACATTTTGTTTTGCATAATTGCCTTTTTCGCCACCTTTATGTGTTACATGTGTTGTAAAACCAGGAGATGTCAGGCCGTATACAGGCACTTTGTGCGACTGAATCATTTTTGGTTCAACCATGTAATCTACAAGAACAGCTAGGTCTGGTGTGCGCTTCAGTCGTTTGTTCGTGGTATTTTTGGGTTCAATATAGGGCTGATAGCCTTTGCGTGCAATCTCATCAATGATAAAGCTGCGAATGATTTCAAACTCTTTTTCACCATAATTCCAACGGTTCTCAGGTGCAACCACAAAGCTGATTTGACGTGATCTTGGAAGGTCGGCAGCAGGAAGAGGTACTGTCTTTGCCTTTTCTTTTTCATCAGAAAGCGACAGGTCTGGAAGAATGTCTGGTGTTTCAGGCAAGTTACTCACCAGAGATTCAACAGTAGAACACCCACCTAAACTGATTAACGTCGCAATTATAACAATAAAATGTTTCATATAAGTATTTTACCGCTTTCAACAATTGAGACAAAACGGATTCAGCTGTTTTTATTCTTGCCGATCATGCTCTGTGGCAAAAGTAACCTTTTTGTTTAAGTCTCAAACAATAAGTTTGCGAGGAAATCTGCTCCAGAAATGATGCTCGTTTCATCTGTTTCTGACAGTGATTCTAGTAAATCTTCAAGTGGAGAAACTTCTTCCTCCTCTTCCTCTTCTTCGCTGCTGATGTTAGATGTTTCTTGCTGCTCTAGTAATTGTAAGATATTAGAAGAAGAAAGAGGTCCGCCCTCAAGTCCAGGCGGCGGCCTCCCACCAGGAGGAGGTGGCACTGCGCCTTCAGGGGTATTTTGATGGCCTTCTTCCAATTCGGCTTGTGTGAGCGATCCATCTCCGTTTGCATCAAGTGCGTTAAATATTTCTTGAAGAGCAGAAGAGCCGTCTTTTTCTACAACACCTTTTGCGTCATCTTCTTCACAGCAATCTTCGCCAGGCAATGTCCCTGTGATTTCTTTGTAAAACGTTTCACGAATTTGGATGAATGTGGCTGTGTTTGATGATGAACCAATGCCAGAAACCATAATTGCATTCCTCGTTTGAGAGTGTATGTACAAAAACAGTTTTAGTCTTCATACATACGAAAAATACAAATGGTTTTTCCAGAGGCGATTTTATCATGCAAAAACAATGTTCAAAATAATTCCAAGGCCTTGTGTGTGAAACTATTTTTGCTGTGATGTTTTTGCGCAATATGTATGTGGATGAAGTTAAGAGGATGGGAAGAGGAAAGGTTTTAAATGGTCGGGACAGCAGGATTTGAACCCCACTAGCCGAAGCACGGAGTGCGTGGCGTATATCGAAGTTAAGAGGGTGGGAAGAGGAAAGGTTTTAAATGGTCGGGGCAGCAGGATTTGAACCCCACTAGCCGAAGCACGGAGTGCGTGGCGTATATCGAAGTTAAGAGGGTGGGAAGAGGAAAGATTTTAAATGGTCGGGACAGCAGGATTTGAACCTACGACCTCTACACCCCCAGTGTATCCTTCGACCTAATAAAGTATATTATATTTCAATGGGTTAAGTTTTTAGAAAATCAGTTTGTGTAAGAATTGTGTTATTTGCCCATTTTTAAGGCTGCCAACATTGCCTTTCTTCTTTCGGATGTTTTGCGGTGAGCATAGCGTCTTGTTGTCTTAATATCAGCGTGCCCTAGAACTTCCTGAACAAGGTCTAATGGAACGCCCGCATTTACCATCCAAGTTGCGGCTGTATGGCGCAAGTCATGAAATCTGAAGTCTTTTATCTTCGCCTCTTTTAGGGCAGTCTTGAAGCTTTTCTTGATATCTTTAACTGGCTTTCCGAGATAGGTAAATACATAGTCTTCATCTTTCGCGTTTTCTGGTCTGTGCTTGGTGAGGTATTCGTAAAACTCCGTCACAATTGGAAGGGTTAGGTTCTTTCCACCAGGTCGTAAGTCTTTTACTTTGAGGTGTACTTCTTTGTTTTCTAAATCAATGTTTCCCCATCTTAGAGACGTGATGTTGGCGCGCCTCATGCCTGTATACAGCGCACAAAGAATAATTCCCTTTAGATGCTCTGGTGAGCAATCAACGAGTTTTTTTGCTTCCTTTGTGGTTAGCCACCTTGTGCGTAAGTCAGGTTCTGCCAGTCTGTGTTTTTTGTAATTCACATTTGCAACAGAATATTCCCATTTTTCTTTCACGGTGTTTACGAAAGATTGTAGCGTTTTTAGTTCGCGATTGATGGTGAGGGGGCTAATAAGGTTCCCGCTTCTTCCTTTTTCTCTCCTTCTTTGAGCAACATAGTTACTAATCATGCTATCTGTTAATTGAGAAAGCAGGGTGGCCTTGCCAAATATTCTTGTGAAATGACTAAGATGATATTCAATAGTTTCAGCAGAAGATAGATGTTCTGCAACCTCTAAAAGATACCTGGCAGATGCTGCATCAATTGTAATTTCGGGTTTTTGCTGCCAAAGCTCACCATTTAGGATTTCATTATACCACCTTGCGGCTACCGCTTTTGCCTTTTCTTCTTCAGCAAAGCCCGTGCTTCGTCGAACCCTGATGGGTGATCTGTTTGGGATTTTGACAGTGAAATATGCTTGCCAGTGCGGACTGTCTGGCCTTTTTCTAATGAGGGATTTTGACATTTTTCAAATACCTTGCCTTGTTGTCTCCATGCTTCCAAATCTTCTGGTAAAATTTTCTTTCTTTTTTTTACCTGCTTGTATGGGATTTCACCCGAATCCACCAGCTCGCGGAAATGATCGTAATCGACGCCAATCATTTTAGCTGCCTCATGCTGTGAAAGGAGCAGGGGCTTGCCCGATATTAGCTCCCTAAAATGTGCGCTCTGATCCATGTTATTGCCTCACTATTTTAAACCCTAACGCTTCTAGCGTTTCTTCCATTAATGCATATGATTCGATGTTTCTGTCAGCAGATTTATTCACGTCGGCGCGAAACAAAATATTTGCGATATTAGGCTCTTGTTTTGTTGCTTTGTGGTCTAATTGATGATCTATAATTGCATTCATTCCGTCGTGCTCCTTATGATGTTTTCTTCACCTATATCGACTTCGATTCCTGTGTAGGGGATGATGGTTGTGCTTTTCTCATCCTCATCATATTTACTCGAATTGGCCCAATTCCGAGGGGCATTATAAATAGGCATCACCCCTCCAAAAGCCCTTGGTTGTCGAAGCAGTTGCCTATGACTTCACACCCATCAAACACATCGCTGAGAAGAAATGTTTTCACAATCGTTTCTGATAGAAGCCACAAGTTAGCATTGCCATCTATTATTTTTACAAGATACTTGTCTTTTTCATCGAGCAATAAAATATCCCTCTCAAAGATCAGCTTACCGCTCTTGTCTTTTAACCCTGTACACTGGCACAGGGTGGCGGGGTCTATTTCATGCCTCCTCCATCCATCAGGAGAAACAATGGTTACACCCTCATAGCCACATGGTGGACACACAAAACCCTGTTCCCAATTATTCGTCTTTTTAATTACCTTGATCTCATCAAGCTTCTCACGGCTAATGTTGTTCCCGCAGAAAGAAAATGGCGGCAAATCTCTCTTAAAAGAAACCTCTATTACCTTCCCCCTCGCAAGGAACCTGCCTTCAATCTTCATCTTTCATTCCTACCTAGTAGTTTTTCCATTTGCCTGTTATCATATCCAGCGTATTCGACATATATAAAAGCTTCTCGAAGATTATGACTCTGATACTGCAAATATTCTTGCGCTGCTTTTCTGGTTAAAAATACAGCTTTATATCTGTCAACCCAAAACCGTGTTAATATCTTATGTTCTTCATCATCGTCATCTGGAAGCCCTTCTATAAATTCTCCGCCTCCAAAATCATCCTCTAAAATATACCCCACCTCTGGTCGCCTTCCAGAACTTGAAATTGGAAGGCTATAAACTGCCTCTCCCTCAATATAGTTTTCCTCTGGAATATAGACCATGTATATGGGGTAGGCTGTACCTTGGTTGTCCCCTAATTTTATCTCCTGCTCTCTCTGAGGTATAATCTCTTGTTTTAAATATTCTAAATCCATCACTCACTTCCCTCTATCTCTATGGTTGGTAGTGTTTTAAAAGATTCCTCAAGATATGATATATGATCTTGACTCTTTTCTGATGTATATTGACGGCTCTCAACTAAATAATGAAGAAGCCATGATAGAAGTTGGTTCGATATTGCTTTGGCACCCTCAAGCTTCACGTACTTAACTTTAGTCATTTTCTATACCCTTTCTTATAACCTCTTCCTATCTGATGCAGTATGTAAGAAAATCTTACATACTTAACCTTGGTCATCCTGTGTTACCTCTTGTAAGCGGCCCTGAAAACACATCATGTAGTAGTTTGACGCATCCTCTTTAGCCGCATTAAGGCTGCCAAGACTCTTTTCAGTTATCATCATTTTTCCATCAAAAATCTGCAACAGCGCACCGCCCGTAAGTTGTATTATTTGAAAATAAACAACCCCTATTCCATATGCCGTTATCCGCATAGGCCCTAGAGTTTTACACTCTTCCCACTCCAAAGGCTTAATCTTGTATAGCTTATCTGTCATTTTCTATCCTCTCAAATTCAACAACCCACACCCAGGGATTATCAGCCCAAGAGCCTTCACCATGTATGGATTCCCAAAGCTGTTTAAACGATTCTATTGCATCGTGTGCCCTTCCAGTCTCTCGCCACTCTGCACGCCATGCGCCTTCGTCTATGCAATCATCCCCGCATATATCATTAATGCGCTCAATTCGGACACCTGTCACTTCTAGCCAAATACGGCAATACTTTTTAGGCATGTGAATAGAGGGCTTTTTCCTCATTATCTTGCTGCTCTCATCTGCACCATAAATAACCACGCCATCTGTTGGCTCGTAGAATGACTCACGCACCCAAAGTCTATCTCCAACATATCCGTAAGGGCATTTCTCTGGAATAAATCCCTCTTGCCAAGCCGCATTCACTTCTGCGCTTGTTCTAGGGCGGTCAAATACAGGTTGCGGCTCTATCAGACGCCTTGTCTGTGTCTTGCGACCATCAAGAATCGCACGCACCATATCACCATTAAATAATATTGGTCTTTCTTTCATTCTCACCTCCTAATATAAGTGCCGTCTCTCCGAGCTGTCACACCACTTTAGCGTCTTTTCACATGGCAGGTGTCGCGCCTCACTGGGCTTCTTATTAATTCATCAACTATCCATGATTCCAATAAACGCAGCAAATACGCACATGGAAAGCGCAACCACTGAGACTGTGAGGGCAAGAGATAAAAGCATAATTCTTACCTTTCACTGAATGATGCAAAAGGGCGGTATGATCCGTTCTTCCCTCTTGATAAAAATGTTGTTTTGATAAAAGTGTCATCACCCGACTTGCTGGAATGACTTACCATGACAGCTGGCTGCTTACTGTCGATGTGTGTAACGATGCACATGGTTAACCTCTCATTTCTGTTTTGATCGGGGAGGGTGGTACGTAAATGCCGTTCGATCCTGCCCACTTAACCGAGGCGTCAATCAACGCCGACATCGCCTGAATATCCGTTTCGCTTTTAAATGCGATTGACTGGGGAACGTCTGTGATGCTTCCGTCAGGCAAAACCATTGTCTTGCTGTAAAACATTTTCTTGAGGAAATAAGAAACCTCTTCGGAAGTGCTATCATTGCCAAGTTCATGCAGAGCCCTTTTGATTGACCCAACAACTTGGCTCCAATAGTACCGAAGCTGCTGCAATGTGTGCTTGCCCTGCACCTTCTTGATGGTAATTTTAACCATCTTTGCTTTTGGGTCCGAAAAGTGCTTTAACAATTCGTCCATGACGTTTAGAACATCTTCTCGTTTTGATAGCATGATCGGGTCAGACATTTTGAACCTCCCTAAAATGGAATATCGTCATCAAGATCAACGCCTGGCTCGTAAGTTGATGCGCCCGCGCCCTCTTGGCTTTGGGAGGCTGTGGACGCATCTGTGCCAGCCGCATTATCTTCGGAGGTGCGATCGGCCTTTGAGTCGAGCAGGGTTAACTCACCCTTAAATCTTTGCAGGACAATTTCAGTGACGTATTTTTCAGCACCGTCTTGATCTGTCCACTTACGTGTTTGAAGCTGCCCCTCGATGTAAACCTTTGTGCCTTTTTTGGCATAGTCCTCGGCGACTTTGACAAGATGCTCATTAAAGATAACAACACGATGCCACTCTGTTTTTGTTTTACGCTCGCCGCTTTGTTTATCTTTCCAAGATTCAGATGTTGCGATTGAAAGCTTGGCAACCTTATTGCCGTTTTGCATGGTAGAAACTTCAGGATCTTTCCCTAAATTACCAATCAACATGGCTTTGTTAAGATATGACATTATGCGGCCTCCTGCGTTTGTTTGTCGAAATCGGCAGTTTTTTGATTAATAATCATTGATAGTGCCTTAATTTGATCGTCAGAGAATGCCGCCTTGTGCAGTGAGCATTCTTTCTTCAGGTCATCTAATTCTTTTGTGCTTGAAACGTTCAAAAGCTTTGTATGAAGATCATTGTATTTCTCAAGAGTAGGTGATTCAGCCCCACCTTCTAGCCAGTCAACAACCTCTTTCCCTGTGCCCTGATTAATCTTGAAATACTTACCATCAAACAAGGATGTCCTGTCTTTTGATGCGTGAGCCGTATGGTTCATGTCCATATCAAGCATAATTGTAAATTCGTACTCCATGCCGTCACGCTGAACAGGAGCAAGCCCCACTTTTCTGATTTGCGTCTTGCCGCTTTTTTCATCTCGCTCTTGAACGTAATCTTGCTTTGAGCGCATTGTTGCTATGATATGGCAAGGACTTCCGAGCATAGCGTTTACGAGAGCATTGTGGTCTGGTGTAACCTGCCGCCACGCGGTATAAGAGTTGCCTCTACCGCTATCTGCTATTTTTCCTTGCTTATCCAGGAGGCCGCCATCACCAGCCCAAGCATGAGAGAGACTGTCAATGATGATTGTGTCGTATCCAGCAGCCTCAAAAGCCCTGATTGCCTCAAGGTATTTTTGCACTGTATAGGGTGCTGAAAGAGATATAATATCATATTCGCCAAGATGAGCATACAAATCACCAGAGCCATACTCTGTATCAATCATCCCGATCTTTCCACCAATGCCAAAGGCAAGAAGGAGAGAGGAGTATGTTTTTCCTGCGCCACTTGGGGCAGCAATGCCAAGCCTTAGTTTTGCTTTTGTTCTTTGTGCTTTTCTAATTTCAATAGCCATCACTTCGCCCTCACTATTAAGCTTTTGCCGCCATTAGACAGGTATGCAAAGCTGAATGTTTTGCCGTCCTTCATGGCGTCTTTTAGCTTTTTCTCGTCGATTGTTGGGTCGGCGACTTTCAAAAACTCATCAGGGACTTGCGTTTCATCAGCAATCACCAGCTTTGCAGGTGTGTTGCCAAGAGATACTGTTGCATTTGATAATTGAAGCGGCCCTTTTAGCTCGGCTTTCTCGAAGGCTTCGCGCACAATGTCACGCTTTTTCTTGGCGCGGTCTTCTAGGCGTTTTGCGCGCCCTTTAATCTCTTGCAGTCTTGCCTTTGTGGCTTGTGCCATTTTTTCATCAAGAAGGGCGGAGCCAACAAGCTCATCAATCGCCTCAAGAAGATTTGTTTCGCCGCTTAATGTATCAAGTAATGTTTCGTCATCTAGTCCCTCAAATTCGCTTTGAAGGGCTTCCTTCATATATTTGAAAGCGTGCAATTCACGGTCAATATTGTTTTTCATGACAACTCCTCCGTTAGCTTGATGTAATCAATCGTTGCGTTAAGAAGCTCAACCGCACCTTGAAGGTCAGCGGCATCACCTGCGCGATATTTCTGGCGGTTTTCAAAAACCTCCTCTGCTTGTTGACAGACATCCCAAACAGCCATTTCATGCTTTACGTCTTTTTCTGCTGGCTTGATAGGGGCCTGCGCAGCAAACATCTGATTGATGATTGATTGCCCTTGCTGGTATGAATGTTTTATGCGTTGTTGCATTGTTCCCGTTCCTTTCTTTCTTGTTCGTCACGTTTGCGCGCGGCCTCTAATTCGTGCCTAGGGATTCGACCGTCGTATTTAAATTCCAGTGCTGCGACATGTGACATTCTCATGACTGATCCCCAAAGCTTCTGTGGAGAAAAATTGCGAGGACGTCACAAAGCTTGAAAATTGATTTATCCAGTAAGTTCATCTTGTCCCTCTGTCCACCTGCTGCATTTAAACCCCCAAAAACCCTGTTTAAATGCGATGGGGTGGGTTGTTAAAATGATATTAACCAATATGGCTAAACTAGTCAATGATTAATTTAGCCAAAAATATAAAAAATTTAGCCACATTCTATAAAATTGTTGCAAATCCTTGTTTTTCGCTTGCAAATTTTTTTTGATAAATGCAATTTATGGGAGTGATTTTTGTTAAAGATAACGTATGGGGTGTGTTGTGCGGGTGGCTGTTTTTGTTTTGATTGGGGTGTTTATCTCAATATCTGTGAGGGCGGAAATAAAAGAGACGATTGAGCACAAGTATACCTCGTCAATACAAATGTCTGAATCTGGTCAGGTGGAGTTTTGTTCTATTAATTTTGGGGCTGCTGTTGCGGGGAAAAGTGCAAAAGAGCCAGTTATTGTTACGGCGTCGTTCAGTACGTTTCCTGAGTTTGTCGCATTAAAGGTGACAGCATCAGAGGGCGAAAAAAAGAAATCTGTAAAAAATGCGGTGTTTTTTGGCCCCAAAGAAAATTCATCCAATTACTTTAAAGATGTTGGCTTTGCTGATAATGGGGGGTTCCTTGCTGGGGGGGAGATTGGTGGAAAGGCTTCGGAGCTGATGTTGGACGCTTTAACGTCGAAAGACTGGCTGCTTCATGTTTCAATTGAGGGTGAGGATGACATAAGTCTTCGAGCGGAGGGTGCTATGGTGTCTCATCGAAAGCAAATACGGAATTTTGTTAAATGCTCAAAAGGCATGATAAATCAGTAATGGGTTGCTAACCTGCTGTTTTTCAGGGTGAAAATCTAGCATCACAATTTTACACACCTGTATCGCAATAGTACACTTGGCGCTTCAAATTTGGCACGATGTGTGCGATAAAAATTGACGTGGCGGGATATAAAATTAAAAAACCAGCTGCCGAAGCTGTGTGCCTTCCTCCATCCGAGTAACCCCTACATCCTGCTGCCTTTCCACACCACTTTACCAATGATTTTAATATCATCGGGGTTTACGCCGTCAATGGGTGGATAAGATGTATTGTCAGAGCATATAATCGCCAGCTTGCGGATAGGGTCCACGCGAACACGCTTTGCCATCAAGCCGTCATCATATTGCACGATATACACGCCGTCCTTGCCGACCTTCTTCACGGTCATATCGACCAGCACAACGTCATTATGGTTAAGGGTGGGGTACATAGAATCCCCATTTATTTTAATCGCGACCAGCTTGTTGTGTGGTGCGGATGTCACTTCGCTTAGGAAGTCAGGCTTAAAGGCGAGCTGTGAGACGACATTTTCCTGCGTAATAACGAGGCCACTTCCAGCAGAAGCCGCCACGTCATAGACGTTAATCATTGTGAGGTCTAGTGGTGCGTGTTCTTTGTTGCTGTCAAATAAAAGATCTTGCGCCTTTACATTTAGGTGGGGCGCCAATCTTTCCGCCCATTCAACAGAAAGTTTTCTTCCGCCATTTTCAAGCCTAGAGATTTGCACATAGTTAGTGTCCGCTAAGTCAGCCAGCTTTTGCTGACTTAATCCAACCTTCTTTCTAATTTCACCAAGTTTATTTTTCATACCGAGGATATTACACATATTTATCCATCCTGGTAATTGCTGTGTTGGCTAAATTTGGCTAAAAATTTTCTTGACATTATTTATCCACAGTGGCTAAATATCAGCATGACATTAAAAGAGTTTATTAATCAGCAGAAAATCGCGCTTGAATCCTTTTGCAAAGAGATAGGTCTTGGCGCCAGCACGTCTATTTATAGATACATCCGAGGCGAGCGCATACCCGCGCCTGACGTCATGCGTCGCATTTACGTTGTAACAGGCGGCAGTGTCCAGCCGAATGATTTTTATGACCTTCCTCCTTTGGATCAAGTGGAGGAAGAGGAGGGGAAGACCACTTGATCCTGGAGGGATCTTTTTTGAGTTGTTTTTATTTTTCATGATTTAATTTTAGGAGGGGAACAGTGAACAAAGAAATGTCAAAGGATTCTATTTTTTCCAGAGAAAAATATCAGGATAACTTAACGACTGCATTGCGCCGTCATATTGGACGCGATGGAGCTTTCACAAAATATAAATTTGCTGATTTGGTGGATGTTAAAGACCGCACTTTAGAGAGTCATCTTCAAGGTGAATCCATGCCATATAGCCATGTTCTATTTAACTATATGGCGGTATTGCCCATTGAATTTGCGAACGAAATCTTAGCACCGCTTAACCTGTCTGTTCAGCGCAATGAACCGCAGCATGTTTCAGATAACACAGCATTGAGGCTGTCGGCTAATACCGCATTTGAATTCGCAAAGGCTTTAGAAGACGGAAAGATTGATTGCAAGGAGATGGAAGCGTTAAAGCCAATCGTGAGGGAGGTCGTTTCGACGCTTAATGACTGGCTAAATAAATAAAACAAGTAGGGGGGAATATGCTTAGGAAGAAAGAGAAAAAGTTATCTGATGATGATTTAAAAGAGTTAATCATGCCAGATGCCAGGGAATATCCTACGTACAACTTCAAAGGCGAGGATAAGTTCACAGTTGAAATAGCTAATTTCCTGAGAAGGAAAACTATTGATGGCGGTCTACAAACTACGTGGTTTCATATACCTAATGAGGGCAAGTCCAACTCAAAAGCTGGTTATAAAAAAAAGGCGATGGGTCGAATTAAAGGTGCGCCTGATTTTGCTTTTATGGGTAAAAAAACATGCTTCTGCGTTGAACTAAAAATAATCAACGATCATGGTAAGAAAAGCACGCAAAGCACAAGTCAGAAGCTGTATGGAAAGTGGTGCGAAGACAACGGTGTTGGTTACTATGTGGCTTATAGCGAAGAGGCTGTGATTAAGGTCTTAGAAGACGAAGGGGTTTTGTCATGAAGAAAAAATCAACGCGCTTTTCTGCCATCCCATCCAAGGCGGTTTTTGATCCTGATTTGTCGGCGACTTCTTTGAAGGTTTTGGCGGCACTGGGAACGCATTCTGATATGGACGGTTATTGCTGGCCTTCACATGGTTCATTGGCAGATGATTTGCGTATTTCTAAGAAGACTGTTCGCAGGGGTTTAGCGCAGTTAATCAGCCTTGGTTATATCAAGGCAAGTAAGCGTGTAAGAACGGATGGCAGCCAAACAAGCAATGGGTATTTTATTTTGTTTGATCAGGCTGTTGAAAAGGCGTCAGAAGAGGTTATTGATACAGATACCCCCCCTACCCCAAAAATGACCACCCCCCTGGTCAAAAATGACCACCCCCCTGGTCACCTAGATGACCACCCTTATATGAACAAACCCATTGAACTAAATAAAAAAGAAAAAAATAAAACAAAAAAAGAAAAGTTCTGGGATGGTTTTGAAGAGTTTTGGAAAATCTATACCCCGATCAAGGTGACTAGTGGCAAGCATGTGGCAAAGGGACCGAAAGGGGACGCCTTTGAACGATACGTTGCTGCGCTGAAAGAGATCAGTCATGTTGATTTGCTTGTTGCATTGCAGTGTTATTTGAACCATTGCAGGCAAAACGATCGATACACGTTGCAGGTCTTCAGGTGGCTGAAAGACAGGAAATACCTTGAGGAATGGGACGATGACAACGTTGTTTGTGCTGATCCCACAGCGCAGCAGAGGCGGCAATCATCACATCCAGCAGCATTGGCGGCACAAAAGCTGATCGAGGCAGAAAAGCGAAGGGAGCAAAGCGAATATGCTTAAAATCGGTGAACAGATTGACAGGGTCATCCGCGATAACGCACAGGCCACAGGCAATCAGCTTGTTATTCAGAAGAACAAAGGCTTTGAGCTTGTGAAGATTTCAAGCGGTGATTACTTGTCGGATGAGAGGGAAGATTTGTTTTTGGAGTTGGAGCGTCAAAGGGATTTGTTATCCAAAAATGACATGATCCAGATTGATAATCTTGTTGAGATGTTGCCGAAAATCAATATCACATGGGAGGATGTCAGCGATAATTTAAAACCTTGGAAAGCAAAGACGATGGTAAGGCGCAGGGGGTTATCACGTGACCTTAGCGATGGAGAGGTTGATATCTTGAAAGAGATCTGTCGCCCATCCACAAAATCAAACCGCTTGGCATACATCTCGAAGCTAACAGCTTACCGCCCAACTGCCAAAGGCACAGAAGACCAATATACACTGATGTTGAATGATCTTGCTGATGATCTTGCGGGATATTGTGATTATGCGGTGATGAAGGCCATTGATGATTTGCGTAAGCAGGGTGGCTTCTTTCCATCGGCGAATGAAATCATCCAAGCCGTTAAGTATTACGATCAGACAATGAAATCAATTTTATTTATGGGCATGAGGGGGGAAAGACATGAACAAGGATGAGCTGAAGCAGTGGAAAGAAAGGTTACGTGTTGCTGGTGATGTATGGCTACGCATTAGAGACGATCATAAGGCCTGTCTTACAAAAGCAGAGGCGGCAATCTGGCCTGAAGTGATTCATGATCCACGAGATGCTTATAAACATGATGATGTTGAATTTTTCCAAAGGCCAAGCCCACAGGAAATTGATGATGCGATGGTCATTTATGAGGGGATACGAGAAGTTGATAAAATAGAAGGTGAACAGTCAGGATGCGTGCTATCAGCGTTTGCTATTGGGTTGCCTTGGGCGGGCATACAGAGAAAGCTGGAGAAAATTGCAAAAAAGAAAATATCACGCAGCACAGCCAATAGACGCCTTGATGTTGCTATTTTTTATTTAGATAAGGCATTGAAAAATATAGATAATGTTAAAAAGTGAAAAAAAGTAAGTACAGTTTTGACACAAGTGACACAAAAAATGGTATGTTAATTTTGAGAATGGGGGAATGCACCCGAAAGGTTGATCGCTTCATTCTCAATTGCTTTTTCAGAAGCTTTTTCATTTTCCGAGCCGCTCCTTCCCTTTGGGGATCGAGTGGTTTTTTTATGTCAAAATTTAAGGATGTTTAGATGATGATGGGCAAGGCTCTTTTGTCAAAGGAAGATCGTGATGATTTGCTGATGTCATTGGCGATGGGTGAAAAACCTAGCCACCTTGCAGAGGATTACAGCCTGACCGTTAAGCAGGTCATGAAAATGAGAAACAATTACAAGGCCAAGTTTTATGATTTTAAAAAGATTCTTGAAGAGCAAGAGGCTAAAGAATCAAAAAGAAACGGTCACACTTCTGACCCGATAATGACAGCCTTGATCGCCCTTAATGGGAAAGCGAGCGTTTGCCAAAAAACGTATAGGGCATATTTGAACGGTAGACATGTGTCTTATCCGCAATTGGTTGAAGCAGCAAACAATATTCTAACTGAACAGAAAAAAGAATTAATCAGATACCCAGGAGTTAATGCCATTTACAGCATTGAAGGGTCTTGTGGTCCAAGCATGAGAATATGACAAATGTCTAAAAAAGGTTTGACGGCAAAGCAAGAGTCTTTTGCTAGAGCTTACGTTGAAAATGGCGGGAACGCTTCCGAGGCATATAGGTCTGCATACAACGCTGAAAACATGAAGCAGGAGACAATTCACTCGAAGGCTTGTCTTCTTTTGAAGCAGGACAATGTGACGGCAAGGGTTAAGGAGCTTCAAGAAGAAGCCCAGAAAATAGCCGACAAGGAGTTTGAAATCACAATCAAAGAGGTGACAAAAAACCTGATTCGATTGTCTAAGGGAGCGGAGGCAGATAGACAGTTTTCACCCGCAATTAAAGCGCAGGAATTGCTTGGCAAGCACCTTGGCATGTTTGGCAAGGATATAGAGATCGCCGTGAATATAGGTGATTCAATTACTGAAAAAATAAAGATCGCAAATGAACGACGAAGAGATAATGACAGCAGTCCAGATATGGATGGATGATCCTGTCGCGTTTGTTGAAGATGTCTTCGGTGCAACGCCATCAGAATGGCAAGCCAAAGGGCTTAGGAAGGTTGCTAAAAGTAAAAAGGTTGCGATTCGGTCGGGTCATGGGGTTGGCAAGACGGCTTATTTGTCTTGGTTGATTCTGTGGTGGCTGTGTACACGTCACCCTGCGAAAGTTGCTTGCACTGCACCGACATCACATCAGTTGAAAGACGTGTTGTGGTCTGAGGTTAAGAAGTGGCACGGCAAGATGCCAAAAGAATTACGTGACATGATTACGATCAATGAGACACGCATTGAAATAAAAGGATTAGATAATTTTGCGGTAGCACGTACGGCAAGACGTGACCAGCCAGAGGCATTTCAGGGGTTTCACAGTGAAAACATGCTGTTCATTGTTGATGAGGCTTCAGGTGTTGAAGACATCATCTTTGAGGTGGGTCAGGGCGCAATGTCAACAAAGGGTGCAAAGACCGTTATGACAGGAAACCCGACAAGGCGGTCGGGATACTTCTTTGAGGCGTTCCATACAGCACGCAAGTTTTGGGAAACCTTTAAGGTCTCCTGCGAAGACGTGCCGACGGTTGATAAAGATTTCATCGAAGAGATGAAGGAAAAATATGGCGAGGATTCTAATGTTTATCGCATTCGTGTTCTTGGCGACTTTCCAGACAGTGAAGATGATGTTGTCATTCCCATGCACCTTGTCGAGTCAGCCGTTCATCGTGACATTGAAACACTTAGTTCGGCAGCCGTTATTTGGGGATTGGATGTTGCAAGGTTTGGCAGTGATAGATCTGCTCTTGCTAAGCGACAAGGGAACGCAATCACCGAGCCAATTAAATCATGGCAGGGAAAAGACCTGATGCAGCTTTGCGGAATCGTTAAGGCGGAGTACGACAAAACGCACGAAAACTACAAGCCTAAGATGATTTGTGTTGATGTGATTGGGCTTGGAGCAGGGGTAGTGGACCGCTTGAGAGAGTTAGGCTTGCCTGTTTACGGCGTCAATGTCGCAGAAGTGCCGAGTGTTGGTAAGCGTTATCTCAAGCTAAAAGATGATTTGTGGTGGCACATGCGTGAATGGTTCGAGGCACGTGATGTCAAGATGCCCGAAGACAAAGAGCTGATCGCAGAGCTTTGCACACCGAAATACAATTTTACGTCAAACGGTAAGCTGAAAATCGAAAGCAAAGACGAGATGAAGAAGCGTGGCGTTGCATCACCAGACCTTGCAGAAGCGATGATGCTTACGTTCGCTTGGGGCAGTGATTCGGTCAGTGATTGGTCGAAGCCAGTAAAACAAGATTTACGCTGGATTGTTTAACAAAGGAGTAGAAAGCATGGAAGAAGTAAATAGAGTCGTGATGAATAATCATCAGAGTCAAAAAGATCACCGACAAATTGTTAATTTGACGAATAATTATGACCGCCTTGAAAAGAAGGTTCAGGAAGCAGTTGCCAGCTTTGAGAGTGGTTTTGAAAACATTCAAAAACAGCTCGCAAAACTTGACCCTGCATATATCGACCAGCTGCGCGCTGAACATGACCATGTTCAAAATAACCTGATTAAAATGCGTGAGGAAATCATTAATGGATTTGATCAAACCGCCAATGATTTTAAGCAATCAACAGCACAAATGTTGAAAGAGTTCAATATTGCCGCAAGTCGTCTTGATAAAGTGAAAAAGAAGTAACCAATGAAAACTGGAAAACTTACCAAAGACGAGCTGAAAGCCAAGGTATCGAAAGCTATTGATGACGCCAAATCATACGCTGATGGCACGTTGAAGGCCGAGCGCAAAAGGGCAATGGATTACTATTTTGGCAAGCCTTTTGGTGATGAGGTCGAGGGGCGCAGCAAAGTTGTGTCAACGGATGTTGCAGAGGTGATCGAGTGGATTCTGCCCGACTTGATGAAGATATTTACCAGCACAAACAGCCCTGTCAACTTTGATCCAGAGGGGCCAGAAGATGAAGCTGGCGCAAAACAAGCAACCGATTATGTCAATTATATTTTTACCAAGGAAAACACGTCTTTTCTTGTGCTTTACACGTGGTTCAAGGATGCCCTTTTACAGAAGAACGGCGTTGTTAAATATGGCTGGCAAACAAAAGAGAAGGTTAAAGAAGAAACCTTTCCTGAAGTCAATGACATGGCTTTTGGCGTGTTTATGGATGAGATCGGAGACGGCAAAGAAGATGAAAACGGCAATAAGGTTGAAGTTGTAGATCACACAGAAACAGAATCAGAACCTGACGAGTTTGGTGTTGTTAACAAGTTTCACAGGTTTACTGTTCGTACGACAAAAAAGAAAGACACTTTAAGAGTTTACAATTTACCGCCTGAAGAGTTCTTGATTGACAGTGGCGCGAAGACAATTGAAGACGCAACATTTGTTGCACATTATTGTGAGAAATCACGATCCGATCTAATCGAGATGGGTTATAGCCGCAAAGAGGTTGACGAGCTGACATCAGATGATGCTTTAAGCATCGATGAATCAAGCCAATCGCGGGAATTGTATGATGATTGGGATGATAATGATCGAGATGACCAAACAACAAAAGTGCCTGTTTACGAATGTTATATGAACATTGATCTTGATGATGACGGCATTGCAGAGCTGAATCGTATTGTTGTCGCGGGTGGTCAACGTAAGGTAATGGAGGTTGAGAAGGCAGAAGAAAAACCTTTTGCGTCAATTTGTCCTGTGCCAACACCACATGAGTTCTACGGTCAATCCGTTGCCGATCTTGTTATGGACCTGCAAAAGATCAAGTCAACGATATTGCGCCAGATTCTAGATAACATGTATCTGACAAATAACAGCCGCAATGTTGTTGTTGATGGGCAAGTAAACCTTGACGACCTGATGACCAATCGTCCTGGCGGTGTTGTTCGAGCCAAAAGCATTGGAGCCATTCAGCCTCTTGTTACACAGCCATTATCACAACAAGCCTTTGGCATGTTGGAGCAGATGAATAATATCCGTGAAGAGCGCACAGGCGTAACAAAATATACGCAGGGCATGGATGCTGACACGTTAAACAAAACGGCATCAGGCATTAACCAGATTATGAACGCCAGCCAGCAGCGCATTGAGTTGATTGCGCGTATCTTTGCAGAAACTGGCGTGAAGCGTTTATTTAAGTTGTTGTTGAATACGGTCGTTAGAAATGCGGACTCGCAAAAATCAGAAATGATACGGCTTCGCAATCAATGGGTTGAAATGAGTCCTGGCCAGTGGGATCCAGATATGGACTTGACCGTCCAAGTCGGGCTTGGCACAGGGAATAAAGATCAAAACCTTGCGCATCTTAATAATATTTTGAATGTTCAAAAAGAAGCGATTGCCGTGCAAGGTGGTGTTGATGGTCCGTTGACAAGCGTTAAATATCTACATCACACGATGGAAAAAATCATTGAGAATAGCGGGCAGAAATCAACAGAGATGTTTATGCCTGAACTTGAAAGCTATCAACCGCCACCACCACAGCAAGAGCCGCCATCACCAGAGATGATGAAGGCGCAGGCGGAAATCGCCGACATGAACAAAAGAACAGATGCAGAAATTGCAATTAAGGTTCGAGAGCAGGATCGAAAAGATAGAGAACTTGCTTTGAAAGCAGAACAAATGAACAGAGAAACCGCACTAGAGGTCCAGAAAATTGCAACTAACGCCCCAGGTGGGGACGGAAATATCCCAGACGTTTTTAGGTAAATAATCATGACAGATTTTGACAGGATGGATCGTGATCTACGTGATTACGAAGAGGAAAGACGTGCGAAAGAAGTGCGCGACCTGATGGAAAACAAACACTTAAATGAAGCGTTTGAAGTCGTTGGAAGGGCTTATTTGGACGCGTGGTTGAAAACATCCGAAAAGGATGTTGCGGGGCGTGAGCGGCTGCATATTGCGGCAAGTTCATTGGATAAAGTCAAAGGTCATCTTTTGGCTGTCATAGAGAGCGGCAAGGTCGCCGAGCAAACAATAAACAGGTTTAGAAAAGGAAAGTAGCATGCAAACAGAATCAGCAGCACCAGAGCAAGTGGACGGTCCGCTTACAGACGATCAAGCGGCGGGCATTTTAGAAGAGCGACTAGGCATTAATCAACCCGCGCCTGAAAACCAAGAGATGCAAGAACCTGAAACAGAAGGGGCTAAAAATGATAACACCGATGAGGCCGAAGATGACGCCAAAGAAGATGACGCTGAAACAGAAGATAGCCAAGAAGATCAAAATGATGATGCGGAACTTGAAAAAGAAGAAGTAGCCGAAAAGCAGGAAGAAGACCTTCCTAAGATCGGGTTATTGAAGCAGGAAGATACACAAGAAGAGGCGGAGCAAAAGGAAGAAAAGCAAGATGCCACAAAGCAAGAAGAGTCTTCTGGTGATGAGGTCACGGAGGACGCCGTTAATATGCTTCGCTTCCAGCACACACAAATGAGTGATGCAATTGCCCAAACTGAAGGTTTAATCACACAAGCAAAGGGCGGTCGTTCGATGACGCAGATCGCAGAAGAATCACCTGAATTGTTCACGCAAATATCAGCGGCGCAAATGGAACTAGACACTATGAGGTCGCAACTTACACAAATTAAGTTACAGCATGACGAAAAAGCGAGCCAGCTCAATGAAAGCCGCAGCACGCAGTCTAAGAAGCAAGCCGAAGAAATGGCAAAAGCCGAGCGCGAAAGAATTCTCGAAGCCATTCCCACATGGTCAGATGAAAAGGTGCTGGCGAAGGATTCTGCAAGAATATCATCTTACCTTAAAGAAAAAGGCTATCCCGATGAGGCAATCGGAAAACTTGGTACGATTTCAGGGCATCATGTTTTGATTCCGATCCTGCTTGAGGCGATTGAGGGGCGCGAATTGAAAGCGCAAGCCGCGAAGGGCGCAGAGAAGGTGAAAGATCTTCCAAAGCACATGACGCCCAACAAGGGCGTACAAAACTTATCTTCCACAAGAAAGGATGCGATCAAGCAATTGAAGCGCGTCACTTCTACGGAAGATCAGGCGAAGATCCTACAAGGTCTTCTTTAACCACTGTGACATTTAAAAGGAGGACTTACCAATGGCACAACCAACTAATACTTTTGATTCTTACGATGCAGTAGGCAACCGTGAGGATTTAAGCGATATTGTAACGAATATTTCACCAGTTGATACACCTTTCATGTCGATGGCCGGCACGGCTAAGGCAACAAATACACTTCATGGGTGGCAAACAGACTCACTTGCAGCAGCAGATGATTCAAACGCTGCTATTGAAGGTGATGAAGCAGCTGGCAGCTCGCTTGCATCAACAACACGCGCCGAAAACTACACACAGATCAGTGACAAGGTTGTTGTCGTATCTGGTACGCAAGAAGCAATTGAAAAAGCTGGTCGTAAATCAGAACTTGCTTTTCAGGTCGTTAAGGCTGCGAAAGAGCTGAAGCGTGATATGGAAAAAATCATCACAGGTAATCAAGCGCGGGTTGTTGGTAATTCTTCAACAGCAAGAAAGCTTCGCTCTCTTGAATCTTGGTACACAACAAATACAAATCGCGCAACGACTGGTACGGCAGGCGTGAGTGGTTCAACATCTGCAGCAGCCACTGATGGAACGCAGCGTGCATTCACAGAAACACTTGTCAAAGACGTAATTCAGCAAGTTTATGTTGCAGGTGGTAATCCTGATTGCATTATGCTTGGTCCTATTAACAAGCAAGTTTTCTCTGGTTTCACAGGTGGTGCAACGAAGTTCACTGAAACAAAAGATAAAGCTTTGAATGCTGTCGTCGATATTTATGTTTCTGATTTTGGTGATATGAAGGTGATTCCGAATCGTTTTCAGCGCGATCGTACAGCACACATTCTTCAAAAGGATATGTGGTCTATTGCGTATCTTCAGCCCCACAATGTGCAAGATTTAGCTAAAACAGGGAACAGCATGAAAAAGCAAGTTCTTGCTGAATACACACTTGTTGCGAAAAATGAAGCTGCAAGTGGCGTTGTTGCCGACCTAAACGTTTCTTAATTGTTAGTTAAACCTTAACCTTGGGGGCTTTGCGCCCCCTTTTTTTATGGAGTAAGAAGAATGCTAGAAGAAAAACAATTAGAATTTATTGATGATAGCGGCACAATTTTTGATCTGCGTATTGTCGCGATTGGTCAAGAGGGACTGATGCACGTTATGGGCGACGTGAAGGTCGCCGACATCAAAGAAAAACCTGCGCTTGAGTTTGAAAAAGACGGCTTTAATTATGTCCTTGGTATTGAGCATGACGTGAAAGAGTCACGCGTGTTTGGCGTTAGGGGGGCGGTTAAAAAGATTGAGGTCAAAAAGTCTGCAAAGAAAAAAACAGCCGTCGAGAAGGTAAAAGAAGCCATCACTGGCAAGGGAGATGAATAATGGGAAGTTACAAAGGTCATTTCCAAACACTTCGTCCCATTGCGGCATCCGAAGCGGTTTCTTTTAATGGCACATCTGCGCAATCCGCAGTAATGCCAGACCATTGCTTTGAGGTTCGTCTTGTAGCAACGGAAGACTGTTTTGTTGAGTTTGGCAGCAATCCTACGGCGGCTGCCAATACATCAATGCTGATTAGCGGTGATAAGGGGGAGCGTTATTTTCACATTCATCCAGGTGAAAAAGTTGCTGTGATTGAAGGATCGACTGGCGGCACGTTATACATCACTCCGATGGGCAGGTGATCCATGGAAAAAAGAATTATTGATAATGAGGGCGGAATCAAAACAGTCGGTCATTATGATGACCTAAAAGACGAGATGATTGTTGAGCGTGTGCAGGATGTTGAATCAGTCTTGAAGAGCAACAAAGCGCTTTACAATGAAACAACTGGATACACGCCATCTAAAGACATGCGTCATGTTGCAAGCATACCTGCCGTTGTTGTTGAGGATTTGATTAAAAGAAAAATCTGGGACGATAAGAAGAAAATGAAACAGTGGTTGAATGATCCTGATAATCGCTTCTTCCGCACGTCTCATGGGGCGGTGTAGATGAATACGTTTGACAGCTTAAAATTAAATATTGCTTCATGGCTTCGGCGCACCGATCTTGATGATATTATAGATAGCCTTGTTGCGCTGGGCGAGCGTCGTATCGCAAGGGACTGTAAAGACTTCTTGCGCGGCATGGAAGCTGATTTAAGTGAGACGATTTCATCTGGCGAGGTTGCATTGCCAACGGGATATGTGGGCCTGAAGCACGCTTACATTGACGGTAGCCCCACGCAAGCTTTAGAAAGAAAATCTGCAAAGTGGATTTATAAATATTATCCAACGCGCAGTGCAGACGGCAAGCCAGTATATATTGCACGTGAGAATGATGCTTTTATCTTTGGCCCGTATCCAGATAGCAATTATACGGTCAAGGGCGTTTATTTAAAGACTATTACGTCATTATCGGAATCGAATCAAACAAACTGGCTGACAGATAATGTGCCAGAGCTGCTTCTGTATGCCTGCCTTGTAGAGACACAGGGATATTCTAAAAATCCACAAGGAATGGCGTTGTGGGAAAACAAATATCAAGACCTAGTTGATGAGCTTCGTATGAATTATGAGGGTGAAGACTGGTCGGGGTCAACGTTGACGCAAACACCGAGCTAATTATGCAAGAAGAGATTCAAAAATTAACTAACAATGTCGAGTTGTTAGAGAGGCGCATTCGTGCGCTTGAACTGGGCGGGTTACTACCTGTTCATCCAAGAAAAATAACACAAGCAGGATTGCCGGACGCCTCACTGAGAGAGTGGCGTGATCGGATCATCATGGTTGATAAAACGGCAGGCGATGTTGTGCCTGCGTACAGCGATGGAACGGATTGGATCAATATTGTTGATGGCACGACTTTATAGGGGAAGAAAATGACGGATTCACTATCACCGCACAATAATGCGCGGCTGCAAGAATATAATACCAATGATGATAATTGGGGCGACCCAAACCTTAATGAAATCTTTCAAAAGCTTGATGATAATATTAACGGCTTTGAGACAGTTTCTTTAACAGGTGACAAAACATTTACAAACCCTAATTACATTCAAAATGAGTTTGTGCAGGCAGGCTATAAATTTACCGATGGTGGAATGTCGGCAGCGGCATCTGTCACATTTCCCTCAACAGAGTTTGTAAAGGTCGCTTATAACGCAACCGGTTATACATTAACACTGAAGCTTTCTGGGGATACAGGCATCACCTTGACGGCAGGAACGCTTGCGGTGATTTCTTCTGATGGCACGAATGTGCGCCTTGTGGCGGGTACGACAATGGGCGGCGGTAGGCTGCAAAATCTTGGCACGCCAACGGCAACAACTGACGCTACGACAAAGCAGTATGTTGACAATTTGATTGCAGCAGTACAGGCCGCAATTGGCTCTCCGAATGATAATGACTGGGGCGATTTAACAGGCGGCAGCGGATCAGAAGCTTATCAACGAAGACGCGGCACAACGGCAGAAAATGATGCGTTCACAGGGCTTGTGGGCGAGGTCGTTGTTGACACGGATAAAAGCACGCTTCGTGTTCAAGACGGCGTAACGGCTGGCGGGCATGAGGTGGCGAAGGCAGATCTGTCTAATATTTCAGAGATTGACGGAGAAATCACAATCTCTGGATCAAGTGGAAGTCTTGTTGATTTTGATGTCCCTTTAGAGGGGTGGCGCAGAACATTCGAGGATAACGGCGGCAGCCGCACGCTTGATTTAACGGATGTTGGGTGTGATATTTTGTTTTCAAACGCATCAGGTTTTTCAATCACATTCCCAGGCGACGCACCGATTGGAGCGGAAATTGATTTTTGTATTGGTGGCACTGGAGGCATGTCTTTGGTGGGTGCAAGCGGAGACGTTCTTGTGTCTTCCTTAACGCAAGACACGATTTCAACGGCTACCTTCACACAGTATTCTGAAGGTCGCGCAAAAAAAAGAAAAGAAAACGAAATTTGGATTGCGGGGATTCATAGCTGATGTTTGGACTTCGTGCAGGATGTTTTGCTGGTCAAACATTTGAAAACATCCAAACTTTCACATCTTCGGGAAGCTTTATTGTTCCTGCTGGTGTCACAAAGCTAATTGTAAAGGCTTGGGGTGCTGGTGGCGGATGGGGTGAGGGTGGCAATAACACATCAAATTCAGGCAGCGGGGCATCTGGCGCAAGTGTTACGGCAAAAGTTCCTGTGACACCTGGCGAAACACTCTCTTACGTTGTCGGACTCTTGGGGAAAAGCTCTAATGTGGCAACTCCCTCATCCGAGTCAACAGGGGTTGGTGTGCGCGGTTTTGGTGTTGATTTTGAAGGTGCAAATGGCGGCGGCTACACTGGCATATTTAGAGGCGCAACACCTCTTGTTATTGCTGGCGGCGGTGGTGCTGGTGGATCTGCTGATGCTGGAAGCGGTGGAAATCCAGGTGGATCTGGCGGTAGAGGCGGTGCGCCGAGCGGTGAAGATGGCACAGACGGAACAGGATCAGGAAATCTTGGATCTGGCGGAAGTGGAGGCACGGTTGTATCAGGTGGAGCAGGCGGGAATGATGGCGGTGGCGGCTCTGCCGCTGGTGGTAAGGCTGGCACGTCTTTGCAAGGTGGTGACGGTGGATATGACAGCCCCGCTGGAACAGGATTAAGCGGATACAGATCAGGCGGCGGTGGTGCTGGTGGCGGCTATTATGGCGGCGGCGGCGGTGGTGCTGGTGGAGATGGTGGATCTTCAAGTGGTGCTGCTGGCGGTGGTGGTGGCGGATCATCCTACATTATAGGGACTGGGGTAGACACGGCATATTATCAAGGTGCATCAAGAACCGCACCCGCAAACACATCTGATGATGATTATAACGCCAGCTATAACGGCGCAGCAGGAGTTTATTCAACTGCTGCAAAAGGTGGCTATTTGGTGTTGAGGTACTAGCATGGCAGAAATTTCAATCATTCCCCTGCGTCCAGGATTAAACCTGGATGACAGCGATACCGCTATATCTATAGATGCGTCTGGCAAAATACAAAAGCGTCCTGGGCGTGGTGATTTCAGATATACGGATTATGGTCGCTTTGTGGAGGGTTTTTTTCAGGCTGTTGGAGGCTATGAAACGTTATCATCAACAGCTTTAAGCGGTGTATGCCGCAATATGTTGGGATGGAAGAAGGACGGCAATCTTTTGTTTGCGTTTGGCACGCACACACATTTACAGGTGTTTAAGGGCAATACGCTTTATGACATCACGCCAATTGAGGCGCGCACAGGAACGTTATCAGGCGCAATATCAACGACAGATACCAGCGTTACGGTGTCGGTTGCACATACGGCTCACGGTCTTGCGGTGGACGATATTATACAGTTTTCAGGCGTTGAGGCGGTTGGCGGCATTACACCAAATGGTCAGTTCACGGTGAAGGCGGTAGCAGACGCAGATAATTACAGCTTTGACTTCACATCGGCGGCAACGTCAACGGTTGGCTCGGCTGGTGGATCAGCAATTGCTTATAAATATTTTGATGATTCAGGTAGTGAAACTGATGTCATAGATTCAACAGATACAGAGGCGGTATTTAATTTTAATATCACTGGACATGGTCGTGATACGAATGATCGCTTTGAATTGTTGGATGATGTGTCCATTGCAGGTGTGACGTTAAGCGGTGAATATGTTGTCACAAAAATTGATGATGATAACTTCACAATCACGCATAGCGCGGCGGCAACGTCAACGGTTTCAGGTGGGGGTGGCACATTCCGTTATCTTTATTACTTGAAGTCAGGGCGCATTAATGGTGATTCTGGTGGATTTGGGACAGGGCCATACGGCGTTGGCGGTTACGGCACAAGCGATCAAGATCATATTTTTCCTCGTAAATGGTCTTTGGAAAAATGGGACGATCAGCTAATCGCCAACCCAAAGGGCAAGGGCATTTTCTTCTGGAGCGGTGATGTGACAAGTCGCGCCATACAGATTTATAATGCACCTGAAAGGGCCGATCACGTATTGGTCACACCGCAACATCATGTGATGGCATTTGGCACGAATGATCCAACTACAGGCGAATACAAGCCTTATCTGGCAAGGTGGACGAATCAGAACAATTATGAAGATTGGGCGGTCACAGAAACAAGCCAGGCAGGGTTTTTGGTGTTGGGGCAGGGCGGCGGCTTTATTGATGTTGTGCGCGCCAGAAAAAACATTATTGCTTTTACAGGCGATCAGCTTATTACGCTGACCTATGAAGGCAATCCAAACACAGTTATTTACGCCTCTGACTTTGTAGAGCTGGCAGCACCGCCAATATCAAAAGACAGCGTTGTTACAATTAATGGTGATGTGTTTTGGATGACACATAAGTCAGGCTTTTACAAGTATTCAAATGGCACAGTGGGTGAGATCCCTTGCTACATTAAGCAAGATATTCGTGACAATCATAAACCATCACAGATTGAAAAGGTTGTGGCGCATTATGATAAAGACGTGAAGGAAATCACATGGTCATATGTTGATCGCCGTGACAACACGTTGGAAATCAGCCGCCTTGTAGGCGTAAACGTCAGTGATTTTTCTTGGTGTACAAGGACATCTGATCGCACGGCTTGGTGGTCTGGTGCGGTTGCCGAATACCCTGTTGGCGTAAAATATGATGGTTCGGTCCTGTATCATGAAAAAGGTTACACCGATGAGAATGGCGGACCTATTCCTTGGGAATATGAAACGGTTCCTATTTCTATCCTGTTTGGTGAAAACATGGCAGATATTGACAAATTTATCCCAGATAATAAAGGGCTGCAAGGGGGGGTTGATTTAACAATCAAGACCAAGAACAGGCCAGCGGACACATACCTTGAAAGCGGTCCTTATTCATATAATGCCGCAACAACGGATGTCAGTTTAAGCCTTTCGGCATCTTTTGTTTCTGTGCGTGAAAAAGGCACAGGCACACCGACATACACCCGCAAGGGCGGCATTAATATCGAGATTCAAGATTCAGGCATGAAACCATAAGGAGGAAATAAAATGGCAGATCCATTCACAATGGCAACGGCGGCAAAGTACGCCCTTCCCGCCCTAGGATCAATCGCAGGCGGTTTAGGCGGTCAAAAGAAAAGTTATCTTGAGAAGCTTTACGAAGGCGAGACAGGTGCAAACGCCGAACAGTTAAGGCGTAATATTGGCACAGCAAATACAGATCCTTTTGCATTCACAGCACATGCAACGCCTAACGAGGTAACGGCATATAACTATGCAGAACAATTGCCTAACAATTATGATATGGGCGTGGGGCACGGTATCGCACAGGATGTTGGGCAGAACTTTGAGCTGCAAAAGATTAAGGGTGCGGATTTATCAGGGTATATGAACCCTTATCTTGACCAAGTGTTAACGCCAACATTGCGTGAGCTGCAAAATCAATATCAGATGAATCAATCAGCCACAAATGCTGCGATGACAAAGGCGGGGAATTTTGGCGGATCAGCACAGGCACTTAATAATGCGCAAGTGACACAGGATTATTTAACGAATGTTTCTGACACAACAGGGCGCGCAAATTATGACGCTTATAATCAGGCAATCAATAATCTGTCCCTTGATAACCAGTTCACGACACAAGAGGCGGCAACACGCCTTAATGCGTCTGATGCAATGGGCCTTGCAGCACTGCGTAAGAACGAGCGTGACACAGGCATCCTTAATGGATTGTTAAGCGTCGGCGGTTATGAGCGTGATTATAATCAAGGTGTTCTAGATACGCCGTTCAAGCTGATGCAGCAACAGCAGCAAACCCTTGCAGGTGTGCCAAGTTATCAGCCAACGCAGGAATCAAATCGTATTGCGGGGATGCTGCAGGGTGGTATTGGAGCTGCGTCAATTGGCAATCAGTTTGGTCTTTACAAAAAAAATTCTTAGGGGGAAAGAATGGTTAAACCTTTTTTATTGCTGCCTGAAGAGCCGCCTAAGTTGGGCATTCAGGATCCACAAACAGCTATTAATATACAGATGAATCAGCTTAGGCAGCAGATGGCAGATAGGAACAACAAGAACGACTACTTGTTCAGCGGTGCAGGGCTTGGTGCGGCACAGATTAATGATACAGACAATCTTGGCGCGATGATCTTAAAGGTCAGCATGGGCCTTAACAAAGGCAATGCGGACTGGATCAACAAGCAAGACGAATTTACAAAGGGCCTTATAAATCATTATCAATCTTTGGACAGGTTGAAGCAGGGACTAAATATAAGAAACCAATTCCAGATTGACGCTGAGGACAGAAAGCAAGGTGCTTTGGATAACCAGCGTGATGTCGCGCTTGCAAATATGGCGGGGCAGCAAGCCGTTATCCAGGACCGTCAGAAGATGGGCCTTCCAGTGAATAATGTTGTTTCTACAGGTGGTGAGAAAATTGGTGAGAGATTTGTTTTACCTGAAGGACACACTTTGCCAAAATCAGACGTATCAAAGATAAGAGATATTGATAAACAGTATGATATTGTTGCAAAGGCTGTTGACAACTACAAAGCAAGGTTGGATGAGTTGGGCGGCCCTCGATATGCTCCTGGCGCATTTGGATATGAGTTTACTCACGGTCCAGAGGGAAAATCTTTGGATGCAGCCCATGGTGAATTGATTGTTGAGATGAAAAACCTCTTTGAATTGGGGGCACTTCAAGCACCTGATATTGCTATTCTTGAAAGATTTCTTAGCGATCCAAACTCTATTACCGCCCAGAGACTCGGGAAAGATGGTCTTGTGGCGCAATTAAAGAGGGTTGTCGAGAAAGTTAATGAATCAAAAGCCTCTGTTGCCAACTCATACGGTCTTGTTGATTTAGGTGTGCAAAAAGAACTATCCGCCCAAAATGAGGGTTCCAGTAACTTCAAAACAAAATATGGACTTGAATAATGGCAGATTTAGATCGCATTAAAAGAAATGTCGCAAAGATGGCTGGCATGAATGCGCCAGAATCTGATATTGACGGATATATTGCATCAGAAGGCGTAAGTATTGATCAGGTGAGAGATCACACGATTGGCAGTGATTTAATTAAACCTGATGATTCTAATTTTGCGAAGACAGCAAAGACCATTGGCGGCATGGGGCAGCGTGCTGGTGATATGCTTTCTGGTGGTTTATTTGATGAGGCTCAAGGCGGTATTGATGCGGCGGGTACTTTTGCAGGGGCAAATGCAGCAAATATCATTAACTATGCTTTGGGTAGAAAAGATAAGGTTGTTGATCCGATTGCTGAGGCTGGAAGGGCTTACAATGAAAAGGCGCAATCTGTGCGTGACCTTAATCAAAACTTTGGCAGTGAGAATCCTGTTCCTGCTTTTATTGGTGATGCGGCTGGCGGCATAGTGGGTGGCGTTGGATTGACACGACTTGCCGCAAGGCATGCACCCAAGGCTCTTGGTGCGGTATTAAATCCATCAACTTTGCGGGGTAAATCTTTGGTAGGGGCTGCAACAGGTGCAGGAAGCGGATATGCTTACGGTTTTGGCTCTGGTGAAGGTGGGTATGAAGCAAGAAAAGAGAATGCAAGAAGCGTGCGAAATCTCGGCGCAGGGTTTGGTGCTGTTTTACCTCCTGCCGTCGCAGCCTTGTCTAGGGTTGCAAAGCCAGCACTAAAACCACTGGCAAACAAGATACTTAATTCAAGGCAGGCGGCGGAACAGTCTGTAGAAAGCGTTGTTGAAAGCCCATCTTCACAACCCACATCTTCCCTTGCGAGTGCGGAAAGGCAAATTGGTGCATCTCTGCCAGAGGACTTTGATTTTGGAGCGGCGATACGTGAGCTTTCAGATAGTCGAAAAAATAAAACGCCAGTGGCATTGGCTGATATTTCTGGTGCTGATTTTAAGGGGCAAGTCAGAGGTTTGGCAGGAAGGTCTGGGTCTGCAAGGGATATTATAACAAAAAGACTTGATGATCGTGCCAGCGGTGCAGTTGATCGCACATATCAAGAATTAACAAGAAGCATCTCGCCCGTTGGTAAATATTTTCAACATGTTGATGAAATCATTAGTGAGAGAGCAGGTAAGGCCAAGAACTTCTATGATCGTGCCTTTGGTGTGAGGGAGTCTGGTATTGTATCAAACAGTAATGCGCAGGGAATCTTAATTAAAGACCCTGTTGTTGATTCATTAATAAAAGATCATACAATGGTAAAAAATGCCCTTGCAACAGCAAGAAAAGAAATTGCAGATGACATGCTGGTTGGCGGTTATAAGCAAGGCGCAATCGGCAGTCTTGGTAAATTACCAAATAATCATATTATTGTTCTTGATTCAGTGAAGAAAAAGCTGAATCAAACAGCAAGGGAGGCATACCGTGCAGGGCGTAATAATGATGGGCGCAGAGCGTCAGAGGCAGCAGATTATTTAACCAGCACATTAAAGCGTCAAAATCCAAGATACAGGCAAGCCTTGAAGATTTATGCCGATGATTCAAAGGTTCTTGGGGCGGTTGAAGACGGCAGAATATATGACCGATTGCGCCCTGAAGAAATTGCCAGAAAAATGAAAGATATGTCAGCATCAGAGGTTGAAGCGTTTAAAGTTGGTGTGCGTGAAAACCTACAAAAGAAAATAGGACGTGTGCGTCTTGGATCTGGCGATAATGGCAGCACGGACCCTGTTAAAAAGATATTTGGCAGCAAGGATCAGCGTGATCAATTACGTGAAGTATTCAGGTCAAAGGAAGAGTTTGGCGCATTTGAAGAGAGGTTGAAGGCTGAAATTCGAGGGTTTGAAACAAAGGCAAATATAATAGGCGGATCAAACTCGGATTTAAATATTGCCAAGCTTGGTTTGAACAAGTTAGCCGTTGCGATGCAACAAATCAGAGGCGGTAAGAGTGAGGTTTTGAAAAAGATCTCTGAAAAGCTTGGTCAGGTTGACGATAAGACAGCAAAGGAAATAGCGGACATTGTGACAGACTTTGAAAGTGATAAGGCTGTGCGTGTGCTGCAAAGAATCAAGAGAGATAGAAAGCTGCAAAAGATTTTGAAAGAAATTGCAGAAGATCAGAGCTTTGGCGGGGCGATTGATCCTGCATTCTCATCTGGCATTGGTGGAGGTTATTTTGGCGTTTCTGTTGGGAATTAGGCGAAGTAAACACCGCCAAGATAATGTATGGCAAAAAGGATAATTGCTAGACCTAAAAGCAATATGTTTGGGTTTTCAATTTTTCCATCAACAAGCCACGGTTTAAGATCGAAGAGCTTATTAAGCATGAGAGCAAGGCAGAATACGAACAAGAACCCAAGCGAGTCCTGTGTGTTGCTCATCTTGCCTTCCAACTCCGCCACTTTTTGTATGAGTTCTGCATTTGTCATGGCGGTGATTATACCTGAAAACATCTGAAAGAGACAAGAAAAACATGGTACAAATTGCACGGCCACAATATTTGCTGAACTCGGTGAATAGTGGCTTTAATCCTAAAAATACAGGATCGTTGCTGACATGGCATTTTAGACAGGATGCACTTAACGGTGAGATTGTTGATTTGATGGGGCAACAGATAAGAACCGTTCAGCCTGGTCGCTGTTATGAATTTGACGGCGTGGATGATTACGTAACTTGTGGTGATATAGGAAATAGCCTAACAAGCCTTTCCTGTTTTGCTTGGATCAAGACAACGGCCTCGGCAACTGACTATGTTCTTTCAAGGTACGAGACACTTAGCAATCAAAGAGCTTTCTTTATCGGCGTTAATGCCACTGGCGTATTGGATGTCTTTCTAAGTGAAGATGGTCAATATGCTAACTCAAGCAAGATTTACGAATCAACAACAGTCGTAAATGATGGTGACTGGCATCATGTCGGTTTTACGTGGGGAAGTGGGGTATTAAAGGTCTTTATTGATGGTTCGGAAGCAGCAGTCACTAAAACCCAAGATGACAGCTTTACAGAAATTCACGATTCCACAAATTCGTTTTTGATCGGGGCAATAAGGACTGGGATTGATAACTTTGATGGGTCAATTTATGGCGTTCAGGTGTTTAATAATGCTCTTTCTTCAAGTGAAGTTTCACGGTTGCATGCTGATCTTGGAGATTATGATGCCACCTTAATAGGGTTTTGGAAGTGTGATGAGGGCGGGGGATCAATATCATATGATGCTTCTGGCAATGAAAATCACGGAGAAATTAATGATGCAACGTTGAGTATGTTTCATGGTACGGATATTGGCATTATTAAGTCTTGGCAAAATGACTTTGGCTATACAAACTACGGGTTTCAATCAGGTGATTATGCACAAGCATCAACAGGTATCCATTGGAATATTGGTGACACAATACGTATTCAGACATTGTGGCAAGATTATCAAGATTCATCAAATGGTACAGTGATTGGATCTGAATCAAATGACAATTACATTTTTGGTCTGGTAAATGACAGCTTCGCTATACGGATGGGAGGATCTTATTATAGTCAATCTACAGGTCTTGATCTATCAGATTTAGGAACATTTTATTATGACATTGAGATCACAAGAGATGCATCAAATGATGCGAGTTACAATGTATATATCAGAGATAAGGGTGATTTTAATACTGTTCTTGCGTCTTATTCTGTGAGCAATGTCGGGGGGGCATCTTTTGGAACGCTTTCTATGCTTTTCACCAGTATTCAGGCTGGCAGCGCTCAAAGAAAACCAAATGGTCGATTTGACTATGTCACGGTAACAAAAAACGAGGCCCCTTACCGCAACTGGACCTATGTAGGTGGTAGCGAGTGGATTGAAAGCGTTGCTGGCGATAATGCCAGTATTATAATCAGCGACGGGTCGACAGAAAGGTATATACCGCGAGATGAATCAGATACATCGAAAGATGTTCAAGGTCGCGCGCTTCAACACACGGGGCGTGTGAAGTATAATCTTGACTTAACCAACAGCCATTGCGCCTCCTTTGACGGTGTTGATGATTATATAGATCTTGGTAATCCTAACTCAATGCAATTCGCAGGCAGCGACTCTTTCACTTTGTCAGGGTGGTGTGACCTAAGCAGTACAACAAACACAAGTTTTGCGATCATGAACTTTGCAGCTGGTGGTAGCGGTGGGTTCAGGTGGACAGCAGGCGTTCATAGAACCACACAGTTTTGGTTTAGTAATGGCTCACGGACATCTCAATGGCAAACGCCTAATGATGAAACAGATTACCGTAACCCTATACATTTCACGCTTACCTATGATGGCTCTAGCTCCTCTGGAACTTATGGGGTCGTTAAGATGTATGTTAATGGGGAAGAGGTAACGGTCAATTCTCCTTCTGGCTCTTTCTACACAGATCACTCATTTAATTATAGTGGAGCAACATTAAAGGTTGCCGACGCAATATCGTCAATAAACAGTTTTGAAGGGTCGATCTGGGGTGTTGGAGTGTGGTCAAAAGCTTTAGATTCAAGCGAGATATCTTCTTTGTATAGCGGAGAAATTCCTTCTGAATCTCTAGAAATGTATTTGCCCTTAGCAGAGGGTGGAGGTTCGGTGGCCTATGACGCTTCTGGCAATCAAAATCATGGTTCAATCACAAATGCGACCTTATCAAGTTTTTGGGGAGCCACACAGGATGTATATCATTACAACTTAACACAAGGTTTCAGTGCATACTCTGGCTTCGAGCAGGCTGGCGGGTCAAGGATAGATATTGATTCAGGCTCTATTAATCTAGGGGTCAACAACACCTTCAATATTTGGATGAAGTGGAATCAGAATGAATGTACAATAGTAGGAAATAGCGGTGGTTATATATTTTCCCTTCGCCCCTTTGGCCCTTACAGTTTTTACGCTCAAACAGGGTCAGGCGGTCAGGCGGTATTGTTTTCTGACACTTCAATGGAAGATGGCAAACTTCACATGGTGACAATGGTCAGAGAGGATGAAGACTTTCACCTTTATATTGACGGTGTTTTTTCTGAGACAATTTCAGAGCCGCTTAATGGTGGTCTTGACACCTTGATTCAGCATCTTAGCATTACAGGCGTTACGCGAACCTATAATGGCCTTTTAATTGACACCTCATTCTTTGATGTAGCTTTAAGCCCATCAGAGGTGGCAGAAGCATACAATGGCGGTAAGCTGATGGACATGTCAAGCCACACACAATCAGCTAACTTGATAGCTCAAATGCGCGATAACGGAGATGGGACATATACCGATTTAACTGGAACTTATACGCCAACATATTCTGGAACGCTTTATCCAATGAAAGCACCTAAAGGCTTTTCTTCTTTATGTGTAACGAATCCATCTTTTTACGGGCACAATGATGCTGAAACTCAATTTAGGCAACAGGCCGTTGCGCCAGCAGTGAAGTTGGCAGATGACAATCTAACAGCTGATTTCTGGTATAATAGTGGCAGCGCTTATGCGATCAACGAGCTTGGGTATGACGACTTGGAAAACAATCCTGATGATGACAACGGCATATATGTCGATGAGCATGAAAATAATAAAAAATATAACCTTTTGACGTTTGACCCTCTCTTGTCAGGTGACGAGGCCGATGATGTTAATGATTTTGTAAATGGGAGCTAGAAAGATGGCTGTAATCGTAGAGGCAAAAGACCACAAGGAAAATTCAACAGTGCAGTCCTTAGCAAATCAGATAATACCAGACAAGCTTTCGGTTGGTATAACACACCAAGAGTTTGAAGACTGTTATGCAGCAGGCATTCCTATTGATAATTTTAGGGGCGGCGTGATTGTTGACATTGATTTTCTGGATGAGGAAGTGCCAGAAGGATTTCCAAGAAGAAGCTATATTGATGAAGAAGATAATGAAGTCATCAAGAAGTGGCGTGAGTACACCCTTTATTACACCAACGAAAAGCGAGATGAGAACGACAATATCACCACAGAGGCAACACAAGCTTTGCTTGATATGGATAGGGCTGGATATTGCAGTGCTGGACGGACAAAAGATTTTGACAATGACGAGCTTGTCGCGTGGTGCGATTATTTCGGGGATGGCCTGGATCTTTCAAGGATTCTCACTTTCTCTGAATTTAAGCACCAAAAGACAACAATGTTCAACCCGTACTATGTGCCAGAAGAAGAGGCTGGCGTTGACATCAATCAGGACGGCGTTATCAAGTCGTTTTTCAAAAACTTGTTGGGGATATAGGGAGGATGAGTAGTGGGAATTCAGGAAGGCGCGCACATATATATAAGCGGACTTTTGGGCGGTTCTTTTGCAGCTGGGGTCATCTGTTCGATTATCGGATACTTAATAAATAGGGCGGTAAGGGACATGGACCATAAAATTGACACAATGCAAGCCTCTGTAAATAGCTGCAACAAGTCAATTCAGGTTGTATCAAAGGATTTAAATGTGTTTAAGGAGCATGTGCCGCAAGAGTATTCCACCAAGCGTAATGTGGACCGCTTGGAGGACAAGTTTGAAAAGAACCTAGAGCGCATTAATGACAAGCTCGATCAAATATTAATCAAGATGACAGGGTAAAATCATGAAAAAAATAGAATATGAACACTGGGGCCTTGTTCCAGTGAACCGTTGGCGCTGGAAATATTTCACCCCCAAAGAGCTGGCTTCCAAGGGCAATGGCAGCATCAAAATATTAGAGCATGCGCTTGATAAGCTCGAGCGAGTTCGTGAACAACTGGGAAGGCCGCTCGTCATTAATTCGGCATACCGTGATCCTGAATATAACGCTCGAATAGGGGGCGCGCGGATGAGTCGACACAAGGTTGGTGATGCATTTGATATCTCGCTGAAGGGACAAGATCGTCATAAGCTTCATCGTCTCTGCAAAGACGCTGGATTCACGGGGTTTGGCTTGTATAAAACATTTTTACACGTGGATTGCGGTCCACGAAGGCAATGGGGCAAATGGTCCCAGGAAGCCCAATAAGGGCATTAACTCAAAGGAGAAATAATCATGACATATCTTATCAACATTTTTAAATGGATTGGCGCACGCTTGAAAGAGCCATCTACACACGCCGCCCTTTTGCCTATTTTCGGCACAGTTGGCTACACGGCAACAGATGTTCAGCTTCAAGCCCTTGGTGGCGCATTCGCTGCTTTATCTGCCGTTTTGGCTGTTTTCTTGCCAGAGGGCAAAAAATAATGCTGGCTTTGGTTTCAACTGCTTTCGGGTTTTTAAAAGGTCTCCTGGATTTGTTTCGCAAGTCCAGGGATCAGAAAATTATTGAGAAGGCTCACGATTATGAAAGATTAAAAAAACATGCAGAACGCCTTGAACAGACTATTTCTATTATGCACTCTACTGATGGTGATGATTATCAACGCAGGGTGTACGCAGAAGATTTTGATGAATCGTGAGATTTTGATGAATTCTGATTGTTTATCATATGGGCGCATAATCTTTAAGACAAGACTTAGTGAAGAAGAGGAACGCAAGATAACGCGTCACAACAATATTTATGATGCCAACTGCTTAGATTGAAGATTATTCAACATTCTTTCAACGCACGCCTTGCAGGCAATGAGGGCGTTTATGTTTTCCGCGATCCTTGTCTTGTCAGAGTACCTTTTATGAACAAGATTAGACATATTTAGATTTGCAACTGCTAAGTCTTGGTCTGGTATCATGTCTACAGAATCTAAAATTTCTTTGGCTTCAAGCATAGTACTCTCCTCTTTTTTCATCGTATAATGGGAAATATCCCTAGTCAACATAAATCTCTTTTCAAAAGACGCACGGTATGATAGTATAGTATCACTGATATTATACTATCAACCAAGGGTCAATTAAAAAATGAAAGAATTTGCAAAGAATTTGCAGAAAATAAGAGAACAAAAGGGCTTGAGCAAGTCGAAGCTTTCTTGTGAGATTGGCAGGTCGCCAAGTTATATAGGAAAGCTTGAGGCTGGTACAATCAACCCAACGATTGACAATGTTCAGGAAATCGCAAAGGTTTTAGGTTGTTCTTCGGGAGACCTTACAGGCGAGAGCGTTTTGCCAAGGATTGCATCAAGTAATCCGAATCCTGTTGATAGAAAAATCCTTCAAGAGGTCTTTGATGCCGCAAAGAAACTTTTGGATGAAAACAAGGATAAGTCTTATACAGCGGATGACGTTCTTAATATTGTCATGGAAGGTTATAATGCTGCAATTGAGGCCGCAGCAGTTACGCAAAAGGAAGGGGGCCATGAAACAGACAAACAAGCAAGTGCTTGATTCTGTTTTGTCAGATCTTGTTGGTAAACTACCTTCTCGAAAACCCTACAATAAAATATTACTTATAGTTGCTGCCTCTTCTTTTTTTATAGCATTGGGTGTATATGGCTATTTCGAACACTTCAAGGATCCCATCACAAAGACAGTTGTTAGAGAGGTTCATGTTGATCACCCCAAGACGGACTGGTCGAAGCTTGATAGGAAAAGAAGAAGTATTTTAGCGGCGCAATCATTTGTCTTTTTCCCAGAGATTTTTTCAAATCGTCGCGATAAATATCATCGTGTTGAGTCTTGGCTCTCAAGTAAGGGAATTTTGACGGCAAATGTTCGAGATATTTTTTCATCTGGTGGTCGCCGTACCATTGTTATCAATGGCAACAAGCAAGAGGTTCCTAGGGTTTTCTATAATTTCTACAAACAACAGGGAGAGGTTTTATCTGTTTTTTCTGATGTTGGTCAAGAAGCCTTAACAAAGCATTGGGGAGTTTCTTTTTCAACTTTAGAAGAGCGCATAAATCACTGGAAAACTCAAGTTTCAGAGATGTCAAGATCGGACCTTCCTGCTGATATTCTTGACTATGGTGTTCAAGAATTTCTCGTCCAATGATTTCCGCTATTTGCGGGACGATGCTGTTTCCAAGAGCTGCGATACGACATCGCCATCTAAATACGTCCATTCTACTGGATATCCCATAAGCCATTCTATGAACTCTGGATTTATTTTTCCAGTCTTCACTAATTTTTCGTGTCCATATTTTTTTATTATTTGAGCTTTGATAACTTCTGGCAGTCCTTGTTGCCTGCTGTTTGGGCCTCGCCCCCTCCAGTCGCACGACAGCGGGGTAGGCAATAATCCATATTCTTTCCCTTTTATGAATGGATCCAAGGCGGGCAGCTGATATAATGTGCCATTCCGCGTCATACCCGATCTTCCAGAGATCCTTAAGCACAACGTCAAGTCCGCAGCTTCGTAATCTTGGGACATTTTCAATGATGGCGTATTTTGGTTGGCACTCTTTAATAAGTCTTGCGAATTCTGACCATAGTCCGCTTCTTTCACCTGCAATCCCCGCACCCTTGCCAGCTTGCGATATATCTTGGCAGGGGAACCCACCACAGATGACATCAATTTCTTTAATACCTGCATTTTCCAACTCCTTTTTATTTAATTTTGTGACGTCTTCAAAAATAGGAGTGTTATGCCAGTGCTTTTTCAAGACAGCTTGTGCGTAAGGTTCAATTTCACAGAATGCGACAGTCCTCATGCCTGCGCGCTCTAGCCCAAGTGAAAACCCACCAATACCAGAAAATAAGTCTAAGACTTTCATGATTCCCCCTGTTTTTGTTGTTCAAAAAGGGTAGGGTGATGGGGGTGTGAATGTAAATATGGTATGACTAGAAAAACCCCCTGATTCTTAAGGGTAGGTCACTGTGTAAGATTTGTGTCAAAAATATATTGAAAAAAGGTAAAATTGGGGTAAATTTCGGCAAATTGGCATTTTGATGAGTTTCGCTAAATGGCGCAGAATATAAGGTGTAGAGTGGTCGGGACAGCAGGATTTGAACCTACGACCTCTACACCCCCAGTGTAGCGCGCTACCAGGCTGCGCTATGCCCCGATCTTTGAGATCGACGGATTATAGACAGGGTTTGAGCATAATGCAATTATGTTTGGTCGGTATATGAAAATGAGTGTTTCCATATAGGATTTTTTATGGTATGGTCTGCCAAAATAATAAATCAAAAGGGACGACAATGGCTAATAAGAAAGATCTTGATAATTATACGACTATTAGTGACGAGCTAGGGCAAGCCTACGAAGCAAAAGGGAAGCAGATAAAGTCGCGTAATCTTTATGGTGTTTATGCTGGTTTTCTTGAAGGTGTTGCTATTGCTGCTGTCCTTTTTCTTCCGCGTCTTGCTGAGGCTGCAGGAGGTGATGCAAGTGTGATGAAAAGCTGGAGATGGCTTTCAGGTGGGTTTATCTCTCTTATTGGTTTAGCTGGTGGATACGTGGCAAAATCACAGCATAAAAATGCTCAGAACACGCAAGAATTTATGGATAAAGAATTCACAAATTTCGTGAAATCTAATCAAGAAAAAATCCGAGAAACTTTTCGTACAGAAAATATTTCAGAAACAGGCATTGATATCTCAGATATAAATGTGAGGAAAATTAGCGACGCTTTAATACAGTTGGAAAAAACAGGTGCAGTTGCTTCAGATAAAGAGACGGTCGCTGCTTTTGCGCAGTTTGTGAAGCAAAGTCATGCGGCTAAAGTTGCATAAAGCATCTTCTTTTTTCACGTCAAAATAAACGCAAAAAAACCACAACTTCCTGTTGCTTGTATACGTGCGTTCACGTTATGTTTGGAATCATTAATTCAAGCATAAAATTCAAGGAAGGTTTCATCATGGAAGAAGTGGTTATTGTCAGCGCAACACGCACAGCAATTGGGGGATTTCTCGGCGGCTTATCAACGGTTCCTGCGCATGTGTTAGGTCAAACAGTTATTACAGCAGCGCTTGAAAAAGCAGGCGTTCCCGCAACAGATGTTGATGAGGTCATTATGGGGCAAGTGCTGACAACAGCACAAGGTCAAAACCCTGCACGTCAAGCCGCAATCGCAGCAGGTGTTCCTGCTTCCAGCACGGCTTATACAATTAACCAGGTTTGTGGCTCAGGCTTGCGTACAGTGGCACTTGGCATGCAAGCAATCCAAACAGGTGCAGCAAATATTGTTGTCGCAGGTGGGCAAGAAAATATGAGTCTTTCACCACATGCGATGCATATGCGTGGTGGCACAAAAATGGGTAACGCAACATTGGTTGATACGATGGTTCATGATGGGCTGTGGGATATTTTCAATGGCTACCACATGGGTATTACGGCTGAAAATGTTGCCAAAGAATTTGATCTTTCACGCGAGGTACAAGATGCATTTGCTGCTACTTCTCAAGCAAAGGCAGGCGCTGCAATGGATGCTGGTAAATTCAAAGATGAAATAACGCCTGTGATTGTCAAAAATCGCAAAGGTGACATCACAATTGATACGGATGAACATCCACGTCCTGACACAAATGTAGAAGGCCTTGCCAAGCTGCGCCCTGCTTTTGATAAAGAGGGCACGGTTACAGCAGGAAGTGCATCTGGCGTTAATGACGGAGCAGCTGTTGTTGTGCTGATGAGTAAGGCGGAGGCAGAAAAGCGTGGCCTAGCACCATTGGCAACAATCAAATCTTGGGCAACGGCAGGTGTTGAGCCGGCGGTGATGGGCACAGGGCCAATTCCTGCTAGCACAAATGCGCTTGAAAAAGCAGGGTGGTCAAAAGATGACCTTGACCTGATTGAGGCAAACGAAGCTTTTGCTGCGCAGGCATGTGCCGTAAATAAAGGCATGGGTTGGAACACAGATAAGGTTAATGTCAATGGCGGTGCGATTGCACTTGGTCATCCCATTGGGGCGTCTGGCTGTCGTGTATTGGTGACGTTGTTGCATGAAATGGCCCGTCGCGATGCATCAAAGGGGCTAGCAACGCTTTGTATTGGTGGCGGTATGGGTATTGCCATGTGTGTAGAAAAATAAGACAGAACAAAAGAGGTGCGACTGCGTTCCAGAGCTGGTGATCTGGCAAAGTGACGTAGCGTTTAAGTGTATTATTAAAGTTAAAGGAAATATAAAATGACAAGAAGAGCTCTCGTAACAGGTGGAACAAGGGGTATTGGCGCAGCAATTGCAAAAGCACTAAAAGAAGCTGGATACAGTGTTGTTGCTAATTATGCAAATAATCATGAGAAGGCAGAAAGCTTCAAAGCTGAAACAGGTATTGATGTCGTTTCATTTAATGTTGGTGATTTTGACTCTTGCGCAGAAGGCGTTAAAAAAGCAGAAGAAATGTTAGGTGGGCCAGTTGAGGTTTTGGTAAACAATGCGGGGATCACAAATGATGGTATGATGCATAAAATGGATGCTGCACAGTGGAGTTCTGTGATCACAACAAACCTAAACTCATGCTTTAACTTATCAAGGCTAGTTATTGATAATATGAGAAATAGTGGGTTTGGTAGAATTGTTAATATATCATCTATTAATGGCCTTGCAGGACAAATGGGACAAACAAATTATTCAGCAGCCAAAGCAGGTGTGATTGGTTTTACCAAGGCATTGGCATTGGAAAGTGCGCGTAAAGGGATCACGGTAAATGTGATTGCGCCTGGTTATATCAACACTGAAATGGTAGCTGCAATTGACCAGTCTATCCTTGATAAAATTGTTGCAAAAATTCCATCAGGACGCCTTGGCGAAAGCGATGAAATCGCGCGTGCAGTCTTGTTTCTAGCAGATGATAAGGCAGGTTTCATCAATGGAGAAACACTGTCTATTAACGGTGCACAGTACTTAAGTTAATGCGTATTGTTGGTGGTCAATATAAGGGCAAGAAACTGATTTCACCAACAGATGATCGTGTGCGCCCGACATCCGATCGTGCGCGCGAAGCACTGTTTAATATACTGACACAAGGCAAATGGGGAGACGTTATTCAGGGCGCATCCATTGTTGATTTGTTTTGTGGCAGTGGTGCTGTTGGACTTGAGGCTTTGTCTAGAGGATCAGATGAAATATTGTTTGTAGACAGTAACTTAAAGTCAGTATCTAATAATTTAGATTTGTTTGAGAAAGGCCGTTTTAGGTGTTTGCAAACAACTGTTGAGGCCCTTCCCAAAGCACCTCAAGCATATGATGTTATCTTTGCTGATCCACCCTACAATAAAGACCTTATTCCGATCACTTTAAAGAAAATAGCAGATGGTGGGTGGCTAGCAAAAAAGGGCCTTTTGATTATTGAGTCTGATAAGCCTTTTAATGCAGATCACTTTACAATCGTTGACCAACGAAAGTATGGCAAAAGCCAGTTTGTCTTTTTGCAGTCTTAGATTTTTACTTACCCCAGCGACGATGTAGCCAAAACCACTGACCAGGACAAGTATTAATTTCTTTTGAGAGGACGTCGTTCACCTTGGTTAAGGTTTTTTCTGTGTTCTGCTTTTTTTCTAATGGGATTGGTTTTTTGAAAACTAATGTAAATTGGTGGGGGTCATTTGCATCGCGACGACAAAAGCATGGAACGATCTGGGCATTGTATTTATAAGCCAGCTCAACCACCACAGGCGACGTTTTTGCATCATGGCCTAGGAAGGGTATATCAATACCGTCATTCATACGCTGGTCGATTAAAATAGCGACCGAACGACCGTCTTTTAGGCCCTTAACCATCTTACGAGTTCCTGTGCGACCTTTTGCCGCCATGTCTAGCTTGCGTCTTGCAAAGCAGATTAAGCGATCAACAAAAGGGTTATTAGATGTACGGTAAATTGATATAACGCCGGGTATAAAGTCTGTCAGCGCATGGGCCAGCACTTCCCAGTTACCATAATGTGCAGAAACCAGGATTTTTTGTTTATCATTATTGATGAATTCTTCACCTTCAATCTTTAAGAAGCTTTTATCATTGATATTTTGTTTGTAAAGATGTGGTAACTCACCAAAAATGCGCCCCATATTTTCCCAAACACTGGTTTCAATAGTCTTTTTCTCTGTAAGCGGCATATCCGGGTAAACACGGTTGAGATTCAACACCATGCGCTTGTTAACCCCTTTTAAGCGTGGCCCAAGAAAGCCTGTTATGCCACCACAAAGGTTTGAAGCCCATTTTCTTGGCAAAATGCGGCAGACCACATAGAAAAATCCTACAAGCAAGAACTCAACAAAATGACTAAAGCGTTTTACCATTGATCACCTTTTCTAAAATCTTTTCGAGCTTTTCCTCATCATCCCATACGAGACTTGCTTTTATCATATGAACTTTTTTTTGCATATCTTTGGGCAGTCGGACAAAGTCTTTTTCCGTTGTAACTAAGGAAGCTTTTTGTTTTTTCGCACGCTCTTGCAACATCTTTAACTCTTTCTTGTTGAAAAGATGATGGTCTGGAAATGGAATCTCTTCTGTGATGTCATAGCCATGATGGCGCAATGCATCAAAGAACTTTGTGGGGCGACCAATTCCTGTAAATGCGATAAGTTTCTTGTTCATTAATTTTTTGACTTTTTCAGGGACAAGTGTTGCATGCAAGGTTGGCAGAGGTAATAAGATTTCTTTCTTGTTTTGACCGATGATGACGGCAAGATCAGCACGCTTTAGGCCGCTTGAAATAGGCTCGCGCAAAGGCCCAGCAGGCATCACAAAGCCATTACCAAAACCAATAACACCATCAATAACAATCACAGACAGATCTTTATGCAGCGCAGGGTTTTGAAACCCGTCATCCATAATCAGAAACTCAGCTTCGTCTTCAGTTGCCATTTCTGCTGTAAGGCGGCGATTCGCTCCGATCCAGCAAGGGGCCGTTTGTGACAACAGCAAAGGCTCATCACCGACATGTTCTGCTTTGTGTTTTTTAGTGACTTTAAGCGGGCCTTTTAAGTGGCCTTTATATCCACGTGAAAGGAAGTGTGGATTTTTCTTTTTTGTAATAAGGCGACTTGCAATATCAATGCATACAGGTGTTTTCCCTGTGCCGCCAACCGTTAAATTACCGATGCAAATAATAGGCACCTGACATTTTGTTGGCGATGTCATAAGAAAACGCAGCCATGTCGCAAGGCTGTAAATAAGGCTAATGGGTAGTAAAAGAAAGCTGATAATGTTTTTGCTAAACCAAAAGCGCGGCATCTTAAATCACCTTTTTCAGATAAGGCATAAGCTGTTCCATCACATCGTCGATCACGGCCATTTTCTTTGTTGCCAGTGTTTTTGCATGACGTGCAAGTGTTTGTCGGCCTGATTTATTATCAAGCAGCATTTTGACCTTTTTAGAAAGATCATTCATGTCACGTACCTGAAGGCATGCTTCTTTTTCGTGGAAGTCAGCAATGACTTTCAGGTTGTTTGACATGTCTTCACCATGAAGGATTGCGCAATTAAAGTGTGCAGGCTCAATTGGATTATGGCCGCCTATCAAGGATTCATCTTCGCGTTTCACCATAGATCCACCGATAAAAACGATGGGTGCAAGTTTAAAGAACAGGCCAATCTCTCCCAGTGTGTCGGCAAGATAGACTTCGGTTAATTCCATAATTCCTTCATCTTGCGAACGCCTGACAAGGCGGAATCCTTTTAGATCTTCGGCAAGGCTGTCACCGCGTTCAGGGTGGCGGGGGACAATAATGGTAAGAAGGTCAGGGTATTCTTTCCTTAACTTTTGATGAACTTGGGCGCAAATATATTCTTCGCCAGGGTGCGTGCTGGCTGCGACCCAAAAAGGACGGTTGCCAATCTGTTTTTTCAAAACCTTTAATTCTTCATGATCATATTCCAGTGGTGCAGCAGCCCATTTCAAATTATCTGTTGTCATGACTTTGGTGCATCCCAGCGCTTCGAAGCGTTCCTTTTGCTGACCATCTTGTGTTAGGCACAGAGAAAACTTTTTGAACATTGATTTTGCTAATGGCTTCAAACGAGACCATTTTTTGAAAGATGCATCAGACATGCGTCCATTAACTAAGACCAGCTCGCGTCCAAAACGTGAGGCTTTAAAAATCATATTAGGCCAAAGCTCAGATTCAATCCAAAGGCAGATATTTGGTCGCCAATGTGTTAAAAAGCGATTTACCCAAGGCACATGATCCAAAGGGACATATTGGTGATAAGCACGCTTTGGCAGGCGTTGAGACAAAAGATTCGCTGATGTGACAGTGCCAGACGTGATTAAGACAAACAGGTTGTCGCTTAAATCCAAAATGCGTTTAACAAGAATTAAGGCTGATTGTGCTTCGCCAACGCTGGCAGCATGAATCCAAATACACTTGCCATCAGGCCGCTTTAGTGCGCTGTAGCCATAGCGCTCATAAACACGACGCCAATCTTCCTTACCTTTTTTAATACGTTTTTTTAAATAAAACGGTAAAAAAGGGGCAACAAAAAAGAGGATAAATCTGTAAATCCATAAAAGAGGGCGCATGAATGTTTTACTCCGCTTCGATCGGTGATTGTTCACAAAGATGGGCTGATTCGCGGGATAATTCAAGTAAATTCATCTCTAGTTTTTTTGAGAAGTCGCTACGGTTATCAAAGTGTTTCCCAGATAGAGGTTGTCCCCAAACAAAAACAATTTTACCAAAAGGCTTAGCAATTAAAAAACGGTCCCATGTGCTTAAAAAGCGTGATCTTGTTGAACATACTGATACAGGGATAATATCAGTCTTTGCAAGTTGGCTTAAAACAACAACACCTTCTTGAACATGCTTGCGTGGTCCACGTGGCCCATCAGGTGTAATGCCAATTGAGACACCTTTTTTCAGCGACTTAACCATTTGACGCAAGGCTGCTGATCCACCTTTGTCTTTTCCATTTTTTGCGGCAGATCCTTGGATGGCATCAATGCCGAATGGCTTCACCGTTTTTGCAATAATTTGTCCGTCTTTATGTTTTGAAATCAGCATAGAAATAGGAACCTTGCGTTGCCAACAAAAAGGCATCATCAGCAACTCTCCATGCCAAAAGCTAAGAATAAAAGGTTTGTTCTCACGCCAGTAAGCCTGTGGAATATCATGACGTATATGCACTTTTTTTGACGTGTAATAAACCAAGCGCATATATCCACGAATCAACACGCATAAAACATTATGTGTCAAAGAAGATTTGCCAATCGTTTTTATCAGTTTTTTCATAAGAATCGCAGTATAACAGGAGGTTTTTAAAGGGGGAAGTGTTAACCTTTTTGTGCGGCATTCAATTTGGCATAAACACCTTTTTTGTCTTTTAACAGTTGTTTGTGTGTGCCTGACTGGATGACTTGCCCGTTTTCAATAACGTGAATGACATCGGCATCCATAATGGTTGAAAGACGGTGTGCGATCACCATTGTTGTGCGATCTTTCATCAGAACTTTAAGTGCTTCTTGGATTTGTTGTTCGGATTCTGTGTCTAAAGATGATGTTGCCTCGTCTAATAATAAAATAGGAGCATTCTTTATCATTGCGCGTGCGATTGAAAGACGTTGGCGTTGGCCGCCTGACAGGTTGACGCCGTTCTCTCCAATGACTGTGTCATAACCTTGCGGCAGTTCCATGATAAAATCATGTGCAGCAGCAGATTTAGCAGCGTTAATAACCTCGTCTTCGTTGGCATTTTGGCGCCCATAAGTAATGTTTTCACGCACGCTTGCATCAAATAAAAACACGTCCTGGGAAACAAGCGCGATATTGTCTCGCAAGGACCTAAGTGTCACATCACGAATATCTGTTCCATCAATAAGAATTTTACCTGCTTCGACATCATAAAAGCGTGGGATAAGATTCAGGATTGTTGATTTTCCTGCGCCACTGACACCAACAAAAGCAACAGTCTTGCCTGCAGGGATATCTAGTGAAAGTTTGTCGAGGACTTTCTCATCTGCATAACCAAAGCTTACTTTTTTGAAAGAAATTTCACCTTTCTGAAGAAGTAAAAGACCCGCATCATTGCGTTCTAAGATCGTGTGAGGCTCATCAAGCCTTGCGAAAATGCGTTGGGCCGCAGCTAGTCCTTCTTGCAAGTTCATATTAAGGTTTGCAAGCCGTTTAACAGGTTCATATGCCAACAACATGGATGTAATAAAGGCAAAAAATTGTCCTGGCGTCAGTACGTTATTAATGACTTGATGGCCTCCATAGGTAATGACGCCCATGATAACCAATCCGCCAAGAAGTTCGATAATAGGGCGCGATAGGGCGCGCGTACGTGCCGCTTTATGAGAGAGAGACATAACCTTGTTGATAAGGCCGTCAGCAGTTTTCATTTCCCGCTCTTCCTGGCCATAGGCTTTGATATGACGCACGCCTTGGAAGCTTTGCGTAAGGTGGTTGGTCATCATGCCCATTTCGCCTTGAACGTTGATCGAGACTTTGCGCATACGTTTTCCCATTTTAACGATAGGAATAATCGCTGTTGGAAAAGCCAGAAATGCAATCAAAGAAAGGCGCCAGTCCGTGTAGAACATCATACCAATCAAGGCGACAAGTGTCAGAAAGTCTTTACCGATACCTGTGAATGCTTTGGTTAAAGCTTGCCGGATATACAGCATGTCATGATTAAAATGTGAAACCAGTGTGCCTGTTTGGGTTCTGTGGAAAAAGGCAAGGTCTGCACCAACGAGGTGTGCGAATAACTGACTCTGGATTTTTGCGACAATTTTTTGTCCAACAAAGTCCATTAAAACAGCTTGTCCATAACCAGCAAAACCTTTTGAAGCAAAAATAGCCATCATACCAATCGCGACAAAATAAAGGCTGTCCCGGTCTTTGCTTACAAAAACATCATCAAGGATCGGCTCCATGATTCCGGCGAGTGCGGCTTGCGACGCTGCGACAACAGCCATCAAGATTAATGCCGCTGCAATGCGCCAACGATGATCACGTAGGTACGAGCGCATAAGACGCTTGCAGAGTGCCCAGCTGCTATGTGTGAAGGGTTTTTTAGACATAAGGCGTAGATTAGACGTTGTCGCCTATGTGATCAAGAAAATATAGCGCGTAAATGTGAACAAAACCTTATCTATGCCTCATCACAAGCTGTGGTGAAGCGTGTAGGGCCAAAGCACAGCGCTGATGGTTCGGCGAAGGCCTACGCGGCATCCGAATGCGGTTAATTAAGAAATTCAATAATTGTCTGCGCTGCGGCAATGACAAAAAGGCCACCAAGAAAGCCAAAGAACCATTTCCATTGCCATTTTCCAACAAGCGCTAATAAAACCATTACGCCAAGTCCAACACCTGCATAAATGTAGAAAATACGCTTAGAGTATTCATATGCTGTGATAGAACGACAAGCTGCGGTATTGTGGAATTCTTGCACAAGCTCAGTGCCAAATTCTAGGTGCTCTTCTGTACCTGCCGAGCTGATAGGTTGGTGCGGTAGGCGGAACTTATCAACATCCTCGCCATAACGTTCTTTTAACAATGAATTGCCATCACATTTCACGGTGTGATCACTGCTGGATGATCCGCCATCAGGAAAAGCCGAAGAAGGAATGGGATCTTGTGCAAAAGAAGGGCCTGCGATCATAAGAAAACTAAGTAAAAAAACAAAAAAGATTGATGGTTTAAGCATTGTATGGTCCTTCTAACTTAAGAATTCTACGATGTATTGGCCTGCAGCAAAGACAAAAAGCCCCGCGACATAGCCAAAAAGCCATTTCCATTGCCATCTACCAGCAACAGCAAGGGCGACCATGCCAATCACACCAAAGCCAGAATATATATAGAAAATACGCCTAAAGTAGACATAAAAGTCTTGCGAGCGACATTCTGCTACGTCCCAAAAAGCTGTTTCTTCCTCGTGTCCCATACCAAAGACTTCACCAGGGCGTCCTGGGTGTTGTAACTTTTGGACTGTACGCGTGCTACATTTATCAACAGGTTGAGATTGTACGCCAACAGGTGGCAGCGGCATTCTGGGTGTTGCACCCATAAAGCCATTCTTATCAACAGGGGCTGTGTTTTTCTTAATAATGGCGCCGCTTTTGGCTACGGGAGGTTTTTCACCCGTTGTAATATTAATGTTTGGAGATCCAATTGATACTTGCTGTGCATGTGCAATGCCTGCTGTGCTGATCAGTAAGACCGCCAAAAGGCATGTCATGACTTTGTTAAAAGCAGTTTTGGTGAATTTCATCGTTAAAAACTCTCTCATCCTTTAATTATATACTATTTTCCAGCAACTGTCATGCCTTCGATCAAAAACGTAGGTGTATCAACGCCATATTTATATGTCAGATCATTGCCAAGCGTTATATTTTTAAACATGTCATTTAAGTTGCCCGCGATTGTAAACTCATTGACGGGGTGTTTTATCTCGCCATTTTCGATCAAAAAGCCCGAAGCGCCTTGGCTGAAATCACCTGATACGGTGTTTGCACCAAATCCCATCATATCAGTGATATAAATCCCATTTTTAACATTTTTGAGAAGATCTGCAGTGTCTGTTTTCCCTGGCCTTATGCGGACATTAGTATGTGTAGGTGTCGGAGACGAAGAAATACCTCTTGAGGCCCGCCCATTATTTTTAAGATTTAATTGTTTAGCCGTTGCCGTATCCAGAAGCCATGATTTTAAAACACCGTTTTCAACAAGTGAAATTTCATTTCCTCTTATCCCTTCGGCATCAAAAGGTTTTGATCGTAGGCCTCTAAAATGGTTGGGTGTATCAAGGATTGTAACTTCATCACTGAAAATGGGTTGTCCCATTTTATCTTTTAAGAAGCTAGATTCTTTGGCAATTGCGGCACCATTAATGGCTTTTAAGAAGTCAGAAAGCAGGGATTTTCCAACTCTTGGTGAAAACAAAAGAGGGTATGTTCCTGTCTTTATGCTTTGAGGGTTCAGGCGCATCACAACTTTTTGTCCTGCGCGTTGCCCAATCAAAGCTGCATCATCTAGGTCTTCAAGGTGCGTCGTGGTTGCGTAGTCATAGTCACGCTCCATCTCAGTACCTTTTCCTGCAAGTACAGAAACAGATGTGCCGTGAGATGTTTTGCCATATTCATTAAAAAAACCTTGGCTGTTTGCATAGGTGAAAATAGAAGATGACCACCAGCAGCTTGCACCCTCAGAATTTGTTACACCCTCAATAGATCGTGCGGCATCTTCACATTTTGCGGCGCGTTCTGTCATTTCTTTGATATCACCTTCCGTGGTATCAAAAGTACTTAAATTTGGCGTTGCTTTCGCCGTTGCTTTTGGTCCTGGCAATCCTGCATAAGGGTTGTCGGGAGATGCTTTTGCCATATCAATACATTGCCCCGCAAGAAAAGCAAGGTGGTCTGGAGAAAAGTCATATGTTGAAACAAGCGCTTGTTTCTGACCAACAAAAACACGCAGCCCAATTCCTGATTTTTCTTCACGTTCAATTTGTTCGACTTTACCCAGTCGGTAAGTCACATTTAAAGAGGTTGTTTTTTGCATCAAAATGTCAGCATCATCTGCGCCATTTTGCTTTACCATATCTATTAATGCGGAAAAAGCTTCTTCAGACATTTAATACCCCGATACTGCAATAGTCATTATACACCCAACAATAAAATTTGATTTGAAAACCTTTAAGCAAGATGTTGGGTTGCTCAAATCAACAAATCGTATTTGCCAAATAAAGTGACATAAAACAAAAAGGCACGCAACAAAGTAAAGAAGAGTTTGCATTGTTAGCAAGCCTGTTGTGACCATTAAAAACCAACAAAGACCATAGCAAATGATAAGAAAAGGCTTTGTCTTATCTTTCCACAAAAGGGCAGTTGATTTGACGCCAATTCTTATATCGTCTTCTTTGTCTTGGTGTCCATATATCGTGTCATAGCCAAGTGTCCAAAAAAAGCATGCCGCATACAGCGTTAGTGTTGGCAGTGTGATTTCTTCTTTTACAGCAGACCAGCCCATCAAGACACCCCAGTTAAATGTGATGCCTAAAAAAGCTTGTGGCCACCAGGTCCAACGCTTCATAAAGGGGTACAGTGCAACAAGTAATAATGAAGATAGGCCGAGAGAGATTGTAAAAGGGTCAAAGTGCATTAAAATCCAAAACCCCATAAGTCCCCAAAAAAATAGAAGAAGAAGCCCTGTGAATGAGCTGATTTGTCCACTTGCAAGAGGTCTTGTTTTGGTTCGTTCCACTTGTCGATCAAGCTTGCGGTCAACAAAGTCATTATAAACACATCCGAACGAACGCATTGCTGTTGCGCCAATAAAAAAAGCGATTAAATAAATAGGGTGCAGCGAGATAAGTCCTTGGGCAGAGATGCCAAGCGCAAACATGCACGGAAATAATAACAGCCAGATACCAATAGGCTTGTTCAGGCGGCTTAAAGAAATAAGCAGTTTTATTTTTGTAAAAACATTTTGCATAATGCCGCCATTTTCATTAGTTAATGACACTATGTCAAAGAGATTTATTCCACGCTTGTATGTTCCCGAGGCAATTTTAACTGCAGGGGAAATAGTGTTGTCGCCTGATCAGGCACATTATGTTCGAAATGTTATGCGTCTGAAGGTTCATGATATGGTGCATGTCTTCAACGGTACAGAGGGCGAGTGGCAGGCCAAGGTTATTGAGACTTCTAAAAAGAGTGTGCAACTTGATGTTATTCAAAAGCTGCACGATCAAAGTGATGAGCAATTGCCAGAATTGTCTTTGGTTTTTGCCCCGGTTAAACAAGTTGAATCACTCTTGCGTCAGGCAACAGAGTTGGGCGTTAAGGCATTCATGCCAATACAGACCACTTTCACCACAGCCTTTGTTAAGGAAGAGCGATTTAAGACGATCATTTTAAATGCAGCTGAGCAGTGTGAACGCCTTTCGGTGCCACAGCTTGCTTCCTTACAAAACCTTCCAAAACTGTTAGAAGAATGGGATGAATCTGTGACGTTGATCTATTGTGATGAAACACGTGTTGAAGAAAATATCTTGCAAGCAGCACAGCTTGCGGATCTTTCTCAAAAATATGCTATTTTAATTGGCCCAGAGGGGGGCTTTTCAGAAGAAGAGCTTCAAGTATTAAAGTCAAAGCCTTATGTTAAACCTGTTTCATTGGGTGCAACGATATTAAAGGCAGACACAGCTGCTACGGCAGCAATCGCTGCATGGATGTTTGCGTTAAGCGCTAGAAAAGGAGAATAAAATGGCATATTGGTTAATGAAGTCAGAACCGAACACATATTCATGGGATGACCTTGTTCGCGATAAGGTCGAGCATTGGGATGGTGTCAGAAATTATCAAGCATCGAATAACATGAAGGCAATGGAGGTCGGCGATCAAGCATTTTTCTATCATTCGGTCAAAGAAAAGGCGATTGTTGGCGTTGTTGAAGTCGTTAAGGAATACTATCCCGATCATACAGATGAAACAGGGCGTTTTGGTATGGTGGATGTCAAGGCTGTGATGCCTGTTAAAGAGCGTGTTACACTCGCGCAGATCAAAGAGGTGCCAATTCTTTCTGAGATGCGCCTGATCAAGCAGTCACGTCTCTCAGTTTCGCCTGTAACCGAAGAAGAGTGGTATGTCATTTGTAAGATGGCAGGGCTGTAAACTTGCTTGACCTGTGAGTGACTTTGTCATATAACCACAAGCTCGTTTTAGGAGATTAAAATGCCTTATGTTGTAACAGAAGACTGTATTAATTGTAAGCACATGGATTGTATAGAAGTCTGCCCTGTGGATTGCTTTTATGAAGGTGAGAACATGATCGTGATTCACCCCGACGAATGCATTGATTGCGGTGTTTGCGAGCCTGAGTGTCCAGAAGAGGCAATTATTCCTGATACAAATGAAAATGCTGAAAAATGGCTTGAAATTAATCGTGATTATGCTGAAAAATGGCCTGTTATTACTGTTAAAGGCGAAGCGCCTGCTGATGCAAGCACTTGGAGTGGCAAGCCAAATAAGTTTGCGGAGCATTTCAGCGAAAAGCCAGGGCAGGGTAGTTAGTCAGCCTTAACCCACTTAATCAAAAGATCATTTAACTCATTTTGTTTAATTGGCTTTGGTAAATAGTCGTTCATCCCCGCTGCGATACATTTGTCGCGGTCACCTTTCATGGCATTGGCCGTGAGGGCAATAATGGGGACATCTTCTATTTCCTTTTCTTCCTTCATTTTGCAGATGATTCTTGTTGCTTCGTAGCCGTCCATTTCAGGCATTTGGCAATCCATGAGGATAATGTCGTAAGTATTTTCTTTAACCTTTTCAACAGCAATAAGACCATTTTCAGCAGCGTCAATATGAACGCCATATTTTTCCAAGATAATTGTGGCGAGTTGTCGGTTGACGTCATTATCTTCGACTAAGAGGATTTTTTTATCTTTTAAAATATTTTTAGAGGCGGTTTGTGTGCCGTCTTCTGATGCATCTTCTTTTGGTTTGTAGCGCGTGATAAAAGATGTTTTCTCACCTTTTTTCTTATTATTCCAAATCAGTGCCAGCGTATCAATCAGTTGCTCATTTTTAATTGGCTTTTGTAAATAAGCCGTGACACCAGCTTCGGAAAAGCGTTTTCCCATCCCTTTCACCGTTGATGATGTAAGAATAACAATGGGAACATCTTTAAAGCGCTGGTCAACGCTTATCTTTTGTGCCAGTTCTTCTCCATCCATTTCGGGCATCAAGTAGTCTAAGATAATAATGTCAAAAGACTTGTTGGTTTTATGTGCAATATCTAGGCGAATAAGGCTGTCCGTTGAAGACAAAGTGTATTCACAACTAATACCTAAGTTCTCTAATTTTTCTTGTAAAATGATGCAGTTCATCTCGGTATCATCAACAATTAAGACATTGAGGCCTTCTAGGATATCCCTTTCAGGTTTTTCTGCGCGTGTCTCTGATGTGGTTTCCATTGGAATGGTGAACCAGAATGTAGAACCTTGATCGATTTCACTTTCAACACCCATTTCTCCGCCCATAAGCTCGGCAAGTTTTTTAGAAATCGCAAGTCCTAAACCTGTGCCGCCATACTGACGCGTTGTTGATGAATCAGCTTGAGAGAATTTATCAAAAATATGTTCTTGCTTTTCTTTCTCAATACCAATGCCTGTGTCCTCAACGCTAAACTTGAAGAGGATCTCCTTGGATGATTTGTCGGTTTCTTCAGGGGTATCAATATTCAACATAATATGGCCTTTTGCCGTAAACTTTATCGCATTGCCAATAAGGTTGATAATAATTTGGCGAATACGTGTGTCATCTCCTTTGACGTAATGAGGTGTTCCAGGTGCATAGCGTACCATTAGCTCCAGTTCTTTTTCTTCAGCACGCATAGAAAGTAGCGAGACAACATCTTCGACCATTTCACGCAGGTCAAAAGATTGTTTGCTGATTTCAAAGTTTTTAGATTCAATTTTTGAAAAGTCTAAAATATCATTCAAAAGACTGAGAAGTGCATCAGCAGATTTCAAAACAGTTCGGGCATATTCAGATTGTTTAGGAGACAAGTCTGTTTCAAGCAAAAGCTCGCTCATACCAATGACGGCATTCATAGGCGTTCTAATCTCATGACTCATGCTGGCGAGAAATTCAGATTTTGCCTGCGAAGATCTTATTGCTTCATCACGGGCCATTTCAAAATGTTCGATTGTCTGTTGTAGCGTTATTTTCATATCTTGGAAATCATCAACAAGCTGACCTATTTCATCATTTTGAGAAATACTAAGATATTCTGAGTTTTCAAAGTCACCTGCTGCAATGGATGCACTTTCTTTTGACAGTTTTTTTATCGGGTTGATAACAAAATATTCTGTTACAAAAGCAATGATGATGACAAGCAAGGCAAAGGCTGCAATGAAAAAGTTTGTCAGATCTCTTTTGTGAGAAAGAAGTTTATCAAACTCAACGGTTTTATCATAAGACAAGACAATCGTCCCAAAATAGACGCTGCTTTGTTTTATGTCGAACCAAACAGTTCTTTTTGCGCCTTTCTCTTCAGGAATTTTGATCTCATCAATCGGGTATATTTGAAACCCAGATTTATCAAAAAGCTGTAATGTTTTCCAGCTCTCGTTGTTTAATAAAGCTGTATCCAGAACTTCATAAATATTGGAAAAATCATTTTGAGCAATGAAAGGAAAAACACTGTTAGAAATAACTGCTAGGTTGTTTTTAAAGTGCTTTTCTGTTTGATACATATAAAAGTTTTCTACTTTTGGCAGCCAGATGCGATCTGCATATATAGCAATGGCCAAAAGAATAGTCAGGACAGACCCAAAAATTTTGAATCTTAGGCTAAGTTTCATGATCTTTCCTCTGCACCAAATTTTTTCAATTCTTGAGAGAAAGATGTGTCTAACTGCACAGGGGAGGCTATGGGCCCGTTATGCGAACTATGTTTGATGAAGCTTTTGGTAAATAAAGTTCTTAAATGTTCTGATATTCTTGGATGCACAAGGACAATATGAGGCATCATTGGCTTTGCATGCGTGAGGATTCTTAATTTGTTCTTTATGTTCTTTGGTAAGTTGTTAAAAGTTTCGACCGTTCCGCCGCCTGCGCTGGCGAACCCTTTGGCAACATTTATATAAACAGATGTATGGTTTTTGGTATAGATCGCATCATACTTAATACCTTTTTTCTGCAAGTCGCTTTGAAGAATGCGAGAGGCTGCTAGTGAGGAAGGAGAAGGAAATGCAATGACTTTATTTTCTAGCTCTTCCAGCCTTAAAATATCACTGTCTTTTCGTGTCACAATAATGCCTTGTAGCTTTTGTGTGGAAGAGTGCAAGATTGGAAAGTATTCTTCGTAATGGTTGGCAAGATATGCTTGATAAGGAGTTGTATAGGCGAAGTCAAATTCAGCATTCATTAGTTTTTTTTCAAAAGTTTGGATATCGGCAACGTTTTCAATTCTGAACTCGCAATGTGTATCAATACTTATTTCTGCAAGAAGAGGTGCCCATTTGTCATAGGTTCTTTTTTTTGAATATTGCGGAACAATACCAAATGTACAAACTTCTGCCGTTTCATATGCGGCAGTGTTTTGTGCATAGGCAGAGAAAGTAGGTACTATTGCAGTACACAATATTATGATAACAATAAGTTGTTTCATTTTTTTAGGCCTTTAATAGATAAGATAAGCCTAAACACAACCTATGCTTTAATCAAGAAAACACAGATCACATCGTAACAACGGTATTTTAAAGGCGCTTTTGAGCGACGCTTTAGCGTTTTTGCCATTTCTTTTTGGCTTCTGAAATTCTGAGATTCCCTGGTGCGCCAATATGTTTTTTTGCTTTGATGTTTTTAACTGGATCTTGTCTTTCTAAAGAAGAGAGAGATTCACCAACTTTGACGTATGCGTCGCGGAAGCTCATTCCTTCCATGACCAGCCCATTTGCATAATCGGCAGCAAAAATTTCAACATCATCAAAGGCTTTCAGCAAGTTCTCTTTAACAGGCGTTAAGTTGTTAAAAGTAAGGGTGCATATTTCTAAGCTGTGCTTCACAATTTCAAAGCCGTCAAGAATCGGTTTTTTTGTGATTTTAAGATCTTTGTTATATCCAGAAATAAGGTTCTGTGTGACGGTTTGTACTTGCTGTTGAAGAGAGCCAACAATGCTGACATTTGCACGCATGACTTCCATAATATCAAGGTTTTGTTTTTGTGGCATAATACTTGAGCCCGTCGTAAGCGAGCGATCAACCTTAAACCAGTCGAATTCTTGTGATGTGAAAATAACCAAGTCATTCGCAATCTTGCCCATCGTCATCATCGCTTGGTGCAGGCAATGTAAGACGAAAGCTTCGAATTTTCCTCGGCTGTTTTGGCAGTAGATAGAGTTCACTTGTGTTCTGTCAAAGCCAAGTTCTTTGGTTGTCATATCTCTATTTAGTGGCACAGCTGTACCAAAGCCAGCAGCAGACCCAAGAGGGTTTTGATCGAGTAATTTAAAGGCTGCATCTAGCATATCAAAATCATCAGAAAGTGATTCAGCAAAAGCACATGCCCACTGGCCAACAGAAGACGGCATTGCATGCTGCATGTGAGTAAAGCCTGCCATTGGAATAAACTCATGCTTTTTTGCAAAATCAAGCAGCGTCAAAGCAAAGTCTTTCACAAGCTTTTGTGTCTCACGAATTTCATCACGTAAAAGAAGGCGCATAGCTGTTAAAACTTGGTCATTGCGTGACCGCCCAACATGAATGCGCTTGCCAATATCACCCAGCTCGCGAACCAAATAGTTTTCGATTTCTGTGTGAACATCTTCATTTTCTTGATGCAAGACAAACTCGCCGTTTTCATGCTCTTTGGCGACTTTTTTCAAGGCTTTAACAATTTTTGCGCCGTCTTTCTTGTTTAGAAGGCCAACACTGACCAGCATGTTTGTGTGTGCGATTGATCCCAATACATCATATTTCAACATGCGATTGTCAGCAGCAAGGTCTTTACTAATAATGTATTTGTTGACGGCAGGGTTCATTTTTGTCTTTGTTTTCTGCCATAGCTTTGTTGTTTTTTGTGTCATAATCTATCCCTCATATGCAAGATAGCCTGTTTCAACGCCAGCTTTGAAAATTGTTTTAGGGAAAATCATATAACTTTCTCTTTCAACTGTAATTTCTTCGCCGCCATCGGTTGCAAAAACTTTTCCAGGCTCTAGTTTGTCAAAATTCTTAATATCGAAAGTAAATGCGAAGTCATCCGTCTTTGCAATCAATTCCTTGTAAATCAGAAGTTTTTTCTGAGGCTTGTTAGGAGGTGTTGCTGTTTGTTTCAATGTGCCGATGTAAGAAAGGTAATTGATAACACTGTCATATGTCGTACCAAGAAGACTGTCATCTTTTAGCCAGCCTGCTTCCAGAGTCAGCCCTATGCCGCCAAGCGCATCAGCATAATTATCAAAACATGTACTCATTGTTGATGTGATATGTGGCTCTTCGGGAGAGAGAACATAGGCAACATCAAAAAAACTGCACAGCGCGTGGTGTTGTTCTGTGTTGTCGCTGTAACAAAATCCAACGGAAGGTTTTATCGTGGCATGTAAGTCTAACAAATAATCTACGCTTTCAAAGAGGGGCGCAATTTCAACAGATCTTTTTTCTTCGTTATTAAGGGAAGATTTTGCAGCAGACTGTGCAAGGATCTCTTCGCTCATCAGTCGGTTTAGGTCAATATCAATAAAGCGTTTATCTTGTTTGTTAGCTTCTGGATTGCCAAATATCAATGTCAGGCTTCCGCAAATATTTTCTGGGCTTAAGGTTTTTTCAAGTTTTTTGATCACATCAATACCAACAGTTTCATTGCCATGAACCCCTCCTAGAACAATGGTTTTAGGACCTTTTTCTTGTCCATGAATAGTGGTGTGATATGGCGGTGTGTTGAGTGTCATTTTTATTCCATTAAGCAGTTAGAAAAAGATTCGGCAATTGCGTTCATCATTTCAAAATACATATATTCTCCGCGATCAATATCAACGCCAAGTGGATCAATACTATATGTTTTTAAATTTGTTTTGTCTGCAAGGACCCGAATCATTTTATCAGGGAATTGAGGTTCTTTGAAGACACATTTGATGTTTTGTGTGTCTATTAATTGCTTCATTTTTCTAATTTTCTTAATACTTGTTTGGTTGTTGGCATGGGAAGAAATAACACCACTTGGCATCAGTCCATGGTCGCTTTCGAAATACATGTAAGCATCGTGATAAACAAAATACTTTTTATCTTTAAGAGGGGCAAAAAGTTGATGGTTATAGGCGCTGACTTCTTCAAGCATGCCAATCATTTTTTCTAGATTATCAGCAATATCTTCTTTGTTCTTTGGATAGAGTTCTTGAAAGCGTTTTGCCATATACTTTGATACAACAATCATACGTTTTGCTGAAAGCCAAACATGTGGGTCATGAGTGTTTTGATCGTGATGTTTGTTGTGCTTGTGATCGTGATGATGCTCATGACTATGGTCGTCTATATCTGTTGTGTACCAAAAGTCATGACGTCTATTTTTTATCAGATCCAAACCTGGTGCTGCGGTAATACGTAACTTGTTTTTGTCATCCATTTCTTTCAAGGTTTTGTAGAGATTGGACTCTAAAAGTGGGTCGACAAAGATCACAAGCTCTGTGCTTTTTAAGGTCTTAATATCTGAAGGTTTAAGACGAAATTGATGTGGTGATATATGTGATTCAATCAGCAAGTCGGGTTCATCAATGCCTTGAAGTAAGTAGCTTGCGATTGAATGAATGGGTTTGATTGTGACAAGAACTTTTGCAGATACAGGCGCGCTAAGAAAGAAGAGTGATAAAAGACAAAAAAAACTGACCTGCAAAAAGCGCATGATGATATATCCTTTTAAGCTTCCTACATATATAGCGTCGTTAACGCCATTACAAATGGTTTTTAGGGTGCTTAGAAAAAACGTGACAGCCTCAAGGTCATATGATCATCACCACGTAAAATATATGCATTATCGTTTTTATTTGTGTTTGAAAACAGCCGTGTCTCTAGTTCGATTTTCCAGTTATTTCCAATGCGCTTTGATGCTTCAATGGAGTAAAGTAAGCTGTCATTATTTCTGTCCCACATGATGCCACCTAAAAACTCGGTGCTGTCAACATCATTTAATGTAATGCGTGTGCCGACAAACATGTCACGATCAAACAGCGTTGCAGGGGCTTTGTCATCACGTGTGTCGCGGTGATATTCCACAATCAATCCCACATCAGTATCAGCGTTATCAATATTGTAAAACGTATATTCTAAACCACCTGATAAAGCTTCAAAGCGTGTGTCGTTTTGATCAACTGTGATGGCTTCAAGCTTCCACAGCCATCCTTCATTTGTGTATTGAAGATCCAGTCCTGTTTGATCAATCAGGTCGTAATAGGGAGTCAACGTATTGCCACTGCGTATCAAGCGTGGGTCACGTGATGTTCCGTGAAAATGTGAAAGGCCAAAATCCCAGTTGCCAATATAATGGTTATAACGTAGGGCAATATCTGGATGCCAACGTTCATGGCGGCTTTCATAAACAGCTTTGTCAGTGTTGACAAGTGAGGGGCCACGTAAGCGACCTTCTGTCTGTGTAAAAGTGCGCTCGCGAAAATAAGGCAGATAAAAAAGGCGTATATTTCCCCAGTCTCGGAAGAAGCCAAGTTGTATCATTGGTTGCCCAAGCTTATCTTCACCATCTGTATCTTCGATGGCATCTGTTTGATTGATAATATCAACCAGATGTCTCGATTCAGTAACGCCCCAAAAAACTTTTGAAACCCCCATGCTAAACTCCCAACCTTCACCTGCTGTAAGCCAATCTGCTTGACGTACATCAATATGTGTGCGGTTTGGGTCGTATGGATCAAGGCGCCCAAAAAGACGCAGGGTCCATGTGTCTGGACCATCTTGCGTGTAAAACTCAGGCTCTAACACAAGACTAGGGGCATTATTCATTTCCTGGCCTTGGTAGAGCGGTCCCTGTAGAAAAAAACGGCTGTCTATGGCAACATGGCCAGACATTTCTGCCAAAGTAGGGGTGCTTATCAGGACGAAGAAAAGGAGAAGTCTTTTCATTACTTCACACGTTTAAGGTTTTGTTTGGTAAAATCACTTGTCCGTAAACCTGTTTTGAACTGATAGTTTTTAAAGAACAAATCTGTTGATTTGCCATTTTGATGGTTAACCATTTTAAATAGCCCAGCACGCCAGTACTTGTTTAAGTATTGCTTGTAATCTTTTTGTTCTAATGTTTTTAAAAGCTCTTCTTTGCGGTCATAGAATTCAACTTTTTGAACACGAAACTCAGCTGTGTCTATCCAGCTGATCTGCTTTGTGTAGCCTGAATGTTCATATTGTGGTGTGCGCTGTACGACAAAACATTGCAGTGCGCCACATGCTTCGGTGCGCAGATATTTATAGCTGTATTTCCCGACTTCTTGAGACGAGATATCTTCATAAGCAAATTCGCTTCCCATGAAAGGCCCTGATTTATTTTTCGAGGAGATCCTTTTAACGCGCTTTAGTGAAGGCAAATATAACCATTGATCATCCGGCTCTAAAATTTTTGAAAAGGTTAAGAATGCAGTGCCTTTTACATCGCGTGGGTTGTCAAAAACAATCATGCTTTTGTCTCCCAGATTAGCGTCTGTAACCTCTAGTGTTTTTGTGCGCATTTCGCGCTTTGCTGTTTGGCCATGCGCGTTATGTAGCATCATTTCAACATTGACTGTTGAATCACCAAATCCTTGATCGCGTTTATCTGCTTCAACAGCAATCGCAAGTCCTCTGGATTCAGGCGTGTTAGCAGAGGCCAGTACTTGCTCGGCTGTTTTGGCTTGTGCTGAAAAAGCGAACAGTGAAATAAGTGCAATAAGTGTAAGTTTTTTCATCATTATAATCCTTTTCGTTTATCAAGATGTAAAAGAAGGGCAGGGAGCAGAAAGAAGTCTGCCACCAAGGCGCTGCCAATAACAAGGGCAGATAAAATACCCATATAGCTGTTGATTTGAAATGCTGATGTTCCTAGAACGCCAAACCCTGTTACCAGGATTAATGTTGTTACCAATAAAGCGCGTCCAACAGTTGAAAAAGCATAAACAATGGCTTCTTCTGCTGACAAACCTTCTTCACGTCGTGCGCGTAGGTATTTACTGAGGAAATGAACGGTGTCATCAACAATAATACCAAGGCTGACAGGAATCGCCACAGCAACAGCCATATTGATTTGTCCAACAAGGACGGCCCAAATGCCAAAGCCCATCATTGCTGGTGTGACATTGGGAATAATGCTGAACAGGCCGATACGCACATCACGTAGGGCAATCAAGATTGTCAGAGAAATCAGGAATAAAGCCAGAATATTTCCTGTGGTCATGCTGTCAATATTCCGTTGAGAAATATAAGCAAACATCACAACAGGGCTGGTTGCTTCTGCGTGCATGTAGGCTGGTGTGTTATCGTGCAGCCATTTCTCACTCTTGTTTTTGAAGGCGCGAATCTCGCGGGTTGAAAGATCTTTCAATGTGACTGTGACACGTGTGGCTGATTTATCGACATTTAATCGATCATTTAAATCCAGTCCGTAAGGAAGTGAAAACTCGTAAAGTAACAGGTATTGAGCGGCCATATTTTGATTTTCGGGCAACTTGTACCAGCTGGGGTCATCTCCGTGCATGTTTTTATTCAAGCGCTTGAATATGTCCGTCATGCTGAATACATGAACGACTTCAGGCTGCGATCTCAGCCAGTTTGTATATTTTTCTAGATGCATAAGATATTCAGGGCTTGAAATGCCGCCTGCTTCACGCGCACCGATTGAGTATTCAATTGTATAAATACCTGTCAGGTTTTCCATCATAAATTCGGTGTTCCCACGAAACGGAATGGAATGGTCAAAATACTGTACAAATTGATCATTCAATTCAATGCGTGGAATCATAACGGCCAAGCCAATTGTGAGGATTGCTGATGGAATAAGGCATGCATTTTTGTGGCGTACAACCCATCTTCCCAAGGCTTCCATTGGTGTTGTGGTTTTTTTGTTTTTTTGTTTTGGTTGCGATAAGGGCATATAGCTTAAAAAAGCAGGCAGAAATAGCATGGAGTAAACATAAGCAAAAATAACACCTGTCGCTGTCATATTCCCAAGGTCATGAAAGGGAGGTGCATCGGAGAAGTTTAAGCTGAGAAAGCCAATCGATGTTGTAAAACTTGTCAAGAAAATAGGTTGGAAGTTAAGGCGCAGCGATTCAATAATGGCCTCTTTCTTATTCATTCCTTGGCGCATTGCCTTGAATGCAGACATGATGACGTGAATACTATCAGCAATCGCAAGGGTCAGAATAATCGTCGGTGCTGTTGCTGAAGGGGGCGTCAAAAGAACACCAAACCAGCCCGCAAGACCCATTGCTGTTGCCGCAGAAAAGGCAATAACAAGTAATGTCGCAATCGTAGATGTTAAACTGCGCAAGAAAATTAACATCATCAGTAACAAGGTGCCATACATCATTGGAACAATTGTTTGCATATCCATCATGGATGACTCAGAAAATGCATTATTCATAAAGACAACACCTGAGGGAACAATTGTAACGTTGGGGTGTTTAGCTTGTATTCTTTCTAGAAGGGCACGTGCTGCGTTAGCTGTTTCAGGGACCTCAGTGATTGATTTTTCTGGGAATGTCATTGTGACATTGATGCCTGTTGCTCCGCCATCTCGTGCGACAACTCGGCCTGTTAGAAGAGGCTCTGACAAAGCAATACGACGTGTTTTTTCAAGGTCTTTTGGTGACAGCGTGTTGGCAGGATTTTCAACCAAATCACGAACAATCAGCTCGTCACCATCTGCCTCTGTATGTTGGAAGTTTGAAAGAGAGTCTACGCGCGTTGCATAAGGCAACTTCCACCCTTCTTCGGTCAATTCTTGGACTGCTGCTAGCGTGCTTTGCGTGAAGACATCACCATCATTTGGTTTGACAACAAACATAACGCTGTCTGTTTTAGTATAGACTTTTTGCAGTTCATCAAATGCTTCGAGCTGTGGGTTTGATTCACTGAAAAAGACACGGTAATTTGTGCTAAAGCCAAGATGCTGCGCGCCAGAAGCGGCAATGACAACGAATAAAAGCGTTGTTAAAAGGACTTTTAAGCGGTTTCTTAGAACCCACTCCCCATAGCGTACACCTATTTGCTGATGTCTTTTTTTCTTTACAGTTGCCATGGTAAAAGTCTCCTTTTGAATCGAAATATTGGCGGACTATAAAGCGAGATGCGAAGCATCACAACAAAAGAAAATAAGTGATGTATATTTTTCTTTACAAGTCGCTATAAGTATATATATTCCCGGGCTTATAAATTTTATCAGCAAAGAGAAAGCAAATGGGTTTATTTTCATTTTTTGCAAAAAATAAGGCCAAGCAGCCGACAGAAGTGGTGCCAGATAAAAACTTTATTTTTATCGAGAGAGACTTGACGCCAGAAGAGGCTTTAAAATTTGATGCGCCGAAATTAAAAGTGAATGTTTTGAATCAAGCCGTTGCTGGTTTGCTTTCAGATGATGCAAAAAACAAGCTTGAACGCCTTGTTCATCAAGAGTTTACAACAGCTTTTGGTTTTCAAAGTAAGCGTACAAAAGATAACCAAGCCTCGACAATACGCCTTTCTAAAGAAGCTTTGCCTAAAACGCTGGGCATTATGATAGAGAAAGAATCTCTGACTTTTCATTTCCGTGAGGATGTAGGGCGCGGTGCGATTGTGAATGAGCAAGGTGAGTTGGTTATCGTCTCTAAGGATAAAAAAGCAGGGAACGAAATTACAAGTGTTGGCTTTAAGCACCCAGATCATCTAAACGAGCCTGAATATAGGCAGAAGCTTATCGCAGAATTGCAGCAGCATATTAAGGCTTTGGAACCAAAAGAATTAACGTTGATGAGGATTATTGCTGCCAGCTCTGATCTTCACAAATTGCGTGCAGTAAAAGCCGCTTTAGAAAAAAATGTAATTTAAATTGAAGCGCACAGCCAATTTTCCTCTATCCTGGACGGCTCCTGCGTGATACAATGCTTTGACTTTTTTGATCAGTGCGCCCGTAGCTCAGCAGGATAGAGCAACTGACTTCTAATCAGTAGGTCGGGGGTTCGAATCCTCCCGGGCGCGCCATTTCAATCATTTCACGAACGCACCCAGAGCTTTTGGTGTTCGAACTTCGTTCGTAGGGGCGCGCCATCTCAATCATTTCACGATCCTGCCCAGCATTTTTAGTGCTTGAGTTTTATTCGCAGGTGCAGGCCATATCCTATCTTAATCTCGCACTTTATGATCTTTATGGGATATGGTGTTGACTAAATGGATATTTGTGGTATATTGCTTCTTCATTTTTAGAGAGGTAAATATGAAAGTTAATCGTTTTGGCGCGCTTGTATTGGGAAGTGTTTTTTCTTTTTTGTCTTTGCCTGTATTGTCACAGGTCAAGCCAGATTTGCAAGACGACCTCACTGTTGATACAAGAAGTAATCAAGAAAAAGGCCTGAATAATGTTGTCGTAGATGTGTATGCTCAATACAAAACGCTTAAAGAAGACACGCCATTTTTTCTTCAAAATGATTCTTTTTATATAGGTATTGAAAATAAAATGCCTAAAGAGGTTGATCTAAGAAAGTTGCGAGAAGCTTTCACAAAAAATCCACCTGCAAAACTTTCTTCTTTGAAAAAAGAGGTCTTAAATAATGTATCGCCAGATCATTATACTCTTTTATCCAAAGAAGGTTTGTTAGAGCCTTTCTTGAAAATGGATGCAAACAATATGGAGCGCATTTCTATTCTGCCTCCTGACCGTGTGTTTTCTGATTTTGTGCGCTATATTGATAACCCTTTCCCGCGTGTAGAAGGGTATGTTGTTGATGAATTGTTAAGAAGATCTTTCCAAGAGTTTGATCCAGATATAATGATTTTTTATAGACCAACGCTGTCTGATGAGAAGTTAAAAGAAAGAATTTCTGATAGCGTTTTTGTTTTATATGATCAAATTGTTAATTATCATTTATATGATCAAAATATTGTGCAAAAAACCATTCACAATATGGGGAAAGTAGCAGCGCATGAAGCAGTTTTGTTTGTAAACCATGTGCTTGACCATGCTGTTTTTACCGCAGGTGGCGGTGATACTTTAAAAGCCTCAAAAGATGTAAATCTTATGTCTAATTTAATGCATTCTATCGTCATGGGTGATGATGGTATTTATGCTGGTAATGCTTCCTATAAGGCACGTAAGCTTTCTGCTGTTGCAAGACTAAGTGCAGAAATGCCTGTTCCTGAGAGTGTTTCACAGGTGATTGCTTCTCGTTATCATGAAGCTTATACATCGTTTAATCCAGTTGATGCTTTGAGCGATGTTTGGAATGACTTGGATCAGCAAAAGCGTTTGGATACAACAAGCTATTTTATGAGACAATTTGCCAAAGCATTGAAGTTGCCTTTTGCAGATAGTATTCATGCAATGGCTGTTCAAGGAACACAAAATGACTTTTTATCTAAGGACACCGGTCTTTTTCAAAGGCCAACTGGTGGGGCAATTACGATTGCTCGTTGGTATACAACAGGAAAATCAAAAGAAAATAGGTTAAAAGGTGACTTAGAAAAGATTTTTTCAACAGCAACTTCTAATGGTTTGGTACACGCTTTTGTCGATGAAATGGGTGGTGTGTACAATACACTTTCGTCAAAACAAAAAGCACAAATGGATACGATATTATCAAAAGCGTATAAAGTTTATCATCAGCCACAGGAAAAAGCATTGAGCAGAAAAGAGAGGTCTTTTTTAAAGTCTCTTTTTAAAGAAACGGTTTTTCATAAACAACCTCTTTCAACGCAGATTGAAGCGGCTTTCTTTATGAAGCTAAGCTATCTTGCAGCACCCCAGCGTAATGTAGACTTTAGGTCTTCAAAAACCACAGGAAAACCAAATGAAGTGTCATTTGAAGAGAGAGATCGCTTTGGTATTAGAAGCTCAAACTATATGACGACAACAGGAATGCTTTATCATGAAAGCACATTACATAAAAATTTTTCATACCAGGTCACAAAGAAAACAAATGCTAAGAACAGCGTTGCTGGCCCATTAAATGAGCATAAAAAATACCCGCAAGGCGATCAGCGGCCTGCCAATCAAGATCGTAAAGGCTGGAAGCTTAGGCATCGCCAGCGCTAGTTTTACTATTAGTCCCAGCGTTTCATCATGTCAACGGCGTAGCTTTTAGGTTTGATTTTGCGCTGTCTTGCAGGAATGACTTCGAAAGAAATACCGTTTTTCTTTGCGTAATCTATAGCTTCTTCTTCTGAAGAGAATGTTAGTTTTAATTGTGCTTCAGTGTCTGTTGAACTATTCCAGCTCATTAAGGGGTCGGGCGTTTTTTGACATGTCGCAAGATGCTCTAACACCCAATAGGTTGTTTTTGCGCGTCCAGACTGCATCGGGTTTTTGGATGACTTGTAAATGCGTGCTGTAGGCATGGTAACATTCTCCTTTAATATAATCTCATTCTAGAAGAGAAGGTCTTGTAATTCAAACGCTTTCCTAGCTGATTTCTATAAATAAAAAATGCCGCTTTCTTTTAAATCACATTTATTTCATTTTGAAGATTTTTAAATGCTTTTGAATTGACTTTTTCTGTGCAAGGACTGACTATAATTTTAATTATTCAAAAGTGAAGAGGTCCCCAATGAGTTTGCGTTTAATGATTATGTCGTCAGTGATGGTGTTGTCAGGGTTTTTGTTTTTTATAAATGTTTCAAACTTGGTTGATGCTTACAACCAGTCTTCACATTTTTCTTCCACAATTGTTACTTCAGAGGCTGCTGATAACTTGCTTTTTGCAGCGGAAAATTGGGCGCTTGAGCGTGGTGTGACAAACACAATTTTAAATACATCAGGAAAAATTGATGAAAAATTAGTTAAAATTATGAACATGCAAAGAAAAATGGGGGACGAGCATTATTATAAAGCGCTTCAATCCATTTACGTCTCAAACTATCAAGATCAACGTCATTTAATAGAAGACGTTAAAAAGGCATACAATACTGTGCAGTCTTTCCGTAAAAAGGTGGATGTAAATATTACGCTAGACTTAATTGATCGTGATTATGACTTACTAGAAAACTGGATGCCTGCGATGGTTTCTTTGATAGAGTCCTCCCAAAGCTTAAGACTTGATATATCTGTCAATTTTATGGAGCTTGATCCACAGCTGGCAACGCTTTCTACGTTAAAGCATTTCGTTTGGCTGGTCAGTGAATTTGCAGGTCGTGAGCGTGCTGTGATTGGAGGAGCTTTATCAGCAGATATGCCACTTGATTATGACAAGTTGGAGACATTGTCTTTTTATCGTGGTCAGGTAATTGCAGGGCGCGAAATGGTTAAAACTCTTTCTTCGCGTGTGGCGCCTAATATTGCAGAGGCCGCGCAGGAATCAGAGAAGAAGTTTGCTGTCTTCGAAACGCTTGGAAAAGAGATTCAAGAACAAAGTATGCGTGGCGATGGGTACAGCGTGTCTACATCTGACTGGATTGCAAATTCAACAAATGCAATCGATTCAGTTTTAGAAATTAAAAACCAAGTCATCATTTCTTTCAACGATCGTGTTGATCAAAAAATGTCAAATATTACCGCAGAGGTGCGTTACGACATTTTCTTAATTATTTTAAACATAATCGTTTCAACAGGTATTTTCTTTATTGTCAGAAATCGTGTCAGCCGTCCAATTGACGCGATGACGGATGTGATGAAGCAACTTGCAGATAATGACACAAATGTTCTGATCCCTGGAATGGGGCGTAAGGATGAAATTGGTCGTATGGCATCGTCAGTAGATGTTTGGAAAGAGAATTCAATCAGACGACAGCAGCTAGAAGAAGAGCAAAAGTTATCTGAAATACGCGCTCAGGAAGAACGTAAGAAAATGATGGTAAACTTGGCTGATATGTTCGAGGGGTCTGTGAAAGAGATTGTTAACAACCTTGCAAGCAGTACGACACAACTCAATGCTTCTGCAGGAAATGTGGCAGAAGATGTTGAAAAAACAATGACGCAATCTGCGGTGATATCGAATAAAGCAGATAAAATATCAGAAGATTTACAGACAATTGCATCTGCAACTGAACAAATGTCTTCTTCGATTGGCGAGATCAGTCGTCAGTCTTCTCAAGCAAGTGTTTTGGCTAATGATGCTGTTACAGAGGTTCAGCGGAATGACCGTAAAATTGAAGACCTAACAGCCAGCGCATCACAAGTAGATGACGCCTTAGAGCTTATTAACAGTATTAGTGAACAAATTAATCTTCTGGCATTAAATGCGACAATTGAGGCTGCACGCGCAGGAGATGCAGGGAAGGGATTTGCTGTTGTTGCAAGTGAGGTTAAGAACCTTGCTAATCAAACAATTTCTGCCACAGAACAAATTGTCACATTGATTGAAGAAATGAAAAGCTCGACAACGGGTGTTGTTGAAGGGTCTGCAAAAGTCGGAAAAGCGATCCAAGAGGTCAGAGAGTCTTCATCGTCAATTTCTGCTGCTGTTGAAGAGCAAGCTGCTGTGACAAATGAAATTACGAAAACTGTTCAAGGCTCTGCGAATGATGCACGCCTTGCTGCTGAAGGCGTTGAAGCTGTCGAGCATGCAGCGACAGATACCGGGGACGCGACAAAACAAATGATGGGAGCTATTGATTTGCTGTCAGGAGAGTCACGAAAGCTTCAAACAGAAATCAACGAATTCCTACATACAGTTCGCAATAGTTAGTGCGATTTAATGCAGGCAAGGTTGTGTGACGTTACAGATGTAACGAAAAGCAGTAAAAGACGTTTAATCTCATATAAAAAAGATGGTCGGGGAGGTGAGATTCGAACTCACGACCTCTGGTACCCAAAACCAGCGCGCTAACCAGGCTGCGCCACACCCCGACGTAAGTGAACGCGCATTATACGCATGTTTGAGAGCTAAGTTCAAGCTTATATGTGCAAAATTTTGTGTGTTTTACAGTTCTTTTGCTGAAATATAGCGAATCGGCTGTTGTGCATGCTGCAAGCCTTGTTGGGGATGAATAAAGTTTTCATCCTCGTAGAAAGCTTTGGGTGCTGTAAAAAGATCAAGATTCAGGCGTAATTTTTGTGCCACCACTTTTATCTCAGCTTGTCCTGGATTTTCTTTTTCCATTAAATGACGCGAATAGATCAGCTGAAAATAATGATTTCTGAAAAGTTTGGTGATGGCGCTTGTCATGGCGTCACGTTTGTTTCTGCCATCAGAAATCAGTGTCATCCGACGGTACGGATCATCTTCATCAACAGTTATATTGTTAAAGCGAATCAATGTTCGCCATGCTTTATAGCGACCTAAAGCAATCTCTTTGTGAATGATTTTAAGGTCTGGGATGAATTCTTTTATCTTTTGAAAATAGTATTCAGGCTTGTGGTAATGAAGGCCATAAATATGCCTTTGTGCTTCTAGGTAGTCCGCTTTCAAAACGTCTTTTGAATCAATCATAAGGCCTTCAAGATAAGCCTCTATGAAAAGGTAGTTCGCTGCAACACGTGCTTTAGCCTTGTCTTCTAAGATAGGCGCGATAGGTGCTGAAAAATCACCGTTTGGTGTGCTTAATGTTAACTGTGCCAGGTGGCCACTTTTGCCTTTATGTTTAGGGTAGTGGAATTGCCAAGAAGGGTTTTTTGCCTTGATATGTCGCATTAATGGTAGGGCTTTTTCAGGTCTAAAGCGTAAGTGATGAAGAGCCATACTTTTCCACTGCATCCAAAGAAATGGTTCTGCTTCTTTAAGATGAAATAATAAATTATACATTTCACGATTAGATCGCTTGGGGATTTTGTATTGTTTGAATAACGGGCGCTTCAAGCTTTTGCGAATGGCTTTTAAGACATATTTCATTTGTTCGGGTGCCAGACGGTACGGCCAGTTAGAGAGGTGAGGCTGTTCAACCTCTAGTTTTCGCTTATTAGCATGCTGTGCAATCTTTTTCAGGTTATCACGTGCGTAAAGAAGCGGTTGACCATCTAAATAATGTGTTAGGTTATAGTGGCTATGAAAGTCAGGATAACGTCTTAGCGGTGATGTGAAATGCATATAGCCATGAATGCCAAGTCCATGATGAAATTTCAAGTCTGGACTGTATGCACCACGATCTTCAATGTCACCAACAAGATCTTTAATCTCTTGTATTGTTACTGGACGATTCAGAATAGAGCTGACTTCTCGGTTGATGCGGTTTAGTGTTTGCTTGCTATCACGAATCAATGAATGGTTACGATAAATAATAGGAATCCCTTTTTCATGCGCAAATTGTGCGACTTGCGCATTGGCAAGCACCATAAACTCTTGCACAATAAAATGCGTTTTTTGAGAAGATTCGCCATTGTACCCTGCGCGATCTTCAGGAGACCATGCTTCTTGGTCTGGCTTTGATCTTTGGTCATATAGGCGTTTTGCAATGACATGCCATTGGTCAATATCATACCCATCGCCTTTCGTATTTTCTGGTGTGAGGTGCCCATGATAAAGGCTTAATACATTTTCGAGATAGCTTTTATAGAGGTCACAATGTGCAGAGCTTATATCTAGATTTTTGTTAAGTGTAATGGTTGCTGTGATTGTAGGGCGCTTTTCACCTTCATTCAGCGAGAAAAGGTTTTCAGATAACGCAGCGGGAATCATTGGGTTAAGAGGCTTGCTGTCTACATATTCTGTAAATCCACGCTCTAACGCTTCTATATCAATAGGAGATTTAAGAGGAATCCAAGAGGCAATATCTGTGATTGTTATATCAATCAAGTAACCTCCGTCTTTTGAGCGCCTGACCCAAATAGCATCATCGCGATCCGGCGTCACCGTGTTTTCGATAAAATCCTTATCATCAATAGCAATACCATGAACTAATATCCTTTCTTTAAATGTGTCTTCAGAGAAAGAAATAGAGCGCGCTTGAGCCATTGCAGCAGGGGAAAAAGGCTTTTTTGGCCGTCGAGAAGCTTTTTGCATATCGCTCATAAAGGAAATATCCTCCTGAATCTATCTTATCATAAATGCTGGTACTTTACGTGTGTTACGGTTGACATTTTCGTTTCCATAATGTATACTGTTGCAGGAGAGTAGAAAAACGGAGAATCAAATGGCAGGCGAACAACCACAAGATATAAACGAGCCAATCGGTTACCTAGGTAAGCTGGATCAAGAAGCAAGTATGGTCCACGAACAGGGTGGCGCTGTTTTTGGTGTTGATGGTATTTCCCAAGATATCAGAGGCGGATTTGGCTGGAAGAGCCTTTAGTCTTATAGCAAATTAACTGTCAGCAGGACGATTAAGACTGCTGGAATCAAGAAGCGAATCGCGAAAATCCATCTATTCCCAATTTTGTTCCGTGACACGGAATTGATATAATCTTTCAAGCCGTGAATATCACTAAACCATCCCACAGCAATACATTGCAGCAATCCGATAATCACCATTAAATAGAAAATCACATACTGATCAATAAACTCTAAAAAGCGGAGGCCCGAAGAGGTCGCATAAATCAGTGAAATCAAAAATCCGACAAGACAAACCACACCAGCAAAGCTTTGTTCGCGGTGATAGCCAAACTTATCTTTAAGTGTTGTTAGAAGAGCTTCTACAATCGAGAAAGCACTGTCAATCGCAAGTGCAAAAAGGCTCAAGAAAAAGAAGATAGAGAAGATGTTTGCCCCCATTTGCCCCACACCAGGTAGCAATGTCATGGCTTGAGGCAAAACAACAAAGACCAGTCCAGGGCCTGATTGAATTACATGCTCGATCGGCATGCCTGTTTTAAGAGACATATGTCCAAGAATAGTAAATACAACAACCCCTGCAAGCAAGCTGACACCAGAATTTGAAATGGCCGTAATCGCGGCACTGCCAACCAGCCCTTGTGTTTCTTTATTATAGCTGGCAAAGCTGATCATTACACCCAACCCAATCCCAATAGAAAAGAAGATTTGTGAGGCCGCTGCAAGCCATATATCTGCTTCAAAAAGCAAAGAAAGATTGGGGCTCATATAATAGCGAAGCCCTTCAAAGGCGCCTTCAAGAAATAGGCCACGGAAACCAAGTAACGTCAGCAAAATAATGGGAAGAGGCATTGAAATCATAATAACCTTTTCAACCGAGCGCACGCCATAACGCACACAAAAGAAAATTGACAGCCAGCACAAAATCAGCGCATACAAAATAGGCATATTCAACAATGTTTCGGATTGAATGAGGTTTGATGCCTGTAAAAGGTCATTATAAAAGAAAGCCGCTGGATTCTCAGCCCAGGGGAGCGGGGATTGGAAAGAATAAATTAAGAAGAGAACAATCCATGCCATGATAACGACATAATAAGATAAAACTAGAATCCCTGCTGTTTGACCTAGAAAGCCGAGCGCAGAGAACTTTTTCTTAATATCTCCAAAGGCGCCGATCATCCCTTTGGAAGCGCGTTGTCCTAAGCCAAACTCCATGATTAAAAGAGGTAGGCCTAGTGTGAAAAGGGCAATGAAGTAAGGAACGAGGAAGGCACCGCCACCAAACTTATGTGCCAGATAAGGAAAGCGCCAAACGTTTCCAAGGCCAACGGCAAATCCAATCGCTGCGAAAAGAAATGCAGTGCGGGAGCGCCAGAAGTTCTTATTTTTTGGCAGATTTTTTGCGGGGCGCTTTTTTGGGCTCATTCGCCTTCATCTCTTTCGTGATTTGGTAAATATAAACATCTCTTTTTACAATAACATCATCATATGCTGCAACCTCCAAAGGCTCCCAGTCTTTGAATGGGAATGTATTGCTAACAACAAAACTACCTGGTTTTAAGTCTTTTAATAACTTTTGGCCAACACGTTGGTTTTCCAAGTTATACAAATAACAAAAGGCGACATCATAGCTGCTGAGGTTCAGCTTGAAGTAATTGCTGTAGATAATATCAACGTTTTTATATTTAAAAAAATGGCAGCGTATTTTGCTGAATAAAAATGCAATCATCGAGAAATCAACACCTGTTGATTTGCTGTGCGGATATTTTTTCGCGGCATGAAATGTCAATGTGCCATAACCACAGCCAATATCGATAAAGCGGTAAGGCTTTTTGTTGATATCAGGTACGTGCTTATCTAAAAGATCAAACATAACTTTGCGGGCATCTTTAGATGTTGGGATAACAGGGGGGCTGTAAAAAATACGTCCAGAAATAATTGCCCAAAACATATAGGCAGAAAAAAGGGCGACAAAAATGCCCATGACGATAATAAAAAGCAACTGAAAGATAACAATTAAAAAGTCCATACGATTATAATCCCATAAGGAACTCTTTTTTCAAAGCGTTTATCTCAGAGAACTTTTTTTTGATAATATTTTTCCAGCATTTATGCGACTGCCTGCACATGACAACATATGACGTTAAAGAAAAAGATCAACGTTTTTAGGGGGCTTTTGTGGCATCTTGACGCCCAAACAAACAAAAAGAGTATAAAATAAGTAAAACAGAAGTTTCTGCTGCCAAAGATGTTGTTCGCGGCAAGTGAGCGTTTTGTTTAGGTTTGTGTCTTCACGCCGCCATAAAGCGTATCACCCATAAGGTATTTCTTTAAATTGTCATTGTCAGAGCTTGTTTCTTCTGCAACCAGTCTGTTGACAGATTCTGCCCGTACCATGGAGGAAAACTTACCATTTTTTGTTAAAGGAAGGTGGCGGATGTTTTTTAGGCGCATGACTTGGACAATTTTACTTGGTTTCATCCCTTCTTTCCCTGTGACAGGGTTTTCTTGCATAATTTCTTCAATGGTTGTTTCATCATTAATTTTATAAACGAACATTTGATAAAGAAGATCTTTGCGCGTGACCAGGCCCACAACTTTTTTGTTTTTTGTCACGGCAATAGCACTGTGACCTTTCCCCAAAAACCAAGGTAGAATTGAGACAACTTTTGTACCTACCTCGACACAAGAATTATGACAAACAACAGCGTTGGTATTCACTTTTTTCATGATAGTCTCCTTTTCAGTTCTTAATAACATGTCAGAAACAATGAAGTGTCACGCTAACACAGCTTCATTAAAAAGTCAATTATATTAGTGACTTAGTCTATTTCGGTGTATGTTGTCAGCTTTCTGGCATATATTGTGGTGTTATCAGATCTATGGTATAATTGGAGAACATAAAAAATGTCTGAAATTGAAAAGGTGAAACGTATCCCTTATCAAGAGTCTTTGGACAAAATATGGGAAAATAAATGAGCCAGGTATTATAATTAGCTTACCATCACAAGGCCGTTAAAAAACACATAAAAGGCACATAATATGACAGAAGAAATAACAGATCCTTATAAACAGTCATTAGAGACAATATGGGAAAACGATGAAGTTAGGTATGCTCAAAACATAGAAAACTGTAGAGATTTTTATGATGCATTAGAAGTCGAAGTAAAAAGACAGGCTGCTTTGAAAATGCGTAAAGAGCCTGTTACGGACAGTAAATTTCAAGAAATACTCAAAGAGCATGCTGTGCACCTTCCTTTCTTAAATGACCCAAAACGTCAAGAAAGCTTCAATGCCATGATTGCTGAAATTGAAGGCGCAGATATTCGCCTCGCAAAAGACGAAGATGCCGCATTAGAGGTATTACAAGAAGGTGTTTCTCAAATTGACGGTTTTATGGACTATCAAAGCGTTATGAATGTTGATTATGTGCGCCTACATGATGTTTTCTTAGATATTGGCAGAACAGTTGATGCTGATGGCCTTATGCAGGATAGAAAAGCTTTTGGCGGCCAACCCAAAGATCTTACAAAGCGTGTTGATGAGTGGAAAATTCATGTTGCTGAGAATATATTAAAAAAGAATGATCATATGTGGCGAGAAGAAGGTGATAAAGAACCCATCAATCTGACATATGAGAAGTTGCAAGAAATCAAAGAAAAAATGGATGCTTATGATCAAGCGCAGGGAAATGAGTTTTCTTCTTTTGAGAAGTTAAACCTAGATATTATGAAGCCCGAATATTTTGAGTATAATATTGATCATATCAAAGCTGTTTTTCACGACATTGATCAGCGTAACGGCACAAATTTGTTGGAGGCGTCTGGCCTGAAAGATGTAACGATTGAACAATTGCAAGACAATCCAGCGCTTGCTTTTGAAAAACGTAATGGCTTGTTTGATCTTCACCACAGCATTCATGGTGTGGAATCAGAAAAAGAACATAGAATGATGATGTCGCCAGATACAAAATGGTTATACGCATTGGCAGAGCATGCAAAAACGGATCCAGATGCTGAGAAGCTATACAAAGACTTAATGAAGCACGGCGCCAAGCGTGCAGATAATGGCATGGGCGAAGGTGTTAAAGGGCTAGGGTCAATGATCTTGCTTTTTGGTGGTGTTGCTAAAATGTTTGGTTCTGCTACATCTCAAAACCAAGAAGAGGGCGTTGCTTTAGGCGCTGGAATGACGGCGGCTGGAATATTTGGTCTTGTGAAGACGATTCGTGGAAGCCGTAGGATCCAAGAAAAAGACCTTGAAAACAAAAGAGAGCAGCTAGAACTTCTTCTGCAAGATAGTAATATGCAAGTTTTTTCACATCCTATGATGGAATCTGTACAATATATGGATCGTGCGATTAAAAAATATAAAGATCAAATTGGCTATGAAGAAAATTCTAGTGATAATAAAGGCTTTTTAGAAGGGGTCTTTAACAAAAAGAATGAAGATAACTTAGGCGGTCCAGAAAAGCCTGATGTGATTATTCACAGCCCCAACAACTCTCGTTAATGACGGTTTGTCACTTATTATACCATCATCGCTCAATCCGTTTCGTGCGGCATACAGAATCCTGTAAAGACAGAAGCCGTCATTATGAAAGTGTGATGTATGATATTTTGGTCGGTTGTATATAAAGCGGCCGTATGTTTTACATCTCAAGGCTTATGCCTACTTTGAATTGCGTGCTTGGCGCAACTGTCACCTGGTCTACTGAGAAGTTATTATATTGTGCTGCTTGAGCAGGGTTGTATGTATAACCTGTTGACAGAGATGCTTCGAAGAAGGGCTTAATCACAGCTCCTTGTCGTGCGTGTTGATACCCACGTGAATCACCTCTCAGTGCTGGTCCAATATCATATCCAACACGTCCAAAGGCTGTCATGTTGTTGCCAATACTTGTTTGCCCGAGGCCAAAAACGTCACCATCGCGTCGCATATTATATGTTGCGCCAACATTAATAGCTAAATGACCTTGATTATAAAATCCTGTTGCGCCAACAGTTTTAAGTCTTGTTTCATCCAGCATAAAAGAGTTGGTGCCACTATTGCCTGTAAATTCATAGTTTTCTAACCCTTTTCCTGTATTTACTGTTCCGCCGAAAGCGATACCTTTCTTAGGAATTGTTGAAACAACCCCTAACCCTAAAGTCCCTTGATTAGCACCATAAAAGCCACTTGACATTGTAAACCCAAAAGCGGCTTGTGCAAAAATAGATGTTTTGTCTGAAAGGTGATAAGAGGGTGTTGTCAGAGCAACGTTTATCTGTGTTTCGCGCCTATTAGAAACATCGCTGCCAGGGGTGGTCTGATCAAAAGATTCCTGAGTATTGCTATCACCAATGGCTTCACCATTAGACATGTTGGCAAGAGATCTGTTGCTTGTCCCGACAGATAGATTTGCTTGAACAATGCTGACATCATCACTGTTAACGATTTTATCGAAAGGCTTTTTCTTTTTCTTCTTCTTTGGTTTTTTGTCCTCAGACTTTACAGGCTCGGTTTTTGTTTGTGCAACTTGCGCTATAAAGCCGGCATTGTTATTAGCATCTTCCTTTTCTTCTGTAGGAGGAACGTTATCTACAGGTGCTTCAGGTTTTTGCTCTACAGGTTCTGGCGTTTCAGCAGTTTGTTGGGCTTGAGCCTCTTTTTCTTGTTTCGCTTGGGCGGCAGCAACGGCTGCTTCAAGTTTTTTACTTTCACTTTCCAGCTGTGAGGTTGGAGCTACTTTTACTGTGCCAGGTTTAAGAGGAGCAGAAGATTCAGTTTGGATTTGCTGCGGTTGGATAGGGTCTAGTTTAATAGGATCTTTTTGTACAAGCGCTTCTTCAGCCACAGGGCTTTCAATAGCAGGCGTTGGTTCTGTGATTTCTACTTGTGCAGCTTGCTCAGCAGCAGCTTCTGCTTTTGCAAGCGCTTCTTCTTTTAATGCAGCAGCTTCTGCTTTTGCAGCTTCACCATGTTCTTTTAGGGCAGCATCAAATCCTGCAATACCACCAGCTTGACCAGCAGGACGGCGTTTTTTTGTGATGCCAGGTTTTTTGTATGTTCTGTAATCATATGGGTCTAAAACATTACCATTACGGTCCAAGATATCTTCTGTTGGTCCGTTGATGAAGTCTTGCTTCATTGATGGAATGCGTTTGTTTTCCATAAATTGTGTTTGCCCTGCGCGTGCTGCCTTTTCTTCAAGCCTGTCACTGAAAAGAGCAGGGGCGCTACCATCAACTCTAGGAGACAGCTCAACGCTTGTCTGATAAATTTCCTTATATTTTTGCGTGCGTTCTTGGACAACATCAAGGTAAGCCTGTGCTTCTGCTGTGTTGCCTGCCGCCGCAAGCTCTTTGGCATGCAAAAGATGCCCTTGCAAAACTTGTAGGTCATTTAGCTTATTATCTGCGCGGTGAAGCGACTGTTCTGTTTTCACACCAAATGCGAAGATATCTTTGGCAGGAATGTCTCTTTCAAATTCAATTTGCTGCCCAACACTTGATAGGTCTTGTGCTTTTGGTGCGGGTACAACGCTGAAGCCGTCTTTCGTGTTCTTAACTTCGATTTGTAAGCGGTTTTGTATTTGTTTATCATTTCTTAGGGGCGCGTATTTAGGGTCTGTTTGCAGAACCGTTTGCATTTGCGGTGGCATACTTGCCAAATCATCAAGCTCGGCAAGTGGAACACCATTAACAGTGTAGCCAACTTCACCTGCTAAATCATGAAACAGGTCGCGCATGAGGTCGTTATATGCCGTGAGAGCAGCCTCATCACTTTGATCTGCAGGGTTTAAGTTTGCTTTTGCGTAATCAATTGATTGTTGTTTATAGTAGGCTGCCGCTTGTTCAAGGGGTGTGCCTGAATATGTGTGACTGCCAGCACTTTTTGCAGCTTGATATAGCTTTTCTTGCTCGGGCAGCGTGCTGCGCATGCCGTCAATATTTTGACTTAATGTATTAATGTCCTTTGAAAACCCTTCCAAAGCTTTGTCAAAAGAGGCAAGGTTGTGAACATTGATGGCTTTAACTGCTTGGTGAACTTGCGCTTCGCTGCGAAGGCCGCTGACTTGTGGATCCGAATTAATAATGACATCTGTTGGTTGAGAAAAAGATGTTTTTGATTCACCATTTTGTCCTAAATAAGAATGCTCTAATGTGCGGTGAAGACTGACCTGTTGATTTAAATGGTTTATGTGTTCTTGTCGGACTTGTTCAAAGCGCGCTTGCGCTGCTTCGATGTCATTGTTCTGAAGATAGTATTGAAAAACAGGGTCTTTAATATCTTTTCCAGCTTCTTTAAGCTGTTCTAACGGTGTTTTGTCGTTTCCTGCCATTTTTGGGCTCCTTTATTTTAAGGACTTTCTATCATTGTATCATAAAAATGGTAAAAATAGAAGAGGGGCACGCAATGGTCGTGTTCTATCTAAATATGAATCATAACGCCAGCTTGAAGTGATATTCTGGATGAAACATCAACAGATGTGTTGTTGGGCATAGCTTCTTGGTTTTTGTTTATTTTATCGGCGAGGTAATCCTTGTATTCACTATCACTATTTTGGAATGTCGATGTATAACCAGAGCGGAGCTGTGCGCTGACAAAAGGTGAGACAGAGATGCCTTTTTGGTATGTTGCATTATAAGAAACACGTCCAAATGCTGTTATTGTATTTCCTGAATGTACTTTTTCTCCTGCTAAACTTCCGCCTTGAATATTGTAAGAAGCTTTCCCCATGAAAGCTAATCTGTTCATGCTGTGGGATCCCATGACGCCAATATCAAGAGATGTGTTTTTTAGTTCTAAGTTTTGTGCAGGCGAAAATTTTTCTGTTGTTGAACCAAGAAACCCACCAGCAGTAAAACTTTGTGTGCCATGGTTGAAAACTTGTGAAGCGCCAGCACCTACGTAATATGAGTGTGAAGAATAGATTGTATTATTGTTTGTATCGTGCGTATTTAGAATATGCCCTCCAACCATCCATTGAGCGTACGCACCACTTGACAGCTTGGGCATGAAATCAAGCTGGAAAAGGGATGTTGTTCCACCTAGGTCTTTTGAGGCACTGTTCTCGCCAGAAGAATATGAAGAAGATTGTTGGCTTGTGCCTGCTCCAAAATCAACGTTGATAATGTCTTGATCGTTTTTGTTGTCTTGTATGCGCTTACTTTTAAAGGTGCTGACTTCCTGGATGTTTTCTGCAGCCTCCGATCTAATTTCGCTCATTTGTTTAATATCGTTCTGAATAGCACTCATGGCAGCGTTGCGCTCAGGGCTTGACGGTAGTTTTTGGATTTCTTTTCTTGCTTCTCTTTGCTCAGTGATTTTCTTATTAAGAGCTTCTTTAAGCTCTTTATGTTTTTCCACACCGGCTTGTTTTTGTAGTTGTTTTTCTAATCTTTTGAGATTTTTCTGTTCCACTTCTAGCTTTTTTTTGTGAAATCTAACGCGGTCAAGAGCATAAACCTTACTTTGCCCAGATTTCTTTTCGTATGACTTCTGAGAACGTTGAAGCATTTTTTGTTCTCTGGCGATTCTTTCTTTTTGTTGAATAACTTGAGGGTGATCAGAGAAGTCTTTTTTATTTTTCGCGTTTTCTTTTTGATATACTTTAGCTTCCTCAGCCTCTTTTCTAAAAGTATCAGCGTAAAGCGTATAAATAATATCACCGTGCTGTTTTGCTTCACCGGAAGCGCCATTTTGTGGTGTTTCGTTTAGTGTCGGCACATTCCCAAAAAGAGCAGGTTTTGTTTGAGGTGTTTCAGTTTCTTGCTGTGATGCTTCTTGTATTTTGTTAAGGGCTTGCTCAATACGTTCTTTTTCTTCAGATTCTTTTTGCTTAAGGGTTTCAGCCTCAGTTTTTGCAGCTTCACCGTGCTCTTTAAGGGCAGCTTCAAAAGCTGCTACACCACCTTTTTGGTTTTCACCTCTGATTTTTGGACGACCATATCTATGTGCATTTTTTGACCCAGCATCTAAAGGAAGACCATCTTCACCCAGGACAATGTTACCATCCTGATCAACAATATCTTTTTTAGGGCCATCTAAGAATGCACCCAATCCACCGCTGGAGCGGTTTTCAGGATTCAGTTTTCCTGCAGCATATCTTGTTGCGGCGTCACGCTGTGCTCTTGGAGAATCGGCTGAATTATCAAATACCATATCAATAGACAAGTCATCAGAAACAGGAGAGGCTGCAAGATAGCCATTATTATATGTTTTATAATAAGACTTTTCGACATCAAGATAAGCTTGTGCTTCGGCTGTTTTACCTTCTATGGCAAGTTGCTGTGCTTTCAATAGGTGAGCTTGCAGGCGTTCCATATCATGCAGCTTTGCAGATCCACTTGCAATTCCTGCCTTTGTGCCATTTGCAAATGCACTTGCATCATTAACTGGACACCAATAGCTGAAGTCGCGTGTCTCAGCGACACTGTTTGCATCTTGTTTTTTACCATCTGGTACAACTTCCATCAGTTGTCCTTCGTGGTTTATGACTTTCAGTCCAAAACGGTTTTGGAATTTCTTGTCATAAAGTAGTAGAGAGTATTCAGGGTTTGTCTGTAGTTCTGCTTGCATTGCGGCAGGCATTTTTGTGAGGTCGTCCAAATCTGCCAGTGGTGTGCCATCTATTGTGCCTCCAAACTCGCCAGCTAAACTTTGGAATTGGGCGCGTAATTCATTATTGTATGCTTTGATCGCAGCAATATTTGAGGCTGATTCAGGAACGCCAAGCTCAGACTTTGCGTAAGCGATTGCAAAGTTATTATAGTACTCACCAGCTTGCTTCAAGGCTTCTGGGTCGCGTGCGCCTTCACGGAACCCGGATGATTTTGGCATTTCTGTATCTACGTAATAAGGGTTTCGATATTTACCTTCTTGCGCTTGTTCAACAGTGATTCCTGCACCTTGTTCTTTTGAAGACGTTGCTGTGATCGCTGCAGCAATAAAAGTATCATGTTCTGGCAGCGTATTACGCATCCCATCCAGGTTGTCACGCAGTGTTGCCATATCGCGTTCAAGGTTTTCAAGCACTCTGTTGAAAGAGGAAGGGTCATTCACATCAATTTTATCAAGCTCACGTTTATAGGTGTGGTCGCTGTCAATGCCGCTGATGCGTGCATCTGGGTTTACAAGAAAATAGTTTGGATCAGCAAGCCCTTGGTAAGATTGTGCTTCATAATTTGGGAACGCTGCGTCGCGCCTTAAGTATGTGTTGGCATACACGACGTTGTTATTAACTTGTTGTTGTAAGAATTGGGGATATTCGATCTTGATTTCTTCAAGGCGGCTCGATGCTTCTTCAATTTGGTTGTGCTTTAAATAGTGTTGGAATAAAGGGTCTTTGATATCTTTTCCAGCTTCTTTAAGCTTTTCTAAAGGCGTTTTATCATTTTCTGCCATTTGGTCTCCTTTATTTTAAGGACTGACCTGATTATAACATAAAAATGGCTAGAAAAGAATGGGTAGGGGAAGCCCTGAGAGAATTTCTCAGGGCGCGGTTACTTATTTAGGGACAATAGTGTTGCTGTAAGCGTGGCCGAGGCCAAGAAAGAATTGCTTTGTTTCTTCTTGGTCTTTGCGTGCTTTATCAGCAGCTTCTTTCAATATAATAAGATCATGTGTGACACCAATAAAGTTGCCATTTTCATCTGTAACGGGAATATGACGCACATGTTTCTCATCAATAAAGTCAACCATGTCAGATGCGTTTCCTTGCCCCTCATGAACAATAGGGTCGCGTGTCATGACATCATCGACGGTTGTTTTGTTATTGATAAGGCCATCATAGTAGTTATGAATAATATCATTTCGTGAAATGATACCAATCACCTCACCTTTCCTAATAACCGCAATTGCTAGCCTATTCTCGTTGAAGAACCACGGAATGACTTGTTTGACAGGCGTTCCTGTGGGAACAGCAACATTATTTTGTAAGATTGAACAGTGTGTATCGTTGTGTGTTAAGTCTTTAAACATCATGATAAACCTCCTTGCCTATAAGAACTATAGGACTCCTTTTATATTATACCACATTTCCTTTTAAGATACAAATTTGAGAGGGATCAGATTTAAAAGAAAAGGGCTTGCGTTTGCAAGCCCTAACTCTTTGTTTTAATGTTGATTAAAGGGGTTGGCAGCTATAGTCACCACCAAGAAAAAACCTTTTCATTTCATCGCCTTCACAGCGTAGCTTCTTTAAGGCAGCTTTGAGGACAATAGTGTCACTGGTGACGCCAACAAATTCATCTTGTTCGTTAAGAACAGGGACATGTCGAATCTCAGCTGCGTCCAAAAACTTTCTAATATTTCTTACGGTTCTTTTACCTTTAAAGACAGTGGGGTTTTTGGTCATAACCTGTTCGACTGTCATGCGTGGTGTCAGTATACCTGCATAATAATGTTTAATAATATCATTTCTGGTAATAATACCAGCAATGTTATCGCCGTCCATCACGGCAATTGCCATGCGGCCATCTTCAAAAAACCAAGGCACAATTTCTTCAACTGGCGTGCCTGTCGAAACAGCGACCTTTTTACGAATCAAAGGACATTTTACGCGTCTGTTGTTAAATTGCTTAATCATATAAGTAACTTTCCTTTCTGTGGTTAACACTACATACATTATAACACATGTTCACAAAAAAGTAAATTAATTCAATGGATTAATATTTTCTATTCGCTGGGACCCCTTACTGAGAGGGCTGCACAGTGAAATATTTTTCTAAGACTTTTTGGTAGATTTTACTCAAGTTCTCAAGGTCAGCAACCGGAACATGCTCATCAATTTTATGTGCCGTTTCATTGCGTGGTCCCAGTTCAATAACGCCTTCAGAAACGTGGTTTTTGATAAAGCGTGCATCACTTGTGCCGCCACCTGTTGAAAGTTCGGCTTTCGTTGCGGTGACATCATGCACAGCATCTTGCAGAATTTGTGTCAGGCGACCCGGTTCTGTCAAAAATGCATCGCTGTCATTCGCAAATCGAACATCAATGTTTTTTGTTACTTTATGGCACGTTTCGGTGATCCATGTACGCAAAGCTGCATTGGTTTGATGCGTATTCAGGCGTATATTCAAAATCGCTTCGGCTTTTTCAGGGATTGTATTTGTTGTTTTATTATAAGCGTCAATCCCTGTGACTTCTAGATTGGAAGGCTGGAAATCACTTGTGCCGTCATCTAGATGTGTATTTTGCAAAACATGAAGTATTTCAACCAGCTTTGTCACAGGATTGTCAGCTTTGTGTGGATAGGCAGCATGGCCTTGTATACCATTAACTGTCAGAAAACAGTTTAGAGATCCACGTCGACCATGTTTGATAATATCACCGAGTGTCTCTTCAGATGTTGGTTCACCCACAACACAAAAATCAATTTTGTGATCGTTTTCAGCCATCCAGTTCAGCACTTTGTCTGTGCCATTAATTGCTGCGGCTTCTTCATCCCCGGTGATCAAAAAGCTGATGCGCTGGTCAAAGTTGGGATTGTTTTTCAGGAATGTCTTTGTCGCAGTGATCATTGCTGCGATAGAGCTTTTCATGTCTACGGCACCACGCCCGTAAAGAATGCCGTCATGCACCTCTGCTGCGAAAGGAGGGTGTGTCCACGAGCTTTCATCACCAGGAGAGACAACATCAGTGTGTCCCGCAAAACAAAGGTTTTGGCCTTTGTCACCATAAACAGCATATAGGTTATCGACGTCATATGTACCTTCTTCGGAAAAGGGTAGGCGATAACAGGTGAATCCAAGTGTTTCTAACTCTTTCTGAAGAATGTTGAGCGCACCTTGGTCAGTTTCACCAGAAATACTACGTTGACGGATAAGATTTTGAGCGAGTTCTAGAGACATTTTATTTCTTTTCTTGTTGTAGTGTTTCCCATAAGGATATATAATCCCACATTGACGCATAATGATAAACAAAAACACAGGGAAGATAAATGGAAAATTGGGAGGATCTTTCGCCTCAAGAGAGGCGCGATGAGAAAAGACGCTCTCATGACGAGAAAATAGCATGGGATTCTGCTTATAATGATATGCGTAATCATGATGTCGCCCAAGCAATAGAAGAATCGCAAGCAGAACAAGTAGATCAAAGAAGTTATTTCGATCCTGCTGGCGATACTATTGATGTTGTTGAATCAATAAAAAAACCAAGTGTTTGGAGAAACATTAATAATGTAGACTGGACATCTGTTGTTGAGTTTGCCCTTTCTGAAGGATCAATTTTTAAAAAGCACACTTTCCCTGTGATGGATGTTGATGGGAAAGAGTTACAAAATGAAGATTATCCTGTAAAGGTGACGCGTGCTGTTAAAGATCCTGGGAAAACAAAAGTTAAGCCAAACAAATCAATATATGCACGTGATGCTGAAACACGCTTTATGCGGTTTGGTCCATCGTCAAGAGCGCGTTTTTTAAATCAATTTATTGATCCTGAACAAAAAAAATTAACGATAAGAGGGCGGAAAGAAATATTGCTTTTTGAGCGTGAAAGTGCGTATCGCTTAAATAATTCTGAAAGTAAGTTATTCAAAAACCTTGTGACCCAAGCAACAGAGGAATCACTTCGCGCCGTACTAACCAATCTTGATGATGATTATGATTCTTTGAATGGTATGTATAGAGAAAACAAGCGTGCTCTTGTCAATATGGACGGAGACGGGGAAGACTTTAAGAACGAACTGGCAATGCATATTGATTATGTTGTTGGTTTTGTTTTTCCAGAATCTGTGAGCCCTTATCTTGAAAACGTGAAAGCGACACATGTGATGAATAACATGAATACGCCTTCAACATATTTTTTTAAAGAGCTTCAAAAATACATGAAAAGATCCATTGGAAAGGTGACACGTGGAAATATGTATGATGTCGCGTTTGACGCTGTTCTTGCAAAGCAGTTCCAGGTGTTAAGTGATATTTCTTTACAGCAAGATTTTTACAAAAAGAAATTAGATGTTGCGCTTTCTAAAGCAAAGAAAAACAAACATGTTTGGAATGGTATAGATGCCTCTGAACGTTTGGAAGCTGCCAATAAAATACTGAAAAGCTTTAATGTTGGTGGGAAGTTGAAAAACTATTTCTTTGACTTTGATATGGTGCAAAAAACAGGATTCAAATCAGTCGAAGTAGCTGGCAATGATCAACAAGAAAGAAAGACAAATATTATTTATCTTGCATCAAAAGATTTAGAGTCTGTTGGCAATGTTTACGAAGCAATCTATCATCACCTTGTTCCAGAAGGATTTGAAGAAAATAAAGACTTATTTGCCATTGTTCATAAAGACTATGCTTTGGGGGATGGTGTCGACACAGAAAATATCATGAGGTCGTATCTATCTGGTGTGGACTTACATCAATTTGTAAAGTCTGACTCAAAAGGCCCTAAAGAAAAGACCCAAAAACCAAAAGACCCAGAACAAAAAAAGCCAGAAGTAATTGAGCTAGACCTAAAAGAGCGCGAAGAGCCTCGCGGCGACCAGCGTGATGAAGGTGGTTTCTTGGGGAAGGCAAAGAAGCTTTGGAAAAAGCTTTTTATTTTCACGGCACTTTCGACGGGTGTGACAAGCGCGTTTTCATCGACACCTCAGCAGATTGCGTTGCCGTCAGGTGATGGCGTTCATGCAAATGCGAACTTGGTAAAGATGGTTGAAGAGTATGCGTCTAGTCCTCGACAGCATTCCACAGCTTTTGTTCAAACCCATACAGCTTCGCGGCAGATCTAGCATCATCGCCTGTATAATCTGATGACGTTTCACCGTATACCGCACCTTTTAGGCCAAGCAGATTGTTTGGTGAGTCTGCCGTAATATGTTTGATATGATAAGGGGCAAGCGTGATGCTTGTTGTGCCTGTCACACGACGTTGGGTTGAATGCAAGAATGCGCGCAGATCATCGACGATTGGATCAAACATTTTGGCCTCATGGATGAAGCGGCCGAATTTATCACCCAGGGATTTTTTCGTAAAAATTTGTTCACTAGAAAGTGTGATTTGCTCCAAGGTGTTATGTGCTGCATAGATAATGTCCGCTGCGGGTGATTCATACGCCAAGCGGCCTTTTTTACCTGGAATTGACGTGCCTGTGTAATAATGACGTCCGATTGCTAAGTCGTTTCCAATAGCAGCAAGTTTCTTGATGATGTTCACAGCGCCTGTCACTGTTTCACCGTTTGTTTTCAGCTTATTGACTTCACCTTTATCGAAAGACAGTTCTAATATCATTTCATCCAGGCCATCTTTTGGGTGTGAATACCATGCTTCTTCAGGAACAAGGCCTGTCGAATTATGTGTTTCATCGCCGCCAATCGAGACGCCCCATAGGCCTACATTATAAGAATACCGTGCTTTCTCTGAGACTGTGATTTGACGTTCGCGCAAATAAGCCATAGATGTTTCACGCATGACGTTGTCTTGACGAACAGGGGTGATAATTTCAACCTTTCCTTGGCCAAGGACGTGAATCACTGTGTCAAAGCGGTATTGGTCGTTTCCTGCGCCTGTTGACCCATGAATAAATGCGGTAGCACCTTTATCAAGGCATGTCTCCAGCACTTTTTTGGCTTGGATCAGACGTTCTGTGCCGACGCTCATCGGATAGCCGTCACGTGTGATGTTGCCATAAATCATATATTTGATAATAGAATCATAAAATTCTTGTTCGGCGTTAATGTAAACATGCTCATCCGCACCCACTTCAACAGAGCGGTCTGCAATACGTTGAATTTCTTCGTCACTAAAGCCGCCTGTATCAACTGCACAGGTAATAATTTTATCCAGATCGTATTTTTCGCGGCAATAAGGCACTAAGAAAGAAGTGTCTAATCCACCAGAAAACGCGATCACGCCAATTTTTTCACTCATTGTTTTATTCCTTATTCTTGAGGCGATATCTTTATCACGTCTCGATTTTTCATACAAGTTCTAGTCTTTGTGTGTGGGGTATGTGTGGCGAGGTTTGTTTCCCTAGCAAGCAGAGTGAGGTGCGTTTTACCACATTTTTAGTGTGCCGCGCGTTCTACTCTTCTTTGATGGGCAAATAGATTTTATCGTCTTTTCTAACTTGATAAGGCGGGACAATGACGTATTTTTTACCTGCGGCGAGTCCTTTTTCAACTTCTTGTTTCTTTGCGGTGTCTTCTTGCTCAAGCAGGAAGTCATAATCGCCATCTTCTGGTTTATCTTCAAGTGTGTTGATGTCGTAATTTACATCCATTTCATACATGAAGGTATAATCAGGAACGCTGTGCGCATGCACGATGGGTGACTTGAGATACATTTTCCCGAACAAGCCATGAATTTTGCTGGCGCGGTTATAGTATTGCGTGATCCCTGTAAATTTCTTGGTGCCATACATTTCAAAGCTTGCAGCCTTTGTGTATGCAGCAATGCGTGGAATGTCGCGTCCATCACTGAAGTAACGCTGCAGGCTGAACAATGTAAACCCAAACCACGTTTCGCGATCAGCTGTTAGGCTGGATGTCGCCCCAGAAATAGGCACAAGATCCAGTTTTGACGATTCAATATCAGGGTCATTTTCAAAGTGATCAAACAGAGACGCTGGAATGTCTGCACGTTTTCTTGCAAACCCAAAAACAGCCGATTGTGACAAAACACAGTTTACATAAACCCAGTTCGGCATTTTCAAATCATTAAAGGCAACGGCATTTGCCAATAAATAGGCACGGTGAAAGTTAACGTTTTCGGATTTGGTATCGATAATAACAGGATCAAGGCCGAACGGCTTTAAGTTAAGCGATTCTTTCAATGAAGAGTCTGTCGCGATATATGGCACGTATCCTGCCGCTAATATTTTATCAAAACTCATCTCTTGTCCTTACGTTTTCAAGCACCTATCTTTAGCATAGAATTGATGTTTTATAAAGAAGGGATTGATATGTTGAAAGTTTATGGCATTAAGAACTGTGGCACGATGAAGAAGGCCTTTGCATGGCTTGAAGAAAACGGCGTTGAATATATGTTTCATGATTATAAGAAGCTAGGCCTAGATGATGCATTGTTGTCTGCATGGATGGATCAAGTCGACTGGAATGAGCTGCTGAATAAAAAGGGCATGACATGGCGCAAGTTAGATGACGCTGTTAAGAGTTCTATCACCAAAGAAAAAGCTGTTGAAATCATGCTGGATAACCAGTCAATCATTAGACGCCCATTGCTTGAAAAAGAGGGCAAGGTACTAACACTAGGGTTTGATGAGGCTGTCTATAAAGACTTGTTCTAATGTAACGTATCAACCATTTCTTTTATGTCTGTGACGTACTCGCCACGACGTTCAGAATAGTACTTTAGGCCTTCAGCAAGCTTTTTTGATGAAAGTTCTTGACCATTTTCGCGTTGTGCGGAACGCAAGTCACGTAGCTTTTTGTAAACATCACCTGTGTTGAGGTTGTGAATATAGCGACGAATAGACTCTTTGAATGATGAGAATTTAGCGACTTCATGGCGTGCATCATCATTTCGTTCTTTGGGAACAATACCGCATCCTTTGGTGAAGCACCAGTGTCCGAAAAGATTTTTCCCCATACGCGCAAAGCGCGATGTGCCCCAGCCAGACTCGTGTGCTGCTTGGGCAAGCGCAAGGTCTGTTGGCACGATATCAAGACGCTTAAATAAAAGCTTCCAATGGTTCTCGTTGTCACTAGAAAAGTTTTCGATGTCGTATTTCTTTGCTGTTTCTAAAAGCCATTTCTGGTCTTGCGGCGAAGGCGAAGAGCTATAGCGCACCATAAGCAGCCTTTGGCGTGCTTGCAAAATGCGTTTGTTCTCTTTTTGTATTAAAGGCTTGATGTGCGAGATAAAGGCTTTTTTACGTACATCACCTGCGGGAAGACTTTTAAAGTCAGGCGCTGTACCTCCGGCAACAGGTTTGACCTCAACGCGTTTTGTTGGCGCCGCATCATATGTTTTTTGGTCTAATGGTGCTTGGCACGCTGCAAGACTAAAAAAAGCGAGTGTAAATATTATTTTTTTCATCATTTGGGTAAATTATAGTGAATACAATGTAAAATCAATCTCTGTCACGTATTATGCCCTTTAAAAGTGTATGTTTTGCTAAAAAAATAAGCACATTTGTTGAAAACAATAAAAAAAAATGAAAAAATAATTACTTTTAGTTGTAATTGATGTTGATTTTAATTCTCACCTTGTGTTATCACACTATCATAAAACGACAGGGCTCTATTCGTCGGGCTTCTGTTGATCAAGTTTCCCTAGTAATCTTAAGTGTTTAATCTTGTGCCTAGGGGAGGAAAAATTGGCAAGGGGATCTTACTGGATTTGATTCCCTTGTCTCTTCTGTATGTTTAGCGCTCAAACGTCACGCAGGCTTGCGTTGCACTGGCAACGTCGCGCAGTCGCGCTCTGGCTATGCGCGCGCGGTGTGTGGGGCTTGTGTTTTATGGTCAAGTATCTCTCCTGTGACTTCCTTCTCCCTTGATGGGAGAAGGTTGGGATGAGGGTGATATACACAGAAAATCGGTACAATTATTGGGTAAGTTTTCTGCGTTCAGGTAGTGATTGTTTACCTATAGGATGAACGGTCTTTTAATTTTTTATAATGATCAGCAGCTTGTTGCTGTTGCTCTGGTGTTCCTGTTTCTAATCGCAAGAGCTCACTTTGTTCTCTTAAGGTTTCTCTAAGTTTAGCTGATGATTTGATACCTTGAACCCATTCTTTGGCGCTCCAATCAATAGGGGCAGTTGATCTAAAGTTTCTATTCATTTCTAATAAATTCCTTGCAAGACTCAATCTGGAAGGCATTTTTATACTTGCGATTTTCTTGACCATATTTATAAATCTTTTGCCAAGAGACGGCTTTTGATCCCGTTGCATAATACGCTCTACTAAACTCATTTTCTTTCCTCATAATGTTTCGTTAAGTTTCCATTATGGCAGCATGTTTTGATGCTGGGGGCAATACTGTGTGGACAACGCGTATATTCTTATTGTCATTGGAGAGGGTGCATTTTGTCTGAATGCTAGGTCCAGAACATTATTTCTCACTTTTTGAATCTTTTTTTGCGACGTTGTCGCGCAGTTGTGCTTGGGTTTTTGTGTGAGTCTGTCTCTCCCTTTTTCTTGGAGGGAGCAGGAGGGGCGCTTGCTAAATTTGTTTTGCCCGGTCCTGTGCTTTGTTGCTAACGTCGTTTGCTGGGGTGCTTGCACCCGTTTTTATAAGCTGAGAGAGTAAAGCTCCCATATTTTGAACAGCTCTATTTTCAGTGTTTTCTTTTTCAGGGGCATGCTTCACTTCTTCAAGTGATTTATTGAGTTCTTCTACGATTGGTCCAGCATTTTTTTCTTGTGCAAGCTGTTCTTCAAAAGCACGGATGACATTTTCTCTAAAATAAGGGCGTTTTTTAGCAAGATCAGCAAGGGTACGTACGACACCTTTTCGCCACTCTTGGCTATTTGTTTTGTCATCCTTTAAATCTTCTACTAAACGATCAACCTTTGCTTGATAAGGTGTATTCTTTTCAGCTTCAGTAGCATTCAACCCTTTTGTTAAAAGCGCTTTCTCTATTTCATCCAGCAGGCTAGAGCTGCTTTTTGCGTAACGTGTAGCTTTATCCATCATCTCTTTTATCGCTTCTTGTCTGTAATCAGGGTAAGAAACCGCAAAGTTGACAAGATGTTGAAGACTTTCTTTTGACCAATTTACAATTGGGTAGCTTTCTTTAAATGAAAAGCGCAGATGTTTAAATTGATCATCCAGCACTTGCTTAAATTGTAAAGTTGTGGCGTTGAGTTTTTGGGGCCCTAATACTTCTCTTAAAGCTGTCATGTTTTCTACATTTTTCTCGGTACTGGCATGATTTAAGAGTAGTTCAACCATTTCTTCTTTAAGGTGGGGGTAAAACTTGTTAAGGGTGGCAAGCTCTTTGATTGCATCTCTGCGGAATTTACCTTCTTTACGTTCTAAATCCCTTTTTTGCAGCTTGAATATCAGGGTATATATTTCTGGGTTATGCTTTTCTGATGGATCTAGGCCCATTTTTTTATTGAGACGCATGATGGATCGAATGATCTCGTTATTACTTGCCCATGTGTGTGAGTGATTTATTTTTAATTCTTTTTCTAGATATTTTTTGAAGACATTCATCGCATCTGGTTTGATGTTTTCATCTTTGATAGCAAGGTCAATAATATTGCTGATAATGTTTAAAGACTGATGCTGACTGTTATTTTTGCTGTTAAGTCCCTCTTCATAAAATTTAAGGAGTTTTTCAGAGGTTACATTTGCGCTGTCTGCAGCCATTATATAAATGTCACGGATGAATGGGAAATATGTTTTTTCTGTTTGATATAGTGAAGTCAGCTGTTCAAAACTTGGGTTGAGATTTTTTGTTCCTAAAAGCTCAACAAGTGCTTGTTGACTCTCGTAACTCATGTGAGTCATTTTAAATGTTGGGACGCTTTTCATCAAAGTATCGCTGTATTCTTGATCTGGCCCATCAACAAGTGCTTTTTCGGTTACAAAAGAGAGAAGTTTACTCGGTAGTTTTGTGAAAGGAGGGTGAAATAAAAGAATAGCACTTCCCAAATCTTTCCAGCTTTTTGAATCCAGCGTAATGTTTTCTAGTTTAGGGAGATTTTCTAGAAGCATTCCATAAAGTTCTTCCGCACGTTGTGGATTTTCTATTGCTTCTAATGTGCGGGTTGTTTGATCTACGAAATTTTCTTGGACATGTTTTGTCATTTTTATGCTTTCTTTTGGATAATGTTTGGTAGTGATATATCCTTTAAGGATCTGTTGTCAAGCGTTTTTTGTAATTGCCCTTGCGTGTGATCTACGCTTCTGGCATTTTGTCTGAATGCTAGGTCCAGAACATTATTTCTCACTTTTTGAATCTTCTTTTGCGACGTCGACGGGCAGTTTGGCCTATGGCGTTGGGCAAGTGATTGTGATGATTTTTACCAGCTTTGTCAGTGAAGATCTGACATTGTTATCTAGTTTGCTGTTAAACTCTTTGGGCAAAATTTCTGCAGAAGTCTTCTTTATCGGTAATATTTCAGGGATGCTGATTGGGGATGCATTGCTGTATTATTGCGGCTATTTGATTTCGCGCAATCGTAAGACGCTGTTTGGTATTTCGCTGGCGCGTTTGAAAAATCTGACCAAAGACCACGAGACAAAAAGCGGTTGGGTGATTTTCTTTTGTCGCTTTATTCCAGGAACACGCTTGGCTGTTTATGTTTCATCAGGGATTGGAAATTATCCATTTCCAAGCTTTTTGTTTATTAACCTGATCTCTATTCTTATTTGGGTTGGAGCCTTTTTTATGGTTGGCCATCATGTTGCCGAAGTTTTCTTGATGTATTTTTCAGGCTCTTTCTTGATTTTCATGTTTTTGGTTTTGTGTTTTATGCTTTGGCTGTCCATTACTTTGATGCAAAACACATATAAGATACCACTGAAATACCGCATTCAGTCTATACGTCGTTTTATGTGCTTTGAATACTGGCCAACAAGCATTTTCCAAGCTCCTGTTTTGGCGTATTATATTGTTTATGCTGTGCTGCGTTATCGACGTTTAACAGTTGTTTTAGCTGCGAATCCGATGATCTTTTCTGGCGGATTGTCGGGTGAGTCAAAGCATGAAATTTACAAAACAATTCCTGAAAAACACCCAGGCTTTCTCAAGTATAGCTTTGTAGATGGTGATTTAGAAGTGTCTGAAAAACTGAAAACTGTGAAAAGTTTCATGAAAAAACATAAACTGAAATATCCAATTATCCTAAAGCCAGATGTTGGACAAAAAGGATATGGTGTGCGCTTGATAAAAAGTGAGAGTGAAGCAATCGATTATTTTCATCAAAGTGAGGTGCACTTGGTTGTTCAAGAATATTGTGATCACAACGAAGAAGCAGGCGTTTTCTACTACCGCATGCCGACTGAAAAAACAGGGATTATTTATTCAATCAACCGCAAGGTCTTTCCAAAAGTCACAGGCGATGGTATTTCAACAATACGTGACCTGATTTTGTGCCATCCACGTATCTCTTTTCGTGCGCCTAAATATATGAAGCGTTTTGTGAATCGCTTGGATGATGTTTTAAAGAAAGGCCAAGTGCTACGCTTGGTTGAATCTGGCAACCATGCACAGGGAGCTATTTTTGTGCGTCAAGATAACTTGGCATCAAATGCTTTGTTAAAAAAGCTCGATCAGCTGTCACATGATATGAAAGGCTTTTATTATGGTCGTTTGGATGTGCGCTTTGAAAGCGAAGCCGCACTTAAAAAAGGGCACTTTAAAATCATCGAAGCCAACGGTGTCGGTGCAGAACCCACACATATTTACGAGCCTGGCTATCCCATTTTGAAAGCATACAGAGAGCTTTTCTTTATCTGGCGTGTGGCCTGTCGTATTGGCAATCAAAACATCAAATCAGGCGTTAAACCCACCCCATTATCAATATTTTTAAAACGTCTCTTCGCCTCGCAAAGCGAGATGCGCAGTCTTTCTGATGGCAGTTAATGAGCATTAAATATCTAAAGTTAAAACTTTTTCTTTAATTATTTCCTTTACGGGTCGATGTTTATCTTTTATGTCATTATTTAGGTGAAATCAATAAAGGTGCTGAAATGGGAACAAAAGCTGATAAATTTGTGGGACTTGTTAAGCAAGGCCTAAGAGAAGAAAACTATTCAAAAGAAGACCTCGGGAAACTATTTCTGGTTATACAAAAAACGGTCACACATTTAATTGAACGTAATGACGTAACAGATAAAAATGTCTTTCATATTTTGGAAGATTTAAAGCATGTCCCTGCAACAGTAAAAGATATGGATCCTTTTTTTAAAAAGGCATATGGCGAATTAGCTGTTTTTCTAACAAAGTCAGCAATCCAACTTATGAATAGTTCTAAAAAGAAAGAGTTTGCGAATGTTCTTTTCCAGAAGATTGGTGCTGTTGCGCGTCATGTTGATGTGGAAGAATGGCGTAATCTACAAAAAAGTACGTCGCTGTTTGTTAAGTATGCAGATGCGAATGTGCTTGCATCATGTTATCTGGAGCTTGCAAAATCAAAAACACAAGAGGTTGTTGAATACGCTGTTTCTAGTCTTTCATTGAGTGCGCATCATGATCCTAAACGGCGTGGAAAAACGCTTGAAGTATATAAAGCTGTTGCAGCAGTAAACACAAATAAAGAATTTTTAAGCTCTCTTGTGTCAGGACAAAAAACGTCACATCTTAAGTTAACTGACCAAGAAAAATGTGTTGTTTTAGGGGCGCAACTTAAAAACCCAGAACCAGAATTGTCAGGTGCAGCCTTTAAGCAGATTTTCGAAATGCGAGAAGTAAACCCATCGCTTACTGTGATTGCTTTTAACGCATATGAATTTGCGATTCCAAGCTCCAAAGAGATAAACCTCAAGATTATACAGCACTTGGATGTGATGAAGGCGTTAACAAAAACGACCGATGAAAAAGAGAAAAATAAGATTATTAAGAGCGCCTTTAATGTGGCTGTTAAGGCATTACATTATAATGTTGAATCCGAACCAAGCACAGGAAAAGGAGCCGATTGGCGGGCTTTGGAATTAGTAAAAGGTTTAGCAGAAATTCCTGTTGCGGGTTATCTTGAGGTGAAGAGAGACGTTATTGATTTATTGATCGAAGTTTCAAAAGGGATTGCTCGTAATAGTTCAAGAAATTATAGCTTTAATCTTCGTAAAGAAGCTGTAAAAACATTGGGCCAAATTGCAATAAGGTCACCATTATTCCATGCAAAGATTTTAAAAGCTTTAGACCCTAATAACTATAAAAGCAATGCAGATTTTAGACAGCTGGTCATGCGTGCGAGGAATGCAATTCCTAAAGATCAACCAATGGCTGAAATGGCCGAGTTTTTGTATAATGATTTAGATTGCCCACAAGCTGTCGATGTTTTGATGGGCATGAAAGTTCGTCGAGACACAAGGTCTGGTGTACGTTAAGATCTCTCTATCAGCTTTGTAAGTTGTTCACGATAAAACCCCATCAGGATCCAGCCTGCGATCCAGATGCCGCATGCCATTGCGAATAAGGCGCCGCCATCGTCGAAGACTTCAATGCCCAGCGGGGTGAATAGGTGGAAGAAAATTGCCCCTGTCATAATGCCTGTTGCAAGCGCTGCTCCAAAAAACTGTGTGCTGGGAATAAACAATAACAAGGATGCAATCAGCTCGGCAGATCCAACGGCAAGACGTCCTTGTGGTTCAAATAAAGCAATGCCAGACCAGTCTTTTAGCGTTGTGAAGATATAGATGCTTTCTGGTGCGCCATTGAACTTAAAAAACAAAGATTGAATGAAGACGATGGCAATATAAAGTCTTAGGATTGTCATAATAAGGGGTGTTTTGCGTTCCATTAAAGCCTCTTGAAAATTTGAATAAGAAACAAATATGTGTTAAGAAGACTGTAGCAATAATTTGTAAAAATAAAAAGGCTAATAGATTTATGCGCATTATTAAACAGCACATTATCGTTAAAAACAGTCTTGGAATGTCGAAGAAAATTGATTTCAGATCTGTTGATTATGGTCAGTTTTTGGCTTTCCGTCATCGTGTCTTGGCGGCTCTAACAGCAGGCAATATCAGCGACGGTTTTCTACAAAACCCAATAAATAATAATTATAACAATAAAGATGATGGCCCCAACGTTTCCCAATCCTTGCTGGGTATTTTGACAAGCATTAAAGAGGGTAATAAGGCAGAAAGCGCACAAGCTTTTGCTGTGTTTTGTGATGCGTCGTCTTCTTTTGATTCAAAAAGGTTTGCTAAAGATAAAAAAGCTGTTAATCGCATGATTTATGACAGCTTCTCTGGCACTGAGAAAGCGCCAAACCTTACAACAACAGAAGCAGCAGGTAGTTTACATCAGCAAGCATATGCTTTTGTGTCACGTAAAGATCTTTATGATGGTTTTACAAGTAACCCTCAAAGGTTCAAGGGAACATCAACTTTTACACCGAAAAAAGACGGGTATCCTCAAACAATTAAAGCAGCAACGAATAATGGCTTTCAGGTGCCGTCCAATAGTTCAGTCCCTGGTGCGGATTTAGATGTTTTTTATAAGCCTTTTCATACCATCACTAGGCCACATTCTTCTTATCAAGATACATCTTCTACAATGGCGTTAAAGCGTTTTAAAAAACCTGATCGTTAAGCGCCCATACTGGATATCATAAAGGTTAAGCCCACCAAAATCCCGTAATGGGCCCAGTGGATATCCTTGATATGAACAGACAGGTTCATGTCTTGATCCCATTTTGTACGACCATTTTCAACAAGGTCATAAAATGCTTTGCGGTGCGTGAAGAAATTGACAATTGGAATCATTGCGCCTTGACCATAAATGAAAATCTTTATCAAGCGCTTAAAAGCAAACTTAAAAGTGATCTGGTTCTTTGTATGCGCGTGCAAGCTGATACCAAAAGCCCATTTTGCAACGGTGGTATGAAAGCGGGACAGCATAAAAGATTCGTATAAAACATAAGACACAACATAGCCCAACATATATCCAATAAGGGCTGTCAGTGTGATTTCATTATCCATAAAATAGACAATACCAAAAGGTGTAATTAACAGGTTGTAAGCAAACAAGACAACATAGCTGTCCAGTGTTCTGGCCCAAAAGCGTCGCCAAGGAGATTTGTCAGAGTCTGTTAAGGCTGCGCGCACAATCCACACAAAGGCATAAATAGCAAAAATAACAAGAGAAAATAGAAAGATATATTCAGGCATGTGTCAGGTTCCTTATTTGTAAGTCCGCAGCCTAACAAAATTGTCGCTTAACGTAAAACAGTTTGATGTTTTTGTTGACAAACGGACACAATGTTTCTATTTTAGATAAAAAAGAGTTGAGTAAGGGGAAGAGATGTTTAATGAAAACAATAAAGAGTTGAGAAAATTTCACGATATAACGGAAAGTTTTGGGTCAAAACGTTTGCATGAAATGTATGCTGAATCTGATACCATCATATATTTGCCAGAACCACTAGATCCCACATCTCTCGATGGGATGACTTATCATAACTTCTATCATGATGCCTATGCAAATCCAGGAGACAAGCGTCCATTTGCAAAGCTGGTTGTGACATGTGATGAGAAAGACAGCCCTGTGGATGTCTCATTTCTTGTTATTGCTAAGGATGGTGTGCCGCGTCTTTTGTCATGTGATGCTGATGGAATATATCAATATTATGCAGCGGACTTAGAAAACCGTCAAAAGAAAGGCGGCGTATCTTACCAAAAAATGTCAAAGTCATTACGTCTTTTTGTTGATCAAACGCAGAGCTTGTTACACGAGAAAAATTTAAAAGCTGAAACAGCAAGAAGGCTTGATGAAGACATCAGGAAAACCAATAAAAGCCTTGTTCAAGAACATAAGAGGCAGTTCTCGTTTGCTGAGAACGGCTTGGGATATAATGTCTCTCCCGAAATGCGCCAAAGTTTGTTCCGTCAAGCCATGAGAAATAAGAAAAACTATGAGGGTATTTTTGTTGATGAGTTGAAAGAAGTTATCTTGAGAAAACATGGTGCGAAAGTCGATGAAGATCAGATTGCCGTCATTGGCATGAAGCTGATTGAAAGCCGTTCAAATTAAAAAAAAGACGACCTTGCGAGGGCAGTAACAAAAACGTTTCGCAAGGCCGCTTAATGACCGTAAGGCTTATGACCCTGTATTGGCGTTTTCAATTGTTGGAAGGTCTAGCGCGTCATCTGACTGTGCATTATCCAGGACTTCTTCCAAGATCTCTTCCAAAGGACTAAGGTTTGCATCACTTTCTTCCTCAGCTTGATCTGTAAAGGCTTGCAGGGCCTCTGAAAGTCGATCAAGGAAAGAAATGAGCTGATTAAACGGATCAAGTTGTGCCAGTTCTTTTTCAGATTTTCCGGCAGCTTCTTGATCAAGTTGATCAACACTTTTTGCAAAGCCACTAAAGCCTTCTTTAAACCCTTGAAGGTTATTTACTTCGATATATGTTACCTCAAAGCTGAAAGAGAAGCTTTGGACTTGCTGTTGGTGCTGATTTATTCTCTGTGCCCCTTTGTCCAAAAGCTGTGCGGCTGCATATGTCAGTGCTTCTTTTTCTTTTTCACCTTCCAGGCCTAGCTCTTCAAAGATTTCTGCAAGACGACTGAAGATTGATGACAGATCTTGCGGGCCATCAGCAATCGCTTCATCAATTTTTTCCTGCGTTTCAGTGTCAAGATTCAAGGGCTTATCAACGCCTAAGCCAATATGGTGGCCGTTACCCAGTCGCGATGTGTAATAAGACTGTGTCGCTGAAAACTCGAACTTGAAAGATGTTCCTTGTATCGCCGTTCCTGTTTGTCCAGCAGCATTCTCGCCACTGTTATTCCCTTGGAAAAGAGACAGTTGCGAGCTGGAAAAGCTGAAAGAAGATGTTTGTAGGTTTGAAAATGCTTGCGTTGCAGCGCTTGCATTTGACTTTTGTGACCCTTTCGAGACAGCAAGATCATCGTCGTTTTCCCCCACGTTGTTTGTGTAAGGGGAGAGGTGTTTTGCCAGATCGAGTGAGGCAAGATGAGAATAGTTTGATTCAATCATGTGAATACTCCCTTTATTTTAAAGCCGAAATAACTCACAGATAAAAGAAGCAGCACGCGTGCCAGTCAGGGTCTTTTTTGTTTTTTAAAAAGACAACACAAAGGCCCATTCATCCCTTAGTTGCATTTGCATCACGTTTGCTGCTGTGTTTTGTGCGAGGTGTTTAGAGAATGCCTTGCATGGTTTCGACTAATTTCACCATTAAGTCTTGGCGCGAGAATGTCTGTCGGAAGACAAGTCCAACACGGCGGTGGGGGATGGGTTTAGCAAACGGTATAAAGCAAATATTGCCGCGCCCTTGTTTTGTCACAAGCTCGGGCACAACAGTCATGCCATGTCCGCATCTGACCATTTCTAGTAATGTCTCAATGCTTGTGGCACGTAGGGATTGTCCAATCTGGGATGGTTTTAAGCGGCATAACTCCATTGTTTGATCGCGCAAGCAATGGCCTTCTTCTAAAAGCATAAAGCTTTCGCCATCTAGTGTGTCAGTTTGAATGACTTTCTTTTGTGCAAAAGGATGATTTTCAGGAACGGCAAGGTAAAAGTCTTCACGATAAATATCTATTTCTTTGAAGGTTGTCTCTTCTGTCGGCAGCGCAAGAATCATGGCATCAATTTTTCCATCTTTAAGATCCGAGATCAGCTGATGTGTCTGTGCTTCTTTTAATTGAAGCGTTAGCTTGGGAAGCTGGCTTGCAAGTTTTTTTAAAATAAGTGGCAATAAATAGGGTGCAATCGTTGGAATAATGCCTAGTGACAGCGTGCCGGCAAAGCGATCTGTGGCAAATGCTGATATCTTATGAATTTGTTCAGCATGGTCCAGGATGATGCGTGCCTGTTGAATGATTTCTGCCCCTGCAGGTGTTATTATTAAATTACCACGATGCCTCTCGAAAATTTGTATTTGAAGATAGTCTTCCAGCTTGATGATTTGTGCGCTCAAGGTTGGTTGGCTGACAGCGCATTCTTCAGCGGCCCGCCCGAAATGTTTTTCATCAGCAACAGCCACAATATATTTTAAATCTCTAAGGTTCATGGCATGTCTTTCTTCTGTATTTGTCACTCATATTTTCAATAGATAAAACCTATCATATATATAAAATAAATCAATTATACAAATGAATCAAGAGGGCGTATGATCATAAACATAAGAAACATTGGTGTTTGAGTATGTTTCTTGTACCTGTCCAGAGTAGGGGAGTATTCTTGCTCTGGATATAATTTGAAATTAATGGAGGTTATTATGTCACTAGAAGAAATCAAAAACCAACTACCCGAAGTCGCAAAAGACATCAAATTGAACCTTTCCAGTCTGTTGAAAGACGACCCAACATTGGACATAAGTTACAAACAAGCCCTAGGCACGGCGCTGGCGTGTGCGTTTTCTGTCAAAAGTAACGCACTCGTCGAAGCTTTATTGGGTGAAGCAAAGGACGTTTTGGAAGAAAAAGACATCGAGGCGGCAAAAGGCGCGGCTGTGATGATGGCAATGAATAATATCTATTACCGCTTCTTGCATTTGACCAGCGATAGCGAGTTTAAGAAAATGCCTGCAGGCTTGCGTATGAACTTTATCAAGAGTCACGGTGTTGAGGCGTCAGATTTTGAATTGTACTCATTAGCTGTCTCTGCAATAAATGGATGTGGTATGTGTGTTGATGCGCATGTGAATAATCTGGTAAAAGAAGGTGTGTCGAAAAAAGGCATTCAAACATCAATTCGCATTGCATCTGTGATTCACGCCGCAGGACAAGCGTTAGAGATTTAAGCGTTATTTTCTCACTCTTCTTTATCTTAGGAAGGGTGAGAAGAAACAATACTAACTGGATATAAAAAAGGAGAGAGATATGTCTAATGTTCAAGCCCCAGCTCTACAGCAGGTTCTAGTCGACAGCTACACGCTTATGATTAAGCTGCACAACTATCACTGGAATGTTGAGGGGATTAACTTTAAGCCATTACACGATTTGTTCGAAGAGCAGTACACAGAGCTATTCACTGCTGTTGATGTGATCGCTGAGCGTATTCGCCAGTTGGGTCCAAAGGTTCCTGCAAGCTCGCGTGTTTTTGCTGCGACAACATCTATCAAGGCAGGTGATGAAAACTTAAGTGATAAAGAGATGATCAAAGACCTTGTTGTCTCTCACGAGGCTGTTTTGACGTCTATTGATAAGGCTTTGAAATTATCACAGGATGCTGAAGATGAGCCATCAGTTGGATTGCTTGTTGATCGTCAGTCTTTTCACCAAAAAGCTGTTTGGTTTCTCTCAAGCATGGTCTAGCTCTTAATTCCAAATGTTCAGGCACTTTGAAAATGCAGTGCCTGGGCACTTTGCTTTGAAAAGCTTTAAAATCTCTGTTCGCGTTTTGCTTGGTTTAAGGACTCAAGAACCATGTTGGCGAGTAGCCTATCTTCGTCAAATGTTCCTTCATATGCTGTAACCGGTGATAAGAAAAGGCTGTACCAAGTGCGAACAGATTCGTTTTGGTCGCCAACATAAATAACATCACCATATGAATCTCGTAAAACCACGGTTGTATTATAATTTGTTGTTGTATATGTCGGTGATATAAGGGCGGTTGCTCCACTTAAAACAGATGTTGTCAGGTCATACTGCATGTTCTTTTTAACGTGAACATCGGCATAAATGTCGCTTTGCCCTGGATAAGGCCCGGTATAAGCAAAGTATCCAGAACTTTTAAATGATTTGATTGTAACATTTTGCCATCTTTCAAGCAGTGCAGAAGAAGTGTCAATCAGGTCATCATTCGCAAAGTTATCTGCCGAGACGCGGACGCTTATTGTATATTCAGCAGGTGGGACGTGATAGGGTAAAACATCATCATATTTCCCAGTTATTGGTGTGCCAACACAGGCATTAAGGCTGATACAGATTAAAAGTATGAGTAGTTTTAAAGGCATCATTTTAATGCTTTTCTTCTGTGTGTCATCGTGTCGCTTGTTCTAAGCAGTTCTTACTAAACAATATTCTAGCAGATTCATAATATCTTACAGAGAAATATTGCTGATAATAAGCGGTCTATAAGTGCTGTGTAGGCTTTGATGCGACAAAATATATCTTTTAGGGATATATTTGTTGTTTTATTTTCCATTTTGGTTTATATGATGAGTAGTCAAATATAAAGGGATAAAAATGCTTACTGCGGAAAACCAAAAAATAGAAAAAGATAAGTACAATGTTTTTAAAGCGATGAGGCAAGAAGGAGTCGTGTCCTCTTTAGATCATTTGCTGAGTACTGATGATGGCGGTGGTGTTTGGAATGCTTACTTGGATCAATATGGAATCCGTGAAGTCTTTGAGAGGTTTTGCACAAAAGAGGGATATTTTAATTACAAAGATGCCAATTTTGGTGATCCAAAAAACAAAATTCCTAAGCTAGCTGACGTGAAGTCCGAGCGCGTGGGAAATAGTGATCAGTGCGTTGAGACACTTCAGTTTAAAGGCAAAAATATAAAAAATGATGATCAGCTTAAATCTGTTGTGTTCAAGCACGGTGGTAAAGAAACGATGACGGTGGAAGTTGAAACAGATAAGAAAAAAATAAGTATCAAAAAGTCATATTCCAATGACGGTTTTACGGCTTTTGAAGAAACAAAAGGAAAAGATGCTGGCACATTGAAGTTGGCAACAACATCAGAGGGTGCCTTGCGTCATTATCACTATGAGAAAAGTGGCACCAAGGAAAGCATGTTTGTGAACGATTCGCTGTATAATCAGTCATATGTAAATCTAGGTAAGAAGATTATCGCAATCAAAGGGAATACAGGAACGTATAAAGTTCGCACTGTAAAAGAAGACGTCGAGATTACAAAGTCCTTTGACAGTGCTAATGCCAGCGCCTTTATCTTAGATTTAACGCCAGCCACCTTGCGACATATTGGCTTTGATGTTGTGGATGCGCACGATATTCTTGCTTATACCAAGAAAAAGAAGATTGAAGGGCCATTTGAGTATTCTGTTCAATCTGGTGATGTTACTTGTGAAAAGCTAACAGCCTTTGGGAAGAATGTTTTCGAGAAAAATTCAGCACCTGATGGCAGCTATACAACCAAAATTGGCAAACTTGTAAAGTATCATTCTGCCCAAACAGGTTTGACAAAAGAAATGCACCAGCATTATGGAAATCAAGTTGTTGTGGCATATAATCAGCAAAATAAAGTGACTTCTTTTACCTTAGAAAAAATGGAAGAAGGTATTGAGGCAAAAGGGAAGCAGAAGACATATGTGCCTGTTTTCAAGAATGGTCAACTGGATTACCTGAAACCTTCAGGAAAGAAGGCAACATTTTGGAACACAAAGAATAGGTTAAGCTTTTCTCATATTGCTGCTGGAAAGGTTTTAAAGTCTTTGGCTGCGCGTGGTCTTAAGGTGGACGGGTACATGCCCAAGCAACAGAAAAAGACACTTCAGTCTACGCAACTTGTCACTTTAAGTCATATGGGCGTTGTTTTTCTTGTTCCGTATGCTGTGGCAAATGATGATGGTCTAAGTGCCCATGAGGCAGACCTTAAGAATGATGGTGTTGTTGAAGGCGTTGCTTCTAACCCTACGCGCGGGCGTGAAGGACGTGTGTTTTAAACTTCTTTACCGTGTTTGACCCATTGAACGTCTGAAATCAAGCAAATGCCACCATATTCTGTCAGAATAGGTTGAACCATTTCTGCTAGTTCTTTTTCTTTGCCGACATCGACCACTAAGATCAGATAGGCATTCGATATTTCCATCCCAGTACAGAGGCGTAGCCCACGATCACCTTGTCCTTCAACATCATGGACGACGGTGTAGTCATGAAAGCCGCTAATATCAAATTTTTGTGTCAGGTGATGCAGCATTGAGTCATCAATGACGATTTCAATTTTCTTCATCTTTTTTAGAATACTCATAAAACACCCCCAATAAGTTGCACCATCTTGTAATATAGCGGAATCCCGATTGTTAGATTAAACGGGAAAGTCAGCCCTAATGAAAGAGAAAAATAAACACCTGCATTGGCTTCGGGGATAGCATAACGTGCAACGGCCGGGATAACAATGTAAGACGAGCTTCCTGCAAGCGTGGCAAGCAAGACAAGGTTGCCAGGCGTCATACCAATAAGCGTTCCAATCACAATTGCAATTGTCGCGCTGAGAATCGGAACAAGTGTCCCAAAGAACAATAAGAAAGGACCAATCTTAAGCGTGTCTTTTAAGCGCTTTCCAACCAAAAGCCCCATATCAAGAAGGAACAGGGCAAGAATTCCTTTGAAAAGATCGTTTGTAAGAGGGTAGAGCGCATCACCTTTTGCGCCCGATATAAGGCCAATAAGAAGGCTTCCGACTAGAAGAATGTGCGAACCATCCGTCAGTGCCCCTTTGATTGTCTTTCCCATATCTGCAAAAGATTGCTTGGTACCACCAGCTTGGCTACGTGCAATATTAGAGAAAACAACAGCCATAATCGCGGCAGGAGATTCCATCAGCACCAGTCCAACCGTCATATAACCATCATAGGCAAGGTTGATATTATCTAGGAAAGATGTTGCTGTGATAAAAGTTGTCGCACTCACAGATCCAAAACACCCTGCAATAACAGCGGCGTCAAAAAGGTTAAGCTTGCGACGTAAGATTGCAAAGCTGTAGACAGGAGTAATTAAAGCCAAAACCATAGCAAGCCCAAGCCCTGCCACCATTTGAAAAGAAACAGTCGAGCTGTAAAGCGCCGCGCCACCCTCGAAGCCGATAGAAAACAATAGATACAAAGAAAGTGATTTAGCAACCTGAGAAGGGATCTCAAGATTAGATTTTACAGATGTAATAAAAATCCCAAGAAGGAAGAATAAAATCGCTGGATCAAGTAGGTTGCTCATGAATTAACTTCCTTACATAAAAAAATAGCTCCCCATATATAGGGAGCTATTGTGCATTCAACAAGGTCGAATCTAAATTAAATAGAATCTTTTGGTGTAAAAATTTGACGACCACGATACATGCCTGTTGTCATGTCAACGTGATGCGTGCGGCGAAGCTCGCCACTGTCTTTATCTTCAGTGTAAGTTTTTGAAGAAATAGCGTCGTGAGAGCGTCTCATGTTACGCTTGGACGTTGATGTTTTTTTCTTTGGAACTGCCATTTTAAAATCCTCTTGCTTTTATTATCTTATAAGCGAACGAGCTTTATACACGATTATTGCCCGACCTGCAAGAAGAAAAGACGTTAATTTACCCTTTGATTCGCGCGATTCAACAAAGAGTAACTTTGACCGCCAGAGCGTTGTTTTGTCATGGCATCTACCATTGATAAATGCTCAACATTTTCATCAAGTTTTTTTTGAGATTTGTTGTCTTTATCAATAGTAATACTGTGTTCAGTTTTTGGCTTAGCAGTGTTGGCTTCTGGTGATTTTGAGAAAAAATTAACCCCAAGCGTTGTTAAGCCCAACACAACCAATGGCTTTGCGACGGCAACAAGAGCCTTGCCATTTGTGATCGCTGTTGTGATTTTTCCTGTAAAACTTGCAAAATCACCGAGCCCTTTTCTTAACTTGCCGAAAAACCCACGTTTTTTGGGTTGTTTATTGCTTTGCTCAATAGCTGTTTTGCTCACAACTTGCAGCGTTTGATTCAAAAGGGCTCTGGTGTTTTTAACGCTTTTAACTTCAGCACCTTCAAGGTCCGCGCCTTCACTTACCATTTTATCGACCGCTTGTTCAAAGGCATCATCAGTTGCATCAAATAGATTTGAAGCCGCTTGCAGCGTTGCTTGAGGGTCTGCTTGCATACTTTCTTCCAGCGTGCTGAAAAAAGTATCTAGTTTATCTAAGTATTCTTTGGGAAGAGCTTCGAAATAAGGGCTAACAGCGCCTTTTTGCTCTGCAATATCATTACTGTCTTTCCACGCGTTAATATTTTTAACTTGTGCGGCGTGGTCTACAATAATAGCGGTGTTATGGTGTTGTTGCATGATTTCTGCGCTGCGTGTGAAGTCCTTGAAGTGGTCAAGGCTGTGCTCGATTTTTTCTAAAACACTTTCGGCGGCTTGTTGTTTTGTCATGATTCTTCCCCTAAATAATTTTTTATCGTTTATTTTGTACGGCCTGCACTTTTTGTTTTTAAGCCTGTGCTGTAAGGTACAACGTTGTCTTTTTTAAGATCCGCTTTCGAAGATTGAAGCATATTTTTGTTTGATCCTGTGTCGATCATGCTGACATTTTTCGGCATTGTTTTGTTCGGCGCGCCTTCAAAATCACCAGGGTTTGCAGGCTGTAGAGCCGTGTTCCCAAAACCAAGCACAGGCATAATGACGGGCAGGGCAACTTTTGCAATTGTCTGTGTGCCTGTGATGATTGTTTTTAACGATGTTACAGTGCCTGCGACTCTTTTAAGAAGGTCACCAGCACGCCCCCAAAAGCCTTTTTTCTTTGGTTTTGGTGTTTCAACAGTTTGTTGTACAGGCTGTTTTTGTTGTGGTCCTTGTTGTTGATCTTGTTTTTCGATTTCAAGCTCAATAAGTTTTTTTGCCATAACAACAGCTTTTTCGAATGTTGCCTCAATTTCTTTAAGCTCTGTCCAAGCTTTTTGGTTAATTTCTTTTTTCTCAGCACCGGTTGCTTTTGCTGCTTTTCGTGCGTCTGCTTTCACTTGTCCAAAAGCTCTTGGCAAAATACCTTGTAAAGCTTCCGCTTTTCTCATCATTTCTTGTGGGTTTTTTTGAATGTTCTCAGATAAGTTTTCAAAAAATTCAGAAGTGCTGTCGACGCAAAGTTTCGTCAACTCACCAAGATATGGATTGGGTGTATTCTTTTCTTTATTTCTTATTTCAGCCTCGTTCGACATGTGGATGTCGCCCGTAATTTCCTGATACTTTGCAGAAGTATCTTCAAAATCACCTGCTTCATGGTGCTTATTCATTAATTTTTGAAAGGCATTGAGGCCTGCATTCAGGCTGCTGTGACCTTCTTCTCCTGCCAGCAACATATCTTCTTTAATATTTGTATTCATCGTTTTTGCCATTTTCTTCCCCTGTCCCTCTTTTTTCTGTAGTCTTCATATTATATCGAAAATGGATACAAAAGTCAATCCCCAGTTGTGAGAGGGTAGGGACTGCATCGATATAAGGTGATTTATGACTTTAATCAGAAGGTTATGTTCTATTTTGCACGTTGCTGTGCAGGCATATTCTGGGTGCCTTGACTGTAATGTGCTGTATCAACCTTGCTGAGGTCGCTTTGTGATGCGTGCAGGGCACTGTGATCAGGCTTTTCATCTGCGATGTTGATCGTGTGGTCAATGCCTGTGTTGCCAGGTGTGACTTGTTGTGTTTTATCTGATTTGCCCAAAATAGATGTGCCACCCCAAATTGTAAGCGCTATTGTACCAAGCGTACCAGCAGCCTTGGCAATATTACTTGCACGTCCCAGGAAATCACCAACGGCGTTAAATGTTTTCCAAAAACCTCTTCTTGGTGCTGAAGGCGTATTTGCTTGTGGTGCGGAGGCAGGGGGCGTGTTGTTGCTTTTTTTGAACACAGAAGTGATGGTTTGCCATGCTTTTTGACGGTTTTCTTTTCTTCGCGCTTTGTTTGCAGCTTTTTTCTGAGCTTTTTCTTCTTTTAGCTTTTGTTGTTTGATTGCATGTTTTTTATATTGAATAATACGTTCTTGTCTGGTAGCAACGCTCTCGGTAAAATACAGAATTGATTTAATTTCTTTACCTAGTGACTCTGCGTGGCTTATCTCTTCTCGGCTGGCGTTATCATCGTTTTGTTTTCTTGCTTTATCAAAAACCTCTATTGTTAAATCATAGATTTCTTTGATGTCTAATATGAGATTTTTTGGATCGTTTTCTAGTTTTTCTTTAAATGTCTTAGAGAATGCCCTTAGTTTATCCATGTATTGAGGAGACAAGCTGTCAACGATGATATTGTTGCGTGTATTTTTTATGTCTTCTTTCAGATCAAATATGTACTTCTTGAAGCTTTTGTATTGATATTCTTGTGAAGCGTAGTCATTCCATTTTCCATGATCTTTAAAAGCACCTTCTCTGTAAGCAGGCGTGAAGACACTAAGCATTTTATCAAATAAGTCATTGATATCCTGGTAGTTGCTTGTTTTTGCTTCTGCCATTTTCTTGTCCCTTAACCTTTATTTTGCACGCTGCTGTGCAGGCATTTTTTGTACGCCTTGGTTGTAATGTGCTGTATCAACTTTGTTGAGGTCACTTTGTGATGCGTGCAGGGCGCTGTGATCAGGCTTTTCATCTGCGATGTTGATCGTATGATCAATGCCTGTGTTGCCAGGTGTGACCTGTTGCGAGCTATCGGATTTGCCGAAGATAGATGTGCTGCCCCAAACCATTGCACCTACCATACCAACTGTTCCGATCGCTTTGCCGATATTGCTTAATCTTCCTAAAAAGTCACCAACGGCGTTAAATGTTTTCCAAAAACCTTTTTTTGGTGTCGAAGGCCTACTTGCTTGTGGCGCGGGTGCTTGGCGTGCTTGTCTCGCTTGTACTCTTTCTCTGGCATCTTGGTCGCGCTGTTCTCGTGCTTGTCTTCTTTGTATGGGTTCAATACTTTTTTCAGCAACATATAAAGAATCTTTAATTGCTTTTTCAATTTGATTAAAGCTTTCTAATTCACGCTCTTCACCTTTGTCTCTTGGACTCGCATCACGCTCAATGGCATGAAAGGCATCAGAGGTTATGGTTTTCATTTTTGCGATTTCTCTTTTTGCTTGCTTGGGTGCTGTTTTGATTGTCTCTGCTATGTTTTTAGAAAAAGCATTTAAGCTGTCGATAAAAGTTGACGAAAATTGAGCTGTATATTGGTTGTATTGAAATTTCTCTTTGTTTGTCTGCGCCTGATCTTTGGAGACATGAATATTTCTTACTGCATCTTTGTATGATTGGTTTGTTTTATTTTTGATAGTAAAGCTTTCATGATCGTCAAGAACACCGTCATCATGACATTTATCAAGAAAGACTTGAAGATGGTCTAGGGACGTGTTGATTTTATCATGCTTTCTGCTTGCCTTATCAAAAGCTATATTTGAACTGACATCATTCATGAATACGGCAACCATTTTATTTCCTCACTCACTTTTTGTTTGTTTGTCTATTATATCGAAAATGGACACAAAAATCAATCCCCAGTTGTGTGAGTGAGAAAAATAGCGATAAACACAGAATATGCTTAGTGTTAAAAAAGTTACTTCTAATTTATAAAATACAACTATTAAGGGTATTTTGTTGCAATTATAGATTACATTTGTTTGTATATCATCAACCTTGGGAGGGGGGAGTGCAACGTTTATTTCTATCTGATAGATATCCAAAATCTTATGCTTTAAGGCGCTATGCCGCAGTTTTGTTGTTATTATCTGCATTTATTTTTATGGCGTGCTTTAACTTAACACGTGCAATTAACCAAATTCATCAGCAAACTGAAGATGCGCGCCAAGCATCAAATCATTATTATCTTTCAAATCATATTTTTGCGTTAACACATCAAATGTTGGGGGCAAAAACACAAAATGAATATCAAAACAAAAACATACATCTGAAACAGCTGCTAGAAGAGTTCGAAGCTTCTTTTGATAGCTTAGTTTATCATGATGAGAGTCGATCTACACCTCGTCACATGAGCGAAGAAATGCAGGATCTTTATTTGGGTGGAACTCCGTCTTTAGCATTTTTGTTTCATAAATATATTGCACACCTCAAGCTTTTAGCAAATAAGCCATGGCTAAAGGATGCAAATAAAGAAGATTTACTGACATTGCGCCAACTTTCACAAGGGGAGCTGAAAGACAGGTTGGAAGAAGTTGTCTTTTTATATGAAGAAGAGGCTGTTCAATCCATTCACTACCTGAAAAAGCTTCAGTTTATTTTCTTTGTCTTGGTGTTTGTCCTGTTTTTGGGTGCCTTAGAATTTGTTTTTCGTCCTTTCTTAAAGAACGTAACGGTGTTTCATAAAAAGTTTGTCTCACGATATAAAAAACTGTACCGGCAAAAAAAAGCAGCAGAGATGCAATCATGGAATAAAAGCGCCTTTTTGAAAGAAATGAGCCATGCTATCAGAACCCCGCTTAATGGTGTTATCGGAACGCTTGAGCTGTTTCAAATAGGCGAAGTTTCTCATGAGCAAAGTGAATATATTCAAACCATTAATAAATCATCTCACGCGCTGTTGAATCTTGTTAACAATATTATTGATTTTTCAAGAATAGAAACGAATTCCTTCAAGCTTGATCTTGCACAATTTGATGCACATAAACTTGTTAGCGATGTTATCGCGTTTTATCAGGCTATGGCAGAAGAAAAAGGAATTGAGATCATTGTAAAGTTTGATATGCCCCTTTCTTCGTATTTAATTGGTGATAAATACTGTCTTCAACAGGTTTTAAGCAACCTTGTTAGTAATGCTGTCAGGCACACACATCATGGGTATATATTGGTTTCTGTTTCTTGCCGTGCTGTTGGCAAAAGCGGCGTTGAAATGCGTGTCGAAGTTTCAGATACAGGCGATGGCATTCCGTTAGAGACCCAGAAAAACGTTTTTCATAAGTTTTCATCCTTACAAAATACGTACCTGAATAAAGGTGAGGGCGTAGGTCTCGGATTGACGATTTCAAAGAGGGTGATTGAAATGATGGATGGTGAAATTGCCTTTGTCAGCGATGTTGATAAAGGGTCCTCATTTTGGTTTGAGGTTCCTCTGTCTTTTGGCACGCTGACAAAAGTTTCTGTTGAAAAAGACTTTAATTTAAAAGGGGCCAATATTTTGATCGTTGATGATATCAAAGCAAATCGCGATATTATCGTGGGATTTGCCAAAAGTGTTGAGATGAATGCTGTTGCCGCTGCGTCAGCGGAAGAAGCAATTGCTGCTATCAATAATCATGTCGCACAAAATATATACTTTGACCTGGCAATTATTGATTATCACATGCCTGATATGAGTGGTGTTGAGCTGGTTAGGCTGATGAAAAAAAGCAAAACCATGCGCAAGATTCCAACAATTATTGCATCATCATCACAAGAAAGTGAGACGACCAAAAGGCTTGAGAAAATAGGGGTGAAGGGGTTTTTAATTAAACCACTTTATATCGGAGATGTTCTATCAATGATTTCGATTCTTATACAATCTATCCAGCGCAATAAGAATGTTCCTTTTTTAACAAATCACACCGTCAGTGAAATGATGGCAGGTGTTGATGAGTCTAGGAAAACGCTGCCTTCTAAAAAAGATACAAGCTTGTTGCTTGATAAGCGTGTTTTGCTTGTCGAAGACAATGAAATAAACCGTATTGTGATTAGCGCCATGATTGAAAAGCTTGGCTGTAAAGTCACGTTGGCTGAGAATGGTAAGCAAGGATTGAAGAAGTTAAAAGACCAAGATTATGATCTTATTTTAACAGATTGTCTGATGCCTGAAATGGATGGTTTCAAAATGACATCTGTGATTCGTACCCTTGAAGAAAAAACAAAACGAGAAATGAAAATCATTGCATTAACAGCAAGTGTCTTACCAGGAGATCGTGAAAAGTGCTTAAGTGCAGGGATGGATGATTATCTAAGTAAGCCAGTCAACCTGGAAGAGCTGCGCGCCGTCCTAGAAAAGTATTTATGCTAGGTTACTTGCTGTTAGCTTGTTTTACTTGTGTTTTCTGCTGTTGTTCCACAACAACTTGCCGTCCGTCTAACATAATTTCTTTCTCAGCATTTTGAAGTTTTTGAGCGTTTTTTTCTTTGTTCTCGACTTCAATGTTGCGTTCATTTGTTGTTGGGTGTGATGTTGGTGCTTGTGTTTGCGGCTTTTGTGCTGAAAAATGTGTGAAAATACCAAACCCAAAGCCTAAAGCCCCAAGGGCAATGCCAAACTTTGAGATAAGTAGTGATATTTTAGATCGTTTGTCTGCTGTCGCGATACGGTCGTTGACATCTTTTTCTTTTAGGCGTCTTGAAGCGAGAGATCTCACGACATTTATCGAATCACTGGCAAGCTTTCCTAGCTCTTGAAGCTTTTCTCTGTCACTTTCATTTGAAGCTTTTTGTGTCGCTGCAAAAAAAACGCTCTTTGTTTTTTTAAGAAGCCTTGCAGCTTTTTGCGGAACAGATGCAAGGTCACCTCTGTCGATATCATAGGTGAGAGCATACATCTCTTTACTAAAATCCTCAGCATATTTAGCATTAACTTTATCAAGGTATTTTTCTTGTAAGTCATTTTTTTCTGCGACGTTTCTCATCTGCGTTGAGATGCGTGTATCAAGATCATCGTATTTTTCTTGCATATCATCCAGTGTGTCCGTTACGTATTTGCCGTTAAAATAATTCTTGATACGAATGAGTCCAGTGAGAAATGTGTGACCTTCAGTCGGAGATTTTTCCATTTTTTCCTCTTAAAGTTTTTTCTAAAACGTTTTCTTTATATGTTATCGGTTAGCGCTATGCATGTTAGCGCCCAACACAGCAATTTCTTCTTTGCTGGTGATTTCTTTTGGTCCTGCATCTTTTGAAGAGTTTATTTCGCTCTCTTTTTGCTGTAGGTATAGAGAAGATTTCTCTGTGCCATCAGGTATAAGGACATTTGCCTCAGTGTCTGGTCGAAAAGCGTCATCAGGTTTTTCTGAGAATGTTTTTATCATGGTATTAACACCAAGAACAGTCGAGATAATGAAGCCCGTTATTCCAGTTATCATACCAACCTTAGAGCGTCTCTCATTTCTTCTTTCAGACTTTTCTTTCTTTATTTCTTCCTGTTTTAGGTCGGCGGTGGTTCTGACCATTTTTAGCACATCACCGAGTGTTTTCTCTAGTTTTTGTGCTGCTTGTTTGTCTTTGCTGGCAAGGTGCCCTAGGGAAACGTGCAGTTTTCCTAGAAGTTTTCCTGCTGTGCTTGCTACTTGGTTTGGATTCTTAGAGATGTCTTGTTCGATATTTTTGAAAAAATTGTCAATCTTTGTGAGGTATCCAGAGTCTATTTCAGAGTAGTGTGCACGATCATTGGATGTTTGTTCCCACTTTCTAATGCCTTCTAAAACTTTGTTACTTTGTTCATTTATCTCATTCGCAATTTTGATAGTGGCATTGCTGTATAAAAAACTTTCAAAAGAAGTAAAAACACTTAAAAGCCGGTTTGTATTTTTTGCAGACATTTTTCCTCACTCCTTTTTTAACTCCTCCTAATTGTATCTTAAATCGATACAAAAGTCAATGTAGGGTTGTATTGAGGTCGGCTGCATATGGGGTTGCGAGATTTTAGCTTTCTTGTCAGTGATAGATTTTTAAGGGCATTTCCCTCATATCTATAGCGATAAATGGCGGAGAGGATGTCTACAGCTTGAGATCAATTAAGTATTGATTTAGAAGCGTTTTTTGTAGAAATCCTTTCCGACATGCTCCCTAAAATGCCCCAAGATTACATGGATTTGAAGGGAAGTTTTCAGGCTATTTAAGACTACTTGAGCTTTCAAAATCTTTCAATAGTCTTTTTATATCGGCTTTCCTCCAAGCGGTTGTTCGGACACCTAGTTTTATGCCCTTTGGAAACCGTCCACTTTTAACACCTTTCCACCAAGTAGACTTACCTATTGGGATGTAGTCCAATATTTCAGGCAGCCTGATAAAGCCCATCTCTTCGCTATTATCTTGTTTCATATTACCTCCTTATGGTTGTTGCACAAAAAGCCCTGTGCTGCGAAATGCAAACAGGGTTCTTTGATTTTGTGAATTAGGATAGAATCAAGCGTTCGCTCGAACAAGTGGTTGAGACTAAAACAGTCCCATGGTTTGGCTAACAACCGAAAAATTAGGTTTCTTCCGAATACACTGCATACAAGCCTATTACTGGTAATCCCGCTACAAACCAGTAAATGACTTTTAAGTCATCATAGGCAAAGAAGTAGTAAATGCAGTACCCCACAAATACTAAAGTAAATAGCAGAGCAATTATGTTCACCATTCCACCTGCATCCTCATTTTTAGCAACTTGCTCTAAGTACAATCCTAAAATCAGGGCAGATAAAATCAAAATAGAGAACAGCTTAGGAAGCCATTTTTTCTCGCCGCCTTTGTCTTTTGAATAATTGTGTACTGGACTATAGGAACATGAGTAAATGATGCCACCACCAGGTGAATGTCCCACCATAACGCAACGATGATTTGAGCGCATTTTCCTGTCTTCTTCCTTACTCCAACTGTAGAAAGAAAGTACGGTGATGGCCACGGCAAAAAGAAGGTAGAGTAATTTCATTCAATTATGGACTTTGAGCTTGAATGTCAAAAGTGCATATAATTAATAAAATCTGGACTATAGTCCAAGTATAATTTCAATGAATATGCCCTGATTGCAGGCATGGACATTCAACAAGCTTTTGGTGAGACAATTCGTGAGATTCGGGGAGAAAAAAATTTAACACAAGCAGAGTTGGCAGCAGCCAGTAATCTTGATGAAAGCTACATAAGCGGCATTGAACGTGCCATTAAGAATCCAACTCTCAAGGTGATGGAACAACTGGCAAAAGCCCTTGAAGTTCAGGTTTGGGTCCTCCTGCGTTTTGCACAAGATAAATTGGACAAATAAACAGTTCCTTCATTTAGACCCATCTCATGGCTTAAACAAATCTATAGGGATGTCCACAAGCCACAATATCAAGCCTTCGGTTTTTGGGTAGTTTTTGATGCTTTTTGTTGACTTTAAGCGGAATAAAAAACGACCCAAAAAATATTGCACATTGCTCCCATTCAATTTTTGCTGTTTAAGCAATGAGATTGGCGAAGCCTATGATTTGGAAGGCGGAGCGATTTAACACAAAGTATCTATTGCGCTTATCTGATTGGTGAGTGTGCGGAATTTCATTTGAAATCGGCCAGAACACTCACTGATTTAACAATCAGATTTTCAGCGCTTTACATGGCAATATCAGTAAAAAAGGCTAAATTGATACTCGAACAAAACGGTAAAACGTTCACGGATGACCAAGTCCGTGAAGTGCTAGATTTACTGACCTTTTTTGCTAAAATCCAACTTCAACAACTCCATGAAGACAGCCATCATTTACACCAGAGTCTCGACGGACGAACAAGCCAATGGCTACAGCCTGAGAGCACAGAAAGAAGAGCTTGAACGATATGCCGCTCAAAAGGGCATTCAGGTAATAGGGCATTATGAAGACGATGCCAGCGCAAAGAGTTTCAACCGTCCAGAATTCCAAAATCTCTTAAAATACCTCAAGAAGAACAAGGGCAAGGTTAATTACCTATTGGTGTCTAAGTGGGACAGGTTTTCAAGGAACGCCACGGAAAGCCTTGTCATGATTCGCACCCTTGAGAGTATGCAGGTTGAAGTAAATGCCATATCTCAATGGATAGACTTTTCAATCCCTGAAAACCTCTTACTTCTTATGATCTACGTTTCTAGCCCAGAAGTAGAAAACGTGAGAAGGGGGATGAACGTAAAAGCTGGAATGCGTAAAGCCATGTTAGAAGGCAGATGGTGCAACAATTCACCCATGGGCTACAAGTACATGCGTGACGAGCGAAACAAACCAGTGATTACACCCAATGACAAAGGCCCACTGATTGCGGCCATGTTTGAAGAATATGCAAGCAGTCTTATTAATCAACAAGACTTGAGACGCAAATACAATCGTTTGGGCCTTTCTATGCAAAAAAGTCATATCAGTCGAGTACTAAGCAATCCTATATACATGGGATATATTCGGGTTCCTGCCTGGAAAGACCAGCCCGAGCAAATGGTCAAAGCTGTGCATGAGCCTTTAGTTACCGAGAACCTTTTCTATCAGGTACAAGACAAGCTCAATGGAAATACAAGGTGCAGTCGTGAAAAGCCAAGCAATGTCTATTTGCCCTTGCGTGGCATTATTAAGTGCGACAGTTGCGGAAAATACTTAACAGGTAGTGGTTCACGCGGACGACACGGAAAGATTCATTACTACTATCACTGTTCCAAGGGCTGTAAGGAGCGCATAAAAGCGCAGATTGCCCATGACCATATCAAAGACAGTTTGGCGGAGATTGAACCTATATCAGAGCTACTCAACCTCTATGAAGTTGTATTTGAAAGTTTGGTTGACGAGAGCTTTAAAGATCAAGCCCGACAATTGGACAAGGTAAAAGCCGACATAAAGAGCCTAGACGACAAGAGCGAGAAGCTGGAAGAGAAGTTTATCCTAGACCAAATAGAGCCAGCCGTTTACAGCAAGTGGAAAACGAGCTTTGAAAACCAACGCCAGAAGCTACTAAAAGCCAAGGAGAGCGTTAACAAAATACAGCACCTTAAACGACAATTTAAAGGTGTTCTGCCTTGTTTGTCGAATCTGCCAAAAACCTTTGAAAAAGCCGATCCAGCCACAAAAAAGGCCATAATCGGTTCGCTTTACGCTCAAAACTTTAGATTCTCAAAAACAGAAAGTCGAACCCCTCAGCCCAATTCTCTAACAGCTATTATCTTGCTGGCAAACAAGGAGTTACGAAACAAAAAGACACAAAAAAAGGGAACTTCCAGTGGAAATTCCCTTGCAGTAGCCTGCAAGGGTAGATTGTCGAACCCTGAAACAGAGTTCAACCTCTCAAACGACGCTTTACTAAACGATATAAGACAACTAGAAACCCTCAAAAACCAACTAGACACGCTAGCCTAAAACCTCAAACTGAACATACCGCCTCAATTTTAGAAACAACCTCATTTTGGGAATGTCGGATTTGGCCGCCGACCAGTGCTGCGCACGGTTTGAGATAAAAGGCAAACCAAAAGATTTCTGCACCTAAAGACATAAAAAAGGGGTTTTCGCCCCTTTAACTTTCAAACACATATCTAGTCACTCAAAAAATAGGTATAGTAAACCAAGGACATGCCAAAATTCCGTCAGAAACCACGATTGCTATAAGCAATTGAATCAACCGTATATCATATCATGGATTCAATCCAATGTACAAATAAGGAAACTGCCGAGATGAAGAAAAAGAAAAGAAGAGTTAAACCGATAGTCTTTACACTTACATTGGATATAAGGGAGACTATTTTTTTTTGCCGCTCAAAACTTTTGATTGTGCGCCCGATTTTGCTTAGTAAATATTTCAGAGCCAAAACAATAAGCCAGTACACCAAGACTGTAAGGAATGAATAAAAAACACTCCACAGCACACCAAAAGAGAATGGAATCCCATAAGAAATTCCAGTACTTATTGGATAAGACTCGCTCGAAAAACTCCACTTTTCAAATAAATCAATACTCATTATTAGAAGCCCTTGTGATCCCCAAAGAACCGCTATTAGCAGAGCTGTGCGATAAGTGAAGTTCAATTTCAATACAAACCACTTAATCACTCCGTAAACCCAAAACAACAATGAGATTAAGCTTGCAAGCTTGGTCCAAAGATTCTCAATTACATCATTTATGAATGATTCCATCTTAGTTAATGACCACAATTGAGTTTCACAACTGTGGTAAACGCTTTATTGGCCGTTGATGTCAAAATACAATCTTTTGGTAGCCTTAGATTGTTCCCAAAGGGTTTAACCACTTCCACTTTATAAAGTAACCATAGTCCAGCTTTGGAGCTTCGATAACCCAAATAATGCGCCGCCCAGATAACTTCCATTTCGGATTTTCAAATTCAATAAAATTGTTGTTGTCTTCTTTCTTGAAATAGGAAAATTCGAAGGACGTTGTGTCAACATTTTCAATTAAATCTGCAATAAGATTCAGCTTTCTAGTAGGGTGCTGTATCGTACATCCTATCGAACTCCCTTCTTCTTCCTGAAGGGAATTCCAATAAACTGCCTGATATTCTATGTTGAAAGGATCATACAGTACTTCATCCGAGACATCGAACATCAACTCATATTTTTTGTAAAGAATGTCTCCCTGCTTGTATTTGCCCTGGACTTCTTTTGTCAAGCAATCTGGCTGAACACAGGCAAAATCGATTGCTAAACCAGTCGTCCAATGGTTGTTTATAAAGACATTGCTATTATCATTCTTTCTTTCAATCAAGTACTTGGTATGATAAAGCATCGGGGAAAATCGAGAAGTCCATTGAATTCTCTTAGGAACTTGCTTCCATGCTTGCATGTTTATGGTTGTTGTTCTTTCTTTTATTTCAAAACTGGATGGGCTAAACTTTATCTCAGGTTCGCTCACTACGACACTCCAAGCCCTGGTCTTTAGGGATTCTGGCAAAAAGCTCCATATTGCGGTAAAAACACCAAAAAGCAGTACAACCCACAAAGTAACTTTTGCAAATCTTGACCTATAAAGATACCTAACAACCCACTCCTCAAACCCCTTAGGCTCAGATGTTTCTCCTGCACCTGTTTTCGCTTCACGTTCCTGATTATCAGTCATATTCTATTTTACTTAAACTTTTACCAAATCGATCCCAACACAAACTCAAAGTCATCACCGCTAAAGGATATAAAAGATAATATTTCATTGAGACTATTGACACTAGCATAATAGCCAATATAACAAGGGCAAAAACCCAAGTAATTCCAAAACTAGAAGCCTTCAAATAAGACACACATATCAAGATGTACACCAATACAAAATTCACACTCACAATATTTAGAACAGCTTCGAATACCGTGTCTGATTTCAATTGCAACACAAATGATAGCATAAATGCTGAAGCCATTAGCAGGATTGCTTGTCTTGGGATCCCATTTCGTTCTCCTTTAAAAAGCCTGGGGAAAGCTCCACTTTCTGCTCCACTCTGTATCATTGTTGAAATCCCGTAAATCCAACTGATAAAATTAATAAACACGCTGAGCACAGCGAGCCCCATAACAACAAATATTAACCAACTCGAATACCCATTCTTAAATAGTGTAAAAATTCCAATCCTTGAATTGTCAATTTCTGGAGAAACATTTCCTGCAACTACTAACGTTAGGCCCAAATACAAGATTCCACATATCAACAAAGCCAAAACCATTGACAAAGGGTAATTTCTCTTACTATTGGTGATCCTTTTCGCAAAAAATGATAAGTTTTCAAAGCCAGCAAAAGCCCAAAAGCTTATTACAACCCCTTTTCCCATTTTTTTTATCGGGCCAAATTCAAAAAATTCAAAAAACTCAAGATGTCCATAACTAAAAAAAAGTATAAATGATAGAGCAAGTAAGAAACAAATTGCCAGGATCTGAAATTTTGAACTTAACTTCAAACCTCTTAGATTCACGACTACAGAAACTCCAATAATCAACACCCCGATCAATTTTCCAACCGTTGAAAATCGTTCGCCCACTATCGAGCTAACAATTACAGCGGAAGCGGGCATACCAAGTATTACGGTGAAAAAGAGAAGCCGTGAAGTAAACCGTCCAAAAGTCGTTCCAAGTACATCAGAAACTACTGAGTGAATTCCAGAAGAAGATGAACTCAGAAACACGATCTTCTTAAAAATAAATATTAAAGGAATGCATAATGCAAGACTGATCAACCACACGTACCCAACGCTACTATCGGAATATGAATAAGTCAGAGTCGGTAAGAAAAGTAAACCTGAACCAATAACTGAGCCTATCGCCAATCCCAAGGCCTGCCAAAAGGAAATACTAGTTTGATTCAAGAAAGTCTTTTTATTTCGGTGCAGACTCCGTCCCAAAAGGATTTCCAAAATTCAACAGATTTATCGAAACCCGCTAAGAACGACGATTTCGCATCTTCTGTTTCGCAAAACCTTAGAAAGTTGGCTACATTAAGCCTAATATGTTCTTCTTCTACAACATTATGGATTTGAAAAAACAAAGACTCTTCTAATTTTTTCTTTGAATCGCTAGCAATCCACAGAGAATCCAAAAGGGTTGAAATATTTTCCTCGGCATTTATTTCCAAGCCAAGGTTCAGTCCGAAAATTTCAAAATCATCCTTTGCATTTTCCATGTTAGCCAAGTGTTTTGCCAAAACTTCACTGAGTTTAAAGCTAGCATCTTTGTGAAATTCTTCAACACGCTGATGATCTATTCCAACGCTCTTGATTGAACTTTCAAAGAGAAAGGGATGAATCTCATCTGTATTTCTCCCTCCTAACTCTTCAAATACGATTTGGACCAGATAATGTCTTTTAATATTATTTGAAGCCCTTACCATTGCCATTCCTAAAAATAGGGGGACCCAATTAGAAAAATGTTGCCAAAAAGCACCCACCACCAACGCGTTGAACTTATTTTTTTTCTTATTAAGTTGCCATATACCTCTAAACATTTGCGGTATTTCAGCGCGTTGATAGAAGAATTTAGTCCATTTAATAACGTCAGGGTGTTCCAAGGAGTAAGTTTTTTCAGAAACGCGATCGGCTATCAATGCACTTTCAAGTGAACCTATGTCTTTCATTATATTGTCTTTTCTTGTGCAAGAAAAGATAATTTAGGATATTAAAAATCACCCAATTGGGTGATTTTTAAAGAAAGTTACTGAGATGCTCTTCCTTAAACCTACAAATACCACATTGCCTATTTCCACTTAAACGAACCACCAAGAATGTCAACTACATCTTTACCAAACCCTGAATCCTTCTTGGCGTCTTGGTGATACATCAACAGGTCGGGTTTGCCTTCGGCTTCTTTGGGTAGCTCAATTCCTTTAAGCTTCATCCAGCGTGCCTTGCCCCTTGAAAACCATTTTTTCATTTGCATTCGTTGTAAATATTGACATTGGCACAGCCTAGTTCCGTAAAAACGGTCTTCCAATACATCATGACCAATCCGCTATTGGTAGCGTCGTTCTTTTGACAGCTTGGCAGTAAAATGACAACGTCGTTTATTGGCGCAAAACCATCTTGAGACAAGCCATATAGTTGAGAAAGCTGTTTCACATCTTGTTCAGCAGCTTCTTTCACATCTCTCAGGTTTTGAAACTCGCTGACTTTCAAGTTGCGGATGTCGCCGTCTTCCCACATATCCGATTGTATCACCAAAACAAAATCGTTGGCTTGAGATTGCTCAATCAAAGTTTGTACCATTGGTAAAGAAGCCAGTATTTGAGTTTTCAGAGCCGTTCCAGAAGCAAGAAATTCAGGTGTTACCACACTCGAAAAGGTTTCAATTACGGCTTCCTTCTTCAGGTTGTAACTCTTCATGGCTTTAGATCTTGCCACATCTCCCATATTTGGGTCATTAAAGGGAGACAAATCCAACCGATAGGCCTTTACAGAATAAGCATCATAACCTTTGTCGCCAACAGGTAGCCGATAAAGTACATCTTCCTGAGAAGTCATTCGCTCAGAAATAAGTTCACTCACAAAGTGCTGAACATGCGTAGAGTCGTAGGCCACAGAAGCCGACATGTCATGTAGCAATACGGTGACCATTTTATTCATGGAATCCTGCGGTGGCTGCTTCGTACAGGCACACAACAGAAATAAAAACAGGATGGCTCGTTTCATGACTTTTTCGCTTTAAGTGCAGTTTGGATTGATTCATTAAAGTCTAGGGGAAGGTTGGAAATAGTCTCACTTTTCATCAATTCATCAAGCGTGGTATCAATACTCTTTATGGCCTTTTCGTTGTTCTTCTCCCGGACTTCAAGAGTTGCTAGCCTAACCTTCGTAGCGGTTAAGTGCATTTTTGCCTTGTCCAATCTTCTGGCAGCTAAGACTACCGAAGTAATGATGGAGAGACATGCTCCTGCAATGGCTGTAAATAGAATAACGACCACCGACAGCAAAGACAGTAGCACAACCAGAACTATCTCAATTCCATCGCCCAGAGACAAGTCAGCGTCATGCCATTGCTCTAAAACAAGTAGTGCGTTGAGTAACCCTGCCATGCCAACTAGAGAGAGTGCCAGACCAATCATTCCCTTTCGCCGTATACCCATTTTGGGCCTTGGAGCTTTTGGGAAATACAAACGGTACTTCACCTCATCTTTCAAAAAAACAGATAGGATAATAGAAAGAGTGACCACACATAATGACTCGGCCAACGCTTCATATTTACCAAGTGTAAAGACATTGGCATAAAGGAGATGCTGTAAAATGACTTCGGCAGTTACTCCTAGTGCATAGGCAATAAAGAATTTAATGACCGTACCCATGCGGGCTTCCTTTAAAGGGTGGCTTACAAGTGTTTTAGTTATCATGATCCGCAGTTTTTAAGGTTTGAGTAAAGTCAAAAGATGGCTGTGTATCGGCTCTGTACGGTTCCTTTACTGTGGACTGTGCAGGTTCAGGCACTTCATAGGAAACCGTTGTAAGGTCATCAAATGAAGCTTGCAGACTATTTACACGTTCAGTGTAATATGAGATGGCTTCATTTGCTTCAACGAGTCCACCCGCAACCTTTTCATCTAGTTCAGCCTCAACACGATAAACATGTTGAGCGTTCGGATTGAAAAGCAAACGATATTTGAGACCGTTATTGCGCAGCATTCCAATCCAGCGGTTTAGGTTCTTAGATTTAAGTCTTTCACGATAGTCTTTTAGTCCATCGCCAAGGCTGAAATCTTCCTTTTTAGTGGTTTGTGAATCCATAATTGATATTTAATTGGTTAAAAAAAAGCGGTGACGAGTGCCACCGCTCTAATAAGTGGTTGGACGGGAATCTGTTAGCCGATGAGCAAGGAATAGTACTTGTTCGCAATAGGCTTAAGAGATTGACGAGCCTTAAAAAGCAATTGCTGACAGTTATTGGGCTTTTCGCCGATCAGTTGAGCGACCTGCTTATGGGTGTAGCCCTCAATTGCTACTTTTTCAAACACAATTCTTGCTCTTGGGTCAATCTGCTTCAAACACTCCTGAACTTCTTTATTAAAAGCATTCCTGACTTTTTGGTCATGCTTCTCGTCAAGACAGGTTTGAATGACCCCAAATAAATCATCCACTTCTTTCTCTTCAAGGTATTCTTCAAAGTTTTCTGGAAGGCTGGGAATTCGTGCTTGCTCGCGATACTCCTTATTACACTGGTTAATGGCTATTCGACTTAATAATCTCTTATGCTCATCAAGAGTGATGCTTTGATCACTGGCATATCGGCAATTCCAAAGGAACAGAGACTCGCATTGAATCAAACGAGCCTGAAATAACAGGTAGCCCCGACTATAGGCGATTTTTAGCGGTATGGGCATAAGTTCAGCTTCAATACAGGTTGATCGGGCGGGTTCGTTGCAAGGGAGATTTAGGATATTTTTCTTTTCCATTTTTCTTGATTTAAAATTTCATTTCTGGGCTCTTCACTTCCCAATTGTTTCAAAATGTGAGTCGTCGTATTGGCCAATCTGTTACTCACTTCTATGAGTCATGTAGCCCGAAAAATGCAAGGTTTGACAAAATGGAAACAATATGGTACCATATCTTAACAACATGGAAATGAGCATTTTAAAAAGGGAGAGAAAAAAATGACTGATACTAAAACTTGGAACGAAGGCCCATCTAGGAAAACTTTGGTAAACGCGGCATTCAGACTAATGAATGCAAAAGATTTAGCTGATCTTGAAAAAGTCGAAGCGGAAACCAGGGAACGATTTGGGAAAGGACCAAATGGTCCTTCAGACAACTCTAACCTAGAAGATATCTCTGGAATCATAAGAATTGCCAAAGACAGAAAAGCGCAAACACCTGAGCAGTACTTTGAAATAATAGATGCAGAAATCGATGCGCAGTTTCAAGACCCGAAGTTCAAGGCGAAAATGGATGCAATGTTTAAGACTATGGACACTAAGGAAAAATAGAATAAATTGCCACTTATTTAATAGCCGTGGTTAGGTGACAAATCTTTGGAACAATCTATGTGAGTCTTCAACTCTTAACGAACGAGAACGGGCTTTCACCAAATTATACCAGCACTATTACTATGATATGCTTGGTGTATTAACCCAATTCGACAACTGTGATAAAGACCAAGCGCAATCCATCATCCAAGATGTGCTTACCGAGACATACATTGGAATGGATAAACTATGTGAAAGAGTCAAAAAGGATGAACAGTTTAACTTAAAAGCCTACTTGAAAACAATTGCTCGAAACCGATTTTTCAAAGCTTATCGGAAGGAAAAACAAGAACCTGAAATCAAGGAATTTCAAAGTATTGATGAAAAGGTTGATCCATTCGCAGACGATATTAAGAGCCTTCGAGATACTCATATTGAACTCTTGGATACGGTCTCACGAAAATGCAGAAAGAAAGTTGCTCCTAAAGATTGGCACTTGCTGGGACAACGCTACAAGCATGGAAAAAAGATTAAGGACATTGCCCAAAAAACAGGAAAAACCTACGCATATTTAAGAACCAGAATTCCCGAACTGCTAAGAATCGTGCAAAATTGCGGTAAATTAGAATTGTCAAATGCATAGTGAGATTCCATTTAAAAAGTTGGTAGAGTACGTCATGGACGTATTATCAGACGAAGAAGATTCTGCTATAGCCCAGATTGTGCAGGATGATCTCGCTACCGCTGAAACATTGGAAGAACTCGACCGCACAATAAAGAATCATTCACTCAAAACTGTTGACGAAGTTCTGGCATGGTATGAAGATGGTCTTTCAGATATGGATGCAAGAATGCAAGTTGTTTTTCAGGAAGAAAGAGTGTTTCAAAAAATCATCGATGAAGTACAAGACATTTTGACAAACAACGAAGAAGCCAGCTTTGCACAAATAGAGCGAAATGAAAGGCCTGTGGTCTTTAGTGAAACAATAGATAATTCTGCCACCTCACCAAACGACCAACTTAAGAAAGCACTTGATAATGCTTCGCTGACGCAAGTTTTGAAAATTTATAGCAGCTTAGCTTTTGACGAACGCTTAAAACTTACTGAACATTTCGCGAATAGATTTCTTAAAGAAATTGCCAAGCGATTAAAATTACCCCAAGGTTCCATATCGCGTAATGAACTAACCAAGGAACTAAACTGGTTTCTATCTGGGAATTCTGAAAAAGTCAAAAATCAAATGCTAAGAGATACTATCGAAGAAATATTTGGGAAGCACTTCAATTAGGAAGAAGAACAAGGCTTTTAATGGCTAATTCATAAGGGTTTTGAATTATGTTGTTTTCCAACATGAAGGACTCAATTTTATTTAACTCCTTTTGTCCATTGGCTTTCAGTGTAAACTTTCTTCTCAGCATTTCTTTAAAATACAATCTTGCTTTACTCTTCTGTCTACAATTGGTTCCAAGCAATATTTTAAGACCATGGAAGAATACAAGCAAAGCATAAATCTTCTTTCCCTTTTTGGTAAAAGCATGAGCGATAATAAATATCGCATGATAATTGAAATTCGATAATCTAAGTGCTTGCCTCAACATTTTCCTATAGTTGCGGTAAGCCTTATAATAGCTTTTGTGTTGCACAAGATTGTAACTAATCAAGAACGCGCCAATTCCTGACTCAAGGCTGTTGCCCCAATTGCTGGCATATCTCCAATAATTACTTATCAGAACATCTGTTAGAGTCAATGGCGTCTTTTCCTCACGCCAAATTATTGCTATCAACAAATCCGTTCGATATTCTAAGCTATGCCTACCATCTCGATTGAATTTATTGGTGAGCGCACTACATTTTTTAAGCAGAGAGTCAACTGGAATGCGTCCTAACCCAGCTACGCAGCTTAAAATCTCTGATGTCCCAGTTTCATAAGTCAGGTTGTCGTCAGATTCAAGAATCAACGGGCGCAATTCTTCCAGATATTCTTTAGCTCCTTCTTTATCGTCCTTTAACAACGCCAGCTTAATCAAGTCGATTAAAACATCAATTTTCTGTCTGACACTTTCACACCCCTCAAGAGTGATAAGAAAGTCGTTGTAGGAAAACGATCTGGAAATCTCATAAAGATCATTCCCTACCGCCCAACTTTTGAACAACCACTGCGATTCGTATCGAACGGAATCCTCCGTTCCTCCATTCAAGCTCTTACTAACATAAGTAAATGACAATAACTCATTTCTAAATAAACTGACATCAAGTATTCTTTGACAATTTAGCTCACCCCTGGCAGCATCGTCTGCCTTCCAAGGATGGGAGTCATTTTGCATCAAATAGGCCTTAGCGGCTAGTTTTGCCATTTTTGCCCTAACAACATGAATTTCCTGATTTGGGTGTGGGTATAGACCTTGAGAATACATGCTTTTTCTCAAATGCCTATACACCCGAGTAAACATTTCAAATTCTCTGGACTCAAGGACCACTTCTTCAACAGAATCGATCAAAGCGACGTTTGGAACTAGCTCTGCTGAATATTTCAAGATTTTCAAAAGGTCAGCAACAATCTCTGACGGCCTTTTTTTAGAAACAGTAAAAAACCACATCAATCGCTCTTGATTCTGCTCGTCTCCAAAGACACCTTTTTTCCCCAAATAATAGTCCATATATCCCTGCTGCGATTTTTCTTCACTTCGGATATTGGTACGGGCTTTTGTTTGCAGAAATAGCTTCAGAAACGGACTAACTACCAAGAATGACGTATTACCTACTTGTGTATAATGCTTATAAGAGATGAACTTCTCAAAGTCTTTTCTCTGTATAATTCTTTGAAAAGTCTCGTCTGCGACAGACAACTGTTGACCAATTGGGACATCACTTCGCATTGGTATATCACTTTCAAAACAAGCAATTTTCAGGAGTCCATCTTTTTCATTTTCTTCTAATTGTTCCCAGATGCGCTCAATTTCACCAAAGATTAGCGGTTCACTTAAATCATCAAATTTTATTTGATAGCCCCATTTCAGCTGATTAAACTCTTTAAGATATGCACGAAAGTCACTTCGACAAATCATATCAATAAATAGTGGGATGCCAGATGAAACTTGAAATAATCTGGTTTCAAATACTTTACGATACTGTGAATTGACGTATTCAAACGCAGCGGGAAATTTCCTCTTCAAATAAGCCCTGAACTGCTTTTTATCCAGTGAACAAAGTTCATAGTACTCAATGCAGTAATTAATATTTAAGGCCAGTTTGGCATAGGACGTGAAAACTATTCTATTCCCTTCATGTCTGTCCAGGAACTCTTGAATGAGTCTTTCGTAAGGCACAAAATCATCGGTACTTTTTAAGTTGACATCGGCAATCAAAATACAAGGTTGATCTGAACGAAGTTTAAGTTCTAAGTCAAATAGGCTGTTGACCATTATCACCAGTTTGCGGTCTAGCTGGTGTTTCCAATAATTGTATTGATCTGAAAGTAGTGTGGTTTTGCCCACCCCAAATGCCCCATGCAAACAAATCAGTTTTGACGTTTGAGTCAAGCTGTTAAGTGATTCCATGTCAAAATCCCTGTCAAAAATAGATTGGGCTCTTTCGTTATGGGGTCTTTGAATATCATGTTGCCCCTTATCAATCTCAAAATGCTGATGCTTAGAATAAAGTGATACATTAATGAAATTGTGATTAGTTGCACGTTTGTGTGCATTGGTCGCAAAACCCTTCGATCTCAACTTCAATCTCCCTTTGTTAAAGGACAGCCATAGATCGCCAGTTTCAAAAAATGAACAATAGAAATCTACAAAAAAGGCCTCCGCATCATTTACTGAAATGGGCCATTTAAAACTGATAACATCACACCCAGATCGAGCCAATGTTTCTGCAAAACCGCGACTTTTGAAATTGCCAAAATCAGACCAACAAGAATTGAAAACACAGAAGGTCGGTTCAGTTAAAACTTCTCTTAATTGAGTTGGCGATACATAAAAAACACTCTGATGATTGCTCCCAAATCTTAGGTAACATTGCCAACTATCATTGTCATCTTTTGCCCTAACGCCATGCACATCAAAATGGATTAAATCGTATTCGGTAGTCTTTAGGACGTTTTCAAGTTCGGCTATGGATTCTGGTTCATAAATCGTTATTTCAATATCAGATGCACTTCGTTCCACGGTTTCAATTATGGCTCTTGGCAGACGAAATAGTGAAATATCTTCACCTTCTATCCTTGAAATCAAAATGAGCATCCTTTTTAACCCAGGCTTGTTTAAGGCATCAATAGTATTTACATATCGAATGATCTTTAGTGGCTTTGTTAAATTGGTGATTTCAACAGCATAAGCCAGCAATTCCCACAAGACACCACTGTTACAACTTTTCAAGTCAACAAATACCTTTTCACCTGATTTCACCCAAGTCCCAAACTGCTTGCTTAGGATTTCAGCGTAGTCATACAAGAAGTCTGTAAATTCATACTGCTTGTATGAGTCCTTTCCATTGACTTGAAAGTCCTCAAAAAACCATTCTATCTGTGAATCTAAGTCAGGGAGTTTATTCAAATCAATCTTACCGGATTGTTGAATGAGATTTTTCTCTCTTTCATACTGTAAAGCACCATTGTCAACGACAACCTCCTGAATATCTATCATACAAAGCCTTTAACCGACGTTAAATATAGTGACACATCTCACACAAAAACTTCTTTTGATACGAGTATCTAATTTTTCACCTCCCCCTTCCTATCCTCCACATCCTTCCGCGCATCTCTTTGAGCAACATCCAAATGCTGGAACTTCATAAACATGCCAACTCCGCACCAGCAGTGCACGTAACCCAACAAAGGGTCCGCTTGGGTTGCGATAAGCGCAATACCTGCCAATACCGCAATCATGGGTTCAATATACCGAGAGACAAGGTTTAAGTCAGGAAACAGAAACAGCCAAGGGCGCATAGGGCGGCCCATGTCGTAGTAATGTGGGGCTTTCCCTTTGAGCTTGGCAATCGCCAGCCTTGATAATTCAAAAAGACAACGCACCGACACAAGGCCGAAGAAGTACACCGCAAATGGGCTAAACTCGTTCAATGAAGGTTCAGCAAACACGCCAAAGGGCAAGAATAGAGCCCATGTCACGGCTTTCCAGTTGTCTTTGAGCAAGTAGCGTTGGCCAAAGGATTTGTGGAACAAAATCTCGATCCAGATACTGCTAAACCATAAAATACCCTGATAGGCAGGGTTAGAAACGACTGTTCTCATAGTTGTGTCTGTTTAAAGGTGGTCTTTACCCAATTCTTGCCCGAAGCTTCCCACACCTTACCTGGTGTCTGAACAATGCCTTCGACTAAGTAGTCGTTTTTGGCTGTGCCCATTTTGAGCCTTTGCATTTCAATAAGTGGCACATCAAACATGAACTGTTGCCCCAAGGAGTACCCACCTTGCCCCTTGTCATTGCCGTTGATGGAAAGCTTCCACTGTTCGGTTTGGCCAATGCTTTTGGCTGCCCATTCATTTTGTTTGTGGTTGCCATTGGCCAGAAAAACCTTGTTCCGAAGGTTCCCGATATATGAGAAAATCTCATCATGGTTGCTGCCAATTACCGCGAGATAGTTGCTGATTGATTGCGTTAAACTCACTGTAATGACTCGCAATCCGCGACAGGTAGTTTGCCACATCATGTCTTGCCTCCCTTCTTTTATGTAGAAGAATTGAGACTCGTCATTGTAAAGAAAAACAGGCTTCGTTTCTGCTGTGATCCGTCTTCTCTCCGTAGCTCTTTGCCAGATCATCTTGAATAAACACTGCGCCTTAATTCCGATGTCTTTATAGGTATGGGCATCCAGAGCCAGGACGATGATTTTGCCCTCGAAGCTGTCTTCAGGTGTAAAGGTGGTCGTGGTGCTGAACAGTTCAGCCAATACCCCACGAGCGAAGCTATCCAGCAAGCTGGTCAAACTACTTACCACTATACTTCGGGTGCGCTCTGACAGATTCGGGAATTCCTTCAGCCAGTAAATAGCGGTCGTCGATTTGTCTCGTGCTTTGCCGTCTGTGCTTTCAATTTGCTCTAAACAGGCAAAACAGAAGCTTTCTTGTCGCCATTCTTCTATGAACACCTCTTCCCCACTTTGGGCAGCTGAGTTGACCACTTGAAGCATGTTGCTTACGGTAACTTCTTGCCCAGAGAGTTGAAGCAAATCCAAAATATTCCTGATCAACTGCTTTTGGGCATGTGTCCAATAAGTGTCGGAACCACCTTTTTTTTCGGCACCCGAACCCAAGACAGCCAAGAGCAGGGTGACAACATTTTCTGTTAGGCCAGCACCCGAAGGTGACGCAGATTCATAGGCCAGAAAGTTGAATCGGTGATGGTCTTTTCCAAAGATGATTAGGTCTTCGGTACGTCCGCACTTGGCAGCGGCTTTTTGCCAGACTTCAATTTCTTCTGATTTCACCGTTAACACCAAGCCAGAGAGTCCATGATTCAATAGGTTCATAATGACCTGTAAACCCACCGAGCTACTCTTTCCTGAACCTGTTGCCCCAGTACAAAATAGGCCTGAACATCCATCCCCCAGCGAGATGTATTCATCACCTACACCCAATAAGGGTTGATCCATAATGTCGTTGGACTCGGTTTCAGGCTCTTGGACAGTTTCCCAAGAGAAGCCTAAAAACCAACCGATGATTTGAACAATGATCTTCATTTTCTGTGCTGTTTAATGAGATAAGACCGAGTGGATAGGTTTGTTAATTGCTTTCCTGCATTTTTTTGAAAAAAATGCGTTCCACGCAGGGTTCACCTTCTTTAATAGCCAAGGCATTATCAGTTTCGGCAAGCCAGAGCACACGGTGAAAGTTCACGCCATCCATCACGCTTGAAAGTGCCAATCCTTTCACTTGTATTTCGGTGTCTTGAAATTGAAAAGTCAGCAAGCCTTCTTTATAGCTTGCTTCTGAAAGCATGGCGTAGGCATAACTCTTTCGTTCACCTGTTTTAAACCTGAACTCTAAACGCAAGGACAAAAAGCCATCAACTTTAGAAATCCCCACACAAGGATTTTCTTGTGTATTTGGGGCTTTTAGTAGGTCTTTATAATCATCTTTCACGTTCGTTCCTTCCTTTATCTAGTCCACCTAAACCTCTGTATCTTGGCCTTTTTAGCTTCGGTGTTTTCTCGGTGGGTTGCCAATCAATGGGTTTGGCCTTATTGGTTTTATAAGTGCCATAGCGTGGAGATGTTAGCTGCCAATCTTTGTATGTGGCGTTTCCCTGCATGGGTCGCAAAAGCTTAGTGCCAGTGGTATAAGTGCGTTGGAGCTGTGTACGGTTTTGCATGAAGTAGATAGCTCGTCTTTGCTCATGGCTAAGGCGCAAACTTTCAGCTGCCTTAGATGAATAGCCCACCATATCAAGAGCAACAGCTTTTTCACTCGGCTTGTAGACCTGTGCTTTGAAGTTTTCAATGTTGTTGGTATAAATCTTTGCCCGGAGCTTCCCACGCGATGCCGACACATAGAATTGTGCATTGTTGATGGCGCCTTTTACGGCATCATTCATCAGGACTTGTACCACAGGAACGGACTTGCCTTGGGCGGCAAAACTGGTGTGAGAATAGCCATGTTTTAAGTGGGCATAGTCTCTTGGAATGATCTTGCCATTGGTAAGGACAATATCACCGCCTTTGCCAAAGCTTTTCACCTTTACACGGTCTCCGTTATTAAAGCCAAAACCGTTTTTATCTACACCGCCCTTGGTCAACATGAGCACATCACCTTTACTCACTTTCAGTTGATCGGGGCGGTATACATTGGCTTGTTTAGTCTGTGAGTATGGTAGTAGGGCGAAACCCTTGTTGTTTTCAGTAACTGTTAAATGAGTAGGGGTAACATTAAGCACCATGACTTCTTGTCCTTTCTCAAAATCACCTACTGACTCATTAAAAACGAGTTTATCCGACATCTTATAAGATGCTGGCAGGTGTTTTTCAGCCTTTGAATATTTAAGCTCTTTCAGGGTATAGTAGGTTTTCTCAAACTTCCCTAGTTGACCTCTTGCAGATAAGCTTTTGCGGATAAAAGCAGTGACAATGTCCGCTTCATTATGGGTAGGTACCACCACTAAGTTTGGCTCCTTAAAGTGATGGGTTTTGACATAGTCTTTGGCAATGGACGCATAGAGCTTCAAGTCATCGCCTTCTTCAATCCAGCCAGAGCGTTCAAAAGCATTGATGGCATCTTCATAGCGGCCTCGTGCTATGTCTTGAATGGCTAGCTTGTACAAACCTTGTTGCCTAACCACTTCGCTTACATGATAGGGCTGGATCAGTTTGGATTTCTCCAAAACCGTCATGGCAGGACTTCCAACCACTGCTTCATGTTGACGCCTATCTCCACTTAACACCACGTGCGCATTGTGCTTGTGGGCTAATTCAAAAACGCCTTTTGCATCTGCCACATTCAACAAACCCACTTCATCAATCAGAATGATTTGCCCATTCAAAAACCGATGGTCTTTGGCATGAAGCAGGGATGCTACCGTTGTGGCATTCTCAAAACCTGATTCGCGCAATACCACCCTTGACGCTTGTGCCGTAGGGGCATAGGCATACACTTCTTTGCCTTTGGCCTTGGCGGCATGTTGAATTTCCTGCATAAGCGTTGTCTTACCCACGCCAGCCCGACCAGAGACAAGGGTCACACGGTCGTTTGACGAAAGCACATGGCGAATCGCTCCTTTTTGTTCATCATTCAAAAAGTCATGCTGAAAATCTTTGTAATCTGGTGCTAATGGTTCAACACAGTGTTTGCCATTTCTCACCAGTTTGAGCATGTCTAACTCACTCGCCAAAATATCTCCAGTGGTGCAGAGCTTTTGGCCATCCACAACTTTAGAAATCAAGTGTGATGGACTGACTTCTTCCAATTCCGACAGTTTCACAAAACCCACAGAACGCTTAAAACCATCTGCCAGTAAATGACGGTGGGGAACAACACTTTTACGCTCAAAAGCATGTTCCATGGCAAAATCCATGGCCTGTTCAGGCGATAGTTTTTTAGGGCTTTCTACCTGAGAATACCATTTGGCCGCTTCAATGCGGTTGAGTTCCGATGGACTCAACCGGTGCCGCCATTCCTTTTGTTGCTCTTCCCAAGACAGGGTATTGCTGGACTTACTTTCCCTTGTTTTAGCACCCAACAGGGCTTTGATCTTTGGATCTCTTATATCCAGCTTTTCAATAACTTCATTCACTTGGGCAGTGCGCCGGGAAAAGGTTTCTTCAAGCTCTCTTGGAAATCCTGAAATCACTGGACCTTTTACACCTGGTTCTACCTGATACCCCAAGGCTTTGGCGTTGGTAGCAAAACGGTCAAACATCACGGCTTCAAACCATGGTGCATCACGTTTTAAATCACCTGCTTGTAATGCCATAAAACGGCCTTTGTCTTCGCGGTAAGTGGCATTGGCGGCCACGGCATGAATATGGAGCATAGGGTCACTTTTGCCGTCCACAGGCCGTGCTGAGCGGTGTAGAAACTCCGCCCAAATCAAATTACCTGTTACCACGTCATGATTTGCACCATGGTCACGGACACGGCTTTTGGCTTCCTTTTCAATTTGCTTCATGGTGTAACTAACGGCATCCCTAAAGGCTTCTTCAATTTCTTGCTTATGTCCAATCATGGCGACCAACGACCAACATTTGGGCAAACTAAAGGTCATATCCATGACTGCTCTTGGATGACCAGGCACATCACGGGGCGTGAGTTTTTCTTCCCCGTCGAGCATTCGGTTATAGGCCAACTTCTTAAAGTCTTCTCCCTTCACTTCACCCGACAATCCCAAAAGCTCAGCTCCCTTGCCATGCCATGTGCCTATCTCACCAGCCAAATCGTCTAGGTGGTAATTGTCTTGTTCAAGATGGTTGTCAAAATACTTGGCAGCCGCAGCCGCACTCATCCAGTTCATGCGAAGCATGTGGTTTTCCTCCTTATGTGCTAATGAAAAAAGCCCCGGATGGGGCTTTTGTTAATTTGATGGGGGGATAGTGGATTTTTTTCTGAAACTTTTTTTTTGACCGCTAACCAATTGACGAACAGATGAATAAACCCTGTCCTTTCAGATATTCACGCTAAATCTTAGTGTTGTAACGGTACTGGATTGGTGCTTAGAATTTTTCGGCACTATTTATCTTAAACAACAAGAGAATGAATATTACTTACACACTCATATTACTTGTACTTGCACCAATCGCTTACGGGTTTATCTGTGCTTATTTGCCTATAAAACGATCCAAAAGATTTCGTGAAGCCGTCCTTGAGTTCACTCAAGTCATGAAGATTCTGCCAATATCCAAAATCTTCGACATCATCAAGGCCAACAAAACAAAGTCCGACAATGGCAAAAATGATCCATAAAGATTGATTTATTTGGTGGTTCTGGTGGATTGTTCTTTGGACGTTACCCGCCAGCGGGCGGGTCGGGCTTTTCGCGCTACACGGTAGCTTGCTGCAATCCCTAATGCAGATAAATTTCACCCTTCATAAAACTGGTTCCCCACATATTTCAGGGTAGAGTTTTAGTCAGGTACTCTTAACTCGTCCAACCTGTATCCTTTAGGCTCTCTTTTTAAACAAAGAAGGAGATTCAACATGAGTAATAATCTAGTAAAGCTTATAGGTATTTTGGCGCAAGCCCCACGGTTCTTTAAAACCAAGCAAAACAAAGAAGCCGTTTCACTTTCTGTGGGTACGCGCAATAGCTATAAAGACAAGGAAAGCAATGAGTGGAAATCAAAGGCCACTGTATTCCACAATGACATTTTTGCCTTCTCATCTACCATGGTAGAAACCTGCAAGAGCTTTAAGCACAAAGACTTGATAGAGCTGGAAGGGGAATTGGAATACAGAAAATTCATTGACAAGGACGGCAACAAACGAAGTTCACCAAGCATTATTCTCAAGAAGATTGAACACAAAATTGTGTGACCACTCTAAACTTCTCGCCTGGACAATGCCTGTCTAGGCGAGAATGACCATTCACCAACTTACCCCCATAAATGGGGATAAGCTCATCTTGCCAGACGGAAACGGCGGACAGTCATGGATGGGCACAGTTTTCTAAGGAAAACTGCACACAACCAAGCCTGACGTGGAAAGTGGGGATAACTCACCGTTCGGTTGCAGGCATTGGAGTTACCCCCACTTACCACTCTACAACCAATTTTTCTTTTTAATATGAATTCAAAATATAAATGGGATTCTGTGTTTCATTCTTCGTGGTCGCATCAGGTTAAGACAAGTTTCATCCTGATAAAGCACGAAAGCACGATTCATGGCCGTCATCCCTAGTCCACAAATCAAACTTTCTTTAGCATGTGGACGTGCCATCTTTCAAAACGCAAGACCAGCTTGCACATGAATCATGACACCACCACTACAAGGCATAAAATAGGGGCTTTGCTCACAGGTAACAGAGAACCCAAAGACAGGGCAAGCCAACCAGCTTGATGCATTGTATAAACGCATAGGTCAATAAAGCATTCAAGGCATGACCCACAGGGCTACAATGCCTAAAGCCCATCGGCTGACAGTTCCGAAGCTCGTTGAAACTCCGTTCACCCAAAATCCAAATGGCAAGCATTTACATTTTGACCTCTCTATCTTTCAACCAGCATTTGAGATCAAATGCCATGCATCCATAGACAGATGAAGACCGACAAGCCCATAAAACAAGCGTTGTATCCAACCAGATCAAATTCTCTTCAGGCATCTCCCCTTATCCTTGAAATAAGGAAAAAATCTGAGAACAATCTCAGACATTCATTTAACCCACGTTTCTAATTTTCAGAATGTCCACTGTATTTGCAAACTTATCAATCAAGAACGGCGGGAGTCTGTCACTGATAAAGCTCGTTATTTCCTGGTCGTTGTCAATGATAAAATCATCCAAGTCATTGGACGAAACAAAAGAACCGGATTGGCTTATCCAATCACTCAATGAAAGAACCAATAGCCTATCTGTTATACCAAGCTCTATTATCGATAATTGAATAGTAGTGCCAATTCCATGTTGCAAAAAGTTTGGCCATGCGGAAATCACGGCACTTACAGGCTCGCTCTCAGTTCGTAATTCTCGAAGTCGAATTATTGAACCAACCAGACTTGAAACATCAAAACCAAGAAAGCCATGAATAAGCCTTAAAACAATACGAATATCCAAACCTGCATCACTGGCAATGAATTCATACCACTTGCCAGACATCCAGCCTTTCACTACTCTTAGCACTATTGGCGCATCAACTTCTACATTGTTGGCATTGTTAAAATTTTCAAGCGCAAGCTGAAAATCATCCAATTCGAAAACTCCATTTACTAAAATGAATTCAAGCCAATCTTCATTTAAAGATTCAGTTACACCAGTCCACAAGTCAGATTGCCAATCAAAACTATCAATAATCGAATTGTATGACCTCAAGTTGACTCCACTCTGCTTGATTGTGCTGAATTCATTACTCTCAATATACGGAGCCAATTCTTCACTTCTCAGTTCAAACAACTGTCTTGCGGTCTCCTTTTCATTGTCATTTGAAAGGTTATAAGTAAGGGTTTCTTCGAGTAGTGAAGTGACTTTATCACGTAGATCGCTGAGTTCTACTTCTTCACCGAGTAAATGAATCATTGATACATCTATTGAATCAAATAGTTGCTTAATATGCCAAGGAGCATCATCCAAGATTTCTTTACTCAATTGAATCTGCGCCTTTATCAAAAAATCACTTATCTCCTGAACTATTTCGTGCAACCTGCCTTGAACCCTCTCGTTACCTGAATCATCAATCAAATTCCTTAGTATCTCAAAGTCACCGCTATGGGGGGCAAGTACAAACCCCTTATTTTCTTTTCCAGCCCTTCCTGCTCTACCAACTAGGTTTTTAAGGTCTCTAATCTTTAAGGGAACCCAACCTTTTTCATCATTTACATAACGTTGTGTGGAGTGAATTACGAGTGTTCTAATTGGAAGGTTTACACCCTCTGCCAAGGTATTGGTACAAATTACCAGTCGGATTTTCTCAGTTCGTAAACTGTCTTCAATTACTTCTCTTACATTTTGTGGTAGATCGCCATGATGAAATAGAACGCCATGTTCAACGAGTTCGGTAAGTAGATATGTTTCTCCAAAAATCAACGCAAAATACCTTCGAAGCTCAGCCAATTGCTGTGCATTTGATTGTTCCGCAGGACTTCTGAACCCATGTAGTCCTTTTTCAAGCATGTCCTTACATTTCAATGCCAAACCCTCTACACCATTCCTTCTACTTTTTTGTGGTGCAAAAAGTGCAACACTACCTTGCTCTACTGCTTTGAGTGAAACGGCCACAGACATAACAGATTTTACTCCATCCCAACCGTATGTATTTATTCTATTAGTCTGTGGATTGAGAAACTTGAAATCTTCGTTTGTAAGAAATTTATACAACTGGTAATTTGTCGGACGAGCTTCATTTGGGTTGATGTTTAAGTAATATCTTTTTGAAGTTTGCCTCTGTAAAAAGCCAAATTCTAGTTGTGTTGGTCTATAAGCTGATCTTACCACTGTTTGATCAGTTCCTCCCAACCAATCATTTATATCATCCACATTCGGGATAATGGCAGAGATAAAGATGAATCTGCACTTCCCCGTTGACTTAAATCGTGACAGTAGTAGTTCATAACTTAAGCCTCTTGACTGATCGTCGAGAAGATGTCCTTCATCACAAATGACTAATGAAAATTCTTGCAAAAGTGCTGGCAAAACATTCTCTATCGCCATAAACTTTTCAGGGGTGGCAATAACCATATTAGAATCACTCAAGGCATTTTGTTCTTCCGCAGTTGGAAAGTTCCCTCCATAAAGCGTTTTTGACTTGATCCCAAGGCGACCTAGATTTTTAGCAAATGAGCCTTTTAGTTCTGAAGCCAAAGAACGAAATGGTGCTAAATAGAGAACTTTACTGAACCGTTTCGTCTTTAGCTCATCGTATATTGCCAATTCACTGATCGCTGTTTTGCCGGAACTTGTAGGCATTTGAAGGGTTGTAGTCAATCCTGATGTCAGAATGCCACTTGATAAGGCTTCAATTTGAGAAGGAAAAAAATCCCATATCGGTAGTGGACGTTTCAATAAATCATCAACCAATTCTTTCCAGTGACTTACTTCTTCCTTTTGTTCCTTTAGCCATAGCCAAGTATTCGACTGAGAAAACTTGGCAGTGATTGTAAGGGCAAGCCTATAGGATGCAAACGTATCTAAACCAAATTGAACTGACTCATCGTAACGCGCATTGAGCAACTCTATCAACTCGTCCAAATGAGAGCCGTCACCAGTATCCAGGAATTTCTGAAGGGAAGATATATAGGAGTTCTCATTTGAGTTTTCAGGAAAGCTTCGGATTAAAAAAGACAATAAATATTCGTCAATTTTGGAGTCTAATCCTTCAAAACTCAATATCCTTCCTTGCAGGAAGGCAGAAGCACTATAATTGGCCAAATAATAAAGACCTGAGACATGAAGTAGGTTTGTTATATGACTTATGCCTTGGAAATGCGATCTCGTTTTGGGTAACGAGAATATTTCTAAACCTTTGGCTATAGCCAAAAACTCTTTTCTGATCTCATCATTTGGTCTGCTCTCGTATCTATCAAATGCCCTCGACATCAAGGACATATAAAAGTGATATGGGGTCTTGATAAAACGGTAATCCGCTATAGAATCGTCTGGAAGGCGAAAATCAACGAAAGATTGCCATGACTCGGATTCGGCTATCCAATAACTCAAGTTTCGATTTAACATTCGTTCCTAACTTATGCCTGAATAAACACTCTCATAAAGTTCTTTTAGCCTTTCAATCGAGACAAGTATTACTTCAATATTGTCGTGAGAAGTAACGTCTTTTTCTACCTCATCATCAAAACACATCTCAGAAATAATCGCAAAAGCCTTGGTTTTTCTTCCATAAACACCATATACATCCGGTTTCAAATACCTGTCTATTTCTTCTGCTTTATTGTTTTTTCCCTCTCGTAAGTAATGCAATTTCAAATTCTGCAACGTTTTGAAGCACCGAGTTTCACTATCCTTGAAAGCGTCATCAATTGCATTCTGAACCCTGCTAACATTGTTTCCTCCTTGAACTGATTTCATTTTCGACTCTGCTGAAATCAATATATCATCATTTGAAGGTTCATCTCCTGACCTGTAACTATACAGAACTGCGTCTGTTCCTGGAGCTGGCTCATCAGGATTTCTTTTCCAAAATCTCCATTTTTTTGGGCCTGATAGCTCAATTCCTTGATTCGAGTACTTATCCTTAATCATTAAATATGTCAAAATTTCTCCAAAATCACCAGATTGGATTTGTGGACGATTTGGAGTGAATAACTCTCCAAGTATTTCATTTTCGGTTTTCCCTTGTTGCCTGGCAATTCTGGCCAACTTAGATCGAGACACATAGAAACTAGGGAACTTAGTTTTTAGATAATCCTTCAGTTCTTCCCAATTCTCATGGCCTGACTCGTAAGTAACATAGTCAACATCGTTCCTCTCAAAAAAATCAAGTGTATTCAAAGCTCAAACCATTAATAGGACAATTATAGACAAATACTTTTATCGGTTGTAATATTTAGTACTAACCATACCCAATAGGTATACCAAGAGACTATTGAAGATTCAAACCAATTCTTTTGAATTGTTAGCGATTGAACTGAACGTAGTAGAAGGTCACTTTTATCAAAAAAGGACATCCAAAGCACTTGCAAACTCAATGACCGATAAGGCATCGAGAATGAGAAAAAATGTCCGGGATTCCTCTTCCACAATTAAAAAATCAGCGGAAAACAATCATAATTGATTGATTTTTCAGTCTTGCCAAGGTTGAAGTCTAGTCCTTCTTTTCAGTCTTCAACTTGTCCAAATGATCTGCCCATTTTTGCATCATTTTAACACGTTCATCTAGGTATTCGGCGTGATTGTAAGCGGCACGAACTTTATTTCCTTCCACATGTGCCAATTGTCTTTCTATGACATCGGAGCGGTAGCCTTGTTCATTCAATATGGTGGAAGCCGTTGCGCGAAAGCCGTGAACAGTTGTTTTGCCTTTAAACCCAAGTTTATCCAATCCTATAAGCAAGGTATTTTCATGAATGTACCTGTGTGGATTTACCTGATTGGGAAAAACGTATTCACCTTTACCACTTACCACCTTTAAGGCGCGAAAAACCCTAAGAGCTTGCTTTGATAAGGGTACAACATGCTTTCGGTTCATCTTCATACGCTCTTCTGGAATTGTCCAAACAGCATTTTTCAAATCTATTTCATCCCATTTGGCACCTCTCAATTCCTTAGTGCGAACAAAGGTTAAGAGTATGAGTATAAGGCCATATTTAGCGCGATAGTCTATTCTGGAGTTCCAAAGCTTTGGAAGAAACTTCTTCAATTCTTCTTCATTCAGCCTCTTGAAATGCCTTTTCTGAACAGGGCGTAACGCACCTTGTAAATCAGCGGCTGGGTTGTTATCGGCACGGTCTGTAATGATAGCATATCGAAAAACCTGACTACAGATTGACCGTAATCTGGATGTAAGGTCAGATTGACATTTTGCTTCAATTCGTCGCAGCACTTCAAGTAATTCTCTTGCTGTAATGGAACCTACAGGACGAGTTCCAACATAGGGGTAGATGTGCATTTTCAAGCGGCTCTTTATGTTTTGTGCATGTTTATCTGACCATTGGCTTTTCTTGGTTTCAAACCACTCGTCGGCCAGTTTCTCAAAGCTGTTGTCTACAGCATCTTTAAGATCAAGCTTGGCAGTCTTTTTGGCGTAGGTAGGGTCAATGCCCTTTTTCAGTTGCCTTCTGGCCCATAAAGTCTCTTCTCGTGCTTCTGCAAGCTCTATTTCTGGGTAAACACCTATTGAATACCTTTTCTCTTTACCACCGAAACGGTATTTCATGCGCCAGTACTTTCTACCAGCAGGGGTTACTTCTAGGTAAAGTCCTTTACCATCAAACAGTCTTTTAATCTTTTCAGGAGCTTTGGCATTCTTACAAGTTGCATTTGTGAGCTTCAATTCAGCCTCCTATACAGTTGTTACATGCCCCCAATTATGCACCCGAATGCCTACGGATGTCAAGAGTGTGAACTAGACAAACAGAGAGTCAAAACCCCTGAAAAATGTTGGTATGCTTAATATAGGGAAGGTGGGTGGCGTGGGTTGGATTATGATGAATGGCGGAGAGGATGGGATTCGAACCCACGAGAGCGTTTCCACTCTACACGCTTTCCAAGCGTGCGCCTTCAGCCACTCGGCCACCTCTCCATATTTATTTACGTTCAAATTTAGAACTTTGCTTGTTCCTTTTAGCTGTTTGACAACAGTACGGTGAAGCGCGCGAACTTTATCGTGAAAGAACAGAAAAAACAAGAGGGCGTGTAAGCCTTATCTTTTAGGGAGATATGTTTGACAGCATGTTCTGTTTTAAATAAAGTTGTGTCATGGGGAATAGGCCTTAAAACAAAAGAAAAAACCGTTAATGAAGTTTCCAGATATAAAGACATTTAAGAAAGCAGAGCAAATCCAAGGTCTTGCTCAAGATATTTTGAATCAGACACGCTATTCTCTAGCGCTTGGTGTTGAGGCTTCTTCTGACTTGCAAGATCTTTTAAACAATAAAAACGCACCTGTTTTGGTAGAATCACTTGAAGAAGAAACATGGGTAGAGCTTCACTTTAAAGACTTTGATGAACTTTATGATGAGAAAATGGGCCGAAAAATATTTTCTCTGGCTAGGATGAGTGTCAAAACAAAGGATGATAGTTATCCTGACAATACAATAACCTTGTTTGACTTGGATATTGGAGGTTGTGATGATTTAGGTCATATTACCATTAAGCAGCCTGATCCAGTCATGGGCGGGGTCCAGTTGGAGCAAGTCTGGGAAAAGCCAACAAGTTATCAAGCTCTAGAGTTGAAAGAGGAAGCTTATAGCTATATCGCTTGCAACGATGATATTTGCCGCACAACCTTCGAAGATGGTAAAACAACGACGTATTATTACGAGGGTGTTTTGGCTGATGTAGATGTTCTAGAGACAGAAGATCAAAAAAGTATTTTCATTCCGCTAAACAATGTTAAGCCGAATCATCTTTATAACACGAAGAAAGACCCTAAAGCTTTTTATTGTGTGAAAAGAGATAAAGCAGCGCAAAAGAAAGACACAATATTTTTAACCAGCTGCTTTGAAAGTCAAAATATTCACGATGAGGCTAGCCCTATGAAAAGTCGTGATGTGAGAGAAATTATGATGACGCATAAAAGCGATATTTTACAGGCGAAAGATATCTCAACTATTTTAATGTCTCATCATCCAAGGCAAATTGTAAAAAAACTTGTCATATCAGACAGTTTTGAACCGCCTAAAGCAATTTCAAAATTGCTGCGGCAACATGCTCAAAGCATTGATAGTAGTCGTTTTAATGCGGATCATGTAAGTTTTAATGACGCCTTCAAAAAACTGACACAGCAACAACTTAATATGTCATAGTCGTGAAATAATTTTGTACAACAGCTTTACAAACATGATGAAAAAACGCTACATAACAAGCTGTTTTCAAAGGGAGATACATGATGATTAAAGGACTGGAAGATCCTGTTATAAAAAATGCGCTGATGCATATGAATACGGGGCAATCACAAGAAGCCGTAAATATTTTAGAAGCCGCTTTGAAGCAAAATATGGATGAAGAAAAACTTTTTCTTCTTGCATTGCTGGCCTTGCAAGCAGGAAACGAAACGGGTCTGGTCTTTTTAAGTCAAGCCAAGAACGTTGCAGAGTATGTGGACCGTTTCAGCATTTTGAATGCACATAAGTTTTTGAAACAACAACAAAGCATCAATAATGAATGGAGCAAAGTTTCTTATATTGGGAAGCGTTACTACGACACATATAAAATGGTCTTGAAGTATAAAGGGACAGACGCCTTTGTTATTAGCTATCCACAATCTGGAGAAAGCTTTTTGCGGACTGTTTTGGTTCAATATATTACAAAACTTAATCCGCCTGCTGTTGACGAAAGCCAAGCTTTGGATGAATTCTTGTCATTGTCTTATCAAGATGCTTTTTGGCCAGCAACAGCTTTCTCACAAGACTGTTTCCCAGGTTCTTTGCCCATGCAAGAAATCAAGCTAAACGCGGCATGTTATGAGGGAAAAAAGATCGTTTTTCTTTACGCTGACCCACGTACAACGCTTGTGAATGCTTTTGCTGCCAAAGAGCGTGACAATGTTATTGATGATTTTGTTCTTGGGGATGAGGGGGGTATTGATGGTTTGGTCACGTTTTATAATCTTTGGGCTGGTTATGTTCAGTCGCACGGAGACGCCATGATGCTGTCATATGAAGAAATGCAAGAAAACCCTAAAGATCATATTGCAGAACTTATCACATTTTTAGTTGGAGATGTTGATGTGGATCTTTTGGCGCAAGCGATTGAAAAAGCATCTGTAGGCCAGCCTGAAATGGTGAAGTATGATGCCGTATTAAATCCAAAAACAGTGGAAAAAATAGAAACGATCATGCGTGAAAAACTAACATCGGCGTATGCAAAATACCTATAAAACTACCGCCCGCCAGGACGCTGCATATCCATAAGGTTGTAAGGTCTTGTGCCTTCAGTTTCTGTTGTTTTTTCAGCTTGATCAGTTTGTTGTGTGGCATCACGCTGTTGATTATACATGTTGCCGAGATAACCTAAGAAAGTATTTGGTGGTATCGTACTCATAAAAACCCTTGATTACATTCTTTACTCTTTAAGTATAACACAACTTTGGCGATAAGGTAAGAGGGCGCGGCGCGATAAACAATCAATCTTGCTCCATCAGGAAAAACCCTTTATGATCCTTCTTCAAATAATAATGAGTGAGAGACATGGATTACTTAGATCAGTTAGAAAGCAAAAGTATTTATATCATTCGGGAAGCCTTTAAGAAGGTTCCGAATTTAGCAATGCTGTGGTCGATTGGTAAAGATTCTAACGTGATGTTGTGGCTGACACGCAAAGCATTTATGGGGCATGTGCCATTTCCATTAGTGCACATTGATACGTCGTACAAAATGCCTGAAATGATTGAGTTTCGTGATCGTGTTGCCAAAGAATGGGATTTGAATCTTATTATTGGACAGAACAAAAAAGCCCTTGATGAAGGGATGAACCATACATTGGGGAAAATTGTTTGTTGTACAGCGTTGAAAACAAATGGCTTAAAGTCAACAATTGACCAGCATGGCTTTGAAGGGATTTTTGCAGGTATCCGAGGAGACGAAGAGGGCACACGCGCCAAAGAACGTGTCTTTAGTCCACGCGGTGAAAACAAAGAGTGGGATGTAAAAGACCAACCGCCCGAGTTCTGGGACCAGTTTAAAACAGATTTTGCGCCAGGGACACATTTGCGCATTCACCCGATCCTTCATTGGCGTGAAATTGATATTTGGCATTATATCCAACGTGAGAATATTCCTGTTGTGCCGCTTTACTTTGCGAAAAATGGACAGCGTTATCGTTCATTGGGTTGTGCGCCATGCACAGGTTCTGTGCCAAGCACAGCGTCAAATGTCGAAGAGATTATTAAAGAGCTTGAAGAAACACGTGTATCGGAACGCTCTGGTCGTGCCCAAGACAAAGAAGCCGAAGACGCTTTCGAACGCTTAAGGGCAGATGGATATATGTAGGTGGCTTAAGCGCACTTACCTTCGCCTCTTGCTCTTCCGATTTTTGCGTTTTGCTGTTTATGACAGCGCTCTGTGTATCTTGTCATCAGCTGTTCAAAAAGATTTGGCGCAGCACTTTCTTCCTTTGTCCCTTGTTCATTTGCATAAATGATACCCATGTTGCGATCTGAGGACCCTGATTCCAGCATTGTAAAGCTATCACCTGTTGCAAGAACGCCCTCGCTTTGCATCCATTTATGCAGGTCGGATTTTTCAGGAACAAAAAAACTTACCCCTTCTTCTGGTGAGAAAACCAATAAATCTAAACATTTCTTAAGAAAATAAGAACCTGTCTCATGCGCTTTTTTTGGCAGCCCTAAAAGTTTTGTAAGGTTTTGTTTTAGTGGGGCAGCTATATTTGTAATCGCGCGATCATCTTGAAGTACAGTTTTTGTGATTTTGTCAAAACTATCTGCAGTCAGTTTGATCTTAGCGTTATAATGTTGTTCAATATAGCTTTGCGTGCCTTTAATAAGGTCATCAAATGCATTTTTCTTCATCAGGTAGGGAAGGTTGATAAGGTAAGTGCATTCCGTTGTACGGATAGGGGTTTGAGGAACATATTCTTGCGTTAGAATTTGCGGCAGTACACTAACCTCAAGAGAGGCATTATATGTTGCAATGTTTCTGATGATATTAGAAAGTGCACTGATTCTTTCATGTATTTCACGACCCTCTTTTTGGAAGCTGGCATTTTCTTGGGTGATTCCTAGTGCTAAACTTTTATACCCTGTTAAGTTTGCTTGTACGCTGTTGACATCACAGTAAACAGGCAGTGATGTTTCGGAAGCTTTTTTTGAAAATGCTTGGTTGGCACTGACAGAGTAAAGCGGTCCACTGTGCATTTGAAGAGGGAATTCATATTCTATAAAGTCTGTTGCATTTGTCATTTTTCTACCCTTTGTTTCTTATTTATAATTTATGTTTATCTTGCCATTTGTTTTGGTTTTTTTGCGATATGGTTATCTGTATTCTGGCCACTTAAAGAAAGTTCTTCTGTATTAACCTGTGCTTTGTTATCACGAATGTTTTGCTTTAAAAGCTTTTTTGATGTTGCTGTTTTTTGACTAGACGCTTGAAGGCTGCCCAGTTTGTTTGGTGTTAAGAAGATTGCGCCAAATGTCAGGATTGCAGCGGCACGCTTTGTGATGCGCGAAATTTTGCCAGTGAACTTTTTTCTTGCGGCCTGACGTTTTTGGAAGCGTTGTTCTGAACGTTGCTGATCAAGGGTTAGGCGTTTACCTCTTAAAGCATCTTCACGACCGCTAAGAGCGATATTATGCTTTTCAACATATTGCATCGTTGTGCGTTTTAAGCTGCCAAATACTTTGTTGTTACTTTCATAGCCTTGCTTCTGATAGATGGCTTGTTTCAGTCGTTTTAGGTCAACTCTGTGAATACGAAGGTTTTCTTTTTTATCATTCTGATTAAGAAGACTTTTAAACCAGCTTTTTGCCTTAGATGCGTTGCTTTCTTTTTGTGTTGTAAAAACAGTTGTGCGCATTTTGCCGTTTTCTTGTCTGTTTTTTTGTAAAAACTCAGTTGGCATCCCATTTTTATCAAGCTTGATAACATCTTCACGCACCGTGACTTTGTCTTCGCCTTTTCCGTGTGTAATTGTCCGTTTCATTTCAACCAGCTTGCCGTTTTCAAAGGTGGCATTATGACGTTGACCACGCTCCCAAAACTCAATGGAGGCTTTTTTTCCTGCATAGGAAACTTTGTAAGAAAGGCCTTTCTTGCGGTCAAGGATTTGATGAAAATCTGTACGGCCTAGGCGATCATATCCTTTGGTCACAAAAAATTGACGCTTACCTTGATCGTCTTTGACTTCTTTCATTTCAGCCAGTTTGACAATGCGACCAGGCTCGGTCTTATCAATTTGCAATGTCGCTAGTGGGTCTGATTGTTTGTCGTTATATAGTTTAATGATTTTTGCATGCTTAATATCAATGTTTTTAAATCTTTTAACAACTTTTGATATGTCTTTTTTATAAGGATCTTTTGCAACAGGTTCCGCAATGTTGCGTGTTGGGCGATTGGGGTCTTGTAAAAGTCTTTGATAAAATTTGACAACTTTTCCCATGGTTTTGTGGGATCTGTTTTCGATACGCGTGAGGTTATCAAAATCATTTTCTTGTAGAACTTCTTTGTTGAAAAGGGACAAGACAGCTGCTTTTGCTTCTTGTGTTTTTTGCATCACAAAATTGTTCCCAGGGCCGACAGAGTCATCTTTGTTGAACAAGACATTCCAGGGGCGATCTGCTTTCAAGACGGCTTCCATTGATCCATCGAAAGATTCGCTTGTTCTTAAAACGCGATTGATCAATGCCGTGTTTTTTCTTCTTAATTTATATGCACCCATAACATCATCCATTTTTTAAAAAAGGCAGTATATTTCTTATATGGATAATGTCAAGGAAATTTATCCTTTTTCTTGCAAAGAAGAGCGTGGGCCGTATACTATGCAACCCTTTAATATGTAAGAGAGTTAAGATGTCTGCGGGAAAAGAATCAAATCATTTGAAAATTACGATCGTGGGTCACGTTGATCATGGGAAATCGACTGTTATTGGTCGTCTTTTTTATGAAACAGGCAGCTTACCTGAGGGGAAGTTTGAATCTATCAAGGCGATGTGTGATCGTCGTGGGATGCCTTTTGAGTGGGCATTTTTGATGGATGCATTAAAATCTGAGCGCGATCAAGGTATCACGATTGATGCAGCACAGATTCATTTTTCGACGCCTGCGCGTCATTACACCATCATAGATGCACCTGGTCATAAAGAGTTTCTTAAAAATATGATTACGGGGGCGGCAAATGCTTCGGCTGCATTACTTGTGATTGATGCCAAAGAAGGTGTGCGCGAACAATCAAAGCGACATGGGTTTCTGTTAAGCTTACTGGGTATTAAGCAAGTTGCTGTGCTGATTAACAAGATGGACTTGGTTGATTACAGCGAAAGTCGTTACAACGAAATCGTTACAGAGTATACGGCTTATCTTCAGTCTTTAGACCTTGTTGCACAAAGCTATATTCCTATTTCTGCACGTGAGGGCGATTTGATTACAGCAGCGTCTGAAAACATGCCTTGGTATAAAGGCGACAGCATCGTGGGTACATTGGATCAGTTTACACCGCCATTACCTGTTGATACACAACCCTTACGTTTTCCAGTTCAGGATGTTTATAAATTTGATGACCGTCGTATTATTGCGGGGCGCATCGAAAGTGGTACGTTAAATGTTGGAGACGAACTTGTTTTCTCTCCGTCTAATAAATCCTCAAAAATACATTCAATTGAGTGGTTTCCATCACCTGAAAAGCCAATTATGCAAGCCAAAGCAGGGCAGTCTGTTGGGATTACATTAGAGGAACAAATCTTTGTTGAGCGTGGTGATGTTGCTTCTCTACAAGAAGATGCTCCATTTGAAACGCGTACGTTCCGCGCGCGTCTTTTCTGGATCGGGAAAGAAGCTTTAACCGTTGGTCAGTCTTACAAAATGAAACTTGCCACTGCTGAAATCCAAGTCCGTGTTGAACAAATTGAACGTGTTGTTGATGTTGAAAACCTTTCTGTGGCATCAAGTGAGCCTTCCAAAGCTGTTACAGCCGTCAAGCGTCATGAAATTGCAGATGTTATTATCCGTGCCGAGCGTATGTGCGCACTAGATGACTATCGCCAAAATCCTATCATGGGCCGATTTGTTTTGGTTGATGGGTATGAGCAAGCAGGTGGCGGTATTATCTCGACGGAAGGGTATGAGGATCAGCGTGGAAAAACACAAATCGTCTCTAAGAACATCACACGCGTCGATCATCAAGTAACAATCGCAGATCGCGCCACAGCCTTTGGTCACAAAAGCGGTATTCTTTGGTTTACAGGGCTTTCAGGATCAGGCAAGTCAACGCTGGCCATTGCCTTAGAGACCGAGTTATTTAACAAAGGATACAAAGTTTATGTCCTGGACGGTGATAATATTCGTCACGGTTTGTGCAGTGATCTAGGCTTCTCGCCCGAAGATCGTACAGAAAATATCCGTCGTGTCGGTGAAGTTGCAAAAGTTATGGCACGTGCAGGGTTCTTGGTTATTACAGCTTTTATCTCACCCTATGAAGCAGATCGTGAGCGTGTCCGTCAAATCGCGCCAGAGTTCTTTCACGAAGTTCATATCCAAGCATCACTTGAAACGTGCGAAAGCCGTGATGCAAAAGGTCTCTATAAAAAAGCACGCGCGGGTGAAATCAAAGATTTTACAGGCATAAGCGCCCCTTATGAAGCACCTGTTCAGGCAGACTTGGTCATTGACACAAATAACAAGTCTGTTAATGAAAGCGTTCATTCCTTAATAGAATATGTGGATCAGCATTTTTCCTCTTAAAGATGTTTCCTTTTAAGATATTTTGTGGTATAGTTTCCGTCAAATAAAATGATTTAGGGAAGAAAAAATGTCTGAAAAAGTTTATCCGCCGGGTAAAATGACACGAGAAGAGCACCTCGATTTATTAGCTGCATATAAGGAATCACTTGTAAACTCTTCAAGTGACTCGGATTATCTTAACGAAGCAAGTCGTCACTTAGATGCGTCTTTTGATACCAGAACGCCGCAAGGACATATTGCTCTGTTAAACCTTTTGAAGCTTAGTGAAAAGTCGTTGGAGACGTAAATGTCAGTACGCGAAATTACAGATATTGCATTGAAAATGGGCGGAGAAAACCCTCAAGATGTTACGCCTGCACAACGATCAAGGTTTGTCACATTTTTCATGCAGCCTAAAGGTGATGCCGAAGTTTCATTGCTATCTGAGACAGCCATCCCTTTTGTGATTAAAAATGTTTTGATGCAACCGCATCACCCTCATCGTGACGTCGTTATTAAAGGTCTTGGTCATTTAATGAAGGGTAAAAGATCACACCCTGTTTCAAAGTCAGTGATTTTACCAGCATTGGCGGTTTCTTTGACAAAGCCAATGAGTGAGAAAAAAATGGCTGAGATTACAACCTTTTTTAAAAACGCGTCACTTTCAGCGGGCGGAGATTTTTTGCTGGGGAAAAACGGCCTTGCAGATACAATTAACGCTTTGGCACAAGCTGATATCAAGGTGTCGGCTGTTTGCCGTCATCAAATTGACCGATTCCTAGAAAAGTTTGGCAATATCAAAAAAATACGTAAATGGCCATTTGGCAAGAAAAACATTATCAAAGTCATTGATGGTCGAGGGCACCAGTGGATACAAGATTATGCAGATGGTAAAAAAGAGATGACAAAAGAAGAGGCAAGAGATTATTTGGCTAAAATGCTTTTAAAAACACAGCATTTAGAAGTCAAAGACATAACGCCTCAAGACCCCAATATTGATCAAGGTTTTCACATCGCGCGTGTTATTCCTATTTCATCGAACGCATCAACCAACATGGCTGTAAAAAAACATTTAGGCAATACAGGCAAAGTATAAAGAGATCCATTGAACGCTGTGCTGTGCTATGTTAAAACGTTTCGATCATTTAGGAACGATTAAAAATGCCACAAATCTCATTCGGATTTCCCGATATTGCATACCAAGACCTTTACGACCGCGAAGGGTTGATGAAGGTTGATTTTGCCTTTTTGACGTTTCTGCGTGGTCGCGATGCCGCATTATCTGATCGCTTGTCTGATATCCGTCAAAATGTTTGTGGTACATCTGATTTAGATCAATCAGACGCCATCATCAAGCTAGCACCGCATTTAGAAGACTTTATTGCACAGCTCTTTGGGATTGAAGATGATGTTGCTGAACTCATCAAGCGCCATCAAGATCTGGATCCAATTTATAAAGTGCGACGTTTATTTGTGCAGCGCCGCGCTGCTAAAAAAATAAAACCAGATGAAGCTGAGAAAATTGACGGTGTAACTGTGCGGGGTCTTTTAGAAGATAAGATGTTTGAAGCCTTCACAGAAGAAGCTTTTGCACGCAATATCGAAGAATGGATGCGCGAAGAACCACGTTTTGAAGAAGAGCTGGAATACGCATCACAATACGCTGCGTGGGCGTTATATGCTGAAGAGGGGAAGCGTTTTCATCAAGGAAGTGTCTTGTTCTGGGTGGCAGATAAGATTGATCCAGAAAATCCTTTGAATATAGACCCACACACAGACGCATCTTCATCAGATGTTTATCAGTTTCCTGCCGAAAAGATTCGTCAGCGCGATGGTTTCGAGCTGACAGATAAAGGCGTTGATTTAAAAGGTGCATTAGGCGAGGCGAATTACTGTATCTGGTGTCACAAGCAAAGCCGTGACTCTTGCGCCAAAGGCTTGAAAGATCGCAAGACGGGTGCGTTCCAGAAATCACCTTTTGACGTGACATTGGCAGGGTGCCCTTTGGAAGAAAAAATATCAGAAATGCATCAAATCAAAACCGAAGGGTATGCGATTGGTGCGCTTGCAACAATTACGATTGATAATCCAATGTGTGCCGCAACAGGGCATCGGATTTGTAATGATTGTATGAAATCATGCATCTATCAAAAGCAAGAGCCTGTTAACATTCCACAGGCCGAAACACGTACGTTGAAAGATGTGTTGTCATTACCTTGGGGTGTCGAGATTTATGCCCTTTTAACACGGTGGAATCCACTAAATTTCGCGCGTCCTTATCCCAAGGCACCAACAGGTAAAAAGGTTCTTGTTGTGGGAATGGGGCCTGCTGGTTTTACGTTGGCGCATCATCTTATGAATGATGGACACCAAGTGATCGCAATTGATGGCGCGAAAATTGAACCTTTACCAATACATGTTAGTGGCATAGATGCTTTTGGTCATAGACGGCCTTTCCAGCCGATTAAAGATAAAGACACTTTGTACGAAACCTTGTCTGAGCGTGTGATGGCAGGATTTGGTGGTGTTGTAGAGTATGGCATTACTGTGCGTTGGGATAAAAACTTTTTAAAGTTGATTCGCTTGCTTTTAGAGCGTCGCGACGGTTTTTCTTTATACAGCGGTGTACGCTTTGGCGGTACGGTGACAACCGAAATGGCTTTTGACGAGTGGGGCGTGGATCATATCGCTTTGTGTGCAGGGGCAGGGGCGCCAACAATTTTAGATGTTAAAAACCCATTGGTGCGTGGTGTACGCCAGGCGTCAGACTTCTTAATGGCGTTACAGCTGACAGGTGCTGCGAAGAAAGACTCTATCGCAAATTTGCAAATTCGTCTTCCGGTTGTTGTGATTGGTGGTGGCCTAACGGCAATTGATACGGCAACTGAAGCATTGGCCTATTACCCTGTCCAGGTTGAAAAGTTTTTAAATCGTTATGAAACTTTGTGTGCTGAATATGGTGAGGCTGATGTGCGTGCCGCCTGGCATGAAGAAGAAGCCGTTATCGCAGATGAGTTTATTGCCCATGCAAAGACCATTCGCAAAGAAAAAGATACAGCAAAGCAAGAAGGTCGCGAGGCCGATATTATCGCTCTTTTACAAAGCTGGGGGGGCAGCACGGTTGCATATCGTCGCAGCCTGAAAGATGCACCCGCATATCGTTTGAATCATGAAGAAATTGAAAAAGCGCTTGAAGAAGGCATTCGCTTTATGCCGTATTTAAACCCAACAGAAAACCAGATTGATGGATATGGGCATTTAAAATCGGTTGTTTTCGAGTCAGGGAAAGATAAGCAATCTACATTAACACTTGCTGCAAAAACATTGCTGGTTGCCGCAGGAACAAAGCCAAATACAGTCCTGGTCGAAGAAGAGCCTGGTCGCTTTAAAATGGATGGGAAATATTTTCAGGCGATTGATGAAAATGAAAATCCTGTTGATTCTGTTTTCTTGGTTAAGCCGGATGAAATCAACATTCTTTGTGCGACCTATAAAGATAAGAAGATATCTTATCATGGTGATTTACATCCTTCTTTCGGTGGAAACGTTGTTAAAGCAATGGGCGGTGCAAAACAGTCTTACCCAATGATTTCAAAATGGTTGGAAGAAGAAAAAGTAAACAACCAAAAAGAAGATGTTGTGCTGGACGATTTATTGCGTGCGCGTGTGCATGCCGTTAATCGCTTAACGCCAACAATCGTTGAAGTTATCTTGCATGCACCACTTGCTGCACAACAGTTTAAACCAGGTCAGTTTTATCGTCTGCAAAACTTTGAAGCTTTGGCGCCTGTTTACAAAGAAACAAAAATGGCGATGGAAGGCCTTGCCATGACAGGGGCATGGGTGGATGTTGAGCGAGGCTTGATTGCAATTATCGCCCTTGAAATGGGAGGATCATCAAATCTGTGTGCACATTTAAAAGCAGGAGAGCCTGTGATTTTAATGGGACCAACGGGAGAACCAACAGATATTCCGGCCAATGAAACTGTTTTGTTAGCAGGGGGCGGCCTGGGGAATGCGGTGCTGTTTTCAATTGGTGCAGCTTGTCGCGCAGCAGGATCAAAAGTAATTTATTTCGCAGGGTATAAAGAGAATAAAGATATTTATTATCGTGAGCGTATTGAACAGGCCAGTGATGTAATCGTCTGGTGCTGTGATGAGAAGCCTGATTTCGATATTTCTCGTCCGCAAGACCGCGTGTTCCACGGCAATATTGTGCAAGCAATGGAAGCATATGCATCAGGTGACCTAGGCGTTGTCGAGCTGGGGCTGGATGAAGTTGATCGCATGATTGTGATCGGTTCTGACCGTATGATGAGTGCCGTAAATGATGCGAAAAACACCTTGTTGAAACCACATTTAATGAAAAATCCAAAAGCGATTGGATCTATCAATTCACCCATGCAATGTATGATGAAACGTATCTGTGCACAGTGCTTGCAGCCGCATGTAAATAAAGCAACAGGCGAGACAAAAATGGTCTTTTCGTGCTTTAACCAGGACCAAGACATGGACCTTGTTGATTTTAAATCTTTGGGTGAACGCCTACGTCAAAATACCGTCCAAGAAAAACTCACCGCCATGTGGATTAACCATTGTCTGGGTGATGCTTAATTACTTTTGACGTGTGTTTTTCTTTGGTGCGTTGTCCTGTTTTTCTGGATTAAAATCGGGACTCAAGTCATTGAAGGGTTCTGTGTTGGGCTGTGCTTTTATGCTGATGCCATCACGTGAGATAAGCTCGTGAAGTGTTGTTCCTAAGCGTTTTTCCAAAATATCACGTGATGCTTTATCTTTTAAGTCCAGAGTTATCGCAGGGGCTCGTGTGCCAAATAATAACAGAAACCCAACAGTGTAAGGATGCTTGCTGTAAGAAGATAGTGTGTAACGGTCGCCATTATCTAGTGCAGCAAGATCTCTGAGGCTTTCTGGGCGATCACTTTTTAGGATGGCTTTTATCGCTTGCTTCGTTTCTGGCTTAATATCAAGATTTTTAAGGCGTTCTTGTACGTCTTTTTTCAGTATTTCCCAGTGTTTTTTATCGGTCAAAAAACCATAATGCTTGACCCAGCTGTACATGGCCTCGGCAACAGGATAGAGAATATCAATTTTTGATGATTTTTGTGGATAAAATGATTTGATCATTGCCTTTAAAAGGTTTTGAGGAATGCCTTTGCCGCGTAATTCGGGATCTTCAATAGACATTGCAGGAATATACAAATCATATTCTTTATCTTTGAAGCCAACCGAAAAACTTAAGGCAAGTGGATTTGTCGATAGAAAAAAGAAATCAACATGATCTTCACGGTGCGAGATATTAAGTCTTTGATATTTGTGCGTTGCTTTTGCGAAATAGGGCTCCAACGCTGCGACAATATCCGGAACAAATTGCTGATAAGGAATGTCTGGGCTGGCAAGATGTTCATTATCAGGATCAATAGTGATCTTATCTGCATATTCTTTTCTTAAGAGATCAAAAATAAGTTTATTTGACATTGCCTGCCTTTCTTGTAATTTCACCGTCTTTTGTAGGGCTCTTGGTATTGGGATTGATTTCTCTGAATATAGCAACATTTGGCTGTGTTGCGTTTGTGCTGATTCGATCACGCGCAACAAGTTCATGAATTGTAACGCCCAAGCGTCTTTCCAATATATCGCAGGATTCTTTATCATTAAGATCAAGTTTGAGGGCTGCATCATTGAGGTCAAGGCTGAAGGTTTTGTTCTGTGAGTTTGCTGTTACAATATTTTTTTCTGGTACAAAATGCAAAGTCGCGCCTTCTGACGTCACGGCCACAAAATCGTTGAAACTATCTTTGACAGCAGATTCTAGGATCAAAGGGTAGGTTGCTGCGTATCCTAACGTGTGTGAATAGCCTCTAATAGAAAACTTTTGGTTTTTATCGTCCAGTGCAACGATTTCACGGATAGCTCTGGGATCATCACTTTTAAGGATTTTGTTAATACGTTCTCGGTCGCTTTGTGGCAAGCCATTTCTGAAGCAGTTTCTTTTGATTTGCTCTTTAATATTATCCCAAGACTCTTGATTTGGTAGGAACCCGTAATATTTGGACCACCCGTAAACAGCTTCATCCAGAGGCATGAAAAGATGGATGTCTCTCATGCCTTGTGGATGAAGATGTTTGATAAACGTTTTGTATAACCCTTGCGGAATACCTTTTCCGCGCAATTCAGGATTGATCGTTTCAAATCCTGAAATCATCACAGATGGTTTTTTGCCATCAAAGCCAATAACGAATTCAAGGTCTAAGTTTCCATTGTTTTTGGGGAGAGCAAAAATGATATTGTTTGGTTGGCCCATCAGCTTTAACCTGTCTTTTTTTTCCCAAGTTTCAAGGTAGTCAAAATAAGGTGTGACAGCTTTGACAATATCACTCGTAAATGCCAGATAATCAAATCCTGGAATAGCAAATTGGATCATTTCTTTGTTAATAGATAACATTGCGTGGTGTTTTTTCTCTAAAACTTCAAAGTCTTGGACAGCTTTCTGATCCAGCATTGATGAAGGGCGTCCTGTCAGATCGTAGACTGTTGTGCCAAGACGGTTTTCTAAGATGGTACGCGTTGATTGATCATCAAGGTCAAATGTCATGCCGCCAAGCGTTAGGCCATAAGTAAGGCCAAATCCAAGCGAAGGATAAGGTTTGTAAGATGTCTTGCTTTCTAAGTTAACAATATCTCGTAGGCTTTTAGGGTCATCGCTTCCAATAATATTGTCGACAATAATGGTATCTTCTTTTGAAAGCTTCATGATTAAGGCATTCATTGCAATATGCCCTTTAAGCTCGTTCCATCCATTTTTATCTGGTAGGGCGCCATAATATTTTGTCCAGCTGTAAATAGCCTCTTGAACTGGCATGACTAAATCTATTTCTGAACATCCTTGTGGGTAAAGGTGCTTTATAAATGCTTTGAAAAAATTCTGTGGAATACCTTTGCCGCGAAGGTCTTTATTTTTAAGCTCAAAGCTTAAAATGCTTAACTCTGGTTTTCCGTTCGTGAATGGGATCGAGAAAAAGAGTTTAAAGTCAGTGTTGTTTCGAATAGAAAATGATATGTGGTGTTCTTTATGACCGATCATCAGTTTATCTTCTTCATCCCATCCACCCATCTCATCAAAATAAGGTTTCATACCTTTGACAATATCATCAACAAAGCCTTTATAGTTAAAGTCTGGAAAAGCCATATGGCTTGTTTCAGAATCTATGGAAAGATAAATCCGATGTTTTTTTGCCAATAGATTGAGTGTCTCTTGTGTTTGGGTTTGATTATCTGACATTTCCTGCCTCTTTTCTTGTTGTTATATAGTGGTTTTTTGGAATTTTTTCTGCTTCGTGAATGATTCTTATATTTGGTGCAGTCGTTTGCTGGCGAATTGTTTCGCGTGCAAGGATTTGCGATACCGTTATACCTGTTTTATGTTCAAAGCGCCTGCGGCTGATCGGCATGTTTAGGTCAATACGTCCTTTGTGTGACTGGTGATTGCTAAAAAACAATGCGCGCCAACCTGTTTTTGCCGCATTTTTAAAGCTTTCTTTTTGGCGTCGTGTGCCACGCTGTGTTATTTCTTCTTCTAATGCCTGATAAGCCTTTTTCAACGCGTTATAGCTAAGGTCTTGCGTTTTGTGTATGCCAAACAGTTCTTGTTCCAAGCTATGAATTTTACGTGTGTCATAAGCTATGTCCTGCATATGTGTCAGCATATTAATAAAGTTTTTGTCATACCCAGCATTTGCAACATTATCCAGGCGCTCTTGATCTTTTTTTGAAAAGACAAAGGATGTCTGTGCTGCATTTCTTTTAACGGCATCAACACAATCTTTGTAGGGAATCCATCCGTATTTTGACCAGGCGGCAGGGCCATCTTTATCGCCTGCAGGGATAAAGATCTTTGAAAGCCCATATTGGTGATATTGCCCAACTATGTTTTGCAGATACCTTGAAGCAAGTCCTTTTCTTTTCATCGTTTCATTGAAAATAAAAAAGCCTTTCAGTCTAAGGTCTTCTTGATTGCCAATTTTCTCAGGGTTGCGAAAGACGTGATAAGTTTTCACCAAGGTGTTATCTGAAGCTTCATAACAAGCATTTTTATCAGCATTTAGGTGGTCTCTTTTTTCGTGAATTACAGCCTGGACATAAAGCCCTTTGGCATTGGCAATCTTTAATTCAAACTGATCATTCTTTAGGTTAAATTCCTCCATTAAAGGTTTGAAAACATTAAACCAACTTTTGCAAAAATATGTGAAGTCATGGTTGGGAAGATGCGTGTTCCAGCATTCAGTAAGCAGTGGAGATAATGGTGCATCGACGATAATACCATGCTGTTTTTGAAGGTTTTGAATCTGTTGTTCAAGAGATGATTGTGTCAGAGACATTATCTTCCTCCCTTTTCTTTGGGAGGTGATTTTTTACCACGCGTTTCTTGATCAGGTATTTTTGTTTCATTCAAAATATCTGTATTTGGAGAAGTTGGTAAAGAATCGATATATGCTTTTTTACTTTCATTTATAATCTCGTCAATCGTCATGCCAAGTCGTTTTTCTAGACGCTGGCGGCTTAAGGTGCCTGGGCGCATATCAATATAACCTTCAAGGTTATCGATTAAGATTTTTTCATTAATGACACTGTCTTGTAATAAAGATAGCGTCAGGATATCCTCGGCCTTAAACCCATTTTTAATCACATCCTTTAAAGCATTTCGTGTATCTTCTAGCAAAGGAGTGCCCAGCGCTTTTTTTATCTTTTTTTCAATATCTGCTGTGCTTCTTTCATTTGGTATCCATCCGTATCTTGGCCATACGATAGGAGCACTTTCGTCCGTGGCTTCGATTTTTATTCTGTCAATACCAGCAGGATAGTGTTGTGTCACCATTGTTTTTAAATAATCTTGTAAAAACCCTTTTCTTCTTAATGATTTATCAAAAATATAGGCTTCATTTAAGGTTAGCTTTTTGTTGTGCTTTGAAAGAGAATGCACGAAGAAAAGCCTTTTTTTTGGGTTGATATTATCAGTTGCTGATATAGATGTGATAACCCTCAACTCTAAAAAACCAAAAGGAAAAAGCTTTATTTTTGTGTTCAGCTGACTTGTTGGAATACTTTGTTTTTTTGCCAATTTTTCAAGAGGTTTCTTCCAGCTTTGACAGTAGGATGTAAAGTCTTTGTGAGGCAGACAGCTGTTCCATAACTCAAGAAATGTGTCTACGTTCGAGACATCCACTTTAATATTATGTGCTTCTTGCAATGATTTGCTTTGCTGATGAAAGGAAGTGCTTGTCAGCGTCATTTGTCTCTTCCTTTTTGGTACAGAGGTTGTTGTTGTTGTGCTTTTTTTACCGCTATGTGGTGGGTTTCTTGCAAAAGTTTTGTGTTAGGTGCGTGATCAGCGAAAGCTTTGAGGGCGCTACCATGTTTTAAAACGCTGTCTTCAATCTCTTTTAATGTTATGCCAATCATTTTTTCAAACAAATGGCGAGAGGTGTCTTTTTCTAAATCAATGGCACCTGATACAGGTTTGTCTTGTAGAAAAAAGACATTCGCAGGCGCAATAAGCTCTGAAAAATCAAAAACAGGATAATGGATTTCTGTTGGCTCACCTAGTTCTGCTGTGTCAGTTAAAAACATAAATGCATCTGATGTTTTCATAAGAGCGTTTGGCATTTTTTTAGCAGTTTTTTGGAGTTTTTTTCTGAGTGCTTCGCCACTTTTTTGACTTGGGTTTTGTAGAAAGTCTTTAATAAGTTTTTGTATTTGTTTAAAATCTCTTTTATTCAAGCTCTTTTGGTGGTTTTTCATGAATGCTTGCCACAGTTCTTTATTGGTCGTGTAAACAAGCGTTTCATTTTGTGTAATTTTACTAAAAGCGTCTTCGGAAAAAGATTTAACCGTCTTGTTAAGCTGATCATCTGTCGAAAAAAAAGGTTTTTCAAAATCTTTTCTCAATCGTTTCCACTGTTGATTTGAAACAGTCATGCCAGCACTGGCATAAAAAATAATTTCTTGCTCTGCATATGTTGATATGTATAGTTTTTTCATTTTTCCATGATATAAAAAAGCCAACATTCTTAGGGCGCTATTTTGTTTCGCGGTGTAATTGGTTGATTTTAAAAGCACTTCTGGCGAATGAAGAACAACTTCACTTTTTTTTTCACCTGTAAGAGCCGAGCAGTAAAGGTGAACATCTTTCTTGCCGTTCAATCCCTTTCCACTCATTGCTAGCTGTATTGAAGGACTGTTTTGCTGAAGGGCTTCTTTAATGTGTAAGTTTTTGTATTTTCCTTTATTGTTCTCTTTTTTAAAGACCTCAAGCGACATATCAAATGCTTCTTCTGGTTGCACTTCAAAGGTTGACACCCAAAGTTGGAAGAGTTTTTGCTTGGGAGTGTCTCTTTGGTTTCCCCATTGAGGGCCAGTTCTTTTCTTTTTCAAAAAGGTTTTAAAGGCTTGAAACCTTGCGCGGTCTTCCAATTTTATTTCCTCGTAATTTTTTTCCAAATGTATCCTAAAAAGATATAAAAGGCAAGCTGTAATTCTATGGTGGTGCAATAAAAAAATAAAAAAATTTCAATATGTAATTAAAGCGTGAAATATAGTGCGTTATGAAAATAGTGTTGTATATCAATGTCTTGTGTGTGGGTAAATTTTTCCTATGATGATTTTGCCACAAAATATAGTGTCTTATCACGCTGTAACGCCATATTTTCTGCTGTTTTTACTTGTGTTTCAGAGTGAAATTCTCTATAACCACCATTGAGTTTTTTATATTGAATCACACTGCTGAAACACTGCCCGTTATGACGATATTTTCGTTTATCAAAGCTGTGGATGATTCACCGTCGTGCTTAGATACTTTTTCTAGGCGCGATGCGGTGTGTTTTGAAGTCATTTCCTTCATTGGGAATTTCTTCCGTCCCGTCGTTCTTTTTTTAGAAAGCATGCTTTCTGCGTGTGCCTTTCTTCGTTTTTTTGTATCTCAAATCGCCGCTTTTTGGGCTGTGAGCAGACAACCCTTCTTTTATGCGGTATCAAGCACAAGATATGATGTGCAAGGCGGTGTTGCATGACCCGTCATCTCATAAGTTTATATTTATCCACTGGTGTATTGAACGGTTTTGACGCGTCATCTGACGTGTTGGATTTCAGTGGTTTATCTGGCGCTGTTTCGGTACGCAGCGTGAACAACGGGACATTATTCACTTTCTCATCGACCTCGGGCAGTGTGTTGGTGAGTGGTGTAGGTCTTGGTAGTTGGGGTTTTGACAGCGGTTCGAACATAGATTTTGGGAACGTTGTTCCCAGTATTTATTTTACCTCGAACAGTGACGTTGTCGGCACTGATTACCAAGACATTATTTTGGGCAGTTCAGCGGACCAAGCTCTTTTTGGCGCTGGCAATGATGACCGTCTTGAGGGCGGTGGCGGCGATGACGAGATATATGGTGGCGATGCTTCTGATTATCTTCAAGGCAATAAGGGCATAGACACGCTTGAAGGCGGTGATGGCGATGACACGATTCGCGGCGGTCGCGACGGTGATGTGATTGCTGGCGGCGCTGGCGATGATTCTTTGCTGGGCGATCATGGTGATGACAGCATTGAAGGCGGCGACGGCAATGATGTGATCTCTGGCGGTGAGGATAACGATACGTTATTGGGCGGCGACGGCAATGACAGCCTTCAAGGCAATCAGAAGGATGATAGTTTACTTGGCGGTGACGGCAATGACACGCTGCGCGGTGGCGCAGATGATGACACGATCTTAGGCGATGACGATGATGACAGCCTTCTTGGCGACAAGGGGGAAGACAGCCTTCTTGGCGGCGATGGTAATGACAGCCTTTTTGGCGGTGAAGACAAAGACACGCTTCTTGGCCATGATGGCCGTGACTGGCTGCAAGGGAACATGGGCAGTGATTCTCTTGCAGGCGGTGATGATGATGACACGATCCGCGGCGGCGAAGACGATGACACGGTTTTAGGCGGCATCGGCGAAGACAGCCTGTTGGGCGACAAAGGCAATGACAGCGTTATTGGCGGCCAAGGCAATGACCAGCTGTTAGGTGATGTGGGTAATGACACGTTGCTTGGCGGCAATGATAATGACACGCTGAAAGGTGAAGAGGGCGAAGACAGCCTTCTTGGTGAAGACGGTGATGATTCAATCCAAGGCGGCGATGGCGGCGATCAAATAAGCGGCGGCGGCGGCAATGATGATATTGCTGGCGGCGAGGGTAATGACAACATAGATGGCGGCGCTGGCCTTGACACGGTTCATGGTGGCGCAGGTGATGACACGGTTTTAGGTAATGCCGGAGACGACCGTCTTCAAGGGAATATGGGCAGTGATTCTCTTGAAGGCGGCGCCGGCAATGACACGGTCCGTGGTGGCGAAGACGGCGACACTGTGAAGGGTGACGCTGGCGATGATTCTTTGCTTGGCGATCTTGGCGATGACAGTCTTGTTGGTGGCAACGGCGCTGACCAGATGAGCGGCGGCGCATCAGATGATACGCTGGTGGGCGGTGACGGCAATGACGTGATGCTTGGCGAAGCCGATGATGACAGCCTTGTAGGCGGCGATGGTGATGATAGGCTTCTTGGCGGCGGCGGCGATGACAGATTAAGCGGCAACAGCGGCGCAGACGAGATCACAGCCGGCAGCGGCGATGACAGCCTTGACGGTGCCAGCGGTAACGACACCCTAAGAGGTGGCGAAGACAACGACACCCTTAAAGGCGGCCATCAAAACGACGAACTATACGGCGGAACAGGAAGTGATGTCTTCCAGTTCAGCTATGATATGAGTCAGATTAATAACTTTGCTTCTATTGATAACCTACAAAGCTTTAGCGGTGATGGTTATGACATTATCCGTGATTTTGACAAAGACCGTGATGACCTAGAAATTAATATCGCCAATGCTAAAATGGTTCATTTAAGCGGTGGAACACAAACAGTTTACACAATGGATGAAATCCCAGTGGCGCTGGATGGGAATGATATCATCATTCAAGTTGATGGTGGACTTGAAGACCATGCTATTCGTTTAAAAGACCAAGCTGTTGCGACAGCGAACTTCTCGGCAACCAGCCTGTATCAACTGTTAACGGAATACGGTTATGATATTGATCTTAACCTGACAATTGATTTGGTTATTTACGGTACATCCAACGATGATGATATGACGACGGCAGGCACCAGCGGAAGTGATGTCATGAACGCACTAACGGGTAATGATACGGCTTATGGTGGCGATGGTGATGACTCTATTGACGGTGAAGATGGCGATGATTCGCTTCATGGTGATACGGGTAATGATACGCTAACAGGTGGATCTGGCAATGATACATTGCGTGGTGGTGACGACGAAGACAGCTTAGATGGCGGATCTGGTAACGATACTTTGGATGGTGGCACAGGTAGTGATATTGGTTTAGGTGGCGCTGGTGATGATAGTCTTGCTGGTGGTGATGATGATGACACATTGGACGGTGGCGCATCTAGAGACACGCTGGTTGGCGGCACAGGCGATGATAGTTTAGTTGGTGGTGATGGTAACGACAGTCTTGATGGCGGTGAATCATCCGATACCCTTCGAGGTGGCTCGGGCAGTGACATCTTGAGGGGTAACACTGGCGATGACACGCTGGATGGCGGCGACGATGATGACACACTTTTTGGTGGCAGCGGTGACGATACATTAGGCGGTGGCAGCGGCAATGATTCTGTCGAAGGTGACAGTGGTGATGACAGTCTTTTAGGCGGCGCAGGCAATGACACGTTATTGGGTGAAACGGGCAATGACACAGTTCGTGGTGAAGGCGGTGATGACAGTCTTTTGGGCGGCGATAGCGGTGACACTTTAGACGGTGGTTCAGGAAATGATACTGTTAACGGTGGAACAGGTGACGATATTGTTTCGGGCGGCAGCGGCAATGATTCTGTTATCGCCGGTGATGGTGAAAACACGCTTTATGGAAATGATGATGATGACACACTTGTTGGCGGTGAATCAGAAGATACCTTAGATGGTGGATCTGGTAACGATTCTCTTGATGGTGGGTCTGGTAATGATCAACTCAGTGGTGGTGCTGGTGATGATACGCTAGATGGCTTAAACGGGAATGATAGTCTTTTTGGTGGCGTAGGGAATGATTCACTCGATGGTGTGAACAGCGGTGACTTGCTTGATGGTGGTGTTGGGAATGACACATTAATTGGTAATTTTGGTGACGATACTGTTCTGGGTGGCGGCGGTGATGATTCGATTGTTGGCGGTGAATCCAGGGACACGATTGAAGGTGGGTCGGGCGATGACACTGTCCATGGCGACAGCGGCGATGACACACTGCATGGTGACAGCGGTGAAGACAGTCTTTTAGGCGGGCAATCAAAAGACACAATTCTGGGTGGGTCAGGTGACGACACCGTTCATGGTGACAGCGGTGATGATTCTCTTTTAGGTGGTGAAGGCGATGACAGCCTTTTGGGTGCTGAATCGAAAGATACGCTTTTAGGCGGCAGTGGTAATGATGTTCTTTTAGGTGGTGATGCTGATGATAGCCTGCTAGGCGGCGCTGGCAACGACACAATGAGAGCTGGGACTGGGAATGATTCTGTTGCTGGCGGATCCGGGAATGACTCTATATCAGGGGAGTTTGGTGAAAACACACTTGGTGGGGATGATGGTGACGACACATTAGTTGGTGGTATATCTTCTGATACGATTGATGGTGGGTCAGGTAATGACTCTATTATAACAGGTTCGGGCGATGATTCTGTTGTTGGTGGCGCAGGGAATGACATTGTTGTCGGAGCGCGTGGAAATGAGTCGATTTTTGGTGGTGAAGGCGATGATTCGCTCGATGGTGTGAACAGCGGTGACTTGCTTGATGGTGGTATTGGCAATGACACATTAATTGGAAACTTTGGTGACGACACAGTTCTTGGTGGCGGCGGTGATGATTCAATCATTGGAGGAGAGTCCAGAGACACGATTGAAGGTGGGTCGGGTGATGACACAATTGGTGGCGACAGCGGTGATGACACATTACATGGCGACAGCGGTGATGACAGTATTCTAGGCGGTCAGTCGAAAGATACGATTGACGGTGGATCTGGCGACGATACCGTTCATGGCGACAGCGGTGATGATTCAATTCTGGGTGATGAAGGTGATGACAGTATTCTAGGCGGTCAGTCGAAAGATACAATTCTTGGTGGGTCAGGTGACGATACATTGGGTGGTGAGTCTGGCGAAGACAGTCTTTTGGGCGAGTCAGGAAGCGATTTATTGATCGGTGGCGATGATAATGATCGCTTGTTCGGTGGCAGTGGAAATGATATTGGCCAAGGGTCAACAGGCGATGATATGCTTGAAGGCGGTGTCGGAAACGATTCTTTACAAGGTGGCGTCGGAAATGACTCCTTATTTGGAGGGAGTCAGTTTGATGTAAGGCCAAGTTTTGATGGCACGAATGATTATATTAGTCTTCCATCATTAGGAAACTCAAATGCGCCTGTTGGTAAGGATATTTGGTTTGAAGATACAGATGCTTTCACGCTGAGTATTTGGTATCAGGGCACAGACTTGTCTAACCCAGATTGGGCAACAGGTCTTTTTGGTAGAAATAGTGGTGATTTATTTGCTCACTTTGGTTTAAGAAATGGTTATGCCACATATGTTCATTATGATGGTACTTGGCAGTATAATATTACCTCAACAACCTTGGTTGCAGATGGAACGCCGCACCACATTACACTTGTGCATCATGCCAATCAAACAGCTGATTTGTATATTGATGGTGTGGCCGAAATTACAGGGCTAAGTTCTTCAATCAGTGATGCGACACGTGGTTTCTTAATATCCGAAATTATGGGCGGATATAGTAACGAAAGAACAAGTGGCCAGGCTTGGGATGCTAGAATTTATAGTACAGATAAAAATGCAAACGAAGTTCAAAATATTTTTGAAGGGAACGAAGATACAGTTGGCCTTGAACTGCATTATAAGCTTCAGGAAGAAGCTGGCACGTCAACTGTTCTTGATTCTTCAGGAAATGGTCGTGATGGTACTGTTAATGGAACGCCGACATGGACAACAACAAATGGTGGTGAAAATACCTTAGAAGGTGGCGCAGGAAATGACTTCGCCAAAGGCGGCGTCAGTGGTGACACAATCTTAGGCGAAGACGGTGAAGACACACTTGAAGGATCTTTTGGTGAAGATTCAATTCTTGGTGGCAACGGCAATGACTTTATTCTAGGTGGTGACTCCAGCGATACACTTGATGGTGGTGCTGATAATGACACGATTCTTGGTGATGACGGTAATGATTCAGCGGTTGGTGGTGCTGGAAATGATCGTCTGGCAGGGCAAGATGGTAATGACACACTTGATGGTGGCGACGGTAATGACACAATTTTTGGCGGTAATGATGCGAGTTATCTTGGAAAAGGTGAAAAACTTGCGCAGCTACAAGCAGGGAACGCCGCAACATTTGATGGCGTGAATGACTATATCGACTTAGGTACATTGGACATCACAAGTTGGACAACATTCTATTTTGAAACATGGTTCAAAGTAGAAAGCGGCGTGACGGGTGGTATCCCCATCAGTATTAGGCACAGCGGTGGCGATGACATTCGTATTCAAATGAGTACAAATATTAATTTAACCTTTGATGATGGTACTTATTCGACGTTGACGACTGCGGGCTCATACAATGATGGTAATTGGTATAAAATGATTGCAAGACTTGCAAATGGCAAGCAACAGCTTATTTTATATGATGAAACAGGTGCGGTGGTTGAGAATATTTCAAGCAACGAAACCTTTGATTTTGCAGGTGCCAGTGGTGAAGCCAGAATTGCCAATAGATATAGTGGCGCAAATGACTTTAATGGCCAATTGGCAGGTGTGAAGCTGGGGCAAAATTCGGAAGAATTAGAGGTTTACTTGCCACTTGCCGAAGGATCAGGCACAACGGTTTATGATGTTTCAGGGAATGGATATAATATTACCCCAAGCAACATTACCGAAGCTGATTTCTGGGCAAATACACAAGACGCTTACCATTACAATGCGCAAAATGGCTTTACGGACAATGCTGGAACAAAAATTCCTGCGTTACTTGATGGGTCATCAGCTGCAGACGGCAGCACAATCAGCAATTCTGCAGATATTATTTGGGATAATGGATCTGAATCATCTGTTGCACCAGGCAGCAGTGATAACTCTATCGTTGGGGGTGCGGGCGATGACCTGATCTACGGTACATCAGGAAATGACACGGCTCTTGGCGGTACATCCAAAGATACAATTGATGGGGGTGCAGGAGATGACAGCCTGCTTGGCGGCACAGAAGATGACAGTATTCTTGGTGGCGCTGGTGATGATTATATCGAAGGAAATGGCAGCAGCGATACGCTTTTGGGTGGCGCTGGTGTTGATACATTGCGCGGTGGCAGCCAGAATGACTCCCTTGAAGGTGGTGAAGGAAATGACACGCTGAATGGTGGCAGCGATGATGATACCCTTAAAGGTGATGGTGGTGATGACACTTTGGAAGGTGCTGGTGGTAATGACTATTTATACGGTGCAACAGGAACTGACAGCCTGATTGGTGGTGTCGGAAATGATACATACCAAGTTTATCAGTCCACAGACACGATTGTGGAAAATGTGGGTGAGGGTACGGATTGGATTTCTTATGATGGTGATTTCACAATTAATGCCGATAATGTTGAAGGGCTTGTATTAGGTGGTACAGCCGACCATACAGGAACAGGAAACACAGGCGATAATATTCTTGTCGGGAACAGTGGGAACAATGTCTTAGTTGGTGCTGCTGGTGCCGATACTTTAAACGGCGGTGAAGGCAATGACACCGGTTATGGTGGATCAGGTGATGATGAGGTTTCAGGAAATACAGGTAACGATGTCCTTGCAGGCGGTGCATCAGGCGACACACTTGTTGGCGGCGATGGTAATGACAGTATTTATGGCGGAACTGATGGCGAACACTATGATGGCTCGTACTCGCAACTGAAAAACTCACATGCTGCGACGTTTGATGGGACAGATGACTATATTAGTGTTGGTGATATAAATCATAGTTTAACAACATTCTCTGGCTTTGCATGGGTGAAGACAACAGATGTTTCATCATCATTTATACTTGGGCATTACAATAATACTGGAGATCAAAGGGGTCTCTATATGGGGCTTGGAAGCTCAGGAAAGCTTGAGGTGTTTATTAGTGGCGATGGAACTTACGGCACCAGCAAGCGCTATACGACAACCGCGACGATCAATGATGATGACTGGCATCATGTAGGTTTTACATGGGATAATGGTGATCTGAAGTTATATATTAATGGTTCCGAAGCAACTGTTGTCAAGAATGACGATGATGCAATTGTGTCCATGCATAATTCGACAGAAAGCATGACGATTGGTGCGCTAAAATCCAGCGGCGACTTTTTTGAGGGGTCTTTGGCTGGCGTTGGTATTTGGGATGAAGCTCTTTCAGGTGCTGATGTAACATCGCTTTATAATGGATCTATTCCAACATCTAATATTGCAGGTTTCTGGGCGCTGGCAGAAGGCACTGGGTACAGTGCATTTGACTCTTCTGGTAATGGTAATCACGGAACGTTTTATAACAATGAAGAAGATCTGACATGGGCAAATACACAAGATGTGTTCCATTCTAATGCGGTACGTGGTTTTAACGCTAAAGGATATTATGATCCTTCAGCAGGAAACTCTGTTACAATCTCTTCCTCGACTGAGAATCAGATTGGCACAAATGATTTTAGTGTTGCAACATGGGTTAAACTGGATGGATATATCAATTCTGGTAGTCCTTTCAATACAATTTGGGCAATTGGCGATGCAAGCTCTTCAGGCAATACAGGTCTTTATATCGATAATTCTGGAACGACGATTACTTTCAGGCTGAATGGCACTTACACGCAAACAGGTACATTTAATACAGGTGAATGGCATCATGTTGTTGCAACACGGACAGGCTCAACAATAGAGTTGTTTATTGATGGTGTCAGCGCTGGAACAACAAGCACTGTGTCAACACGAACAATTAATTCTGACAGTTTTTATATTTTCGATGATGCTAATGGTGCGCGTGATACACGTGGTGTGTGGGAATATATGACTGTTTATAATGGCAAACGTCTTGATGTGAGTGAGGTTAGTGATTTATATAATTCAGGATCACCAGCAAACCCAACATCAACTGGCACAGCAGGCGAAATTGACTCACTTTATGTAAATAACACGACGTCAGGAACATTAACCGACGCTGTTGGGTCAGCTAATGGGACGATTCAAGGCGGCACAATAACAATGGTGAAAGTTCCTGTTGATGTCAGCGGTGGTGGTGATGCTCTTGGGTTTGATAGTGTTACAAATCCGCCTGATGGTGCAGCCGGCGCAGAGACGGATAACACAGGACCAGGAGCCAGCAGCGATAACTATCTTGATGGTGGCACAGGTGATGATTACCTGCGTGGAACATCTGGCATTGAAACAATCCTTGGTGCAGCAGGCAATGACAGTATTGATGGTGATGGCGGCAATGACTCTATTCTAGGCGGTGATGGTAATGACAGTATTTATGGCGGCCAAGGTGATAACACAATCGATGGTGGTGCTGGTGATGATACGATTTTGGCAGGAGATAATGAATATTATGTGCCGACAGGAACGTTAACGAACAGCCATGCCCTGACACTGGATGGAGCAGATGATAGTATTATTATTGCGCATGATACTGACTTTGCAATCACAGATAACCAGCTAACGGTTTCAATGTGGTTAAACCCAGATGTTGTTGGCGGTACAGATTATCTTTTCCAACACCGTAATGGAACAGATGGACATTACGCATATTTCGATGGCAGCGGTAAAATTGTTTGGGGTATTGGTGATGGGTCTTCATATCATACCTTTACACAAACAAGTGCTTCGCTTTCTACTGGAACATGGCAGCATTTAACGCTGACAGTTGATGGCAATAGCGCTGTGAAAATGTATGTGAATGGTGTTCTAACAGATGTTGATACATCGATTAACAAGACATTAAGTTTAGGCGTGAATTCATTGACTCTCTTCCGTGATGGTGGTGGGCGTGATTATGATGGTCAAGCAGCAGATTTTCGGATTTACACAAAAGAGTTAACGGCTGATCAGGTGCAAGATGTTTATAACGGATCAACAGATGTTGAAACAGACTCGCTTGGGTTGCATTTACAGTTTGCAGAAGGTGGTGGTGGTACAGCTTACGATGTTTCTGGTAATGGGCATGATGGTGACTTAAGCAACGTCACAGACCCTTGGGGTGGTGCGGACCAGAATGTGTACCATGGAAATACGGTCGAAGGTTTCTCAAAACGCACAGCTTGGGGCAATAACCGTGAATATGTAGAATTGGGTCAAGATGTTAACTTAGGAAGTACAAACACGATCAATTTCTGGCGTGAAATTCCATCAGGGGAAGCGGCATATATTTTAAGTGTTGATACGACTTATGCTATTTTCTACGAGAACAATGATGATCTTTATTATAGGTCTTCTGGCGGAGCAGTAAGTATTCAAAATGTTGCTTTACCAACAGACACATTATCGATGTTTACATTTGTGCGCGATGGTGGAGATCTTGATGTTTATATTAATGGTGTCTTCCATGGCTCTGCATCTGGCATGACTGGTGATACAATCCTCAGTGATTTAGGTGAAGATAATTTAAGTGCGCGTGATATCACAGGTGGTATTTTTGATGACATTGCAACATGGGATACAGACCTAGGTGTCGCTGAAGTTCTAGCGCTTTATAATGCAGGTGTTGGGATGACACCTGAAGTTGATTCAGGAAATTACACCAGTAGTGGAAACCTTACACATTACTGGCGTGATCAAGGAAACGGCACATGGGAAGATCGTGCCGGAGATGTCGATGGCGTCATGCAAAATTCACCAGACGAGGTTTATATTCCTATTGATAAGGGGGCTTCTGTTGATACCAGAGATGGTCTTTATACGAAAAACCCTGGCGGTGATATTTATAACCAATCTGAGGCAACGCTAACAGGTGCTGCGAATTCTGGAGATTCAAGTATCGATGGTGGCGCTGGCGATGATTCCATCATTGGAACTGAAAACAATGAAACAATTGATGGTGGCGATGGTGATGATGTTATCAGAGCAGGCGCTGGAAGCGATGAGCTAACAGGCGGTGCCAGCGCGGACGAATTCCACTTTGATTATATTTTCTCTGCCTTTGATGGCGTTTCACGCGACAAGCTAACGGCCAGCTTTAATGGCGATGGCTTCGATATTATTACGGACTTTTCAACCAATGACGCATTGCACATTGATGTATCAAATATCACAGGCGACCGCATTAACTCTGCAGGTAATTTACAGACTTACGGTCCATCTGCGATATTTGTATCTGTCTCCAGCTCGACCGAGATTCACATTAATTTGGATGATCTGACAGGCACGGGCACAGGAAACCACGAGATTGTGTTACAGAACCAGTCTAATATCACAGCAGGCTGGCAAGGTACGTTGCAAGAGTTTGCGGACGAACATGGCACATATGAGATTTACTTTAATGGGGTGGCGATATGACGAAACACCTCATCAGCCTATACCTTTCCACTGGTGTCTTAAATGGTTTTGACGCGTCATCTGACGTGTTGGATTTCAGTGGTTTATCTGGCGCTGTTTCGGTACGCAGCGTGAACAACGGGACATTATTCACTTTCTCATCGACCTCGGGCAGTGTGTTGGTGAGTGGTGTAGGTCTTGGTAGTTGGGGTTTTGACAGCGGTTCGAACATAGATTTTGGGAACGTTGTTCCCAGTATTTATTTTACCTCGAACAGTGACGTTGTCGGCACTGATTACCAAGACATTATTTTGGGCAGTTCAGCGGACCAAGCTCTTTTTGGCGCTGGCAATGATGACCGTCTTGAGGGCGGTGGCGGCGATGACGAGATATATGGTGGCGATGCTTCTGATTATCTTCAAGGCAATAAGGGCATAGACACGCTTGAAGGCGGTGATGGCGATGACACGATTCGCGGCGGTCGCGACGGTGATGTGATTGCTGGCGGCGCTGGCGATGATTCTTTGCTGGGCGATCATGGTGATGACAGCATTGAAGGCGGCGACGGCAATGATGTGATCTCTGGCGGTGAGGATAACGATACGTTATTGGGCGGCGACGGCAATGACAGCCTTCAAGGCAATCAGAAGGATGATAGTTTACTTGGCGGTGACGGCAATGACACGCTGCGCGGTGGCGCAGATGATGACACGATCTTAGGCGATGACGATGATGACAGCCTTCTTGGCGACAAGGGGGAAGACAGCCTTCTTGGCGGCGATGGTAATGACAGCCTTTTTGGCGGTGAAGACAAAGACACGCTTCTTGGCCATGATGGCCGTGACTGGCTGCAAGGGAACATGGGCAGTGATTCTCTTGCAGGCGGTGATGATGATGACACGATCCGCGGCGGCGAAGACGATGACACGGTTTTAGGCGGCATCGGCGAAGACAGCCTGTTGGGCGACAAAGGCAATGACAGCGTTATTGGCGGCCAAGGCAATGACCAGCTGTTAGGTGATGTGGGTAATGACACGTTGCTTGGCGGCAATGATAATGACACGCTGAAAGGTGAAGAGGGCGAAGACAGCCTTCTTGGTGAAGACGGTGATGATTCAATCCAAGGCGGCGATGGCGGCGATCAAATAAGCGGCGGCGGCGGCAATGATGATATTGCTGGCGGCGAGGGTAATGACAACATAGATGGCGGCGCTGGCCTTGACACGGTTCATGGTGGCGCAGGTGATGACACGGTTTTAGGTAATGCCGGAGACGACCGTCTTCAAGGGAATATGGGCAGTGATTCTCTTGAAGGCGGCGCCGGCAATGACACGGTCCGTGGTGGCGAAGACGGCGACACTGTGAAGGGTGACGCTGGCGATGATTCTTTGCTTGGCGATCTTGGCGATGACAGTCTTGTTGGTGGCAACGGCGCTGACCAGATGAGCGGCGGCGCATCAGATGATACGCTGGTGGGCGGTGATGGCAATGACGTGATGCTTGGCGAAGCAGATGATGACAGCCTTCTTGGCGGCGATGGTGATGATAGGCTTCTTGGCGGCGGCGGCGATGACAGATTAAGCGGCAACAGCGGCGCAGACGAGATTACAGCCGGCAGCGGCGATGACAGCCTTGACGGTGCCAGCGGTAACGACACCCTAAGAGGTGGCGAAGACAACGACACCCTGAAGGGCGGCCATCAAAACGACGAACTATACGGCGGAACAGGAAGTGACGTCTTCCAGTTCAGCTATGATATGAGCCAGATTAATAATGTTGAATCAATCGACGATATGCAAAGCTTTAGCGGTGATGGTTATGACATTATTTACGATTTTGACAAAGATCGTGATGACCTAGAAATTAATCTTATAAATTCAAAACTGATCCGTTTAGCAGGTGGAACTGTTGCGACTTTTGCGATGGATCATATTGCTGTGACATATGATGATGACGATATTTTGATCCAAATAGATGCAGGTCAAGGTGATCAGCAAATTCGTCTGAAAGATCAAGCCTATGTTACAGCAAACTTCTCGGCGACGAACTTGCAAGAATTGTTCACAGAATATGCCTATGACATTGATTTTAACCTTGTCGTTGATCTTGTGATTTATGGAACGCCAAACGCTGATGATATGACAGCAGTGTCCACTAGTGGTGGCGATGTTATGGCTGCGTTAAGTGGTGATGATACGGCTTATGGTGGCGATGGTGATGACTCTATTCTAGGTGAAGACGGCGATGATTCGCTTCATGGTGATACGGGTAATGATACATTGGCTGGCGGATCTGGTGATGACACGTTATCAGGTTTTACGGGTGACGATTCTTTGGATGGTGCTAGCGGTACAGACACGGTTGATGGCGGCAGTGGTGAAGATATCATTCTTGGTGGTGCTGGTGATGATAGCCTTGCTGGTGGCGAGGGTAATGACACAGTGCTTGGCGGTGCGTCGAAAGACACGATTCTAGGCGGCAGTGGTAATGACTCTCTGGAAGGTGGCGAGCACAATGATTCAATTCTTGGCGGTGCAGGTGATGATACCATTGGCGGTGGCGATGGAAATGATTCTCTGGATGGTGTGACAGGTGACAACTCTATAGATGGTGGTGCCGGCAATGACACGATATCAGCCTATGATGGTGCTGATACGTTGCTTGGTGGCGATGGCGATGATCGCTTTGCGGCAAATGGCGATTCTGACGTTATTTTCGGTGGCAGTGGGAATGATACGGCACTTGCTGGTTTTGGAAATGACAGCATTGATGCAGGGGCTGGTAACGACTCTATTATTGGCGCAGAAGGGCTTGATTCAATTCTGGGTGGTGATGGCGACGACCGTCTTTTTGGTAATACAGATAATGACACATTAAGAGGTGGCACTTCGAAAGATACTCTTTGGGGATCAACAGGTGATGACAGCCTTGATGGTGGCGATCATGACGACACGCTATTGGGGGGTGATGATGATGACACGATTGATGGCGCGAGTGGTAATGACTCAATAAGCGGTGATACTGGGAATGACAGCCTTCTTGGCGGCGATGGTGAAGATACGATTTGGGCTAATGATGGAGACGATACGGTAGATGGCGGTGCCGGCAATGACACAATTTATGCCAATATTGGTGACGATAGTGTTCTTGGTGGTGGTGGGAATGACTCAATCAATGCAGGCACAGGAAACGATACCGTACGTGGTGGATCTGGGAACGATACTTTTGCTGCAGGATCAGGCAATGACTCTTTCTTTGGTGATGAAGGAGATGACAGCCTCCGTGGAGGAGAAAGCGCCGATACCTTGTTGGGTGGAACAGGCAATGACTCATTATTAGGTGATACTGGAGATGACTCAGTACTGGGTGACGATGGCGATGATTCGATCTTAGGTGGCGATGATGATGACACGCTTTTTGGTGGCAATGACGATGACACGATTCATGGCGAAAGCGGTGATGATACAATTCTTGGCGAAGATGGCGATGACTCGATTCTTGGTGGTGAGTCTAAGGACACACTTGATGGTGGATCTGGTGATGATGTCATTCAAGGCGGAGAAGGTGATGACAGTCTTTTGGGTGGTGCTGGTGACGATAAACTTTCTGGGAATGATGGCAGTGATACCATGCTCGGGAACATTGGGAATGATTCATTCTATGGAAATACGGGTGATGATTTGCTTGTTGGCGGTGATGGTAATGACTCAATCAATGCTGGTATCGATGATGATACAGTAGATGGCGGTACAGGAAACGATTCTGTCCTTGCTTCTGATGGTGATGATTCTGTCGTCGGTGGTGGCGGGAATGACAGCTTAGACGGCGGTCAGTCGAAAGACACAATTCAAGGCGGCAGCGGTAATGACACTGTTCTAGGTGGCTCTGGCGAAGACAGTATCAGTGGCGACAGTGGCGAAGATTCGATTCTGGGTGGTGATAGTGCTGATACGCTTTATGGTGGGTCAGGCAATGATACTGTTCTAGGCGGCAGTGGTAATGACACAGTTCTAGGCGGCGATGGTAATGACACCCTCTTAGGTGGCGATGACGGTGACAGTATTGATGGCGGTAGCGGTCATGACACCCTTGATGGCGGCAGTGGTAATGACAGCGTTGACGGTGGTGTTGGCAATGACGTGTTATCTGCTGGCGCTGGCAATGACTCTTTACTGGGTGGTGCTGGCAATGACACGATTTATGGCGTTGATGGTGAGAACACCTTCCAAGGAAATGAGGGTGAAGACTCATTAATTGGTGGCGCATCAACTGATCTTGTTGCAGGAGGCGAGAGCGCAGATACCCTAGAAGGTGGCGACGGTAATGATAAGCTGGCTGGTGGATCACATGATGATTATATCGTCGGTGGATCTGGTAATGATATTATTGGCGGTGATTATGGCGATAATACGCTGATTGGTGGCGCTGGTAACGATTCGATTTACGCTGGGCGCGCAGAGGGCTATGTCGGTGAAGGTGAGTACGACGCACACAGATACGGCTCAACGACAAGTAATTTTGACGGATCAAATGATTATCTTGAATTAGGTGATGTCACATACCTGGATGGTGAAACAGACCTTACGCTTGCGGCTTGGGTTACACCAACTAATGTCACTGGCGATAACCCTATTTTTGATAAGTTCTGGGACGGCTCGCAATCGAGTTTTTATACCTGGATTCGCAATGGTGATGTTCAAGCATATGTAAAACTGACAGATGGTAGTGTACACACACTGAACGCTGGGATGAGTTTGGATGTAAACAATACCTATCATGTTGCCATGGTCCTGGATAGCAGCGCGACCCGATTTAGTTTGTATGTTGATGGCGTTGAGAAAGATTTTGCGACAACGACAGGCGTAGGGCTTCAAGGAAACGCAGAGGTTTTCCACCTGGGTGAAGGATATACAGGAAATGATTATAATGGTGGTATTGCAGGCGCTGGAATCTGGTCAAAAGATTTAAGTTCAGCTGAAGTAAACGCTTTAATCAGTGACCCTACAAACATCCCAACGGATAATTTAGAAGCTTTTTATGCTTTTTCTGAAGGAGAAGGACACACCGTTTTCGATCTTTCTGGAAATGGTCGTCACGGTATATTGAAAAACATAACATCATCAAGTTTTTGGGATGATGTATCACAAGGTAACTATCACCATAACGCTGACAAAGGCTTTAGTGAACTGACATGGTTTGATGAAGTAGATGATTACATTCGATTAGACGGCGGAAGCGACATCAATATTGGCAAAGTCAACACGGTGAATATGTGGTTGTCATGGGACGCAAGTGAGCATGCTGGTACGCAAGCCTATCATCTTTCAGGTGGTGCGGATCACCAATATGTTTTGTACGGCTACACAGGCGGTATTTATTACCGTCCTCAAAGTGGCGGTCCAGCAGTTGGTTTTGTTGATGCAGGTTTTGGTGTTGATAATGAATTACACATGCTTAGTTTTGTCCGTAATGGGACGAATGTCGATTATTATCGTGACGGCGTGTATATTGATACGAAGACACTTGCCAACAACACATATGATACTGCAGTTCGTTCAATTGGAACAAGCTCAGGGTCACGTATGCATGAAGGCTTGGCGCCTGACCTTGCCTTGTTTAATACAGATCTGACAGCCGACCAAATCACAGAAATATACAATAATGGCAAACTTTTTGATGCCACAGGACACAGCGCGAGCGCGAATCTGGTGGCTCAATTCCGTGATGGTGGTTCGGCTGGGTATAGTGATCTGACAGGAACGTATACCAATATTGTGGCGCAAGGGTCCCCCGAAACAATTAAAGTGCCAGGTGTTTTTGTTGGTGACGATGATGTTTTAGGGTTTGATCAGCTGAATCCAAAGCAACCTTGGAGCAACGGTGCCGAAACGTCAATCGACAACCAAGACCCAAGCAGCGGTAATAACAGCCTAGTCGGTGGCGACGGCAATGACACGCTGATTGGAAATGATGGTCGTGATACATTCGTAGCAGGTGATGGTGATGATTGGATCGAGGCTGGTGTCGGGGGCAGTAGTTATACATTAGGGGCCGAGCTTGTTACCAATGGTAGCTTTGAAACAGACCTGACGGGGTGGTCTGATGTATTGACACCTGACAAGGCTCAAGAAGCGATCGCAGGTCGCACAGCAATGCGGATAAATGATGATGACGTCAGCAACCGTGAAGGTGTGCGTGATTCGATTACAGGTTTGTCGTCTGGGTCATCTTACCAGCTTTCAGGGTGGGTTTATAAGTCATCCGTCAATCCAGGTGCTGGAACACTTGATAAGGCGGTTTATTTTGAACTTGGCGTGATAAATTCACCAAATTTTGAATACACTCTTAATGCTTTCGATACATGGGAGTATTTTTCGATTCAAATGATTGCAGGGTCTTCAAATCTTGATCTTGATCTTTTTGCAACCAGATATAACAACGCGCATACAGGAACGGCTTATTTTGACGATGTTTCTTTGAAGCTGCTGACACATGGAACGACGGCAGATAACAGCATTCTTGGTGGATCTGGCGCAGATACGATCATTGGTGATGTTGCTAATGATATAATTAGCGCTGGATCAGGTAACGACTCTATAATTTCTAATGCTGGAAATGATACGATTGATGGTGGATTAGGAAACGACTCTATTAATGTTGGTATGGGTGCTGACAGTGTTGCTGGTGGTGATGGTAACGATAGCATTGACGGTGGCGATGGTGATGATGTTATCAGGGCAGGCGCTGGAAATGATGAGCTAACAGGCGGTGCCAGCGCGGACGAGTTCCACTTTGATTATGTGTTTTCTGCTTTTGACGGCGTTTCACGCGACAAGCTAACAGCCAGCTTTAGTGGTGATGGATTCGATATTATTACGGACTTTTCAACGGATGATTCATTGCATATCTCTGTTGATAATATTGGTGGTGCACGCGTCAACAGTGCGGGCGACTTGCAAACTTATGGTCCATCGGCGATATTTGTATCTGTTTCCAGCTCGACCGAGATTCACATTAACCTTGATGACTTGACGGGCACAGGCACAGGAAACCACGAGATTGTGTTACAGAACCAGTCTAACATCACAGCAGGCTGGCAAGGTACGTTGCAAGAGTTTGCGGACGAACATGGTACATATGAGATTTACTTTAATGGGGTGGCGATTTAGTTTCCAGCCTTTGTTTTGTTGTGCATGTCTTGTTGCATAAATGTTTTAAATCTCTCTTCTTCTTTTTATTTTACACTCTTAATGCCTTCTAAAGCTAAATCTGGCACGCGCCGTGTATGTCCTTTTATGTAAAGTTTGTGCGCCCTTATTGGTAAACAGCTTCTGTTTAAAGAAGGACTATTTGTTTTATGAGTGTATTTGGTGCGATGACGACGGGTGTATCTGGGCTGAAAGGCTTTGGCGGCGCTTTGAATCATATCTCTGAGAATATATCGAATGTGACGACCTTGGGTTACAAGCGTGTTGAGACACGTTTTTCAACGCTTGTAACGACGTCGACATCACGAGTTCATAATGCAGGTGGTGCGAATATTAAGCCTTCTTTCAGGATCAGCTCTCAGGGTCTTCAACAACAATCTGACGTATCGACACACTTATCTGTAACAGGTGAAGGGATGTTTACGGTCACAGATCAATTGCCTGTTTCTGCGATTACATCTTATGGTCGGAACTCGTTTTATACGCGTGCGGGTGATTTTATTGTTGATCAAGATGGGTATTTGAAAAACGGTGCGGGATATTATCTGCAGGGTTGGACAACAGATTCAAGTGGTGATGTGATTAACACCTCGCAATTGGCACCATTGCGTGTCACAGATATTGTTGATGCACCAATGCAGACAACAACGATTGATTATAATGTGAATGTGCCATCCGGGGCACCACAGCCCGCTGCAGCTGATCTTGCGGCGGCAGCAAATCCAGCAGCGATTACAGGGGATAGCACTCACCCATCTTATGATTCTGTTTTTGGCCCGAACCAAATTTTGGTTTATGACTCACTTGGTGGCGAGCATTCGATGACGCTTGATTGGACAAAAGTTCCTGCTGCGAACGCTGTTGGCGCAGGGTCTGCTTTTGGGAACAATGCGAATCCTAATAAATGGCTTGTTTCAATGACACCTACAACAAGTTTGGCAGGTGCGACAATTACAACACGTTTTACAACAGAGGCTAGTGGGGTGCCTGCGGACTTAGCACAGCGAGAAATCGGTGTTGAGTTTGCTGCCGATGGATCTATTGTTGGGATGTGGAAAAACGAAGATGCAAATGTATATGGCGCCGGTGGTTGGGGATCAATGATTGCATTGCCTTCAGCGGCAGTTGAATTAGATCTAACATATGGTGGCACATATCTACCAACAAGCCCACAAACAATCACCATTGATTTTGGCACCTTGAATGCAACATCAGGCTCAACAACACAGTGGAACGAGCCAGATATTTCGATCAGAAACTTCTTGCAGGATGGCAACCCTGCTGGTGCGGTTGAAAATATTGATATTGATGGCGAAGGTCTGATCAATCTGAATTTTGATAATGGTAATTCAACGCCACGCTATAAAATTCCTATTGCACGTTTTGCAAACTATAATGGCCTTCAACTGATCGACGGCAATGCCTACCTTGCAACCAGCTTTTCTGGTGATGCCTTTTATGCAGCAGCAGGCGATAACGGGCTGGGAACAATTACATCAAATAATCTTGAGCTGTCGAATGTTGATTTGGCAGACGAGTTCACAAAAATGATCGTTGTACAAAGAGCTTACAGCGGCAATGCACGTGTCGTGACAATCGCTGCGCAATTGCTGGAAGAAGTCACCGCAATTACACGATAAGTCAGATAAAACTTACTTAAAAGACTTGTTGTTTCTCTGAATTTTTCTTACTCTTACTGTCCTATTAAAAAGGGATCATACCATCATGAAAAAGAAGCTTATTACGCTTGCTTTCCTCATTGCGTTTTTAATTTCGGGAGCATTGTTTTTTGCGCCGCGTTTTTTAAACTATGAAACACTTGGGCCGAAAATCAGTTCTGCCTTAAAGCAGTCAACAGGCATGGACCTTGATGTAAAAGGCGATTTTTCTTTAAGCTTTTTTCCTTCACCGCATCTATCTTTAAGTGATGTTGTCTTAAAAAAAGAAGGTGTAGACGCGCTTTATATCAAAGATGTGTCGATACAGTTAAAGCTGTTTTCTTTACTGCGCGGTGATTACTTACTTGATCAGGTTATTGCCGACAAAGTCATTATTACCTTGATTCGCCACAAAGACGGCACATGGAACCTGGCACATAAAAGTAAAAAAGTGACAGGCGATACAGCACAAAATTTTAAGCTGAATTGGTTAAGCCTGACCAATGCAGAAGTTTTGTTTATTGACGAAATGAATAATAAAAAAGAGAAGTTTGAAAATATTGAACTGGGCTTAGCCTTGGGGTCTTTATCAGGGCCATTTAAATTACAAGGCAAAACTTACTTTCATAAAACACCTTATACGTTCAGGGTAGAAAGCGGCGTTTTAAGTTTTTCAACACCTTCAGAGTTTAGCGTGTTGTTAACATCTGATAAAACAGGGCTGAACGCGCAATATGTTGGTCAGTTGCACCGCAAACCAACACATACAGAACATCAAGGCGCCTTTAAGTTTTATGTCAATAATACGACGGATCTAGATGATCTTTCCCAACTGTTATTGAATAAAGCGATGTCTTTACCCGCACCGCTTTCAAAAGGTGTGGCATTAGACGCTAATATAAAAGATGACGGCGTTATGACGACGGTCAAAGATATCTCAATGAATTTATCGGACGTTGTTCGCGTGACAGGCGATGTAGCTGTATCAAATCAAGAAGTCACTGTGAATGAGTTGAAAACAAAATGGGTTGGGGATACGTCTTTGCATTACAGCGGCACCTTTTCGCAAGGTGATATGAAAGGCAAAGTCGAGTTGTCTAGTAAAACACTTTGGCGGACTCTGGATGCTTTTGGTTTGCCACGTATAACGCCAGACAGGTTAAGTCTGAAGGCCAATATAAAAAAAGAAGCCGATAAAATCGTCTTAGATCAAATAAATGGTATTTCAGATGAAGGAAAAGTGTTAGGGGCTCTTGACTTTCAGTTGGGAGAGCGACCTGCGGTTAAATATGACTTAAGTTTTGGTAAATTAGATATGCGCCATATCTCAGAAGGCCAGAAAGGTGTCAAAAAAACATTAGAACAAAAGTTAAAATCTCTGGTGGCAGTAGATGCTTCTGGAAAGTTGGCTGCAGAAAAATTCTTTTATGATGGTGGGCAAGTGAAAGGCCTGGCAACAGACCTGGTTTTAGATAAAGGCGCTTTGACGTTAGGCGTTGATATTCGCGAAATGCATAAGCGTCCGTTTAATGCAAATATTGATCTTATCATGGTCAATGATGACGTTGCAGGCATGATGGATGTTGCAACAACAGTTCTACAAAAGCCTTTTATTATGTCTTCTAAGTTCAATGTAAATGCAGATGACTTTTCTTTTAGTCAGGCCGCCTTAACATGGGATGGCATTGCTTTTAACGGGCAGGGTAGGTTGTTGCGCGGTGGACAGCGCCCTATTATCGACGCATCAGCAAGCGCCTACACATTGCCGTTATCTCTCTTCAAAAATAACAAGAAGAAAGTATCTGCCGATAAATCTGTGCCTGGGGATAAATGGTCTTCTGAACCGTTCGACTTTTCTCTTTTTAAGGCTGTGGATTTGGCTCTTTCTGTGAAGGCAAAAAAGTTCATTTTGGGTGATGACTTTAAAATAGAAGACAGCGACATATATGTTCAAATTATAGATCAATATCTAAAAGAGTTTATAATTGAAGGGCGTTATGGTGGAGGAAGTTTACGCAATACCCTGTCGATTGATCCACGAGAAGGCAGCCCAAAATGGCACGCGACTGTGGCTGCCGAAAAGGTTAACTTAAGTAAAACGGCATTACAAAAGCATCTTAATGATGGACAAGCTGCGATGACGCTTAATGTTAAAAGTAAGGGATCTTCGGTGCGCGAAGTGATCTCGAACCTTGAAGGCATGGGAAGATTGCAAGCAGAAAATGCTTTGATCAAAGGGTTTGACCTGAATGTTCTAAGAGATGGCATGAAAAACATTGGATCTACAGAAGATGTCTCAAAGCTTTTTTCAACGGCCTTTAAAAAAGGAAATACCAGTATTAAGAAGTTAGAAATACCCTTCGAAGTTAAGCGAGGTATTATTAATGCGACGAGTGGTATTACAGCAGGGGCGGATGTTTGGCGGCTTGAAAATGGCTTGGCATTTATTAATTTGCTGCAAAAAGAAATGGATGTACGTGGTGATATCAAGCTGAACACAAAGCAAGACTTACCCGCCATTGGCATTCGTTGGTACGGCAAGCTGAACAAGCCCAGTTATACATTACGGATTCGCAGCCTAGAAAACTTTATTAAAAAGAAGCTGTGGGACTTGATCAAAGAAAAGCTTGAGTAAACCTAGCCTTTTTGATTTTCATGTGGGCGTTGTGGGCCAGCTGTTTTGTTTGTGTCCCTACCATCTTTTTTGATTTCTGCAAGAAGGGGGACGCTTGGATCAATTGCGCTGCTTTGGTTTTGTGTCGTTTTTTCTAGATCAGATGATATGTTATATTCTTGTATAAATGGAATGTCTTTAAAGACGCCAATACTTCTTTCAACAACAGTTTTTGCACCTTCTAACATTTGATCAGGTGTTGCGTACTGTTTCTTAGAGGTTTTGTCTAAAATTCCTGCTCTTTTTAATTTTTCTGCATCTTTTTTAAGAAAAATTTGTCCCGAAACATCAAGCGAGCGTGTTGAAATTAGATCAATCATGCCGTTATTCAATAAAACACTGTTACCATACAAGGCCCTTTGATTATGCTTTACAAGATAGTTTATTTCTAAGAGATTTCCTTGTATGTCATATGCAACACGACCCTCTGTAACTTGTTTTCCAATGATGCCATTTCCTTTTTCTTCCTTGTTTAAGATGATCGCACCAATTTTACCATTGCTGTGATATCTGATCATTGCAGAAGAATGTATGAAGGGTTTTTTGCCTGTTCTTGGACCTTTCATGAAGTCAACTTTTTTATAGCTATGTCCATTTCGAAACTCAACAGAATGGTACAGCGTTCCGCCTTCATAATCACCTTTGCCTTTGATCTCAGCGATCGCATTGCTCAGGCGGAATGTGCCAAGTCCGTCAAGGTTACGAATATTTTTTTGGCCAGGCTTGTTATCCATCTCGTTATAGGAGGATGCAAAATTAAACTCGGTCTTTCCTTCTTTTGAGTAAGCACCATGAACAAAAGGATCTTCGTTGCGTACAATAACATCAACGTAAGCGTTTCCTTTGCCGTTTGTGACCTTGATAACGCTTGAGTTTAAATGATTTACAACTGATTCAGGTTCGATAAGGATTTGAATATGGCGACCATCTGCAAGATGTGCCGTTCCATTTTCTGGAATATTTTGAACTTGTTTATTTCTCAAGTTTCCGCTTTTGGTCTGTTTTTGTAATAAGATTGTTTTTTGTGAGGCATCATACGTAATAACATAGTCATGGAAATTGATCTTCAGTAAGCGTTGGTTTTTACGCTGAGGAACTTTCACGAATGCGAAGTCGATTTTGGAATCTAGCTCTGGAAAGAAAGCTTGTTTGATGCTTTTCGTTGACGTGTATCCTTGATCCATTTTTTTTCCTCAATTTATCTTTTAGGAAAATGATTATAGAGAATATTTGATATAAATCAATTAAAATATCCTTAAAAGATACGGTCATTCCCTTTTTGTAGAAAATATGGTATAATACAGAAGGATTTTTACAAAAAAGGGGGTTTAATGAAGGAGGACGTGAATATGCAGACATCACATCACTTTAAACAGCCCTTGATTGAGCGCACTTATCACCCTGACCACATTGATATTTATATGCCTTATTTGCGGACGCTTTCCCTTGATGAAGCGGGTATTAATGGTGGCTTACGTTCTGCTGCCTTTAACCAAGAAGTGCTGCGAGGTAATTTATTTGGCGCGCACAAAGCATTTGAAACAGACTTTGTTACCAAAGGCCGTATCAAAAGACCACAACAGAAAAAAGATAAAAAAGATGAGACTGGTTACAAAGGTGAAAACAAAAACCTTATGCAGTGGATGATGCATATTATGGCGTATTGTTATCTGGCTTGTTGTGGGATGACAGAAACGATTAAAGAAACGTTCTTTCAAATGGTTAAAAGAACAGGAAAACAACGCCTGGCACGCAAATCTCTGGGGCTTGTTGGAAAAAAAGGGATTGCAAGAATAGGGGGGAAGCTTCTTTCACGCGGAACACCTATTGTCAGTTTATTGTTTCATGGCGGTGCATATCTTTTCGCCAAACAATCTGGAAAACAATCCCAAATTAATGAAGCAAAAGGTGGTCTGCTGGTCGGTGCATTAAGTGCAGGATCGGTGATTGGCATCAAAGCATTACTTGCTGCATCAATAATAGCACCTGTCGCAGCCCCAATCTTGATAGGTGTTGTTGCCGTGACAAGCCTGGCTGTGACACTATTTTATGGTCAAGATATTGGAAAGTTTATGACAAAGATTGGCGATAAGCTGTTTAAAAAATCTAAAAAGAAATCACAGTATAAGGCGCGTTCTTACGAATTAGGCATGCAAGAAGTTGAGAATACACAACAAGAAGCGGAACAAGTTTTTGCAAAGAAACCTTTTCAAAGGTCTTCAAGTGCAGCACCTGCACAACAACATCTTATCCTTCAACAGCAAGGTGCTGAAAGATAAAGTCTGGCTTTATAAAAGCTCATCATCGTTTTGTGGTAAAAAGTGATCGATATATTGCTGGGCATGCTCTAAGTCAACAGCGCGATCGCTAATAACATACGCATATTTTTCAGCTTTTTCTTCGATCATTTCAGCGGCCAAATTCGGATATTTTTTCTCAAGCCTTTTATGAACTTGTACATAAAGACGTAGCTTTTCTTTTGTCGTCATTCTCTGCTGCATATACTTTCCTTCCCTTAAACCATTCCAATAATTTGGAATAATTTACACATAACAAGTCCCCAAACTGCGCTAACAATAAGGGTTGCAAAAGATAAAATGTTTTGATGTGTTTTTGAGGTTTTCGTCGAACTCGGAGGTTCGTCTTCCTCGGCCCTGCAGGATGTTATCGTCGAATCTTTTGTCGAAACCTGCTCAGGTGGCGATATTATAGACATAATATATACTCCCTCTTCATATATTATATCCTAAAAAGATACAAATTGTCAATTTGTACAACTTTGTTGTTGATGTGAAGATATTTTTAGGGTATAAAGCGCGCAAAATAATATTATTTAGGTACATAAGGGCATTAAAGGCATGAGCAAACTTGTCACATATTTAGAAAAAGTAAAAACATCAATGAGTTCAACCGTTTCTTCAAGAGAGATGATTTCAGATGATTTGTTTCAAGAAGGCTTAGAAGTCATGCCTGCCTTTTTTAAAGAGGATGACTTAACCGTTTTTGAGAATATTTACTCAAAATACATGCAGGAGATTTCTTCTTTTACAAGTATTCTTGCTGCGAAACTTTCATCCAGTCCAGAGAATAAAGATTATTATCCTTTTTTGATGACAGGCCTACAGAGCAAAAAGGATGATATGGCCTCTCAACAAGTTGCTCAAATCATGGGTGAGCTTGCATCGACTATGGTAAATAACAAGCTTAAAAAAGATCAACAAAAAGCTGTTGAGAAATTATTTGCAGATAATCTTTTGCTGCCAATGCTTTCGCGCCTTGAAAAAGGTAAGCCTTCCGTGATTGAAGATGCCATTCTTAAAGCTGCCATGAAATTGGCAGAAAATGGCTTGTTTGTTTCTGATATTAAAACAGGGTTAATGAATTTTTACCGTGTTCCTATTGCACGAAGCCAAATGACTAAAATACATAAAGATACTCAAAATTTTGTTGATAAAACATTGCAGCAAAAATTGATTGCTGGATTAACAGATCCTGATAGTTCAATTTACAAAAAATCCCATGAAAGAATTAAGCGTGTTGTCTTGGATGAAATGAAAAGAGTGAGCACACAAAATAGTCCTTTTTTCGCAAAAAATCTTTATGAAGATTTGATGAATATCACCTTGAAGGATGAGCCAAAAGGCGGTGCTTTTGTTGGCTTTATGAGGCGTTTCTTTGCAAAGCCAACAGCAAAAAATATGTCAGTAGAAAAGGCAAATGCGTATGACGTGATGCGCAGATTCATTGAAGAAAACCCGACACATCCTATCCTTTTAATGAAGGATGGCGCGTTGGATCGTTTACATAACGGTATCTATATGCAAGTCGGACATCCATTGCGTCGATCAGTCGGCGTTGTGCTGGCGCCATATATCAAAAAGAAAAACCCATGGGGCCGTCGTCATGCCAGTTTCCGCGTATACAATAATGTCTTAGGACCCAAAAGTCCTGTCGTCAGGTTAATTAATCATATGGATGACTTCGGAAAAGTAATGGGTATAAGTAGTGGTTCACACAAAGAGAAACAGTTTTCTTTGGTGAAAAATAATCGCGAAAGATGAAGTTTTCCAATATAAAAAATAAGTTGACAGCTTTTGTGTTTTGATCTAAAAAGGATACAAATAAGAATCATCAAAATAAATCAGGGCTGGGAATGACACTAGAAATGACAAGGCAATCTGACGTAAATCAATTTTTCTCTAATATTGGTATGGGAACACGACAGGATGGTTTTGATAAGCCTTTAGTCGACCATATGATGGATGTCGTTGGCGGTTTTTTTGCAGATGATCAAGCACAAAAAGCACAAATTCAACTGGCACAAAATGACAATAAACCTGCAATTTTTGAAGAGCTGTCACAAACAAGAAAGCAGACAGCAGGATCAGAATTTTTTAACACAAATATAAAGTCTAACGGATAAAGGAAATAAAAAATGGCACAACGACAAATACAAACAATGGACAGGTTTCTAGACGCAATTGGTGTGACGCTGGACGAAAAGAGCTGGGACAAGGATATAGAGTTCCACGCGCAGCAGTTTATAGGTAAAGATTTTGTGGATGTTTTGCCGCTTAGTCCACAATCATTAGACTTTAACGAGATGGCACAATACGTAGGTTCAGAAGTAGCAACGGGTGAGAAATTATCCATTTCTTATAAAGACCAGCAAGTGGCTTTTGCACCAGAAACAATCACGCTGATATCGGGCAGTAAAACATACAAAATGCAGCAAAGTGTCGATGATAAGGGAACTCTTGTTATTTGGGACGCCGATCTGTCAATCGAAAATGTTGATCAAAATAGATTTATTATTAAATACGGCAAAACAAGTAGCGCAGATGAAGCTTTCTTTGCGCCGTCTTTTCACCAAAGAAAAGGGGATGAGTATACAGAGCTGCGTACAAAGAAGCTGGCAGATGGCTTTTATAATATTGATGCACCTGTGATTGAAAAGTACACGGTCAAAGACGGCGCCAAACAGATCACAGCAACATATCGCTTTGATGATGATGGGCTTGTCGAGTATAAAACTGATAAAGAGCATTTTGTATATGAACAAGACTTTTCTTCTATTACTAAAGATGGTTCTGAGTACAAATTACTTTATCAAGATGGTGATTCATATATCGAAGAGAGCCATCCAGATTACACAGTCGTTTACCGCGCCAATGATGAAAAAAAGGTTGTAAGCTTTACGCAAAGTGATGATAGCGGCGTGATACGCTTTCAGGAAATTATGGCAGATTTGTCAGCGCGCGGTATTGAGTTGGAAGCTCAAGCACCAGAAAAAATAGCGTATACTTTCGCAGATGTTATCGCAGTGAATCAGTCTTATTTTGAAGACGGTCAGCAAGGTGAGTATCAACATATTGAAAAAGCAGGAACCCACTTCTTTACAACACCTCAGGTGGAAATTACATTCAAAGATGGAGATGATTTTTACACCATTAATAATAAAGGCCTCAAAGAAATAAGACAAGTGGACCTAGAAACAAGTTATCCCAATAAAACAGTAAAAGAGTATGACTCTTTGAACGAGGCGTTGGAAAGAATGCCAAGTGATTTGACAAAAAGTGATAAGCTTTATTTAAACATGGTTGAAAAAACACCTGTTGTTGAAGGCGCTCATACGCTTCCTTACACTGTTGAAAAAGAATTTAAAGGCCAACAACTTACAAAAGCAACGCTGTCTCGTGATAGCGAAAAAGTTTTTTCTGTTGGATATGATGGTAAAAGCGAAATGCGTTACAAGGAAATGCCAGGACGTAAAGTCATTCCTATGTTTTCTTCATACAGAGAAACGTTCACGCAGACACTTCAAAATGGGCGTGTTTTAAGAGGTGAATTGACTTATGATAAGAAAAAAAATCTAGATAATCTCAGTATGACATGGGATGTTGGAAAAAGTAGTAAAGAAAAAAAATGGGACTTTGCCGTTAGTTTAGGGTTTTCTTTTGAAGACATTACACAAAAGCCAGTTGCTTTCGTCGATAAAGTTGTTCAGTTTTTAATACCAAGAAATATCAAGCGTCCTGTTTTTGGTTATGCTGATGAGATCTTAGAGTTCGCAAAATTGACAGGTGTTAAGGGGGTTCCAGAAAATAACGCAGTCGATCAATATAAGAAGAAAAAGAAAACAGGTTTCCTTGGGAAGCTGGCATTGCTGACAGCAGCACTCAGCTTGAATGCAGCGCAGCTTCAGTCAAACAATATTGGCAATGACAATCTCGCGTTGTTGGGTGATATGGCTAAAGAAACAGGTGTCGAGGGCGTCAATAAGAACGCTGGAACACAGATATCAGCATTTAATCAAAAAACAATGGCATAAAGGAGTTATAAAATGCATTCAGATAACCATCAAAAGGCACAAGAATTTATCGTTGGTGTAGGGTATAAGCCCAGTGTGGATCTAACAGAAAAACTAGAACAGTTTCTAGGTGATTTACCAACAAGAAATGGAAATGAAGTTTTAGAGCGTGAAGGTGTTCGCTATATAATTCGTGAGGGCGTTGAAGACGTTGCTGGTAACACAGTTTCAACAGTTAAAAAGTTTGATAAAGGAAGCCTCACTGAAGAGTATCGTTTTACTAATCAGAAATTGGCTGAATACAAGATCTATGAAAATGAAAACACGCTAGAATCTTTTAAAATTGATGCTGATGGAAATTGTCAGTTTGCTCAAAATGGTCAAAAACTGATCTTTAAAACATCAGGGGACTACGTTATTTCCAATCGTGTTGTTGCACACAATGAACCATCGACTCTGTTTGAAGAAATCAAAGAAACAGGTGCCCGTTATGGTCTTGATGTTGAGGCAGGTTTCATAAATCACGCTAAAGAGCAAGTTAATGGATAATCAACTGACACGAGAAGAAAAAACATTCATGCGGTTTATTAACCACCATAACCTGCGTGAGTTCCATCGTGTCGCATTAAATATGTTTGGCTTAAGAAGAGACCCAAAGATCAAACAATTTTTAATTGATTTAGCTGACAGAGGTTACAAAACGCATGCGCGTGAAGGTGAGAATGGAAAGAACACAATTACTTTCAAGCATGGAGATGAAGAAATCATGTTTGAAAAGCAAGAGCATGGCTTGCTTGCTGAATTAAAAGAAAAAAAGCCAGTGCCGCGTGTTTTCCAAAAACTATCTTATACAAAATATGACGATCAGCTTGTTGATTCATTGGACGATTTTTTATCAGCAGATGATTTAAGTATGCTCGGCGATAAAATAAGTAATGCAGAAGGATTTATCGTCAGAAAAACATATCTGCCCGAAGCATATCAAAATAAAACAGCATTTTTAACAAGAACAAAAAAGGGCGATAAAACAGTCGTAAGAAATGTTTTTGCCCTGTATCATGATACAGGAACAAATGCTATTGTTAAAAAAGCAATGGGGTCTCGCCGTACTTTTTTCAATGAAGACCAAAGCATTGTTGACGTTTTTTCAAAACCTATTAACAAAAAGAATGTGATCGTTCTTTTTCAATATAAAGAAATTAATGGGCAGAAACATCTTAAGTCATGCCAGATTATGATCAAGGACCCTGTTTCGGGAAAAACCTTGATGTCATTGGATGCAGTTAAAAACAAGTCTCTGGAAAGCTTGTTAAGCAGTGCAAAGCAACAAAAATGGCGTGATGAACTATTGCGCGGCGCCGCGTTTTCAAACGATGAAAAAGACAAAATTATTGCCCATGCGCAAGAGTCATTAGAATTAGTCACTTCTCAAGGCGTTAAATTGCCTTTACCTAAGAAGGTAGAAATGCCTGCTTTTATGAAGGTAGTGGGGGTATTTGTTCTTATGTCTTTCGGCTTTGCATCTTTTGCAAAACCACAGGTGCAGAAGCTGCCTAAATCACAATCTTATGGGGTTGCTGTGAATGATAATCCTGTCGATATGAAGCTTTTAAAGGCGGCTTCTTTTGATGGCGCTCATTTCTCTACACAACAAGATAAGCCATCAAGCCAATTTAAGGCGCGATAAGATGGACGCAAGAATTAAAAAGATTGTTGCGATAGAAAAAGCAAACCCAAAAGCTGTTTTCTTTGATGACACGCCAGCGGAAATCACAACGGATTTTGAGAACATATTGTGGGAACACGGTATGTTGGATGTGTTCAAAAATGCTGAAAAATACCTGGTAACTTCGCTGTTCGATCAAGAAGACGATGCAATTGCTGAATACGAATATAACAACGTGCCATTTTCTAGCATTTTCCCTGACGAAGATAACGACACAGATGCCCAAGTAGTGTCAGTACGCGACAAGAAGTGGCCAGAAGGCATGCGTGTTCTGTTGCGCTTTCAAGGAGATGATTTAGATTATATTCATTTGAAGCGTAGCGATGGAAACAAAGCCTATGCTATGCGTGATAACAAGGAAAGCGGATGGATGTTCAACGAATTCATGCGCCCAGAAACAACAGGACTAAGCGCTGTTTATCAGTTTTCTCCAGAGGGAGGCGTGACGTCTTATACTTTTTTTGATGAAAAGTCTCTTATGCTGGCGACAGAAAAATATACTTTTGATGGGGACAAGCTATCGCTGGAAGTAGATGGGAAGTCATATAGCATCGAGCATGATGCGCAAGATGCTACTTATTTCAATGCAGATACATTGTACAAAGTTGAAGATATCAAGGCGAACAGTTATGTTTTGAAAGCGTTTGCTGATACAGCGCGAGGCCTTAATGTTCAAAGGATCGCTGCTGGCGTCCAAGAAACATATTCTTCTGTTGCGCCTTTAAAAGGCATAATCCCTGAAGATGACATTGCTTACATGGAAAAAATCAATGTTACAGGGCCGCTAAGCGTATTAAAAATCAGTGCTGCCTATTCTTTTGGCATCACGATCAAGGGAATGCAAGATGGCGCTGCGTTCACATATGAATCTCTGTTCTCGCCAGATTTGAGGGTGGAAAGTTTTAGAGAGATAAAAGGTGAAAATGTATATCGTCTTGTTAAAAAAGGTGATTCTGGTCATATAAAAGAAGAAATTCAGCACGCTATTGTGAAGGGAAATTCAAAGCTTGATTTTTATTATAGGAAAGAAGGGACATCACAAAACTTGCGCTATGTTCTTTTTGATCTTAGCGGTATTCGTTCTCCGGTGACATTCTCTTATGATGGAAGTGACGTGACGGAAAAAATATCACAAAAAAGAGCGCAATGGCAGAAAGGTTTTGAAGCTTTTACCTCAAAAAAGGAGGCCAAAGAGCTTGGTGATGAGATGTATAAAATGCTGGTTGATAAGAAAGATCGCATGGTAAAGAAAAGGCGCAATATCATAGAGTATGTCAAAGGAGCGAATGGTTTTTTAAGGCCACTTGCCCTGTTCATCGCCATGATTCCAGCAATGGCAGCCTTCGGAAAAGCGAAAGCGCAACCTTTGCCTTATAAGCAGCCCGTTATCAAAAATGTTTTAAATGATAATACGCCACATATTATTGGTCTTGATGAAGTAGGGCGCTCAGGAGTCGCATATTTTGATGTTAAAAAAGGATATGAAAATGTTTACAGCAAATGATGCAGAACAAATCTTGGTCAAAGCAGGGTTTGATATGCAAGAACCTTATTCTGAATTGAATGACTTTATTGCTTGTGAAGGCTTTAAAAAAATAACAGTTGGCGACCTTAATGGTATTGATGACATTATTTTAAAGCATCGCGCAGAAGGGTACGGTGTTGTTGTCAAATACACGCCAGACCAAAAAGGTTTTTGCGCGATACGCAATTATGATGATGGCAGAAAGCAAGAATATCGTTTCGGACACGATGGCAAGGCATTAGGCTTTGAGTATTCTGAAAACAATAAAGTGACAGCATATTTGATTTGCTCGAATGAAGATGATGATGACTTTAGGCTTGGTCAACAGACACTGGATGACACAATCGTGCCGCCACGCGACAATTCGTATTTGTTTGAATTTAAAAATGAAAAAAATGGAGAAGAAGCGATTTTCTTTGTTTCGGAAGGCAAAAAAGAACCAGACGTTATTTCATTAAAACAGAAAAACTATCAAGTTGATTATGGTCCTAATGGCGAGCTGTGGAATTTTGACTTAAAGAAGAAAGACAGAACATTCCCTGTTGTTATCAAAAATGGTGAAGCTGTCAGCGTTAGGAAAGCAGGATCAAATCTTAGTGAGGCTTTGTATGATGCAGAATGCGCAGCACATCGATTAAAAGACCTAGGTATTAGAATGCCGCAGAGCTTGAATCAGAACATTTTTGCTTATGTTTTTAATGGGTTAGTAAATCTTGTGCGTCCAAAATCTGCGATGACAAGTGTGCTTGTCGTAGGAGCATTTAACGCAAATGCCACACGCGTTGAAATGCCTGAAATATCACAAGGTATTGCTTGCCAAGCATATGATCAAACGTCACAGCAAGATAATGTTCAAGATGCAAAATCTGTCAATTATCCCATGTCACGCGATCGTACTTTGTAAGCATATCTTTGCGTTTCTCATGCTGAAGTTAGATCAAGCCATAATACATTGCTAAATGTTCAAGGGCCAGGCGCAGTGTTGTCATACCTTCGATTTGGGCTGTGCGTCCTTTGCGTCCTTTCAAAGTGGCCCAATCACCCGCAGTATCTTCTAGACAACAAACATGTATCAAGATAGGAGACAATGCGCGCCCTATATCTCGGATTGTTGTGCGAAAGCGTTCTTGTGCTTCTAGTCGTGACTCGGTTTCTGATCCTTGGCTGCTTGCCAGGCGTCCTGTCATAAGTGTTTTATAGCTTGCCGTCATTTTGGGCGATAAGCCTGCATAAAGAAAATCAGCATGCAGTTTTTTGCCGGCTTCATATTGAAACTTTGTAATTTGGTCGCGGCGGAAATAGCGTTCTAATGGCGCAGATGTCATATTTCTTGCGCGGCTTTGACCATTTTTAGGGGTCTCTACAATCATCTCAAAATGTTGTGCCATATATGCGCTGCCGTAATCATTTGCGTGAGATTGTATATGGGGTGTATGGGACATTTCATTCTCCTTTTGGTTTCGTCTTCAGATGCCAGCATGGCTTTGTTATGTGCGGGGTTTATGCCTTTTTAATATCAAAATCTAACTCGCGGACCATGGGGTAGTGCTTGCGAATGATTAAAAGGAGCAAGTCCCCGTAATTTGTTTGGCACCACCGGCGGTTTAGGTCTTTATCAAATTGTAATACGGCATTTTCACCTGTGATTTTCAAATGTGCTTTTTGCAACCAGCTGCGAAACTTTGCGATTTCTAAATGCTCGAGCAAGTCGCGTTTCCATGGTTCAGAAATGCTTTCAGGTTGTATGCGGGTTTGATGGACTTGGCAAGCTTCCACAATTTTGCCAACAGTGGGCCAGCGATACGTTGTGTTTTCTTTTACAACGTCTCGCCAACCTTGACGGAGCGCGTCATGAGGGATATGCGAAAGGGCCTCAATATACGCGTTGGCGATAATGGCAGATTGCTGATTCAATTCTTTTTCATCAGCCATGATAGGGGGGTAATACATAATCAGCATTTCAAGCAAAACAGTATCCCAAATTTTTTGCAGTTTTTCTTTGTCCAAGCAAAGAGATTCTAAAAGACGTTTTGTCGTCATAAGATCAGGTTTATAGCGGACCCTATGTGATTTTGCGGTAGATTTCAAAGTCATTGATTTCCTCCTTTACGGCATGATCTGTATTTATATTTTTATAAGTATCTTCTTTATGTATTGTGCGTTTGTTTGTGTGTGAGTTTGTGTTTGATGACGTGTTCGAGCGCCTTGCCATTGCTGTCATTGGCGCAGTTGATAATCTGTGTGAATCATTGTGTGCAGGTTTGAAAAGGTGATCCTTATAATCTGTAATTGTTAAAACCGTTCCCTGCACTTTGTGTGCGTCTAAACTTGCAAGGTTGCTTTGTTGAATGCGCTTTAAAAACATGCGTGCTTTGTGCTCGGTAATATCAAATAAAGAAGCAATAAGGCGCGATGTAATATAAAGTTGACCTGCTTTTAGCTGGATGACGCGTGTCGAAGGCTGGGTAAGAGAAATCTCAAAGTCTTCCCAAGCCGCCATTTCGCATATCCACCCCCAAATTGCAGATTCGGTCATGTCTTTGAAAATGGGATTATACCATTTGTCTCGAAATGTCTTTGTGAAACCACGACGTGGATAATAAGGAGGTGGTAACGGCTTTTTATAATACATCATCTGCCCCTAGTCGTTGCGTTCGCGCAGTAATAAGTCATAACCCAGTGCATTTACGCAGGCTTCAAAGTTCATCAAATTAGGCGTGCCATTCCCGTGTTCCCAAATCAGAACGGCGTTTCTATTAAGCCCTGCATGTTTTGCCAGTCTCTCTTGAGAAACATTCTTTTTTTTGCGAAGCTCATGAAGCTTGCGTATAAGAGGGTGGTTACTTTTGCAGATACCGCGCTTTTTTGTGTTTTTTTGAGTCATTTAAGACCTCCTCTGTTTGATAGGTTAAGTAGTCTCGCCAGTGGTGGCGATAGTTAAGAAAAGATTTTTTTAATCCTTCTTTTAGTAGATCTTCTTCTTCAGGAGACAAACAGCATTTCTTCAAAAAGCGTAAATTATGAATATTTTTTATGATCTCAGATTTCCACATTTTTGCCATAACTTGAGATTTATAGCCTTTGTGTTGCCCGCTTAGGTGGCGTGGAATGCGTCCGTCATATTTTAAACTTAATGTGTTCATATCCTTCTTCCTTGAGCAACAAATTGCAATAAATGCAACCTGCGCGTCAAGAGAAAATGACTATGACCGTATAAGTTTCAAAATGTAAATAATAAAGAATATTTGTTACTTATATATTAAATATCAACTACTTAAAGTTAAGACTTTATTGTGATGTTTAAGATGTTTTCCTATAAAAAGCAGGGGAACTTTTTTTATACAATTTCATTTTGCGCAATTTATAATTGTATAAATTTCATAGTGAGATAAAATATTTCTTAATTTGAGAATTCATGTTCTTGGATAGGTTTGCTGGGAATAGGGGTTATAGACCTTGTAGTAATTGTAAAATAGCATTCTCGTGTTGCGCAGCAAATGACAGGTTATTGATTTGCAGCTGACTGCGTGTTTGAAGTGATAGGTTGTTGGCTGCTTCTTCTTCTAAATCGGCAAGAGTCAGTTTGTCACCGGCTTCCAGGTTGACGTTAGACACCTGGTCAGCAAACGAAAAGCGATTTTGCAAAATGCCATAATCAGACACAAAATAAGCTTCTGCTGCATCAATACGGTCAAGCGCACCATTAATTTGATTCAATGTCGTTTGTATGTTTGCATCTGTAAAATCGACAGTCCGTAAAGATAAAATCACAGTGCGTAAATCAAAATTATCAATAAGGTGGTTCGTATCTTTGCTAAGTCGTATATCAATGTGATCCTCGTACTCAAGCGAAGCATCAACAATGTCGGGGTTTCCATAGGCCGCAATATAGTTGTCAGGAACATTCCCTGCCATGTCTACATATCCATTGGGCAGATCGCCACGAAATGCTGCAACCAAGTTGTTTGCTTGTGAATGTTCTGGTGCATCAAGAATATTACCACCATTATAAAGCTCTGTAATCTCAGCAGGCGTAAGGTCGGTTGAAAACAGATCAACTTCGGGAATTGTTCCCATATGGCGTCTTGTCGCTTGCGTCGTGCTCATGCCTGTCATTTCTGTGCTTATGCCCGCGCCGGCAGGGATAACTTGGGGCGCGCCAACCTGGACACCATTACGGTAATAAGTAACTGTGGCACCATTTCTAACAAAGCTCATCATATGTAGGTTGCCATCATCCACGCCAACATCATTGGGGAAAACAACAAAGCTTGATCCGCCGTTAGCTCTGTAATAAATATCATCGCCGGCCATATAAATAAGATAGCCGTTAGCGTTGTTGTTAGATAAAGGGTAGGATTGGTTTGCAGCATTAGGCTCATACGACATCCACATATTGACAGTGTTTGTTGTCCCTAAGTCAATCGGATTGCCGCCATTGTTATCCACACGCACATAGTCATCAACGCCATCATATTGTGGGCCACCAACATCGTCTGTTAAAAGGTTTATGCCATCTTTGTTTGAATCAAGTAAAATATCATCATATTCACGCAGCAATTTGTTCGCATCAGGTTCTAGCAGTACAGCATCAGCTTCGCTGAGATTAAGCGCTTGTGTTGCTAGCCCTTTTACAGCTTCCATCACAGTTCTTGCTGCGGTAATGCCATTTTGTGTGACTTGTAATGTTGAAATGCCTTGGCCGATAGCGTCTTTGCGGCTCAGCATAAAGCTGGATGTATCGTATTGTGTCTCTGACAAAAAATAGGCAGGGGCGTTGTCTAGAACCTCTGCAACTTTTTTTCCTGTCGCAAGACGTGCATCAGTTCTGTCGATATATTGTTGTGTTCTTCGAAGGGCAATTAGTGCGTTACGAGATGCCTCACTTAATCTGATTGAATCAACCATTTAAACCTCGTCTAAAATAAATCAAAATATACCTTGTGTCTGTCATGCATATTTTGTGCCAAAGTTTCTTATGTGTTTTATGCGTTATCTTGTTTGGAAGAGGGCGCTTATGACCTGCCCCCAAACAAGATATCAATCAAGTTCTGTATTGATCGGTTTGAGTTCGTCATTGAGAAAATGCTCAATTGCTCACGTGTCTCAAGAGCCAATCTATTCGCAGATTCTTCTTCTAAATCTGCCAGCGTCAGTTTATCGCCTGCTTCTTCATGCGTGTTGATCAGATCTTCTGTGAACTCAAGGCGGGTTTGTAATAATGCAAAGTCTGTTGCAAAGCTGGCAGCAGTGCTGTCAATCCTATTCAGGGCAGCGTCAAGTCCATCAAGTGTGGCGTCTAAACCTGCGGAAGAAAAATCAACACCCACAATCCCTAATGAGAAAGTTCGCATATCAACAGAGTGAATTGTGTGTGTTGTGTTGTCACTAAAATCAACGATCAGATCTTCTGCATACTCACCTGCTGTCGGCGCATCTGTGTTGGCCCAGAAATCAGATAAGTTTGCATTTTGAATCGTGCCATCATTTCCATTTCCTGAGCTGTCATATGCTGTCGTACCATTTCCTTCGTCTAATGGCCAATAACCTTCTAGGCTGGATCCTGGAATAGCGCCACTGGTGTAAAGTGTTGCGACTTCTGATGGTGTAAGCGCTTCATTCCAGAGGCCTGTATTGGACATAGACCCCTCAAAAAATGGCCCGCCTGGCTTCAAGGCACCAATTGTCATATCAACAGTGGGATTGTGCATTGATGTAATGGGGTCATCGTCGTTCATAACAACAGCAGCCTCTGCGCCATCAACATACAATCTTAAGTCACCATTATCCCAAGTGAAGCCTACATGGTGCCAATTGCCGTCATTAATAGGAACGGTTGTCTCATAGTTCTTGCTTGTTCCATAAGTGCCATCACCACTAATCAAGACATTAAGCTCACCAGATGCTGTCAGGCCTAGATAAAATCCTCTTTGATTTCCACCTTGTTCATAATGGCCTGTCATATATGATGATGTGTCTGTTGTTTGTACCCAAGTAAAGTTTGATAAATCGGTTAAGCTATGGCCAATATCTCCAACGTTTATGTGATCATTTACTCCATCAAATGTTGCGACAAAATCTTCTTCAACAAGTAAGTTTGTGCCGTTCATATGCGTATCAGCAATAAGGTTGTTATACTCACCCAGTAGTTTATTAGCTTGCGCTTCTAGGATGGTTCTCTGTGCTGCAGATGCATTGCGCGCTTCTTCAGCCAGACCCTTGACCTGCTCAATGATGGCGCGACCACTGGTCAGGCCATGCTGCGTTGCTTTCAACGTACTGATCGCTTGATCAATATCGTCTTTGCGTTTCAGTAGGCTATCCGCCTTGTCATAAAGGCCCTTCGCTTTGAAGTACTCAACAGGACCGTCCAGAATGTCGTTGACCTTCTTACCTGTCGCCAGGCGCTTCTCAACAGTCGCTGTCAGATCCTTGATCTGTTGATGGTTCAACAAGCTGTTTCTCATCGCGGAAGTGAGCTTAATGTCATTGATCATGACCCACCTCCATATGCTAGAGCAACATCTCGCGATGAGCTTATGATACGCCACGCGCTACGCGCTTCGGCTATGAGGGCGGAAGTGAGCTTAATGTCATTGATCATGACCCACCTCCATACGTTAGAGCAACATCTCGCGATGAGATGATGATACGCCACGCGCTACGCGCTTCGGCTATGAGGGCGGAAGTGAGTTTAATGTCATTGATCATGACCCACCTCCATATGTTGTGTGCAGACACAAAACAGTACGCAGGAGCAAGCCCATGGCATCTGCCATGTTCTCTTTCCTTCTAAACTGTCTTGCGCACATCTTCAGCACGTTATTCTCCAATTTTCTGCACGAGATCTACCAACTAGAACTCGATACCGAGTTCTATTCAGAAGCAGTGCCAAAATGCATTTTTGGGTGTTTTTTTTGGTGTGCAGAAAAATGGGAAAATGTATTTGTGGATTTTAATGCAACATCACGTGTGGCTTTGATGTGCTATGTAGATTTATTTTCTGATGGTTGTTTTTCAATTGCACGCTAGTTGCGTGTGCCGCTGTAAGGGGGCGCTGCGTGTTATTTTTATAGATAGCTGAATTGGGCGATAATACGTCCTTTGACCTGAATATTTTCAGGTGTACAGCAGTAATCTTCATAATTTGGGTTGTTGCAAGAAACCTTAAGGGTGCTAGATGATTGGTTTGTTAGAAGTTCTAGGCGCTTTATACGATAACCAACATCATCCCAAACAAGAAAAAAACCAGGAGGGCTGGGCTGGCAGTTAAGCGTATCAACCAACACCTTTGTACCCAAGGGAAGCTGAGGCGACATGCCGTCATCTCGGACTGTCATCATAAATAAGTACTTTAGGCTTGTCTTCGTTCTATTTTCAATAAAGTTAAGAGGAAGTTGCCAGTGGTTCACAGCATTGCAAGAGGGGTCTTCTAGATCAGAAAAATCGTTGATTTCCTGGATGGTTATCATTTTCTGATAAGGGTTTTCAAAGGCAACAGCCTCTTCACGAACAGCATTGTTGTTGGCTTCAAAATAGCTGGTGCTAATATTAATGCCTGCATGATGCATGACATCTGGAATGGAGGCGTCTATAAAAGCAGCGATAGAGCCCATTTCATGTAAGCGCAATTGTCGGTTGCCTTTAAGCATTCGAGAGACTGCAGATGGTTCTATGTTGAGGTGTTTCGCAAGGTCAGCCTGTGTTTTACCTTGGTTTTTCAGTTTTGTTTTAAACCATCTTGCGTCCATAAAAACTTCCCATGATTTGTTGCTCATTCACCATTCTGTGCCGCAAGAAAAGGCACAAAACAATCCTCTGCATTCTTATTTCGCCATGGCTAACAAAAAAAAGATTTATACAGACTAGCAATAAAGCAAGCTGATAAACAAGAAGGAATTGTTTTTTCTGCCTTTTTAGGGGGGGGAGAGTTATTACACTTCGCTAGGACGTGATAATAAAGGAATTTAGGCTTCGCATAAAGTCTGTGTGTAGGCAGCGTTAGAACTTATACGTCAAACCCATAGAAAAGACTGGGTATATATCAGCGCCAGCAATATCTTCTTCGATTTTTGCTTCTTCAGCTGCCAAGCTTGCTTGGAAAGTTGGATCATTTGCGGCTGTTCCGTTGCTTGTGAAGGCAATATCAGCAGAGCCGCTGAACAAAACCCCAAGGCGACTGTTAAAGCTAAGCCCTGTGCCAAGAATGCCATTGTCATAAAATGTTGAGTCAAAGCCAACGCCAACATATGGCGCAAAGTCATCAAAGCTTGCTTTGCCGTTTAAGGTGCCAACTTCTGATGCTGTATAAATTGTGCCACCCAGGTCGTATGTGCTGCTTGGGTCGGATATTAAGGTTGCTTCATTGCCGTTCCAGTAAATTCCTGCAGACATGTTAAACCCTGATTTAAAGGGATGCCACTCTGCCACGACACCAAGGTTAGAAAGGTCTAGATCCAAGTCGTAATCGACATCATCATAAGATTCGCTCATTGAGTGGCTAAATGCGTTTGCACCTGCGCGTAAAACCCACCTTGGACTGATATGTGCCATCAAGTCACCACCAGCGCCGAGCGTTCCCACTGAAAGTGCTAGGGCATAACGTGTGTCGAAGTCTTCATCGCTTTCGCCATACTCAACGAATTTAACATCTTCTGTTTCATACTCATATTTCTTAATGCTTAACTGAGCGTGCTTTGGAATATGGTCTAGGCTTTGAACCTTTTTCACACGTCCCTGTGCATCACGGTAAAACTCATGACGACCTTGCCCTTCTTTGCTGGGCATCAAAACAGGCTGTGAAGGTAATTGGCGAGAAGGCTGCAACATGGGCGCATAAGCAGGATGCATGGCCACGGGAGGGGCATAACCTGGGCGCATTTGATGAAATTGACCGCCATACATGTCAGTTTGTGGCGGCATTTGTTGTTGTGGTTGAGATTGCCTTTGTTGATAAGGGTCTTGTCGATAACCATAATCTATCTGCGGCTGTTGGGCGCGATGCTGTGTCACATCTTGGACGATTTGTGTCGTGTTCATTGGTTGATCAGACGCACCTTGCTTTTTCCATGCAGGCTTTGCTGATTCGACATACTGATTTTGAGGTTGGTAAGAGGGCTTTTGGCGTACTTGCAGCGGTGATCCCGTATTCATTTGATGCATAGGTGGGTTTCCTGACATTGCATCTGGACGCTGTAATCTTTGGTCGCGTTGCTCAACAGCTCTGTTCATCCAGTTTTTACGCTGCGTAGGCGGCACATAAAAAGGTTTTTGAGATGTGTTTGTGCGCTCAGAAAATCTTAAATTATTAGATGAGGATGATCTTTTAAACTCTTGAAATTCTTGTCGACTTCTCTCGATATAGCTGTCCACTTTTCTTTGAGGTGAAGTGTTTGAAGCAAGTGCCGTATTCGCAGATGAGTACGGCACTTTATTAGGGCGCTCAGATATGGGCAGTGTGTTAGAAGCATCTGGGCGCGCCGAATATGTTTGTATGTTTTTTTGATAGCTAGGCGTTGGATAGCCTGTGTTATATCCTTGTGCTGTGGCGATATCATCACAAACCAATAAAAGGAAAAAAGCGATAGCAACAACTCTGGAAATGCTTATTCCAGCAGAAGATATTCTTTTAAGCTGTTGAAGTTTAAGGAACAAATTGATCTCCAAGAAATAAGAGGCATGCGATATGAAATTCTGGATGAGAAAGAAGATACTAAAAAACCGACCTTTAGGCAATCTGTTTTTCCAGACAATGCCGCATCAAGATAACCCTTAACGTCCGTATTTCTGAATAAACCCCTCTGCTTGCATGATTTTATGATATTGTGAAGGGGAAAGATTATTGTAATTCAATTGTATATCAATGTTTTCAATGCCGCTGTTAGTGTACTCGGTGTATTTTGTTGGTAGCATAGACCCAGATTCGTACTCCACTTCGATTAAACTGTCGACAGTTGATAGAAGGAGATGTCCTGAATCAAGCTCTTGAAAGTTACCAATTTCTAAACGGTAAAGCGTATAATGTTCATCAGAGCTGTTGCCTTGAATCTCAATCAGGCTTTTTCTTCGCATCACACCATTTGTTGTATCAAATTTAGAAAATCGAAAGAAATCTTCTTTCTGACCATCGCTTTCGGTAATGCTTGTCTTTGAATCTTGGCAAGAGTCTAAGAGAGATTTTTCAAAAGGGCGTATAGAGGAAGCATTGTCGCTAACGCTTTGAGAGCTTTCAGAAACAAGCTTGGAAGCATTGCAGCCCATCATTAGAATGATGCTTGTCAGGCCACCCCATAATATTGATGTATATTTCATTTTCGCACCTTTTTTCTTTTTTAATAGCATCAATAATCCTATATGGCAACAATTTTGACTTGTTTTACTGCCTTATGATAGGGGTGCGCTTTGTTTAACCGCGTTAATAGATATTTCCTTGAAGGTTTATATAAAACAAGCAGACCAAAAAATCACAAAAGTTAATGTGCTTAAAAAATAGTCATATTATCTCTTTTCCTATTCCGAGAAATATGTTATAGTCCATGACCCATATTGGTTAAAAGATGTTTGAGAGAGAGTTTTTATGGAACAAGACGAGCCACTAACAGAAAAAGAGATGCGTAAACTCATGCGCCTTTTAACACGCCTTAACAAACCTAAGAAAAAAGAACCGGCATTATCAAAAAAAGAGATGCGTAAGCTAAATCATCTTTTGGCATCATACCGCAGGCTTGAAACCTCTTTGGTCGCAGGTAAGTATGGGGTTGCGCCAATCAAATCTCTGCACCCAAAAGCAATTATAGGGTCTTTGGACAATGTTTTTCCTTTTTTAATTCATGGTAGGGAAAAAGCACAAGATTTACGCCAGGGTCACTTTAAGGGCGCTTTTCATGCTATAGAGGTATCCCATCCTAACCTTGTAACCGTAATGATCGATTCGCTGAAGCGTACAAACTATGAGGGGCTTGCAAGAATGTTAGCGCTGTCTTTAAATATAGATCGCCGAGGACAGCGTGAAAAAACAGTTGAGGCTTTGAAGGGAGCCTTGGCAAAGAGTGAAGGATGGAATAAAGAAAGCAAAGCGGCTGTGCAAGCAGGATTATTTCACTACCATAATAACCACAAAAAAATAAAAGTTAGAGACTTGCCGGCAGATAAGTCAGAGGTAACGATCAGCGAAGAAGCTGAAATGACAGGTGTTAAAGTTGAAGCTTCTCTTGTCGTTGGTGATAAAAAGAATACGCGTACACATTAACTGTATTGCGTAAGTAAAATAAACATAAAAACATTAAATGGCACAAAATAAATGAGTAAAAAACAGATTAATTATCTAGAGGTTCTAAGAGATAATGGTTTCTCGCAAGCCTTTATCGATGCTTTTTCTAAAAACCATGATATCAAAAAAAACGACGACTTTTTTGCGGCAATGAAAGCATCTGTTCTTGAAGACAGTGCTCAAGAAAATGATGCTTACTTGCAGCTTTTTAACAGAGCTTTTTCACAAAATGGGCGTGACTTTGAAAAGTTTCTAGGTGTTTCTTATGACGCGGTTGGCGCGCAAGATAAGGGACGTCTATTCTTGGCACTTTTAAAGCGAGAATCGCGAAAAAAGCATGTGTCGCCAATTATTCGGGATACAATTCATAAATTGGTTTCAGGTTATCAGCGTCATGTTGAAAGTCCAAGGGTTTCTGCTCATTTGCCAGAGGGCATAGCCCATGACTTGTCGAAGAAAACAGCAGAGGAGCTGCGCGATATTATAAAAAAAGTAACACAAGACCAGATCGAAAAAATAGATTTCATCGAAAATACTATCATAGCGTTTTCGGGTGATATTGTCTCAGCATATCGTGCTACTGGCCTTTCAGAAGAAGAACGCCAAGACTTTGGTACACTTATTTATTCTTTCGCGTTTTCTGAATATTCGTATATTGGTGTTGATTTTTCTGAAAACTCGTTCGTGCGTGAAAAAATCTCAGCAACACTTTTTAAGCAGCTGCCTCTTTTCCTTAAATCTGACAATAAAGTCATGGGAACTTCTCACACACGCTTTTTTATGAACTTTTTAAAAACAAAATTAAATAACACGAATGGCGATGTAGATATGGGCCTGTATCTAGAGTCTTCTGCAGAAAAAATAGGGGAAGAAGCGGCGGGCCATTTTTTAGAACAAAGCCGTAAAACAAGCGGTAATTTCTTAAGTTACCTAGACGAAATTGAAAGAGATGAAAGTGCAAAACATGAAGGCTTGCACGAAAGCTTTATTGCAGCAGTTGTAGAAACAGCGACGAAATCACTAGAATCAAGCGCGTCTTTTGTTAACTCTAGAAAAGCGTTAGGGTTTTTAGAGTTTACCTTGTCGACAAAGTATATTGATGATGAAGCAAGACTTAAGCTTGTGAATGCGATTTTTAATAACTTGTATCATGTGACAGAAGAAAAACTAAAAAGACAACCACAAGACAATAACGGAGATCCACTAGCGCATTTGAACAATCAAAACGTTCGTATGCTAGAGCGTGCTGCTGTTTCATTTTATGGGCGCTACTTTGCAGAAGAGCTCCCTCTGTTTTTAGAAGCATTTTCGCGTCATAAAAACCCTGATACGAGAAAGCAAAATGGCTGGAAAAAGAAAGACTTTGATGAAAAGGTAGAGCTGCTTACGACAACCCTTGAAACAGTTGATATGCTGCGCCATAACGCACGTGATAAAGACACGCGTCTTTATTTAGATTTAGAGCTCTCTTCGAATGATGGGTATTGTGATGATGTGATGGCAATTATCGACTTCATAAGGGACAGAAATAAGGGCACAGCAAAACAACAAAAGCCTTGGAGTGCTTTAATGGGTATTAAGCATGAGGTGAAAACATCTAATATAAAAGATAATGCATTGGCAGGGCGCTTGGAAAGAGCGTTCATCATTTCGCTTGAACGGGCACATGATCACAAAGAATCTGTTGACGAGGTGATGAAACGGATTGGGCATCTTGCAAAAAAAGACAAAGACGATTTGCAATCTTATCAGAATCTGTGGGGTAAATTAAAAAAAGGTATAATAAACAACGACTCGTACGATGATGTGCAGCGAGGGGAAATGACCTCGGTTTTGAAAAATATTGAAAAAATATACGCACGACAAAGTGCTTTTCATTATTCGCGTCGCTATGAATTGCTTGGTGATGCCATTGGCCTGCGTGTGGGTCATTTTGATAAATCATCAGCGTTTTATTTAGAGGTTTTTAGAAAATATCTACAGGCTGCAGAAAAAAACAAAAGGTCTTGGCAAGCAAAGACATTGCCTTTGGTTGCAAATGATTTTGTTAATCGTTTGCATTCTGTTTTATCAGAATCACGGACAGTGGCAGATCCGTTTTATGTAAAAAAACTATCAGGTGCTTTGAAAAAAACGATCAATTCTTTGTACGCGTTCTCAACAATAAATAATAAGAACCTAGATGAATTGCGTGATTATACCTTAGGAAAAGGATTGAGTGCCAGAAGAAGGCGTATTGAAAATGACTTTAAGATTTTGTTCACGGACAAACCTTCGACATTAGCCTTTGTGAATCATTTGGGAATAGAGCATGCTTTCAAAGCAGAGGCATCTTCTGAACAAGTACAAGAGGCTTGGGATAAAGTTTTTCAAGAGAAAGACTTTGAAGATATGAAATCTTCTGGGGGGTTGTTTGTCAAAATGTATATGGCATCACAAATGGATGTATCACTTAAAAGCACTTTTGAGAGTATTGCTTTAGAAATAAAGAAATATCTTTTGAAGGGAAAAGAAGATTCGACGAATGATAAGTTTTTCCATATTTTTGAAAAATTCCTTATCGCAGCAATTCACAAAGATTGTTCAGACGAAGTACAGGATATTCTAGAGTCTTTAAGAGGCAACAAATATAAACATTTAACACCTTTAAAAAACATCGTTGTCAAAGTAGATGATGCGTTGCAAAACAAGGTAGAGACAAAGCAAAACGGATTAGATGTTTTAGGTAAAGCTTTTGCGCACTCTGACAAAAGCATCGCTGGTGGCTTGAGTATGGGCGGCCTGTATTTTCTGACAGAGTTATCACCACCGCGTTTTAAAGGAAACAAAGTAAGCGATATAACTCAAGCAGTACAAAGATTTGCTGCGCGCGCTTTTAACGGGGTTCTTCCAAAACCACTTCGCCTGGATGTTGCTTTTAAAAATCCGGCTGATCAGGTGGTTCACAATAAGGTATCTCTTAACACTGAAAACCCAATCGTTTTACCAGAAGAGGGTGCTGTAAGAACAGGGTATATTCAGTCTTTGCAAAAGCCAGCCAAAGAACGTTTTTATCGTTAGCGTGTTATTTTTCGCGGTTATACATTTTCATTAAAAGCTTATCAATAATGTGATGCTTGCGCTCAATATTCTCATCATGCACCTTGCCTTTTTCAGTTTCACGGTACATGGGTTGTGCAAAAAGGTTCCCATGTCTTAGCTTTACACGTTTGCGCGCAACTTCGTTTTGTTTATCTTTCAGGTATTCTTCAAACAAGATCGCAATCTTGCCGCTGACAAAATAAGCCAAAATATCCGCAGGGTTGTGAACGCCAAAAACGTTAAGGTGAACATCTTTGGCAAAAGTATCTTCAATCAGTTTTGCAGCAACAAATTCAGGGTTTTCTTGTTGCGCATCCATCTCTAAAACATCCGAGCTGTGCATAATTTGTTCAATATGAAATTTGTAAATCAGTTTTGATATGATCGCGATCGTGCTAATAAAACTGTTAAAAGCGGGGTTAGAAATATTTACAAATACAATGTGTTTTTCAGGGTCGGTATAGCCAACTTCTTCGGTGTTTTTTGATTCATAAAACGTTACTCTGAAAGTTGGAAGCCCTAAAAAGCGAGAATATTTCTTCGCAAATTTATTAAGAATCTTTTGTTTTTTTGACAGCGGCCAGCGAGCTTCATTCGAGAAATTCTGCCAAGCATCCATCAGTAAGCTTGTTGAAATACCATCCTTCAAAAGGTTTAGGTTTTTAAGGCGCTGTACAAACTCTTTTGACTGGGCTTCTTGCTTTTCTAAAAATTCTTCAGGTAAATGCAAATGCTCGACAAGTAATGTGATATACATCCCATCATCAGGGTCTAGTTCACGCAAAATTGACCGCATAAGATTTGTGATGATATGAGGTTCTAGGCGGTCAATTAACTCTGGTGATTCTTGTAAGAATTTACGTGCAATGTCTTCTGGAACACGGCCCTCCATCATCAAGATAACTTGATAAAGGTCATAAGGTTGTGCCTGGATCAAAAAGCGGTCAACAATACGGTTGTCATAAATATTTTTTGAAAAATAATGTTCAAAAATATAGGCCATTAGAAAGTCTTGCCCAACATCCTTGCTAGACAAAGCTTTGGTCAATGTTTGAGGGTCTGTTTTATGGGCGAGGATGTCAAATAACTCAAAGTCTTCAAGGTGCCAACGATGCGCGCGTAAGTCTTTATTTTGACGGACTTCATCAAATGCATCTTTTATTTTGTCATCAAGTCCAAGAACATAAATCCAAGATTTGCCATATGTTTTGTAAAGCTCTTCGAAGTAGCTGCCTGGTTTCTTCGAAAGGTCAAGAAGTTCTTCATTTGTCAGATTAAGACGAGAATCATGGTTGTCTCCTTGGAAAGAAAACGCATGGTTTAAATACCCAATCTTTTTCTTGCGTAACTCAAGGCGTATTTTCTTAGGCAGGTTAAGATAAAATGCCCAAAATGCAGGCTCTGTTTTTGTAAAATACGGCTCTGCATCATCCAAGAAATAGACTGTCTTTAAATCCTTTTCGTCCAATTGATCGCGGACTTCAGCAGGTAAAGAGCAATAATCCAACATCATATCCTTGTTGACTTCTTTATGTTCGCTGTAAAATCGGCTTTTTGTCAGCTTATCAAAATCATTATGTGTTAATTTTTTGATCAATTTTAAGGGTGTTTTTTGAAATGCCTTCAGGCCATCAATACCAAAGCGTTCACGGCTACTGGCAGGAACTTGCAGGACTTTTTCACACCATTGGGGCCTGACGAATAAAACATCACTCGCATATAAAAACTTAATGCATTTTGGTGAAAGATTGACAGATTTTTTGCGCAAATTGCCATAATGCTGCCATTTCAGCCAGCCATATTGAATGCGTCTTTTATGCCTTTTTTCATGGTTTTCACTTTTTGTATCAATACCTTGCGCATCTTCCAGATGTTTATACGCGACAGGCGAGGTCAACATCATATTGCGCAGGCCAACAATTTCATCAACTTTTTTAAGATCTTCATCGGTTATCACGGATGCAACTTGCTTGGGGAAGCCAGGTGGCAACGTTTTCATTGTAAAGCTAGAGCGCTGTATTGTGGGCGCTTCTGTTAACTTTGTTTCTTCACGCTTGCGCCGTGCAGTATCCAGCCGCTTTGAGATGGAAGAAGTTGATGATAGTGACTTTTTTTGCATGAGGGCACTCTAACACTTTGTCTTTCAGAAGGCCAGAGGCAGGTTGCCGATAGAAATGTTGCTTTATGGATAATGTTAGGTTAAAAGGGTTTTGAAAAGGAAAATAAAATGATAAAAACACAAGAAACAAATGCTTTATTGGGGATGATTTCTCCAGAGTTGCAAGAGACTCATACATCTTACCTGAAGAGCAAGAAAAAATCGCGTGCTGCAAAAATTATTTTAGGTGTCGTGGCCGTTCCTTTGATTGCTGTAGGCGCTGTTTGTGCTCTTGTAACGACAAACACACATGATACACAAGAAGGCTTGATATCCTTTGGTGGTGCGGTCCTTAGTCTTTTAGGTCTTGGTACGGCGATTAGTTTGATTGATAAAAAGGCATTTAAATTTGATAGCGAGGTGAAAGAATCTCACCAGTCATTAAAGCGAGGGCTGGCAGAATGTTTTCAAGGTCACCAGCAAGACCTGCAAACAGCACTAGAAAATAAGCATGGCAGTTATAACAATCAATTAATATTAACAGGTATGAAGCAACAAATTGATGCAGGAGAAGGAATTGAGCCTTCTCAGAAAAATGTTGGTGCGCTTGTTTTCTATACAAATCATGGCAAAAACAGGTCAATAACAGCCTAGGTTTTTCAACAAAACAGACCTCTTATTTTGAAACCTCTTTTTGTAATAAAACACTTGCTTATTTTTAAGGCATAAAGTATCCTCTTCGGAACAATAAAAGGCATAATGTAAAAAACGAGGTAGGAATGAAAAAAGATCTGGATCAAGAAAAGCAAGAAATTACCAGTATCATATCTGACTTTATGATGGAACAAGGTGTTTTGTTTGATAAGTATATCGTCAATGTTTTGACGGTTCAGCCAACAGCATCTGCATTCAGGAAAGATATAAGCTTTGAGATCGCTTTTAAAGAGCCTCAATATAATGTTGGTGAAATTGACCTTAATGAATACAAAAATCTTAGCGCAGCTTTGATCGCAACATCATCCACGCAAAAAGTAACGACTGAAAAAACCAATGTTGAAGGCAAAAAGGGTTTTAAAGTTAATGTTCAGGGCTTTAGCAAAGATGTTTTAAAGCAAGAAATGGAGCACAAAGCCCTATCAAGCTTTTTAAAAAGAATAAAATGGGAAAAAAATTCAAACCCTGGGGTTTATAAGCTTTCTTTTGAAAATGGAAAGCCAAACCATCTTAATTTAAATTTTGAGCCAGATTATAATAGAAGCTTTATTCCTGGACGCATTAAAAAAACACGACAAGCATTTCTTAGGCTTTTAAAGGGTAAAAAATCAGTCGCGAAAAGTGTTGCAAAAGTGAACGTTGAAAAGCAACAGAAAGCAGAACAATACCTGCCATTACATCCTGCTAATCTAAAGGTTGGCTCAGAAGAGTATATGAATCAGCTCAATATTTTACAGGAACTTTTGTTTTTCTTAAACAAGAAGAGTACTTCTAAAAAAACAGATTATAGCTCTTTGATACAGGATAATATTAATGCGCAGCGAAGCTTCATAAAAGACTTTATTCGCATTACAAAAGAAGAGGGGCAAGATCAAGGGCCTCAGCGCCAAGCTTTGTTGAGAGAGGTTTTTCCTCTTAGTGCCAATAAAGACAAGCAGCTCTCTCCTTTAATGATGAAGGTTGTTAAATCATCGTTTGGAAGTAAAGAAGCGTTTACTGAGACGTTTTTATCTACGCCATTTAAAGCATTAAAGGCGGATAAAATACTTGATATGACAAAAAGCATCGCAGCAAGAGAAGCTGCTTTAGCATTGATCAAAACAGATAAATATACCCCCCTTATTGAATCCATAGAAAACTCTGAACAAGTTCGTCGCGCAGCAAAAGAAATGCGGGATGCTGTAAAGAAAAAAGAAGAGACTTTAACTGCATCTAACACCCCATTTATCCAGAAAAGTTACCAGTCAGTTCGTGACGTTGCAGAGGGTAAGCATCATACATTTACACGCTTACAAGAGTTATCAAAAGAATACAATTCTGTGTTGAACCGTATGGCTCGTTCGATTGGCAAGGCTGCGTCGTTAAATCGTGCGATGCGACAAATTGATCAATTGCTTGCACCTGAAAAATCCTTTCCTTTGAAGTTGGCTATTTTAAAATTTGCTAATGAAAGAGGCCTTTTGGAGAAAGAAAAAGGTGCAGAACGTTATTTGCAAAAATTGACAGGCCCAATGCCTGCTAAAAATCCAGAGGAAGCTCTGGATGCTGCTGCTCAAAAACTACCCATTTTTGCGTTTACCCACACAAAGTAGGGGAAGGTTTAAGCGTCTTCTACTTGCCATAAGCGTACGCTTGGATGCATACTCTTAAACATAATCGGAAAAGACCCGCTTTAGAGAAATCTGGAGCGGGTTTTTTTATGTCTTTTTCCCATTCCATATCAGGAGGTTACAATGGATCCTATCACGCAAATTATCACAGATGCTTATGAAAACGTAAAAGACTTTACAACATCTTTCCGTCGCGATTTTCATCCCACAAAAAATGATAATACAAGATTTCGTAAACATGATTGGAAGCCTGAAAAGCGTGGACAAGCACTGTTGGATAAGCATGAGCGTCAAGACTTGATACAGGCGCTTGCGGAAGGTGCCAAAGAAGAAGAGATGGCAGAGCTGTATGGGTTAACTGTGCGTCAAGTAAAGAAAATGAAAAACAATTACCGTGATGATTACAAGCGTTATAAGAAGCTGTTTGAAAAAGAGATGATCGAAGTTGAAAAACAGTCGACATGCGACCCTATTATGCTTGCCTTGCGCGCTTTAAAAGGGCGTGCATTAATGCACCCAAATGGCGCTGTTTTTCTAGATGGTAAACCGTCATGCGTTAAAGAAATGATGGCCTCAGCAAATATGGCGCTGAAGAAAGATGGCAAAGATCCCATTCCATACCCTGGTGTTCACGACCTACCAGATCACGGCGCGCCTGGGTTTAATGTATAAGGCATAAACCAAGTAAAACAAATCATCTGCAACAGCACACATATTCAGCACGCGACTGCGCGACGTTGCTGGTGCAACGAAAGCCTGCGTGGGTGAGCGCTAAATATAAATAAAGAGCGCGACTGCGCGACGTTGCTGGTGCAACGAAAGCCTGCGTGGCGAACGCTAAATATAAATAAAGAGCGCGACTGCGCGACGTTGCTGGTGCAACGAAAGCCTGCGTGGCGAACGCTAAATATAAATAAAGAGCAAGGGAGGTACTTACACTTATGAAAAACAATAATGATAAAAATGAAGTGCAGTCCCTTGCTCGCCATTTTACAGAAGATGCGCTGAAAACGCTTGTTGGTATTATGAATGACCCCGAAGCCTCTGTGTCTTCGCGCGTTTCTGCTGCACAAACAATTCTAGATCGTGGTTGGGGAAAGCTGGGCAGTGGGGCAGCTAAAGATGAGCGTACAGCAGATGTTGTTGCCGAGTTTCTAAGCTGTTTACAAAAAGGGTGATACTTTCTGCAACACTCTCTTTTTTTATCGCCAAACAAAAGATCAGCTTGTTAGCATGAAAAGGTGTTTTCAGTAATAATGTTAGTCGCATTCTTAAAATCGAGGATGGAGAAGATGCTGAAAAACAAATCACTGCGTTCACTGTTTGCCCTTAACAGATCCGTTTATCAGGGCGATGTCATGAGACTGGGAAAAAACTTTACAGGGCGTAATGCGCCACCTGTAAGACCATATCGTCTGATGGCTTTTTCTGCGCAAACAACACCTGTATCAATTGTGAAGTAATTTTCCTGAACGCCTTATGGCAGTGATGTACAAAAAAGGTGGGACCCCAAACAATTTCCCTAAAGGAAGAAGGAGGAGGGAGCAGGGAAGACCATCTGAAGCCCCTTTCTGTAGGCTTAACGCGACTCATTCATGAGGGTTTATTATTTTCATCGCTATTCAACCAACAAAGTTGTTTTTTGTACTTTTTATTTTTCCGTGGAAGTAAGAGTAAAGCCTCCCTTTCTTACCTCCCTTTTCTTTTTTTAGTGAATCGGATTATATCATAGATAAATCGGAAAAGGAAACACTTTTTTCTCTTTTTTTTATAAATTCACATTGTTTTCATATAAAACAATAAGATAATTGGAAACTTTATAGGTAACGTTCAAACGCCACGCAGGCTTTGCGTTGCACTGGCAACGTCGCGCGGTCGCGCTCTGGCTATGCGCGCAGTTGCAGGCAGTGGGGGTGTGTAAGTGTTACGGGGAGGTGTTTCTTTTTTCATTCCCTCTCCCCTGGCGGGAGAGGGTGAGGGGGAAGTATGCTGTGAGGAAGAGAGATGTGTCATAAAGATTATCTCACCCTCATCCCAACCTTCTCCCATCAAGGGAGAAGGAGATTATAGGGGAGAGAGGATGTTGATTATAAAGCACAGCAGCCACACCGCCAGATGCAGCGCGCATAGCCAGAGCGCGACCGCGCGACGTTGCCAGTGCAACGCAAGCCTGCGTGGCGTTTGAACGTTATACATAACTCCAGAGCGCGACCGCGCGACGTTGCAGGTGCAACGTAAAGCCTATGTGGCGTCTGAACGTTATCTATAATTACGCGCAGCGTATAGCGTGCGTTATAAATTACTTACGCCGTTTTTTGAGATGCTTGTGTGTAAACAGCGACGGTTTCGTCTTTGATGTTTAACGTTGGTCTTTCATCTGCTGCGGCAATATTGGCAATCTCACGGTTGAGGAATTGGCTTGATGGCTGTATATCAGCATCGCCAAGGCCTGCAATGACCGGTAAAATAGCCATATTGCGTTTAATACTAGGGTTGCGACCAAGTGTAATAGAGACATCAAAACCAAAAGAGCGATCACGACTACCACCAGTTCTGTATGTGTTTAGGCTGTGTAAATCCTTTTCTCTTTCCAGAGCTGTTTCGATTTTTGCTCTTAGCTCGGGCGTATCGAATTTAGGCTTTTTCGAAATACCCTTTTTACGTAACCAGCTTTTGATAGCGTTTGTATCTTCGACCATATGCGTTACTTTGCTGTCGTCGACATACACAGTGACAGGCTGATTCCAAGGTGTTGAGATAGTAGCTTTTTGAAGGTCATTTCTTTCATTGCCTATAATATCAAGCGTAAACTGCTCGTTGCCAATCTCAAATGATGAAAATGCACGAGAGCTTCTATCATTGTTTTGATGGCTTATACTCATCGTCTTTGTATAGCCAGGCATTCTGATGGATTGTTCTGCTTTCGTAGAATAATCCGAAAAGAGAACGTCATCAGGCTCGTTCGCATCTATGATTTCCATATCATGAAATGTGCCATCTGACACAGGAGGAGTGAATGCAACGTGAACGAGATGCTGCGAATCATAACCCTGTTCAATTAAATGTTGAATTTGTTGCGGTGCAATCGGCGCAAATTCCAAAGGTACATTTAGTAAATGTTTTTTTTCGTGACCAAGTGCAACCCAATTTGATGTTTCAGGGTCGTATGTCAAATACCCTTTAATTCCAGGTGCGCGATGTTCCTCTGGGATTGTTGTGATATATTGACGTGTTTCAGGGTCGATGTAAAAGCTGTTATCACCATGGTCAAATCTGATTCCACTAAAAAAATTATGACGATCGTCGCGGAAGTATACGCCCGTCGCTTCGTTGTTGTATTCTTTTAAATTGCCGTTTTTATCAAAGCATAAACGTAAGTTTTCAATCTCTTTTTCGTTAAAGCTGTAATCGTCATCTTCTGTAACAGGGCGGTAAGCACGAATGATCAAGCCACCATTTTCGCCGTGTTCTAGCTGAACATGCCTTCCATCAACATCTATGTCTGTGGATTTTTCATCAACAAATGGTTGTACATCTTTTAAAGATTCCAGGCCATGCTGCTCCAGCATCATTTCTTTGTTATGCGGACGATCATCTTTGATGTTCCAAAATTCTCTAAGGCTTTCTGTTGGATATCTAAGAGCCCCAAAAAAATCATTGGGTGTTGGTTTTTGAGGTGTGTTTTCCATTTTATTCCCTTTTAATCATTTCATTTTGAAAGAATTTATCATTCTTCCGCATGTGTTGTCAATAAGGAAATATTGTTTCCTTAAGTGGTGGTGTAAAACGTGCTTGGCGATCGTTAAATATAAACAGAGGTAAAAAATGCAAAAAGAAATACAAGACTCGCTGAAAATATGGCGAAAAGATCCTGTGGCTTTCGTCAAGGCTGTTTTTGGTGTTACGCCCTCGGGCTGGCAAGAAAAGGCGCTTAAGAAGATTACAGTGCGGCATAAGCTGGCGATTCGGTCAGGGCATGGTGTCGGAAAAACAGCTTATTTGGCATGGGTGATTTTATGGTGGTTGTGCACACGTCATCCGGCGAAAGTGGCATGCACAGCGCCAACATCACATCAATTAAAAGATATTTTATGGGCCGAGGTCGCAAAGTGGCACCAAAAAATGCCCATTGTTTTGCGCGATATGATTACGATTTCATCTGAACGCATTGAGGTCAAAGGCTTGGGCAATTTTGCTGTGGCCCGCACTGCACGACGAGATCAGCCAGAAGCTTTTCAAGGGTTTCACAGTGAAAACATGCTGTTTATCGTCGATGAAGCATCAGGCGTAGAAGAAGCAATATTCGAAGCGGGACAGGGTGCAATGTCATCCAAAGGCGCTAAAACCATTATGACGGGAAATCCTACACGACGTAGCGGAACCTTTTACGATGCGTTTCATTCTGCTCGCAAATTTTGGCAAGTCATGCAAGTTTCCTGTCATGATGCCGACCGTGTTGATCAGGCTTATCTTAATGAAATGATTGAGAAATATGGTAAAGAATCAAATATTTATCGCGTCCGTGTGTTAGGCGACTTTCCAACGTCAGAAGACGATGTGGTAATTCCGCTTGAGCTGATTGAATCAGCCATACACCGTGATGTCGAAAGAACTGGGGAGGCAAGTGTCATCTGGGGGCTAGACGTAGCCCGATTTGGGGAAGACAGATCGGCACTTGCCAAACGCCAAGGAAACACATTAACAGATCCGATAAAGTCATGGCGAGGCAAGGACTTGATGCAGCTTTGTGGTTTGATCAAAGCAGAGTATGACCAAACCAATGAGCCTTATAAACCTGCCATGATTTGCGTCGATGTGATTGGGTTAGGAGCAGGGGTGGTTGACCGCTTGAAAGAGTTGGGGCTTCCGATTCATGGTGTGAATGTTGCTGAGTGCCCAAGTGTTGGCGAACGATATCATAAATTGAAAGACGAGCTGTGGTTTGCTATGCGCGAATGGTTCGAGGGGCGTGATGTTAAAATGCCAGAAGATGACGATTTAATCGCAGAGCTTTCAACACCTAAATACGATATTACATCACAGGGGAAGCTAAAAATTGAAAGCAAGAATGAAATTAAATCGCGCGGCGCAAAGTCTCCTGACCTGGCCGAAGCATTAATGTTAACTTTCGCATGGGGCGGCGATCGCGTCAGTAGCGATTGGAACCGCAAGCTCAATCAAGATTTAAGATGGGTTGTCTGAAAATATATATACGTCAAGCAGAATTGAATTAATGTGTATTTTGTTCTTTAATTTCTCGGCTGTCTATAGGGTAAAGAGGAACGGTGCGGGTTTTTTGACCTTCTTGGTCAAGTGCGTCTAAGGATTTCAAGTGTAATTTTTCTAGTTTACTGGCTTGCTTCATTAACGCTTCATATGCTTTTTTCGCAGGATCTTTTGTATCCCGCCCTTGTAGTCGCTGATCATAGCTTTCTTTTAATTTTGAAAGAGTTAATCGCAGTGATTCTTCGTTCGCAGGGTTGTTGACTTGTGGGCTTCCTTTGATCATTTTTGCTTTACTTATCACACCTATCATAGCAGGAACAGAAGCTGTTAAATGTTTTTTAAGTGTGCCTGCTGCAGAGATGATCTTATTTAAGATTTTTAGTTTTTTTTCGGCAACTGGCTTCGGTCTAGCATAAGAAGATCGATAACTTTTCTTTTTTGGTTGATTTGCTTTGTCTTGCGGGACATGCGTGTCTTTTTGTGGAAAAACAATCCCTTTGGCAATATCGTCACCACGCATCACCATTGTCTCATGAAGCTTTTTAACAACTTGCAACAAGCCATCTTTAGAGGCTTTTTGGGAATGATACCCTGCTGCGATCCATTTCTTGTAGGGATGCTTTTTAGAAAGCTCAATACTGTTGAAAATAAGCTCACTATAAAGACGTGTTCTAAAACTTTTAGACTTATCATCTTCACGTAGTGCCGCGATGTTTCCTTTGATAGCGGCAAGATATTCGAGGGAGAGGGCATCATGAAGATCTGCTTCTTTATAGTAAAGAAGATCTTCGAGACGTTCCAACGCCTCTTTGCGCGAGAGATAGGTTTGCTTTGTCATATCATGCCTAAAATATATGTCTATTTTTTAAGCATTGTAACATATTTCTATTCAGGATAAAAGAGCGCAAGTCATTATGTCGCAAAGACTTTCACGCTCTTTCCTTTATATGTTTTCTATTTATTTGGCGTATAGAAAGAAACACGGTTGCGGGTGCTTATATCAAAATCAGGGTTGTCTGTTTCTTGATTAATGCGGCCTTTTTTGCCACCATCATGCAGGTGTTTATTTAACGCATTAATTTTAGGATTGTCTGCTTTTGGTGCTGTCGCGTTTACAGAAGCTTCTTTTTTAGGCAAGGCTTGGCGTGTTGCTGTGTAAGGCTTGTTTTTCTTCAAAGCGTCTAAAAGATCCTGGAACTCAGCCTTGTAGGGCTTGCGCACGGCGTCTCTGTAACCTGTAATTGCCTGTACTAAATTTTCTTTTTCCGTCTTGTTCATAGCGCTTGAATTTGCCAGTTTCTTTTCAAAAGCGTTATAAATATCTTCATTCGTATCGAACTTGTTTACAAATAATGTCGCACGATTCAAAAAGCCATCATAGTTACCTGTTTCAATTTGGTTTTGCGCTAAGAAGACATTGATTTTTGCAAGGCCTGGGCTGCGTGGCAACCGGGCAGCTTTTTTATCAATACCAATTTCCAGTGTCAATTCAAAGATTTCTTGCCTCAGCGCTGTCAAAGGTATTTTTGGTGCTTGTTCTGCGTGTGCCGCAGCATAGCCGCCAAGCATTTCCCGAATTTCTTTCTTAATAGCAGGGCGTGTTGATTTGTAAACACGCTTTTCAATACTTTGAAAGAAGTTTTTCAGATGCATAAGATCTTTAAGGATAAAAGCTGCATTTTTATCGTCATTAATGCTTGCTTCTAAAATACGGCCAAAAGTTGATATTTCTTCTTGAAGTAGACTTCTTTCAACATTTTGGTCGAACTGAAACAAGGCAGGTTCATCAGGATTTTCTTGATGTGTTTTAAGATAGTTTTTCCAAGTCTCATTTTGTGATGATGTCATTTTCTCGCCCTTTTTTCTAAATTTTATCTTTTATATAGAAAAAGTATCGATTTTGTCAAACTATTTGATGCTATGAAGTTTAAGCGCGGCCATCACGATCAGGCGAAATCAGAGCGATCTCTTTATCAACAAGGGCTGGATTGTCTTTCAATTGGTTCTTTTCCCACATGGCCGCTGTTTGTGAAAAATCTGTACTATCTGTATCCATTTCACGCCCTTTGACATTTTCTTTTGAATTGCCAAAAATTCCTGATAAAGGCTTACTTGCCAATTGTGTTGAAGCATCTTTGTTTTTGTTCACTGGAATACATTCAACAGCAAGACTTGCGACTGTTGCACAAACGGCAACCACTCCAAAAGCAACATTAACGCCAGGGATAAGTGTGATAAGAGGGGCTGCAGAAAGCGCAATTTGCGCAAGGGATTTCCAGCGGTCGCCTGTTGTTTCAGCCTTCATAAGAGAGTGCGTTCCCCATAAAACACCAACAATAGGCAGTGATCTTTTAAAGAAAATACCGCCCAGCCTGCCTGCCAAAGACCCAACACCTTTTTCAGAAACCTTACGTATAACGGGCGCCATAAACTTTTTACCATAAGCAAGAATTGCTGTAAGTGCAGCTGCTTTTGTCCAGAATCTTCCACCGCTAGAAAAAGGTTCCACAGATTTGTCTTCTTGGTTATCAGTAGTCGATTTTTTAATAAGAAAGGTTTCTATTTCATCTGTTTTTTCTTCTACCTTCGCATCATCTGCTTTGACAGCATCAGTTTCAGCTGCGACAGGTTTTTCAGGGTTAGCTGCCTCGATAATTTTGCTCACAGCGTCGACCAGCTTGCTTTGGTTGTCTTTTGTTTTAGGGTCATTTTGGGGATTGAAGTGGCGACTGACAATGACTTGCATATCAAGGCAGCGCTTAACATAACCATAAAACTCTAAGTTGGTGAAATGTGGCTTCCCTGAAAGGTCGCGCGCCATTTTTGCCATGATATTTGTCGTCACTTGTGTTTGCAGACTGTAATTATCTTTTAATTTCTTTCCCATATCTTCAAGTGATATTTTGTGTCTTCTGTTGTATTGCATACCTTCTTTAAGACGTGAATGCGCAGACGATGTCATAGCTTTTAAAACTTTATCATATTTCTTTGGCTCTTGATCTTTCATTTGTTCAAAGTAAGATTTTTTATAATCAAACTTTTCATCTAAGTCTAAGGCCTTGTAAAATTCACGGTTTGCATCATGATAAGCACATTCAAAAATGACCGTATCAATTGGCCAAGGGATAACTTCGCCTGGATTAACCATCTCATAAAGCTCTTGATGCAAGGCATTATCAACACGGTCAACATTGACCGACATAAGGTCAACTTTTTCACCATGCTTTTTAATCGACTTTAAATGCTCACCCAAGGCGCGCTTTGTCCACCCATTAAGATAAGTACTTTTGTTTGTTTTTTCATTGTAATCGAGGAGGCGGTGCGCGTGGAACCTGAACAAAAACTCAGAAGGGTTCTCGCGATATTTATCGTTAACTGCTTTTGCCATTTGAGGGACCCAAAGTTGGCTTGGCTTCTTGTAAAGTTGCGAGAAAGCTTTTGAAGCATGTTGATCCCAAAACTTTTCTGGTCCAAGCTCTTCTATTTTCGCAGCGATGGCTTTTCTCATTGCAGCATTTCGTATAGCAAGGCTTTTGCCTTTATATTCTGCCCCAATATAGATCTTTGTTGCACTCATTTCATTGAGGAAGCCTTGGCTGCCATAGCAAATAGAGGGGTCTTTGAGGTAGATTTTCTTATACTCATCGGCAATGTCAGGCCATTGTTTGTTTCCAAGGCCAGCAGCACGTAAAGCCAGTACAGGCTTGCCTTGGTTAATTGACATATCAAAAAACGCAGCGCCAAAAGCATTGTCTAACAGCTCGCAATGATAGGGCTCCCAGTAGAGCTCTTTATAAATTTGAATGACTTGTTTGCGGGTGAGGTCTTCAATCTCGACTTGTTTGCCAAGAACCTTTTTGATGTCAGATGCCGTTACAAAGTTCGTGGCAATGCCCATATTGGTTTCACCACCAAGGTCTGTCTTTTCATTGACATATCCGCCTTCGGCACCAAGGACATCACGGACGGCATCATAGAACTCTTTTGACATTACGGGCCTCTCAGTTTTTTACTGATTACAGCTTATTATAACAGGTTTTTGAGGGCAGAGGAAGGGCTTGCAAAGAGAGAGGTAATATTAGCGCTTAAGATGTTTGTTGTTTTCAATAAAGGGTCCCGCCGCATAACCATCTTTATAAATAGATTTGTTTTTGGAGTGTGTTTTTTTGTACGCAGCAATTTCTTTTTCTAGCGTACCTGAAACATCTACAGGCTCAAAGCCAAGAATTCTATCGCTGATCGTAACAATGGGGCTGCCATTTAACTTGCTAACAGCGCCGTTGCTTTTCACAAGGTCTTTTGGCATCGCGCCATTCAATCTAGACTTAATGGCTTTCAAAGCAACCGAGGCAATGCCCAGCCCAAGAACACTTTCTGATCGTGAATTGTACTCTGCAACTGTTTGAAGATTTTCAAATTCTGCGGGGGTCATTTTTGCCAAACCATATCCAGCAATATCCGAAGCTTCAGAATTATTTAAAACCCTTACTAAAAGAATTTTTACTGCAGGCTTAATATTGAGAATTTTTTGGAGAAGGTTTCGTTTCTTAAAAAAGTTTGTTACATCCCGAAAATACTTTGTCTGTCGATCAATAAGCGTAAGGAGCTTTTTGTGTTGATCTTTATTTTCTTGAAATTCAGACAGAGGCGTTTCCTCGCCTGTTTTCAGGAATGTCATTAATTCTTCTAGTCGCTCGTTACCTGGAGATATTTCTGAAGCCATTGTTTCCCTGCCTAATTTTTTTTCTTATTTTGCCATAAATCTCTTAAATGTCAACAAAAATAAAAATGGAAACAGTAGGGGGTTCTCGACAGGACTTTTTTGTGTTATGGTTTTGGTATGAAATTGATACGTAAAAATAAAAAAACAAACCAAAAGCCTGCTTCCAAAGAGCGTTTCTCTGGGAAAGCCACCCAACCTTCTTTCGTGAAAAAAAAGGCGCTTCAAACAGCATATAAGAACGAGACTCAACAAAAGAATGTAAAGTCTGTCGAGGTGCATGAGTTTACATTGTTAGAACGCGTGTTTACGGTATCCGAGCAAGGCGCTGTTCAAACAGCTCAGAATAAAACAGTGACAACAACGACAAAAACAACAGATAAAAACGGTGTAAGTGTTGATCGAAAGGTCAGAAAAGAAGGGTGGAATAATCCTTCTGCATCTCAGAGCAATAATCAATTTAAAGATCAGAACTCTGCTGAGAAAAAAGCACGCAAAGTGAGAGATAAACGTGCAAAAAAAGAACAACAAACAGCAAAAGAAGGTCAGGCAAAACCCAGCGTGCAAGCCAAAGATAAGCAAGAAAAAACTGCAGCACGTTTGATAAAAGCGCCACTTAAAATCATTGCACAAAAAGCGATCAAGCCAAAACCATTGGCTGTAAAGCTTGCTGTACCACAAGTCGCTGCCGAAAAAGCAAAAGCACCTGTTCAGCTTAAAGCTGTGAAACAAGAAAACATTGGATCAAAACCAAAGGTGGCGAAAGCTGCTGTGTCTACTTCTGTGAAGAAGAGGCCGTTTATGCCTGAAAACTTATTGCTTGATACGCTTGTTAGCGAAAACAATGTTGGTGGTAGACAAGCTTCTTTAGATGAATTGGGAAGTCTTTTATCTGACTTAAATAATGCTGGTGAAGATAAAAGAGTTGCTGCTAACAGCAAACCACAAAATCAAAATACGCGTTCATTACAAAATATCCGTAATTAAAGCGCCTTTCCTACATCTAAATAAGAACCTTTATGGCACAAGCTTGTGATGCGTGTCGGCATGTAAAACTGATCTTCAATATCTTGGATAGCTTGTTTTAATGTTTTAGAAGCTTTTGCTGATTCTTTGTATTTTTCAAATAAGTCATATTTATTCTTCAACGGCATTTCTAAGGAAAAGAAAACAAGGCTTAATGATTGGGTGTCTAGTTTGTCTAGGGCGTCGGGGTTTTGTAAAAGCCACTTGTTTTTTGTGCGTGGGCGCCTGTGAATAAAAGCATTTGCAAATTTTAGAGCATTATCTGATGCATCAGAAATCTGATCTTGTACTGTTTGATAAAAGACTTGCGGTTTAAAGCTTTCATCAAAAACCTCACTGATCGTTTGTTGGCGTTTCTTCCCCCAAACGGCATGTCCTAAATATGTAAAAAGCTTTTCTTTTGCTCTCAAAAATTTCTTAAACATGTTTCTCTCTAATATTTCTAATAGGGAGACTATCATAAAGAATTGTTTTTGTGAAGAAGAAGCTGAAAAGAAGGCTGGGGGCTAGCGGCGACCTTCATTCATGTTCGCAACCACAAGTCCTGCAACACCAAGCTGTGCAATTTGTGGTGTTGCTTGCGCAATCGGAGCAATCGTTGGTGTAGAGACTCCAGGAACAGTTGGTGTTGGCGGAATCAAGCCCGTTGTTGCAGCTTGAGCGCCTTCAACCAGACCAAGGCCTTTCGAAATATCAGGAACAGCCGACAGCAACCCTAGAAACAAAACAGGCTTTAAAAGGCCCAGTACAAATCTCCATGGTGTTAGTTTTTTCATCTCTTAAGCTCGGCGTTCTTGGTTTTTAAGAAGCACAACGCGATTTGCTGCATTGTCTAGCTTCATAATATTATCAACGCGATCTTTCAGTGCGATCTGTCCACTTAGCTGATGTAACTTTTCAACCTTTTGGTCTTGATGTCCTTCTGCGCGGGCATCGCTGCCGCGTTCACGTTGTTTTTTACTGTGATGGATTGCGACTTTCTCTTGAAAATCTGCATCAGGTTTAAGGGCTTCTGCACCCACAAATTTAACGATAGCTGCCGCTGGATTCAGGGCTTTTGAAACGATTCTTAACATTGGGCATCTCCTTTTTTTATTCTAAGGATTTTCCTCATTTTAACACAGGTTTAAGCAAAAGCCTAGAGGGGCAGAAAAAGACATTAAAACCAAGGCATTTTAATAAAAAACCAAGGAGAAGCCATATGCAAAACATGATTTTTGACATTCCAGGACAACCAAGATTAACAATCCCCAAAACAAATGGCCCTGCCATTCGCCAAGCTATGGAGGCACAGCGCAAAGCAATCCAAGCGCAGAATCAGTGGAATCACTCTGATGCAGCATATGAATTTATTAAAAGGCATGAGAAGTATCGCCCTTATCCATATTTGGATACGAGAGGAAATGTGACCATAGGTGTTGGGACGATGGTGCCTGATGAATCTGTGATGATAGATACGCCGCTTGTTGATTTGCTTGGCAACCCTGTATCAAGAAAACAGCGTGGACAAGTCTTTCGTGATATAAAGGCATTGTGGCAACAAGAGAAATATAGAAACTTACAAGCGGAATATTTCCCAAATCCACATAAGGTGACTTTACCTGAGTCAGAAGCCGATCGTATCGCAAGAAAGTATATAGAAGAGGAACTGCCTCACATTAAAAATAAATTCCAAGGATTTGATACTCTGCCTGATGCTGCAAAAACAGCTATTATCGACATGCAGTATAACTTAGGAGATGCAGGATTTCAGCGGACGGTTCCTGAGGGATCGAACAAAACGCCGTGGCCAAATTTTTATAGTGCAATTGATGCGCGTGATTTTGAAACTGCTGCCCGTGAAGCAAGTCGTAAAGGCATTGGCCTTGGGAGGAATCAAGAAACCCAGCAATTATTGATTGACGCCGCCAAAGAATGGCAGCAACAGCAATCACAAAAGCCTGTTGCGCCAACACCAGAAGCGCAAGAGAAAGGCGGACTGTTATCTTTTTTCTAGAGGTTTATGGTGATACACTGAGAAGTGCCTGTCATAAGTCGGTTGATAATCATAGCGACTTTTAAGCCTTCTTAAAGCATCACCATAATATTTCCATGATCCAGTAGAGATTGAGACTCTTTCCCAAGGTTGGCGAAAGCTCGAGATTTCTAGTCGTTTAAGAAAGCCTTCTTTTACGCTGGGTGGCAAGTCAGTATAGTCAAAATCGTCTGGAAATATTCTATAGCACTGCAAAACCAGAACTTTTTCACCATTGTGAATAAGGTAGGGACAATTCAGGTCGAAAACTTCATATTTATTTTCATAGGTGATTTTTGTTTGTGAGACTGTCATTTTGCCACCTGCTGCAGGGCTTGGATGCCACACGCCATAAAACTCTTTATTTTTAAAAGGTTCTGTTAAAGGCGGATCGGGTGTATCTGCATAGATACCCAGTACAATTAAACCCACAAAGAACATCAGAAAATATTTCATGGATCAAGTTTAACCACAGGTTGTGATGTGTGCAATCTGTTTGTTTTATTAACCAAGGAGAGATTTTAAATGAAAAATATGATTTTCGATATTCCAGGACAGGCAAGGCGTGTTATTCCTTTGTCTGATAAGCAAGCTATTATAAACGCACAAATTGCACATAGAGAGGCAATGGATCAACAGAAAGCACAGGGCAGCTGGAAATATTTGGACCAGGTATTTGATTTTATCAAAGAACATGAAGGAGGAATTGTTCCAGCTCCATATCTTGATACAACAGGAAATGTAACAGTTGGTATTGGTCACAGAGTGCCAAATGCGCAAGCTATGACCAAGTTGCCTTTAGTAAATCCATTAGGTCACGATGTATCTGATGAAGTAAAACGACAGGCTTTTGATGCTGTGTATGGATTGCGTGAAAAACAAGAATATCACAATAAAATTGCTAAAAAGTTTCCAAGCCCATACAAGGTTCGATTACCAGATTCAGAAGCAGTACGCATTGCCAAAGAGTATATCAACAATGAATGGCCTTTGGTTCAGCACAAGTTTAATGGTTTTGATACATATCATCCTAAAGCACAAATGGCTGTGATGGATATTCAGTATAACATCGGGAATAAAAATTTTTCTCAAGAGAAATGGCTAAAATTTTATGATGCAATGGCACGGCGAGATTATGAGTCTGCGGCCGTAGAGTCTCATCGCAAGGATGTTGGTCAAAATCGGAATGAAGAGGTGCGAAAGCTATTGCTTGAAGCAGCAGAAGAAACACGTGCGCAAACAAAGTCGCCTTCGAATGATGTTGATTTACTTGGAGAATGGTTTTGATGTTGTTGAGGTTGGGCGATAGTAATATCCTTCAAAACATTTTGAGTAGAGCATGTCTGGTTGGTAGGAAATACCAAAGAAAGCACCCGCATATGTATCGCAATAGCTGACTGAAAGGCTAACACCTTTATCTAAGTATCGAGGTTTTTTGATTGCGAGGCGAATCAATTCATACTTTGTTTCGCCGTAAGGGTATTTGACGAGGCATTTCAAAATAACGTCTTGTTTCCCGTTATACAAAAGATAGGGACATTCTTCATATGAATCGTTCTTTTCAAATGAGATGCCTGTCTGTGTGATGGTCATTTTCCCCGCGGCAAGAACAGACGTGCTGCTTGCTTCCCACACACCATAAAACTCTTTATTTTTAAAAGGTTCTGTCAAAGGTGGATCGGGAACATCTGCGTAGATGCCCAGCACAATAAGACCAACAAAAAACATCAGAAAATACTTCATGTAATCAGCATAACCACAGGTTGTGACTTGCGCAATCTGTTTGTTTTATTAACCAAGGAGAGATTTTAAATGAAAAATATGATTTTCGATATTCCAGGACAGGCAAGGCGTGTTATTCCTTTGTCTGATAAGCAAGCTATTATAAACGCACAAATTGTACATAGAGAGGCAATGGATCAACAGAAAGCACAGAAAAACTGGAAGCATTTAGACAATACGTTTGATTTTATTAAGATTCATGAGGGAGATATTTCACAAACACCTTACCTTGATACGACAGGCAATGTAACAATCGGTATTGGACATAAAGTAACAGATGCCGAAGCGATGGTGAAACTGCCATTGGTTAATCCGCTGGGACATGATATTTCAGATGATATGAAGCGACAGGCTTATCATGAGATTTATGAATTGCGTAATAAGCCTGAGTATAAGAATCGTGTAAATGGTTCATTTCCTAATCCTTACAAAGTAAAATTACCAGATGCAGAAGCTGTCCGTATGGCAAAAGAATACATCAATAATGAGCTGCCTTTAGTTCAAGATAAGTTTAATGATTTTGATACTCTTCATCCCAAGGCACAAACAGCGATTATGGATATTCAGTACAATATTGGAAATAAAAATTTTTCTAAAGAGAAGTGGCCAAAGTTTTATACGGCAATAGATCAACGTGACTATGATACCGCAGCGGCAGAATCTCATCGTAAGGATGTTGGGATAGAGCGAAATAAAGAAGTAAAAAGGTTGCTGCTTGAGGCAGCAGAAGAAATAAAGGCGGGTGCGATCGCAGCACCAACTCAAAACAATAGCACTAGTGGATTACTTGGTGAATGGTTTTGAAGGAGGGGATGACTCTTTGTAGTAATATCCGCCACCACAATTTGAATATTTCATATATGGTTGTGAGGTAATGCCAAAAAAAGCACCGCTATATGTTTCGCAAAACCTTACATGAAGCATAATATTTTCATTTGAGTATTTTGGCCTTTCGAGAGAAAGACGTATAAGCATCAATTCTTGTGGCGCAAAGCCATCAGGATAATATGTCTTACATTGAAGGACAATATCTTGTGAACCATTATACAAAAGATAAGGGCATTTTTCGTAGGAATTGTTCTTTTCAAACGAAATCTTCGTTTGCGCAATGGTTATTTTACCTGCGGGTCGAACCGTATTACTTATAGGTCTCCACACGCCATAAAATTCTTTATTTTTAAAAGGCTCTGTCAAAGGTGGATCGGGAACATCTGCGTAGATGCCCAGCACAATAAGACCAACAAAAAACATCAGAAAATACTTCATGTAATCAGCATAACCACAGGTTGTGACTTGCGCAATCTGTTTATTTTATTAACCAAGGAGGAAAAAATGTCTAAAAATGATATCCAAACAATTTTAAAGCAAGAAATTGATCAATCGCTGTCCTATATGGGCGGAGAATTGGCACATTCGCGTAAAAAGGCGATGGAATATTACCTAAGCAAACCATTTGGCAACGAGGTTGAAGGCCGCAGCCAGGTTGTGTCTAGCGATGTTGCTGATACAATTGAATGGATCTTGCCATCACTGCTTAAGATCTTTACATCCAGCGACAAGGTTGTGCGCTTTGACCCTGTTGGCGCAGAAGATGAGGCCGTTGCTGATCAAGCCACAGATTACGTTAACCATATCTTTCAGAAGGATAATCCTGGTTTTGTGATTTTGTATACGTGGTTCAAAGATGCTTTGCTGCAAAAAAACGGCTTTGTGAAGTATTATTGGCAAAAGAAAAAAGATATTTCGAAAGAAACATTTAAAGCATTAAGTGAAGATGCGTATGCACTGTTGCTTGCCGAAGTAGAGGCCAATAGCGACCTCAAAATAAAATCAAGAAAAGCAAATAAAATTAAGGAGAAAGAAGATGAATCTAATTCAAAAGATAAAGAAAGTAAAAACATTTCTGCAACATACGATGTTGTGGTTGAGCGACATATTGAAAAGAGCCGTATCTGCGTTAAAAACGTTAGCCCAGAAGAGTTTCTTATACATCCTGACGCGAAAACGATAGATGATGCTGCTTTTGTCGCACATCGCTTGGAGCGTTCGATTTCTGACCTTATCGCATCTGGTTATGATCGTAAAACAGTTGAAGCCTTAAGTGACGATGATGGCTTACATTTCAATGAAGAGCGTCAAGCACGACGTTTGTTCGATGACACGCCCTTGCATGAACGCAGCGATAACACACGCAAAGTCCCTGTATATGAGTGCTATATTCGCCTTGATGAAGATGGAGATGGTATAGCAGAGCTTCGCAAAGTCACAGTTGCAGGGGCTGAACTAGAGGTTTTAGATAACGAAGAAGTTGACTTTATTCCTTTTGCTAGCCTGTCACCTGTGTTGATTCCACATCAATTCTATGGCTTATCTATCGCAGATCTTGTGATGGACTTGCAGCTCATTAAATCTACTGTGATGCGCCAAGTGATTGATAATATGTATCTGACAAACAATAACCGTCATGTTGTCGTAGATGGACAAGTGAATCTGGATGATTTGATGACTTCACGTCCAGGTGGTGTGGTGCGTGTGAAAAACCCTGCTGCCATTCAAGCACTAAATGCGCAAAGCATGCCTGAAAAAGCTTTTGGCTTGCTGCAATATATTGATGGTGTCCGCGAAGAACGCACAGGCGTTACCAAGAATATGCAGGGCATGGATACAAATACGCTGAACAAAACAGCGAGCGGAATAAACCAAATCATGACTGCTGCACAGCAACGGATTGAACTGATTGCGCGTGTATTTGCAGAAACAGGCGTGAAGGATTTATTCTCGAACTTGTTAAAGCTGGTTGTTAAATACCAAGATCAACCCCGCATGATTCGTCTTCGTAATGAGTGGGTGCCGATGGATGGTTCACAGTTTGACCCTGATATGGATGTCAGCGTTTCAGTTGGTTTAGGCACAGGAAACAAAGATCAATCTTTGGCACATTTACAGAATATTTTGAACATCCAAAAAGAAGCTATTTCTGTACAAGGAGGTGTTTTTGGACCACTTGTTACTTTGGATAATATTCATAATACACTTGCAAAAATGGTTGAAAATGCAGGCTTGAAAAATGTTGCTGAGTTCTTCCAAAAACCTAATATGGAACAGCTTATGGCGCAAGAAAATCAAAAAGGTACGGCGCCAAATCCACAGGCACAAGCCATGCTTGAGCAATTGAGGCTGGCATCAGAGAAAATCCGCATTGATGGCATGAAAGCTGAGACAGATCGCTTGAAGGCCGAAACTGATGCGGCAATCAAAGAGCGTGAAATTCGCTTGAAAGAAGAAGCCGCACGACAAAAAACAGAAGAAGCTTCTGATGTTTAAACAACAAGGTGTTTTTGGCAGAACACTTGAAGTAAGAACAGGAGGTCATGCTTCTGTTTCGCCTCGTACAATGGAACGTCGTGTAACAGATCCAAGTCCTGCGCTTCAAGACTTTGCCACGAAGGAGGGCAGCCAAGAGGCTGTCCCTTCTCATGACATCACCTATGTCGAAGGCGGTGCGTTGAATGATTATCCATCACCCTCTGTTGGTGAAGGACAAAGCAGCAGCAATAGATGGAATGACTACGCCCCAGATCCCTTCGGCTGGGACAGTTTACCGGGGTCAGAACACCTCCCTTCAAAGCGTGGCTGGACATTGCCATCAGGTAGGTCCATCACAGCGCCATTCCCAGGACAAGAAGAAAGCTATTTCCGTTGGAGTGAGAATAAAATGGCACAACATCAGCGAAATATTGATGCATTAGATGCTGCCTATACTGTGTTCATGGAGGGAGAGGCACGCCAGCATGCTTCGGAACAACGAGATACAATGAGACGCCAAGCTTTATACAACATCAATAACGGTATGGGGGCTGTGACGGCGGGTATGATATGGCACAACAAAGAAGAGAAGCAGGCCAGGTGAGTTTTTCTAGAACGACGCGTGATGTTATCAAAAGCCAAGCTTCCATGTTTGGTGCTAATAAAATACTTGGTGATTACGCAAATCCTGTGATCCAAAATTTGGGAGAGGATATCATCAAAGACAGAATCAATCAGATAGGAGATTATCTGAGGAATCTAGGCCCAATTTACTAGCTAATAAGTTTGGTCAATTTTTTGGAAAAACACTTGAATTGGCATACCTGGACGCCAGTTTCCAGCTAAACTCTTGATCTTTTCTTTCTGCTTTAAGGAAAGTCGCTGACGAGATTTTTCACGAAGAGACAAGACTTCCTTATCATTCAAAACAGACTCTTTATATTTAGGAAAAAACAAATGAGGATACAGGTCTCTTAAAAGATCGCTTTTTTGCTTATATGCTATGTCTGCAATATCAAGAAGAAATTGTACTTTGAGTGGTTTGTGAAGACTTTTGTACTCTTTTTCATCCATAATAAAAGCGATCAGAAAGATACCGTTTAAATCGCCTTCATCGGCGGCTTGCACAAAGTATTTTAAAGCATCTTGTGGTGTTTCACTTTCATATAAAAAGAATAGCCCAAGGTCAATCAAAGCACCGCCATCCTTTTTCTCTGCTGCCTTCTGTGTCCATTTCCATGCTTGTTTTGGGTCTTGCTTGACGGCAATGCCTTCGCTGTAAAAACGACTTATCTTATTCATGGCTTCTGGATCACCTGATCTTGCGGCTTCTTGATATAGTGCGAAAGCCTTGGCAGGATTCTTTGCAACGCCCAAGCCATGTTCCCAAATAAGACCCTCTAATGTCTGAAAACGTGGATGATCAGCAGAAGATGCCAGTACAAGCACCTGGTCATATTGTTTGTTATCAAAAGCAGTGAGTGCATTATCCCACAGCTGTTGGTCAATGGGCTGATCATAAGGGCTTGATTGATGAGAGGTATAAAACACACCTGCCGCAACAAGACATAAAACAAAAACAAAGGGGAAGAGAAGTTTCTTTTTCATAAAGCAACTTTAACAACCAGCAATTGAAAAAACTATCTTTTATTTTACCAATGGAGACCACCTATGTCGAAGGCGTTGTGGTACAAAGCAGCATCACTTCCTTTTACAAGCATATCGCCAGCTATTGGGACGACGGCAAGCCATATTATACGACCTGCTGTCAAACAAGGAGTTGATGAGATATATAATTATTTTGACTATTAGTCTTATTGGATGGCGGCTGGGATTCTTATAAATGTTCCAGGACGCCATCTTTGAGCTTTATATCTTAAATCGGCAAGCTCTTTATCATTTAGATATTTGGGCAGGCTCTTTTCCAGCATTTTATAGTTTTTGTTTCTTCTTTCTTTATAAGGCGCAGGAAAAAAATACGAGCGGTCTGGTCCAAATCCAGATACATCTGTAAAGGCATTATTTACCTTGAGAATGTAGTATAAATAGGCACTGCGTTTGTAATCTTGAGATTCAAATGCATCGATGGCCTCTTCAAGTAGCATTGTCGAGTTGCCTGAATAAGCAGATCTTTGACGATAGTTATTGTATTTTTCACTTCTTTTGGGAACTGTTAATGTTAAATAAAAGTACTTGTCTGCGAAGGATAAAGTTTTTGATTTCTCAAGCCAATGGATAAGCTGGGTATCTGAAAGAAGAGGGGTGTTATCAAGCATATAAGCGATAACAATAAAAAGCGCATTTTCATCGCCTTCATCGGCACTCTTTTTTAAATTCTCGATATTTTGGCCTGTTAAATCATGCGTTTTTTTTATCCATTTCTGCATTTCAATACTGTCAGGTGAAATGTTTTTGTGCTTTAAATATCCAACGACTTTCCAGGCAGCATAAACATCCCCTGATTGCGCCTGCTCTTTAAGTTGTTTCAAGTTTTTTTGGTAAGAGTACCATGGAAGAATATGGCTAAAGGTCACAAAGAAAACAATGCAAAGAATAATGCCGCGCAATCTTACTCTGGTTGGGGGTTGAAGTGGGTTCTGATATTTTTTCATAAAGCAACTTTAACAACCAGTAATTGAAAAAACTATCTTTTATTTTAAGGAGGAACACCCATGAACAATGACGAGACCACCTATGTCGAAGGCGGCGCGGTACAAAGCAGCAACAATAGCTGGAACGACTATGACCCAGATCCTTTCGGCTGGGACAGTCTGCCAGGGTCAGAACATTTACCCTCAAAGCGTGGCTGGACATTGCCGTCAGGTAGGTCCATCACAGCACCATTCCCAGGCCAAGAAGAAAGCTATTTCCGTTGGAGTGAGAATAAGATGGCACAACATCAGCGAAATATTGATGCATTAGATGCTGCCTATACTGTGTTCATGGAGGGAAGTCATACACAAATAGATCGTGTCAGAAGCTTACAAGGCTCATATCCACCTGCCCATATTAACGCACCTCTTTTTGGGAAGATGCGTCAATATGTTCCGCAACAACCCAGGACTTTAACGCCAGAACAGCAAAGTGCAATGAGACGCCAAGCTTTATACAACATCAATAACGGTATGAGTGCTGTGACGGCGGGTATGATTGGGATGAGTCGTGGTGCGTCTTTGGGTGTTCCTGGCATGGTCGCGGGTGGATTGTTTGGGGCTTTTAACGGTTATCAGGCGAGTCATGCAATTCAAAACAATCCCATAAATGCTTTAGATTTGGCAAGTCGATACGTCCCAATAGGAAAGGCGGTTGATATAGGAAAAGATCTAAGTATTAGTGCTTTTAATCAATATCGCGAAAATGGTCATATAGATGCGTCTCAAGTTTTACGAGATACGGCTGTCAATCAAACTGTGGGAAGGGGAGTCAAAAGTATTCTGGGAGATAATTTGTCGCCAATTTCTGCGCTTGGAACAGAGAATATTTTGGGAGACCGTATCAATCGTGGTCTTAAAAAAATAGATGAGTATCTTTACCAAAAAGGGTATATCACTGGATATTAGTATTGAAGGTTCATTGCCTTAAACTCTTTTTCAAACCCTGAGCCAATCTTCCAGTTTTCGGCGAGACGTTTTATTTGTTCTTTTTGTTGAGTTGTAAGCTTTTTGTCTAACTCTTTTTTTAATTGATGCAATTCAGGAAATGAGCTTGAAGAGAATCCTTTTTCAATATTAAAAAACAAATCTGGATAACGTTCACGCAGCAGAAAAACGCCTCTTTTTCCTTGAACAGAATCACTTAAATGAAGAAAAAAGAAGCGAACCAAATCAATTTGTGGATAGTCTTGGAAAGCACCATAATAAAATGCTAAAGCCCCGAAAGCAGCGGCACTTCCCATTTGCGCAGCTGCGGATATTTTTTTATTTGCGTAAACAAGATGATCTTCACGTTCTTTATTTTTTATATGGTAATAGCCTATCATAAAAAGCGCGGAATAATCCTTTTTCTCTGCTGCCTTCTGTGTCCATTTCCATGCTTGTTTTGGGTCTTGTTTGACGGCAATGCCTTCGCTGTAAAAACGACTTATCTTATTCATGGCTTCTGGATCACCTGCCTTTGCGGCTTCGTGATATAATGTGAAAGCCTTGGCAGGATTCTTTGCAACGCCCAGGCCATGCTCCCAAATAAGACCCTCTAATGTCTGAAAACGTGGATGATCAGCAGAAGATGCCAGCACAAGCACCTGGTCATATTGTTTGTTATCAAAAGCAGTGAGTGCATTATCCCACAGCTGTTGGTCAATGGGCTGATCATAAGGGGTTGATTGATGAGAGGTATAAAACACACCTGCCGCAACAAGGCATAAAACAAAAACAAAGGGGAAGAGACGTTTCTTTTTCATAAAGCAACTTTAACAACCAGTAATTGAAAAAACTATCTTTTATTTTAAGGAGGAACACCCATGAACAATGACGAGACCACCTATGTTGAGGGCGGCGCGGTACAAAGCAGCAACAATAGCTGGAACGACTATGATCCAGATCCTTTTGGTTGGGACAATTTACCGGGTTCAGAATACCTGCCTTCAAAGCGCGGCATGTCATTGCCATCGGGCCGGTCAATCACGGCACCATTTCCTGGACAAGAAGAAAGTTATTTTAAATGGTCAGAGAGCAAGATAGCTGAACATCAACACAATATTGAAGCGTTGGACTCTGCTTACTCAGGCTTTGTTGAAGGCGTACAAAGTCTAGTACCGCAGTCACAGACCCTAACACCACAACAACAGAGATTGATACGTCAGCAAGCCATGTACAATATCAATAATGGTATGGGGGCGGTGACAGGTGCGATGTTTGGCGCTAGTCGTGGTGCTCCGCTGGGGGTGCCTGGCATGGTTGCTGGCGGATTACTTGGTGCAGGGGCAGGGTATTTACAAACTCAACATATCCAGCAAAATATACCAGAAATCATGCAAGATGTGCAGCAGCCAGAGAATATTGCAGGAGCCGCCATATCATTATTGCCGCAAGCAAGAGGGACCGCACATATTTCTCGAGCAGCTTGGGATGCGGCAGCTAGTTTTTCTCGTCAGAAGAGAGAAAACAATTTAAGTTTCACAAAAACTGCAAGGAATATTATTGAGGGACAAGCATCAATGTTTGGCGTCAACAAAATTCTTGGTGGCGCTGCTAATCCTGTAGTTCAAAACTTTGGAGAAGCTGCAATCAGGGAAAGGATAAATCAGATCGGAGAATATCTAAGAGTCTTAAAATCAAGATATTGATTTTTAGTTCAAATAATCAGTTGAAACGCCCATCGCTTTAAACTCTTTTTCAAACCCAGTGCCAATACGCCAATCCTGAGCCAGTTTTTTTGCTAGCTTTTTTTGCTCAGGCGTTGTTTTTTGAGAGAGTTCTTTTAGAAAGATCGCTAACCGAGGATCTTTCTTTTCGTCTTGCACAAAAGTTTTGAGAAAAAGATGTGGATAGCGCTCACGCAAAAGATTTTTGCCTCTTTTGTCTTTAACTAAGTCGTTTAAATTAAGAAAAAACTGAGAAAGCACAAAGTGATTAGGGAAGTCCTCAAACTGTCCCATTAAAATTGAAAGCATTTTAAAAGATTCATCACTACCATAATTTGCCGCTGCACTAAAATTTTTCAAAGAATAGTGTAAATTATCTTGAATTTGATCATTGTAAATAAAAATTAAGGCATATTCTGTTAAAGCAAAATAATCATTTTTTTCTGCTGCGCGTTGCACCCACATCCATGCTTTTTCTTTGTCTTGTTGCACGTGCGTGCCGTCATGATAAAAACGACTTATTTTATTCATGGCTTCTGGATCACCTTTTTTTGCGGCTTTGTGATAAAGGGTGAAAGCTTTGCTAAGGTCTTTTTCAACACCAAGACCATGCTCCCACATCAGACCTTCTAATGTCTTAAAGCGAGGATGTTTGGTGGATGTAGTAAGGCCACGTACTGTCGCGTATTGCTTTTGGTCAAAGGCGTGTAAAGCAGCGCTCCATGCCTGTTGGTCAATAGGTGCATCGTAACGTTTTGATTCATAATCAATATAGGCCCATCGAGCGGCCAAAGTAGACAGTAAAATAACAAGACTGAGAAGCAGTTTCTTTTTCATAAAGCAACTTTAACAACCTGCAATTGAAAAAACTATCTTTATTTTAAGGAGAACAAGAAGGCGATTTACAGCTATTATTGGTGGTAAGAGATACACCTTGGTGAACGTCAGGAAGAAGTGCTTTAGTGATATGCTTGATTCTTGTTTTAAATACTTCATACTAAACAAATGAAGAAAAAAGCTTTTATTCCTGAGAATATTGATTGGATTGTTTGGCGCGGTATGTTCTGGGAGACATTGCGCAATGCGATTATCTTTTTTACTTGGGGTGCGGCCAATGTTGTAATGGACGACCCGGAACAACATTTTTACATTCCATTTGCCTATGTGTTCTTTGCGCATTGCTTTTATTTGACGCATCGCATTTGTTACGCCACGCATACACGTTTTGATAAATATGCGGAAGCTTTTTTTAAAACAAAATCAGAATACAAATACAAGCTTGCTGTCAAAACATTTTCTCAGCGCTTGCGCCTGTTTTTATCTTTTTTATCGCGTGCTTTGGTGCGGCTTTCTTTGCTTGTGCTCTTTCTGCCAATGATGGTTGGTCTTATTAATATTCTTACGCCATACAGGTGGTTGCCTTATGATTACAAGCTGTGGTTTTATCAATACTTTATTTTATGGTGGGCATAATTTTTCTTGATCGCAGATAAAATCTCTGTGTACAATAAAACAATGGCTTGTACGGATTATACTCTTTTACCGTTTTATTTTTCTCCCGCAGTGATGGACTCACTTGCGATACTTGCTATCATCACAATTACGACAATTATTATTACAGGCTCCATTACAGGGGCACGAACGATCTCCACCGGTACGCAGTAAGCTGTTTTAGGCCCAACGTATCGGGCCTTTCAGAGCTTTAAGCCGAAGGTTTTTCGTTGAATTTGATTTTTGAAAAACGAAAGAATGGAGATGACCTTGAAAAATTTTCCCTATGAACAACTTGCCGCGATGGCTTTCAAGCGTCCAACAGAGATGCAAGAAGATCAACTTACTGCGGCTATGGACACACATAAAAAGCATCGCTTTGTTGATGAGTTAAATGGCTATTTAAGCGAACTAGGTGAATCAACAAAAGCGCATGGCGAATCATGTAGCTGGGGTGAATATATCGCAAATAACTATAAAGAAAAAAATGCGCAAACTTTCTTAAATGACCTGCGTATACAGTATCTTAGAAAAGTTATTTATAAATAAAATAAACAATAAATAGAGGAGGAACACATGCAAGAAGCTGTTTTGTATGAAGAAATATCACGTGGTCAAACTGCAAAAGACTTACTGAATAATAAATTATTAAAAGATGCATTGGAAGCTGTAGAGGCCGCCGCGTTAGAAGAATGGAAAGAAACAGATAAAGATGCTTTCTCACAGCGTGAACGCATGTGGCAAAAGCTGCAAGTTATTGAAGAGTTCCGCCAGGACCTCACGCGCCATATTGAAACAGGCGCATTGGCAAAAGCACAAATGAAAAGAAAAAAACGCTCATAATGTTTCCTTTACAAAGAAATGTCTCCATTGTATAAAGCTGTAAAATAGAGAATGGATCAGTATGTTTTACAGTAGGAAATACAGCTTTTATTGGAGTGAGAGACAGCAAAAACAGGCTGCTTTGAAAAAGATCAGTAAGCCTGCATATAAGAAATATAAGAAACAAAGATGGGCTTTAACTTATCAAGAGATCTCACTGTTAACAACTTTTTCACTTATTATCTCTTCGGCTATGTTAAGTCTTTCATCAAAAGTTTTTGCATCGAGAGTAACAGCTGTTACCGCTTTAACAAGTATGGCGACACTCTATCGCAACGGAAAAAACCTTGACCAGTTTGACAAGTTGGTGGGTAAAGATGTTCAAAATAGCTTTAAAAAGTCTTTGAAAAAAAGCGAAAGAAAAGCAGGAAAAAGAGCAAACCTAGCTGTCTTTATGTTAGAAGAAAAAAACGCAAAAATGCTCTCATACCTTACGAAGCAAATAGATGAAAACAAACCAGGCGCCTTCACGAAGACAGAAAACGTTCTGTTTATCGCAAAATTTAAAGCAGCACTTGAGAAATAAGAAAATATGATGAAACCTTTAACTTTTTTAAAACAAGAAGTCTTTCAACGTGTCTTTATGCCTTATCAGTATAAAAAGACATTGTTACGTCAACTTGCGCCAGATGGCCACTTGGAAAAATCATACCAAAAGTATCGCAAAACATATATGGCTGCTGAAGATAAAATATTGATGGCTGGAACCGCTGCATTAGGCACCGTTGTTTCGATGGCTGCGACCTTTATTTTGCCTGTTTCTTTTGTCGGTACCATTGCCTCGTTTACAGCCATTGTTTTCACCGCAAATGCTGCATTAACGCTCAAAAAACAAGTGAAAGAGCCGGCAAAATGGGCAAGAAGTTTAAAAGCACAACTGGCTATGCAAACGAAAGAACATATAAAAGAACAACTTCTTACACCTGAAGCATTGTCGCGCTTGACGATGATTGCACAAGAAAAGCAGTTAGAGGAAAAACCGTCTTCTCTACAAAAAGATCTTATTCAATCACTTGAAGACCAAAACTCGCAAAAGTTCTTAAAGGTCAGAAACATTAAACTATTAATCAACATGAATGAGAAATTAATGCGTTCTTAGGGTTTGTAAACACGCTGGAAAGGGCGGCGTTTAAAGATAACCACTCCAACACCTGTCATTGTAAATATACCACCAATCGCTGTCATTGTTGATAATGATTCTCCCAAAAATACAACGGCAATCCAAATACCAAAAACAGGCTCTAACATCGAGAGTGGCATAACCTGATTGATTTCATAATTTTGTAGAAGAAAATACCAAACACTATAACAAAAAATTGATCCCACAATAAGTGAGCTTGTCAGCCAAAAAATATGACGATGTGAAAAAATTTCTAGCATCTCCATGCTGGGACTTTCAAAAATGAATGAGAGAATTAAGATAGGAATTGCTGCAAAAACATTCATCCACGCATTCAGCGTAAAACCACTTATATGCTTTAAACGCTTAGCATATAAAGACCCTGCTGGAAAACAAATCGCAGCACCTAATGTGAACAAAACACCACTAAAAGTTCCATCCAGATGTGGGTTTCCAACGATAAAAATAATACCAATAAATGCTAAGGAAATGCCAATAGCACGCTGCTTGCCAAGCATCTCAGAAAAGAAGATAGCTGCCATCAGTGAAGCAATAGGGACCTGTGTTTGAACAAGAAGAACACTGGCAGAGGCAGAAAGGTTTTGCAGGCCAAAGTAAAAAAGTGGCGTCATTAAAACACCCATGAAAAGGGTAAACACCAAAACGTCTTTAATATCTTTTCTAGGGAATTTAGTGAAGGGTGCCACCAAAGCACCTGTAATTAAGAAACGAACAGCGACCAAGAAAAGAGGGCTTATTTCACCAAGAATAACTTTGCTGATCGGGAAGCTGGCACCCCAAAATAAAATACACAACAGCGCAAGAAAAAGATGAAACGGTGTCATCTTGTCATGACCAAAGCCAGAGATCCTTGAAGCTTTTTATCTGGCATAAAGTCTTTGCTGTCAGATTCTTTCTTTTCATTCTTTTTAAGAATGCGCATGTTCTCTGAACGGTATGACACAAAAAGATCTTCTGTTTCCTCATGAGGTTTAGAATCAGAGTAAACCATATGCATATTCTGAAGAACCGCCATCAGGTGTTTCTGTTGAAAATTTCTTTTTTGCGTATTCGTCATATCTGCAGTTGCTGTTTGAAACTCTGTCGAAACAAGGTGATTATTAATGACGTTATTTGCCAGTGTTGCGGTGGTTTTAATCTCTTCCGGCGCGCATCTATATGCATGCGAGGCCAAAACATCAACATAAGCCTTAAAGTTTTCTTTTTCTAAAAGCTTTACACGCGCATGAAGCGGGTTCTTTTCATCATAATCAAGACGGCCAATCAAGTGATCACGGATTGTGACAAGCTCTTGTATGCGTCTCTCTTCTGTCCAATAATCTTGACGATTGATAAGAATATTGGCCAAGTTTGTACCATAATGTTGCCCCATTATGTCAACAAACTGACCTAAACTGCCATCAATTTTTTTAAGACTTTTGTATAAGCCGCGACGCTTATTAAGAAGGGTCTGTGATTTTTTTGTTTTTTTCATATCACTCATATAATAATGGAGCGCTTCTGAAAACTCATTAACCAAAGACTCAGAAACATTGTCTATACTGTTTAGTTTATCGTCAAGATCACGTTTTATATAAATCTTGCCATTGGTGTAATAGATGCTTTTCCCAGGAAACTTGTTCACCCCTGTGATGCGTGAAAAACGTGATTCTAATGTGATCGGAATACGGACATTGTAAATCCAGTCTTTTGCAGACTTTGTCTTACCTTCCATCCTTAGCATACGTGAAAAATTACCGTATTTTATAACAAGGCAATCCACAAGTGTAGGTGCCGTTTTGCCCATTGCAGCAGCATCTTCGATTTCTGTTTTAAGAAATTCTTTATATGGCATGTTATCTGTCGTCATGACGTTCCTCTAAGTACTTATGATTATCAGAATATTATCCATGATTTTTTGTCAAAACACAAACATTTGTAGTCCTTCCTGTTGTTTTTCGGGGGATTTTCTTAGTTTGTGTGGATTGACCATGCGTACGGTTGTTTTGTATTCTTTTCAAATCATCGCAGGGGCAGCATTCAATCTGCCAACAACCCTTATATTACATTCATATTATTAACTTTTTTACAAAGGAGGCATTCCTATGCAGGAATTTATTGAAGACACACAAAATCAAAAAAATATTATCGCAGAAATGGAACAAAGATTAGGTATTTCAGAGGAAATAACTGAAGAGGCGCCTTTAGAGGAAAATGTTCAAGAAGAGATTATTGAAGAAGAAAAAGATCATATCACGAAAGCGATTGAGGAATACAATGCAATTGATTGGGAAAGCTTGCAGGATAATCCTGACAAATTAGAAGAAGAGTTACGTCGTTTTGATGGCTTTATTGAAGAAATGCAAGGCAAAACACACAAAGAAAAACAACAACACTTACATGTGACGCTGGAAAGCAAAGCGTTAAGTGAAAAAATGGGTTGGGAAACAGAAGAAGTTGCCACTGAAGAAAAAAAAGCAATTTATGACTATCTTTCCACACAAGGCTTAAGCAACGCACAAATCAGCGCAATTAACGACCACAAATATGTCATGCTGGCACACAAAGCAATGCTGTATGACAATGCTGTTAATATTAAGGAAAAGTCAGCATCAAAGCCCAAAATTCCATCTTTTGAAAAGCCAGGAAGAGTAGGAAAAACGAATGATGCCTATAAACAAAAAATGAAGAAGTTGCGTCGCACAGGAAGTCTGGAAGATGCCGCTGCTTTGCTGCGAGATGTTTTCTAAAAGAATAATTATTGACACATGTTTCCTTTTTGTATACTTTTATTGAAAAAATGCAAAGGATTGCAGAATGAAGTTTACAAAAGTTCTTAGGGTTAAAGATTCGACAGTACTGGCACGCATACGTGAGAGGAAAGAAGCGTATATGAGCTCTTACTTTTTTGAGCAATACCTTCAGATACTGGGAAAAGAAGATGTTTTACCAAAACGTTTCAAGGCATCACGCCAACAAGCCTTAATTGACCCTGTCTTACATGATATGCTGGAGTCTTACGCGGACTTACATGATCAAATCATGACAACATTAGGTCCAGAAATAGAAAAAAAATCAAAAAAAGAAGATAAAAAAAATCTTTTTTTAAACTCTTTGCAAGAAAATGCAGAAAAACATTCTGGAGAATATACGCCTGAAGAAAATGGGCAAGATCGTCACTTAAGGTATTTTGATGTTGACCCTAATAATATTTATCCAAGCCAAGCAAAAACATATCATGAAAGAATGACGCTAAAACAGTCAGGGTTGAAAGACGACTGGGACAAGATAGATAGTCAGCTTAAGAAAATTAATCTACTTGAAACGTACATTGATATGGCATGGCAAGGTAAAGGTGATTTTCTTCCGAAGATACGGAACACAATAGGCAAGTTAGAAATTGCTGACCTAAAAGTAATAAATGAATTTATAGCATTTATAAAATTCGCAAAAAAACAAACCGAGTTAAAGTCACCTGATTATTTCCAATATTTTGTCAAAGCCAATGCAAAAGCCTTTTCAGAAGGATGGCATGAAAAGTTCTCACAAAATCAACAGAATTCGAGAACTGAAACCAATACATCAGACGGCTTGCCAGGTGAAGTGGACTTTTTGCTGGAAACAAGTGTTGATCCCAAAGACTTTCTTTCACGGTTAAAAAAACGCTTCACACGTAAAGAGTGGGGCGCATTCGTCAACGAGGTTCTTAAAGGCCTTAAACCCTCTGAAGAAATTGCGATCGCGCATAAAGTATTTGCTGGCAAAAATGCGATAGAAGGTGTCACAACAGAATTATATACAGCCGTAACAATTGACCATGACCCAGACAAAGTTGGAGAAGTCATCCTGCGTGCGAAAAATATAGAAGGCTTAAGTCAGAAAAAGCATCAAACATTAATCACAGAAGTTGCGTTTTTAATTAACGAAATGGATGGTGCACTAACAGTCGAAAATGGCAATATTTATGCTCAACTTCTTTCTTTCAAAAAACACCTTAGCATCGAAAAGAAATAGTCACATGAGATTTAATCGCATCCATTCTTTTTCAGAGGTTGAAAATGGCAATTTAGCTATTAAGAAAAATGATTTGTTTAATGTTTTTGCCGAAACGATCAAAGTCAAACCAGATTTCTCAACAGCAATTAAAAGATCACAACCTCTTTCAGTTCTCACTTACGATGTGTTGAGGAAATTTATTTTATTCATGAATCAATTATCTAAAGAAAAAACTGTTCGGTCGGGTCATAAAAGTGAAATAATTTCAAAAATCAAAGACAGAGCATTTACTTGGAACTGGCGTTACGAAGCAGATAAACAAAACCTAGATCATTTATATTATTTGGACAAACCAGAAAGCCAAGTATATCCGCCAACTGTTTTTGAATACACATCAGCAATGCGCTTGGATGAATCGGGCCTAAATATTGCTTGGCAAAAAATGACTGAAAACACCTATTCCGACATTAGTCAAAAGGTCTTAATCGCAGCATACTTTAAAGATATTAGAGGCGTGGACTCACGGCAAGCCAAAGCGGCCATTAAGTCTATCAGCGCTGTTATTGAGCCAACTGTTTTGAATGACATCAATGAATTTATTCACTTCACACAATTTGCATCTTTGACAAAAGATATTCCACATGGTGGTTACCTTAAAATGTTTATGCGAGAAAACATGGATGTGTGGAGTGAGGGATGGAAAAAGAAAGAAAAAAAACCTTATGAAATAGGAATGTCGACACAGGGAACTTTGTATGAGTCTGACTTATTAGAAAGCTATTCAAAGGAACTAAATAAAACTGAAGCAGCGAGTATAGCACCTTCATCAACTGCAAAAGGCAAAGAAAGAACAAGGTCATAAGCTTGTTGCAAAGTAGAGAGTATGGCGTTATAAGGCCTGCTTTAAAGAAAATTGATAAAGGCACATTATGGTTAATGGAAATGCTTCGAAAGCAATAACGATAACGTATTTCATCAAACAGCCTCTACCAAGTTACTACTTGAAAGCATGGCAACGCATGAACGCGCAGACGCGAGAAGAGCTTCTTTTTGCTTTCTTAAGTACTATTCACAAGAATCATCCAACAACACCTTTGGCCTTTTCAAAGCCAAGAGAAGGCATAAGATATGATAAAGAAGAATTATTTCTTATTAAATCTTTCTTAAAGTTGCATGAGTCTTGTTCGATGCAACATGCAAATCCACAAAACATCGAAAATGCGATCAAAAATCAAGCTGTGAAAGCTTATGAAGAATATAAAAAAGCCAGCTTTAAAGAAAATAAAAGAGAACTTGAACATAGCTTGATGGACGCAGATTATGAGAGCACGTTAGGAAAATTGGATGTTTTTAAATATATAAAAAATCTATCATCTCAACAGCGTCTTGAAACAATAAATGCTTATGTGCAAAGTAAGGAAGACCTTTATACGCTTCTTGCAATTCCCACAGACCTAAAAGCCAGCACAATCTTAACCAACAAGCAAATTGATTTAATAAACAAGGTTCCTTGGCAGCGTGTTGATATAGAAAAGGTAAAACCTGAAAATAACCAGCCTGCACAAATACTTTTTGAGTCCCTTAATGACTTGACCCAGATCGGAGCACAAGAATCTGCTGCTCAAGCACAACGCCGGGCACAATTAAAAAGAAAAACACGAAACATCTAAATTATAAACAAATGAGGGGACATGTCCCTTTACTTAGTCGCCGTCCAGAGAATGGTCTTTGGGCGGTTTTTTTGTAGTAACTAAATATAAGGAGGAAAGCCTATGGCTCAACCAACAAATACTTTTGACTCATATGATGCAGTTGGTAATAAAGAAGACCTAACTGATATCGTGACAAACATTTCACCAATTGACACACCATTTTTGTCAATGATTGGTGAAGGAAAAGCAATCAACACATTGCACGAATGGCAAACAGATTCACTTGCAGCAGCAGATGATTCAAACGCTGCTATTGAAGGTGATGAAGCAGCAGGAAGCTCGCTTGCATCAACAACACGCGCCAACAACCGTACGCAAATTAGTGACAAAGTTGTTGTCGTTTCTGGCACACAAGAAGCCATTGAAAAAGCAGGTCGTGATTCAGAGCTTGCTTATCAAGTTGTAAAAGCTGCGAAAGAGCTGAAACGCGATATCGAAAAGATTCTTGTCGGCAATCAAGCCGCTGTGACAGGGGATTCTTCAACAGCAAGAAAGCTTCGTTCACTTGAATCTTGGTACACAACAAATGCAAGTCGTGGTTCAGGCGGTGCTGATGGTTCAACATCTGCAGCAGCCACTGATGGAACGCAGCGTGCATTTACAGAAACACTTGTCAAAGATGTCATTCAACAAATCTATGTTGCAGGTGGTAACCCTGATTGCATTATGCTTGGCCCTGTTAACAAACAAGTCTTTTCTGGCTTTACAGGTGGCGCAACAAAGTTCACTGAAACAAAAGATAAAGCTTTGAACGCTGTTGTTGATATTTATGTTTCTGACTTTGGTGACATGAAAGTGGTGCCAAACAGGTTCCAGCGTGATCGCACAGCACATATCTTAGAAAAAGACATGTGGTCAGTTGCTTATCTACAGCCATTCGGTGCACATGACTTGGCAAAAACAGGAAACAGCATGAAAAAGCAAGTTCTTGCTGAATACACACTTGTTGCAAAAAATGAAGCATCAAGCGGTGTCATTGCCGACCTAAACGTTTCTTAATTGTAATGTTTTAAAAGTTAAGGGCCATTCTATTTGCTTTCAACATTCTCACCGCGAATAGAATGGTTCCACTTATAAATAAGGGAGACGTTAAATGGAAAACTTTATCATTGATATTCCTGGTCAAGCACGGCAAATCATCCCTAAGACAAACCCAACAGCTGTACGCGCAGCACTTCAAGCACAGAGACGCGCTGCACAAGCGCAAAATGCGCAACCCACTTGGCAGCATCCAAATGAGATGTACGACTTTATTGGTAGGCAAGAAGATTATAGAGACTACTCTTATCTTGATACCGCTGGCAAAGTCACTGTTGGTATTGGGTATATGGTGCCAAATGTTGAGGAAATGAAGAAACTGCCTTTGGTTGACCGCCGCTCAAAGTTACCTGTCGGGGAATTAAGAAAACAACAAGAATATGAAATGTTACACAACTTTGCACAGCAAAAAATGCAAAATGGGAAATTAAACGTCGTGTCAGAACACTATAAAGGCATGTCAACATTAATGCTTCCAGAAAATGTTGCTGCAGAAATAACACGACAACATATAGACCAAGAGCAAAAACATGTCCGCAATAATTTTCCGACGTATGATCAATTAAATCCAAAAGCTCAAATAGGTATAATGGATTTACGATATAATTTAGGTGGAAAGAAGTTTAACAGAAAGAATTGGCCAAAACTTCATGATGCGTTAGAAAAGTTCGACTATACAACAGCAGCAAAAGAAGTTGATCGGATTGGGGTTGGCGAAGCACGTAACACAGCAACAAAACAGCTGTTTTTAGATGCGGCAGCAGAACGTATGAAAACAGCCGAAGAATTTACTTCTTCTTCGCGCGGATTGTTGGATTTTTAGGGTCACCAATGTCTTTTTTGTAGTATACAAGCGTACTACAGCTGTAAAACTTGTTTTCAAGAGCAAGCCTCAAGGTCTCTTCTTTCGTATAAGGAAAGCTGCTGCAATACCTATAGTGCATTGTGAAAGATACACTGTTATCATAGGTGCTTGTCTTTAAATCAAGGCGTGTCATAGATTTGCCGTGTGATTTAGGCTGGGTTGGCAGAATAGAACTTCCATTAACAGGCATGTAAGAAAAATACTCACATTCCATAATAATAGTTTTTTCAGTATTAATGATAGGGTCTTCGCAAATTTCATATCCCTCATAGTTAACATGAGAGATATGTCCTGGAGTAATTTTTATGCTGCCTGTAATGCCGTCTCTTGCACGGCTTTTATGCCACTCTCCGTAAAACATTGGGTTCACATATTCTACAGGCTTTTTTTCAGGCATGGCGTGAGCCCCCAACACGATCAGTGCGCAAAAGAAAATAAGAAAGTCTTTCATAAAAGGATTCTAACCTTGGGTTGTGGGTTTCGCAACTCTCTATTTTTAATTTTACATGACAACAAATAAGGAAAAATGGCATGAAGAACTTTATCATGATGCGTTAGAAAAGTTCGACTATACAACAGCAACAAAACAGCTTTTTTTAGAAAGTGCAGCGGAGCAAGCCAAGACACAAGAGAAAGCTAGTTCTTCTGACGCTTCAAGCGGATTGTTGGGTTTTTAGGGGCTCCGACATCTTTCTTGTAGAAGACAGATTTACCACAAAGTGTGCTTTTTTTATGAAGCGCAAGCTTCAAAGATTTTTCCTTGGTATAGGGGAGGTTTCCACAATCATAATAATGTAATGTGTAGGCAACAAGATCATCAAAAAAATCAACTTTTAAGTCAAGGCGCACGATATATTTGTTATGTGATTTAGGTTGCGTTGGCAGGATTGATCTTCCATTAACAGGCATATAAGTAAATGATTCACATTCCATAATGATGACTTTTTCTGTGTTAACAATAGGATCTTCACAGATTTTATACTCTTCATACAGCCCTTGAGAGATATGTCCTGGAGTGATTTTGATGTTGCCTGTAATGCCGTCTCTTGCACGGCTTTTATGCCACTCTCCATAAAACATTGGGTTCACATATTCTACAGGCTTTTTTTCAGGCATGGCGTGAGCACCCAACACGATCAGTGTGCAAAAGAAAATAAGAAAGTCTTTCATAAAAGGATTCTAACCTTGGGTTGTGGGTTTCGCAACTCTCTATTTTTAATTTTACATGACAACAAATAAGGAAAAATGGCATGAAGAACTTTATCATTGATACACCTGGTCAAGCACGCCAGGTCATTCCCAAAACAAACCCAACAGCTGTGCGCGCAGCACTTCAAGCGCAGAGACGCGCTGCACAGGCGCAAAATGCCAAGCCTACCTGGCAACATCCAAATGAGATGTATGACTTTATTCGTGGACAAGAGGGCTATAGAGATTATTCTTATCTTGATACCGCTGGCAAAGTCACTGTTGGCATTGGGTATATGGTGCCAAATGTTGAGGAAATGAAAAAGCTTCCTCTGGTTGACCGCCGCTCAAAGTTACCTGTCGGGGAATTAAGAAAACAACAAGAATATGAAATGTTACACAACTTCGCACAGCAAAAAATGCAAAATGGAAAATTAAATTTTTTAGCAAAACGTTATGAAAACATGTCAACACTGATGCTGCCTAAAGATGTTGCAACCGAGATCGCACGTCAGCATATTGACAGTGAACAAGAACATGTTCGCAATAATTTCCCGACTTATAACCAACTTGATCCAAAAGCACAAATCGGCATGATGGATTTGCGGTATAATTTAGGTGGAAAAAAATTCAACAGAAAGAATTGGCCAAAGCTTCATGATGCATTGGAAAAGTTTGATTACGCAAAAGCCGCAAACGAAGTTAATCGCATAGGGGTGTCTAAAGATCGAAATGATGCAACAAAACAGTTGTTTTTAAACATCGTAGCACAACAAGCCAAAGCACAAGAAAAAACTACTTCTGACGCTTCAAGCGGATTGTTGGATTTTTAGGATCTCCAACATCTTTTTTGTAGAATATCATCTTCCCACAACGTGTAGATTTCTCGTAAAGCGCATGTCTTAAAGCTTCTTTTTGGATATATGGGAGGCTATTACAGTCATAGTAATACAGCGTGTAAGATACGCCATCGACGCCTTTATAAGGTTTTAAATCAAGGCGCACGATATATTTGTTGTATGGTTTTGGCTGTGTTGGCAGGAGAGACCTTCCATTAATGGGCGTATAAGTAAAGACCTCACATTCCATAATGATGGTCTTGTCTGTGTTCACAATTGGGTCTTCACAGATCTCATACTCTTCATACAGCCCTTGAGAGATATGTCCTGGAGTGATTTTGATGTTGCCTGTAATGCCATCTCGCGAGCGGCTTAATTCCCACTTTCCATAAAACATTGGATTTACATATTCTACGGGCCTTTTTTCAGGCATGGCGTGAGCACCCAACACGATCAGTGCGCAAAAGAAAATAAGAAAGTCTTTCATAAAAGGATTCTAACCTTGGGTTGTGGGTTTCGCAACTCTCTATTTTTAATTTTACATGACAACAAATAAGGAGGAAATCATGTCTTACAAAAATATTTTTCAAACATTACGTCCTGTTGCAGCTTCTGAAGCTGTCAGCTTTAATGCAACATCAGCGCAATCAGCAGAAGTTCCAGCACATTGCTTCGAAATTCGCTTGGTTGCAACAGAAGATTGCTTTGTTGAAATTGGCACCAATCCAACAGCTGCTACAAGCACATCTATGTTCATTTCAGGAGATAAATCAGAGCGTTATTTCCATGTTCATCCAGGTGAAAAAATTGCTGTGATTGAATCAAGCACAGGTGGAACATTGTACGTAACACCAATGGGACGATAGGAGGAATCAATGTCTGTTTGTATCATAACAACTAATAACAAAGAAAACGCAACAATTATTGAATTGGCAAATAAAACAATTCCAGATCAACTAGATGTAGGAATGAGCCGTACACAATTCGAAACACTTATTGCAGATGACATTCCTATTCATGGCTTTGTTGGCTGTGTTGAAGTTGCAAAATATGTCTTGGATGATGCTGTTCCAGCAGGGTTTCCTGAAAGATCATACATCAATGAAAATGATGAAGAAGCTATTAAAAAATGGCGTGAATATGTCAGCTTTTTTGAGAATGACACACATGCCGTCATGATCGTCGGCTGTCGTGATACAAACGGTAATCGTAAAGATATTGTTCCATATGACGAATTAACTGTTTGGATAGATCATTTTGGCTTAGCTAATGTTTTTACATCATCAGAAACAAAACACAAGATTCAGGCAGATTATTCTGTCGAGTAGGTGTCGCCAAAAATAAGGAAGGAAAAATCATGCTGCTTAAAAGCGAAGGATTGCTAGAGCGTCCTGTTTCGTCCGCAAATTTCTTGCCGACAAAAATAGGTACTTTACTGACGTGGCATTTTCAACAAGATGCTGGAATCGTCAATAATAAAATCATCGATAAAGCAGGCCATGAAATGCGTCCCGTTCAAGCTGGAAGATGTTATTTGTTTGATGGCATCAATGACAGTATAAGCATCACAAACACAGGAAATAAATACGGTATCACTCTGGCGGCTTGGATCAAACTTGATTCAAGTGGTGGTGCAAACCAGTCTATTATTAATGGCGGCGGCGCTATAGATGACATGGGTTTTTCTAATGGCCAAATCAAAATGAAAGTAGATGGCATTAATCTTTTAGGTGGCGTGGATTTGCGAGACGACACATGGCATCACGTTATTTACCGCTTTAACAATGTAACAGAAAATAAAGAATACACATTGTTTGTAGATGGCATACAAGTCAACCAAACAAATGGAACAACAAATGCTTTCGGGTTCATAGATGAAATTAGCAAATCTTCATCAGCAATTCACGGAAAGATGAGAGATGTTATTTTGTACCTGAGTGCGAATGGCGGAGAAATACCGCCTACAGATATTGAGTGTGCAAATATGCATGCAGGGAATTACATTGAAAGAGGCATGGCTGCTTGGTGGAAAATGGATGAAAGCGCAGGCGATCAAGCCTATGATTCAAGCGGAAATAATTATACAGGAACGATCACAAATGCAACTTTATCAAGTTTCCATGAAACAGATAGTGATATTCAAAAATCATATCAAAATGATGTTGGCTATACAGCCTATACAAGTTTTGATGGTACAGATGACTTTATAGATTTTGGCAATATCGACGCATTGAAATTTAATGCAAACGAAGCTTTTTCAATTTCAGGATGGATCCACTTAGATACGAATGTAAATACAAGCCATACGATTTTAGCGTATTGGCTAAACGGTACAAGCTCAGGATTCCGTTGGACAGCTGGCGTACACCGAACAACTAATTTTTGGTTTTCAAGTGGTAGTCGTACATCTGTTTGGTCAACAGCTAATGATGAAACAGATTACAGAAACATGTGTCATGTCGTTATTACATACGATCCAACAAGTCCAGACGGTGATGGAAGAGGGGACGTTAAAATATATTATAACAACACAGCGATAACGCCAACGGCTTCAGGCTCACTGATGACAACAAACACACTTTCATATAATGACCTTAACTTTAGAATTGGAGAGCCCGTTACCTATTCTAATCACTTTATTGGCAACCAAAGTGATATTTCAGTTTGGTCAAAAACACTCAGTTCAGATGATGTTTCAGAATTATATACAAATGGTCAAAATTACAACTTACTGTCTAGCAGTACTTCAGAAAGTCTTGTTTTCTGGGCACCTTTAAAGGATGACAGCCATATTATTGAGGATATAAGCCATCATCAGAATAATGGACGACTGCTGAATACAGATAATAGTTTTTGGCAAAAAGCACCACGCAATGAGGCTGATAAAACCATAGATGCTCAATTCAACAATATATATTATTCTGGACGTGTGAAATACGACTTAGACTTGATAAAATCATCTTGTGCAAGCTTTGATGGTATTAATGACTATATAGAAGTTGGCACACTGGATATTACATCATGGTCATCTTTTTATGCAGAATGTTGGTTTAGCAGCACATCTAATACTGGAGGTATGCTGTTTAGTATTCGACATACCGGAGGAGATGATATTCGCCTAACCTTTGGCAGTGGTTTTCTTGGCTATGTTATGGATGATGGCGGCGCATCTGTACAGCTTGATTCAGTTGGTACAAATTACGATGACGGCAATTGGTATCGTGTGGTTTGTCAATTTAACGATGGCGTACAAACCATGTCTATTTATGATGCTGAAAATATTTTAATTGAGTCAGTATCGCGAGACGAAACTTTTGATTTTTCTACAGCAGATGGCTACACAAGAATTGCCAATAGAGCAAGCGGTGCAAATGATCTGGAAGGATCAATTGCAGGCATTAAAATAGGACAAACCGAAACAAATATTGAGGTCTTTTATCCTCTTGCAGAAGGGAACTCTGTCACCGTGTACGACGCCTCGGGCAACAACAATCATGGTGTGGTCAAAAATGCTATTTTGGCTAATTTCTGGGGAACGACACAAGACGTTTATCATTACAATATGATGCAGGGTTTCAGCGCATGTTCTTGGTACGAGCAATCGAGTACTGCAAAAATAGATTTTCATACAAGCCCGATAAATATAGGGACACGTCACACATTCAATATATGGATGAAGTGGGACCAGAATGAGTGTACAATAATTGGATCAAATGGTGGATATATATTCTCTATCCGTCCTTTTGGACCTTACAGTTTTTACTTTCAAACAGGATCAGGCGGTACCGCAGTATTGTTTTCTGACACCTCAATGGAAGATGGCCAGCTTCACATGGTGACAATGGTAAGGGATAATACAGATTTTCATCTTTATATTGACGGTGTATTTTCTGAAACAAGGTCTGAACCGCTTAATGATAGTCTTGATACTGTTATCCAGCATCTTAGTATTAGCAGCATGACAAGAGCTTATAATGGCCTTTTAATAGATGCTTCTGTTTTTGACACAAACTTAAGCTCTATAGAAATCACAGAGCTTTACAACTCTGGAAAACTGACAAACGCCACAACACACAGTCAATCAAATCACTTAGTCATGCAGATGCGTGATGGGGGAGATGGTACCTATACAGACTTAACAGGCGCGTATACACCTACATATTCTGGAACGCTTTATCCAATGAAAGCACCTAAAGGCTTTTCATCTTTAAAGGTCACAAGCCCTGCCTTTCACGGTCACAATAATGCAGAGACAAAAGTGAAGATGCCTGAGGTGGCACCTGCAATAAAACAGGCAGATGACAATCTAACCAGCAGCTTCTGGTACACAGGGTCATCCATCAACGAACTCACGTTTGAGGACCTTAGTAATAATCCAAATGCTGATAATCTTTTATATCTAGAACACAAAACAAACCGTAAAGAAAATCTGTGTATGTTTGAAGCAGCCCTGAGCAGTCAGCAAAACACAGAAATGAACGAATTCATTAGTTAGGAGGGAATATGTTATTGAAAAGCGAAGGGCTTTTAGAACGCCCCGTATCTTCGGCAGATTTTCTGCCAACAAAATTGAGAACATTGCTGACGTGGCACTTTCAACAAGATGCAGGCATAAGAAACCATCAAATTATCGACAAGTCAGGCGATGAAATTCGACCTGTTCAAGCTGGCAGATGCTATATGTTTGATGGTGTTGATGATTATATTGATTGTGGTGATATAGGAAATAACCTAACAAGCCTTTCCTGTTTTGCTTGGATCAAGACAACGGCCTCGGCAACGGGTTATGTTTTATCAAGGTACGAGACACTTAGCAATCAAAGGTCTTTCTTTATCGGCGTTAATACCACTGGCGTATTGGATGTCTTTCTAAGTGAAGATGGGCAATATGCGAACTCAAGTAAGATTTACGAATCAACAACAGTCGTAAATGATGGTGACTGGCATCATGTCGGTTTTACATGGGGCAGTGGATCTCTTAAAGTTTATATCGATGGATTAGAGGCAACAGTCACTAAAACCCAAGATGATATTTTCACAGAGATTCATGATTCTACAAATCCATTTTTGATCGGGGCAATAAGGACTGGGATTGAAAACTTTGATGGGTCAATTTATGGCGCTCAAGTATTTAATAGCGCGTTATCTTCATTGGAAGTCTCAAAGGTTTATAATGACCTAAATGATTATGGCACGATGCCTATCGGTTTTTGGAAATGTGATGAGGGCGGTGGAAGTGTGGCTTATGACTCGTCAGGTAATGAGTATAATGGCACGATCATAAACACAACATTAACAACATTCCATTCAACTGATACAGAAGTTGTAAAATCTTGGCAAAATGATGTTGGTTATTCATGGATTGCTGAATGCAGTGATAATTACTGGTACCTAGAAAGCCCAATCAGATCTCCACAAGAAGGGGATGTATGGGAAGCTGTTGTTGCTGAGTACAATGGATCAAGTCAAGATGCCATATGGGGCGAAAGAACAGCTAGCGACAACACTTGGGCAGGTTTAAGTTATAGCTCAGGAGATTTTACGCCAATAATGTCATTTTTTGTGTATACATCTGGATCATTTTCTTCGGGAGGTTTTGACCTACGTACTTATAAAAACTTTAAGGTCAGGTTTACATTCAATGCAACAGAATGTATTTGTCAGATTTTTGATCAAAACAATGTAGAGATATACCATGATTCTGTCACGATTACCTCTTTCAACCCTCCATCTAGCACCAGCTTTGACCTGGAGATGTTTGGCGCAACCGCACAAGCATCTGGGAGCGCGAGAAGGGCATTTAACGGATCTTTACGCAGCATCCGCATTCAATGGGACGGCAATGATGAAAAATGGACTTTTGAAGACCAAGGTTCTGGTAATATAAAGTCAAATGAGAGTGGTCTTGTTGCTTTTTCATATGCTGGCAGCAGTATATACAATGTAAAGGTGCCAAGAAATGAATCTGACACATCTAATGATGTTCTTGGTTCTGCTCTTCAATGCTTTGGCCGTGTGAAATATAACCTTGATTTAATCAACAGCAACTGCGCCACGTTTGATGGTGTCAATGACCATATTGTTTCTAATGCTTATGGTGCTGCAAGCAATGAAGCATTGTCTTTTTGTTGTTGGGTGAAACTTTCTACGATTGACCCTTCGGGAGGGATCATGGTTTATGGCCTATCAAATACATATGATGAAAGTATCAGCATTTCACAATCAACCGATGGATTTAACTTTGCTGTTCGTTATACAGCTAGTCAAATGTGTCGTTTGAGAACAAAAGCTTTAAGCGCAGGTCAGTGGTATCATCTTGTTTTCACTTATGATGGCTCAGAAGATGTTTCAGGTATTAAGTTCTATCTTAACGGCACTGATGATACAGCCAATGGCGTTACGTTTGAAAACACTCTTTCAACAACGTTTTCTTTAGACGACTCTTTTTATCTCGCGCGATATAATTCTGCATACTCTGATGGAAAAATGGCAGACGTGCGTGTTTATAATAAAGAGCTTAATGCACAAGAAGTAAGTCGTATTTACAATGGGGAACATCTGTCAACAAGCCCTATACAGTATTTTCCCCTTGCAGAAGGCGCAGGGGCAAAAGTATATGACGCATCAGGAAACGAAAACCACGGTGACATCCAAAATGCAACGCTAGCAACACTTTGGGGGAGTCAGCAAGATGTATTTCACTATAACTTACTCAAAGGTTTCAGTGAAGAATACACAATACAAAGCATCAATGACTTTACGCTGTACACCTTAGAAGACACAGGCATTGATATATATTTGACAAATGGCGACGGCATCAACCAATCATTGTTTAGTTTACAAGGTGCAGATATGGACGGATCATCAATGACGGCAAATGGCGTTTATTGTGTTCGTAACTCCGCTAATCCTAATGCCTTTTTAGGTATATCTTCGACACAATCATTTTTACCAAACAGCCAATGGGAAGTCGGCATTACCTATACAATTAGATGGTATCTTCACAGCGCAGATCAAACAGATTTAATCTATTTGAGGTTTTGGAATGGTTCTTCGTTTGAAAGCAATATAGGATTTAATACATCACAAGGGTGGAAAGAATATATATTTACACCAACAGCATCATCTGGAAGTGCATTCGTTCAAATTTATCAGCAGGTTTCTGCCGGAGATGGTTTTACGATCAATGGCATTGAAATCTCTCAAACAGGCGTGAAAATTCCTGCATTGTCGGATGCCTCTGATGACGCAATGGCGTTTGGTCTTATCAATCGTGCCTTTCACGGTCACAATGATGCCGAGACAAAAGTGAAGATGCCTGAGGTGGCACCTGCAATAAAACAGGCAGATGACAATCTAACCAACAGCTTCTGGTACACAGGGTCATCCATCAACGAACTCACGTTTGAGGATCTTAGCAATAATCCAGATGCTGATAATATTTTATATCTAGAACACAAAACAAACCGTAAAGAAAATCTGTGTATGTTTGAAGCAGCCCTGAGCAGCCAACAAAACACAGAAATGAACGAATTCATTAGTTAGGAGGAAGTATGTCTAAAGAAATCATTGAAAAAGATATTGTCACGACAACAGCACATTATGATGACGTGAATGATCGCTTAACAATTGAGAGAAGCCAAGATATTGGTGCAATCATAAAAAACAATAAAGCGCTTTATAATGAAACGACAGGCTACACACCATCAAAAGACTTCAAACGTGTTGCGAGCATTCCTGCTGTTATTGTTGAAGACTTAATCAAAAAGAAGATTTGGAACGATAAGAAAAAAATGAAGCAATGGTTGAATGATCCCGAAAATCGCTTTTTTCGTACGTCTCCAGGGTGTGTTTAATTGTGGAAAACTATCAACCAAGTCATTTCTTTGTACGCCATAAAAGTCAATATGGACGATTGTTTCGTGATGAAAAAGCAAAGGTTATTGCCTTTCCACAATTGCACTTAAAAAATACAGATATGGTATTCAAAGAACTGTACCCTCATGTGTGGAATCTTTTGAAAAAGAACTAGCCCTCACCACCAACAGCTTGCTGTTTTTCGGCAGCAGCAGCAGCGGCAGCCTCACGTCTTTCACGGCGCAAACGACGGCGCTTTTCAAGGGGAGTTTCATTTTCAGGTACTTGACTTTGTGTTGCGCTTGTTTCTTGTGTTGTTTTTTTCTGTGAAGCCGCCCGTGCAGCTGCGCGTCTTTTCTCACGCGGTGTCATTTCTGTATTAACCGCTGCAACCTCTTGCTGAGGGATATCATTCGCAGCATTTGGAAGCGCTATTGGTGCGTCTGTTTGATCTGTGAGAAGGGCTTGCTGTACAACTTGTTCTTCCTCAATTTTATCAGGAATAACAAGGAAGTAGCAATTATAACCAGCTTTATAAATGCCATGTGTTTCAACTTCGTCAGAGGCGATGAAAAAGAGAGAGGGAATTTCAAGCCGCACGCCTAAACCAGGTGCGTCCCAGTTTTGAACTTTGCCACTAAAACCTTGCAAGCCTTCACCATAAACAAGATATTTAGTTTTTTCGACACCAGCTTCGCGCAATAGATAATTATTATATGCTATTTGTTGACGCTTAAAATGGTTGCCTTGTAAATGTTTCTCACGCCAATAATCTTCGGGAGATACATATGTACCCGTACTGATACGCTTAACAACCTGCCCAGCATCAGGATTGCCTTGTAAATCACTAAGGCGCTCATAAGGGAATATTCTTAGACCCAATTGTCGTGCAGAGAACATGATGTTAGAAATTGATGGATCAAGCTTAAAGACCTTAATAAGTAGACTTGTGTAAGCTTCTCGCCATTCAAAAAGATCTTCTAAATTGCGCCATAACTGACGTTCTTGACTGCCCATCATGCGAAACCATTCGCCTGTATCAGGAAGAAAAGTTTGTTCAATCCTTTGGTCCGATTGATTATACATTAAATCAATATACTTCTTTGTATACTGGGGAAGCTCAACATGTACGCTTGCGACATGGTCTGTATGGCTCATCATAATTTTTTGAAAAAGATCTAGGGAGACGGCTTCAGCTTTTGCATTTTTAGGCTTACCAATGAAAATACCAGGAAAATGTGCAAGCAGCTCGCTAGCAAAAGCAAAATAATCAACCTCGAAAGGCACACCATCTTTGTTTGTCGTAATAGGGTAGGTTTGTTTTAAATCGCGTGGATTTTCAGAGAAATGTGCATATAAATAACGTGTGGTATCAAATTTAGGAAGTTCGGTTTCACCAAAAATATTGAATTGGGGCAATTTATTGCCTTCTGGTGTGCTGACAATACGTAAATTGGGTATTTTCTGAGATTCATGATAAGACGGTAAGCGTCGGTCATCTTTCTCTCTTTTTCCTGACTTGATAATTTTGAAAGCTTCATTCGCTTTTTCTTTCGAAGGACCAGAGAGAATAGGCTTCATCTCTTCCTTGGTACGAGAAGAGGGTGAGGGAATTTTTTCTTCTATGATACGATTACCGTTGTGATCCAACTCAATCAAAATAATATTCCAAAAACTCTGTTTCAGCCTCAGGAAAAGATTAATGATTTTTTGTATATACATCAGGCCCACTTCAATATCTTGTGCTTTCCAAGCTAAAGCATAACAAAACTTTGTACATCATAAAAGAAAAAACACCATATTTAAACTTATTTTAAGGAGAAACACCCATGAGTAATGACGAGATTACCTATGTCGAGGGCGGTGCGTTGAATGATCATTCTTCACCCTCTGTCAGTGAAGGGCAAGGCAGCAGCAATCATTGGAATGACTATACCCCAGACCCCTTCGGATGGGACAGTCTGCCAGGGTCAGAACACTTACCCTCAAAACGTGGCTGGACATTGCCATCAGGCAGATCCATCACAGCACCATTTCCAGGGCAAGAAGAAAGCTATTTCCGTTGGAGTGAGAATAAAATGGCAGAAGGGATTCAAAAACTAGCACAGCTGGATGCACAACGTGATCACATCATGGAGCAAAGAGGTATGTTAGACCCAGCATTCATCAATGCACGTAATCAACAAACGCAGCAGTTCTTACAGCAGCAACAAGTGATTACACCCAAACCCTTTCTTGAAAAAGCACAAGAAAATATCATTAATGGCTATCAAAATGCCGTGGAATATCTGAGACAACCTGGAAACGCCGTCAGCACATTCGTTGACCACGCCGTTCAACCTATTCAAGTGCAAGGCGTTAATGTGCCAAGCGTTGGACAAGTCGGGTATCAGGTTGCTGATAGGATATTGAATCCAACCCAAGAAATGAGGGAAGCAAGACCTCCTGTTGTGCAAGCAGGTATTGAAACTGTTAATAAATATGTTACACCTGGGGATGCTGCTGCTCTTATTGTTGGAGGCATCACAAGAAATAAAAACGCAATGATTGCAGCTGAAAAAATTACAAATAATATTTTAGGAGCTTCTGGAGAAAAGACAACTTTAGGAAAGAACTCTCGTAGCATTGCGACAACTTTGACAAAACAAATTACGTCTAATCCATTTTTACGATATGGCGCAGGGCGTGTTGCTGGAGAGATTGGTGACGCACACACATCTTCTACAGATAAAAAGCATACTATCGAGGGTGATTTTTGGTAAGGCTTTGATCAAAGAATCTTTCAAAAGACATACCAGGACGCCACTTACTGGCAAGCAGCTTTGCATATTTGAAATGTTGAGGAGATAGTTTCTTTTGAAAAACAAGGTCCATTTTTTCTGAAAGCTTGATCGTTTCTCGGATTTGTAAATCTAAAGAACTGCCAGCAAATATATTATCTAAAAAATTTCTTCTTAGGCCTCTTTCGTAAGATTTTTTAAAAATATTATTCTGAACCGCGGCTTTAAAGAACTCTTGCTTTTTAAGGTTAATAACAGAAAGCATAAAAACTGATGTGGCGTCTCCTGTTTCAGCTGCTTTTGTATAAAAATATTCAGTTTTTTCTTGGTTCTTGTTAACAAAAATGCCTTTTTCATAAAGGTTGGCGTTAAAAGAATACCCGTAAACAGACTGCATCTGAATTAACTTATTGACAAAGCGCAATGTGTTTTCAGCATCTTCTTTTTGATAGTAAATACGTGCAAGCGCAAAATAAGCTTGCTCCAACGGCTTTATCTTAATTGCGTTCGCGTAATATTTTATAGCAAAATCAAAATCTTGCTCAACATAAATACCTTTTTCATACATCATCCCTAACATCATCCAATCTGATGCTGTTTTATTGTTATCATTGATGTCATTTAATATCTTGTAAGCCGTTTCATAATCGCCTTTTTCGAAGGCATCAGAGGCACCTTGCGGCTTTAAAAACAAACCCCAAAGAATGAGAAGACAAAGAAGACCAAAGAAAATGTGTTTTTTCATAAAGCAACTTTAACAACCAGTAATTGAAAAAACTATCTTTATTTTAAGTCACTCGAAACAAATTCAATACATATTTTATATCATTAAAAGGAGGAGAATATGAGTATTACAACTTATTCAGAATTACAAACAGCCGTGTCTAATTGGTTGGCACGAAGCGATATGGCAAGTATTATTCCTGATCTTATTCGGTTAGGTGAAAAACGTATTAATCGTGACTTGCGTATTCGTGCGATGGAAGAAAGTCTTGATGAAACGATCGCATCCGGCATCATTACTGTGCCGTCTGACTATATCGCATTGAAGCACGCCTATATTGATGGCAGCCCAACACAGTGGCTGGAACGCAAATCAGCAGAATGGATATATCAGTACTATCCCACACGCGCTGCAGACGCCAAGCCATGCTATATCGCACGCGAAGGTGATAATTTCATTTTCGGACCTTACCCTGATTCTGGATATAATGTAAAAGGCGTTTATTATAAGAAGATCACTGATCTTTCCGATGCAAATCCAACAAATTGGTTTTTGACAAATGCACCAGACCTACTGTTGTTCGCAGCCTTGTCCGAAGCCGAGTCATATATCATGAATGATGAACGTATTTTGATATGGGAAAATAAATATCAAATGGTCCGCAGCCAAATTCAAAGCGAAGATGACCGTGAAAACAATGCAGGATCAATTCTAAGCGCGCGCGTAGGTTAAAGGAGGAAAACATGACGGATAAGCCTAAAAAAAAGAGCACGGTACGCAAGAAAATAGCGAAGAAAACAGCGGCCCCAGCAGAACCAATCCATAAACCAAAACGTATTATTATAGAAGGGCCAGGAGGATATCGTCACTTTATCGAAACAGGGCCTCGTACTTTGATCAAGATGCCAAGCCGAGATGTCTAACAAGGGAGGGAAATTGATGAAAAGTTCAAGATTTATTAAAAAATACACACCACGTTTTCGTAACAAAGACGAAGCCGCAATGTATCGTGCAATCAACGGCACACCGAGAGAGATGCTTCATGTGAAAATACCACGCTTTGAATCAAAAGAGGTGGAAGATGTGCATTATAATATGTTCCCGCAAGACAGGCGTGAAATTGAAGCTTTGAAGAAAATGGGATTTAAGCCAGGCGAGACAACACAAGTTGAAGTCGCACGTTTTGAGCCTGCGTTTCAACAGGCATCTCTGACATTAAACACTCCTAAACATGTGCAAATTGGTCATGAGCTCCCAACAAAACAGACTGGCAAAACGCTGTCCAGCCCTTATGGTAAAATGCACCATAGTGGTCGTGTCTTTGATCCAAACGTCAAAAACTGGACTGATAAAACAAAACCTGCGCACGACGCATGGAATCACGACGAAGGCTTTAAGAAAGTAAACGTCGCCACTGCAAAAGCAGAGGGTGGATATGCCAATCGTCCCATAGGCTCTGATAGAGGTGGCGAAACAAAATACGGAATTTCAAAAAACACATATCCCAACCTGGATATCAAAAACCTTAGCAAAGAACAGGCTAAACAAATTTTATATGAACACCATTATTTAGCACCAAATGTCGATCGCATCGCAGATGATGGCGTACGCCAAGTTATGTATGATTTTTATGTAAACTCATCAGCTGATCGCGTGAATAAAGTTGTTCAAAAAACATTAATAAAAATGGGAAAAAGCATTCAAGTTGAACTGCCGAATCGCCAACAAGATGGTCAGATTATAAATGGATCAAGATTTTATAAATACAACCCTAATGAGAAAAGTGATCATACAAGAGATGGTGTTGGTGAGGGGACGCGTGCGATCATTAACAATTTCAATCAGGAAGAGAAAAAAGAATTTATCGAGAAATTTTCTGCAGCACGTGAGGCATATTTACAGTCTCTTGAAACAGCGGATAAAAACCCTGGCTGGAAAACACGTGTGCCAAATATTAAAAAAGAAGGCTTAAAAATGTTAGGTGAAGAAACGCCACCAACATTTGAAGATAAACGCCACCCACATCATCCAGACATGCGTGCATGGCAGAAACAACATCAAAGAAAAAATGATACACAGAAGGAACAAAGCCATGAACAAGATCAAAATACAAAAGAAGAAAAAATGTCTTCCCAAAGCAGTCATGTAGGCATGTGGGAGGGGCGACAAGAGAGCTCTGAAAAAATAAACACATGGCGTGGACGACATCAAAAATCGCCAGGTAAGTATAAAATACGGACCTTAGAACATAAAGATCTACAAAAAACAAAACCCACAGAGCAGGTGTCAGGCTTGCTGGATCAACGTCATCCTGGTCCTGGGAAGTTGGTGGAACATGTGCTGAAAAAAAAGATAAAAACCACACAGCACAAGAAAGGAATTTTGGATATCAAAAGCAGGGACACATCCAGCAAAGAGACCCTTGTCAGGCGTGGCGATCAAGTCTATCGCGTTGGCGGCAAGCGGGGAAGCCGAGGGTCATTTTACAGTGATTAGTTTTTAATGATGTCATGGCCGATGAAGATCGTGACAGAAAAATCATCATAGCTTGCCCCTTTATTTGATGGGCCATTTTTTATGCAAGTTTTTTGCGGTTTTTTAAGAAACCAATACTCTGTATAGCCTTCACTTTTTCTGTGAATCATCCAATAAGCAGCACTTTCACTGCCGTTTTCTAGCTCTCCCATATAAAAGGTATACAATCCCGACCCAACACAATCCAGTTGACCTGGAACATAAGGAATGGCGGAAGAGTTTCTGCTAAAAAGATTTTGATATAAATGAATCGTTCCATCAAAGACAAAACGATCTTTATGAACCTCGGTAATAATGCCGTTCATTTTGATAAAACCTGCGCGCGTATGTTCGAACCCGTCAAGATAAAGTGTTTCGTCTTTTTCAATGATAGTTACTTTGCCTTTGGGGTAAAAAGCTCTGTCGATAATAGAAGTATACATCATCAAATGATCACCCAATAACAGCTTTTTCCCAATGTCGGAATAGATCTTGGTTTGATGAGGACGGTCGTATTGTCGTATTGAAGGTGAGCTATAAATACCAACAGCGATCAGAATAACAAAAAAGGCAAGAAAACGTTTCATACCGCCATCATAACCATAAGTTGTGATATGTACAATATGATTATAAGTGACAGACACAGTAGCCGTGGGTTATTTTACAGTGATTAGTTTTTAATGATGTCATGGCCGATGAAGATCAAAATACCAACAGGTTTATATTTAGGTAGTATGTTTGCATCACCATTCTTAACACACATCTCTCGTGTGTTCTTGCTAATCCAATATTCCGTGTAACCATTATTTTTTCTTGGAATCATCAAGTAAGCAAGGCCTTCCCCACCATTTTCTGCTTTTTCTACATCAAAGGTATACAATCCCGATCCAACACAATCCAGTTGACCTGGAACATAAGGAATGGCGGAAGAGTTTCTGCTAAAAAGATTGTGATACAAATGAATCGTTCCATCAAAGACAAAACGATCTTTATGAACCTCGGTAATAATGCCGTTCATTTTGATAAACCCTGCGCGCGTATGTTCGAATCCATCAAGATAAAGTGTCGCATCTTTTTCAACGATAGTTACCTTGCCTTTGGGGTAAAAAGACCTGTCAATAATATCTCCATACATCATCAAATGATCACCCAATAACAGCTTTTTCCCAATATCCGAATAGATCTTGGTTTGATGAGGACGGTCATATTGTCGTATTGAAGGTGAGCTATAAATACCAACAGCGATCAGAATAATAAAAAAAGCAAGAAAACGTTTCATACCGCCATCATAACCATAAGTTGTGGTATGTACAATATGATTATGAGTGACAGACACAGTAGCCGTGGGTCGTTTTACAGTGATTAGTTTTTAATGATGTCATCAAGCATAAAGATGAGAATGTTTATATGATCATATTCTGGATATTTTTCTGGATCACCATTCTTGGTACAAATTTGTCGTTCACGGCTGATAAACCAATATTCTGTATCACCGTCATAGTCTTTTCTTGGGATCAGTAAATAGGCAAGCTCTTCGCCAGCATTTTGCTCTTTATCCATATAAAAGGTATACAATCCCGACCCAACACAATCCAGTTGACCTGGGACATAAGGAATACCAGAAAAGCGGGGGCCAAAAAGATTTTGATATAAATGAATCGTTCCATCAAAGACAAAGCGATCTTTATGAACCTCGGTAATAATGCCGTTCATTTTGATAAACCCTGCGCGCGTATGTTCGAATCCATCAAGATAAAGTGTTTCGTCTTTTTCAACGATAGTTACTTTGCCTTTGGGGTAAAAAGCTCTGTCGATAATAGAAGTATACATCATCAAATGATCACCCAATAACAGCTTTTTCCCAATGTCGGAATAGATCTTGGTTTGATGAGGACGGTCATATTGTCGTATTGAAGGTGAGCTATAAATACCAACAGCGATCAGAATAATAAAAAAAGCAAGAAAACGTTTCATACCGCCATCATAACCATAAGTTGTGATATGCACAATATGATTATAAGTGACAGACACAGTAGCCGCGGGTCGTTTTACAGCGATTAAATGGGGGAATGGGTTATTCTAGTCTTTCGTCTACGAAGATTCTGATAACAAAATATTTATATGTGCGCCACCCGCCTGGTGGATTGTTATCCACACAGAGTCCTGATGGCTTAGTCCACCAATATTCAGCCATACCGTCAGGGTTCTTCCGCTCTCCAATATAGTAAGCAACTTCAAACCCATCATCATCAGGGGTGTTGAAATCTTGATCCATATAAAACTTTTTAGGACCATATCCCACACAATCATTTTCACCTGGTCGGTACGGAATACCCCAACTGGAACGGTTCCGATGATTATAGAAAAGATGAATCTTACCATCAAAAATGAAGTGATCTTTATGAACCTCGGTGATGATGCCATCCATTTTCATAAAGCCATTCCCTGATTGATACAGACCATTTACATATAATGTGCCGTCTCTTTCCGTCACTGTCAGGCTGTGGTCTTTTTGGTCGTAGTGATGAAGCATTGTACTTAAAAAATAATGCTTTCCCACCAGCAGTTTTTTACCGATATCGGAATAGATCTTGGTTTGATTAGGCTTTTCTTGCACAAGCGGGGTGGGCACAGCGAAGATGCCAAGACCAATCAAAACCACAAAGAGAATCATAAAATGTTTCATAAAAACAATATAACCACAAATTTCATCTATTGACAACTCAACTATAAGGAGAAGAGCTTATGAAGAATTTTAATTTTGTTAAGTCGCATAAACCTCGCTTTCGGGATAAAAATGAAGAGCGTATGCACCATGCGCTGGGGATGCGTTCAAACACAACAACCGTACAACTGCCAACATTTTCTTCAAAAGAGGAAGAGGTTTTGCATCGTCGTATGTATCCTTCACAAGCCCGTGAAATAGATACATTAAAAAAAATGGGATTCAAACCAGGCCGTACGGTAGAGGTCGATCCTGTAAAATTTGCAGGGGATTTTGACAAGGCTGCAACATCTTCTACAACGATCACAGTGCCGAAATCTGTGGAAATCAATCATGCTGTGGAAGAGGGTGAAGGGGATGATCCCTATATAAAAACACGTCACACAGCACGTAATTTTCTTCCTGGGCCTGAGGTAAAAAATTGGACCGCTGATACCAAGCCCAATCATGATACGTGGAATCATGATGAAGGATTTAAAAAAGTCTATGCAATGACAAAAAAAATGGAAGGTGGTTATTCAAACCGCGATCCAGAGTCCGATCCTGGTGGTGAAACAAATTACGGCATAACGAAAGAAACTTATCCAAATTTGGATATTAAAAATTTGGATAATGAACAGGCAAAACAAATCCTGTATGAACAACATTATATGCAAACAAATGTTGATCGTATCGCGGATGATGGCGTACGCCAAGTTTTGTTTGATGCATATGTTAATGCTTCTTCAAAAAAGATAAGTGAAATGGTTCAAAAAACGTTAAGCGAGATGGGAAAAAATAACCCAACAAAAGTACCCGCGCGTAAAGATGGCGATATTACAGGCACAAAAACTTATATTTATGATCAAAGATTTCCAAGCCTGGGTGAAGGCACACGCGGGATTATTAATGGCTTTAACGCGGATGAAAGACGTGAATTTATTGAGAAATTTTCAGAAAGACGTCGAAACGCTATGCAAAAACAGCCACATCACAAAGACAATCCAGGCTGGGAAGACCGTGTCAGCATTATTAAAAAGCAAGGATTGGATATGGTTGAACAAGAAACCAAACCTTTGTTCGAGGACAAGCGTCATCCACATCATCCACAGATGAAAGAATGGCAAAAACAACAAAAACAGCGTGATCAAGACGAAGGTCAAAACAAGGAAGAAGAACGTCAGGAAGATTCCTCTGAACAAGAAGCACATATGTCTCAATCACAAAACATGTCTTCTGATGCCCCAAAGATACAAAATCTTCCCGCAACAGATCGTCATAAAGTGAGAATGAGGCCTCTTGGCCCGCAACCCAGCACGGCTGGTAATGTAAAGGTCAAAATAATGGATCATCAACCACAAAATAAAGATGTTAAAACATTAAAACTTTCCAGCCTCATGAAATCTCCACACCATGCAGGTTCACCTTTGCGCGCGCTTATGCAAAAAGCTCCGCGACAGTCTTTACAAGGCGGTTTATTGGCAAAGTCTCCAACAAAAGCAGGGTCATCATCCAGCAAAGAGACCCTTGTCAGACGCGGTGATCAAGTCTATCGCGTTGGCGGCAAACGGGGAAGCCGCGGGTCGTTTTACAGCGATTAGATGGAAGAGTGGGTTATTCTGGTTTGTCGTCTACAAAGATCATTATGCTGAAGTTTTCATATGTAGGATTATCTTCTAAAGGTCTGTTACTCACACAAGGACTCGAACTTTCAACTTCCCAATATTCTGTTATACCGTTAGGGTTTTTTCTTCTCCCAGTATATCTTATAACTTCAAATCCATTGTCATCGGGATAATTAGCATCTCTTATCATATAAAACTTCTGAGGGCCATATCCCACACAATCATTTTCACCTGGCAGGTAGGGATTCCCCCAACTGGAGCGAAGACTGCGATGATTATAGAAAAGATGAATCTTACCATCAAAAATGAAGTGATCTTTATGAACCTCGGTGATGATGCCATCCATTTTCATAAAGCCATTCCCTGATTGATACAGACCATTTACATATAATGTGCCGTCTCTTTCCGTCACTGTCAGGCTGTGGTCTTTTTGGTCGTAGTGATGAAGCATTGTACTTAAAAAATAATGCTTTCCCACCAGCAGTTTTTTACCGATATCGGAATAGATCTTGGTTTGATTAGGCTTTTCTTGCACAAGCGGGGTGGGCACAGCGAAGATGCCAAGACCAATCAAAACCACAAAGAGAATCATAAAATGTTTCATGCCGCCATCATAACCATAAGTTGTGCCTTTCGCAACACGAAGATCATCATCCAGCAAAGAGACCCTTGTCAGGCGTGGCGATCAAGTCTATCGCGTTGGCGGCAAGCGGGGAAGCCGCGGGTCGTTTTACAGCGATTAAATGGAAGAGTGGGTTATTCTAGTCTTTCGTCTACAAATATCATTATACCGAAGCTTTCATACATGCTGTCATTGTTGTATGATACACAAGACTCTGACGGCATGATTGACCAGTATTCAATCATGCCATCTTGGTTTTTCCGCTCTCCAATATAATAAAAAGGCTCAAATCCATCATCATCAAGGGCGTTTGGGCCTTCCTCCATATAAAACTTTTTAGGACCATATCCCACACAATCATTTTCGCCTGGTCGGTAGGGGTTTCCCCAGCTGGAACGATTCCGATGATTATAGAAAAGATGTATTTTACCATCAAAAATAAAGTGTTCTTTATGAACCTCGGTGATGATGCCATCCATTTTCATAAAGCCGTCTCCTGATTGATACAGGCCATTTACGTATAATGTGCCATCTCTTTCCGTCACTGTCAGGCTGTGGTCTTTTTGATCGTAATCATGAACCAGTGTACTTAAAAAATAATGCTTTCCCACCAGCAGTTTTTTACCGATATCGGAATAGATCTTGGTTTGATTAGGCTTTTCTTGCACAAGCGGGGCGGGCACAGCGAAGACGCCAAGACCAATCAAAACCACAAAGAGAATCATAAAATGTTTCATGCCGCCATCATAACCATAAGTTGTGAAGATAACAATAAACTAAAATTAAAAGACGGAAAACAGTAATCAATGCGTACTAACAATAAATTGTTATTTTCACAACATAATAAAGCAATTTTAAAAACAAGAACCATTAAAAAAAGAGGAGAAAAAAATGATGCAACTTCCATTCGGCGAGTTTTTGCCAGATCAGCCAGGGCTGGGAAATCCAGGTGCAACACTTGCAACAAACGTGCTGCCAATGCGATCACATTACAGGCCAATCAAAGGGTTATCTGTATATTCTAATGCACTGGATGAAAACATGCAGGGCGCAATTGGTGTGACAAAAAGATCTGGAGAAGTCTATGTTTTCGCAGGTGATGCATCAAAGCTTTATCGTATTAACCGTAGCTCGGCACCCAATTTTGAAGATGTTTCACAAGCAGGCACATATAATACGCCAGATGACAGAAGGTGGCAGTTTACACAGTTTGGCGATAAGATTTTAGCAACAAATTTTGAAGACCCTATTCAAAGCTTTGATTTAGAGTCTTCATCAACATTCACGGATCTTGGCGGCACACCTCCCAAAGCGCATCATTTGGCCGTGATTAATAACTTCGTTGTCGTCGGCAACACATGGGACAGTACAGATGGCCATCGTCCCAATCGCGTTAGATGGTCTGCGATTGATAATGCTGAAAACTGGACTGTCAGCGCGTCAACACAAGCTGATTTCCAAGATCTGCAAGGGGAAGGTGGACGCATTCAGGCTGTGATCGGTGGTGATTATGGCGTCATTATTCAGGAACGTTCAATATGGCGTATGACTTATGTCGGATCTCCTCTGGTCTTTCAATTTGAAGAGGTTGAGAAAAATCGCGGCACTTTTTCGCCAAATTCAGTTGTCCATGTTGGTGGTCGCGTTTTTTATCTTGGTGAAAGTGGGTTTTATATGTTCAACGGACAAGAATCCATTCCAATTGGTGCAAACAAAGTTGACGAATATTTCTTAGATGATTTAGAGCGCACGTTTTTACCAAATATTACAGCTGCTGCTGACCCTATAAACAAGCTTGTTTATTGGTCATACACAGGGGCAGGGCATACAGGCGGTCGCCCAAACAAAATTCTGGTTTATAATTGGGAACTTGGTATTTGGGCTTCTGGAGAGCTGGAAACAGAGGGGCTTTTTAGATCTGTGACAATGGGTGAAAGCCTTGATTCGCTTGATACAATTTCAGGATCTTTGGATGATTTGGCGTACTCGCTCGACAGCTCTGTTTGGGTTGGTGGCGCACCTATTCTTGCAGCCTTTAACACAGATCATAAACTGTGCTTTTTTAATGGTGCAAACCTTGACGCAACACTGGAAACCAAAGAAATTGCTTTACGTGAAGGAGAAAGAACACATGTGCAAGGTGTCAGACCCATCCTAGATGGTGGCACAACAACAGTTCAAATCGGCAGCCGTGAAGGATTGAATGACAGCACAACATGGTCGAGTGAAATCACAACAAACAATATCGGCGTTGCTGATTGTCGTTCAAATGCACGCTATCACCGCTTTCGCCTGAATCTGACAGGCAACTGGAGCACTGTGCAGGGATTAGAGCTGAAAGTCACAAAAACAGGAAAACAGTAAAAAGGGAGAAACACCCATGAGTAATGACGAGATTACCTATGTCGAAGGTGGTATGGCTCAAAGCAGCAATCATTGGAATGACTATGCCCCAGACCCCTTCGGGTGGGATAGTCTGCCAGGGTCAGAACACCTACCTTCAAAACGTGGCTGGACATTGCCGTCAGGTAGATCCATCACAGCACCATTTCCAGGGCAAGAAGAAAGCTATTTCCGCTGGAGTGAGAATAAAATGGCAGAAGGAGTGCAGAAACTAGCACAGCTGGATGCACAACGTGATCACATCATGGAGCAAAGAGGCATGTTAGACCCCGCATTCATCAATGCACGTAATCAACAAACGCAGCAGTTCTTACAACAGCAACAAGTGATTACACCCAAACCCTTTCTTGAAGCACAGTTGCAAAGTGATCTTCAATCCATACAAAACACTGCAACAAACGCATGGCAGATGATCAGAGAAAATGCCAAAGGACCACAAGACTCTTTTTTAGGTCCGTGGAATCAAAACCCATTAACAGGACCAGTTTTGAAAACAGGATACGTTGTTGGAAAAACAGTCGCAGATGGTATTGATTACATTGGTGCTGGTAATGTGATGGGAATAACGGGCGGTATTTTATCAGCTGGGGCAGGTGCACCTATAGCTGGTGTTGGTGTGAGTGTCTTGGGAAATGCTATACAACAAAAAATAGATACAGGGAACGTGTCAACGCCTCACCTTATTATTGGCAGTACAAGCAACCACCTGGGCGGAAAAGCTGTAGGAAAAATTTATCACAATCCTTTTATCAATGAAGTATCAGGATCTGTAATTGAAAATTACTTACAACCTCGCTTGAATGATTTTTATGAAAAAAATATACAACCCTATTGGCCATTTGATTAAAAAACTAGCGATCTGTTTCAAGGATTTGCTTTTCAATGCCGATAAGATATTGACGCTCATCTTCGACTTTTTTTCTTGCTGAATATTCTAAAAAATAACCAGCAAGGATGTTTACAAGAGAGAAGATGATCAAAATTTTAACAGCGTCCTTAAACCTTTTATTCATTGATGAACCTCTTAGGCAGCTTGATTTGTTCGTTCATTTTCCATTGCTCTGCTTGCTTGCGTATTTCTTGTTTTTCATCATGGGAAACAAAAGTCACAAGTTTTTGATCCAAAGCATTTAGTATTTTCAAATAATATGGAATGCGCCAATCTTCTTTTTTATAAAAAAGAGGAAAAGTATTTTTTTCTGTAAATGCATTATATTGCTTAAGATGCTTGACCCAAAAGGCTGACTGATAGTAATCAGCTTCCTGGAAGGAGGAGACTGCAAAAGATAACATCATGTATGGGTTGCCATGAAATGCAGACTTTTCAATATAATAATTTCTTTTCTCTATCCCAGCTTTATCAAGTTCAGCAAGGTATAAATATTTAAAATAGCTCGGTAAATGATGTGCTTTTTCTAACCAGTAATTTAATTCATTTTCAGAAGCGTTCTCTCGAACCATTTGCCTGATCATCCAATCAATCGACTCAATATTCCCATTCTTGGCTAATGCGGTGTGGTGATCCATCGACACAGCCCTAAGCCCAACATAAAGACCCAGACAGGCAAGAATAAGAAAAATAATAATTTTTCTACAAAGCATTTGATTCTTAGTAAGAAGTTTCTTTTTCATAAAGCAACTTTAACAACCAGTAATTGAAAAAACTATCTTTTATTTTAAGGAGAAACACCCATGAATAATGACGAGATTACCTATGTCGAAGGTGGTATGGTCCAAAGCAGCAATAGTTGGAATGACTATGCCCCAGATCCCTTCGGATGGGATAGTCTGCCAGGGTCAGAACACCTACCTTCAAAACGTGGCTGGACATTGCCGTCAGGTAGATCCATCACAGCACCATTTCCAGGACAAGAAGAAAGCTATTTCCGCTGGAGTGAGAATAAAATAGCAGAAGGAGTGTAGAAACTAGCACAGCTGGATGCACAACGTGATCACATCATGGAGCAAAGAGGCATGTTAGACCCCGCATTCATCAATGCACGCAACCAACAAACGCAGCAGTTCTTACAGCAGCAACAAGTGATTACACCCAAACCCTTTCTTGAAAAAGCACAAGAAAATATCATTAATGGCTATCAAAATGCCGTGAAATATCTGAAACAACCTGGAAACGCCGTCAGCACATTCGTTGACCACGCCGTTCAACCTATTCAAGTGCAAGGCGTTAATGTGCCAAGCGTTGGGCAAGTCGGGTATCAGGTTGCTGATAATGTTATTGCGCCTATAGGTAAAAGAGCTATGCAAGGCATCGAGCACTTTGGAGAAGACAACGTCATGAATATTGCAAGTGCGATTGCAACTCAAGGCAGATCGTTATTAACAAAAGGAGCTACAACTCTCGCAAGCGATCTTCTTGGTCAACTTGGATCTCACAAGAAAGTTGATTATAATAACTCTCTAGAAAATGTTGCCGTTGGATCTGGTATTTCAACCTTAACAAAAGGCATGATCCCAGAAGGCGTAACAAAAGCGTTTGTTGACCATGGTATTCAAAAAATATACGAGGATTATAAGAAGAGAAACGAGGTTCTGCCTTCAAACCCTCCTAAAGAGGGTGTTTTTGGTCTACAATTTTAATTGACGCTTTAAATACAATAAACCTATAGTTGTTTTATGAAAGTTTTAATCAGTGTTTTCTTTTTTGCTTTTCTTATAAGTTCTGTGCATGCAAAAGGTGTTAGTAAGTCTTATGACTTATTGGTGCAAAAGAAATACAAGCAAGCATATACGTATTTACAAAAGAAAGATAAAACACCTCAAGAATGGCTTTTTTTAGGACATATGTATCGCTTGGGCATGCATGTCCCACAAGACTCAAACAAGGCTATTGAAATCTTTACAAAACTCGCAGAAGAAGGAAATGCAGAAGCGATGGTTGTCCTGCCAGTTATTTATAATCAATTTAAAAATGTTGAAAAAATAAATTACTGGATTGATCAAGCAATTGCAGCAAAGCACCCTGATGCTTTTACCATGAAAGTCATTCTGTATTCTGATGGATTTTATGGACAAGATCACAAATATTCAAAATCTTATCACCTACATAAAGCTGTGCAATATGGATCTAAACTAATGTTTCCTGTATTGGCACTCGGTTATTTAAAAAAAGAAGAATATCCAAGTGCCTATATTGTTGCCACAATTTATTTGCGAAGAAATGTCGAGCTAAGAGATTTTTTTGGTCTGGCGGGTGATTTCATTTTTGATAAATATCAAGACACTGAAAACAAAAAACGCATGCTTGAAATTCAACAGCAAGCAAAAGAAAAGCTGACTGGTGAAGTCCTTCAAAAAGCCGAAGAAGTTATTAAAAAATGGCGTCCAGGCATGCCAATAGATGCCATTTGGCGTGGATAGATGTTACAATAAACTTTCATAAATACCTTTTTCATACATCATCCCTAACATCATCCAATCTGATGCTGTTTTATTGTTATCATTGATGTCATTTAATATCTTGTAAGCCGTTTCATAATAGGCTTTTTCGAAGGCATTAGAGGCACCTTGCGGCTTTAAAAACAAATCCCAAAGAATGAGAAGACAAAGAAGACCAAAGAAAATGTGTTTTTTCATAAAGCAACTTTAACAACCAGTAATTGAAAAAACTATCTTTTGTTTTGAATGAAAAAACGGATGGAATACTAGAAGTGCAGGGCGTAAGACCGATTCTGGGTGGCAGAACAGCAGCGACCCAGATCGGCAGCCGTTATTTTGTCACTTGCTTGCAGCAAATAAGCGCTAATTGCTTGAAATGAGCGCTAGTAAAGGCTTCATACTATTCATTTTTTATCCAAACTGTGCTATAATAAGGAAAATAAAAGAAAACATTGCCCTAAAAAGGACATTAAAAACAGTAAAAGGCTGGTAAAGTATATGACACAAGAGTATTTAGATTGGTTAAATGGAAAATATAGTGAGCCTCCGACATCACCACCGAGGCCACAACCTCTTAGCTTTGAGCCAGAAGGTTACAGAGGGTTATCTGCGGTATCATCTAGCCCAAGAGAATTACATCTGAACCCTAAAGAAGTTGAAACGCTTCGTAAAATCCAAAATCAACAACTAGATAAACTCGCCTACTTAGAAAGCAAATATAAATTTGATTCAAGGCAAGCAACTTTTATCGAAACTCTTGATAAAAAAATAAAGACCCAATCGCCTGAAAAAGTGCTGAATTATATCAAAAATACACGCCTTAAAAAAGATCCAGTACAGTATCAGAAAATTCTTAATTCTTTCTTCAAAACAAACGATCCAAACAAAGTAACAGCTGCACAAATAGAAGATTACAAACAAAACCAAAGTAAGTTTGATCAAAAAAAATCTAAGTTTATGTTTGATAACAAAATGCGTCGTGACATTACCTACACACGACATACGAACGTAAAAGAAAGATACGCTAGCCACCTTGAAAACGCCGAATTCGACAAGAAAAAAGCGAGACGCGTTAGGAAACTAAAACAAGGATCTTGGGGAGAGATTGAGAACCGCGCGGGAAAAAATAGATTGCGAAGTGCACGTTTTGTTGCGCATGGTGGCATGCTTTTTGCCACAGCCTCTGGCGTCACATCACTGAATATTCTTTGGGGAAGAGATGGTAGAAGTGATACACAAAAAGGTAGGTTGAATACATTTGAAAAAATGTATCATTGGACAAATGTTGTATATTCAGGAAGCCTTGTTGCACGAACTGTGGCGAGCATGCCTTCCCTTAAAGTTCCGCTTATACCTGCTTTGATGGCTTTTAGAGAAAGTCTAAGACATGTTCGTTCAAACAACGCCGAAGAAAAGACTTTCAAATCTTTAGCTAAAAAACTGAATAGAGCAAAATATGGTCTAATTCCTAATAAAAAACGCCTTCAAGAAACAATTAAATTACTCAAAAATGAAGAGATTTTAGCAAAAAAAATAACTGAAGGTTTTCACAGTATCGCAGCTGACGAGAATTTAAATAGAGTCCAAAAAAGTCGAGCACGCATGACATTGGCAAAGTCAATTATGAGGGATTATGGGCAAGACAGGGCCTTGATTAACCGCGTTGTTGACGGGTCACGCAAAATTACACTCGCAGAAAGATTTTGGTATGGAGTGACACGCGGAAACAAGGTCGCTCAAGCAATTAGACAAGGTACAAGATATACGGTTCAAGGCATACGCCAAATTCCACGCGTTGTTGGAAACTCACTTTTGAAAGTTGCCTCTAAAATCGGAAAAATTGCGCCAGTTTTAGGGAAAGTTCTTAAACCTGTTGCAACATTTGTTCAAAAGGTTTCACCTGCGTTAAAAGTGATTGGGAAGAAGGTTCCGTTTGTTTCAACGGCACTGTATGCATTTGATATTGGAAGTTCTTGGAATAAGAAGAAAGACGGTTCATATGTTCTAGACAAAGATCATTTAACACGTGCGGTGACAGGCCTTGTTGTCAACACAGCAGCTACTGTTGTTATTGGATCTGCATTATCTGCTATTGGTGCTGCTGGTCTTGTTGGCGCAGCGGCATTTGCCGCACCCGCAGTAGCAGTTATTGCCATCGGTGCCGCAGCTTATTTCGCAACAAAATATCTTTCTAAATTTTTTAATAAAATGCGCCGTAGTGGCTCTAGCAAGACTACTGAAAAAACAGATAATAGCCCAGAAAACACAAACGAAGCAGGAGATAAAGATATGTCAAATACAAACACGAATGATAGCGCAGACAATACGGCAGATACATCTCAAACTGTCGACACGTCACAGCAAAACAGTCCTGCAATTAAAGGGATGATTGGGAATAATAAAAATATCGAAACAAAGCCTCCTGCGAAAGAGGTTATCACAATTGTACCAACTGAATTTGTTGCAGATTCTTTACAAAAATAAATCACATCACTTTCAAATAGGAGGAAGCCATGACCAATGGGTACACGGGCGTGCAAAGCCGTGAGCTTGACGCACGTAAAATTTCAACAATGTTAAATCGGTTAAACACAGGAAAACTAAACGCAACAGGCGATGTCACTCTGACAGCGAATCAGACAACGACAAATGTTTCTGATCTACGTTGCGGTGTAGACAGCGTTATTACATTCATGCCACAAACTGCCAATGCGGCAAGCGCGATGGCAACAACATATGTCTCGGCACGCAACAAACAAGGTTTCACAATCTCGCACGCGAATGATGCAAATACTGACAAAACCTTTTCTTATATTATTATTGGCTGATGTTTACAGGTGTCAGCAAAAAGAACATCCCTCAAATTTGGCCATATATTTTACCTCTTATTGAAAAAGGCGTAAGGCGTAGCTTTGGCAAAACAAGCAGTGAGACTTACTATCAAAAGCTGCTAAAAGGTGATATGCAGCTTTGGGTTTATAAGCCAGAGCTGCAAGTCGAAATGATTACAATCACAGCTCTTATTGATTATCCAGAAAAACGCAGCTGTCACATTGCTTTGGTATCAGGTCAGATGCGTAAAAATTGGATGGCATATACAAAAACCATTGAACAGTGGGCGATTTCAAAAGGGTGTCAGTCAATCGAAGCACAAGCAAGAAAAGGATGGATGAAAGAGAAAAAACTTAAAGACTGGCAACTAACACAAGTCATCTTAGAAAAAAAATTATAGGAGAGCACATATACAAAACATTATCGTCAATATACCAGGTCAGGCACGCCGTATGATTCCGCGAGAAAATAAACAAGAAATCAACGCAGCACTTCAAGCACAAGCAAAGGCCGTTCAAGCACAACAAAACCCATGGACACATCCGATGTTAAAAGAAGCGCAAAATGCAACGTATAACCACCCCATTGAACGGTATAAGTTTATTAGTAGCAATGAAGGCCAAACTGTGCCGTATCCTTATGTTGATACAAAAGGGAATGTGACGACACTCGATGGTCAATTGATTCGGAATCCACAAGAAATGATCAAACTTCAATTCATGGACCGTACAACCAATCAGCCTGTCACCCCAGAGGTTGCAACACAATCGTGGAACAGTTTAAAGCAAGAAGCTCTTAGGTTGATGGAGCCAGGAGGTAAAATGAATTACGGTGCAGAACATTTCAAAGATAAAACAAACCTTTATCTGCCAAAAGCATTAGGCCCACACCTCGCACGCAAACGCATTGATGAGAATGATGCATATTTAAGCAAGAAGTTTCCCACCTACAACACATGGGGTGAGAAGGGGAAAGCAGCAATGTCTGATATGGTTTATAATATTGGTATCGGGAAGTTGAATAAAGAAAAATGGCCGAAACTATATTCTGCATTACAAGCAAATGATCTCTCAACAGCGGCTAACGAAGTGAGTCGCAAAGATGTTGGGCCAGACCGCAACGCAGCCGTTAGAAAATTACTTTTGGAAGAATACCAGGAACAACAGATGAAACAAAAACCTCAAACACCGAATGCTTTTACGGGGTTGTTGTCACCTTAGAGAATTCTTTTAGTTGTTTCATTTTTCGGATATATCTTAATTTTCCATATCCAGAATATGAGCATTTTTCTGGCATCTCAAGAGCGATTTGTAGGCCTGTTTTTTTGTAGTAAGGGTCATACCAGCAAGTGTAAATACTGAGATGTGTAGGGCCTCCAGAATAGTCTTTACCCCCAATAATAATAGATTCGTACAAACCTTTGCGATCAAGAATAATACCATGCGTTGAGCGATAAACCATTCCCTGTCCAGGTTCCTTGCTGTGGTAATCGCACTCCATAATAACACGCTCCATTGTGTTGACGATGGGGTCTTTGCAAGTGCGGTAAGCATGGTATCCTTTATGGGATGGATAACTTTTATACATAATAAGGCCTGGTTTAATAATAATGTCTTTTTCATTATGCCTGCGGGTATATGTGTCAAACTCACCATAAAAGAATGAATTTACGAATCGTACGGGCTTGTCAGGAATGGCAGCCATGCCAGTGGCAATAATCAATAAAAAGAGAAGCAGGAATTTTTTCATATACACACAATAACAACGCTAGGTTGAAGTATCTAGTGTTTTCTTGCGTTCACAATTAACTAAACCATAGGAGGAAAAAATGGGAAGTTCACCAAGTACAACAACATCAAGTGATCCATGGATCAATCAACAGCCATTTCTTAATTACGGCTTTAACGAGGCAAAAAATGTCTATGACGAAATTTCCGCCAGCGGAAGGCCTGTTATTTTTGCAGAAGGGTTAGACCTTTTGGAACAACGTGCGCGTGAAGGTTCACCCCTTGTCGACAGTGCAAAAGGATATACTCAAAACGTTCTGGATGGTGGCTATATGAACACTAATCCTGGCACAGCATATTTACAAAATACGGCAAATGGTTTGTATCTAGGCAACAGCAACCCTTATCTAGGGAATCAATTTAATCAGGCAGCACAACAAGTGACACGCAATTACGCTGATGTTGTTAACCCTGGTGTTGATAGTCAGTTTTCGAGCGCAGGGAGATATGGGTCTGGGCTTTATGCCAATGCTAAAGACAGTGCAAGGACAGCTTTGGGGAACTCGCTCAGCGCACTTGCCAATAATATGTATGGTGATGCATATGGGCAAGAACGCCAGAATCAATTAAGCGCACAAGCACAAATATCGCAAAACCATCAATTCGAAAGAGGCTTGCAACAACAAGCCGCATTTGCCGCACCAAACCTAGCGAATCAAGACTACCAGGATTTGAATGTTCTAGGATATGTTGGCAAGCGTCGTACAGAGCGTGATGCAGAAGATCTCTATCGCCAACAAATTGCCCTTTCAAATTACATGAATGCAATTCAAGGCAGTTATGGTGGCGTCCAAACCTCAGCAGGCGGCAGTCGAGCAGGCGGCATTCTTGGTGGTGCATCACAAGGCGCAGCCTTAGGAAACACGCTACTTCCTGGCGCAGGAACTGGTGTCGGTGCAGCTGTCGGCGGTATTCTTGGCGCTTTTGGCTAGGAAGATCATGTCTTATCAAGCCACGCTTGCAACGAAAGCTTGCGTGGCATTTGAACGCTATACGAAATGACAGCGCCACATTGCTGGTGAAATGCTGCACTCAACCTTTAAAGTCAATGCCGACTAAATAGGTTTCAGCAGACCCTTTGCGGCTGGCTTCGGGCTTCATGTTTTTGACTTTTGTAAAATGCTTTTTGATTAAGCTCATAAAGTTATGTTCTTCACTGCCATGTAATAGCTTTGTTATAAAGGCGCCACCAGGTTTCAGATGTTTTTCAGCAAACTCAAAAGCAATCTCACAAAGATTGATAATACGCAAATGATCTGTTTCTTGGTGGCCCATTGTATTGGGCGCCATATCGCTCATCACAACATCGACTTTATCTGTGCCGATTAAGGCTTCTAGCTGTTCCCATGTGGCATCTTCTTCAAAGTCACCTTTGATCAAATCGACACCTTTTAGCTCATCCATATCCAGGATATCAACACCAATCACACGGCCATTTTTAGGAGCATGAACAAGAGGAACTGCGACCTGTGACCAACCGCCAGGAGCCGCCCCCAAGTCAACAACAATTGTGCCAGGCTTTAATATCTTGAACTTCTCATCAATTTGTAGCAATTTATAAGCTGCACGAGAGCGATATCCCTCTATTTTTGCACTCTGCACATAAGGATCATTCAACTGACGCTGTAGCCAACGTGTTGAAGAGGACTTGCGACCCTTTGCCGTTTTAACTTTGTGCGTAAGATCACGCCCTTTAGGAGATGATGTTTTTTTCATAATTTACCTACCATGACAGACAAAAGCTATAATACCCAAGAACGCCTAGAATTCGAAGCAAAATCTTACGATGTGCTGTGTAAAGAAGGCAATAATCTTGATCTGGAGAAACTATTCCAACTTTGTAAAACGCAAAGCGAAGCAATTGAAAACGCACCGTCACAGGAAGAGGCTGTTCAAGTTTTACAAGAAGCGATTGAAAAATGGATGTTTATATCACTAGAAGCCACACGTCGCGGTCACGTGATGAAAGATCGATATGATGATGTTTATGAAAAACTAGATGGTTCAATAAAGGCTTTTTATGAGAAACAGAACTTAGTTTTTGGTGAAAACCCACCATATATTAAGCTTTTAGAACATTTAATGGGGCTTGAGAGTTTTAGTGCGTTTTCAGTCTTCTTTTATGATAACTACGCGAAAGATGCTTCAAGTGTTTGCAAAAGATTTAATGAAATTCTAGAACAACATCCTGTCTCTCTGCCTTTTTCATATTATTATACGAAAGAAGGTGATGTTAAAACGATTTTACGCCTACGTGGAGAGTTTCTAAAATATGAAGAATATGAGCTGTTAGATATTTTTTATGGCGAAAACATTTTAGATGATAAGCAAAAAATTAAGTTTTTTACAAAATTCCAGGTTTTCCACAAAAACATTAATGCTGTTGAAGAAATGATAGAGAACCTAGATCAAGCAACTGATAACGCAGAAAAAGTGATCGAAAGAGCAACAGCTTCAAAAAAAATTCTTTATGGCTTACTTGAAGCTATCGTTCAAGAAAAGTACGCTCAATAATTTTTCTTTAATTCTTTGACATTTGTAATCTTTTATGGAATTATTGTATCCATAAAAAAACAGGAAAAGAAAATGAAAATTAAAACATTGATGCAAACTACTATGCTTTCAGCACTATCTCTTTTGTCGTTTAAGTCTTTTGCACAAGTTAAAGATTCTTTAGCGCAGAACAAAAGTATCGCAACAACAATCCCGACAGATACAACCCAGAAATCATCAACAGACACACTTGAATATCCAAGAGTAGAATATGCAGGAACACTTGATATACATCAGGATGTTACATTTGTTGATAACAGCAATGATAATATCAACAGAAAATGGCTTGCCCTTGTCCCAAACAATGTGACACTTTCTTTTAATAACAAGCTCTCCACAACGCTTGGCACTGTTATTTTACAGCCAGGAAACGAGCAGGGTGCCTCACATAATATTTTATCACCACGCGCAGCCCTTGATTATGGTTTAAGCGATAGAGTTTCTACAAGCGTTGGGTTTGATATTCCTGCGACAGAGCAAGGCTGGCTCAACTTTCCAGCACACACATCGCTTTATAATATCAATCACTTACAAAGACATCTTTTCGTCGTACCAACAATCAGCACAGGTTATACAGGGCAAAATGGTGGGGGATTTTCTATGAAGCTTCACTCTAACTTTGCCTCGCTTCCATCTTATACGATTCCTTCCGATTCCAATGATGCACAATTTAACAGAGGAAGCTTTTCTCTAGCAAACACGCAAACAGGCGTGACAATAACAGGTATGCCCTTAAATATTGATGATGGCAGCTTTTCTGCACAGTGCTGGCTGAGTGCAAGATATGAACTCACTCCAAACCTTCAAAGACGTGATATTTCTGGCGGTGCTCAAATCAAAAGAGAAGGCAATCAATATGTTGCGCAAATGGGCATGGAAATCAGCGAGCATAGGCTTGCTAAATATGACGATGTATCATTTACCTTTCATGCAAGCGCAGGTCGCAAGAACGGCTTACAAATTGGGTACATACATAATAAATGGCAAAGTAGCGAACATCAAAAAACAGAGCGTTTTTCAGATCGCGAGAATATTGCTTATGCCAAATATCAAATTGATGCGAATAAATCGTTAACATTTTCTTTGTCAAATCTTTCTGCTCAATATCATACCGGCAAGTCCCCTGGGCCTATGCAAATAAACACAAATACAACGAACACAGCAAGTATTGGCTTTACATGGAATTTTGAAGCAGCCAAAACGCTCTAACATATAAATAGACAAACTTAAACAACACGACTGAACCCTCTCGGTATTTTGCTGAGGGGGTTTTTTATTAACCAAAACATAAGGAGGAATTTATGTCAGATATTTCTACATGGTCGGACACGGCCGCAAGCAACAACACAGCCGCACCAGATGGTTTTCCGGAAAACATGGCCCCTAGTGGCGTGAATGACGCTGCACGCGAACTGATGGCAGCAACACGACGTCAATGGGAAGATGCACAATGGTTTGATTTTGGAGATACGCCAACATATGTATCAGGCACGTCATTTACAGTTGTCGGTGACCTTACTGCACGTTATGAAGTTGGACGCAAAATAAGACTGATAGGGACAACGCCTTTTACATCTTATGCGACAATTTCGTCTGCGACATATTCATCACCTGACACAACAGTTGTCTTTACTGTTGATAGTGGCGACAGCGTTGATAACACATTAAGTGCTGTTGCACCGTCTATCATTACGCGTGATAATAATGGTCTGCCATCATCTATTTCTAGTACAACGTTTCCATCAAAAGCTGTTTCCGCAGACCGCGATATGGATAACACAGACGCGTCAAAATTTTTGCGTGTTGATAGCAGCTCGGGCAACATAACACTTAGCATGCCAGGAACCTTTCCGTTTGGTGATGGTGACATTTTTTACGTACATAACACGGGAAGCAATGGTAACACTGTGCTTGTTGGTGAAAGTGATGGAGCAGGATACGATACAACACTAACAGACGGCGCTGTTGCGTGCTTTATTTCCAACGGAACGGAACTGCAGGTTTTAAATGCACCAACACACGAGCCTATCCAAGTTGCCAGCAATACAATTCACACAGACAATCTTGTGTTTTCATTAGATGCTGGTGATATTAACTCTTATGCTGGTACAGGACAAACATGGTCTAATACCGTTGTTTCACCTGCAGACAGTGCCAGTCAAACAGATTATGACTTTGCCTTGGGTGCCGACACATTAGCAGGCTCTGATGATCCTGCCTTTACTGGTACGGCAGGGGCATCTAGTGCAAATGAAGCATTTGAATTTCATCAAGCAGACATTATGGCGCTTGTGGCTTCAGGAAACACAACATTCTTAGAGTCCTTACACAAAGACAATGCAGCATTCACATTAGAATTTTGGTTCACAACACCTGTTCTTTTTCCAAACAACAAGCGTTTTATGGTTTTTAATACAACCAGCAACACACCAACAACATCAGGGACAGGGATGCAAATTCGCCTTAACGATGGTGGGGGAAGCTCTTCATATCCAGGGTTTCGTGTTTATAACGCAGGAAATGAAGTGATTGGAATCATTTCTGACACCGTTCTTGCCGCAAACACAACTTACATGTGGGCAATTTCAGTCGATGAGGCCGGTAATGGGTTTATGTATCGCAACGGTGCTTATGATCAAGTCTCTGCTGCGAACACATTTGCTGCGACTTATGGGTCTGGTGGCTATACCGCACCGGCGTCAGGGACATCAACCGTCAAGGCACAAATTGGAGATACAGACACAGACTATGCGCTGGATCACTATTTTGATCTACACAAAATTCGTGCCTACAACACAAATCTTACAAAAGCTCAGCTTGATATTAACTGGGCATCAACAAAAGGGAGATTCGGACTATGATACCAACTTACGATCCAAAAACAGAATACGTGGCTTTTATTAACGATGAATATATTGTGCAACAGCAAGATATTACACGCGTCAGAGAAAAACTTATCTCAACATTAAAGCGTGAATGCCAAGAGATGCTTCAAGCAACCGATTGGTATATTTTACGCGCTGCAGAGGGAGGCGCTGCAGTGCCTGCTGATATTATAACAGTACGCGCTGCCATCCGGACAAAATGTGATAATATTGAGTCTGTGATTAACGCTGCAACAATTGAAGAGCTGAAAGGTTTTTCATGGGGGTGGGGGTCATGATTCTTCGTAAAACACCTGAAGAAGTGGAAGAACTGATCGAAGTAATTGCCAAGCGCGCCGTGGAAAGCGGCGTGCATAAGGCTTTAAAAGATCTAGGTTTACACGACGAACAGGCCAAACGTGATATTCGCGAAGTACGCGATTTGCTTGATGCATGGCGAAACACAAAGCGTACAGCATGGCAAACACTTATTCGCTGGGTAACAACAGGGATTCTAGGACTCATGGCAGCTTTTATTGCGTTGAGCATTTATCAAAAATAAAAACTATTTACTCTTAACACTGCGATAATTATTTAATATTTTGGTAATGCCCGCAATTAGCTCTGCACCTTCTAAGCTCTTTTCATGTTGTGCACATTGATCTTCCAGCATTTCTTTCGCAGGCGAAAAAGAGGCTTTTTTGAGGGCTTTTTTGATACCGCCATATTCAATTCTAACTTTGCCGATATATGTATCATCGGCGGCTCTAACAACTTGTGGATGCTTATAAAAAATGCGCTTTAAATTGTCTAAAAAACCGGATGTAGACTTTTGAACGCCCATTTCTTTATCACCGCTTTCCATCATTCGAATCAAATTCAGTAAGGCAATAACATTTATATCGCGTGGGGTTTTAAAGTTTTTCAAGATATCATCTAGCGCAGCGCCTCTTTCAAGGTATTTACGCGCCATCTTCCATTCATCCACTTTTCTCAGCACTTTAAACATATAAAAAGCTGTATAGCTAGAGATCGACTTTAAAACATCAGAAACAGTTTTATTCTCTGGGTGCTTACCTGCATCAGCAAGGCGATATTCATCACCGCGCGCCGCATAATATATGGTATCATGCTTGAGGGTATCTAAGTCTAATGTATGCGTCATATCATTATTGTCTTTGACCTGAATAAAAGGGCTTTTGCCATGTTTTGCAAAAACCTTTTTCATGTTTCTGAAGTAACGATGTGCTTCATAAGCGAGTGAGTGCTCTATACTTGAAGAGATTTTCCCTGTTTTAAGGTATGTGTTCAAATCAATCAGTTCACAGACATAAGCGGTTAGCTTTTCTTCAGAGAATGGTAAAGATATTTGATTGCTTCTTAAGCGCTTAAGTAAATCCGCTGCTGCATATGCTGAATAGTCCTCCGGCACAGCACCACGCTTCATAAAACCGTCAAGGCCAGCTGCGACAACTAAGAAGTCATTTCCCGTTTTTATGAAATAGGGCACACCACTTGCAAAAAGCTTTTTAGCAAGGATACCTGCCGAAACTTTGTTTGCCTTTTTTGAAACATCTCCCGTATTGCTGTAATATGATAAATATACCGAAGCAATAAGATATTTGTTATTAATTTCATGGTCTTGAATAATACCTAGTGCGGGATCTCCCTTAACACCTTTTCGATAAAAAAATCTTGCACATTTTGAATGAACGCCTGGCGGCACATCATTGCCATCAAGAACTTGCTGATAACCACCTGCATGCCACATATAATCTTTGGAAGCATTATACTTGCCTTGCGCATAAAGTGTATTTGCCATAAGCCAAGCCATTTTTCGAGGAACATTCTCTGGTATATTTCCCGTTAAAAGATAGTTCTCATAATCGCAAGAAACATACAAATATTGATCTGATATTTTTTTATATTCAGCAGCCTTTTCATTCGCACTCTTTTTTGTTGCTTCGTGAAGATAAGCTTTGTAGTACCACTTAGAAATTGTTTCAGCATCTCTAAAACGCGCGAGCTGTTTATAATCCTTGTTATCCACAAGCCAAATAAGACCTTGAACAGCCTCTTCTGACAATTTCTGCCAGTCAAATTCGCTTTCCAATACCTCATCAACCATTTTTTTTGCCTCGGCTTAATAAGTCATTCAAGTTTTGATTACCTTCGGTTCGCTTAGAAGGTTTCTTGAAAAACTTTATCAATCTCTCTTGTTCTCTAAAAAGGATATTATAAGGAAAAAACATGATAAATCAAGCAATATATTATAGAAAGTGGTACCTTGTGGACGAATCGATGTGGCGCTGGCAGTATTTTACGCCACTTGAGATTCGTTCCAATGGGAATCATTCAGTTAAAATTATCCCACATGCTCTTGATAAGCTGGAATGGGTAAGAGAAAAGCTTGGACGACCAATTATCATCAACTCGGCTTATCGTGACCCTCTTTATAACGCTCGAGTAGGGGGAGCGCCGCTGAGTCGACACAAGGTTGGTGATGCATTTGACCTGTCTATAAAAAACCAAGATAAAGAAAAGCTTTATTATTTATGCAAAAAAGCAGGATTCACAGGGTTTGGCTTATATAAAACATTTTTGCATGTTGACTGTGGCCCAGCAAGACAATGGGGAAAATGGTAAATTATTTCCCTGGATGTCCTAAAAGCTGACGTATTGGTATACATTTTTTTGTTTTTTTGTGATGTATATGACCTTTATGACTCAAGTCTTTTGCCTCTACAACTGAAGGAATAAAGGCATTTACGTCCACCGCCTTTACAGGCATGTTTGTCGGAAAAAACGTCAAGCCAAGCATCGCAAGGTTCTTTTTCTTTACAAAAGATTGCTTAATTTGAAGCATTAAAAGCTTCATCGTCATTTTTTGTTTTACCTCTAATGACATATTCATGTCGTATTCACTCCCTTATTTATTTCCATATAAGATACATCATTTTTCAACAAATACAAGGAGAAATTTCATGGAACTATTAACAACACTTTTTGCAGGCGGTGCCACAGGTATTCTTGGCAGTATTTTTGGCAAAGCTTTTGGTTTAATTGACAAGTGGCAAGAGCGCCTTACACAACGTGAAGCATTTAAGCATGAACTACGTCTATTGGACCTTCAACATAAATCAAAACAATACGAACTTGAACATCAGATGGAAAAAGCAAACCTAGAGACAATGTCTGACATCCGCCAAGCCAGCTATCAACATGACTCAGGCTCGGGGCAGGGGTCACAATGGGTTGTGAATACTTTACGGCTTATTCGTCCTATTTTAACAGTCCTTCTTTTGATTGGCGTAGCGGTTATTTGGTTTACAATACCATCTGCAAGCGTACTTCAGCATGACATCACACAATTTATCGTCTATGCAACAATGACAGCTATCACATGGTGGTTTGGAGATCGCGCGCCAAAACGCTAAACATTTTCAGTGTTACTACGGCCTGCAGGTTGAGACGCAGCAGATATTTGAGAAATATCACGCACTTTTTTCGCCGCATAATCAGCGGCCAACTGAACAGATTTAGATAAACGATCTAACCTATCACCAGCTTGATATTTTTTGATCCCTTTACGAACGGTAAAAGACTGTCGTGCTTGATGTATAAATGTTTTACGCTTTAAGATTTCTTGTCCATCTGGACCAACAACGCCAGAACCGCCTTTGTTCAAAGCAATATTTTCTGTAATACCTGGTATTTTGGGATCATTCGTATAACGTCTGACAGGCACAATCACTTTTTTTTCTTCTTTATTGTAATATTTCCAATAGGTGCCGGGAACACCAACAGGCGTTCCGTTTACAGCTGTGTATAGAGTTTTACTTTCACCAGAAGTCGTTTGGATTTCTTTTTCACCAACTTGCTTACCTTGTAATTCTGCAGGTTGTTGTTCACCGTAATTTTTAGGGTAGGTCGTTGATCCAGGCTGTTCAGCTGGCCCTTTCGACCCAACGGCATCTTTCATTGCTGCAGCAAGAGGATTATTTTGCTCTTCATTTAAGTCTCGCTCTAAAATATCAGCAATACCCTCATATGTAGAGCTTAAAGAGAAAAGGGCAGCAACAGAGGCCACAGCACGGGGATCGCATCCCGTTGCGCTTGCAAAGTCTTTAATGCTTTGCCCGAGCGGGCCTGTTTCAATAATAGACATAAATCCCATTATACAAGAATGTGATAAAAAAAAATAGCCTGATAAAGATCTTTCATGACCACATATGCCACGTGTTCCTTTTTTGCTCCATTTGTGATATAATAGGAGAAAATAAAGCTAAAAAAAACACACTTAAAAGGAGTATGTACGTGGGGAAAAAAGAAGAAATCATCATTGAAGGTGAAAAAGTCGATTATAAGACTCACGCCGAATGGACAAGCCATGGATGGAAACCTTACGAGCAGCCAGACAACAATGGCAACAATGTTCTTGTTGGATACTTTAAAGTCAGCGAAGAAGACCCAAATACATTAGAAGAAGGCCCAGGCGCTGAAGGAAAAACGCTTTTTGTTTACTTTGATAACTACACATATGACCCTTCAAGCGATACATACAATGTTACAGGCCCCAAAGTTGATGAAGCTGTCGCCAAAACGATAGAAGTCAGGCCTTACAACCAAGGTGATGGGCTTTCAGACCTGCTAGATTATGATATCAAAGATGTTTATACATATGAAAATGGCACGTTTGTTTCACAAAATGAAAAAAATCATGAAGAAAGCGCACGCCAAGCTTATGAAGAAGCATTCTCAGGTAATGCCGTTAAGGATGATGCAAATACTGAAGTAGAAGCCAATTATGGCTATGAGTTTATTGGCAATATTCATGCTGAGATTGACGGAGAGTTTATAGTTGTCGGCAAACATTTTTATAATGCACAGCTGAATGAAGAAAGCTTGGGGCCAACGATCTCCGAGCACTATTACAAAGGATACAATCCTTTTACAGGAGAAATAGACGATCGATTAGAGTTTGACGTAAACAGCAGAAGCGAATCATACAAAGGTTATGTTTTCATTTTTAATGAAGACGATTATCAAGATGCCAAGCTATTAGACGCCGTTTCTATCGGGTATAGTGATAGATATGGTTCCTATGACACACAAAAAGATGATCAAGGCGACTATCACGTTCGTGGCACAACAGGTGCATACAGAGAAACACTTAAACAAGGCGATTTGAAATTCGACGTTGAAGGAAATACTGTATTTGAACATGACCTTTTTAATGTCGGCAAAAAAAGTGCGCTTGATGCTGAATATAATATGGTTAGCGGCAGCTCAGAAATTGGTAAAATGCGCGGTCGAAGAAAACTTAAACCGGTTGATCAAGAGACAATTGATGAAAAATCTGTCGAATATTATGAACTTCTCGCACGTAAAAAAACAAAACAAGACGAAAGAAACAAAGCGCAACAAGATGCGCATAATAATGGCTTGAACGATGGTGCGGGCTCACATGGCAATTATGGCAAAAGCTATAACCCATCATCACCAGACCCCATTCCAACCTCACCATTACAAAACAACGATCTTTCCAACCCTGCTCCTAATAAAACAGGTACAAATGGCAATAATGGCGGGTCGCCAAGCACTCAAACACATAATAACAGTAAATGGTTCAGTAACAGCACCTTCAAAGGTGAGGGGTGCACAACAAACATTAGTACAAATGCGATATATGATTGGCAGAAAACAGATGGCTATAAAAATTATGTTCAAAACATGATTAAAGATAAAGACTTGACCTATAATGTCGACAGCTCAACAAATGACTTTACAATAAAAAGAAATAATATTTTAAAAGCCTTAGGCCTTTCAGGGCAAGTGACAGAGGGACAGTTCCAAGCCGCGCTTTGTGGTGCAGATCCAAACGATGCTGCACTTAAAAAAGCACTTAGTGAAGCAGGTGATGTTCTTGCCGCCGAAGCAAAGAAACAAGGTGGGTATGGAAAGATAAATGCAGGGGAATCTGCTGCAGACAACAATAGCGTCAGTGATCTTTCAGAAGTTATACGCGCAACAAACGCTGTCGTTTACGGCGGTGGCGCCTTCAAAGCAGGCACCTTAGACGCGGGGCGTTAAGCCTTCGAAAATTCCTTTTGAAATGCAACAAAGTCATTTGCAACCTGTTTAAGCTTGCCTTTCATTTCGTCTGGAAGCTCATTTTGCGCGATTTCTAAGGTAGAAATGAATGCATTACTTACTTCGTCATCTCCAGCAATTTCTTTGTAAAGCTCAGGCTTACCAGTCATTGAGTCGGCAGCCATTTCCAAACGATCTATATCTTGCTCTTGTGAAGGAGGAGTAAAGAACTCAGTCACGCGCTTCCCAATTTTTGTCCTGAAAAGAGCCTGCAAAGATTTTATAAGCTTTGGTTTATCAACAGAGTTTGCCTCTAAAAGCTTCACTTTCTCAGCCTCAGACTTAACAAGTTTTTGAAGTTTGGCAAGATTCTGCTTGGTTTCTTCCAACTCTTTTTTCAAGTCAGCAATAACAGTGGCACTTTTTTTAGCTTCATCCGCTCGAATAGCTATTTCAGCTGCTTGAAAAGCTTTACCAACATCATCAAGCCCCATCAAGGTTTGAAGACCTTCTGGAGCCTTCTCTTCTTGACCTGTATTGCTTTCTGTCACTTTTTTTACAGTTTCCGTAGTACTTTCTTGTGTGTTCTCACCCTGATCAAAAGATGAAGAAACAGTCATAAATTGGGCTTCTGAAATATTTCTAATTAAACTAAATTGTGGCGGCACTTTTCCTTCACCAAAGATTTCTTCCATTTTTTTCTTAAAGTCTTTTTTCTCCATCGAAGCAAGAACCTTAAACTGGTCATGCGGCAAATGTGTTACCAAAGAATGTGTCTCATTAGAGGCACCAGTAGATCGGCCATAAATTTTACGTGTAACGTATTTAAGCGCTTCAAAATCTTGAGATGATAACTTGCCATCAAGATCTGCCGGTTTCTTTACTTTTGTCTCAAAACCTTTGATAAAACTATAGTTTTGTATAGCATTAACAATATCATCACTGCGTCCTGTTTTGATAAGAAAGTCATAGTGATTTGTCGCAGGAAGATGTTTAGCTTCAAACATCACTGCATCAAGCGGTCCTTGCGCTGCTGCCTCTACCTCACCATCTTTTAACTCCTGATCATTCTCACCCTTTGTGCCATTATCACCTAAAAAGTTTTCTACAATCTTATCAATGTTTTTATTAATGTAAGAAACCAGTTCACGTGATGCTTTCCCACCAGCCATAAGTTGACCTACCATAACATTTTGCTCTACACCGCCCCCAAGGTACTTTGCAACTTTTGTGTGATTTGCATCTCTCATAACGGATCTAAATTTAACATAAACATCATGCTTAAGATAAAGATCTACGGGATAATATTGTTTTTTATTCTTTCCATTTGTTAGGCTTTTATTCCGCTTTTCAAGTAAGCTTTTTAAAATATAAAAGTCTGAAGGGGTCATTTCAGCTTTACTTAATTGATGGCTGGAATTAATGGCTAGCTCAGTATAATTTGCAAAAGCAATGTTCTGCATCGCATTAAAGACAAAGTCGTCACTAAGCACTGTCTTGAAAATTTGGTAATCACCAGGAGAAAGCCGTGACTGAATATTAATAGGCTTTCTATTTTCTTGATTTTTGAATCGCTCTAAGGCTGCACTTGCTGAGGCACTTCTTCGTTCTTTATCAGCTTTTTGTTCTTCATTTTTTCGTTGTACATTCAAAACCTTTTTTTGAGACCTAAGGTTTTCAAAGCTCGGAATATCTTCTTGGCTAAAATCGAACATAGGCTTGTATGACCATGTCATTTCTTCATACCATTTCAACGCCTCAACAACACCTGACATATGGTCTGTAGTTGTCGTTTTTCCTTTAAATTTTCCAGTTCTAATCTCGTCTTTAGAAGGTAAATATTCTTGGGGGCTTTTACCATGAACCGCACACCAGTCTTCTATAAGAGCCTGAATCTGGAAAGCTGAAGATTTATATAAAATAGCTAGTTGATCTTCTGTTAACCTGTTGCTCTGAACAAGTTTACTATCTTTGTATTTTTCTTTTTTGCGTTCAACATTTTCTAATTTCACATCTCCAATAATACGCTGTGCGTTCTTATCTAAGAAATACCAGGCAACGGCATCTGCAAAATAGGGAAGATGCTGTGACTTAACAGAGTTTTTTGTAATTTGTGCAGGCAGCACACGGCCTTTCTTTTTACGAATTTTCTTGGCAAAAACACCCGTAATGAATGTCAGCTGGCCGCCTAAAATAAGCTCGTCTATTTCAGCCTGATAGTCTTCTTCAAAATATTTTGGAACACTGTCTTTATGGCGCCATCTATCTCTTTTAAGGTTATTGCTTTGATGATTTAAACGGTTTTGAGAAAACTCTTCCTCCAACATCTCAACAATATATTCTTTAAAAGCTTCCTTAAAGCTTGCATTGACCTCAATCTTGTTGCCACTTTGCTTGATAACATCTACAGCCCTAATGCTACCATCACCTTCTAAAAAACTTGCTTGTTCCAGTAAATACTCTGAAAAAGCTTCATCATTATTTAGCTTTTCTTGCAACTCCTGAGGTAGAGCTTCTTTACTGTTCAAGATTTCATTAAATCTTCTTTGAACAAGGCGCGTAAAATTATGGCCTTCTGAGGGAGATCTTGCAATATAGCCTTCGCGAAGTTCTTTGAAAACATCTTGTGCATTAACCCACTGCGCTTGTGTTTTTTCTTTTTTACCGTTATCGGTCATCTTTAATATCTCCCAGTCCTACAATACTTTTTAAGCAATTATACATATCCTCAGCGCACAGTAAAGTCCTTTTTAGAAAAAGTTATCTTTTTAGGAAATAAAGTTGAATGTTTGAAATATTTTGTAAGAAAAACTACTAGGAATAACTTGAGACTTCTTCTACAACTGATTTCAGAAGATTTTCATCGCCAGTCAGCTGCCCCATAATGCCAGCAAAGCCCTCAGGATTTTTTAAAATAGCGTTTAAAACGGCACTTAATTGTTCTTTAGACAGCCATAATAGGTTCAGAATAATGTCTTCATTCGTTTCAAGAGATATTTTCTCAAGCAATTCGGCAAGGTTCGCATTTGCAGAAAGAAAGTTTTTAACAAGAACAATATTCTCTTCCGAGATTGTGATGCCATTTTTTGCAAGGTCAATGCTGACCCCCAAATCACGAAGCTGCTGCTCCATATCTTGTCTATTTTCTGGCATTCTAACCTCCCTTATCTAAAAGAATAATAACAAACCTATTGGTAAGAGGATACAAAAAACCTTTTAGGGAATTAGCGTGTTACATTTGTAATTTCTTCAAGCAACTGATCTGCAACGCTGACAATTCTAGAGTTTGCGCTGTAAGCACGCTGAATGACGATCATTTTTGTAAATTCGTCCGCTAAATCGACGTTTGATCTTTCCAAATTATTTCCGATGACACTCCCAAGGCCATTTTGTCCAGCAACACCATAAAAACCATCCCCTGACAGGCTTGTTGCCGTGTAAGCATTTCCATTTGTTAACATAAGGCCGTTATAATTTGCAAAGTCTGCGATGGGAATTTTGTAACGCGGTACCGACGAACCATTATCAAAATAAAGACTAATTGTTCCATCATCCTCAAACTCCATATCATATACTGTTCCAGAACCATACCCATCTTGCGAAAACCCTAAGACAGTAAAGTCATCATGAAACTGCGTTGTGCTGTTCGAAACAGACCCAGGCTGTCCAATATTCCATGTGATGCGCTGTGGAGAAGTTGGCAGTGATGTTCCAGCCGCATAAGACGAAAAATCAATATCAAACTGGTATGATCCCGTAAGTGGCAAAAGAGTTGCTGATGTATTGCTGTCAAAAGAATGTCCAAAAGGATTTTCAATAAACTGACGTGATAGCGTGCCAACGTCATCAAACTGAACAACCCCATGAAGGGATTCACCTGATAAATTAGAGTTTAATCCAGTGTTTGTGTCTACCCCTATAACAGGAACATCGTTGCCATTTGCATCAACAACATGCAGCTCCCATTCCCAAAGATTATTATCAACGGGCGGGGGATAACCATCAAGTTTATACCAATAAATTTCAACGCTATATTCATTCGCAAGTGCGTCGTAAATAAGAATTTGATTCGGCCCTAAAATATTTTCTGTCAGCGGATGTGTTGGCTGATTCTGAAGAAAGTTCTTAGCATTAGACTCAGTAACGGCACCATATTGAGCCGTTGTCGCAGAAGGAGAATTAGCCGGCAAATTAACATTATACTCAATTGTTGTTGTTGCCGAAGGCGCGTCAACAATTCCCGTCACACGCAACGGTGCAATTTGCGATGTATTCACAACATCTCCATTAATATCTAATTCCCACCCTTGTAAATAGTACCCTGCACCATTTTTCAAATACCCATCTTGATCAACCGTAAAGTCACCCGCACGCGTGTAAAAAGCATTCCTTCCATAAGACGTAACAGGTGATGTTGAAAGCGTGTCAGACACAATAAACATACCCGTCCCTGTGACGGAAAGGTGCGTTGAAATATCAGACTGTTCCTGAAGCCCTTGAGAGCTTATACGATAAGACGGTACCGTATTTGCTCCTGCGGCACTATGAACGCGCGATGACGAATTTGTAAGCAATGTGCTAAAGCGCGTTTCAATACGCTTGTATCCAAGAGTTGTGACATTAGAGATATTTTCCGAGACATGGTTCAGCGCAGTGCCAAACCCTTTCAGCCCCGAAACACCCGTTGTCATTGCACCAAAAATACCACTCACAAACAAATCACCTTTATTAAGCACAGTTTTGCTTGCTTACTAAACCGCTAGTAAACAAACCACTCTATGGTTTGTTTACAATTATCATGCCAGCAGAGGAGAGGATCCTGAGAAAAAACAAAAAAAAACACCCTCAACTCGAATAAGAGAAGAGGGTGCTTTCTTAAATATTCTCTAAGTTTAAAGTGTAAAGTTACCAACCTGAATATCAAAGTTATAATAATCTGCAAGATCCTGAACATCTAAGGCGCTAAAGTTAAGAGACGCAGCTGCGGCCACATCAGCACCTTCAATATCAATACGTCCGTTTCCTGTTTCGATGACAACCTTAGTATTAACAACAAAACTAACATCAAACTGTGAAACAGTAGGGGCGACACTTGCTGTTGTGCTACCACTGAAATCAAGGAAATCAGAGCCAATTTCAAAATCAGTAATAAGATCGTCACCATCCATCACATTGACAGGACCAGATGTTGTGGTTGAAACGCGGAAGACAAATTGATCTCCTCCGCCATCACCTGTTAGGATGTCATTACCTTTACCGCCATCAATAAGGTCACTGCCAGCGCCACCGACGACCGAGTCATTCCCACCATAAGCGTACAGATCATCCCAGTCGCCACCACCATCAAGCGTGTCATTTCCACCTTCTCCATGTAGGTTATCTTCACCGCTTCCACCCTCTATCCAATCATCACCATTACCACCGAAAATCTGAATGTCTTCACCATCACCACCTAAGATAGTGTCACCACCATTTCCGCCGTAAACCTGCCAGTCATCGCCATCGCCGAGGTCGATTAAATCATCACCATCCGCACCAAAGACACCTTGTTCTCTGCCTTTACCACCGATAATAGTGTCATCCCCAGCATCGCCGTAAAGGGCACCATCTGCACCACTTCCACCGTCAATAAGGTCATTTCCAGCACCACCATAAATATAAGAATCACTTCCAGATTCACCGTAAATCTTATCATTTCCAGATTCACCTTTTAGGTTCTTATCATGTCCCAGCCCGCCATAAACAAGGTCATCTCCATCGCCGGCAGATGTCACATTATCGTTACCATCACCGCTGTAAAGAACATCATCTCCTGTGCTGCCATAAAGCGCGTCATTCCCAGCACCACCGAAGATCGTGTCGTTACCATCTTTACCATAAAGAAGGTTATCGCCATCATTTCCAAAGATACTATTGTCAATATCGTTTCCAAAACCTACCCAGTCATCTGTTCCAAGCAGACGAAGGTTTTCAACATGATCGGTTAAGCTGTAATCATAATCAATACGAACTTCATCAATACCTTCATTTAAGAATTCTTTAACAATATCATCATCATTTGCGCTTAGAAGATACAAGTCATCGTCATCTGACCCAACAAGCGTATTCGTACCAACACCACCAATAAGAGTGTCTTCACCAGCCCCAGCAAACAAAGAATCATCGCCAAGGTCTCCTTGAAGAGAATCATCATTCGCGCCTGTAACAAGCGTGTCATTCCCAGCGCCACCAATCATGGTGTTATCACCATAGATGCCATATAGGCTGTCATTTCCATCACCACCAAGCATATAATCATTACCAAGTCCACCGTCCAGCGTATCACCACCAGCGCCACCTAAAACCTCATCATTTCCGGCGCCACCTTCAAGGGTGTCATCACCTGCATCACCATGTTGTGTATCATCGCCATCGCCGCCATCTAGAAGGTCGTCATCATCACCACCTTCTAGAGAGTCATTACCATCTTCACCTTGAACAGTGTCTTTTCCAGCACCACCAAGCGCAGTGTCATCACCGTATCCACCCAGAACAATATCATCGCCGTCACCGCCATCAAGGCCGTCACCGCCAGAACCACCATCAAGAAGATCGTTGCCGCTTAGACCAAAAACAAGGTCTGCTCCTGCACCGCCATTCAAAGTATCAAGGCCATCGCCACCATTCACAAGGTCATTGCCAAACCCGCCATCAATAGAATCATTTCCAGCGTTACCAAAAAGATGATCGTTGTCTGTACCGCCGTCCAGCGTATCATTGTCATTACCACCATTCAGCGTATCATTATGTGCGCCGCCTACAAGAAGGTCATTGCCGTCACCACCGATGAGAAGGTCATATTCGTCATTGCCATCTAATGTGTCGCTTCCTGCATTACCTTCCAGGTTGTCATTGCCATCACCACCAAGTATTGAGTCATTTCCAAGCCCGCCTTCCAGGTTATCTTCACCAGCATCGCCAGCCATGATATCGTTTCCAGCACCACCTAAAACATCATCATTTCCAGCGCCACCAGCCATGATATCGTTTCCTGCACCGCCATGTAACTCGTCATTACCATCGCCACCATTAACGATATCCTCACCACTGCCACCATCGACATAATCACTACCAGCGTCACCATTAAGGAGGTCATTACCAGATTCACCCGCAACATAGTCGTTTTCATTTCCAGCATATATGGTGTCTTCACCCGCACCACCTTCAAGGAAGTCTATACCATCGCCACCATCAATGCTGTCATCACCATCATCACCAAGGATCTCATCATTACCAAAACCACCATCAAGCGTGTCATTTCCGCCAGCACCGGCAAGCTCGTCATCACCATCTTGACCATACATTTCATCTGCACCTGATCCACCATTTGCGACGTCATTTCCTGTTCCGCCTTTGATAATATCATTTCCTGCATCCCCTAGGATTGAATCAGCACCTTCACCTCCAAGCAGAGAATCGACTCCATCACCACCGTGAACAGTGTCATTCCCATTACCACCAACTGCTGTATCATTACCTTCATTACCAAGAACCGAATCATTTCCTTGATTTCCTTTGACAACATCATTGCCATCATTTCCTTGCAAGGTATCTGCATCATCACCACCAAGTAGAGTGTCTTGCCCATTACCACCTTCAATATTGTCATCACCATTTTGACCGTAGATTTCGTCATTGCCTTCATTTCCAAAGACAGAATCATCTCCGAATCCAGCAAGCACGTAGTCATTGTGTGTACCACCATCAATGGTATCATTCCCGTAATCGCCTTCGATGTGATCCTCACCACTTCCGCCTTCAAGAACATCATCGCCGCTGTCCCCTAAGAGACGGTCTGCGCCTGTGCCGCCATAAGCGTAATCTGTCCAGGTCCAAGGAAGACCAGAGCTCGACCAGCCCGCATCACCGCCAACGAAAATAGTATCATCACCATTACCGCCCCAAAGCGAGTCAGACCATTCGCCGCCATCAATGTCATCGTTACCATCACCACCATCAATGCTGTCATCACCTTCTTCGCCATCGATTGTATCGTTACCAGCACCGCCAAGCATCGTGTCATTGCCGTTGTGACCATCCATTAAATCGCGCCCACTACCGCCATCCATCCAGTCATCGCCACTGTTCCACATGATGCCATTTGCCATCGTGTCATCACCATCGCCACCAAGAAGGCTGTCATTCCCAAAACCACCTTCAATATAGTCGTTTCCACCAGCGCCATCATATGTGTCGTCACCATCAAACCCGATAAACTGATCATTTGTTGTGCTACCTGTGAAGTTATCACCAATCCCAGCAACATCTTGCCCTACATGTAAAAGAGAGCCATTTAGGAAGTTAATATTTGGCACTCCGCCACCTGTTCCTGATGTAATCACATTACTGCGATGAAGATTGTGAACATCAAGCGTACCAATACCCGGAATTGTTATGTGCGTGTTAGAAGCAGGGCCAGGCCACCCAAAATTAAAGCGAACATCAGCAGCATTAATGCCGGCATCAAACTGAATCTCGTCAAGTGCTGGATCAAAAGTTGGTAGCGTCACAAAAGAAGATCCACCCAAAGTCGTCACGAAATCATAAATAGCCATCAGCACTGTTCCTTTTCAAATTATACATTTTTCCTCAATAAAGACCATCAAGGTATGACAGTGAATATTTAGCGTCAATAATATAAAAATCTCGCTGTGAGATACATAACATCCTCAACTCAGAAGAAAAGAAGATAATATTTTCGAGGAATGTACCGAGCACATGCTTATCTTTTAAAAATAAAATGTATTGATATAGGAGAATTTGTGTTTTATACACCTATGAATAAAAATGAAGTTGAACTTTGGTCATTGCTGTACCGAAATAGAGAGCTTAACTAATAGGGTAGGATATTTAATGGAAAGAATTGAGCATAAAACAGATGAAGGCTATAAGGCTGTTCTTGAGAGAAACAACGAAGGAAAGTCATCCCTAAAAGTTTTTTATCCAGATGGCGCCAAAGCGATGCAGGAAGAGTATAGTGCCGGTATGCAAGAACTGATATCAAGGAAGATATACCGACCAACTGATATGAGTGGAACCCTTGCGGAAGAACATTCTCGCCAAGGAAATTAATATAAAATCTCTTACTTTGATCGTAATGGGGAGAAAACCGCAAAAATAGCTACAGGTATCAGGAGAAGCCTAAGACATCTTTTGATGTCAAAAAAAGCTTATTTCTCGGCAGATCAACTTTCTTCAGAAGTACTTTATGCTTTTGATACGCCTGTTTTTTCAAAAAACCGAGACATTGAAAATGAAAAGCTGATTGATACAAAAGGTAAGAAAACATTTATAATGTCAACCGCACAAAGGATGTTGGGATTAAGCGCACTTATCCCTTTTGTGAAGGCAATAGCCTCTAGCCTAAAAGAGTCATCAGAAAGTGATAGGCCTGTCGCCCACTGGACGATCGCATTCTTGCTCATAGGCGCCTCACTTGTGGTGAAAAAAATAAAAGAAAGTATGAAAGACACAATCGAGCTTGAAAAAGCACACAAAAATGTTCAAAAGGTTGTAGAAAGCCCAATCACATGGGAAAATCAATTAGCAATCATTGAGGCATCAAATGCTGTTTCTAGCAAAGCATTTAGCAAATATGAGCAGGAAAACCCTTTTAAAGTTTTAGAGCTTTCGACGCTTATTAATGAGGCTAATAACCATTTTGATATATCTCAAAAACTAGACACGCAGCGCGTAGAAAAAAATGACTACACTCGCTAGCCGGTGACTAAAGAGAAAAACCGTGCCTTAACTTGCCTCTTTGACTGTTGCCTTTGGAGGAAGTTGTACGCGAATCGATAGTTCTTTCAACTGCTTCTCAGAAACGGTGTTTGGTGCGTTCATCATCAAGTCTTCTGCTTTTCCGTTCATCGGGAAAAGTGTCACTTCGCGGATGTTTGGCGTATCAGCCAGCAACATTACCATACGATCAACACCAGGAGCCAGACCGCCATGGGGTGGGGCGCCATGTTTAAAGGCGTTAATCATGCCTGCAAACTCGTCATCAACAACGCTTTGATCATACCCTGCGATTTCAAAAGCTTTGTACATAATCTCTGGACTATGATTCCGAATTGCACCGGAAGATAGCTCAACACCGTTACAAACAATGTCATACTGATATGCCAGAATTTCGAGAGGATCTTGTGATTCCAACGCCTTCATGCCGCCTTGTGGCATAGAGAATGGATTGTGCGAGAATTCGATCTTGCCGGTATCTTCATCCATTTCAAACATCGGATAATCAACAATCCAGCAAAACTTAAAGACGCCTTTTTCTAAGATATCAAGGTCATAACCTAGCTTGTTACGTGCAAGGCCAGCCAATCGTGCGGCTTTCAGCTCTTTATCACACGCGAAGAAAACAGCGTCACCATCACCAGAATCTGTCAGTTCTTTTAACTTAGCAATGCGATCAGCGTCCAAAAACTTAGCAATTGGGCCCTTTGCCTCACCTTCTGCAAAAGTAATATATCCAAGGCCAGGAGCGCCTTCAGAGCGCGCCCAATCATTCATCTTATCGAAGAAGCTCCGCGCTTTATCACCAACATTTTTCACAGGAACGCCACGTACGACAGACCCTTTATCAATGTTTTTGGCAAAGATAGAGAAGTCAGATCCTGCAAAAACTTCTGTCACATCACGAATGATGATTGGGTTACGCAAGTCAGGTTTATCACTTCCATATTTCAACATAGATTCTTTGTAAGGAATACGCGGGAAGGGTGCATCTGTCACCTCCCAGTCAGAAAACTCTTTGAATGTTCCTTCAATCACAGGTTCAATCGCGGCGAAAACGTCATCTTGTGTGACAAATGACATCTCGATATCAAGCTGGTAAAACTCACCAGGTGAGCGATCAGCACGGCTATCCTCATCACGAAAGCAAGGCGCAATCTGGAAATATTTGTCAAAGCCTGAGACCATAATCAATTGCTTAAACTGTTGTGGAGCCTGAGGAAGAGCATAAAACTTACCAGGGTTCAAGCGTGAAGGCACCAAAAAGTCCCGCGCACCTTCAGGCGAACTTGCCGTCAGAATAGGTGTTTGAAATTCGGTAAAACCTTGATCTTCCATGCGACGACGTAGGCCAGAAATGACTTTGGAACGCAGCATAATGTTGTTGTGTACTTTTTCACGACGCAAATCCAGATAACGATATGTCAGACGAATATCCTCACCTGTATCTTCGTCTGTATTAACCTGCACAGGCAGCATGTTCGGCGCTTTGGATTGAAGGTCGAAAGAATCAACGCGCACTTCGATTTCACCTGTTGTCAGGTTTGGGTTAATTGTTTCGTCTGTTCTTGCTAAAACCTCACCTGTTACCGTAATCACGCTTTCATTTGGCATATACTCAAGCTCAGAAAACTGGGCATTATCCGGGTTAATCACACATTGCGTCAGGCCATAGTGGTCACGGACATCAACGAACAAAACCCCGCCGTGATCACGCTTACGATGGATCCAACCAGAAAGGCGAACCGTCTCACCAACATTATTTTTTCTTAGATCGTTACAAGTGTGTGTTCTAAATTGATGCATATGTATTCCCCTAAATCATAAGGAAGGCATCATAACTGAGAGCGAAGAGGGGTGCAATGGGTTTTTGTATATGGCGCCAAGGGCTTAATTTTTAAGTTCATTTATGTTACAATGTCAGGGAGATAAAAAATAAAGAAAGCAAAACGCTATGGTAGGATTTAGGACAACGCCTTTTATTATTGGCCTGGAAGAAGAGATTGATGGTCCAGGAAAGGAAAAATGGCTGGATCTTGCGAAGAATGACCCACGCGCTTTCTGGGGCGCCATTGAAAGCAAAAAATTTCCTTTTGATAAGAATTATGCAGAAGAAGTTATGCTTGTTGCATGTGAGGCATACCCTAGCGTCGCCTTTTCCGACCTTAAATATTACCGAAATCAGCCTTGGATTGAAAATGTCCTAATGACAACATTGGAAAAGAATCCTGTGTTTTCTTCAGATTATGCTTTTGAAAATTATAAGCTCTACAAGAAAGAACCCTGGGCGAAAGATGTCTTAAGATTTGCTGGAACACATGACCTTGAGAGCCTTAAATTTCTTGCCAAATATAAAGATGAACCTTGGGTAAAGGATGTCTATCTTGCAGGTGTTCGGAAAGATGCATCTATCGCCGTTCAGCACTTTGATTCTATTAAAGACCAGCCTTGGGCAAAGGAAGCGGCAATTTTTATTGCACAAATGTCTCCCAAATCTGCTTTTGAAAATTTTGGGCTTTTCAAAGATCAACCTTGGGCGAAAGAAGTTCTCTTAACGGCAAAAGAAAATAGTAATGATCCCTGGATTGCTTTTCATAAAGCAGAGTTTTATGAAGATCAACCTTGGGCGTCTGAGATTATGGGGCTTGAGACTGGTGAATCCCTTAGAGTATCTAATGGTTCTGATTCCTATTGGGCAATGGAGTATTTTCCGTATTACAAAAATCAGCCTTGGGCAAAAGATAAAATCATGGAAGCGGCAAAGGTCGACCTTTATGGTGCAGCCTACAGTGTTAAAGCGTATGGCGATCAGCCTTGGGCAAAAGAGATTATTGATTCTATGGTGGATGCTAATCCCGAAGATGCGGCAAAAGCTGTCTTTGTTAATCTAGAAGCATTTCAAGAGCAGACCTGGATAAAGGATATTGTGAATAGACTTGTGACAGAGTCGGTAAACGGTGTCTATATGACGGTTGGATATTACGATAGCTATAAAGACAAGCCTTGGGCAAAAGAAGTTTATGAGACAGCGACGAGCAAGGAAAACCTCGTGAGGTTGGCGAAAACAGTGCCTTGGAAAATAGACACTTATAAAGAACAGCTTTCTGAGCTGCCTTGGTCGGAAGAAATTATTGCCATTTCTAAAGATAAAGAAACCATTATAAATCTTGCAAAAGAGAAGCCGTATACGCTTTACGGTCATCATGAGCTTTATGCGGATCAGCCTTGGTATAAAGATTTGATCAAAATTATTCTGCAAGAAGATCCAATAAAATCTTTTTATATTTCTGACAGTCTTGCAGATAAAACGTGGGCTCATGAATTTTATGAACCCGCGTACAAAGTACTTGCACAAGACCCAAAAGGAAACCAGCAAACTTATCTGCATATTATTGAAAGCATGAATCGACTTCACGAAGAAGAAGGCGCAAAACGTTACAATTTGCTGGAAGGGGCTTCTGTGGAAAACCTTTATGATATGATGGGATATGGCTACGCAGAACTGGCCGGAGGGCTAGGGGCGCAAGAAGAAGATGGCGGTGATGAGATTTACACGTCAACATATCATCAGGTGTTTAATAGGATTCTTTCTTCTGTTGAAAAGGAAGGAAGTGAAGAAGATCAGAATGCACAAGGCTCTGCTTTGGGGCGTTTTCTTCTTCAGGATCGTCAGGAAGAAATGTTGGCAACCTTCTTTAAGGGGGTTGTTGAATTCAGTCGAACCGATGACTTAATGAACGCTTTAACGTCTTCTGAGCAACAAGCCCTTATTTCGAAAGCTTTAAATTATACAGTTGATAACCGTGACTTAACACAAGCAATCTCTTTTTCTCAGATGTTTAATCAAATAGAGCATTCAAATATTCAAGACATGATTCGCCAAGCAATGATTGATAAAATGAATGACCCTCAAACAGATCTAGAGGCTAAAAATTTGATAGGCTTGATGGGACGTTGGCATTTAGATAAATCGAAAACAGCGCATAAGAACAAAGAATTCAAAGAAATATTTTCTGACTCTAAATATGCTTTTGAGCACCAAGAAACGATAAAGCTTGATAAGCTTATAAGTCCTGATGGTGTTTCGCGCCAAATGACTGTTTTTTATAAAGGCAAAGATGGTGAATACCATCACGGGGTATTCTTGAATGAAATAGAAAAAAATGGGTATAAAAAAAATGAAAATCAGGGATCTGATGGATATGATGTTTACACGAAGTCATATCGTGCCAAAACCATTGAGCTTTATGTCGTTAAGCCACGGTCAAAAGACGATAATTCGGCAATTCACCAAATTAAGAAAAAGCTAGAGAATCAGAATGCATCTATTGATCTTTTCGTTCATCGAGGGCACAGTTATTTTGCAAGTCAGTCCGCAGAAGATTGCTTAGGAAAAGGGAATGTCGCTCCTTCGCCAGGGTTGGTGATTGATGGAGGGTGTGGTGGTATGAGTCGTGTTAACAATATCCTTTCAAAAACACCAGAGGCTCAAGTTATTTCAACGCCGGCCACAGGAAAAGGTGAAGATAATAATCGTATTTTTCTTGCGACCAATGAGAGCATCTTGAAAGGTCAGGCGGGAAGTGAAATTGATTGGAGAAATATAGAAAATGCTTCACAAGCGCATGATTATATTTTCCCACATGAAAATATTTCTGCGCTTTTCATTAAGGCTTACAACAACTTGAATCAAGCAATGGAACCAAATATACAGCTTATCCAGCAACAATCACGCTAAAAACGAAGAAACCCTGGCGACTTCCATCACCAGGGTCTGATTTTGTTTGTTATATTTTCTTACTTATGATTCTGAATCTCGGTAAGAACTTCATTCATATCATTAATACGGCCTACAATATAAGTACCGTTATCACCAAACTGCTTTGTAATTTTATTCAAATCCTCTTGCAGCTCTTTAGAACCATCTTGAGCAGCACCAAGATAACCTTGCTCTAAATTTTTAAAGATATTCTCCAGCCTATCTTGCGTTTCTCGATTATAATACATTTTTTCTATCTCACGATTAGGCTTTGAAGGAACGGAATCATCGTTTACCCTTGCCGTCGTGTGGAACCAATTTATTTTATCACTTACTTTACGCAGGCTTAATGAAAAGTAAGACAGAACACCACGTGCTGTTGCTTCTCTGTGCATTTTACTGTTTTCAGCTTTAAGTGGTTTAATATAGGCTTTGTTATAATAAACACCTCCAAGAGCAGTAAAAGCCGCTACCGTCGCACTAATCATCCAGGACCAGTACTTACCATGCCTTGCTTTTGTCAGTCTTTTGTCAGCTTCAAAACGATTTCGATTATAAAGATATCTATCATATGTACTTTTTAACTTAGGATTGCTGAATACTTTGCGTGCGCCTTCTACAAAACGCGCTTGCTCGTTAATAACATGCAATCTATTTTTAATGCTTTTCTTGTCAGCACCCTCAAGGCCTGACAGCTTTTCTTGTTCCACACGTTTCTCTGCAATCATTTTCTCTGAACTGTCCAATGCTTCCTGGATTCTATCATCTAGTGGAAAATCTCTAGCGTTAAGACCAATGAGGCGATACAGATCATCAACCACATCCCTAACATGACTCCAATAAATACCGCTTTCTGCCTGAGCAACTTTTTCATCATCAAGCATCTGATATTCATCTTTAAATGTATTAACTGTGCGCATCTTAGTTACTCCCTAATATTTTGTAGAAATTTTCGCCATATTATCTTAAAAGGATACAATGGTCAACTGTATTTGCAAATAAAAGTGAGAAAGTTGACATATAGGAAACAACTCTATATAATTACTTTAAATAAAAGGCACAGAAGGAAAAGAATTATGGCGAACATTAATGGGTTTCTACTTTTCTTAAATACCCTGAAAGAGGTTGCGAAAGAGCTTGGCATCGACCCTGATAAGCAAGGGGTATCTAAATTAAATAACTATGTTTTCTCAAAAACAGAGCCTGGTATTATTATTGCCAAAGCTAAATCAGATGAGCAGCGTCAAACCTTAGTAAACCAATTAAAAAGCCTTGCAAAAAGAGGGGTCTTTAAAAACCACCCCAAATGGCAAGAAGCCTATCTCGAGAAAAACTCTCAAACAAAATAAATTAATTACCTGCCTTCATCAGTCTTACTTCCCATAACTTTTTTAGGAGAGCTCACCATTAAATGGATCTCCATTGAAGTCAGAGTGCCATCCATCACTTTAAGTTGATTGTCATATTGCTGTAATACTTTTCCAGCATCATAACTTGAGAGCATCATCTCATAACTAAAGATTATTTTTTCCATTATTTCTTGTAAAGGCTTCAGCGTGGCCTTGTATTTCTTAACATCGTTCTGCGTCAAAAAACCTTGTTTATACAGGTCTTGCAAGCGTTCATGTCGAGCGCTTAGTGTATCAAGCCTATCAAACCCTTTTTCTGAAAAAACACGCTTCAAATCTTCAGGGATTTCTGAGAATAAATCGTCTATATGTTTTTGAGAAAGTTTAAACTTGAGAGAGGGCTACTTGATGCCTTTGGCAAAAACTTTAACAAGCACAGCAGCGATCCACGCGCAGGCAATCCACCAGTTTTGCCACATTCCATACCCAACACCACCAATTGTGAGGTAGGCACTAACAAAAGCGATCGCCAGGGCATTGGTATAAAATCCGTTATATTGATCTCGCGCGATCTGCCATGCCATAACAGCAAAACTTAAAAGCCCAATTAAGCCAAGCTCTACCCAGATTTGCATTGACGCATTATGTGGGTGAAGCGGCAGGAACTCACCACCAATTGGCGTTAGGTTATGTCGCCCTGGTAGTGCACGCGCAGCATCCAAGCCCCAACCCCAATAAGGTTCCAGCATGATTTTTTGAGAAACAAACTCCCAAATATACAAGCGGTGAATTGCTGAAAAAGGTAGAAAATCAAGACTATGCATCATTGTTTGCACAGGCGGCACATAGAAAAATGTCAGCGGAAAGGCAACCAAAACAACCGGAAGAGCAATAGATAGAATACGCTGACCATTCTTTTTAAACGCAAAGACAAAACAGAGACTTAAGAAAGTAATCATAATGGCACAAACTGCCGCCAAAGAAGCCAGCTGTGTAAACATTAAAAAGACGGCTAGCAACAGCACAAGTGCAAATTTCATTTGTTTTTGCACCACATGCGTCATCAAGTAAAACCAAACAAACAGACTGCTGGCAGCCAAAGAGCGATTAGCCCATGAATAGAGGCTTTCATGCTCTAAAGAGCCTGGCGAAATACAAATAATATATAAGAAAATTCCAAACAGACAAAAGACACCAACAGCAATCCCATGGTTAACAACAGCACCAATTTTTTTGACCATCGGTTTTTTGAGTGACCCAACCTGAGAAATCAATAAGATCCCAAAAATATTCAACACCATAATTCTTATCCAAGACCAAGGCGCATTTGCAAGAATAGGACTCCAGCTCATTGTAACGGCGGCCCACAGACACAAAAACAACAGCATTAATGATAATGGCTTGCGCAGGATTTCTTTGATTCTTTTAACATCAACCCCAACACTAAACAGTCCAAGAAGGGCGGACACACCAAGCACAACAACAAGCCCACGCGGCGCAAGTGCCGCAATTGGTCCAATAAGAAAAAAGCTTGAAATAAACCAGTCAGAAAGGGTTTTATTTTGTAATTTTTGTTTTAAAGCTAGGATATTCAATCCATTGATCCTTTCGGTAAATGCTGACCGTACCGCGATATTCACCAATAGGCCAGTTTTTGTCATCAGCACGCTTTATGCCGATAAATTGAAATTTGCGTATCTTGTATTTATCTACAGCAAAATCCTTGGCAATCAAAATCTTTTCGTCTGGCCCTGCGATTTGCATTTTTATTTTGTCTCCTGGATGTAACCCTATAATATCAGCGCCAAAGACGATAGCAGGGCTCTGCACAGAAAGAGGATTCTTTATAAAGCCTTTCTTTCTGGCAATAAAAGATTGAATAGGGTGCGCGCTGAATCCTTTCAAATAAACAGCAGGACTTGTGTATGTGAACATCTTTGTCGTGACATCGTCCCACAAACCTTTGGTCGTATTTTTTGCTTCGCAACTTGGTCCAACTTTACCTGCTGTGAAAGGGTCTATGACCTCACCAAGATGCCTAACGGTCAGATGAAGATGAGGAAATTCTGTTTTACCAGACAAACCAATCAGGCCTAGCTTTTGACCTTTTTTAACACGATCTCCAGGAGATACCGGAATCGAAAAGCGCATCATGTGGCAATACATCGTTTCCCACCCATCTTCATGAAGCAACACAACAGCATTACCGCAGGCACGCCCTTTTAAACTTTCTTCACTGGCGGAAAGCCCTAAATCATCCATGTCTTTACGAACAGCTTTAACAACGCCATCGGCAGCCGCAACAACATTAACGCCTTTATGCATTGAGGCAAGCGTGTCTAAGGCAATATCTGTCCCTTGGTGTTTATTATAACTTTGTTTAAAGCACATGTAATCACGCCAATCTTTACCATTATCATGATCAACATAATTAACAAGCCAGCATGATTTACCAATTTCGCAATCCACAGGATTACCAAGCGTCAGCCCAAAAGAGGGGGATGATAGCAACAAGAAAATAAAAAAGAGAAATCTCATAAGAAAGATATAACAAGTTTCAAGAATAGAAGAAAGAACTAGCGCGTTCCCAATAGGCGCATAGCATAACGATTATTATCATGAAAACTTCGCGCAACACTGACACCATCTGGAACTTGATACTGACCCTCTAAATTTAAAAGAAGAGAGTCCTGATCAGCATCTGTTTGTTTATCTTTTAAGTTTTGCTGTTTAAATTGATCTGGAAACTCATTCAGCTTGTCTTTCGCATTCATGTTAAGCGCCATCAAGCCAACTGAAGTAAGACTAAGAGCAGTAATAACAATCAACGCCACTCTTTCTTTTACAAGCCTTTTAACGCCTTGCCCCAGGTCTTCTGCAAGGTTTTGAACATGTGCAAAACGTGCAACAGAGACATATTCTTGAAAACGCAATTGCTCGCTGTAACTAATTCTTGCCAGAGGATTTAAAAGGACATTTGCAGCATGTTCTAATTGCTTATTCTTCTCTGCAAAATCAGGAGGATTATCAGCCTTCAGCTTTTCAACAGCCTCACCATACTTCTCACTGATTTTTGCAGGAGAGTCCCACTCAGAAGCGCCAATTAATTGATAATAGTTTTTAAGTATTTTTTTCTTCTTCATTATAATATCATTACTCCTTTTGAGATGACAAAAAAGGCTGCAAAGAAAGGTTTTTATGCAGTGTTGAGATAAGTTCTTTCTGTAAGGGGGTTGTTGGGTTGTGATCCAAGCCATTCACGTATGCGTTGTAATCTTCTGCAAGTAATCCTGTGAGTTCTTGAAACAAAGTTTTTCCCGGAGATACCTCGGCACCACCAGTCGTGCTGTAAAGAATGAAATTCATATTCATTAATCTTGATGCGGCGTTTTCTTGACATGCTGGCCAATCAAATATTGTCATATTGCGGTTCAACCTTTTTTTGAATTAAGGTATTTTAATTACCCCAAAAAAGACATATCCGTCAAGGAAAACCTAAGAAAGCTCTTTCGAACGCTTTGTCGCAGCATGCACTGCCTCTTTCAACAGTTCTTTTAGGCCACCTGAATCTTTCATTAAGACCTCTAAGGCTGCAAGCGTGACACCTTTTTTACTGGTTACTGCTTCGCGCAGCTCCTGAGGTGACTTGCCAGAAGCATTCAGCAATGCAGCTGACCCAACAAAAGTCTCTTCTGCCAGTAATTTGCTGACATCCTCTGGCAAACCAATTTCAACACCGATTTCAGTCATGGCCTGAAGCATAAAAAAGTAATATGCCACAGCGCTGCCTGAAACAGCGGAAAGGGCATCCATCATATCTTCAGCATCATCATTGATCCAGCATACTTTTCCAATTGCACAAAGCAAATCATCAACAAGCGCTTTTTGATCATCGCTGACATTTTCATTTTTAACAGCTGTCGTAATACTTTTCCCAACTGCAGCAGGGGTGTTTGGCATAGACCTGACAACAGCACACTCACGACCAAGATGTGCCGCGTAATAAGAAAGCTTCTTTCCAGCAATAATCGACAAGAAACAAGCATCTTTGTACTTTTCTAGAGAAGGAATTACAGCATCAATACCTTGTGGCTTTACAGCCAAGACAACAATTTCAGGGATCAAGTCTTCAGGCAGGTCATCGACACTGACATAACATTTAATATTTTGATGATTTTCTTTCAAATGACGGTCAACAACATGAATCTCACGTGATAAACTTTGCAGTGCAAAAGTCCAACCGGCAAGCATTGCCTTACCCATATTTCCACAACCAACAAGTAAAATAGGTGCATTCGTCATAAACTGATCCTATCAGGGTTTTGATATAAAGGGAAGAGTGACAATATGCCTTTCTAGGCTTCGCCGAAGATATCGAAATTTGAAACTTTTTCGATTGCTGCACGTGGAGATTTCTTTTCTTTCAGCATCAACTGAAGCGCATAGATCAGCTTTTGACTTTCTGTGACACCGGTATCAATAATTTCATTAAACTGTTTTTCATCAACAATCTGTCCTTTTCCAGCCAACATCGTATAGCAAAAATTAGGCGCAGATGTGTCTGGACAAACACCAAAATGCCCCAACCACATTTTTTGATTGGCATAGGTAATCAGCTGGCAAAGTTTATCGTGATCTTTTTCAGACACCGCAACATCAAAGCCAGAAGCAACATGGATGCTGTTTGTTGTTTCAGAATGAAAAAAGAGGAAATGGTACTCATTCTCGCCATTTTCAACGACAAATGTAATTTCACTGTCATTTAAGCGTTCATATTCCCATTTGTTTTTTAGCACAAAATTCTGGATCTGGTTAATAATAGAAGAAGAAATTTCTTGTGATGCAACAGCACTCATTTAGCCTTCTTTCTGCTTAGCAGCTTTTTTTTAGGAGTCTTTTCCGTACCCGCGAGCATTTCCTCAAGCTTTTCTATACGTTTGACAAGAATATCGAACTCATCTCTGGGTACATAACCCATTTTATCACAAAACTTTGTTAGTTTCACCTCTAAAGATGAAGATATTTCCTTTTTAAATCCATCCGCACTGTGCATAAGGCCGCCAAGCACCCCTGAAATGTCAGAAAAAATACGATCCCGTGCTTTCATGATTAATCCTTTGCAAAATATCGACTCTTATTATTTAATGTCATCGAATGATTTAAGCAAGGGGGCAATTCATGATTCTTCTTACTGGTGGCGCTGGTTTTATCGGGTCAAATCTGTTGGCACATCTTGAAGCACGCGGTATTTATGATGTGATCATTTGTGACAGCTTTGGAAAGGGCAACAAATGGCGGAATCTTTCAAAGCATGCCTTTGCCAACATGATGCCAGCTGACAAGCTATTCGATTTTCTTGAAAATAACTCACGTGATATTGAGGCTATTTTTCACCTTGGAGCCATCACAGACACGCTAAACGATAACGCAGACGAAATGGTACGCAACAACTTTGTCTTTGGAATTGAGTTGTGGAACTGGGCTTTTCGTGCGCGTGCACGCTTTATTTATCTTTCCAGCGCAGCTGTTTACGGCGATGGTGAAGCTGGTTTCAGTGATGAGAATTCTCTGGTTGAAATGAAAAAACTAAACCCTTTAAGCCTTTACGGTTGGACAAAACATATTTTTGACAAACGCGCCATGCGTGTTGTTGAAACAGGCGCCGTGATGCGCCCACCACAGTGGGTTGGGTTTCGCGCCTTTAATGTTTATGGGCCAAACGAATATCATAAAGGCAATATGAAATCTCAAGTCACACGTACAATTGAAAAGGTTGCACGCGGTAAATCTGTTGATCTTTATAAGTCAACAAACCCTGAAATCGCAGATGGCGAACAAAAACGTGATTTTGTTTGGGTGGATGATGTCTGTGAAGCATTGCTTTGGGCCTATGACAATAAAGAAGTTAATGGTCTTTACAATCTTGGGACAGGACAGGCGCGCAGTTATAACGAACTTGTTGATATTGTTCTCAAGACGCTGAATGCCCCATCAAATAAAAAATACGTAAACATGCCCGGCGCATTGGAACCACAATACCAAAGCCATACATGCTCGGATAATACACGCTTGCGTGAAGCAGGGTTTGAACATTCTTTCTTGTCGCTGGAAGAGGGGGTCAAAAAATATGTTGAGACATATCTTAGTGGTCATGACCCGTATAGATAAAAACCATGCTCAAAAACATTAACAAAAACCCAAAGTTTACAAAACTTCTGATTTCCAAGAATATTTTTAAGAAAAACCCTCTTGTTGTTGCAGATGTCGGTGCAGCAAGCGGCTTTGAAAAGCATTGGGATGTCTTCAAAGATCAAATGATTCGCGTTGGCTTTGAACCCAATGAAGAATCTTTTAAAAAGCTCAAAAACACGAAAAACTGTCAATATTATAATATTGCACTTGGTAAAGAGGCGAAAAAGGCACCTTTCTATGTCACGAAGTTTCGTTATGCATCCTCTGCCTTTAAGGTGAACGAAGCCTTTATGTCGCGCTTTTCAAATTTTCCTTATCACCAAACAAAGTCTGTTGAAACAATCGAAACAGTTTCTCTAGATACGTTTTGTGAAAACAATGTCATGCCGCAAATTGATTTTATGAAAATGGACACCGAAGGAACAGAGCTTGAAATCTTACAAGGTGCCAAAAATATGCTGAAAGGCGTTCTTGGTCTTGATATTGAGATCGCCTTCCAACAATATCATGCCGACAGGCCTGTGTTCCGAGATGTAGATACATATTTGCATAAACATAACTTCAGCATTTATGATCTTGATTGTTATCGTCACGCGCGCAAAAGCCTGCCTAACCTTAAAAAGGCCATTGTTTACCCATCAGACCACGGACAAATCTTATGGGCACAGGGGCTGTATATGAAAGATATGATTGGCAATCGCAACAATGCAAACATTGTCAGTAAAGGACGCATCCTAAAGGCGATTTGCCTTTTCGAGCTTTTTTGTCACCCAGATTCGGCGATTGAGTTATTTCAGTGGGCGCTGAAGCACCATATCATTGAATTTGTTGATGATGCCGTCATCGATCTTTTAATCCCTGATGAATATAGCGGTATGTCTTTGCAAGAATATATGCAGCGTTTTTCAAAGGTAAAACAATTCAAAGTTTAGGCACGTGCTTTTCGCTGAACACCAAAAGTAGTTTTACCATCAGAAGTCGATACAGAAAACTCTTCCATATTTGCAATTTCTGGCACTGCGGGCGCTTGTAAATGTGAGATTTTCAGAATTGTTGGACGCACTTGATTTTTATTATCTTGATTTTTTTGTTTTCTGAAGTGATAAGAAAGATAAAGTGCGCCACCCAAAATGACAGTCGAAGCAATCAAGGCAATTGTAATCAGGTTTCTATTTTGCTTCTGCCCTAAGGCTTTATCAACTTTCTTTGCCCTGATAAACAACTGATCATATTCAAAGGTATCTGCTTGTTTTTTCTTCAGCGGCGCTAAAGTATTATTTAATTCTTCTAAAATTTCTGTTTTTAAACTTATATCCACTGGATCAACAAAGGTTTGGTTGGACTCAAATTTTAGATCTCTTTGATAAGCTGAGATTTTACTTTTAGCATCTTTTAAAAGTTTATCAACTTGCTCGCTAAACTGAAATTCCTCCAGCTCAGGAACACCTTCTTTTCCAAAGAGACGTTTACGCATGCGACTGAATTTTCGAAGGGCAAAAAGACCTTTTTTATTGAGCTGCTTTTCGGCATCATCAAGGCGATCATGTGTCATTCGTTGGGCCTCCAGATAAGCCTTCATATCTTCCACATTCGAAAAATTCAGATATTGCCGCGCCTGATCTAAAAGGCTATCAACTTCTTTCCTAAAACTGGTCGTTTGAATCTCTCTTTGTATCGTAGAGCCTGCCGCATCAATTGACTCAATTTGATTTTCTGTCAATCCATCCAGTTTTTTCAGAGAAGCAAAAACACCTTCAATATTTTTTCTATGCGCCAAAAGATCAACAGCCATAACTGTTTTTAGCCCTGTGAATAGCAACCTATTATGCTTATTTGTGATTTTATGAAGGTCTTTCAGGTCTTCTTTTTCACTTTCAATATGCATAAAAATCTTTTCAGCAATCTGATCTAAAACACTTTTTTCTATCTCAAGCCTTGCCGTCTCATACGTTGCGCTACCAAGCGATAAACTTTCAGAAAGCTTCTTCAATTCGTCCTGCATGCTATTGATACTTTTATCAATAGACGTTTGTGTTTCGAATATTGTCTGAAGACCTTGAACTGTCACTTCAATCCATTGAGCCATTTTTTGATTATCTAGATGAAAGCAGCTCGCCATGACAGACTCTTTGGACGCGCGCAAGTCTGGTTGATTCAGCTCTTTACCATGCTGAACAACCATATCATAGATTTCTGATTTCAGGTTCTCAGTCTTTTGAAAAGATGGAAAATACTTTTCTACCAGAGCTCTTTCATTGTTATCTAGGTGTTTATTTAGCATTAGCTTTCGCATTCATTTTTTAAAACGTGTGTGTAGTATATTATATACAACTGATTGTATATAGCTTTTAAAACACTTATAAAACGACCTCACAATTTCGCATCCTATGTAGATGCGCCGGCGGTATTTTTTTTAATTCTTTTTGAGGATACTCTATTTCATCAAGTAGTTGTATATCATCAAAAAACTCTTTCTGACGAAACAAGCTGTCTTTTTCTATGTTTATCACATTCTGTGGATTATCTGTTTTCCTAGGCAAAACACCATAAGTAATCAGCCCCAAACCCGTAACCATACCAAAGGTATAGAGTACCTTTTCCCATAACTTCATTTTTTCCTCGTTATCATTTTTGCTTTATTGACAAGCAATATATTTCTTTTAAGGAAAAACATCAAGAGAATTTCTATTATTTTGTTTGTCATGTGGCATTGTTTTTTATTATAAACAGTTATTATGTTGACATATCCTTCTATAGACCCTGTTTTATTTCAAATTGGCCCGCTTGCGATTCGCTGGTACGCACTGGCTTATGTTGCTGGTATTTTAGGGGGCTGGTGGTACGTTCTTCGTTTAATCCGCTTAACACCAGAGCCAACGCGTCATCGCGCAGCACTTTTGCATGGCGAGGCCATTACGCCTAAACACGTTGAAGATTTTATTAACTGGGCCATTATTGGTATCTTAGCAGGGGGGCGCCTTGGCTATGTCTTTTTCTATAAGCCACTTTACTATGTTTACCACCCCTTAGAAGCTATGATGATCTGGAAGGGCGGCATGTCATTTCACGGTGGTATGATCGGCATCACACTTGCTGCATACTTCTTTGCACGCAAATACAAGCTACGATTCTTTAAATTACAAGATCTTATTGCTGCTGCCGCACCCATCGGCTTGTTTTTTGGTCGGATTTCAAACTTTATTAATGGCGAGCTTTATGGCCGTATCACTTTCGGTCCCTTGGGCATGGTCTTTCCACATTCAGACGGCCTGCCACGCCATCCATCACAGCTTTACGAAGCAGCGATGGAAGGCCTCGTACTCTTTGCTGTTTTGTATTACTTAACACACCATCGCCATGCCCTAAAAAAACCAGGAATGCTTTCTGCTACATTCTTAATTGGGTATGGTTTAAGTCGCTTTATCGTTGAGTTCTTTCGTGAGCCTGACGCACATCTTGGCTTTTTACTTGCAGGCCTTTCAATGGGTCAAATTTTAACTATCCCTATGGTTTTATTGGGTGTATTCATTTTGAAGAAAACGATTGACAAGTAGGGCCGTCATGTTATACAATATTGCGATAAAAAAATACTAAAGCACAACAGGAGTTTTGAGGGATGGAAAAAGTTAACATCAAGAAATATGCGGCTGAAAACAACCCAGCTGCGTTAGCAATTATGAATATGATGACAGATAAAACAACATCTCAACCTTCTGAGAAACATATCACATCTACAATTCAATATGTTAACAGCTCAACCAATCTCACTGCCAGCAGGTCTGAAGATAATAAAATCATCACATTTATAAGTGAAAAAGATGCAGACTTTACTTTCTCAATTCGTGTTGGAGATAAACTGCACGCGATGGAATCAGGCCTGGGACAATCTGTTATTAATGCCTCTGAAATGATGCGCAATCAATTTTCACTGAATTTTTCAATCCAATCATTTGCAAAAAATGCTGCTTCATTTCGCTTAGAAAATAAGCAAGAAAAATCACTACAAACAATTATCAATTTTTCAGAAAACCTTGTCACCATTAAAAACGACCTAGAACACACAGCTGCTTTGAATGAAAGCTTAGTAGAAAAGCGCAGGGTTTTAAAAGAATTATCTCGCGAATTACACGGCAAAACAACAAAGCAGAAAAAAGCCTATAAAAACTCCATCCAAAACGCTGAAAAAGCTGAGCAAGAAGGTGTTATTGCCGTCACAAGGCACACAAAAAAGAAACACCATAATATTGCGACTTTATTCCAAACAATTGCTGGTGAAAACTTGGAATCCATGACAGATCCACAAGCCAAAGATATGGAATCAGTGATGCGAAGAGCTGGATGCGACAACCTTAACCCAATAGAACGAGAAGGCTTGTCAGGTCTATCAACGCTTGCTAATTCTTTTGTTGAAAACAAAGCCAGACAAGAAGAAGACGATCTTGACATAGAGGATATTTTTGGTGAGATAGAAGCAGAGTCCTACACACCAACAACGGTCAAAAAAGGTGGCAAAAGATACCAATCCTTTAAAGAAAGAGCATAAAGCTTTTCTTCAGGGAAAGGTGACGTTAAGATGTCATCATGCAGCTTTTAGACCTTATCAAAGACCATATTAAAACGCATGGACCTCTTTCGATCGCGGATTATGTACGTTTTTGCCTACAACATCCTGAACATGGCTACTATATCAAAGATTCAAAACAATTTGGCGAAGAGGGTGACTTCATTACATCCCCTGAAATCTCGCAAGTCTTTGGTGAGCTGATTGGCCTGTGGATTGGACAAATGTGGCATTACATTGGCAAACCACAAACGATCCATCTTGTTGAACTTGGGCCGGGCAGAGGACTTCTGATGGAAGATATGCTGCGCGCACTTTCTCACTTTGAACGCTTTATGGATGCCGTTCAGATTCATATGGTCGATATCAACCCGCATTTAATCAAGCTGCAAAAAAAGGCCTTAAAAGATCTGGATGTTTTAGAGAAAACAACGTGGCATGAGTCATTTGACACAGTCCCAGAAGGCCCCATTTTACTGGTTGCGAACGAGTTTTTTGACGCATTACCCGTCCATCAAATTCAAAAAGAAAATGATCGCTTATGGTACGAGCGTTGCGTTGCCCTAGATGAGAAAGGACAGCTTTGTTATACCATGTCACCCAATCCATCAAAGCTAGGACTTATGATTGCACGCGATCATCCTGATGGCACAGTGCGTGAACTGTGTCCACAAGCGGTACAAATCGTAACAGACATCACCAAACGAATCCAAACCTACAAAGGGGCCGCGTTAATCGTTGATTACGGATATACCGACTTTAAACGTGGCGAAACACTACAGGCTCTCAAAGAACACAAATTTCATCCACTTCTTAGTGAGCCCGGCAGTGCAGATATCTCAGCACATGTCGATTTTGGTATGTTGGCACGCGCCGTCACTGCATGTGAGGCAAAGCTTATCGGCCCTGTCACACAAAAAGAATTTTTAGAAGAGCTTGGCATCGAAACACGTATGAATAAACTGCTAGAGGGCGTAAAATCACAGGAAGAAAAAAACCGCCTCCTTCGGTCTTGGGAAAGGTTGACCAACCCGACTCAAATGGGCACCTTATTTAAGGTTATGGGAATATTGAAACAATAACAGAGTCACATTTAGTCAATGATAAAAAATATAAAACCTAAAAATCTTGCAATTGCTGTTCTTGTTGGCCTTCTTGGCTATGCCATGCTGACGGCAATGCTTTTTCTTTTTCAACGCAACCTCATTTATCGCCCAACACCTGTTGTACCAGAAAAACCCGCATGGATGGAGTCTGTTGACCTCAAAACAGAAGACGGCTTGACATTGAAGGGGTGGTGGCGCGCACCTGAAAAGAACCGTCCAACCTTACTCTATTTCCAAGGGAATGCAGGGCACATGAAACAACGCCTCTTCAAAGTCGCACCTTATGTGAATAAAGGTTTCGGCGTTTTGATGTTTTCCTGGCGTGGTTTTGCTGGCAACCCAGGATCACCAACTGAAGAGGGCCTCTATCAAGATGGTCATGCTGCGCTTAACTTTTTAAAGGCGCAAAAAATCCCTCATCACAATATCTTTCTTTATGGTGAATCATTAGGCGCTGCGGTTGCGATAAAAATGGATACCGAGCAGAAGAAGAACTTTTTAAGCGTTATCTTAGAATCTCCTTTCACATCCATCCCAGAGGTTGGGAAAGGTATCTATCCACTTATGCCTGTTGAGACATTGGCCTTAGACCCCTTTATGAATATTGATATTATTCAAGAGATGACATCACCATTGCTGCTTGTTGCTGGCATGCAAAGCCCTTTGGTTTCCTTTAGTCAATCAGACCGGCTTCTTAAAAAAGCAGGCTCTAAAATAAAAAAAGGGCTTCTTTATCCCCATTTATCAGATTTCGAACTGCATGACCGCAGTGTTTTTGAAGACATTATCTTGTTCTTAAACAAAGCGATAAAAGCATGAAGACACTTGAAAACATCTCAACAGTCCACGGTATTTTCTGTAAGGATGACCTAAAAGGAACAATAGAAGAGCAGGTCGAACATTGCCGTACCACTCTTCAGCTTGAACATTGCTTGATTCTGAAACAAGTACATGGAACACATGTCATAAATGTGACAACACCTTGGGAAGAGGACTTACCCAGTGCAGATGCGATGGTTACAAAAATACCAGGAATTGCTCTTGCAATAAAAACAGCTGACTGTGCGCCTGTCTTATTTCACGATCCTCTCAATCAGGTTATTGGCGCTGTACATGCAGGATGGCGTGGCGCAATTGCTGGTGCCCTTGAAGAAACTGTGAAAAAAATGTGTGAAATTGGGGCAAAGCTAGAAAACATTCAAACCGGTATTGGCCCAATGATTCATCAAGAATCTTATGAAGTTTCTCAAGCATTTCATGATCAATTCACAAATCAAAACAACGCCTATAAAGCATTTTTTATACCCGGCAAAGATCAAGAGCATTTCCAGTTTGATCTTCCCGGATTCGTGACAGAAAGATTAAAAAAGATAGGCTTGGTCAATATTTCTGCAATCAATGAAGATACGTATATCAATGAAAATATATATCCCAGCTATCGTCGCGCGACACACAACAACACGCTTCCATTAAGTGAGCGTATTTTAACAGTTATTGGCCTTTAGGCACGTAAATCAAATAACAAGAAATCAACGGCGTCATCCGTTTCAAAGGTAAGGGCGCTTTCATCCGTGATTGCAGCACCATCTCCAGCTTGAAGCGATACACCATTCACCTTCATTGTACCTGTTGCGATCTGAACCCAAGCACTTCGTCCATCTTGTAATGTATAAGAAGCTTCTTCCTCAGCTTTTAAAATAGAAGCGTAAATCTTTGCGTCTTGATGAATCATAAGCGATCCATCCACCGCATCTTTTGACGCGATAAGGCGCAACTTGCCGTGACGGTCGGTAAACTCTTTTTGATCATATCTTGGCGTTACATCTCTTTGATCAGGCATAATCCAAATTTGTAAAATACGTGCCTTTTCATCGCTTGAAGGGTTAAATTCGCTATGTCGAATACCTGATCCTGCGCTCATCACCTGTACTTCACCAGGTTTAATAACATCACCATTTCCCAGACTGTCTCTATGCTCTAAAGATCCACTGACAGCGTAGGTGATAATCTCCATATTATCATGTCCATGCTCAGCAAAACCGCCACTTTCAGCAATAATATCATCATTAATCACACGTAAATCACTAAACCCCATATGTTCAGGGTCGTGGTAACGTCCAAAAGAAAATGTATGATAACTTTCAAGCCACGAGATCTTATTAGCGCCACGATCCTGCGCTTTTCTTATTTTGATCATTTATTTTTCTCCATGTTTTCTATAAAACCTAATATATGAACAAAAAAACTGAAAACAATATACGCACATGCATTGTCAGCGGCCAAAGCCTTGATAAAACAGCCTTGATTCGTTTTGTTATTGCACCTGATGGTCAGCTGACACCAGATATTCACCAAAAATTGCCAGGTAAAGGGATTTGGGTCAGCGCAGACAGAGCAAGCTTAGAAAAAGCTGTGTCAAAGCACCTTTTTCAGAAAAAAACTAAAGAAAAAATTAATATAGATCAGAATATTATAGACAGCATTGAATCTATTACATTAAATAAAATAATCAGCACACTTGGTATGGCGCGGAAGTCAGGCAACAGTGTTGCAGGAGAGCAAAAGGTCATCGAGCTACAAACAACATACCCTGAAGCACTTGTTATTATTGCGAAAGAAGCTTCTGCACGCCAACGCCAAAAGGTTAAAAACCCTGAAAGGGCTGCAATTGAAGATATTTTAAGCGCCACACAACTCGGGCACATATTTGGTCGCGAAGAAGTGATGTATTGCGCCATTAAACCAGGAAAAATTGCGAAAAACCTCTTAATAGACCTCAAAAGATATAAGGGACTGATAAATGGCTAAAGCACGTTATGTTTGTCAAAGCTGTGGGGCAGTAACAGGGAAGTGGGCTGGAAAGTGCGACGCTTGCGGCGCATGGAACGCCATCACAGAAGAGGCACCACGCGAAGAAGTTCCTTTATCGGGTAAAAAGAGAAAGTCTTCTCGCCTGACAAAACAAATCGACTTTTCTCCCCTAAGTGGCAGCAGCCAAGTCATTGCCCGCCAACAAACAGATATGGCAGAATTTGACCGTGTCTGTGGCGGCGGCCTGGTACCTGGCGCAGCCTTTCTTATTGGAGGGGACCCTGGCATTGGGAAATCAACATTACTGCTACAAATCGCAGGCAAGCTCGCGACAAAAACCGATGTAGCTTATATCTCGGGCGAGGAAGCAATTGATCAAATTCGCTTGCGTGCCGTTCGCCTTGGCGTTGAAAAAACACCTGTACAGCTTGCCGCAGCAACGAATGTGCGCGACATCATTGAAACATTAGACAATGAGAATGCACCACGTGTGGTTATTATTGACTCTATCCAAACCATGTACATCGACACAATTGAATCTGCCCCTGGCACAGTTGGACAAGTACGTGCATCAGCACAAGAACTTGTACGCCTTGCAAAGCGCCGTAATTTTGTTTTGTTTCTCGTCGGCCACGTGACAAAAGAGGGGGCCATTGCAGGGCCACGCGTCTTAGAGCACATGGTTGATACCGTTCTATACTTTGAAGGTGAGCGTGGGCACCAGTTCCGCATTCTCCGTTCGGTCAAAAACCGCTTTGGCGCAACGGATGAAATTGGCGTTTTTGAAATGATGCGTGAAGGATTGGTCGAAGTACCTAACCCATCTTCATTCTTCCTTGAGAACCGAAGTGAAGAAGTAAGTGGCACAGCCATCTTTGCAGGCATTGAAGGCTCACGACCTGTATTGGTTGAAATTCAAGCCCTTGTTTCACCGACCTCATTTGCCGCACCACGCCGCACTGTTGTGGGATGGGACAGTGGCAGACTTGCCATGTTAATTGCCGTCCTTGAAGCGAGATGCGGCCTCAGCTTCTCTGGCAAAGATGTTTACCTAAACGTTGCAGGCGGCTTTAAAATTACAGAACCTGGTGCTGACCTTGCTGTTGCAGCTGCTCTTATTTCGGCACTACACAACGAAACATTACCTGGTGACTGCGTCATTTACGGTGAAATCGGCCTAACAGGGGAGGTGCGCCCCGTCGGACAAATGGACCTACGCCTCAAAGAAGCGGCCAAGCTTGGCTTTAAGTCTGCAATGATGCCACCACTGCCTTCTAAAAAATCCCTGCCTAAAACAGACCTATCTGTCACAGAAATTAAATCTGTAAAACAGATGGTCTTGAAACTAGCAGGATAAAGATTCCCTATTGGAAATAAACAATTGAATACTGCCTTGTTTCATGGCATAATACCGCGCAAATAAAAATGTTTTGGTAAAAACAACGAAAGAGGGTTGACGTTAGAAAAACAACACTCATATAGGGCCATTACAGTAAAAAAAATATTGAGGAAAAAATGCGCACAAAGTTAATGCTATTTAGCCTAGCAGCAAGTTTTATTACACTAGTCGGCTGCCAAAAAAAGCTTCAGAAGTCTGACATCGCACCACCTCAAGAAAAAACTGCAAATTTTTTAAGCGCGCCTAAAATAGCGCCCTTAAAAACCGAAAAGACATCCTCAAAATCATCACCAGATAGCTTATATCAATTATACCTTAACCTTCTTTCAGACAGGCAAGAGCTAGACAGTATTTTTCACGAATATGTTGAGCTAAGAAGCTTTCCATATGACGCAGAAAATCCTGAAGCCCTGTTTAAAAAAAACAACAAAAAAGCAGACTCTCTTTTCGTTTACAAAGAAGGGTTGGCAGATAGATATGACAAGAAACACAATACTTTCTCACAAAAAATAAACCAAGAGATTGCAAACTATGACCGATACGGTACTTTCCCATCTAACCTTGCTTCTTTGGCTCTACAAATTGAATCCCAAAATGGGAATAAAAACTATAGCCCCACACCTGAAATGGCAGAAAAAATTATTAGACAAGATCTCGCCAAGCGCGGGATAGAAATAAAAGAAAAAAGAATTTTTTTTAAACCTAAGGCGAAAGACACGACACTGATACAAGAAGTCGACTCAGCAAACTCAAAAGAAGTGACTGATGTCGAAAAAACATGGGTTTCAACTATTTTATCTCAACTCGTCCATTCCCATTAATAAAATCGTTTCATTCTTATCTTGAATCCCTTATATATAGGGGGCAAAGGTAGTGAGATGAATGTATTTGATATCATAGTTACGTTTACGCTTTTAATGTCGACAGTCACAGGGCTGTATTTTGGCGTTATTATGGACCTTGCAACCAGCTTGCTTCTCCTTATCTCTACGCTTGCTGTTATTTATGGCACGCCACATTTTCTTCCTGCTTTCCAAGGTATTTTGGGCGATGGGTTATTTGCAACCCTTGTCTGTATGGTGTTTTTATATTCCGCAATCTTCTTTCCAGGAAACTTTGTCCGGCATTATTTTTTCCGCATGGTCCGTATTGTTGTCCTCGGTATTTTCGACAAGCCTTTTGGTGCAATCAGTGGCTTTATACGTGGCGTATTAGTTGTCACAGTTGGTTTTATGGTTTATCTGTGGATTTGGAATCCACCAATGGATGCGCCGTTTCTACAAGAATCTAAAACCCTAAAAAAGGTTGAAGAATACACCATTGAAGTCGTTTCTCTTTTACCTGAAGGTCTCGTCAATAAAACCAGAAAGTTTGTTTCTATGACGTCACGCCAGAAAGATGACCTTAAACAAAAAACTGAACAAATTCAAAAAGCAGGACAACAAGTTGACCAAGCAATCTCTGATCCTAAAAAAGCAATAGAACAAGCAGAAGAATCTCTTAAAACAGGAACACAACAGGGAATTGAAAACTTGCAAGACTCTTCTGAAAAAGCAGCGCAAAGTCTTGACAAAAACACGGAAAAGTTCAGTAATACCGTGCTTGAAAATGAAGGCGACTTAATCGTACAAGACAAGCCTTCCAACTAAAGAAAGAAAAACGATATGCACAACGACTTTTTAGACGACGATAAGCTTCACGAAGAATGTGGTGTTTTTGGTATTTTTGATGTCAATGATGCTGCTGCACATATTGCACTAGGACTGCATGCACTACAACACCGCGGACAAGAAGCTGCCGGCATTGCAACAACCAACAGTGAAGAGTTTTATGTCCATAGGCGTCATGGTTTGGTTGGCGAAATTTTTGGAAAACAAAAAGTTATTGATCGTCTGGAAGGGCGCAATGGCATAGGGCATACGCGCTACAGCACAACGGGTGGAAACAGCTCAACAAATATCCAACCTATTTTTGCAGACTTTAACTTTGGTGGATTTGCCCTTGCGCATAATGGAAACCTTACAAATGCAGGTACATTGCGCGAAAGCCTGATCAAGCGTGGGTCGATATTTTCGACAACAATGGATACAGAAGTTATGATGCACCTGACATCCTTGTCACAAGAAGAGTGCATTGTAAATCGCCTTATCGAAGCATTAAAACAAGTCCATGGCGCATATGCTGTGCTTGGCTTAACCAAAGAAAAAATGATTGGCATCAGAGATCCACAAGGTGTCCGCCCACTTGTTCTTGGTAAACTAGATGAGTCCTATGTGCTTGCATCAGAAAGCTGTGCGTTTGACATTATTGGCGCAGAGTTTATCCGTGATATTGAACCTGGTGAAGTTGTTGTAATTACGGCTGATGGCATTGAAAGCATTAAGCCTTTTGAAAATACAGCAAATCGGTTTTGTATCTTTGAATATATTTACTTTGCGCGCCCAGATAGCTTTGTAAATGGTCAAAATGTTTATCAAGTGAGAAAAAGAATCGGTCAAGAACTTGCAAAGGAACATCCTGCGAATGCTGATGTGATTGTACCAATTCCAGACTCTGGCGTTCCTGCTGCAATCGGATATTCTGAAACATCTGGCATTCCTTTTGAGCTTGGCATTATTCGGAACCACTATATTGGACGTACATTTATTGAACCAGGCGATCAAATTCGCCACCTTGGCGTCAAACTAAAACATAATGCTAACCGCTCAATGATTGAGGGGAAAAGTGTTGTTCTCATTGATGATTCAATTGTACGCGGCACAACATCCCGCAAAATTGTTGATATGATCCGTGGTGCTGGAGCCAAGGAAATTCACATGCGTATCGCCAGCCCACCGGTGACACACCCTTATTTTTATGGAATTGATATGCCCACAGCCAGCGAGCTTATCGCTTCGAACATGTCTGTTGATGAAATTGCAAAGCAAATTGGTGTTGATTCTTTGGGATACCTATCTTTGGACGGTCTATACCGTGGATGTGGCGAAGAAAATGGCCGCAACAACAAAAACCCGCAATACTCAGACACATGTTTTACAGGTGATTACCATATTCCACTTATCGACCAAGAAGGTGGCAGCAATGGCAACAGCACAACAAAACTAAGAGAAACAGGCTAAAGAAGCTTCTTGAGCGTTCTATGTATCCACAATCTTGCAATAATTGACGCTGTCACATTGCCGATAAAGGCACCATAAAACACACCGCGAGCACCAATGATTTCACCGCCAATATAAGCCAAGGGAACATATAACCCAAACATACGGATCAACGAAACGGCAACCGCGGGAAGAGGGCGCCCCAAAGCATTGAACGTTGTTGATGAAATCATCAACATTCCTGTACACAGATAAGAAAAAGGCACAATACGCAAATAGATACCGCCAATGCGTACAACCTCTGGATTATCATCAAATATACGCACAATTGGTTCTGCGAATGCAAACAAAACACATGCCAAACTGATTCCTAGAAACCAAGAAAAGCGATAGCTGACTTTCAAAATCTCTTTAACGCGATCCATTTTTTTCGCGCCATAGTTTTGTCCAATCATTGGATTTAGGGCTGATGAGAGCGCAATAAAGACAATCATTGCAAAAGACTGAACACGCCCAACCACACCAAATGCTGCCACAGCTTCTGTCCCGAAACGCGCTAAGATAGCAATGATAATACCTCCTGCAAAAGGAATGATTACTTTGGTACTTGCTGCGGGAAGACCAACATGCAAAATGCGCTTCCATGATGCCAAAATTTCATGAAGATCTAAGTGACGACAGAGCAATCCTTTCTTTTGCAATATATACAGCGACGCACAAAGCGTTGTCGCACGTGAAACCGCCGTTCCAATCGCAGCACCTTTTATACCCAGCTCAGGAAAGCCTAAAAGACCAAAAATAAGAATCGGGTCCAAAATCAAATTAATCAGCGCAGCCATCATCATGATGCGACTGGGTGTCTTGGTATCACCTGTCGAACGGATAATTGAGTTTCCAACCATTGGCACAACAAGAAATACCATCGCGATATACCAAATTTCCATATATTCGCGAATCAATGGCAATGTATATTGGTCAGCACCCAACATTGTAAAGAGGGGGTCAATGGTATGATAACCGATAAAACTTAAGACACTGACAATTAAAACCGCCAGAACTAAGCTGTCTGTTGCGATACGACGTGTCCGAAGATCATCTCCTGTGCCAATCACGCGCGACAACAAAGATGTTGTGCCTGTGCCCAAACCAATCGTTAAATTTCCCAATGTCATTACGACAGGAAATGTAAAACTGATTGCTGCCAACGGTAACGTTCCAAGTTGTGCAATGAAGAAAGTGTCTGCCGCGCTGATTGAGATAACAGAAAACATTCCCCAGATCATCGGAATTGTCATGTTTTTAAGAAGAGGAGTGATCTCACCCTTCGTAAGGTCTTGTGTACGTTTTCTTGCCATTTGGTAAGTCTAGTTACTTATCTGCACTGGGGGAAGCAGAAAACAACATGCTGTTATTTAGCACTTTGAATGTGACATAAAAACCTTGTGATCATGAGAAGACAGCGCAATAATGTTCCATATTTTAGGTCAATGGAAAAGAAGATGACAGTCCCAACTTACGAGCTTAGTCCCAGCGTTATATCCAAGCTGTTTCCTTATATTTCAGGAAAGCATCAGCCCATCGATGTCGCACCTGGTGCATTGATGAAGGCGTTAACAGCAGGCTTTCAGAAAAATATACCGATGGATTTAACAGAAGACCTTCGCGCCTTTAGCCTGGGCGACCATGAGCCGTTCTACATTATCCGAGGCCTTGAAACAGAAACAGACTTACCACCAACACCTGCTGAGGGTATTTACCCAGAAGAGGGTGCTAATTTCAGTATTAATGCCATTATTGGTATCATGAGTCTAATGGACTTATTCCCGCATGCCTATGCCAGCGAGAATGATGGTAAACTTGCGCGCGCCGTTGTGCCGGCATCATACGCAGCTGATACACAAGGCTCTCATGGGTCAAGCCAAACGCTTGGATTTCACAGCGACGGTGCTTTTCTGCGCTTTGAAGGGGAAGAGCGTGCGGGATTTGCTCCTGCGCCAGATTTCTTGTTTATGTTCTGCAATCGTGGAGACGCAAGTGCGAAAACAACATATATTTCATGCGACACCTTGATTGAAGCCTTGCCAGACTGGGCAGTTCATGTACTTTTGCGACCTGAATTTACAGTTTTACCTGCTCAAAGCTTTGTCAACAAAATCGAAGACCCATCACCTGTGCCTATTTTATTTGATCACGAAGTTTATGGGCCACAAATTCGTTATTATCAAAATCGCACAACAGCACACACAGCTGAAGCAAAAAAAGCTGTCCGTTTGTTGGAACGTGTATTTGAATTCGAAGATTTATTTGATGAAATCTGTTTGATGCCTGGCGATATGATGGTGATCAATAATCACAAAGCTCTGCACGGACGCACAGCATTCGAGGCTGTTCAAGATGGTAAAGATCGCTGGTTAACGCGTATTTATGGCTCACGCGCGAAAACGATTTTTGATGCACGAGAACACTTTGAAGATGGCAGCGAGCATATCTGGACAGATTATATCCCTGAACTAGCAACAAAGAAACCAAGTATACACAATGCCTAAACACACTGAAGAGCGTGTCTTATCATATACACCACAGCAAATGTTTGATCTTGTTGCCGATGTTGCTTCTTATCCCGACTTCTTGCCATGGTGCAGCCGTGCCGAAGTTAGTGAACAAGAAGACAATCATTTCATTGCAGACCTCACACTTGGCTATAAAATGTTCAGTGCAACTTACACATCAAAAGTCATACTGCATAGAGACAGAAATGAAGTTGAAGTAATATATCAAAAAGGACCATTTAAGTATTTGGAAAATATATGGAAATTGTCAGAAGACGAAGAGGGGTGTCACGTCCATTTCTACGTCAATTTCGAATTTGAAAGCCCACTTTTCGAGAAAATGATTGGCAAAGTCTTTGAAAAAGCCACCCAGAAAATGGTCTCAGCTTTCGAAGACCGCGCGAAAGAGCTTTATGGATAGGAGAAAAGCCTACTTTACATTTGCTTTGAGCTTAATTGAGTCACCGCCTGGAACCTCAACAACCTTAAAGTTATTCGGATTAAACTCATGTACGAGAACACGAATCTCGCTGCCTATACACTTACCATTATCAGACCAGTAAGAAACATAATCTCTTGAAGTAACAGTACCTTCACTTATCTGGTTAGTAATAAAAGAATTCCTTCCTTCAAAGCTAGTGCCAGTAAAAAAATCTATACCACCTTTTGGCAAAAATACTTCTTCTTGCACTTCGTTCTTATAAAATGTAATTGTCGTTTTCGGCTTTTGAGCGATCGCTTGCACTGTGCCTTTATTAGCAGTTGTTGCAGCCTCTATATTTGCTTCATCAACAGACTCAATATTTTTCTTAAGTTGATCTCTACACCCAGAAAGCAAAGCTAAACCAGTGACTAAAACCATCTGCCAGAATTTTTTCATGACCACACCCCTTATTTGATATCTTGATGATATCAAATAAGGGGTGTATGTAAAGAAAAATAGTTTACACCAAGCTTTTTAAGATCTTGATTGCATGTGTTACTGTTTGCAAGCGGATATCTTCACGGCTTCCTGAGAGCTGTAAACGCTTTACTTGTGGATGCTGTCCACGCCTCATAAAACCAATATAGATAAGGCCTACAGATTTTTCTGCACTGCCGCCGCCAGGGCCAGCAATACCCGTGACTGAGACAGCCAATGTCGCCTGTTTAGATTTCTGTAAAGCACCTTCAACCATTGCTTTGGCAACTTGCTCACTGACTGCACCGTATGTTTGTAAAAGGGCGAGGGGAACATGCAGGATATCTTGCTTCATTTCATTGCTATATGTCACAAAACCACCTGTAACAACACTTGAAGATCCTGGAACATTGGTTAGCGCCGCTGCCACAAGGCCACCTGTACAAGATTCTGCTGTAACAATTTTGTGAGAATGCTTGCGACAAAGCTCCAGCAACTCACTAGCGTGTTGGGATTGTTCGGATTGGCTGTGGGATGCTGCGGTAACCATAGACTTTTAATGTATCTCCATCTTTTGCGTAAGAATGCGTCAAAAGACTAAAGGTATCAAGATATTCTTTCGCGTATGAAAACTGAAGAACCGTATCTTTCTCACTGGCGTTATAGCTTGATGATTTCCCATAAACAGCAAAGAATCCGCCCTTCACATCATCCACACCATGTTCATGAACATTTAAATGTCGGTATGTGCCACCATATCCATGCTCTTTGTGTGTATCAATATAACGTGCAACAACAGATTTTTCGCGGGCGCTATTCGGCGCAAAAGAAGACACCATACTGCCTGGTAAAAGTAAAACCGCAATAGAGGCAAGAAAGCGCTTCATCACTTATTACCTGCCACCATTCTGCTTTGATACGATTTGAAGGTTACCTGCATCTGAAACAGCTTTGAAGTCAGCTGTGTCAAAATAAGCGACTGTATCAGTCCCAAAAGAAGATCCTGGCGCAATACCTCCATTCAAAGAAAGCGTGTTCGCATGAAAGTTTGTAACATAACCATCCTTTGTTGCATGGTATGTACTTTGAATATGCTCGCCATCTACAGAAGATTTTGAATTTCTCATAGGTGAAGGGTCAGGGTGCTTAAAAAACGCTTTAAAAGTTTCAGGTTCTGTGATTTCACGCAAATTTGCCTTTGGGTCATTTTTGCTACTGGATGGTTTCACCAATTGTGTCACTGCAAAAACAGCCACAACAAGACCGAGGAGTGCCATAGGTTCTGTCACAAACTTTTTAACTGCATTCATATACTTGTTCATCTTTAGATCTCTTCTTTATTTCTTTAATTAATACCTTTATGCACACAAATTGTATCCTAAAAAGAACTTTCGTCAAGGCTTTTGTGTATAATACTGAATTTAAATGTTTTCAAAAGCTAAAACAGAACGCTAAAGCCCATTTCTTTTGCGACAAGCGAAAGGCCTAAGCCTGCATAAATGCCTGCAACCATGTCGTCTAGCATAACACCAAGTCCACCTTTTATTTTTTCACATTCATTTGCAGGATAAGGTTTTGTCACATCAAAAAGACGAAAAAAGAAAAAGCCAACTAAAAAGAGAAGGGGATCTAGCGGCACGAATGCCAATGTCAGCCACATACCTGCGACTTCATCAATAACAATTGGCGAGGCATCTTTTTCACCAGAAAGCTTCTCATAGCCATTTGCAGCCCAAATACCAACGACAAACGCAACCAGTGATGCGATAAATAATCCCAGCTGTCCGCCTATATCACTAATCAGCCAAGCAAATGGTAAAGCTGCCAGTGACCCCCAAGTGCCAGACGCAGGACGCATATAACCCGTACCAAACCATGTTGCAAGCAACACAGCAGGACTTTTTAGTGTATGTTTGATTTGATATTTAAACATAAGCTAGTTGTAAAATATTGTCTCAGCATTGTCACTGAGAAACTTTAATGCCTCAGCTTATTATCAGCATCTCGCAACTTATTATGTCTCACAACGCTACTGGTAATACTCAACACATCATTTTCCATAATATATATTATAACTTTTAATGATAAAAACGAAAGGGCCAAGAGTATGCCTTTACCCCTTTATCAACGCATGCCTCAGCAGCAATTGCGTAACTTAGAGCAAACCCACCCAGTCAAAATCTGAGCGAGTTATGCAGCTATACTATTGTTTTGGATTAAAATTGAGTAAATGTCTGAAGACTTTCTTGCTTCACGCAACTTTGCACATAACTCCTGATCACGCAAAAGACGCGAGATTAAAGCTAATGCCTTCAAATGATCTGCACCTGCGGCAATTGGTGCCAAAAGCAGAAAAACAAGGTCAATGGGATTATCATCAACGGCCTCAAAATCGATTGGCGCATTAAGACGAACAAAGGCGCCTTTTAGACCTGATATTTTCTCAAGCTTACCATGCGGAATCGCAACGCCCTCACCGATTCCCGTTGTTCCTAGGCGTTCACGCTCTAATAAGGTTTCAAAAACGTCATGCTCGCTGACAGAAGAATCCATCAGCATGCCTGCACCAAATCTTCCTAACTCTTGAAGAAGTTGTTTTTTGCTGTTAACTGACAATCCATCAATAACCGCACTTTCATCAAGAAAATCTGATAACTTCATGGGGATCCTTGTTTTCTGCTCTTACTTGACCAGTTAAGAGGCTTTTTTCGCAGAAAGCGCAATTTTGGGATCAATCCAGCCAATATTACCATCTTCACGACGATAAACGACGTTCAGCTCATCATTTGTAGTGTTTTTAAACAAAATTGCAGGCACACGTGACATTTCTAAACGATCTACTGCTTCTGATACTGAAAGCGTGTCAATTTCCGTAACCATCTCAGCGATAACAGCTGGCGCGCCCCCTTTTGGGTCTTCTGCTGTATCATTTACAGCCTCAGCCTGCGTATCTTCATCTTCGTTTGCAAAAGCTGAATAAATTACGTACTCACTTGCATGCATATGCTGCATTTCTTTTGCCTGCGCACTATGGTCTTTCATTTTATTCTTAGAACGGCGCAGCCTTTTAGACAGCTTCTTCATTGCTTTATCCAGCGCGGCATAAGGGTCTGCATCATCTGCATGTGCCTGGAAAGAAATTCCGCGACCAACATGCACAGAGATCGAGAACTTGTGAAGATATGACTCTTTTGACATAATTGCATGCGCTTCGATCGCACCGTCAAAAAACTTGTCGACTGTTGATGTGATGTTCTCTTCCGCTGTTTGGCGTAGAGCATCACCTACATTGATATTATGTCCTTCAATTGAAATTTTCATGATATCTTCCTTCCGAATCTGGTCCTGAGTAATTTAACTTTTATTATAACATTTTTTACGCACTTATGGAACAAGAGGAGCATTGTATTGGTGAACCGCCCTCGCCGTCAACCCCTGGGTTAAAAATAAATAAAAACAATAAACTAGAATGAATTCTGACCAACCAAGAAAACGCTGAACATTTTTATGAAATGAAGGCCTAGCGCATCAATTCTGCCTTCTTAATACGCTTACGCTGAGAAGATGAAGGTATCTTCATCATATCGCGATATTTTGCAACCGTACGACGTGCAACCCTAATACCTTCTTTCTCAAGCTCTTCAACCAGCCGATCATCAGACATTACCGTGCTAACTGTTTCGGCATCAACAAGGCGCTTTATACGATGACGAACAGTCTCAGATGAATGCGAATCGGCATATTCAGAAGAGTTTTGTACAGAAGATGTAAAAAAGTACTTTAATTCAAAAACACCGCGAGGTGTTGCAATATATTTGTTTGTTGTCACACGGCTAATCGTGCTTTCATGCATTTCAATGGCCTCTGCAATATCTTTCATTGTCTGAGGCTTCAGATACTTAATACCGTGTTTAAAAAACGCGTCTTGCTGTTTCACAATCTCGGTCGAAACTTTCAAGATTGTCGTTGCACGCTGATTCATGGCTTTCACAATCCAGCTTGCAGAAGAGAATTTTGTCCGCAAATAAGATTTTTCTTCGCCGTCTCTTACTTTCGTATCTACCTGCTTAAAGTAAGCTTCATTTGCCAACACACGCGGCAGAAGTTCAGTATTCAATTCTACATGCCAAGTTCTTGTGTTCGGCAACATGCGAACAAAAACGTCTGGACGAACAATTGTGACTTCATATTCACGAAAACGCTCAGCTGGCTTTGGATTTAATGAACGAATGACCTTAATCATTTTGCGCAGCTGCTCTAAGTCAACGCCACACATTTTACATAGCTTCTTGTAGTCATGCTTCGCCAGCATTTCCAGGTTATTTAAAATAGGCTGGTAACATGTTCTGTAAAGGCGCCTATCTTTTAACTGGTTTTCTAAGCATTGACCTAAGCTTGTTGAAAAAATACCAACTGGATCGCATTGTTGAAGCTGTGACAATGTTTCTTCAAGAAGCGTTGTGTCACACCCCAGTGTTGCAGCAACTTCATTTAAATCTTCCTTAAAATAGCCTGCATCATCCAATTGATCCATCATATATAATGCAGCCATGCGCTTAGCAGGGTCACGAATATCAAGTGATATTTGCGGAATAAGGTGGTCTCTTAGGCTAACTTTCTTTTTAGCTGTTTGATCAATGCTTCCAGCTTCAAACTCTTCACTTTTCGGGGATTTCCAGTCTGTTAAAGAATCAGACGCAGACCAAACATTTTCAAAATCATCGATAGGTAGATCTGTTAGGTCAATGCCGTCTTCTGAAAGAGAAAGTGACTCGTCACCGGAGGAGGCTTCATCAGAGTCCGCATCTTCACGATAATTATCATCTTCATCCGTACGCGACTCACCTTCGCGCTCTAGAAAAGGATTTTCAACCAATTCTTGCTCAACAAACTCACCCAACTCCATATGCGACATCTGCAAAAGCTTCAAAGCTTGCTGCAGCTTTGGCGTCATCACAAGTGACGTTGACTGATTAAGTGATAAACCCTGACCGATCGACATAAAAATCCTTAAAATAGATTTGAATGATTGAATACTACTAGATATATTACTGAATCAGTCTAAACATACAAGAGTTTGTACGCAATAAGAAATGCAAGAAATGTGCCAATGTGTTAAAAATGCAGCGTTTTCTGTGTGAAATTAATGTATTTTATATGATAAATTTAGCTACTGCGCTCTAAAAGCCTTGATTGTGCACGCAGCATACCGCCACGCTCGACGCCATTTCCTTTATCAAGAGATAGGCCATTTTTCTCAAACATGCTTTCACGCACATCGTGTAATTCTTTCTTTTTATTAGTCCCAGCGGCTTTTGTATCCATATAATCCTGCAGCCACCCTTGATTTCCTGACTTACCATCTCGCGTGATTGCAAAAATCGTCATCTCCAAGCTGTGTGCGTCGGCATGATTTTTCTTCACATCATCATATTTGACCAACAACTTGTTGCTCGCATCAAATATACCATTTGCTTTGTAATATTTTTCTTTTGCAATAATAGCTTTGTTAACGGCACGGATTAAATCGTCTATTTTTCCTTGGTCGGCATCTTGCGAAAGAACAGGTGTTTTACCAGATACATCCAATGAACCACCAAATGCCTTAACCGCTGCCTCAATTGCATCAACATGCGCCTTAAGCCCCGTCGCAGACGACGTGCCACTACCAGAAGAAGACTGCTGCTTAGGTGGCTGGACTGGTGGCGTTGTATTTTGCTGCTTAATTGGTTGAACAGGTGGTTTCGTATCCTGCTGTTTAGGTGACGTCGTATTTTGTTGCTTCGGATCACCCGAAGCATTACCACCTGCCTTTTTATCATCAGCCGTTCCGCTGAAACCCTGCTCCGTATTATTGAGCTTGTTTTCTACTTGATCTATCTTCCTTTCAACATCGTCTAGCTGCTGATTCAAGTTTCTTATTTTCCTTGTCCCACCTGAAACTTTAAAATAGGCATCAACACTTGGACCATCGGACGCCGCAATATCGCTTGGCAGCTGTCCATCACTGTTTTTAACATCCAAAAGCGTAGGTTTTCTTGACTCCAGATCCATCATAATATCAACCTGGTCAAATTTTGCCGCAAGGTGGGCAAGATTCCATTTATCTGTGGACAGAGCATCTAAAACTTGAGGTTTTTCAGAAAGCAGATAATTATACTTATCCATATCACCCGACTCAATCACCAGAACAGCCAGGTTAAAGTCTTGATAACTTGTATAATTATCTAATAACGACCGATCAACATTCATAATGGCCTTAACGTCATCCAAAGTTCCACTCTCAAAAGCCTTGAAAAGCGCATCTGGCTCCTTCTCTGACGGGTCTTGTGTTTTTTCTTCTGTTGGCGGCAACGGATTTGCTTCTCTTATTTGCTTGATACGTGCTGCCATGTCTTTATCACGGGCATTATCTTCTGGAAGATCGCCGTTCTTATCCCTGACATGGAAAAGATCAGGGCGCATTTCACCAAGTCTTTCAATGGCTTTAGGGTTTCTATACACCGCCGCAACATGCACAACGTTAAAACCAATACTATCTTTCTCATCAAGTAATTCGGGCTTCACAGTAGCCAAATATTCAAATATCTCCATTTGTTTATGTCTAATGGCATATTGTGCCAAGTTTGTGCCAAACATGCCAAATTTAAGATCTAAGACAGAAGAGTCTTTATCAACCTCTCTTTTTAGGTCTTCAACTGTCCCGCTCCCGCCCCAATTGCCACGAATAATCAGGAAAACTCTGATCGCTTCATCTAATTCTTTTTGACGTTCGATCTGCTCTTTTTCTCTCTCTATAAAGCTGTTCATGTCGGCGCGATATTTTGACACACGCGCACTGAATTCACTCTCTTCAGAAAGCACGTCACCTCTTTGAATAGATTTCAAGAACTTGTCTCTTTCGGATTCTTCAAGAACATTATAATGCTTCGCCGCAGTCCCTATAATGTCAGCGACGTTATCTCGCGTAAGAAGCTCCTCGAATTTCTTATCTTTCATGCCTAAAAAAGACTTGAAAACAAGCAGGTCAGATTCGTCATTTAAGTTCTCTGGTAACTTTAAAGAGATTAATCTGCGAAGATATCCCTGATTTTTCTTTTCATAGTTATCATTATAAGCATCCCCAAGCCTCTGAACACGGTCTAACATTTCTTGTATTTTTGGGTCTGCAGATAAAGATGTACCTTCGGGAAGGTTTTCAAAAATAAAAAAGCGCGGATCCTTTTCATAAAAATACTTCACAGCCTTCATGTCATAGCTTTCAGCCAGCGTGCGCATGACCGTATCTTTACCCCGAGGTGATTTGTTTAAAAGCAACGCAGGGTCTTTTTCATAAAAATGTTTTAAAATATCGAAAGCCGCCTTCTGGTCATCGGCCTTAGCAACATAAAGCAAGGGATCAAATTGCTGTGAATCAAATGATTTAAAGAGATTTTTATTCGCATCATATAAGTAATCAAGCATTGGCATATCCAACTGAATGGCGGCAATATGTGCCAGCTTTCTGTTTTTACTTCCTTTTTTCTTAAGAAATTTAGGTTTCTTTTCGCAAAGATATTGCAGCATTTCTAATTTGCCATTCAATGCTGCGAAATGAGCGGGCGTGTCACCGCTGGGGCTGATGTAATCTAAAAGAGTGGGATCTTTTTCAACAGCATTTTTAAGGGCTTCTAGGTCACCCTTCATAATCAGATTAATGATTTTATCTTTTTGATCGGGCATTTTTATTCTCTATTTTTTTACAATATACTCTCCCCATTGTAACTGATTTTAAAGAAAAAATCTATCCCATGCGGAAAAATGGGCCTTACAAAAGAATTTTGTTGTAAAAAATATTAAAGAGAAAATTTCTCGCCAAGATAAACGCGACGAACATCTTCGTTTTTAACGATATCAGCAGGCTTGCCATCCATTAAGACAGCCCCATCATGCAAAATATAAGCACGATCAACAATATCAAGCGTTTCACGCACATTGTGATCTGTAATAAGTACGCCGATACCACGATCCTTAAGATGCGAGACAAGATCACGAATATCACTCACCGCAATTGGATCAATACCTGCCAATGGCTCATCTAACAAGACAAAACTTGGTCGTGAAGCAAGTGCACGTGCAATTTCCAAACGACGACGCTCGCCTCCTGAAAGTGTCACTGCAGGGGCTTGCCTTAAATGCGAAATTGAAAACTCTGCCAATAAATCATCTAGCTCTGCGCGACGCTTTGTGCGATCTCGCTCAACCTTTTCAAGCACAGCCATAATGTTTTGCTCAACACTTAAACCACGAAAAATAGAGGCTTCTTGCGGCAAGTATCCCAACCCCAAACGTGCGCGGCGATACATTGGCAACTGTGATATATCGTGACCATCAAGCACAACTTGGCCATAATCGTGTGCAATCAATCCCATAATAATGTAAAAAGATGTCGTCTTCCCTGCCCCATTCGGCCCCAGAAGCGCAACAGCCTCACCGCGCCTAACCTGTAGACTGACATCACGTAGCACAGGTCTGTTTTTATAGTTTTTGCGTAAATTATGCACAACCAAGCCAGGATTGTTCACAACAAGCTTAGGCTTTTTGCGTGTAGGCTTTTTCTTCATTTTCGTGACCTTTTGGCTCACTCTTGCTTTCCTTTATTTTTATCTGTTGGCACAAATGTCCCACTGATACGCTTTTTGACTGATCCGCCTTTTTCTTGAGGCGCACCAACAACTTGGCTAGCGCCGGTCTCTAGATCAACCTCGATCTGTTCGCCTTTTAAAAAGCTATTTTTCTTTTTAAGACCTACTTCTTTATTAAGGATAAGAAGATTTTTATCAAGGTTAAAGTAGGCTTCTTCCGCAGAAGCAACCTCTTCATGTGTCTTCAAACGCACATTACCCAAAGCTTTTACTTGCCATGTACGCCCATCAGGTGTTGAAAAAGGATTATTCAAATCTAATAGAGCCTTGTCCGCATTTGCATACTGACCAGAAGCATTTAAATAGGATACATCTTCTTCCAGCATAAGCGTTTGGTTCACACGGTGGAAAACACCTGTCTTTGCACGCAAAACAGCTTTCTCACCTGTATTAGAAGTCACTAAGGCGACAGGCTCTTCCAACATAATTTCTGCTGAATTAGCATGTTTTTGACGCGCATAATTGGCAAGCACAGTAAAAGGGTTACTGTTTGAATCAACACCAACAAAGCGAACATTTTCCATGATTGAAATGCCATCTTCAAAGTTCTCATAATCAGCAAGGCTTAAAAGTTCTGCATCATCTAGTTGAAAGACGCGTGACCCTGGATCTTGTGGGCCAAAAAAAACAAGCAACATCAAGAAAAGAGCAAGGATAGGAAACCCAACCTTAAAAAGAGAGACATATTTCTTTTGCTGTGTTTGTACAGCACGAATCGTCGAAGGCAAGCTGAATCTTGAATTTTGCTCTGTCACGCTATGCTACCCCAGCAGCAATACAGTCTTTAATATGAATGATACCAACAGCGTGCCCCTCTTCCTCAACAAAAAGAGACGTAATTGATTTTGCATTCATTACAGCCAATGCTTCCGCAGCCATTGTTTTCGCCGAAATCATTTTTGGATTCTTTGTCATAATTTGTGTAACTGATTTTTCTAAAAGGTCTGGTGATAAATGGCGACGCAGATCACCGTCTGTAATCATGCCTAACAAGCCACCCGCCTGATCAAAAACAGCAACACACCCACCACGCTTTGATGACATCTCCATCACCGCATCCTTGATCGTCGCATCATCACGTACGCGCGGCATATCATCGCCACTATGCATCAAATCTGTGACATACAGAAGTTGCGTCCCAAGCTTTCCACCTGGATGAAATATCTTAAAGTCACTTGACGAGAACCCACGACGCTCTAACAGCGCAACAGCAATCGCATCCCCCAAAGCCAGAGACATTGTCGTTGAAGATGTCGGCGCAAGACGCATCGGACAAGCTTCTTCCATGCTTGGCAGGACAAGAACAATATCCGCGGCTTTTCCAAGCGTACTATCAGCATTTTTTGTAATCGCCACAAGCGGCACGGAAAAACGTTTTGCATATTGTATAATATCAAATAATTCCGCACTCTCACCCGAATTTGACAGGGCTAAAATTGAATCATCTTGGCTGATCATTCCCAAGTCTCCATGAGACGCCTCTCCTGGGTGGACAAAAAAAGCAGATGTTCCCGTTGATGCCATAGTCGCCGCAATCTTACAGCCGACATGACCACTTTTTCCCATACCCGTGATAATAACCTTGCCTTTTGTGTTACTAAAAACATCAAGCGCGTCCACAAAGTTTTGATCCAAAGATGCCGTTAATTCTTGCAGTGCCATCGTCTCAATCGACAAGACGCGTTTCGCAACGCCAATATCCGTTTCAGGAGAATGGTAGTGTTCTTGTGCTTCGCTCATTGTATATCCTTAAATCCTTTGTGGGCATCTTACCAATTCAAATATGTCTTGCAAAGGATATAGTGATCAACGCATCAAAGGTAAAGACAGCTGTGAAGAATATTGTCTTTTGGGTTACAGCATCTATACGAGACAGCGCACAGTGCCCAAGCACGACCTACTTAACTAAGCCATACTCTTTAAGCTGAGAGATGTACACCTTTGTTTCTTGAAGCGCACCATCTGAGACTTCTTTAAATTTAGAGTATTTTTCACCAAGCTGAGAAACCAGCTCATCCAAACCAGGGTCTCTTGGCCCAACATTTTTACCTGTCTCTTTTTTTAGAAAAGCACCCATAGAAGGCCTGTTGCGCATATTGTTATTTCCCATAAACTCTAGCATTTCAACGGCACTGTATTGGTTAAAAGCGAGCAAATAAGTAGCACTTGTATCGTCGTTGTATGCACCAGAATTGGCTGTTCCATCAGGCAGCAAAAGAAGTGATTTTAATAACAACTCAGGATCCATATCATAAGCCTTACGGCCTTTCTCAACAGGAATTGTATCAAGCACCTTGTTAAGAAAAGCTTCATCTTTCATACGAAAGACAAAACGAAGAACCGTTTCATAGTCTTTATTCTCTACCTTCAGAGCTTCACTACGTTTTTCAGGAGGCAGATGATTTAACATCAAAATCAAAGCTTTTTCTCGAAAAGCTTTATGTTCATCATTATCTCTAAACTTTGGCACGACATTATGTAGAGGTGTCGCTCCATATTCAGAGTGGGTTGTAAAAACGTCGAAATATTTATCTTTTGGAATTACTTCTAACGCAGCTTGTAGCATCTCCATGTTGCCATAAGAAATGATTGCTCTCAACCCGCCAGAAGATTTTCGCAAGCTATACGGCTCCGCTTTCTGAAGGTCTTCAAAATATTTTTTAATACTCTCGATATCCTTGTCCCAAACAAGATTAAGTATTGATTGATCAGACATTTTTCTATCTCCCGCATTTTTTACGCCTCTCCATTTTAGCACAAAAGCCTCAAAAGTTAAAGATGCAGGCATAACCTTATGATTTTGCAGCCATGTTACGTGATACGGCGCAAGTGACTTAATGAAATTTATAAGCAGTTGTTTAACAAGATTTAGGCACAAGCCTGAAGCGGCAAGATATAAAAACACCCGTCTTCACGGACTTTTTTATAAAATGGCTCCACTTGTTGGATACCATTGGAACTAAACATTACACAAACATTGTTCAAATGAAACCCCTTCTTGAAGCAACATGTCATGATCTTGGGATTACTGGGTAAAAAACATCTCGACTTTTTGAAATGCAGTTATAATAATGGGCGTTCGATGAAAAAGCTTATACTTGTTCTTATTGTTCTTTCTTTTATCACTCCGTCAATCCCTTTGGCGGAAGGTGGCTTTATATCCCATGAGAATCATAATATTGCGATGAAGCATGGAAAACATGTCGAAAAACAATCTCAAGAAGAAAACTGCTGTCAAAGCCATAAATGCATTGCTGTAAGCTGCTCAATGGCAACAAACTTATCTACTGAACATTTCGACTCTCATAATTTTGTTTTTCTAAGAACCGCCTACTTTTCAGCTAACAACTTATTACCAAGCTCTGTTTTTCTTGAGGGCATTAAAAGACCACCTCGCAACTCGTCCTTTACCTAGAACATAAAGTAAGCCTCCTATCAGAGGCAGCTATTTATTACTTATTCTTTGAAAGGATGAAAAAGGATGAAAACGCTTAAACTATTTGTATTTTTATTACTTGCATGTGCCACGCTCGGACAGAATAGCGCGCAAGCAAAAACGGCTGAATATTCTCTAACCATTGACAAGCAAATCGTCAACATTACTGGAAAACCCCTTGAAAGAATTACGATTAATGGCTCTATTCCAGGTCCAGTGCTTAAATTTACCGAGGGAGATAATGCTGTTATTCATGTCAAAAACAACTTAGACGAAGACACCTCAATACATTGGCATGGCTTGCTTTTACCTGGGAAAATGGATGGTGTACCTGGGTTAAATAATTTTCCTGGCATAAAACCTGGAAAAACATTTACTTATCGATTCAAAATGAGACAAAATGGTACATACTGGTATCATGCCCATAGTATGGGGCAAGAGCAAGAAGGACATTATGGGTCAATAATAATCAAACCTAAGAATGGTAGTATTGTTGAGTCTGATCGTGACTATGTTGTTTTACTATCAGATTTTCATGAAGACAGCTCAGAAGATATTATTTCTAACTTAAAAAAGACATCGGAATACTATCAAAATGCACGATTAACAATCAGCGATTTTTTTGATGACGTAAAAAGAAACGGCCTTGCCAAAGCCTGGAAAACTTCAACCAACTGGGGCAGTATGCGAATGTTGCGCACTGATTTATCCGATGTTACTGGATACACATTTTTGACAAATGGCAAAACACCAGAGCAAAATTGGACAGCACTTTTCAAGCCTGAAGAACGAGTTCGCCTTCGTTTTATTAATGCCTCAGCTATGTCATTTTATGATGTTCGCATTCCTGGTCTAAAAATGACAATTATTGCAACTGATGGGCAGTACGTGGAACCCGTTGAGGTAGATGAGTTTAGGTTTGGCGTTGCAGAAACTTATGATGTCATTGTAACACCAAAAGAAGACAAAGCTTATACAATCGCTGCCGAGTCAATTGATCGCAGCGGATTTGCTCTTTCAACGCTTGCCCCTCGAAAAGGTATGAATGGAGAAAAGCCAAAGTCGCGTGAACGTTCTTTATTAACAATGGCAGATATGGGCATGAATCATGATCATATAAACCACACAAAAATGAAACATCACATACCAATGATGAACACATCTGACTTTGAAACAGGAATGCCAGGAAGTGGTTGGGCAAGAACAGGTACCCCCAATGGATCAAAGGCTTTATCTTATAAAGATCTACGTTATCTAAAAAAACAAAAAGACATACGTCCGCCAGAACGTGAAATTGTTGTACGTCTTGGTGGAAATATGGAACGTTATATTTGGACCTTGAACGATAAAAAATATAGCGATGCAAGCCCTATAAACCTGGAATACGGTGAACGTGTGCGGCTGAAATTCGTAAACGATACGATGATGGCCCACCCAATGCATCTACATGGGATGTTTATGCAGCTAGAAAATGGACAACCTGCTGAAAAACTACCTAACAAGCATACTGTTATAGTTGCTCCGGGTGATAGTTATTCTGTTTTACTAACTGCTGATGAGCCTGGTGAATGGGCATTTCATTGCCACCTACTTTATCACATGATGTCAGGCATGATGAATGAAGTTGTCGTTGCACGCCTTGATAAAAACACTGATCAAACAGGAGAATAATATGAAGAAGAACATATTCTTAATAGCACTACTATTAACAACAGGCATTTCTTCAGCATCATTTTCTGGAGAGAAAAACACCATCTTTCATGCCTTAACCCTTGAAACAGCCCTAGGAAGAAGCGATACAGGAGATGTGATATCTTCCATCGAATTTGAAGGCTGGATTGGCAGCGATGATCACAAGTTATTTTTAAAAGGTGAAGTAGAGCACGAAAAGAGCTCAACAGAGTCTGGAGAAATTTGGGCACTTTACAGTAGAAATATTCATAACTTTTGGGATGCACAAATCGGCATTAGGAATGATACACAACCAGAACAAGTCAGCTACTTTGTTGCAGGGCTAGAAGGTTTAGCGCCACAGTTTTTTGAAACAGCCCTTCATACCTTCATCAGTGAAGATGGGGATTTCAGTGCGCGCATACATATTGAAAACGAACTTCTTATAACACAAAAACTTGTTTTAGAGCCATCTTTAGAAGCAAATATATATGCACAAGATATTCCCACCTTGGACGTTTCATCAGGATTATCTGATGTAGAAATAGGCTTACAAATGCGCTACGAGAGTACAAAAAAGTTTGCACCTTATATTGAAGTAAAATTTGAAAAAAAATTAGGGGGCACAGCTAATATCGTTGAACATCAAGGCAAAGAAAAAGATACCATGATGGGCCTTATTGGATTGCGCTTATTATTTTAAGGAGAGCTACACAGAATGAGTTAGACAAAACTATCAGGGTTTACAAAATGATATTAAAATTATTTTATTAGAATTTTTTGACTTACTTCTCAACTCTCATGAAAGTGAAAAATGGCTCCTCGGGAGGGATTCGAACCCCCGACCAATTGATTAACAGTCAACTGCTCTACCACTGAGCTACCGAGGAATAGCCTATTCTGCGCATGCAGAATATGTGATCAGGAGAACGGTTATATAAAAAAACACAGCTCCTGGCAAGAGAGAATTACTGGAAAATGAGGCTTATTCCTTTATTTGTCGTCAACGAACATATGATGAAAGGTTAAAAGCATTAAGCCCGTTACACAAACAGGGATCAGATTATAAATTAATGCAGGGAAATAACCGCCAAAAAACATCCCCAAATACAGCACGGATCCTGTTCCAAGAGCCATCGCAATCTGGTTATCCGAACATTTGTTTTTTGTGTCACGCTTAAGGTAAATATACAAAAGAGCTGGCGCTGTCACAGCAACAATGAAAACACTGTCAAACAAGAACTTAATAAAGTCATTAATAGATAAAGCCACCACACACATCACAATCATCAATGCCATTGTCAGCATACGATTCCAACGCACATAACGATCATGCGACTTTTTATTATCAATTTTCATAATATTTTTCGTCACCGTCGAAGTGAATACATAGCTTTGCGTGTCTAATGTTGACATGGTGATCGAAATAAATGCCACACCAGCAAGCGCTGTTATCATCGGATTAAACAGCGTACCAGAGAAAAGGTAAGAAAAAACATTTTCTGAGGTCACATCGCTATGAAACGATCCAAGATAAGCACCAAACACACTGATACCAAATGTAATCGCTATGAAAAGCGGAATCGCCGCAAGAAAAGCGTTTTTTCCTTCTTTGTCTGATCTGACAGAAAAAATACGCTGCCACATGTCAGGTGTTGCATATAAATAAAGGACAATTAACACAAAAAAAGCAAAACTGGTTGGTGCCGCAGATGTTTTAAGAAAGCCACTTAAAAAGATATCACTGCTGGGAATTGTATAATAAAAGAAAGGCGCAACAAGAATAACAGACATCGTTCCCCACTGTAACAAATCTGTTGTGACAAGGGCTTTATACCCTCCGAGCATAAGGTAAAAACCAACCAAAAAAGCACATAAAATAACACCCCAAGCCAACGGCTCACCTGTTAAGACAGACAAGACTTGGCCCGAAACATACAGCTGAACTGCCGTGTAAAGAACAGCGACGAAAGCTGCAATCAAACTGAATATCATCGTCGTATTAGGACCTGCCATTTTTTCTGTGAAGTCAGAAAGTGTGACAAGGTTGTGCTTTTTTGCCAGCTTCCTTAAGACAGGCATATGAAGTGTATGTATGAAATAACCAACCACAGCACCAACAACAATCCAATAAAATTCGTATGCTAGGCTGGCGCCTACAACAACCCACAACGTAATCCCGCCGCCGTCGCGCAAACTTGCAACTAAAGAAGCCGCCGTCGGCCAAAAGCCCACTTCCCTATTTCCTATCGCAAAGCCTTTATCTTTGTCAGTGGATTTTGTACGCATACGCAAACTGACACAAACAACGGCCAGAAAATAAACAATTAATAATGTGTAAGATAACTCTTGTGTATCAAGCATGGAAATACCCCCTTAACAATATATAAAGAAGATACCGCAAAATAATATTAGATATCAAATAGTTTTATTTTTCTTGACAAAAACAGACAACCCCACTAGTTTTCCTAAAAAGATACTTGGGGGAAAAATGAATCAAGAAATTACACATGCTGCTTTGATTAGAGACATATTCAAAAAAAATCTTCAAAATAAAAAAATGTCAAAAGATAGTATCGAAGAATATTTTCGAACCTTGCAAGAGGCGCACCTGTATACCAAAGGGCTCATTAGCTATTTCAATAGGCTGCAAGAATCCTCAAAAGTTGTACGTGAAGATGTAGAAAGCTTTGCTGCTGAATTCTCAGATCAAATTAACCCGAAAACATACAAGGTTTTCTTAGAACAGTTTTCTGCATATTTGGACAGAGAAATATTTGATAACCTGGATAAAAACATAGAAGCCTTACCAAGAATGCAAGAATGGAAAAATGCGTTTGAAGAAGAGAATACTGATGCTATGAAAGAGTTCTTATCGATTAATAAGCAAACAATTATCAATGCGTGTGAACGATTAGAAAAATCACTTCCACAACAACAAAAACTACTTATAAAATATTATGAAAGCTTTGATCAAGCACTCACTTTAGCGCAGCAAGAACAACCTGAATACCTCAACAATATCGCATTAAACAAAGAACAAAAAATACTTCATGATGTGGATTATGCAAATGACGTTGCCGACGAACAGTACCTTAAACCATTGGAAAAAATAGAATCACTACGTATGCTACTCACAACGAATAAAGAGCTCCCTCAAGAACTTACACATTTTCTTAAAAGAATGCAGAGAGAAGCCTACAAGCCTGTTCGCGCATCCCTCAATAGATTCGCTCTTCTTGCATCTGCGCTAATTCCGCAAGTGACAACTGTTTTCAATAAAGACGGTGTATTGACACCAGAGGACAACATTAATACAGGCATTGTTCAGGTTATTGGTCTGGCTTTAGGGTATGGGCTACAAAAAGCATTCCCCTCTTTAAAAGAGTCACTTTCTGAGCACTTATCTCCTATCACCAAAAGTGCTATTATCGGAGGCATTATGGGCACAGCAGCAGCTTTCACTCCTGTCAAATTTGTAAAAGCACCTCCTCTGAAAGAGGCTAGCAATCATCATATTCACTACCAACCTCCCTTGAAAAATAATAATGATCAGAGCCTCATCCTGACTGCAAACATGTTGCAGTTTTCTAAATGATCAATTGATGCTATAAATCATATATGAAATATTTCCTACTAACCTTAACGCTTCTCTTAATAGCTGGAAACCAATCCATGGCAAATAAAACTGAAACAGCAATTTTTGCAGGCGGATGCTTTTGGTGTACCGAAGCAGCACTAGACAGTATTGATGGCGTGATTGAGACACTTTCTGGGTATACCGGTGGGCAGGTTGAAAACCCCACTTACAATCAGGTTTCTACTGGAAAAACAGGACACTATGAAGGGCTAAAAGTCACTTATGATCCCTCAAAAGTAACATATCATAAAGTTCTGAATGCCTTTTGGCTAAGCATTGACCCATTGGATGGGGATGGTCAGTTTGCAGATCGTGGATCGCAATACAAAACAGCTATTTTTTATGCCAATGATGAACAAAAGAAAATTGCAGAAGCATCGAAAGCCAATATTGAGAAAATGATTGGTGAAAAAATTGTGACAGAAATCTTGCCTGCGGAAAAGTTCTGGCCTGCTGAGGAGTATCACCAAGATTATTATAAAAACAACAGCCTGCGTTATAATGCCTATAAATTAGGCAGTGGCCGTGAAAAGAAACTTCACAAATTCTGGGAAGTTGTTGCAAAAGAGCTTTTCAAAGAACAGTAAAAAAAACAGGCTTTAAGAGGCTTTTATTGCTTTAAAAAAATCAACATCTATATCAACTGTTACTGACGGCTTATCTTTATTATCTAGCGCCGTGACTGTTATCTGGCTATCAACAACATCAACTTGCAATTCGTTGCTATCAATAATTTGTGATAAACCATCAAGGTTTTGATTGTACAACTCCATTAATGTTGAGCCACCACCAGCCAATTTCTTAGCATTCTTCTTTGCTTCTTCCTCGTCAATCTCTTCTTCCATCCCCATCAAAACAGCCATTACAGTCATTTTGACAATTGTCATTATATCTTCGTTACTTATTTGCGCTTCGGGTGGTAAGTCCATATTATCTGCGTGCAGTTGTTGATATTTCTCATACCCCTCTTCCAATGCAGCATCTATTTTTTTTGCAGAAAAAACAATCCACAATGCCTTGGCTTCTGGCGTATCTCCCATTAAAGACATTCTGAGACTCATTTTAAAACTTTGTTTTTCTTCGGTGCCTGCTGCTTTTTGTTGTGTATAAGAACTCACAGCATTTGCGAATGCACGCCCCGTATCTGCAAGGCTTTGATTTAAACGCCGATGTGCTTTATCTTCTGCACGGCTGGGGTCAGCATCTGCAGGCATCCCTAACTTTTCTTTTAACGCCTCTACACGTTGCTTAAGTGATGAGGGTTCAAATCGATCTTTTTCATCTGCGTAAGCTGTAATTTTATCCAGCGCTCCCTGTGCAGAACTGCTCTCATGTTCTTTTTTTAACTGCTTAAAAGAATCAAAACTAAATTTAGCAAAGGAAGCCAACCCACTTGTTACTTTCATCTACTTTTCCTTTTCTTTTTTACCAAAATCGACTGTGACAGATGCATCTGTTCTGCTGTCTAATGCTGTGATCGTGATTTTACTTTCTTCAATATGAAGGCTTAACTCTTTACTCACAGCAACTTTTGCAAGACCAGTAACACTCTTTTTAAACTGCTCTAAAATTGCAGGATCATCTTCTTTTTGATCCTTCTCTTTTGCTTCTGTCTCTTTCTCAATCTGCATCAAGGCCGTGATAACTGTCATTTTAACGATATTATTAACGTCTTCTTCGCTGATTTGCATCTCAGGCGGCAAGTCTTGATTATTTAGCTCTATTTCTTTGTATTTCTCATAGCCTTCTTCCAGGGCTTCATCTGGCTTGTTTGCAGATAAGACCAACATCAAATCCATCATGTCTTTGTCGCTTTTATCATCTGTCAAAGAAGCTTTAAGCTCTGCCTTGAATTGCATTTTCTCGATGACTTCACTTGGCTGGTCTTCATAGGATTTTGCAGCAGATATAAAAGCATCTGTAATACCTGTTAATTGCCCCATCAAAGCAGAGAGTTCTTGAGCTTTATCCTCATCACCTTTTGAGATGCCAAGCTCTATTTTCAGTAAAGCAACTGCATCTGCAATAAAAGAGCTTTTAAACTGATCGCCGTTATCAGCATCACCAACTTGACCTTGAACTTTATCAAAGGCTGCTTTGGCATCACTGGATTCGTGTTCATTTTGCAAGTGCTTAAAAGATTCAAGACTGAATTTAGAAAATGCAGCTAATCCATTTGATATCTTCATTGCTTAACCCCAAAGAACAAAACTGTTTCCAATATAGTTTTCACGGCAACAATAGTAAACACTAACCTTGCAGCATATTGATTAATTCTTTATAGATTGTAGCCCCAACATGACGGAGAACAAAAATGCCGAATCTTTACGAGTATATTATTGATGTTCCTAACTTTCCTAAAAAAGGAGTTACCTTTAAGGATATCACGCCTCTTCTTGAAAAACGCCTTCCGCAAGCTATTGATGCAATACAGGCTTTGTACCCTAAAAGTTTCTGGAAAAACATTGATGCAATTGTTGGGATTGAAGCACGCGGCTTTATGTTTGGTGCTGCGCTTGCAGATCGATTAAATATTGGCTTTATTCCCGCACGCAAAGCAGGAAAGCTACCGCCTCCTGTGATGTCATTTAATTACGTACTTGAATACGGACCAGATACAATTGAAATGAAAGAAGGTTCAGGAAATGTCGTCATTATTGACGATATCTTAGCCACAGGCGGCACGTTAACCGCAGCAGCAGATCTTTGCGAAGTAGCAGGGTATAACGTTAAAGGGCTTGCTTGCCTTCTTAACTTGAAATACCTCAATGATTTTTCTTGGAATGACCTTCAGTGTAAGTCGGTTTTGAATTATGACTAAAGTTCTTATTCTCAAAGCACTTAAAGCCGAAAGCGGAACGTATTTTAACGCCATTGACCACCGCCTTGTTTACACAGGTGTCGGCAAAGTAAGCGCAGCCTATCATTTGATGAAAGCTCTTCACGAAGAGACACCCGACCTTGTCTTAAACCTTGGATCTGCAGGCAGCACCGAGTTTTCAACAGGTACGCTTGTAAATTGCACAGGCTTTATCCAACGCGACATGGATGTCACCCCAATGGGCTTTGAGCATGGCATTACACCTTATGAAGATATTCCACGTGTTTTAAAGTACGGAAAGCGCTATGACCACTTACCAGAAGCCGTCTGTGGCACGGGAGATAACTTTGATACATCAGGAAAAACAGACGGCTACACTGTGATTGACATGGAAGCCTACGCGCTCGCCAAAATATGCTTCCTTCAAAACATCCCTTTCGGCTGTGTCAAATACATCACCGACGGCGCAGACGGATCCGCCGCCGATGACTGGAAAAACACCGTTGAAAAAAGTGCGAAAGCACTGTTTGGGTTTTTAGAAAAAAACTTTAACTAACGATTATTGTTTCTGGCTTTGCTCTTTTTTATACCATTGGCTACATGAAACAGAAGTGGTGCGGATTTTTTTAAGGCATCTTCAAAGTTCTGCAAGTCTCCGATGAGAGCAGACTTTCCCATAAGGTCAACATGCTGATAAGAATGATTTCTTCCGCCATATTCTTTGATTGCCAGAACTCCTCCTTGCGTTTCAAATACTTTACTAATTACTCTAAAGTATCCATCTATGATAGTATGGAAAACGTCACCATTTGCTCTTTTTATTTTTTTTGCTTTTGAAATGTTATATGCAAGCTCTTGGTTCAACATATTTTTTTTATCAAAATAATGAAAGTTTTCCCCTTGTAAAAAAAAGTCGACAATCTTAGACATCTTTGTATCAGCCAAAAACACACCAATGTGATCAAGGCTTGCTGAGTCGAAAAAGAATTCTACAATCGGAAAGCTTTCTTCTTTCTTTGTTGTAAAGGCATTAAAAATTCTTTCAGGATCTTTGTCGAATAAACCAGGAATAGTACAACCATGGTTCCAATCAAAACTCTCAAACAAAGCTTGTTTATTATTTGCCAGCAAGCAATCTACTTTTTGCTTATCTGTAAATCCTTCAGTCAACATTTTGAGAGTGCCTTCATTAGCTGAGCATAAAGCTTGACTAAAAATAGTTTCTTGATCTCTCTCACTTCCTTTTTTAAGGTCTGTTGCTATTTCTAACCTCTGATCAAGCGAAAGACCAGACAGTACTTTTTGAACTAAAGATTCTTGTTTATGTCCCTTATTCATCCCCCCAACATATTGATCTATTGCAAAAAGCAAAGGCATAAAAGATATGTCATGTGGCCCTACTTGTTCAAAGGCTTTTGATCTTTTTTCAGGCGATAAAGAAATAATTTTATCCAATATTTTTTGATCTAATCGCAGCATAATAAGAGGTATATTGCCACCACAGAAGGCATGATAATCATCAAGAAACTCGACACATTTTAAAAGTTTCTGTGCAAGTTTTTCTGGGTTATTTCTTATCATGTTAAATACTTTCTAAAAAATAAAAACACATAGCTAATAATACTTATAACACTTATCTCTACATTTCAGAAACAATAACATTTGCAACGACTTTGCTCGACTTCTTCTTCTCAAAGCGAAGCATGGCGATAGCTTTGTCGAACTCGCTTTTTTGAATATCACGCTCAGAGGTGTTTTCGATCAGCCAATTCAACTCTTTGTAGATAGCATCAACGGTACAGTATTCTTGTATTAACTCAGGCACGACTTGTTTTTGCAGTAAGATGTTAATCAAGCACATATAGGGCGTTTTCAACATACGTCGTACAATCCAGCCTGTTATTTTACCAACGCGCCCTGCTATCACCATTGGCAGTTTTGCCATTGCCAATTCTAACGCCACGCTGCCGCTGGCGGCTAGGGCGATATCACTTCCTGCGAAAGCGTTCCACTTATCTTTTTGAGAGATAACTTTAACAGTGCAGTTCCATTTCTTAACATGACGCTTTACATCTTCCTTCACGGCATCTACAGCTGGCAAGACAAGCTTAATGCCTTGGTGTGTATGCATAATTTTATTAATAACCTGCCCATATAGCGGCATCAAACGATTGACTTCGCCGCGACGACTGCCTGGCAGAATACATAGAACAAGCTCATCTTTTTGGGCTTTTATTTTCTGGCGGAAAGCAGCCCTATCACCTTTATCTGCCCCTGATTCAAGAATTGAATGCCCAACAAAGAAAGTCTTAAGGCCATGAGCTTCAAAGTAAGGTGGCTCAAATGGTAAAATAACCATCAATCCATCCAAGAATTTAGCTATTTTTTCAGCGCGCTTTGGCTTCCATGCCCACACAGTTGGCGCGACATAATGCATCAAATACGGCGCGTCTTTCCCCAGCTTTGCACGCAGTTTTTTCAAAACACGAAAACAAAACCCTGGTGAATCAATTGTGACAACCATATCAGGCTTTTGCGCAATAATATCATCGACTGTTTGATTGATACGGCGACGCAGATTGGGAATATGTGGAATGATTTCTGTCAGCCCCATCAAAGAAAGTTCATCCATTGGGAAAAGGCTTTTAAAACCTTCTTTTTTCATCAAAGGACCGCCAACACCAGATGTTTTCACTTTTTTCGCCTTAAGCTCAGAGATCAAGCGCGCGCCCAGTGCGTCACCAGATGCCTCTCCTGCGATAACATAGACTTTCTTACTCATCTAACATCAATGCCTCAAGGTCATTAAAATCTGATGCCTTAACACCAATCAGAAAAACACCCAACGCATCAGCCGAGCGAATGACTTGCTGTTTGTCTAGCATAATTGTGCTGCCCGCCTCCAAAGCAATGCCTTTAATATTACATGAAGAAGCTTTGGTAATTGTATGGTGACCAATGGTTGGCAAGTCAACACGACGTTCTTGCGTCGGCTTTTTACATTTCACCAAAACGCTTTTTGATCCAGGATAATGAAGGTCATTACAGCGGCGAATCAAGCCATCTGTTCCTTCAATCCCTTCAACGCCTAAAACAACCCCACCTTGAACAATCACAGCTTGCCCAATATCAGCCACGCCAATAATTTTTGCTGCTTTGAAGCCGCGCTCAATATCTTGCCAGTCTTCTTCTGTTGGTTCGATTTTTCCAATAACACCGTGCGGTGTCAAAATGTCGCCCAGCACCTCGTCTGCGCCGACAACTTTAAAGCCTTCTTTTTCAAGCTCTTTCACAACAGCACTTAAAAGCCCATCGTCTCCAAATGCACGCGTTCCTGCCTTGGCTAAAATTTTTGCTGCCTTCATATCAGGCTTAATATCACCAAGTGAAGGGCGTGTAACATGCCCTGCCATCACCAAATCAACAACATTTTCTTGTGCTAGCTTATCAAGAATCTTTCCTGCTTGACCCAACTTAAACCATTCATGCTCGCTGCCATGTACTGCTTTTGCAGCAGCAAAACCCTCCAGGGCAACAACGAACAACTCACGACCATCTTTAGCGCATTGTTCAATAATGCGCTTAGGAAGGTCCCCAGACCCAGCAATTAAACCCAATTTTGGTAAATCTTTAGACATAAGTTGACCTTAAAGGATCAATACAACAGGCTCAAGAGAAAGCTCTATGCAGGCTGACACAAAGCACGAGATGAGTCTTCTTTAAGAAACGAAATCATCTGAGCAACAACCCTGTCGCTACCATATTCTGCTTCAACCTTACCAAGGCGCTCTTCAAAGCTTCCTTCATCTGTGAAAAGTTTTTTATATGCATGACGCAAAGCGTGAATACTTTCTTTTTCAAAGCCGCGACGCTTTAACCCCAGTAGGTTAAGTCCTGCAAGGCTTGCACGCTCACCCATCACTGTACCGAAAGGAATCACATCTCCTTCAACAGCAGACATGCCGCCAATCATTGCATGCGCACCAATACGCACAAACTGATGAACAGCACAAAGGCCACCAAGAATCGCAAAGTCTTCAACAACAACATGGCCTGCAAGCGTCGCATTATTTGCCAAGATAACATTATTACCGACGCGACAGTCATGCGCCAAGTGAACACCGATCATCACCAAGCAATTATCACCAATTGAGGTCAGCATACCGCCGCCTTCTGTCCCTGGATTCATTGTCGCATGCTCACGAATGACGTTGTTTTTACCAATACGCAGCTCTGATGCTTCACCATGAAACTTCAAGTCTTGTGGCTGGTGACCAATTGAAGCAAAAGGAAAAATCTGCGTTCCTTCATCAATGAAAGTTTTCCCTGCAACAACAACATGGCTGTGCAAGATCACGTTATCTTTCAAAACAACGTCTTTTCCAACGATGCAATAAGGGCCTACTTTTACAGACGCAGCAATTTGAGCGCCTTCTTCAATAATTGCTGAGGGATGAATGTTTGACATTTTTACTTATCCGAAATCATGGCTGAGAATGTAGCTTCAGAAACAACGACGCCATCGACTTTTGCTTCCCCTTTAAATCGCCACACATTGCCACGACTTCTGTCTTTTTGGACGTGAAATTCAACTTGATCTCCTGGACCGACAGGCTTACGAAAACGACCACCATCGACAGACATAAAGTAAACAAGTTTACCTTCTGCGTCTTGCCCCATTGTATGCACAACAAGCGTTGCGGCTGTTTGCGCCATACCTTCAATCAATAAAACGCCTGGATAAACAGGCTTCTCAGGGAAATGGCCTTCAAAAAACCATTCGTTCATTGTCACATTCTTAACGCCAACAGCAGATTCACCCTTTACGATGTCTTTCATTTTATCAATCAATAAAAATGGATAACGATGCGGAATCATTTCCATGATGCGTTCGATAGATAATGTTGTTTCTTCAGTCATTATAAAGGCTCCATCTAAGATCGTTCAGTGTTGGATAATTTATCGCTTTGATTAAATAAAGTCTAGTCTGGAAAATATTGATTCTATGATTTCTTTACAAGACGTTTTAACGCAACCACCTGTTTGCGCCAAATATTTACAGGAACAGCCGGAAATCCAGCAACAGTCTGACCTGCAGAAACATCATTTGTAACACCACTTTTTGCAGCGACAGTAACACCGTCTCCAACAGTCAAATGCCCCGCAGAGCCTGACTGTCCCGCAAAAGTCACAAATTTACCAACTTTTGTGCTACCCGATATGCCGACCTGGCTAACAAGAACGCACCCTTTATCTAATTGCGCGTTATGCCCTACTTGCACAAGGTTATCAATGCGACAACCATCACCAATGATTGTATCTGGCCCCGCACCGCGATCAATTGTCGTTCCTGCACCAATCTCAACATCATTCCCGATCAATACGCGCCCCAGCTGTGGCACATTCAAGTGACCTTCTGGTGATGGGTCAAACCCAAAACCTCTTTGCCCAACAGACACGTTGCGCAACATTGAAACGTCATCACCAATCAGCGCGTGAGAGATAACACACCCAGCCCCAATACGGCATCTTGCGCCAATCTTTACGCCTTGCTTGATAACTGCATTTGCATCAATAGCTGTGTGATCGCCAATTTCAACATTTTCTTCAATCACCGCTCCAGAAGCAATACTGACCCCTTTTCCAATTTTTGCGCTGTGATCAATCATGGCACGATCGGAAACACCTGCTTCAATTTCTTTATCTGGATAAAAAGCGTTTGCAACAACCGCATAAGCACGTCGTGGCTTTTTATGCACAAGCAACAACGGAAGCCCTTGAAAGTCTTCAATCTTTTCTAAAACATTGGGATGTACAAAACATGCTGTGGCGCGGCAAGACTTAAACTCATCCAAGTATTTTGGGTTCTCGAAAAACGTTAAGTGCCCATTACCTGCCTGAGACAAAGCTTCAAGGTCATATATTTTTTGATACAAATCATCTTGAGAAGCACTTTGACCTGGCGCCAAAGAAGCTTCAGTCAACGCGATCACTTTATGTAGATCAAAAGGACCTTTTGAATCAAAAAACCTTGGGTCCGCCATGCTTACAACTTAATTTTACTAAGAGCTTTGTTCATTTTTTTAACAACCGCGTCAGTTACATCAAGCTGTTGATCCATGATAATAATCTGTGAGCGGTTTAAAACAATACGGTGTCCGCCTTCTTTTGAAACATCAGCTGTTGCTTTAACCATCGCGCTTTTTAGTTTTTTATGTGCTTCACTAACGCGCTTATCAATCTTAGACTTTTTTTCTTGAACATTTTTTTGAACGGCCATCACCTCTTCTTCAAACGCTTTTCTTGCTTTTGCAAAAGCTGCATCATCAAGATTTTTACGCTTCTCAATCAAATCCAGCTCTTTATCTTTAAGCTTTTTTTCAGCCTTAGAAATATCTTTTTGGAAGTCTTCTCTTAAAGAGTCCAATTGACCATTCAAAGACTCACCTGCCTTGGATGATATTAATGCTTTTCCAACATCAAGAACAACGACGACTTCACCTGCTGTAGCAGGCATTGAAAAAGCAACAACAAATAAAACAACTAAAACTTTTAAACGAGACAACATTGTGACTCTCCTTCTTTCTTTTTATTAAAAACGTGTACCAATGCTAAAGCGAAATACTTCGTCTTCATCATAGTCTTCTTTGTTGATCGCTTTTGCAAGGTCAACACGCAAAGGACCAAAAGGCGAACGCCAAACAACGCCAACCCCAATAGTGCTTCGAATCGAACTATCGTCCGCAACTTCAACGCCTGTGCTATCAACATCATTCAAAGATCCTGCTTCTGCAAAGATACGCCCTGAAAAACTATCATCACCTGCAAATTCAAATGGCACAGCAAGCTCTGCACCCACTTTATACATTGTGTTTCCACCTAATGCATCATTTGTTGTGATATCACGAGGACCTACGCCAGAAACGTCAAAGCCTCTGAAAGAGTTACCTCCCATGAAAAAGCGCTCAGCAATACTAATGTCCTCATCATTAAAGGCCTCGATGTAACCAAAGTCACCGTAAAGCCCTAAAACATAACCACCTTCAAATGGCGTGTAATGCGAAACAGCTAAACGGTTACGTAAAAACTCATCATCACCACCAATCCCAGCAGCATCAATAGTCCAGCGAATCATATAACCTTCTTTTGGTTCGATGCGGTTATCACGCTTGTCATACATTAATGTTTGTGAAATTGAAGAAACAGCCCTCTCGCCTTCTTGATCTTTAATAAAACGAGACGCAGAAGGATCAACATCTGTAATTTTTGTTGTTTTATAGCTGTAAGTCCAAGACTGGCTCAGATTATCATTCAAATCATAACCAAGACGCAGCGCAAAACCATCGCGCTTTTCATCATGTGAGCTTTCATCTTGATTATCACGCGTCACTTTAAAAAGATCGAACCCAGCAGACATGTTACGATCTAAGAAGTATGGCTCTGTAAAGCGCACATCAAACTCTTGTTTTCGACCAGAAAGACTTGTTGTAAAAGCAAGTCTTTTACCTAAACCAAATAGATTGTTTTCGCGCAAACTTAAATCTGTCAGAAAATCATCAACTGTCGAGAAACCAACGCCGAAAGAAAGCTCTCCTGTTGATTTTTCAGCAACATTAACCTTCACATCTACTTTATCAGGCGACTTCGTTTTCATCGGCTGAACAGCGACATTAGAGAAATAACCTAAGTTTTGAATATTTCTTTTGGATTGGCGCAACTTATCACGATCAAAGGCATCACCTTCGATAATATTCATCTCACGACGGATCACCTTATCGACAGTTCTGACATTACCAACAACGTTAATGCGGTTCACTGTGACACGCTTGCTTTTCTTAACTTGATATGTCAGATCCAACGTTCCGTTTTTACGATCACGCTTAACCTTTGGTGAAACCTCAACAAATGCAAACCCACGCTGCCCTAAATACTCTTCAATCGCAGCTGATGATGCCTCAACATCTTTAACGCTATACCAATCGCCTTTTTGTGTTTTCACAACAGCCGTCAACTCATCTTTCTTAATTTTCTTAAGAGAAGAAGTCGCCTTAATTGTACCAACCTTATAACGTGTTCCTTCATCAACTGAGTAGGTAATGTAAAAACCGTCTTTCTTGGGGCCTAATTCGGCATATGCTTTTTTAATTTTAAAATCTATGTAGCCTTGGTTTTGATAAAATCTTTTCAAAAGCTCTTTATCATATTCGACACGCCCAGGGTCGTACTGATCTGCACCAAACAAAAAGCTTAACCATGTTGTTTCACTTGTTGAAATCACTGATTTTAACTCTGTATCTGTGTAGTTTTTATTCCCTAAGAAAACAATTTTATGTACGCCAACATATCTACCTTCGTCAATTTCAAAAACAACGTTGACCTTGTTTTGTTCCAGCTCAATAACTTGTGGAGAAACACTTACATTGTAATAACCAGAACGCTGATATGTTTCTAAGATACGATCGACCGCTTTTTTAACAGACGTTACTGAGAAAAGGTCACGTGGATAAATTGCTGCCTCGATTGACAGCGTTGAATCTTCAACATTTTTGTTTCCCTCAAAAGCAACTTGCTTAATAACAGGCTTTTCAACAACCTTAATAATAAGAACATCGTCTTCAAAACGTGATGCAACATCCGAGAAGAAGCCTGTTTTGTAAACTTTTTTAATAGCGTCATCTAATGTTTTAGAATTAACAACGCTTCCTTTTTTCAGTTCTGAATATGCTAAAATTGTCTCGTCTGAATATCTTTGATTTCCAATAATTGTTACTTTTTCAAGCTTTACATCGGCGATCGCCTCTTCCATATCTTCCATAAGGTCTTTGCCATTAGATTGCGCAACCCCTTCAAAAGAAAGGACAAAAGAAAACAAAATTAAGAGAATGAAAAAACGAGATTTGTTCATGAAGCCACCAAATTTTTGAAGTACTCTAACCGCGAAATGTCGTTCCATGTCGACAGAACCACCAGACCCAATATAACAGTTAATCCTGCTTTTACCATATATTCTTGTGTTTTCTCACTCAACGGCCTTCCAAGAACAGCTTCAAACGCATAAAACAGTAAATGGCCACCATCCAACACAGGGATAGGGAATAAATTAATCAAGCCTAAATTGATTGAAAGAACAGCCATAAACCATATAAAGCTCAGCCAGCCATCTTGCTTCACTTCTGAAGACATTTGTGCAATACGAATTGGACCGCCAATTTCATCTGACGATCTAACGCCCATAAACATGTCTCCGAACGCATGGAGCGTTGACTTTGTCAGCACATATGTCTCGATTGTTGCATGATAAATTGCAGAAAAAACGCCACGCTTTTCCAATTGTGGCAATCCTCCCTTAATACCAAAAACACCTATTTGATGCTCGGTCCCAAAACGATCTGTCATAGACTTTGTTTGCGGCACGACAATTAGTGGCACATTCTCATTTTGGCGTTTTACGACCACATGCAAAGGCACTCCGGCGCTGTCTCGTACAATCGCCTGCAAATCTTCAAAACGATTAATTTCTTTGTTATCAACATGTGTAATGATGTCTCCTGGCAGAATACCACCATCTTCAGCTGCGCTCATCTTAACAACCTCTTTTACAGCCGGCGGTGTAAAAGGCTGACCCTGAATACTAAACAAAACAGCCAAGGCTAAAATCGCAAACAAGAAATTAACAGCAGGACCAGCTGCAACAATAGATGCGCGCTTCCAAAGTTTTTGGGAGAAAAAGGCTGTTTTAAGCTGTTTTTTGGTGAGTTTCTTGCCATCGCTTCCTGCGCTAGCAGGGTCCGTATCACCCAACATTTTTACGTATCCACCCAAAGGCAATGCAGCCACCCGCCAATGCGTTCCGGACTTTGCTTTCCAACCAAACAGCTCAGGCCCAAACCCAATTGAAAACGTTTCAACAGTCACACCGCAAAGGCGTGCAACAATGTAATGACCCCATTCGTGCACAAAGACAAGAACTGCGATCAAAATGATAAAGGGAAGGATATTGTCGTTAAATGAATTAAGCAGACTGCCGAACAGTTCCATTGATAAAGCCTTTTGTTTGGTGACGCGTTTGTCGGTCAATTTCAAGAATATCTTCTACACAAGATAGGGTGCTTGCCCCCTTCATTTCAAGGGCTTTTTCAATTAAATGAGGAATATCTGTAAAGCTTATTTTTTTATCAAGAAATGCCGCAACAGCGACTTCATTTGCTGCATTTAGAACGGTTCCAGCCGCCCCACCTTCTTTCAAGGCATAACGCGCCATTTTTAATGTCGGGAAAGCGTCCATATCAGGCGAGAAAAAATCAAGGCGGGCAATCTCGGTCAGATCAAGGCGAGGTGAATTGTTTTGCAAACGATTTGGATAATCTAAGCAATATGAGATCGGAATACGCATATCAGGAGTTCCCATCTGCGCCAATGTTGAACCATCTTTGTAACAAACCATTGAATGAATGATAGATTGTGGATGAATGACAATATCGATTTCATTCTCGCTCATATCGAACAAATAGGCAGCCTCGATCAACTCCAGCCCTTTATTCATCATTGTTGCAGAATCTACAGAAATTTTCTTTCCCATATCCCAATTAGGGTGTTTTACAGCTTGCTCGGGCGTAACGGCCTTTAGCTCTTCAAAAGTTTTTCTATAAAATGGACCACCAGAAGCTGTAAGAATAATTTTTTCAACAGCTTTTCTTTCATCAAGAACCTGAAAGATTGCATTATGCTCTGAATCGATTGGCAATAAAGTTGTCTGATGTTTCTTGATCAAATCTGTCACAATTGACCCTGCACAAACAAGCGCCTCTTTGTTGGCCAAAGCAACTGTCGTGCCTTGCTTGATCGCTTCAATGGTCGACTGAAGTCCAACAGCGCCCACAATCGCAGCAACAATCAAATCGGCAGGTATTTTGGCGGCCTCAATAATGGCATCAGCACCACCAACAACATCTATCCCCTCACCTTGTAAGAGTGACTTTAATTGTTTTTCACAACCTGCATCTGCAATCGCAACGCATTGAGGACGAAACTCTTTAGCAAGCTTTGCAAGCTTATCAACGCTGGTTGCGGCTGTTAAAACCTGAACATCAAATTTGTCTGGGTGTTGGCGTATAAGATCCATCGTTGAACATCCGATCGATCCTGTCGCCCCTAAGATTGATATTTTTTTAGTCATGGAAGGATAAAAAAGCACTTTGCAACATAAAGCAACAAAATTTTAGGACAACTTCTCAGCAGCAGAGTTGAATCATTTTCCTCTATATACTCTTCAGCTATTATCTTTCTTTTTGCAAACTCATCACCTCCTTACACCACCTAAGATTTTAGAGTAAGAAAACTTAGAAATTAATGTTGTATTTTTTCCTTGAAACAAAACCTATGAGACAGTAAATTAAAATCACACAACCTATTGATGTGCTCAAGCTGATGGAGGAGGAACCTATGCCTGAACATAAAGGAACCGTTAAATGGTTTGACTATATTAAGGGATATGGATTTATCACACCCGATGACGGATCAAACGATACGTTTATTCATATCACTTCTGTCAAACAATCTGGCGCTTCTATCGTCAAACAAGGCCAACGCATTTCATACGATTTACAACCTGATGATAAGGGCAATATATCAGCCGCAAACATTGAAGTTAATGAAGATGAAGAAATGACGGCCTAAGCCTTACTTGCCTCATACGCCTTTTTGGACATTAAAATTATCCCTTCTTCACGCGTTGAAAGTGCAAGCCCCTCCTCTATCGTGCCAGGCATATTGAGATCACTTAGCAATTCTTTTATAAGAATACCGCCCGCATTCACATGACCAACAGCAGGTCGCGACATAGGCACAACATACCCTGGAAAATGATCATCTTTCTCAACAGGCAGCGCATCAATATTATCAGCTTTCTTCAAAGCTTCAAAAAAAGCAGGAAGTTTCGTTTCTTGGTAAATTGCTTTCAAAGCCCCTAAAAACTTTTCTTTTAATGCTGGACGCTCTGCTTCACCATATCCTTTTGCCAGCGCATCGATTCTTTCTTTGGTTTCTGGCTCTTTAACTTCATTCGGAGAAAGATAGAACTTATTAACACCTAATGTAATAAAGACATCATTCATGTCTGCGCGATTTTTCGCGTCGTTGAAATGCGCTTTGACTTGTTCTGCGCTAATATGGACACCATCAGGTTTATTATAATCTTCGAATTCAGGCATAGAATAATCTAAGACGCTCATTGTTAAACGCGTCAGCGCAAAAGATTTTTCTACAAGGTAGGGGTAATCTTTTAGAGGAGATCCCGCCATGGAATCGGGACAGTCCTTTGCAAAGGCATTCGCAAAACCATGAATGGCATTTGAAAGTTCAGCGAAATTTGGCAAATACCCCGCCTCTTGTTTTGCCGCAAGCACCTTTTCAAAAACATCGTTAAAAACAGATGATTTTCTTAAAACTTCAAACGCGGCGATTACACGCTGTCTCTCGCCTTTTTTTTCAGTAAAAATTGGCACTGTCTGCTCAGGCATTTCAGTTGTTGTTTCGGCCTTAAAGAAGTCCGCCTGATACTTAGAGCCAAGTTCGTTAAACCAATTGTCTCCGAAAACTACCTTTTGCTTTTTTGCCTCATCGGATAATCTTTTAGGAATCTCTGCAGGGATCACAGTACGAGAAGAAATAACTGCCTGCCCATCTCTATTATAAAGTGTACGCTTTATTTTTTCGCCTTGAGATTCCGCATCCTCTTCCTTCTCAACCTTAAGTGTCAAGAATTTGTTATCACTGTCGTGCTCACTAGGCTGTTGACCAAGATATCGCGCACCTTGCACCCTTAACACCTCTACAACATTTATTTCGGAACGAGTGTGATTTTTGAGAAACAACAGATAGCCTTGTTCTGGCAAAGCGTTATACAAGCGCTCTTCTTCTGCCATCAACATAAGGTCATCAACCCATGAAGCGTCTTTTTCTTCTGTCCTCATTTTTACATTTTTATCTGTTGTTAACATCTTTTTTCCTTTCTATAAACAGAAAGCACAATAATCCTATAAGGAAACAAAGGTCAACTTAAAAAGTTCTTTTTGAAGAATTAAAATATAGCTTTATTTAGAAAGTTTTTTCTCGCGCGCCGCTTTCAGCTTGACAAAGTCGTCGCCCGCATGATGTGAGGACCTTGTTAAAGGCGATGAAGACACCATCAAAAATCCTTTTCCGTATGCGATTTTTTCGTAGGATTTAAATTCTTCTGGCGTGATAAAGTCAGCCACAGGCGCATGCTTTGGCGTTGGCTGTAAATATTGGCCAATCGTTAGAAAATCAACATCTGCACTGCGCAGATCATCCATAACCTGCATAACCTCTTGTTTTGTTTCACCAAGACCAACCATCAGACCTGATTTCGTAAAAGTTGAAGGGTCAAGCTGCTTTACCTCATGCAAAATACGCAATGACTGGAAATAACGCGCACCCGGGCGGATTGTTGGGTACAGGCGTGGTACTGTTTCCAAATTATGGTTAAACACCTCTGGTTTTGATTTTAAAATTGTCTCAAGCGGCTTTGCATCGTCTTTGTTCTTAAAATCAGGTGTCAAAATTTCAACTGTGGTCCCAGGCGAATGAAGATGAATTTGTGCAATTGTGCGTGCAAAGTGCTCTGCACCACCATCATCCAGATCATCACGGTCTACAGATGTAATCACAATGTGATTAAGGCCTAACTCGGCTGTTGCCTTGGCAACATTTTCAGGCTCATGTGGGTCTAGCTTATCCGGAAGCCCTGTCGCAACATTACAAAATGCACAAGCGCGGGTACAAACAGACCCTAAGATCATAAATGTTGCATGCTTTTTATCCCAGCACTCTCCAATATTTGGACACCCTGCCTCCTCACAAACTGTGTTCAGCTTCAAACCACGCATCAAGTTCTTTGTCTCAGCATACCCTTTTGATGTTGGTGCCTTGACGCGTAACCAGTCAGGCTTCTTGCGCCTCACTTCGTTATCTGGCTTATGTGCTTTTTCAGGATGACGCATACGATCCGCATTATCGTGATTCAAACCACCATCTGGAACCTGATTACGCTGTTTTTTCTCTTCAACCGAGCTGATTTGTTGTGTCATTTTTTTGCCTAATTTTGTGTTTGCATATCATATAAGAACTATCCCCTAAATAAAAACCCTAAATCTATAAAAAATGAAAATATGTTGACATATAGGAGAATTTTTGCTTTTTTTAGAAAAAAGGACTTTAAAATGAGCAAAAGATATATAACCGTATTGAAGCTTGTAAAGCGCGCAAAAGACATCGTTCTACAAGATCAAAACCTAGCAGATAAATACTACCAAGCACTGGCAAAAAGAATACAAGCGCGCAAAAAAGAACCCATTCCAGGAGAACCTGAAGAACTCCCTACTATTCTAAACTTTGACGGCAGCGTTAATGACGGCCTTAACTTGCAAACAAAGATCGCCTATCGCTACCTAAGAAGAGAGTTTAATACACTTAAAAACTTATTTAAAAAAAGCATAAACCAAAAGACACAACAAATAAGTAATGAGCTTTCTAAAATTGATGATAGTCAAATAGACTTTCCAAACCCCATCAATACACTTGCAGACCTCTTCAAAAAATCAAATATCTTAAAAAATCTAGAGACCGTTACTCAAAACTTAACGCTTATCTCAGAATATCAGGATGAAGCTGTAAAAGTGATTGGCGCGAATGATACTTATCAAGCACTTATAGAGCAAAAGAAATCTAAGGGAGAGCTTGCGATATAACCCAAGACACATAAAATGAAAACGCCATTTTTGAAAACAGTCAAAATAATTGCAGATATAAAATCTCTACTAGCAAAACACAAACTAGACAAAACATATGAAAAGTCTTTGGCTAGAAATCGCACCTTAAAACGCCACCTTGATAATAGGCATGAGGCAACAAGAATACAGTGGGACAAGCCACGTAATGACACTGAAATATTAATGAAAAATGTAAAGCTGGAAATAGAAGTTTTAGTAAACTTCTTGCTTAATAAAGGCCTCAACACACATAAAGACTTTGAAGAAAGCGCACGTGAATTAGAAAGAATCTACCTAAAAAGCCCAACACAAAAGCCATGCGATCGATTCCTCAATCTATCTGCCGAAGAGATCGCGTTGGCAGAAATATACAAATGCCAAACTATCAGAAATGCCTCAACAATGGTTGAGATTGCACAGCGTGCAAGGAATACCAGGGCTTTCAACTAGACAATTATGCTTTTGCAAGGCCATATCCAGCAAGAACAATCACAGCGCACAAGAATAAAACACGCAGCAATTTTTCGTTCATCTTTACCGCCAAATGTGCGCCAACATATCCTGCAGGCAAGCATGCAGCAACCATGACAGCCAGAAGCTGTAGATGCAAAAAGTCCTGAAGATAGTACCCAATACCCGCCAACAGTCCTGGAAACAACAATGCGACAGCACGTGTTCCTAGCATTTCTTGTGCTTTCAGCCCAAACGTACTTAACATTAAGACACCGCAAAACGTTCCCGTCCCTGCACCACTTATACCAAGATGTACGCCAACACAAATGCCCCAAAACACGGATTTCTTTTGCCAGAAACGTGGCAGTTTATGCGCACGATATGATGTTCGACGCATCAACATATAAAAAGCGCCAAAAACACACGCTAATGCGATAAACCTCTCAAGAAAAGCAACAGGCAAATAACCTAGCAAAACAACACCTGACAATGCGCCGACAGTGACTGCAGGAAGCCAATAACATAAAAGATCTTTGCGTACCTTATCTTCTTTATAAAAAACATAAGAGTTTGAAAGATCTGTTGCAGCAGCTGCTGTAACATCTGTCGCGATGGCAATATGAGGCGGCACACCAGCGGCCAGCAAAGCAGGCTGTATCAGAAACCCACCACCACCAAAAATACTACCATATGTTTCTCCAATAAATGTGATGAAAAAAATAAAAATCAGAGATTCTGTAGAAAGTTCAATCATAAATAATAACCTTCATGTTCTTAATCCCTTTGTAATAGAAATAGATCGAACACCATTCAAGAAAACCAAGAAGAGGTGCTGATTTTTCATTTAGAAAGATCACGAGAACACCAACAAGAATACTCATAACTGTATAAAAATACCATCCGATATGCCTCTTTTGAGCCAGCAAAATCGTTCCTATAATTTCAGCAGAAACAATCGCAATTTCGACAAAACCTGAAAGCGTATAATCTTGCAATATAAGGAATCTTAACGTCATTAAAGCGGCAACAAGAACCGCAAGAGCTTCAAATCCAATATCAATCTTTGTGTGTACATCATATTGTCCAACACGCCATTTATAAAAACCATACACCATCATGAACAGCACAGTAATCATGACAGCCATGAAGATATAATTTTGATTTAAAAACAGAAAGATTGTCCAGGCACTTCCGCCAATGATTTTAACAATCCACCCTACTGTCTTTTTTTGTGACAATAAAAAATTACCAAACAAATAGCCTAAACCAGCTACAAGCTCTATTGCTGAAATATCTAAAAAGTTCTCTAATGTCATAACAACATCAAACTACTTCAACAACGCAACCAGCGCAATGATGATCACGGCGATTAAAAACACAGCACGCAATAATTTCTCATCAACTTTAAGCGCTACGTGAGAACCAATATAACCACTATAAAACCCTGCAGAAGCCATAACAAACATGAGACTAAAAGGAATCCAACCTTGATAAAGATAAATCAACACAAGAATCGCTTCATTAACAAGATACATTAAGCTGCTTGTGCCAACGAGCTCTTTAACAGAAAGGCATAAAATGTGTAAATAAAACAGACTAAGGATGATACCCGTCCCTGCTAAAGGAAACCCAAGAATTAAACTGATGAGTATTGTGTATACTTTCCAGTTTTTTGTCATGTCTGTTTTCAGTTTAATTTTCTTCAGGCCAAACAGCACATCGCTGCTGCACCAACAATTGCCGCACTCAATATAATTTTTTCCAGTAGTGATGCAGGCAAAAAGTCCATCAGCCAGACACCCAAGAAAGGAGCCAAGATCATCCCAGGCAAAAAATACTTTAAAACATCAAATCAGATTTTTTTGTGCCGAAGAAAGTTTTTGGTCGTTGCAATGTCTGTAAATAGGCCTGTAAAGACATCCGTTGCAATGGCCATTTGAGGAGGCAACCCTAATGCTAGCAACGCTGGCTGAGACAAAAGACTGCCGCCACCAAAAATTGCACCATAGCTTTTCGCAAATGTCGTCAGCAAAAAAAGAAAAAACAGGGATTCAATAGAAAACTCTATCAAATATGGATCGCCTTGTCATAAGCATCTAGAACAGATTCATGCATCATTTCAGATAAAGTTGGATGCGGAAAGATGGTGTGCATCAGCTCTTTTTCTGTTGTTTCGAGGGTTTTACCAACAACATATCCTTGGATCATCTCTGTTACTTCAGCACCAATCATATGCGCGCCAAGAAGTTCACCTGTTTTGGCATCAAAGATTGTTTTGACCATGCCTTCTTCTTCCCCAAGCGCAATAGCCTTCCCATTTGCCATAAAAGGAAAACGACCAACTTTGATGTCATATCCTGCATCAATGGCCTTTTGCTCGGTCAAGCCAACGCTTGCAACTTGCGGCATACAATATGTACAGCCTGGAATATTCAGCGTATTCATTGGGTGAACATCTAGGCCTGCAATTTTCTCAACACAAATGATGCCTTCGTGAGAAGCTTTATGTGCCAACCACGGCGCACCTGCGACATCACCAATTGCATAAATGCCTGGCTCATCCGTTTGACAGTACTGATCAATCACAATGTGTGAGCGGTCAACCTTCACTGCTGTTGTTTCAAGACCAATATTTTCAACATTCCCCACAATACCAACAGCAGAGATCACGCGGTCAACTTTCAACTTTGTTTCTTTTCCATCTTTTTCGATGATAACTTCAACATCATTTTTACCTTTGTTAAGACCCTTAACCATAGCTGATGTCATAATTTTCATACCTTGGTTTTCAAAGCTTTTCTGCGCCATGGCCGAAATTTCGACATCCTCAACAGGCATAACACGGTCCATCACTTCAACAACAGTCACTTCCGCGCCTAAATTATGATAGAAACTGGCAAATTCGATGCCGATAGCGCCAGAGCCCACAACCACCAAAGATTTTGGCATTTCATCTGGCGTCATCGCTTTTTTATACGTCCAAACTAGTTTTTCATCGACTTCTAAATTTGGCAGTTTACGCGCACGCGCGCCAGTTGCCAAAATAATGTGTTTTGCCTCTAGATCTGCAATACGCTTGTCATTTTTTTCAACTTTCAGCTTTCCAGGGCCATTTAGACGCCCAAAACCATCATAAACCTTTACTTTATTTTTCTTTAATAAATGACTGATTCCACCTGATAATTTTTCAGCAACACCGCGAGATCTTGAAACCAGCTTCTTCAGATCAAAAGATGTTTCCTTCGCCGTAAAACCATACTGGTCTAAGTTATGAAGCAAATGATTAATTTCAGATGTTTTCAACAATGCTTTGGTTGGGATGCACCCCCAATTCAAACAAATACCACCAAGATGCTCACCCTCAACCAGAGCAACACTCATCCCCAACTGAGAGGCACGAATCGCAGCAACATAACCACCAGGGCCGCCACCAACAACAACAAGATCAAATTTATCTGACATTTTTCTATCCTTAAGCTGTTCTTGCCAAGTCATACATTGACGTTGGGTTTTCAATATAGTTTTTAAAGGCGGCTAGGAACTGCGCCCCTACAGCGCCATCAATACAACGATGATCAACTGAAAGCGTCACAGACATCACAGTCACGGTCGCAGGGTTGCCATTTTTCATCACCAGCTTTTCTTCACCAGCCCCTACAGCCAAGATCGCACCTTGAGGTGGGTTTACAATTGCCTGGAAATTCTTAATACCAAACATCCCAAGATTTGAAATACTGAAGGTACCCCCTTGAAACTCATGCGGCTTTAATGTCCCTGCACGCGCCTTACCTGCAAGTTCTTTCATCTCTTTCGAAAGTGTTACCAGCGACTTCGCTTCTGCACTCTTCAAGATAGGAGTAATTAAGCCACCATCTGTTGCTACAGCAACAGAGATATCAGACGTCACATATTGACGAATTTCACCTTCAGTCCATGCGACATTTGCTGCCGGCACATCTTTAAGTGCTTTTGCACTTGCCTTAATAACAAAATCGTTTACCGAAACCTTGTAAGCGCCTTCTGCCTTGTCATTCATCGACTTACGTAAAGCAAGCAATCCATCCAACTCACATTCAACCGTCAGGTAAAAATGCGGAATCATGAGCTTTGATTCCGTTAAACGTTTCGCAATCACCTTTCGAACATTACTATTCTTCTCAGGCACATAAGGAGGCATTCCATAATCATCACGCGGCAATGCTAACGCAGCCTTGAGATTTGCACCGCCTGTTGTTTGCAATGCCATTTCAACATCTTCTTTGGTAATGCGGCCGTTTGGCCCCGTTCCAATCACAGCATCAATTAAAAGGTCATTTTCTTCGGCAAGCGCTTTAGCAAGAGGCGTCGCAAAAACACCTTCTTTAGGGCCAGAAACACGTCCCTCATACTCATTTCCTTCAGACATAGGTGGCGCTTGAATTTGAACGCCAGTGGTACCGCCACTTTGTTGTGCAGGTGCCGCTTCTTTTTTAGGCGCATCCGCAGAAGGCGACTCTTCAGCAATCTTTTCTTTAGGCTCAGAAAGGTCCATTTTATCAATAACAGAGGCATCTTCACCGTCTTCTAAAAGCACGGCAATAATCGCATTTACTTTAACATTCTCAGTGCCCTCAGCGATAAGCACCTTCCCCAACACACCTTCATCAATAGCCTCAACTTCCATCGTGGCTTTGTCTGTTTCAATCTCGGCCAGAAGATCTCCTGCGCCAACTTTGTCGCCTTCTTTTTTATGCCACTTGACCAAGTTTCCTTCAGTCATTGTTGGTGACAATGCAGGCATTAAAATTTTAATCGCCATGATTTAGATCTCCGTCTTTTTATATGTTTATAGCTTATAACAAACTTTTTTCGCTGCTTTCACAATATCTTTTGCGCGTGGCAGCGCAAGCTCTTCTAGGTTTTCTGCGTATGGTAACGGCACATCAACACCAGCAACGCGCGCAACAGGCGCATCAAGATAATCAAAAGCATCTTCCATCATAATTGCTGATAACTCAGAACCAATACCGCATGTCGGCCACCCCTCTTCAACACTGACTAAGCGGTTCGTTTTTTTGACTGAATTAATCACTGTTTCTTTATCGAGCGGACGAATCGTGCGTAAGTCAATCACTTCTGCATCAATACCCTCTTTGGCTAATTTCTCAGCTGCTTCAAGGGCGTACATGACCATGATTGAGAATGCAACAATGGTCACATCCTTTCCTTCACGGACGATTTTTGCCTTACCAATAGGAATAATATGATCTTCATCATCAGAAACATCATCAAATTCATGACCATATGTGATTTCGTTTTCAAGAAAAATAACAGGGTTCGGATCACGAATCGCAGCTTTCATTAAACCTTTTGCATCACCTGCAGAATATGGTGCGACAACCTTCAGACCAGGACAATGTGCATACCAACTTGCATAACATTGTGAGTGCTGTGCACCAACACGTGCTGCAGCGCCATTCGGGCCGCGAAAAACGATTGGACAGCCCATTTGACCACCTGACATATAAAGTGTTTTTGCCGCCGAATTAATAATTTGGTCAATTGCCTGCATTGCAAAGTTAAATGTCATAAACTCAACAATTGGCTTTAAACCACCAAAAGCGGCACCAACAGCAAGACCAGCAAAACCATGTTCAGTAATAGGTGTATCAACGACACGCTTATCACCAAATTCATCTAACAAGCCTTGAGAAACCTTGTAAGCGCCTTGATATTCGGCAACCTCTTCACCCATCAGAAAAACAGACTCGTCACGGCGCATTTCTTCGGCCATAGCATCTTTGAGGGCTTCACGAACAGTTGTTGTTGTCATTTTCATTTATCCCTTTTATTTCAATACATCTGTGTATAGCTCGCTTTCGTCTGGCAGAGGAGACTCTTTCGCAAACTCAACAGCTTCTTTTACAATCGCGACAATATTTTTATCAATCGCCTGTAACTCGTCTTCTGACGTTTTATGATCCGACATTAACAGACCTTTCAAACGGACAATAGGATCGCTATTCGTCTTCATGTCTTCAACCTCTTCTTTTGCACGATACTTTGCTGGATCAGACATTGAATGACCACGATAACGATATGTCATCATTTCTAGAACAACAGGCCCCTTGCCGGCTTTAATATGTGCAATTGCATCTTCAGTCGCTTGCTTCACAGCCAACACATCCTGACCATCAACCTGACGCCCCTCAATACCATAAGCCGTTGCACGCCCATAAAGTGTCTCACCTGCACAAGCACGATTCACAGAAGTTCCCATGCCGTATTTATTATTTTCAATCACAAAAACAACAGGTAAATTCCACAGTGCTGCCATGTTATAAGTTTCAGCAACCTGACCTTGATTTGATGCACCATCACCCATAAAGGTGAAGCAAATGCGGTCTTCATTCATATATTTATGTGAAAACGCCAACCCTGCACCAATAGGAATTTGTGCGCCAACAATACCGTGTCCGCCGTAGAAGTTTTTCTCACGACTAAACATATGCATTGAACCACCTTTACCGCGCGAATAACCATCAGCGCGCCCTGTTAATTCAGCCATGACACCCTTTGGATCCATATCACATGCCAGCATATGACCGTGATCACGATAACTTGTTACAAAACTATCGTCTTCACGTGCAGCAGCCTTAATACCAATGACCACAGCTTCTTGACCGATATACAAATGACAGAAGCCACCAATCAACCCCATTCCATAAAGCTGCCCCGCACGCTCTTCAAAACGACGAATCAGAAGCATCTTCTCATAATACGCAAGCAAATCTTTTTTTGATGTTTTTGAAGCAACCACTTAAATACCCTCATTTATTTATTTGCACAGAAACGGCAAGTATATTCTTGTTATGGGCGCACTTTATGCAAGAAAACAGCGCTATTCAAGGGAAAAACACCCTTTTGCGCTGCGATATTGTGCTGCGTTGCAACATAAGAAATTCACATGATTTATCAATATGTTTTATGATGAACTCTTGCAGTTTCATTACAAAAAGAGCTTGCAACCCTTTTTAACTCATCACCTTCGAAAAGGTCAACTCTAGCAGGCTGCAAGCTACCCGCATCTATTCGCTTAACACGATTGCGTACCTTAGAACGATGATAATCAGATAAATGATCCCAATCATAGGGTGCTTTTTCTGACTCATTAAAATAGTTAAGGTTAAAATCAATCAAAGGGTCACGATGGCGTAAATCTGAGTTTTCGTAACAATCAAGGCCATTATTTACCTTATCAATATTGTATATCTCCCAAAAAACGCCTGTCTTGCCGTTCATATCAACGATTAACTGTGCTTCGCACTTTGACCTTCCATCTGTTAATAAATAAATGTTACGTATCAAAGCCTCTGCACTCTGATGACTTGGCGTTTCCAAGAAAAAAGCTGTTAAACCATTCTCTTTTCGATAAATGGAGACAGGCGTGGTCGCAAAATCTAAAAGTCGCCTATAAAGCGGAAAGAGACGCGACTTATTTTTTTTAATCCTTTGAATTGAAATCTGCCTATAATCTTTGGGAAAACTAGAAAACCTATAGCTTTTATCAATTGACCTCCCAAAAAATAAATTCGCAGCAAACTCAACGAACTGTGACTTATAAAACCTTCGAGAATGACCTACAGCACCTAAGTAATGCGTAAAGTTCATAGAACACAAACGCGCATAATCATGCCAATCTTGATGAGGAAAGCGACGTGGATTTTCTTTATAGATGGCAGACAACTCATATTGAACACAATGTGTAAACTCATGAAAAGCAACATCGAAAAAGCGCTTAGGATCAATACCTTTTCTTAACGCATAAGCCTCTCGCCCGTAAGAGTTTCCATCCGCCCCTTTTCTTGTACCAAAAGAAGCATTTAATGGACTCTGAATCCTGCACGCTTCGGGATAGTATTTATTTTGCAAGCGAAAAAAAACATTATTTATCTCTTCTAGTGCATCACTCTGAGGTTTTTTACTTAATTGATTGGCACGCCAATACCTATTGGCTTCTGTATAAATCTTTCGATCTAAACTGTTTATTGTTTTAGGCTTGTGTATATGCTGATAAGTTTTCTCTATTGCTTCCAAGCACTTTATAGCTGGCACTGCAAAATCACCTTTTAATTCACGCCAACAAGACAGGAGTTTTTCCAACTTATCTGTCTGCTGACCCAAAGAAAGTCCTGAAAATTGATACCAACCTTCATCGGTTGATGCAGGAGAAACGTTCTCCACAATAATAGGAAAGACCACTCTACGAAAAGCATACACTTCTGAAATATTTGCATCACCGTGCGCAACAGAAAAAGCATGAAGTACGATTGTGTCATCCTTAAGAACTTGAAGAATATTTTTTTGATCTTCAAGAGATTTCTTTGAAAATAGCTTTGAAGCTTTTTGAGGGTTATAAATATAAGACAGGCACAGCCGTAAGTTTTTATCTTCATAAACAGCAGGCAACACACTCAATAGAGCGCGCTGCTCATCACTCATTTTATCAACTGACAAGTCAAAAACACCAGAACTATCTAAAAATTGATAGTAAGACAAAAGCTCGTTATGTCCAAGCTGTCCACCTCCTAATTGAAGGCGTTGAAAAATATGCTTCAAATGCTTGCTGGGAAAAGATATACGCGCACCCATTTAATTTTCCATTATTATATTTTTATTGGCGCAATATTATCTTAAAAGGATAACTTTGACAAGATTATTTATTAGCTTCTTTTTTATCTTTCAGGAAGATCATCTCACCTGGGTAAGTGAGACCTAGAACCTTGCGATTTTGTTCTTCTAGAAGATCAAGGTCTAAGGTATTAGGAGAAAGAAGTTTGACATTTTTTTCTAAGGTGCTTTTTTCTTGTTCAGCTTCATCTAAAAGCTTTTGTGTTCTTGTGATTTCATCAGAAAGATTCATCCAAGACAGCAAACCTCTATTCCCTTGGATCAGGTGATAAGCAAAGTAAATGCACCCCAGCACAAGCACAAGGACAACGAATTTACTCTTTATATCTGAACTTTTTTCAAACGACATGAAGCTATTTCACCATGAGATGTAGACAAACGCAAGTAAAGCACTTACATCCATACTATGGAAAATAAACTTTTTAACCTTTCTGACCACAGATCTGTACTGTCAATCACAGGCACAGACAAAGAAACCTTTCTGCAAGGGCTGATCTCAAACGATATTTATAAATGTAGTGAAAGCAATGCTATTTATGCTTGCCTACTTAGCCCACAAGGAAAATTTCTATATGAAATGTTCATTATTCAGCAAAATGAAAGGCTTTTAGTCGACTGCGAAAGCGAGACAGCTGACGATTTGATAAAACGTCTTAAAATGTACAAGCTCCGCTCAGACGTCCAAATTGAGAAAACAGATTACAAGGTTTTCGCTGCGTTTAATACAGATATACCTACAATCAAAGCTTTTGATGACCCACGTCATGAGGCTATGGGGAAAAGACTTCTCACAGACACATCCACGCCTGCCATAGATGAGCTTGATATATACGACATTCACCGTTTAAAGTTGGGCATTCCAAATGGCTTGCAAGACCTCATACAAGATAAGGCAATCTTGCTGGAAAATGGGATTGATGAGCTGAACGGGATTGATTGGAACAAAGGATGTTATGTTGGGCAAGAGCTGACGGCACGCACAAAACATCGTGGACTTGTGCGCAAGCGCCTTCTTCCCGTTACATTTGAAGGAAATGCACCTGAATGCGGTACAATTTTGTACGCTGATGATAAAAAAGCTGGTGAAATGCGCAGCTCGAATGGCACACAGGGACTTGCGCTGATCAGACTCGCATTTTTAGATCAAAATATATCTACCGAAAAGGGTGAAGAATGTAGTGTTCAAATCCCTGACTGGATTGAACTACCTGATATAGAAAAAGATAAAGCTTAATAAAACAAAAAAGCTGGGTTATTTCCAACCGCGAATGATGCTTGCCTTTACTTCTTTTGCAACGCCATCTTCAGTTTTAGCTTCATCAAGAAGGCTTTTTCCGCCCACTTCCATATCAACATTGGAGGTATTCAAAGAAACACGAACAGAGTTTAGAATACTCTGCCTTAATGCTTCATCATCTTTAATTGTCATCTTACTCACCTTCAAGGGAACAAAAGCCCTTTAATAGTTTTACAAAAACAAAGTATCGCAGAAAACGATATAGTTACGTATTACAACAATAAAACGAACGAAACAAGGAAAAACAAACTAACAAACTGAAAAAGATGGATAAATTAAGCTACCTTCGCGACAGAGCTATTTTTTTTTGAGCGCCTCAAAGTTGCTTGTGCCGCAGCCAACCTTGCAATTGGAACACGATATGGCGAACAAGAAACATAGTCCAGACCAACACCTTCGAAGAACTCAATCGAAGCGGGATCTCCACCATGCTCGCCACAAACACCTAGCTTTATACTCGAACGAACAGAACGCCCTTTCTCACAAGCCATTTCGACCAATTGACCAACACCACTTTGGTCAAGTGTCATGAAAGGATCTTGCAGATGAATGTTTTCTTCTTCGTATTTTTTCAAGAATGTTGTTGAATCATCACGACTGAAACCAAATGTTGTCTGCGTCAAATCGTTTGTTCCAAAAGAAAAGAATTCGGCAGAGTTTGCGATTTCTTCCGCTTTCAGTGCGGCACGAGGTACTTCGATCATCGTTCCAACCATATACTCCACATCAACACCTTTGTCATCTTTTAACTGGTCAGCAGTTTGAACGACAACGTTTTTCAAGTATTCCAATTCTCGCTTGTCGCCTACTAATGGGATCATAATCTCAGGAACAACTTTATCTCCTGTTGATTTTTCAACGTTATAAGCCGCTTCTAAAACAGCCTGCACCTGCATTTCATAAATTTCAGGATAGCTAATCCCCAGACGGCACCCACGATGGCCCAGCATAGGGTTAGATTCTTCCAAAGCATGGCAACGCTCTTTTACAAGATCAAGTGATATATTCGCTTGCGTCGCAACCTCGATCATCTCAGATTCGTTATGAGGTAAAAACTCGTGCAAAGGCGGATCCAAAAGACGTACTGTCACAGGCAATCCACGCATAACTTTAAAGAGTCCTTCAAAGTCACCACGCTGCATTGGCAAAAGCTTCGCCAGCGCAGCACGACGGCCTTCTTCATCCGACGCCAAAATCATCTCACGCATTGAGATAATACGGTCACCTTCAAAGAACATATGCTCTGTACGGCATAGACCAATACCTTCTGCACCAAAGCGAACCGCTGCCTCAGCATCTTTTTTCGTTTCTGCATTTGTCCTGATTTTCATGCGGCGCACATCATCTGCCCACGCCATTAACTGTGAGAAATCGCCAGACAAGTCAGGCTCAACAGTCGCAACCTCACCCAACATAACCTCACCCGTTCCGCCATCAATTGTCAGAAGGTCACCCTCTTTGATTGTGTGAGATCCAATTTTCATCACTTTGTTATTTGTATCGATTTTCAGTTCACCTGCGCCAGAAACACAAGGGCGTCCCATGCCACGTGCAACAACTGCTGCGTGAGATGTCATCCCACCACGCGCTGTCAGAATCCCCTTAGCAAGGTGCATACCTGTAATGTCTTCTGGGCTTGTTTCAACACGAACTAAAATTGTGTCCCTGCCGTGCTGTGTATCTATTTCAACTTGCTCTGCTGTAAATGCAACAATACCACTTGCTGCGCCTGGCGATGCTGGAAGGCCACGCGTTAGAAGGGTTTTTTGAGCATTTGCATCGAGCGAAGGATGCAAAAGTTGGTCCAACATTTTTGGATCAACACGTAAGATGGCTTCTTCCTTTGTCAGGATACCTTCTTCACACATATCAATTGCAATCTTAACAGCAGCAGCAGCCGTGCGCTTCCCACCGCGTGTTTGAAGCAACCATAATTTAGAATTCTGAACTGTGAACTCAATATCCTGCATGTCTTTGTAATGCTTTTCTAGGTTTACACGCACTTGATCCAACTGTGTGAAAACTTCAGGCATAACTTCTTCCATAGAAGGAAGATCAGAACCTGCAGCAACACGCGCAGCTTTTGTAATGTTTTGTGGTGTACGAATCCCCGCAACAACATCTTCGCCTTGTGCATTGATCAAGTATTCACCATAAAACTCATCTTCGCCATTAGAAGGGTTACGTGTAAATGCCACACCCGTTGCTGAAGACTCACCCATATTTCCAAACACCATTGCCTGAACGTTAACAGCAGTCCCCCAGTCGTCAGAAATATTATTAATACGACGATATACTTTTGCGCGGTCATTCATCCAAGAATCAAAAACTGCATTAATCGCTCCCCAAAGCTGGTCTTGCGGGTTTTGTGGAAAGTCTTTTCCTGTACGCTCAAGCACCAAGGATTTATATTCGCTCAGTAGCTCTTGCAAGTCTTCTGCTGTCAAATCAACATCACGTTGAACGTCTTTATCTTCTTTTTTCATCTCAAGGATTGATTCAAAATCATGATGGTCCATTTCAAGCACAACATTCGAATACATTTGAATGAAACGACGATATGAATCATAGGCAAAGCGTGGGTTACCACTTTTTTTGGCAAGCCCTTCAACCGTTTTATCATTCAGCCCAAGATTCAAAACCGTATCCATCATTCCTGGCATCGACACACGTGCACCCGAACGAACAGAAACCAAAAGCGGATTTTCTTCATCACCAAACCCAGCATCAACTTCACGCTCAACGCACGTTAAAGCTTCTTGCAATTGCGCTTCAAGCTCTGCAGGGTATGCACTGCCGTTTTTAAAATAGTGCGTACATGCCTCTGTCGTAATTGTAAAACCTGGCGGCACAGGAAGGCCAAGATGCGTCATTTCAGCAAGATTCGCACCCTTTCCACCCAATAAGTCTTTCATATGCGTACGACCATCTGTTTGGTCTTGCGAGAAAATATATACCCATTTATTTGACATGCGCCTTAAGTCCTTGTTTTAAATTATTTATTTACTTATCAGCCTTCAACTTTTGAAAACAGTGCTACTTGGTCCATAGTTTTAACAATTAATGACAGTAAGTTTAAGCGATTTTTTCGTAAATTTTCATCATCGCTGTTCACCATCACATTTTCAAAAAAGCTATCAACAGGAGAGCGTAATTGTGCCAATGCCGTCATCGCGCCCTCAAAGTTCTCTGATTCAACAAAAGACTTGGTCATTTCTTTTGTGTTTTCAATAGCTTTCATCAATTTCTTTTCTGATTCCTCTGCAAGAGATAAAGCATCAACATGCCCTTCATATGTCACACTGTCTTTTTTTGACTCGATACTTAAAATATTCGCCGCGCGCTTGTACCCGGCGAGTAAGTTCGCACCATCATCTGTCCCAATAAAGCGCGCAACAGACTTCAGACGCTGCATCAACAACGTCAAATCACCTTCAGCATGCTTTACAAAAACGCCTCCAGCAACACCATGAGAAATACCTTGGTCACGCACATAAACCGTCAAACGATCAAAGACAAAAGTCATTAAGTCATCTGTGACAGCCTCTTTCTGATAAAGCTTCACAGCCACATCAAATACCTCGCGCAAAGAAAGCCTTAGATCATTTTCAAGAATCAGGCGAATAACGCCTAAAGCTGCACGACGCAACGCGAAAGGATCTTTGGATCCTGTTGGCTTTAAATCAATCGCAAAAAAACCTGCTAGCACGTCAATTTTATCTGCTAGCGCAACAACAGTTGAAACGGGCGTTTTAGGACACTCATCCGAAGGTCCAGCAGGACTGTAATGATCTTTAATCGCTTGTACAACATCCACAGTTTCACCAGATTTCTCTGCATAATAACCACCCATAATGCCTTGAAGCTCAGGAAACTCATACACCATATGACTCACAAGGTCTGTTTTGCATAATTGTGCGGCACGTTTTGCATCACCTGCGCTGCAACCAATCTGTTTTGCAAGATACTCAGAAAGAGACTCAAGACGCTTTACGCGCTCAGAAACAGTTCCAAGCTTTTCATGAAAAACTATTTTACTTAGATCTTGTGCTCTTTGATTTGCGGGTATCTTAAGGTCTTGCTCCCAGAAAAACTTGGCATCATTCAAGCGAGCACGCAGAACACGCTCGTTCCCTTTGACAATATTTTCTGTGCCCTGATCACTGTTTGCAACAAAGACAAAATATGGTGCAAGCTTCCCACTGTCATCAATAACGCTGAAATATTTTTGGTGAACCTTCATTGACGTTGAAAGTACTTCATCAGGAAGCTGCATAAAACCTGGCTCAATCTCACCTATTAAAACTTTCGGATAAGAGACCAGATTCACCACTTCGCGAAGCAATCCTTCATCATTTTTTAAAGAAAGCTTTCTATCTGCTGTGATTTTACCTGCTTGGTCTAGAATCATTTGACGACGTGTTGCAGGGTCAAGAACAACTTTTCCATCATTAAGAGCAGCTTTGTATTGGGCAAAGCTTTCAACTGTAAAAGCGCCTGGCGATAAAAAACGATGGCCAACCGTTTGATTTGTAAAAGACAATGTACTGCCAATCAAATCAAAGGACCCCTCTATTACCTGACCATCAAAAATTGCAACAATATGTTTGATCGGGCGCACCCAAGTGAACTGATTTTCTGCCCATTTCATAGACTTAGGCCATGCAGTTGATTTGATTAAACTTGCCACAAAGTCTGGCAAAACATCTGCTGTTTTTGAACCTTTTTTGTGAATAACAGCAAAAAGGAAAACGCCCTTCCCCATATCACGTTCTTCACAGTCTTCTCTGCTAACGCCTGCAGACCTTAGAAAGCCCTCCAAAGCTTGAGGTGGCGCATCAACTTTTGGGCCTTTACGCTCTTCATGAATATCATCCTGCTGTTGTGGCAAACCGTCCACATGCAAGACGAGGCGACGAGGCGTATGGTATACATCAACCTTGTTAAAGGTTAGCCCAAGATCGCTCAGTTGTTTTTCAGCATTTTTCTTCAGTTGCTCTGACGCGTTTGACTGCATGCGCGCAGGCACTTCTTCCGTGAAAACCTCTAACAAAAATTCAGCCATTTGATGCCTCCACCCATATTTCACAGGCAGATTTAGCCATTGTACGGACCTTCCCAATATACGCCTGACGCTCAGCAACCGAGATCACACCACGCGCATCAAGTAAATTAAAAACATGTGATGCTTTAATACACTGATCATATGCTGGCAGCGCAAGCTTTGCTTCGATCAGCTTGGCACACTCAGCTTCATGATCCTTAAAATGCTGAAATAAAACATCTGTATTGGCATGCTCAAAATTATAATGCGAGAACTCAATCTCGGCACGCTTAAAGACGTCGCCATATGTTTTGTCACCATTCCAATCAAGGTCGTAAACATTTTCAACGCCCTGAATATACATTGCCAGGCGCTCAATCCCGTATGTAATTTCAACAGGTGTTGGCTGGCAATCAATGCCACCGACTTGCTGAAAATATGTGAATTGGCTGACCTCCATACCATCGCACCAAACCTCCCAACCAAGTCCCCATGCACCAAGTGTTGGGCTTTCCCAGTCATCTTCTACAAAACGAATATCGTGCGCCAATGGATCAATACCCATCGCCTTAAGGCTATCTAAATAAAGGTCTTGGATATTATCAGGGGATGGTTTCATAACAACTTGGAATTGATAATAGTGCTGCAAACGATTTGGGTTTTCGCCATAACGCCCATCTGTTGGACGTCGTGAAGGCTGAACATAGGCGACATTCCATGTACGGTCTGGCCCCAGTGAGCGCAATGTCGTTGCGGGGTGAAAAGTCCCTGCACCGACCTCCATATCATAAGGCTGAAGGATCACACAGCCTTGCTCAGCCCAGAATTGTTGAAGCGTTAGAATTAAGGATTGAAAACTTGTTTTTTTCATTTGGTCAGCCAGCATTTAAAAATAAGGCCTAAGAATAGAGCGCAAAGACATAGCGATCAAGCATTAATCACAGATAAGGACAGCCCTCTTCAACACATGTTGGTTTTGTCGCTTCATCAAAATAAAGACCACATTTCTTACACTCAATCATTTGACGGCCTTGCGCCACTTTTTCGGCCTCTTTTTGTTCTGCTTTTGCTTGTTTTTGGAGTTTTCTAAACACGTGCCCTAACAGCAACTGAACAATCCATCTAACAATATAGATAAAAATAGTCAGGAATAAAAAACGTATCGCCCCTAAGATCATCTCCCTAACCCTTTTAAAAAAGCAGGAACAATCTCCGAAGCTTTACCGTATATTTTTTCCTTAAAGAGCGTTGCTCCTTGACTTGGCTCTAAATTCAACTCAACCGTATGTGCGCCTGCATCATTCGCAATCTGAACAAAACCTGCTGCAGGATATACATTACCAGATGTCCCGATTGAGACAAACAAATCACAATCTGCAAGCAAGCTATATATATCATCCATTTGTAATGGCATTTCACCAAACCAAACAATGTGTGGGCGCATGCCGCGCGTATCTTGGCATGAAGGACAAATAGACTTTTCATCTAGATCATCTTCCCACATTGAAATATGGCCACAAAATAAACAGCGAGCTTTTTGAAGCTCACCATGCATATGGATGAGGCTCTTTGATCCCGCTGCCTCGTGCAGATTATCGACATTTTGTGTGACAAGCTTGAATTGACCAGCAAAATGGGACTCAAAATCTGCAAGAGCTTGATGTGCTGAATTGAAAGAGATTTCGTCTTTCAGAAGCTCTGCACGACGCATGTTATAAAAATCATAAACAAGACGTGGGTTAGCAGCAAAAGCTTCAGGCGTCGCGACATCTTCTATAGCATACTCAGCCCACAGACCGCCGTTATCACGAAACGTCCCAAGACCGGACTCCTGGCTGATACCAGCCCCTGTAAGAATGACAATATTTTGATAAGACACAACAACTCCCTTGCGTTAGAATACACAAAGGATCATGCCGATATTTTAATGAAGTTCAAGAAATATAATTTGAAAAGGTTACTTCTCAGCAGCTTGAGAAACCGCAGCCAACTGGCTTTGAAGCATACCACCACGCTCAACACCACCACCTTTTTCGATTGAAGCATTATTTTGCTGGAACATTTCTTTTTTTGCATTTAATGCAGCATCTTTATTGCGTTCGTCAAAATAAGCCTGCATCCAGCCCTGATCTCCAGCCTTACCATCTCTTGTGATATCACTGATTGTTTGCTCAATACTGTGCGCATCAGGATGGTCTTTGGCAATCTTGGCATAGCTTTTATAGGCATCTGTACGGCTACCATTGGCATCAAAAACACCCTGCTCTTGATAATAATCACCTTTTGCCTTGATGCCCTCGTTAACAGCCTTCACCAAAGCCGTAATTTTATCAAGGTCAGCGTCCTGGGACAACACCAATTTACCATTTGATTCCGACAAATGACCAGAATCTTTCAACTGTGAAACAAGGTCACTAATCTGTTTCTCTTTGGCCTGAAGATCTGAAGATTGAGTAAGGTTATTTCCTTTAGGTAGAGACGCACCAGTCCCACTAGGAGATTCAGCACTTAGTAAGTCCACTGCATCTTGTTGCCCTAGACGCTTTGCACGATCTAAAGGGAGCTCTCCATCATCATCCTTTTGACTAAGTAATTGGGGATGGTTTTCTTTAATATACTCTAAAATATCAGTACTCCCAACTCCAGCAGCAAAATGAGCATCATTTAATGACAGGCTACTTTCTAAACTAGTCACAAGGTCTGGGCGCTCTGAAATAATGTACTTATATTTCTCAACAGTACCATATTTTGCCGCATAGTTCGAAATATCCATACCACTTTCATTATATTGCTGCGGATATGCATCCCACAGACTTTGATCTGCGGCCAAGGCCGCCTTCATCTCTTCAAATGTTCCATCTTTAATAATATCAAAAATATTAGCTGTGCCTGATTGCGAGGGCGCAGGAGCAACACTTATTGTGTCAGAAGGAGTGGCACGTGAAGTATCTAGTGGATTTACGAATTCAGATGTGTCTGTCACGGTTGAGTCGTTCACAGGCGGCGGCGTCACAACCTCATCACTTCCTAAATACCGATCAAATGCAGACTCTATTTCAGAGTAAGCAGTATCATCCATTCCCATCCAGCTCACCAAGCTGAACCAAAATCCATTTTCATTGCCCTCGACATGTTCGAGGCCGCCCTCTTTGATAAAGTTCAAGAACTTTTCTTTATTTGCATCGTCAAGATCATTATAGAACTCTGTTGATTCGTCCATAAGACGACCTGCTTTTTCTTGATCACGCTCAAGAAATGCGTCTAATTTTTCTGACTCCATATCTGCGAATGCGGCAAATACATCTCGGCCTTCTTGCGTTGACAATTTAAGATCGCGATGAACGTAACCTTTCATCGCATATCCTGCATGTATTTTTTCCAGGGCAAAAACCTGATTCATATCTTGGTTTTGAATTGCCTCTTTAAGCTTAAAGATTCCTTCAATTCTTACCTTGTCTTTCTCAAAAACAGCTTGATACTTGTCTGTTATTTCAGTTTTCCCCATCCAAGCAGCAAGATCTAAAGGCGTGTGGCCAAAATCATCTCTAACACTAAGGACATTTGAGTAAACATCTTCTTTTTGTAAAAGCTCTAAAATTTCTAAATGACCATTCAGGGCTGCATAATGTGCTGGCAAGCGCCCCAAACTATCTTCAGATTTTAGTGAAGGTGGATATTTCTTAATGACAGTCTGCAAATCTTCCAAATTACCAATTGTTGCAAAAAAGTGCGCAAAGCTAACATTATGACTTTCATCCAGAGATCTTTGCCCATAGATCGGCTCCCCATCTTGGGCTACCATATAACTTGCAACACGCCCATGAGGGTTTCTGTCTATTGCAAAAGGAACAGACTCTTTCAAAGAAAATCGCTCTGGATAAGACTGATGAAGGTATTCTACAAATTCTAGTTGATCATTCCATGAAGCTTGCTGCATTAAATTTTTGTCATCCCTTAAACCCTCTAACAAACTTTCATCCGCAGAGATCGCATCTTTCAGGCCATCCAGGTCGCCACTTTCTAAAAGAGCAAAAACATCAACTTTATCAACCATTTTCCAACCTATATTTTTTATGAATATTCCCTAATTATACCATATGATCGAAGAAATATCTACCTTTTGGAAAACTCCTACCACACACACCACAACAGAAAAGTAATTAAAGCGCAGCACCATGCCTTAACACCGCCTCTGCCTCAGCTGTATAGTCATCATTCTGATCATGAACAACAAGACCAGGATAAATTTTAAAAGGTGTTTTAAGGTTTTTACGCGCGACAACAATCATGCGGTTCGCAACATCACCTTCTTTAGAAAACAACGGCAACACCTCAATCGCTCCGAACTTACCTTCTAAAGTTTTTAAAATACGCGGCAAAGCATCCGCGCGATGAATCATATGAAGCCAACCCTTGTGCTGTAATGCCTGATAGGCGACCTTAACCCAGTCACTTAAAGTACCGTGAATCTCAGCATTTGCTGCTTTTTTTCTCGTATCTTCTGCAAGCACTGCAGCATCCACCTCCATATAAGGCGGGTTCATTATCAAGTGGGTAAAGCCCTTAAAGTCACACCGCCTCATATCTTTATTCAAAACATTAACTTTATTATGCAAGCTATTGATTTTAATATTTTCAATAGAGATTTCCGCATAACTTTCTTCGATCTCGACCCCAGTTATATCGAATGACATATCCCCCAAGCGATAAGCCAAACAAAGCATCGCAGCACCAACCCCACACCCCAACTCTAAAATACGGGCATTTTTACATGTTTTTTGACGCACACTTGCAGCCAAGAAAACCGCATCAATCCCCGCTCGAAAACCTGTTTTCGGTTGACGGAGTTGCACCTTGCCATTAAGAAGAGTATTCTCGGTAATCACTATCTAACCTTTGAAAAGTTGAAGCTTATGACCGCCAGTATTGATCGTCTTCATGATCTTGTCAAAGATGACTTGATAAAAGTAAATCAAAAAATAGAACAAAACTTAGAAAGTACCGTCACGCTCATACCTGACCTTGCTAAGCATATTATTAATGCTGGTGGAAAGCGTTTACGCCCTATGTTAACACTTGCTAGCGCAAAACTCTGCAACTATGAGGGACACGCTCATACAGGGCTTGCCGCAGCTATCGAGTTCATTCATACAGCAACACTTTTGCATGATGATGTTATTGATGAAAGCCATATGCGTCGTGGCAGACAAAGCGCAAACGATATTTGGGGTAACAAGCCTAGCGTTCTTGTCGGAGACTTTCTTTTTTCACGCGCCTTTCAACAAATGCTAGAATCTGACTCGATCAGCGCCCTATCTATCTTAGCAGATACATCTGTCAAAATTGCACAAGGTGAAGTTAAGCAATTGGTTATCGCAAACGATCTTAGTATTACAATAGAAGATCATTTAGATATTCTGTCAGCTAAAACGGCTGAGCTATTCGCTGCAGCATCAGAAATTGGCGCCGTCATTGCTGACAAACAAGACGAACGTCAAGCGCTGTATCATTTTGGATTAAACCTTGGTCTGTCCTTTCAGCTTGTGGACGATATTTTAGATTATGAAACATCCGATGAAAAAATAGGTAAAAACCTAGGTGACGACTTTAGAGAAGGTAAAATCACCCTACCAGTTATTCTTGCCTATCAAAAGTCTGATGAAAAAGAGCGCCTTTTTTGGAAAAAAACCATGGGGGATGTTGACCAGTCAGATGATGATTTTGCAACAGCTGTCAGTATAATCAAAAAGTACGACACACTGACTCTGTCAAAAGAAAAAGCTAAGGAATATGGGGAAAAGGCGAAAGACTGTATTGCACATTTCCCACCTTCTGATATTAAGTCATCATTACTTGAGACCGTTGATTTCTGCATCAATCGACTATATTAGGCTTGTAATAGGCTTCCATTTATTCCATAAATTGTTCTATAATAAACACTTAAAAATTAATTTTGTGAAAGTTATACAAATCTATGCTCCAAGCCTACGATTTACCACAGCCTATACTGGATGCACTGGAAGCGCTAAAGCTTGCAGCCAGCAACTATTATGAAGGCGAAAAAGGGATTAAAAAAATCGAATATGGCGTCAGCTCTCTTGATAAAGAACTGACAGAAAGCCAATCCCTCGATCGTGAATCAGGCGGTGAGACTCTTGCCGAACTACAACGCCAAGAGCTTGGAGAAAGAGGCGGAAGAGCTGTTGCAAACCTTTATATGGCATTCAAACAATCCTACTCGAACGGCGGTGGAGCGTTTGAAAAGTTTATCGACAATCTTGAAACACTCTCAGAAGCAAAACCCGATAGGCTTATCAAAGTCTTTAAGAATCTTTTTGAAAGCTTTTGGCAAAACCCAGAAATGTATGGCTCACCAAAAACATCTGGCCCCCTGGCCTTCAAAGAAGTCAGACGTCTGTTCCAAAAAAACGGCTTTTTCAAACAGTGGTTTGATCGTGTTAATGTTGTACATTGGAAAGTCATCCCTTTTGGCCGCCCTGGTGATGCGATTAATGACTTTAGAGACAATTATCGGTGTTCTCTTATAAAAGAAACGCTTACCAATTTCCGCGAGTACAACAAAGTACAACAAAAAAGGTTTAAATTTCTAGGCATCGACTTTAACCCGCCCTCAGAAAAAAGCCTCAGCAAACGATATGAAAAAGTGTGGAAAGATTTTTTTGAAGGCGATGAGACAAAAAGATTCGAACAAGAATTCCGGCAACAGGAAAGTATCATCACTCAAAAACTTGAACAAAAGCAACAAGAGCTGACACAAGCAAAAGAAGCCCTTGCACCTCTAGAAGAGCAAATCAAGTCTTTAACAATGCAACTTCTTGCCCACTTCCCTAACACGCAAGAGATTATTGACAAGCTTTACAGTATTTATCAAAGTAGCGACCTCACACAAACTGCGATTGAAGCAAGAACACACCTACATAATGCCTACAACAAGATACAGCTTCCAAGCTATGAAGAATATGCAGCGCAGCAAGAACATGTTATAGTCGAAGAGAGTAGCGAAGAAGAAACCAGTGAATAGAAAAGGCTTATAAAATGGTTACAATTCCAATTGGCATGAGTACAGAAAATTTTGAAACTTTGATGAAGATCAAAGATATATGCCTTGATGTGGATAAACGAAGTAGAAAATCTGTTGAGCTTCTCAACAAAGTCCAAGAAATAGAAGCAAAAATAAAACAATCCGAAGCTTTAGAGCAGGTTATTCAAGAAAAAAAGCGCTATGAAATTGAAAGAGAACAACTGGGAGAGCTTGGTAAAAAAGCTATTGTAGGCCTCTTTTTCTCAATGAAAGCAAGCTATAAAGACTCAAACGCGGCAATCGATTCTTTTTTTAATATGGTCACAGATTGCAAACAAGGAGACGAAACCTCTATGGCAAACGCCATGAAAAAAGCGATTGAAACACTTGCTGGACAACCGGCAAGCTTTGGGCCTGAAAAACAACAGGTCAATTATGCATACCTACAAGCTTTCATCCAAGGAGATGCCGTTTTTATGAAGTTCTATAAAAGCATCATAAACGCCCATCCAAAAGTAATTCCTGTAGGCAGATCACCTTTTAAAGAAGATGAGTTAAGAGAGCAAAATAACCCTGTTAATGTCGACGGTCGCATTATTTTTATCCGCGCCCTTCTCATTGATTTTTATAACCAGGTACAGGAGCTCAATAAAAGCTTCCTCAAAAAACTTGCCGACCCTATGCAAGTTAAGTCATACCAAGACATCTACGACACAACCTGGAAAAATATTGTTGAAAGCAATGTTTTCAAGACAGGACAAGATGAATGTGAACGACACGATAAGAAAATGAAGGCCGACTTAGAGACGCTTGAAAAAACAATGAAAGAAAACAGAGAAGCTTTTGAGAATGGCAAAAAAAGTATAGAAGAACTTCATCAGAAAATCGCCCGCCAGTACAAAAAAACTGAAGATATTGTCAAAGAAATTTATGAAATTTATGACAAAAGCAATGTTCCTCATATTGGGAAAGAAGCAGCAAACTCTATGACGCTCGTCTTGAAGAAAATGAACTTATTACATAAAGGTTTTTTCTTAGAAGCTTCTTAATAGCGCTTAATGTGCAGCATTCCAGTTTTTGCCTTTTCCAGCCTCAACCAATAAAGGAACAGATATATCTTTTGCAGGCTTGCCTGCATTTTCCATAATAGGCTTCAAGATACTAATCATTTCATCTGCCTGGCTTTCTGCAGTCTCGAACAGTAATTCATCATGCACTTGCAACAACATATCAACAGGTAGTTTCTTTTCTTTAACAACTTGATGAACCTGAGCCATTGCACGCTTTATAATATCTGCTGCTGTTCCTTGGATTGGCGCGTTGATTGCCTGACGTTCTGCAAAGCCTCTTTGTGCCTTCACATAAATGGAGGGAATATAACATTTTCTTCCAAACAATGTTTCGACATATCCGTGGGTGTGACAAAACTCTTTTGTTTCAACCATATACTTCTTAATACCGCTATATTGTTCAAAATAGGCATCTATATATTGCTTTGCCTCCCCTTGTGAGCAATCTAGCTGCTTGGATAAACCGAATGCACTCATACCATAAACAATCCCAAAATTAATTGCTTTGGCGCGTCTCCTTGATTCAAAATCAACATCATTAATTGGCATACCAAACACTTGGGACGCTGTCAAAGCATGCACATCTACACCCTCTTTGAAAGCCTCTTTCAAAGGAGTAATATCGGCAATTTCTGCCAATAGCCTCAGCTCTATTTGTGAATAATCTAACGCAAGCAATACATTTCCCTCTTCGGCGACAAAAGCATCTCGTATCATGCGGCCTTCTTCCGTACGAATTGGAATATTTTGAAGGTTAGGATCACTAGAACTTAATCGCCCTGTTGATGTTACAGCCATTGAGAAAGATGTATGCACACGATTTGTCTTCGTATTAATATTATTTTTCAAAGCATCGGTATAAGTACTCGTCAGCTTTGTCAAAGAACGCCAATGTAAGATCTTATTGACGATTTTATGCTCATAAGAAAGCGGCTCTAAAACACTCATAGATGTACTGTAATCGCCTGATTTGCCTTTCTTGCCATGTGGCAGGCCCAACTTACCAAACAGGACCTCGCCTAATTGCTTAGGAGATCCAATGTTAAATGGTTCACCCGCCTCTTCATGAATCTCCTTTTCTAACTGAGATGTTTGCGCCTTAAAATTCTCACTTAAACGCCCCAAGATTTTCTCATCAACTTTGACACCTTTTGACTCCATCGCCGCAATCACCTCTGACAATGGCCTTTCAATTGTGTTGTATGCATCATACGTTTTTGTTTGGATAAGCTTTTGCAACAACACGTGGTAAAGGCGCAAAGTAAAATCTGCATCTTCAGCCGCATATTCACACGCAGCCCTTAAATCAACATTGGCGAAATTTTTTCCTTTTTCTGTCACGACGTCTTTATAGGCAATCATGTCTTGATCAAAATAGTTTTTTGCAAGAGTGTCCAGGCCATGCCTTGTCTTCACACCGTCAGCCATATAAGACATCAACATTGTATCTGCAGTCGGATAGACATCAGCGCCATAATTTTTTAAAATGACAAGGTCATATTTGATATTTTGTCCAACCTTTAAAACAGCGGGGGACGTCAAGACGGGTTTTAAATCAGCCAACACAGAATCAATATCCAGTTGGTCTTGCACCAACTCGCTTTGCCCAGATTCGACTTCACCAAATAAGTTTTCCTGACCAAATTCTTGGACATGTCCCAGAGGAATATAGCATGCCCTGCCTTCATCAATGGCAAGAGAGATGCCAACAAGTTCAGCAGATCTTGCATTCAGAGACGTCGTCTCAGTATCAATAGCAATAATCCCACTTTCAAAACAAAGATCAATCCATTTTTTCAACATCACGCGATCTTGAATCAGGGTATAGTTCTTCTCTGTTTTTTTAACGGTTTTACTTTTCCCCTTTTTTTTCAAACGACTTAAGATCGAATGGAATTGCTGGTTTTCAAGAAAAGGTAATAAAGCATCATAATCTACAGGCTGCGGTTTCAAGGATTCTATTGAGGCAGGCAAATCAATATCGTCTTTTAATGTCACAAGCTCTAAGGATATTCTGGCTTGTTCAACATTTTCCTGAAGCGTTTCACGTCGTTTATTTTGTTTAATTTTATCTGTGTTTTGAAATAGTGTCTCAAAGTCACCAAATTCTTGTATAAGCTGTGCCGCAGTTTTTGGTCCAATTCCAGGAACACCTGGTACATTATCACTACTGTCTCCCATCAAGGCTTGCACTTCGACAACTTGCTCGGGACCAACGCCAAACTTTTCAATAACCTGCTCACGCTCAATCAGCTTGTTTTTCATCGGGTCCATCATACGCACATTATCATTGACCAGCTGCATCAAGTCTTTGTCGGATGAAACGATGACGACATTTTGTCCTTTTTCAACAGCCACTTTGGCATAAGAAGCGATTAAATCATCCGCCTCGTACCCCTCCATCTCGATACAAGGGACATTAAACAACTTTGTTACATCACGAATGAGTTGAAATTGCGGCACTAAATCATCCGGTGCAGGGGGACGGTGTACTTTATAATCAGGATAAATATCATTACGAAAGCTTTTTCTGCCCGCATCAAAAATGACAGCAAGATTCTGGTTACCAGCATCATCAAGCAGCTTCATCAACATGTTTGTGTACCCATAAACAGCGTTCACCATAACGCCATCAGGGCGCGTCATGGGCGGCAAAGCATGATACGCACGAAAAATAAATCCTGATCCATCAATAAGATAAACCTGCTCGCTTAAAGAAGACATAAAAAACCTTTTGAAATGCTTATGAATTAAGAAAAACAACCATAGAGGCCAACCTTCAAAAACTCAAATATTTTTTACATATTAACTGTTGACGCTTTAGAGAAAAAATGTACAATTCGCGGAAAATAGTAGCAAATAATTGCTACAAAACCCTTAATAGGAGGCACAAATGAGCTTTGCAGACGAATACGGCGTTGGTGATGGCGCTTTTGAAACAGACGGTGACGGAAACACACGCATCGAAGATTATATAAAAATCATTCATCCAGACCAATCTGTTATTGGTGGACTAAAAAATCTTATAAATGAAACAAACTTACCTACATCTTATACACAGGAAAAACCGTCATTTGACAATACTTTTTTTCAAGAAGAGAAGATCGCTTTTCCTAGAAGATAAGCTAATTTGACGAAATGTCTTCATGGGATTACGATAAAGAAAACCATGGAGGTAGAAAATGTCAGAAGAGACTCTTGATAAAACATTTGAACAGGCGATTGAAAACGCATCCCCTGAAGCCAAAGCTATTCTTCAGAAAATTGAAGACCAAAAATATGTCATGGACGAATATCAAATTGGTCAACTGCTTGAAATTTATGACATAGATATTCATAGCATACATAAGTCTGACATTTTAATGACAATTAAAAGGCATTTCTCAAACATCAAATTGCCTGAAAACTTTGACACACATAAATTTCTTCAAATGCTTGACGACAAATGTAAAGCGTATATCGACCCTAAGCAATCTGGCCCTGAAGATGCGGCAGGTACAAATGACGCTTTTTTTGAACAAAAAATCAAAGAACGTGAAGAAGTAAAACAAAAAATGGCTGAAAAAGATGCCATTCAAAAAGAATTAGATCTTCAGCTTGTCCTAGCAAAAAAGCGAAAAGAAAAACAAGCTCAATAAAAAAAGCCTCCTTCCTCATAACAAGGAAGAAGGCTTTTCTTTCGTATTCCACAAAAGACCTGTGTTACTTGCTTTCTTCTGTGCCTTCCTCTGCAAACCAGTGTGCACGCGCAGCCATAATCATATCGCTTGCCTTCTGCTCTGTCAGCATATCTTCATCCAGAATTTCAAGTAATTCATCTGTCGCAAGATCACCTAAGTCATCTAATGTCTTGATACCTTTTTCACCAATTTTACCAAGAATTGCTGGTGTCATGTTATCAAGCGCAGCAACTTCATCAGAAACACCCAACTTCTTGCGTTGCGTTTCCATTTCTTTGCTTAGGTTATCTAGGTACTCTTTCGCGCGCGTCTGAAGCTCATTCGCGATCTCATCATCAAGACCTTCAATTGCTTCAATTTCGCCTGCTGCAACATATGCAACATCTTCAACGTTCATAAAGCCTTCTGCAACAAGCAGTCTCGCGAGAACCTCATCAACATCCAAAGCTTCAACAAATAGCTTAGATCTTGTTTCTATATCCTTCGCGCGACGTTCAGATTCATCTGCTTCAGTTGTAATATCGATTTCACAACGTGCAATTTTTGAAGCCAAACGAACATTTTGTCCACGACGGCCAATTGCAAGAGATAGTTGGTCATCAGGTACAACAACTTCTAGACGGTTGTTTTCTTCATCAACAACAACCTTCAAAACTTCTGCAGGAGCCAGTGCATTTACAACAAATGTCGCGAGATTTTCTGACCATGGAACAATATCAATTTTCTCACCTTGAAGCTCGGCAACAATTGCTTGAACACGGCTTCCACGCATCCCAACACAGGCGCCAATTGGATCAATGGAACCATCATTTGTAGAAACAGCAATTTTCGCGCGTGACCCAGGATCACGTGCTGCTGACTTCACTTGAATGACACCATCATAAATTTCAGGCACTTCTTGATGGAATAGTTTCACCATAAAGTCTGGGTGAGAACGACTAAGGAAAAGTTGAGGACCACGTTGTTCGCGACGCACATCTAGAATCAATGCACGGATACGGTCGCCCTGCCCCAAATGCTCACGTGGAATCGCTTCATCGCGGTGAAGCAATGCTTCTGCACGCCCCAAGTCGACAATAACGTTGCCGTACTCAATACGCTTCACTGTTCCATTAACAATTTCACCTGTACGATCTTTGTATTCTTCAAACTGACGCTGTCTTTCTGCATCACGCACACGGTTAATAATAATTTGTCGTGCGCCTTGCGCAGAAACACGCCCAAAATCAACTGGAGGCAATTCATCAATAACGTAGTCTCCAATTTTGTGAGCATCATCAATTTCTTTTGCATCTTCTAATGTGATTTGTGCAGCTACTGTCAAAACAGGCTCAGCATCCTCTTCTTCTAAGTTTTCATCAGATGGAGCAGCCTGTGCCTTGTCCATCTCATCTTCTTCCAGCTCAACAGGCGCCTTAATTTCATCAACAACCAGGCGATATCTATGAATTGTAATTGCCCCTGTTTTGCGATCTAACGTCGCGCGAATATCATTATCCAAGCCATATTTCGTCTTCGCCGTTTTTTCGATGGCATCTTCCATCGCACCAAGGACGATTTCTTTATCAATACCCTTTTCTTTGGCAAGCATGTCTGCCATTTCAATTAATTCTTTTCTTTCAATTCCAGCGACTGTTTGCATGTTTTTCTCCTTAAACTATAAACAATTACGATTGTTGATGAGCTGCTATTAGCTCGTCTGTTAAAACCAATTTTGCTTTTTCAATAGCTTCAAATGCTATTTCAATTTCTTGACCATCTACATTCAAAATTACGCGAGCACTGTCATCTGACAAACCGCCCAATACGCCTGAAAACTTCTTTCTGCTTTCAAGACCTTCTATTTGAACCACTTCTTTAAGAACAACCTTTGCATCAAAACCTTCATAGTCCTTAAAGTCTTTTGGACGTGTTAAAGGGCGATCAATCCCAGGAGACGAAACTTCCAAGTTATAACGTCCTTCGATTGGGTCTTCGACATCTAAAAGCACAGAAACTGTTCTTGAAATATCTGCGCAATCATCAACATTGATCTGCTCACCGTCTTTACGGTCTACCATAATTTGTAGCGCTGGACGGTCTGAGGAATTAAAGCTGAGACGCACCAATTCGTATCCCATTTCTTCAATTGGTGAAGAAATCGTCTTTTGTATTGCTCTAAGAGCTGGTGTTTCTTTTGCAATAATCACTATAACGCCTTGATAAACAATAAAATACTCTATCGCCCTTCTCTTCCGAAAAGGTCCGCAAAACATCAAATTTTGGGGATATTACAGATATTTTTATAGGAAAAAAGACGAACAATCAAGGAAAAATATGTAAATTGTCAAAAATCACAACTTATGTTATAATAGTTGATGTAACTCTTTGTTCGCCTTAAAAAAAATGAGGTCCGGTATGAAAAAAATTCTAACAATACTTCTTTTCATTGTCTTTACATCTAGCGCCTTTGCAAGCGATGTTGATCGTGGATTTAATGCCTATGATAAGGGGCATTACAAAAAAGCAATAGAATACTGGACGAAAGCGGCTGATAAAGAGCCTACTGCTGCCTACCAGCTCGGCCTCATGCACCTTGAGGGCACTGGCGTTTCTCAGGACATGAAAGAAGCTAAATATTGGCTTTGCAAAGCGGCAGGTGATGGCAGTCTGACGGCAAACAGCCTTCTTGAACAAATGTCGCGACAATTTGGTCCATGCTTAAGAACATCACACAAACATGACGATGTTGATGTTATTCCTCATCTACCAAGCATTATAGCGCCTAAGAAATAGCTTTATAAATCCAACGCGTACATACATGTTGTTTTTGAAAAGACTTTTCTTCGAACTTTGTAGGAATCCAACCGTCTGGACGTTTCTCTGGTGTCTCCCACACATCCTGTGTAAGCAACTCAAAGTCTTCTCTGACAGACATATGATCATTTGTCCATGCACGATAGTCGTCGTGGTCTGTTGCAAGAATAAGCTGCCCTTCCGGTTTCAAAACACTGTGAAAAAGATCTAAGTTGTCTTGGTTTAAAAAACGCCTTTTATGGTGCCGTGCCTTGGGCCAAGGGTCAGGAAAAAGAAGAAAGATCTTCGTTAAGAAATTTTCAGGCAAAGCAGAAAGCAGTAAGTGTGCATCCTGTCGCAATAATCTTATATTTTGAATGTTGTCTTTATCAATTTTACGTGCTGCTGAAGCCAGTCCACCTGTAAAAGGCTCAACCCCTATCAAAGTAACATCAGGGTTTTTCAGCGCGCGACCACAAATATGCTCGCCCATACCACAGCCAATCTCGAACCAGACTTCACCTGTGATCGCTTGCAAGAATGATTCAATCAGCGCTTGTCGTTCGCCTTCTTCTTCGGGAAGAAAGATGCCGTAAGAATCAAAAACACGGTCAAGTGTTAAACGTTGAGACTCTGTAAGACCACGACCGCCTATCCCAGAATAAAAACCAGGGCGGTATATCGGCCAGTCTTGCTTAGACATAATTAAAAAGCAGCTTTAAGCTTGTCAACGAGATCTGTTTTCTCCCACGAAAAACCACCATCAGACGCAGGTTTGCGACCAAAGTGTCCATAAGAAGCTGTACGCTCATAAATAGGACGGTGAAGTTTTAAGTGATCACGAATACCACGTGGCGATAGATCAACAAGCTGCTGAAGAACTTCAGATAACTTCTTTTCATCAACCTCACCTGTGCCGTGGTTATTCACATAAACAGAGAGTGGCTTTGCAACACCAATCGCATATGACAATTGAATTGTACAAGCCTCAGCAATTCCTGCTGCAACAACATTTTTTGCTAAATATCTTGCAGCATAAGCAGCCGAGCGATCAACTTTTGTTGGATCCTTACCCGAAAATGCGCCACCACCATGTGGTGCTTTACCGCCATAGGTATCTACAATAATTTTACGCCCTGTTAGACCAGCATCTCCATCAGGACCACCAATCACAAAACGTCCTGTTGGATTAACATAAAACTCTTCTTCTGGGCACATCCAGCCTTCTGGCAAAACCTTATTGACAATTGGACGTACAATCTCACGCACATCACTTTGTGTCATGTTTTTTGCATGCTGCGTTGAAACAACAACAGAAGTTGCACCAACAGGCTTTCCATCCACATAACGCAAGCTGACTTGGGCTTTTGCATCTGGCATAAGGCCTTTAATGTCACCGTTATGACGCCCGTCTGTCATTAATTTTAAAATCAAATTTGCATAATAAACTGGCGCAGGCATTAATACATCTGTCTCACGACACGCATAACCAAACATAATTCCTTGGTCACCAGCACCCTCTTCTTTGTTTGTGTCACCATCGACACCCATCGCAATATCTGCAGACTGCTCATGAACAAAGTTATAAAAGTTAATATCTTGCCAATGAAAACCACGCTGTTCATAGCCAATATTTTTAATAACTTGGCGTGCAACGTTTTCCATTTGTGTGTGTGAGATATGCTGCTCTCCACGCACCTCACCAGCCAGAACAATCTTATTTGTTGTTGCAAGTGTTTCAACAGCCACGCGCGCTTCAGGATCAGATTTTAAAAACAAATCAACAATAGCATCTGAAACACGGTCACAAACCTTGTCTGGATGTCCTTCTGAAACTGACTCACTAGTGAAAACATAATTTTCTAGGGGCATTTTTTATTCCTTAAATGTATTCTGTGTTAGAAATGAGATTCATACTTTATCAAGTTTTATCCTCTCTTCAAATAAAATCAGCATACTGGACCTTGTTGATGTTGTTTTTTTTGTATTCTGATCTTTATTTCAAACATCCCGCTTGTAAAAAAGCTTTTCCTCACTACCTATACGTCATAAGCTCGCTATAAATATTGAAAATAGAAGGAAAATATTATGAAAATCGGTGTTGTTGGATGTATGGGACGTATGGGCTCGACGCATATCAAGAAGATTCTAGAAACAGACGGTCTTGAACTTGCTGGTGCAATTGACAAACCCGAGGCATACATAACAGGACAAGATGTTGGTGAACTTATTGGCATGCCCCCTATTGGTGTTGAGGTTGGCGACAATCCAACAGAACTATTTGAAGTTTCCGAAGCTGTCATTGACTTTACCAAACCAGAAGTTGGCATCAACCATGCTGAAATCGCAGCAGCAACAGGCACGCCACTGGTCATTGGCACAACAGGTTTTAGCGACACAGAAATGAAAGCTATCAAAACTTTTGCAAAGAAAATTCCTATTGTCATGTCTTTCAACATGAGTATTGGCGTCAACCTTATGAAAGCACTCGTCGAGCAAGCTGCTCAAAGACTGGGCCTAGAGTATGATATTGAGATCACAGAGATGCATCATCGTCACAAAGTTGATGCACCGTCTGGCACAGCTATTGAACTTGGGAATGTCATCGCAGAAACACGTGGCAAAAAACTTGAAGACATTACAGCTGATCCACGCGTTGGCCACACAGGCGCTCGCAAAGAAGGTGAAATTGGCTTTGCTGTTCAACGCGGCGGTGAAATTATTGGTGAACACACAGTCATGTTTGCAGGACCAAGTGAGCGCATCGAAATCACACACCGTGCTTACGATCGAGGGCTCTTCTCGGACGGCGCGATTCTCGCGGCAAAATGGTTAAAAGACCGCGATCCAGGCCTTTATTCTATGAAAGATGTATTGGATTTATAAACTACTCTTCAACTGTATGTGCAATAACCACAGCAACAATTTTATGTGGGTCATGCTCCGTTGGCGTGTAAGAAATTTCTGCGGTCTCAAGAGATGGCTCTTCTTTCCACTTCTTGGCCCTTTCTTTCAAATGCCCTTCTGAGCTTCCTTTTCTTGATGTGATCATTTCAGACGTCATTAAATTGTCTGTACTTTTTGCATAAAGTGGCACGTCTCCATTTTCGCCTTGTGTACCAAGCTCAAAAACACGCAGCTTACCTTGTCCATCATTCAATGATGACCAAACCAGCACACGTTGTTTAGATTTCAAAGGACGCGCCCATTCTTCAAGAGGAACGCAAAAAAGGCGAGAGCCTTTTGGGTAAATCTGGTTAACAGAATGGTCCTCAACTGTCGCAGCAAACACATTTTTATTCTTATATTTGGCAGGCTTTAAACCAACGACCTCTTCTTGTTTTTTTTCGATATACGTCGATGGTTGCATATGTTGATTTGAGATAATTGCTTTCGAATAGACCAAATCACCTAGCGGCGTTGAAGGGTAATGACTTGATGTTTGTTCTTCGATTAAATATTCAACAGAAACATTAAGAACAGAAGCGATCGCCTTCAGTGTATCTGCGCGTGGATTTTTTACACGGTCTTTCAAAATATCTCGGATAGCAGTCTCATTCAAAGACGCCTTCAAAGAAAGCGCTTTTTGAGAAAGGCCCTCTTTTTGCATTAACTCTTTTATTCTTGTTCTTAGTATATCACTCATTTGAAGGATGATTTCATAAAACCTTTTTTGCGTCACTAGGGTTTTATCCCATTGACAAATGGGATTTTCCCAATTACTAGTTGACATGTGTTTTTTATTGTTTTAAAAATAAAAACACAACCTATGGTTTTATATTTATATGAAAGAGCTTAAAATGTTAATTACTCCTAAACAAAATATATTCCTATATTCAGAGGTGTATAAAAGAATGCAACAGGTACGCCCTTACATGTCAAAAGATTCATTGCGTAAAAAGGTTCATGAATACAGTCGCGTTATCAGTGATGCTGCCGTGACTGTCGATGACATACCGACGCTTATTGAATGTCTCATTCCTAAAAATGATAACCTGGACTTTTCATAAACTTTTGTCATAATCCCTTTAAAAACTGGGATAAGTATAAAGTATGAAAAAAGAGATTATTGAAGAAATATTTGTACGCTGGAAAAAACAGCTGCCTAAACCAACAACTGAACTAGATTATACAAACACTTACACTCTTCTTGTTGCTGTTGTTATGTCTGCTCAGTCAACCGATGTCGGCGTGAATAAAGCGACAAAAGAACTCTTTAAAGTCGCAGATACGCCAGAAAAAATGGTGAAACTTGGTTTAGATGGTTTAAAGCAACACATTAAAACCATCGGGCTTTACAACAATAAAGCAAAAAATGTGATTGCACTTTCCAAGCAGCTTATCGAAAAGCACAATAGTGAAGTACCTGATGACCGCGCAAGCCTGGAAGACTTACCCGGTGTCGGACGAAAAACAGCAAATGTTGTTTTGAACACAGCCTTTGGCCACCCTGTGATCGCTGTTGATACACACATTTTCCGTGTTTCGAATCGTATCGGCTTTGGGAAAGGAAAAACGCCCTTAGATGTTGAGAAAAAACTTATTAAAAATGTTCCAGACACATTCAAAGTTGATGCACATCACTGGATCATTTTACATGGTCGCTATACTTGTAAAGCACAAAAACCAGACTGTAAAAATTGTATTATCAATGATTTGTGTGGCTATAAGAAAAAACTTTTATAAAAGGCTTTGAAAGCATTCTTTCTATTCGTTAGACTCCACTCAAAAGGAACCTTTATAAACCATGACATTAGATCAATTTCTCATTTTCTGCATTCTTGGCGTAACGATGATTTTCTTCATTTGGGGAAGATGGCGCTTTGATTTAGTTGCCTTTATCGCATTGATCACAGCCGTGGTTCTTGACCTTGTTCCTGCACGCGATGCCTTTTTTGGCTTCAGTGACTCCGCTGTCGTTACTGTAATTATGGTTTTGGCAATCTCGAAAGCCCTGCAACGCGCAAAAATATTTGATCCTTTGGTCGAGCTTGGCTCCCATTATATGAAGCATCATTTGGCACATATTGGCATTCTTTGTGTTTTGGCCGCTGTTCTTTCAGCCTTCATGAATAATGTTGGTGCGCTTTCATTGCTCATGCCGGTTGCCATGCAGACAGCCCACGCACAAAATCGTTCGCCAGCCCTTCTTTTAATGCCTCTTAGCTTTGCTTCTATTCTAGGCGGCATGACAACACTGATTGGAACACCCCCGAATATTATCATCTCAAACTATCGTGAGCGCATGCTGGGTGAACCTTTTGGCATGTTTGACTTTTCCCCGGTAGGCAGTACAATGGTTCTTGTCGGGATCAGCTTTATCATCTTGGTCGGGTGGCGTTTGATTCCTATTCACCGTAAAACAGACAGCTCGGAAGATTTTTTTGATATTCCAAGTTATATCATTGAAGTTAAAGTGACAGATAAATGCCCTTATATTGGCAGAACCGTCCGGACATTTGAAAGTGAACAAGATGATGTTGTTGTCATGGGCATGATTCGTGATAGCAAGAAGCATTTAAAGCCTGGCAGAAATAGTCGCCTTGTTGAAAATGACATTCTTATCTTACGTACAGATCCAGAAGCTTTTAAGCACCTTTTTGATAAACTTGGCCTCAGCCTTAGCGGCACAAAAGAAGATTATATTGAACACTTACGCTCTGATGAAATTGGTTTTGTTGAAGCTGTTATTCCTCCTAACTCGGAACTGGAAGGGAAAACACCTAAAGGCCTAAACTTAAGATCAGCACATGGATTAAACTTAGCTGCCGTGGCACGTGATGGCTCACCGATTCGTGGACGCCTAGGACGTGTTCGGTTTAGGCAGGGAGACGTGCTGTTGCTTCAAGGCGAGAAACGTGGCTTGCGTGATGCAATCGCGGCACTTGGTGCACTTCCCCTAGCAGAGCGCGACTTAACGGTCAACAAATCTGGGCCAGCAGTCTTATCTCTTCTTATCTTTGTTGGTGCAATCACATCTAGTGCTGTTGGTGCACTGCCTATTCATGTTGCATTTGCAGCCGCAGTAATCCTTCTAATTCTCACAGAAATCGTGTCGCTTCATGACGTCTACAAGGCTATTGATTGGCCTATTATCGTTCTTCTTGGCTCGATGATACCATTGGGCATGGCCCTGGAAAGCACAGGCGGCACAACTCTTATTGCAGGCTCTATCATTGATGTCGCAGGAGATGTATCAGCGCCTGTTATTCTAGGTATTATTATGGTTGCGACAATGACGCTTTCTGACATTATGAATAATGCCGCCACAGCTGTTGTTATGGCCCCTATTGCGATCAGTATTTCGCAACAACTTGGCGTCAATCCAGATCCTTTCTTAATGGCAGTTGCTGTTGGTGCATCATGTGCCTTCTTGACGCCTATTGGGCATCAAAACAATATGCTCGTAATGAACCCAGGAGGCTATCACTTTGGTGATTACTGGAAGGTTGGACTACCCCTTGAGATTCTCATCATCTTGACATCAATCCCCATGATCTTGTGGGCGTTTCCTCTTTAAAAAAACAACTCTTCTTTATATTAATTTAAAGCCCTTTTTCTTTTGATTAAGGTTGCAGAATTTGTTAGCAGTCTTTTACTGCAGAAAGTTCTTTCTCTGCGATACTAACAAAAGTATCTTTTTAAGATACAATTATCCTTGGCGGATAAAGCCAAATTCTTTATAACATTTTTATGAGAAAAGATGCACACAGCCTTACAACACCGCATATACAAAGAATTGCGGCACAAGTAGAAGAGCAGCTCCCACAACCTGCGGAGCCCATCACGTATTGGCATATGCAGCTTGATAAAGCAAAATTCAAGACCTCAGACAACACTCGCCTTCAAATCTCAGCGCAGTATGATCAACTGGTTGTCACGCAAGCCCCCCCCTTCACGAGAAGAAGAATATGCCATGCGCTCTGAAATATGCGCAATGAGCGGGTGGAAAACTGTGGCAATGCACACGAAAGAAGATTGGGAAGATAAGCAAAAGAGTGTTTTGGAAAGTTACTGGCTTTATCAAGATGGTAACTTGGTTGGCTTTGCTGAGTTTGATGGTCACGAAGATGGTCCTTTCAGATGCAAAGAAGATCTTCCAAAAAATAAAGATGGCAGCAAAGGGTTTTGGTTATCTTATATCGGCATAAGACCTAAATTTATCGGCAAGGGACTTGGGAAACACCTTCTTATAAACGCCATACAAGATGCTTTTTCTAAACACTCCGAAAAAGATTTCATTTGTCTAATGACATCTTCATGTGACAATCAGCCAGCAGCGAAAAATCTATATCAAAAAACAGGCTTTCAAACTTACGACAGTGGTGCTATAGAAATGCCTCACGACAGATGATTTTTTCTTAAAAACTTTATCTCATCACTCAAAAAACCTGAGCATGCCCACAAAAAAAGAGTCGGTATGCTCACAGAGATCCTGGAAAAAGCTACATACATATCTCAAAGACAGTAATTATCCAACTAATACAGATTTTCCTGCGTATCTTGCTGCGCTGTCGAGTTGCTCTTCGATACGAAGCAGCTGGTTGTATTTTGCAATACGATCAGAGCGTGACAAAGAGCCTGTTTTGATTTGCCCAGCGCTTGTTGCGACAGCCAAGTCGGCGATTGTAACGTCAGATGTCTCTCCGCTGCGATGCGAGATCACACAGTTATAACCTGCGTTATGTGCGATACCAATTGACTCCATCGTTTCAGATAATGTGCCAATTTGGTTGTATTTCACCAATAGTGCATTTGCTGCCTTACGCTCGATCCCTGTTTGAAGGCGTTTTGGGTTTGTTACAAACAAATCATCGCCCACAAGTTGAATTGACTTACCAAGGCGCAAGTTCAAAGCTTGCCATCCTTCCCAGTCATCTTCAGCCATACCATCTTCGATTGAAACGATTGGATAAGATTTAATCATGTCTTCGTAATACTGCATCATTCCTGCAGCATCGAAAACCTTGTCTTCTTTGGCCAACACATATTTACCATCTTTATAAAATTCAGTAGAGGCAACATCCAAAGCTAAATAAATATCCTCACCTGGCTTATATTTTGCTTTCTCGATTGCTTTCATTAAAAAGCCCAGCGCTTCGTCAGATGACTTAAGATCAGGTGCAAAACCACCTTCATCACCAACAGATGTCGAAAACCCAGCATCATCCAAAAGACCACGTAGCGCATGAAAAACCTCTGCCCCCATTCTAAGGGATTCAGAAAATGTTTTTGCGCCAACAGGCATAATCATAAACTCTTGGATACTCAGGCCATTATTTGCATGCGCACCACCATTAATCACATTCATCATCGGCACAGGCAGCGTGCGTGCAAATGCCCCACCAATATAACGATACAATGGAATGTCTAATTCAGTCGCTGAAGCACGTGCAACAGCAAGCGAAACACCAAGCAATGTATTTGCCCCAAATTTTGACTTGTTTTCCGTACCATCAAGGTCACATAAAATCTTATCGACACCGATTTGGTCTAATGCATCATACTGCGCCAAAGCCTGAAAAACCTTGTCATTCACAAGCTGCACAGCTTTCTGCACACCCTTTCCGCCATAACGCTTTGCATCACCATCACGCTTTTCCAAAGCCTCATGTTTGCCCGTTGATGCCCCAGAAGGCACAGATGCCCGACCTGTGACAGCAGTTTCTAACCGCACTTCAACTTCTAATGTTGGGTTTCCACGACTATCCAAAATCTCACGTGCATGAATATCAACAATGCCTGTCATTTTTACTTCTCCTTAGCAATTCGCCTTGCATCATTGCGCGCACGTCTGTTTTTGTCAATTGCTGTGTAAACAATAAGCCTGAAATAGCGACTAAAAAAAGAACAGGCAACACCTTTTCCTAAAAGGTCACAATGTTGACAACTGCCAAAAGCCCCCCACATAACATTTATAAAGATAAACCTATAAATGTTAAAAGGGTCGAAATGCACAACAATTCATCAACAGCCATAAAACTTAAAAAACAAATCAAAGACTTCTTACTAGTCCAACACGTAGAAAAAGAAGAGCTGAATAGTATTGCTGATGCTTTGGCAGCAAAGCCCAAAGCATTAAGAAGTTTATGGGACAGCGACCTTATTGAACTAGGGAGAATAGCGATACTCCGCTCAAAAAAGACACAAGACCCAGACAAAAGTGAAGCATACATAAAGATCTTTATAGCTTTGGGAATAAAATGCCTTGATAAAGCTGAACCCTCTAAAAAAAGCCGCAAAATATTTTTCGACCAAATATTAGAGCTTCAAAAAGAACCAAACAACCATCGAATACAATCTTTAATCGTTTATGCAAAAATACTGGAAGACTTTTCAAGAAAGCAGCGAGAACAAATCTTACCCGCATTATGCAGCCCCAAAAATCACAAAAGGATAACGTTGAGCAATACGCAAAATGCGAAACCTCAGACCTTACTTCTTTTTACAGAAATTGATAATCTTAGCCAACCTAATGCGCTTCAAAAAGCTGCTGTGTCAATAAAGACATACACGCTTACAAACCTTTGGCGATCTCATCGTGGCGCATCATAGTTGTTAGGATACCTTCCAACTTATCAATTGGAACCATGTTAGGACCATCTGATGGCGCTGTATCTGGGTCTTGGTGCGTCTCCATAAACACACCTGCGACACCGACAGCCATCGCTGCGCGTGCAAGCACAGGGACGAATTCACGCTGTCCACCACTTGATCCACCCTTGCCACCTGGCTGCTGTACCGAATGTGTTGCATCAAAAATAACGGGATGCCCTGTCTCAGCCATCGTTGGTAAGCCGCGAAAATCTGACACAAGCGTGTTATAGCCAAAGCTTGTCCCACGCTCACACAGCATCACTTTATTATTTCCAGATTCTGTAATTTTCTTTGCTACATGCACCATGTCCCACGGCGCTAAAAACTGCCCTTTTTTTACATTAATTGCTAGGCCACTTTCAGCAGCAGCGATCAACAAATCTGTTTGACGGCATAAAAATGCAGGAATTTGAAGAACATCAACAGAATCTTTCAAAGCTTCAGGATGTTCTGGCAAATGAATATCTGTAAGAACAGGACAACCTTGCTCTTTACGAATTTCTTCAAAAATAGGCAACGAAGCCTCAAGACCAAGACCACGCTTTGTCCCTAGGCTGGTACGATTTGCTTTGTCAAAAGATGTCTTATAAATAAAAGGAATTCCAAGCTTATCTGTTAGCTTTACCAGCTGTTCTGATATCATCATTGCGTGGTCACGCGTCTCAAGCTGACATGGACCTGCAATAAGTGTAAACGGAAGATCATTCGATATTTTGACTTTATCGCCGACTGCCACAATATGATTCGTCATGTTTTTTTCTTTCTGTTGAAATAAGTATGTTTATTTTTATATAACATGATGTAGAAATACAAGCAGCACAATTCAAGAGCAAGGGTTATCACATGAGATATCGCAAACTAGGTCACACTGATATTAAGGTCAGCGAAATATGCCTTGGCACCATGACATGGGGCGATCAGAACACAGAAGCCGAAGCACATGAGCAGCTTGATTACGCCTTAGATCATGGCGTTAATTTTATTGATACTGCAGAAATGTACCCTGTCCCACCCAGCGGCGAAACATGCTACCGCACAGAAGAATATATCGGCAATTGGATTAAATCTCGTGGCAATCGCGATAAATTCATCCTGACATCTAAAATTGCTGGTCCTGTCGCACCGACACACCCTATGACATGGCTACGCAATGGTGAGACACGCTTTAACAAAGACCATTTAACACGCGCACTTGATGCAAGCCTTGGGCGCCTTCAAACAGACTATCTTGACCTTTATCAATTACACTGGCCTGACCGTAATGTCCCTAAGTTTGGAGGACGCGAATACATTCCTGCGAATGAAGATATAACACCTATTGAAGAAACGTTAAGTGTTTTAAATGATTTTGTGAAACAAGGAAAAATTCGCTCAATTGGCCTCTCAAATGAAACAGCTTGGGGTGTGATGAAATTCTTAAGTACCGCAGAAAAAATGGGAATGGAACGCATTGTCAGTGTACAAAACTCTTACTCTCTTTTAAACCGCACTTACGAGCTATCATTAAGCGAGGTCAGCGATCGCGAAAACATCGGCCTTCTTGCCTACTCTCCACTTTCATTTGGCGTCCTCAGTGGCAAATACCTTCATGGTGCAATGCCAGCAGACTCGCGCAATGCACTCTATGATCGCTATCGCCGCTCTTTGGCACCAAAAGCAGTGGCAGCAACTGAGAAATACGTCGCCCTTGCCAAAGCTCACGACCTAAACCCTGCACAACTGGCAATCAAATTTGTTTGCGACCGCCCCTTTGTTACTTCAGCGATTATTGGCGCAACAAAGATGACACAATTAAAGACAAATATTGATGCTACCAACATTGAGCTGTCAGAAGATATTTTAACAAGTATTGCAGAAATTCACGACAACAACAGAAATCCGGTGGCTTAAATGAGTTGGCAAGAAACAGATGGCAGACTTGCCAAAGAGTTTATTTTCAAAGACTTTAAAGCGGCATTTGGGTTTATGATCAAAGTTGCAAAAATCGCAGAAGAAATGAACCATCATCCAAACTGGTCAAATGCATACAACCGCATCTATATTGAGCTTTGCACGCATGATGAAGGTAAAGTTACTGAAAAAGATCACACACTTGCTGAGAGAATAAGCGACCTTTTTGATCAACAAGCAACATCATAGTTGTTTTTTCAACTTAACATTAATTAAGTAATAAAGCCTTGTTTGCACTCCACATCCTCGATCAGCTTTTTAACGATCACAATGTTTTTCCTGAACTATTCTCCTGCAAAACAAAGAAGCAACGTGCAAGCGCATGATACTTTATCGAAAAAACTTATATTTTGTGCGATCTTTGGTCTTGCTTTCGCTTCAGCTTTCGTGTTAAATCGGCCCTCAATATGAAACGGACTAAGGGAACGCAGAAAAGTGGCTGGAAAAAATACAATTAACGCTGCTTTTGCATCAAGATATGCAGAGGCTTTTTACAATGAAGCGGTCGAGAAAAAAAAGCTGAAAGATATTTCAAGCGATTTCGATAAACTATCATTGTTTATTGCAGACTCCGACACATTCAAAAGCATTGTTGCGAACCCACGCTTTTCAAGTAAAAACAATCAGAATCTTATTGCAATATTAGGAAAAGAGCTAAAGCTTTCAAAACTAACATTGCAGATGTTGAATGTTGTTGCCGCACACAAACGCATGTCAGATCTGGGAAGCATCGTCAATGCGTTTAAGAACAAAGAATTCAACATGAGTGGCGAAATCAGAGTTGAAGTCACAACAGCCAGAAAGCTAAACAGGACTCTTGCCAAAAAAATTGAAAAGGCAATCCAAGAAACTAAAAAATCAAAACTTCACTTTGAAGAAACAGTTGACCCTGATATTTACGGCGGGCTTATTTTGAAAATAGACAACCTTATGATTGATCTTTCTCTAAGGTCAAAATTAAATAAACTAAGCCAAACCATTCGAGGAACATAAAATTAACATTTAATAAAGTTACACAAGGAGAATAAAAACATGGACATTCAAGCTTCGGAAATTTCTGCAATTCTAAAAAAACAAATTTCTGACTTCAAAGATGAAACTGAGGTTGCTGAGGTTGGTGAAGTCATTTCCGTTGGAGATGGTATTGCACGTGTTTTCGGCCTTAAAAATGTTGGCGCTGGTGAGATGGTTGAATTCTCAAATGGCGTTAAGGGAATGGCACTAAACTTGGAAACTGACAATGTTGGGGTCGTGATCTTTGGTGATGACCGTGACATTAAAGAAGGTGACGTTGTTAAAAGAACAAATGCAATTGTTGATACACCTATTGGTCGTGGCCTTTTAGGTCGTGTTGTGGATGCGCTTGGAAACCCGATTGATGGCAAGGGCCCTCTTAAGGATGTTGTACGTTCACGCGTTGAAGTTATTGCTCCTGGGATTGTTAAACGTAAATCTGTTCATGAGCCAATGCAAACAGGCCTAAAAGCTGTTGACTGCTTGGTTCCAATTGGTCGTGGTCAGCGTGAGTTGATCATTGGCGATCGTCAAACAGGGAAAACAGCAGTCGCAATTGATGCCATCCTAAATCAGAAATCTTTAAATGATTCAACGAACGATGAATCAAAGCGTCTTTACTGTATTTATGTATGTATTGGACAAAAGCGTTCAACAGTTGCTCAAATCGTGAAAAAACTAGAAGAACAAGGCGCGATGGAATACTCAATTGTTGTTGCTGCAACAGCATCTGAGCCTGCTCCGCTTCAATATCTTGCGCCTTACACAGCGTGTGCGATGGGCGAATATTTCCGTGATAATGGCATGCATGCACTGATTGTTTACGATGATCTTTCAAAGCAGGCTGTATCTTATCGTCAAATGTCACTTCTATTGCGTCGCCCTCCTGGACGCGAAGCATACCCTGGTGACGTTTTCTACCTTCACTCTCGCCTTCTTGAGCGCGCAGCAAAAATGGCTGATGACCAAGGCGGTGGATCATTGACAGCCTTGCCAATTATTGAGACGCAAGCTGGTGACGTTTCTGCTTATATTCCGACAAATGTGATTTCGATCACTGATGGTCAGATCTTCCTGGAAACCGACCTTTTCTATAAAGGTATCCGCCCTGCGATTAATGTCGGTCTATCTGTTTCTCGTGTGGGGTCGGCGGCCCAAACCAAAGCCATGAAAACTGTTTCTGGCTCTATTAAGCTTGAGCTGGCACAATATCGTGAAATGCAAGCATTTTCGCAGTTTGCATCAGATCTAGACCCTGCATCACAGAAGCTGCTTGCACGCGGCGATCGTTTGACAGAACTTTTGAAACAAAAACAATACGCACCTCTTCCGATGGAGGAACAGGTTGTTTCTATTTTCTGTGGTGTGAACGGTTATCTCGACTCTATTCCAACAAATGAAGTTTCACGTTTTGAAGAAGGGTTCTTGCAATCCATGAAGAAGAACGGCGCAGATATTCTGTTTACCATTAGAACGGAATCACAAATCTCTGCTGATACAGAGAAGAAGCTTCGTGGAATGATTGAGCAATATCAACGTGACTTCATTACTGTTGCAGACGCAGCATAAGAAAATAAGGATTTTCAATGGCTAATCTAAAAGCGGTAAAAGATCGAATTAACAGCGTTAAATCAACACGCAAGATCACGACTGCAATGAAAGAGATCGCAGCGTCTAAACTTCGTCGCGCTCAAACACGTGCTGCACAAGCGCGTGCTTATGAAGATTCTATGGAAAACATGGTTGTTGAAGTCAGCAATGCGATGAAAAACATAGTTGAAGAAGAAGACAAATATACTCACGACGGTTTAGGTCACCACCTTATGTACGGACGCAACAATGATAAAAACACGCATTTGATCATTACAGTGTCTTCTGAACGAGGTCTTTGTGGTGCTTTCAATCATAATGTTGTGAAAGAAACAAAGCGCCGCGTTAATACGCTGATTGACGAAGGAAAAACTGTCAAAATCTTCTGTATTGGTAAAAAGGTTGCTGGCATTTTACAACGTTATTATGGCGACATGATTATTGATATAATCAATGACCCACCTGGCGGCAGAAATCTTGAATATACAGCTGTTCACGATGTTTCTCAACGTCTTCAGTTTATGTATGAAGATGGTGAATTTGACGTTTGTACAATTATATACAATAAGTTTCTATCTGTGATGTCGCAAAAAATAACAGCATTACAGCTTATTCCTGTTCCAACACATTATCCACTTGATGAGTTTGAAGTTGAACATACGCAAGAAGGACAAGTGAAAAGTGAACAGCTTGGTTCTAAGCGCAAACAATACCGCTTTGAATATGAGCCTTCCGAAGAAGAATTACTAACTGAGCTCATGGCAAGAAACTTAACAACACAGCTTTATGGTGCAATGCTTGAAAGTGAAGCAAGCAAACACGGTGCCCGCATGACAGCCATGGACAATGCTACACGCAATGCAAAAGACATGATTGACAGATTAACACTACAATATAACCGCGCACGTCAGGCGCAGGTTACGAACGAACTGATTGAAATTATTTCTGGCGCAGAAGCCTTATAAAGTATTTAAAAGTTTAAAGTAAAAAGGAGAAAAAAATGGCGACGAAAAAGAATAAAAACATCGGAAAGGTCTCACAGGTCATTGGTGCCGTCGTTGACGTCCAGTTTGAAGAAGGCCAAATTCCTGGCATTCTAAATGCACTTCATATTGAGAGAAAAGGTCAAGCACCTTTGGTTCTTGAAGTCGCTCAACACCTTGGACAAAACACTGTCAGAACGATTGCAATGGATGCAACAGAAGGTCTAGTCCGCGGCACAGAAGTTGTCGATACAGAAGACTCTATCCAAGTTCCTGTTGGCCCAGAGACATTGGGACGTATCATGAACGTTATCGGCGATCCTATTGATGAAGTGGGCCCAATCAAAACAAAGAAAAAATCTTCTATTCACCGTGAAGCTCCCTCTTATGTTGATCAGAATCCTGATACAGAGATTCTTGAAACAGGAATTAAAGTGATTGACCTTCTCGCACCTTACTCAAAAGGTGGTAAAATTGGTCTTTTTGGTGGTGCCGGTGTTGGTAAAACCGTCTTGATCATGGAATTGATTAACAACGTTGCAAAAGCACATGGTGGTTACTCTGTTTTTGCTGGTGTTGGTGAGCGTGTTCGTGAAGGAAATGACCTTTACCATGAAATGATCGAATCAGGTGTTATTAAAGAAAATGGCGAAGCTGGTTCAAAAGCAGCCCTTGTTTATGGTCAGATGAATGAGCCTCCCGGCGCGCGTTCTCGTGTTGCTTTAACAGGTTTGACATTGGCAGAATACTTCCGTGACGAAGAAGGACAAGATGTTCTTTTGTTCATTGATAATATTTTCCGCTTCACACAGGCTGGCTCTGAAGTGTCTGCCCTACTTGGTCGTATTCCTTCTGCTGTGGGTTATCAGCCGACACTTGCGACAGACATGGGACAACTGCAAGAGCGTATTACAACAACACTTAAAGGATCAATTACATCTGTTCAGGCAATTTATGTTCCTGCAGATGATTTGACAGATCCTGCGCCTGCAACGTCTTTCTCTCACTTGGACGCGACGACCGTTCTAAACCGTCAGATTGCAGAACTAGGTATTTATCCTGCGGTTGATCCACTGGACTCAACATCACGTATTCTGGATCCAAGCATTGTTGGTGAAGAGCATTACGAAGTTGCACGTAACGTTCAAAAAGTTCTTCAAACGTACAAGTCTCTCCAAGATATCATCGCAATTCTTGGAATGGATGAACTTTCAGAAGATGATAAGCTGGTCGTTGCGCGTGCACGTAAAATTCAACGTTTCTTGTCGCAGCCTTTCCACGTTGCAGAAGTGTTTACAGGATCACCTGGTGTTCTTGTTTCACTTGAAGACACAATCAAAGGATTCAAAGGCATCGTGAACGGTGACTATGATGATATTCCTGAAAATGCATTCTACATGGTCAGCAACATCGACGCTGTTCTTGAGAAAGCTGAAAAAGAGAAAGCGAAAGCCGCGTAATGACTGAAAAACTTTCTTTTTCAATTGTTTCACCACTTGAAACTGTTTTCGAGCAGGACGTCGAAATGGCGGTCGTTCCTGCTCACAATGGTTTTATTGGTATCTTGAAGGATCATGTTCCACTTGTTTCCTCACTTAACCCTGGCATTGTTAAAGTTTATGACAACGGTCGTACGGAAGACAGTGTTGTCAAATCTGTTTTTGTCTCTGGTGGATTTGTTGAAGTTGTTCCCAATAAATGTGTTGTTCTGGCTGATGAGGCTATTCCTATTGGTGAACTTGATGAAGACAAAATCATGGAACATATGGAAGAGCTTAAGATTGCATTAGGCAAAGAAGAAAACGAGCGCGCCAAAGAACTGATTCGCCGTAAACTTCGTGTAAAAACAGCTAAAATAAAAGCTGTTCGCAAACGTGACTCTCTCACAGAAGGTATTCGAGAAGTCGAAGGGCTGTAATCATGAAAGACCTCTCCCCTGATATCATGAGAAAAAGGCTTCTCATTGAAGGGCTCTACGAAGGTGAAGTTCATGAAGCAGAAATCAAAGACTATTTTAATGGCATCACTTCTGAACTAAAGCTTCGCATGTATGGCGAGCCTATTATTTTTTCACCTGGCGGTGACGGCAAAGAGGAAAACCAAGGCTATGACGCTTTCGTTCCTCTCATTGATTCTGGCATTTCTCTTTATGTTTGGTCAGTGAAGAAATTCACTTCGATTATTATTTACACATGCAAAGACTTTGATGATGTAAAAGCAATCGCTTTTACAAAACAGTTCTTTGACATTGAGAAAACAGAGTCTATGTGCTTCTAGAGACGATATATGCCTAAATTCACAATCCACTATCTTGCTGATAAACCTCATTTCATTGAAGCGTGTGCAGCATGGGATTATGGCAGATGGGAAGTTCAAAAACCCCACCATTCATTCTCAAAAACACACCAACAATTTAAGGATGGCGCACAAAAAGACGCCCTTCCTTTAACACTTGTTGTTCTTAATGAAAATGATCTTCCCGTTGCAATGGGCAATCTGTGGGAGCAAGATGATAATCAATGGTCTGATATGACACCTTGGATTGCATCCCTTTTCGTGCATTATCGTTATCGTGATATGGGCATTGGAAAGATGCTGCTAATCCGCCTCGAAAAAGAAGCAAAACGTCTTGGCTATAAAAAAGTATACCTAACGTCTGGAAGCGCAGCTGGTCTTTACAGAAAATGTAGCTATACAGAAATAGACTCTATCACTACAACAGCGACAAAAGCAGGCACAAAGACTTTATTTTTAAAAGATCTATAGGCTCTATTTATCAACCATCATGTTGCGTGTAACGCCTGGTAATTTAACGCGCAAACCATCAAGTTCATCTGACATAATAATTTGGCAGCCAAGACGTGATGTATGCGTAAGACCAAAGGCAAGATCAAGCATGTCTTCCTCTTCTTCTTCAGGCTCATCCAGCTCATCAAAAAACTTCTGATCTACAACCACATGGCATGTAGAGCAAGCAAGTGAACCTTCGCATGCGCCCTCTAGGTCAATTTTGTTTTTATGTGCAATTTCAAGAACAGAAAGTCCGTTTGGTGCATCAACTTCAACTTCTGTGTCATCTGGTGTTACAAAAATCATTTTAGGCATGGGGCCAACTCCTCTTCTTCTTTTTTTTCAAACTCTGATACATCTTTGCCAGAAAGCGCAGATGATACCGCTTTATTCATACGTTTTTCAACAAAAGCTTTACTTAACTCTTCAAACTTTTCTAACGCATCCTTAATTTCATTTCTGCTTTCGCTTTTTTCAGCCAAATTAACAAGAAAGTCTTTATAATCTAATAATTCTTTTAACTCAACCTCATTCAGCAGCTCGCCATCCTGACGTAAAGCTGTATCAATTGCATGTGCCACACGCGAGGCTTCTACTTTTTTCTCGATCAGCAAACGACTTTCAATATCTTCACGTGCGCTCGCCATACTGTCACGAAGCATGTTTGTGATTTCTTCTGCATCCAAACCATAAGAAGGCTTAACAGCAATGTCTTGTTTTTGCCCAGTCATTTGCTCTTCGGCACTGACCGTCAACAGCCCATCTGCATCCACAGAAAACGTCACCTTAATGCGTGCAGCACCTGCAATCATTGATGGAATATCTTTCAATGTAAATTTCGCAAGCGAGCGATTACCCTCAACTGTCTCACGCTCTCCCTGCAAAACATGGAACATCATTGCCGTTTGACCATCTTGATATGTCGTAAACTCTTTTGCCTTTGAAACAGGAATCGATGTGTTTCGATCAATGATGCGATCCATCAACCCGCCCATTGTTTCAACGCCTAGAGACAACGGTAACACATCCAATAAGAGGTGATCGCCCTCACCTAGCAATGCAGCGGCCTGTCTTGCCGCTCCTTCTGAGACAACTTCGTCAGGATCATGATCATCGAGTGGGTCGAAACCAAATGTAGACTTTAACATTTCCTTTACCAGTGGCACACGCGTCGACCCTCCAACAAGAACGATTCCTTGAATGTCAGACAACTCAACACCGGCATCATCAATCGCATTATGTGTCATATCAATCGTGCGCTTAACAAGAGGCTGGATAAGCGTATTAAATTGTTCGCGCGTAAAACCATCCGCAGCATTTTCTATTGTTAAAGCTTCTTTTATTTTCCGTGCATGGCGTAGAACATTTCGGGCTTCTTCTTCGTTTGTGACAGACTGTGTCATTTTTTCTGCGATTAAGTGGTCAAAATCATCACCACCCAAAGCAGCATCACCACCCGTAGCCAGCACCTTGAAAACACCTTTTTCCATTTTTAAGATTGAGACATCAAAAGTACCACCACCCAAATCATAAATAATGTAGGTTCCTTCTTTTCCTTGGTCTAATCCATATGCCAAAGCTGCAGCGGTGGGCTCGTTAATCAAGCGCAACACTTCTAACCCTGCTAGCTTTGCAGCATCTTTTGTTGCGGCACGCGCACCGTCATCAAAGTAGGCTGGTACAGTAATCACAGACTTTGTCACGCGACGACCAAGCGCCTCTTCAGAAAGCCGCTTAATCTCTTTTAAAATATCAGCAGATATTTCGACAGGTGACTTTATAGATCCATTTACTTCAAGCTTTACCATACCTTCTGAGCTTGCAAGCTTATAGGGCAATTGTCCTGCAATTGACTTTAAATCACCTTCGCCTCGTCCCATCAAACGTTTAACAGAAGAAATCTTTTCTCCCTCGGAAGACAATGCCTGATGTCCCACATGCACCTTGTCATTTGCGTAAGCAACAACTGATGGAATCAGCCTGTTTCCTGCCTCATCCGAAATTACATGCACGTCACCTTCTTTTAATATAGAGACAACACTGTTTGTTGTTCCCAGATCAATACCAATCGCAATTCCTGGATCTGATTGATGTGGTGCAGGCGCTTGTCCAGGCTCATGAATTTGCAGTAACATTTTCTCGTAACTTTCGTTTTTTGTCTTTTATATCGTTTAAAAATTTACCTAGATATTTCAGCTCTAATGTTTTTTGTATTGTTTTCTCTAAATCTTTTTCTTCAAACACTTTTTTTAAATCAACAACTGTGTCCTTATATCTTTTTTTAGCATCCACTTCTAAAGGACCAGTTTCTGTTGCTTCATCTAGTGCCTCGCGATCTTCCATCGACATCATTAAAACATGTGGGTCATGAATTGTTTTCTCTTCAAAGTTAACACCCTCTTCCTGAAGTAAAGCTTCTGCCCTTTTTACGTCATCTTTTAAGATCTCATAAGCCATATTCATTTCCATTGTCTGCTGTGATGAATAAAGTTTCTCACGGTCTGTTCGGCTGACAAACTTATCAGGATGCAGTATTTGTTGGACCTTTAAGTATGTTTTTTCTAACGCCTTTAGATCAATGTCATATGTTGCAATCAATCCGTAACGAGAAAAAGGAGACAACTTTGCAGTAGGCTGAATAATATGACAGGCAGGACAAAAAAGATGCACGCCATCAAAAGGGGTGTGACAAGACCAACAACTAGACAAAGAAAGATTCTCCACAGCCACAACGACCTGATTCATTTGGGTTTGTGAACGTAAACCCTGATTTTAGCTTTTCTTCTTTGTAATCCATTTCAGTGCCGAAAATAAACATGATCGCCTTAGGGTCAATAAAGATGTTAACACCATCTTTATGGACAACCTCATCAAACTCACCTTTTTCATCTGCATATTCAATCGCATAAGAAAGACCCGAGCAGCCTTTTGTGGAAACCCCGATACGAATTCCCGCAGAAGGCTTTCCACGTGCCTCTAGCAATGCCTTCACTTGGCACGTTGCAGACTCTGTAACGGACATGATTGGTGGTTTGTCAGCCATCATTAAGCGTCTTTCTTCGCCTTATAATCTTCAATCGCTGCTTTAATTGCATCTTCTGCAAGAATCGAGCAGTGAACTTTTACTGGCGGCAAAGCTAACTCTTCAACAATTTGTGTGTTTTTGATTTCACCCGCCTCATCAAGATTTTTCCCTTTTAACCATTCTGTTGCAAGTGAGCTTGATGCAATCGCAGCACCACATCCAAATGTTTTAAACTTTGCTTCTTTAATAACGCCCTGGTCGCTCACCTCAATTTGAAGCTTCATCACGTCACCACATGCTGGTGCACCGACAAGACCTGTTCCAACACTTGTTGAAGACTTGTCCAAAGACCCAATATTCCTAGGATTTTCGTAATGATCTACTAACTTATCACTGTATGCCATTTTATCTCTCCTTTAATGACTTTTTGTTTAAAAATTTAATGACCTGTCCACTCAATTGATTTCAGGTCGATGCCCTCTTGTACCATTTCCCACAAAGGACTCATTTCACGCAAACGCATAACATGGCTGATGATTAAGTCTGCCGCATAATCAACTTCTTCTTCTGTTGTAAAGCGACCAAAGCCAATGCGCAGCGATGTATGTGCTAGCTCTTCATCAACACCAAGTGCGCGCAAAACATACGATGGCTCAAGAGATGCTGACGTACATGCCGAACCAGAAGATACTGACAGATCCTTAATCGCCATCATCAAAGACTCACCTTCAACATATGCAAAACTGATATTTAAATTTCCTGGAACACGATGATCGAAATCTCCATTCACATAAATATCCTTTAACTCAGCCTTAAACTTATTCATCAAACGGTCACGAAGAGTAACAAGACGAAGGTTTTCTTGTGCCATCTCATTTTGCGCAATCTCACATGCCTCACCTAATCCAACACATAAAGGCGTTGGAAGCGTTCCTGATCGAATGCCACGCTCTTGCCCACCGCCAGAAATAATTGACTTAAGACGCACACGTGGTTTACGGCGTACAAACAAAGCACCTATGCCTTTTGGCCCATAAATTTTATGCCCTGAGATACTCAAAAGATCTATATTCATTTCATTAACATCGAGCGCAATTTTTCCAACTGCTTGTGCTGCATCTGTGTGAAAGAAGACCTTATTATCACGACAAATTTGACCAATCTCTTTTAAAGGTTGAACCACGCCAATTTCGTTGTTCACAGCCATAATTGAAACAAGACATGTTTTTTCTGTTATTGCTGCTTTTAACTCTTCCAAATCAACAAGGCCATTTTTTTGAACAGGCAAATATGTCACTTCATAGCCTTCTTGTTCAAGATAACGGCAACTATCCAGAACACATTTATGCTCGGTCACACATGTGATAATATGATTCTTTTTATCACCGTAAAAATGAGCAACTCCCTTAATCGCAATGTTATTTGCTTCTGTTGCACCAGATGTGAAAACAATCTCTTTCGCTTGCGCGCCAATTAAGCTTCCAATTTGTTCGCGTGCATTGTCGACAGCAGCTTCTGCTTCCCATCCATAAGAGTGATTGCGTGAATGCGGATTACCAAATTTACCTGTAAAATACGGCATCATTGCGTCCAGCACGCGTGGATCCATCGGCGTTGTTGCCTGATAGTCTAAGTAGATTGGCTGACCATTTGCCAAACTTTCTTCTATTGTTTTCTTTAAAGCTTGCATGTTCTCTCCTCTATGCAAATCCAACAGCTTGATTGCCTTTATTTAAATCTCTTGTCCTTTCAAACAGCTTTTTCCATGAAATAAGAAAGCCATCTATATCTTCTTGCGTTGTGTTCCACCCCAAACTGATACGAATTGTTGTTTCTGCTGTCTTTTCATCGATGCCCATCGCACGCAAGACATGCGACATTGCAACTTTTCCAGACGAACAAGCGGACCCACTACTAACAGCAATACCATCAAGGTCTAAAGACATGATTTGTGTTTCATGGCTGACACCAGGCATCGTTATATAACTAGTGTTTGGTAGGCGGTCCACATTTTGTGCAAAAATAATGCTTTCAGGTGAAATTTCTTGAATCATTTTTTCCATATCGTCACGTAAAGACTGAATAGACAAATCCATTGAAGCATGCCCTAAAGCCGCACCAAAACCTATAATAGCTGGTATGTTTTCAGTTCCTGCACGCATTTTATTTTCTTGCCCACCGCCCAGCAAAACAGGCTGTAAAGGAATATTATCTGGCACAATCAAAGCGCCAACACCCTTCGGACCACCAAATTTATGCGCCGACACAGTCAGCAAATCCACACCCAACTGATGAAAATCAACGCGAATTTTTCCCAAAGCTTGAACAGCATCACAGTGTAAATACCCACCATATTTATGCACAAGATCTGCGACCTCTTTAATGGGTTGAACAACACCTGTTTCATTATTTGCTAACATCACAGAAGTGAAAACAGGCGCATCATATCCCGCAAGGCGCTCCTGCAGCTCGTCTAAATCAATAAGGCCATTTTCATCAACGCCAATCTCATGTACAGGGCAAAGATGGGATTTAACATTCTGCAAAATTGAGTCATGCTCAATCGAAGACACCAGAAAAGCGGAAGGCACCATCCCCATCAGGGCTAAATGATTCGCCTCTGTACCACCACTCGTAAAAACAACCCAATCTGGCTTCACACCCAAAGTATCAGCAAGCTTATACCTCACCTCATCAACAAGACCTCGTGCTTTCTTACCAAACCGATGGACTGATGAAGGATTGCCAACAAGATTCATGGCCTCGATTATCGCCTCTTTCACCTCGGGGCGCATCACAGATGTTGCATTGTGATCTAAGTAAATCATGATGCAACGGCCTCTTCACCAGCAAACATCGCAAACTTATCACTTGCAGTTTTCCCACATAAATCTGCCAGAGTCACTGTGCTTAAGTAATTGTATATTTGATCTCCAAGACCTTGCCAAAGATTGTGTGTTAAACAACGTCCCGAAACACGACTTTGACAACCACGCGTAGAGCCCGTTTGACAACGTGTTGCTTTTATTGGTTCGTCAACAGCCATAATAATGTCTGATATGCGCGTATCAACAAGGGCAGAACCTAATAAATATCCACCTCCAGGTCCACGGGTACTTTCAACCAGCCCAGCGCGCCTTAGCTTAGCAAACAACTGCTCCAAATATGAAAGTGATATTTCTTGCCTTTCAGCAATTTCAGATAAAGCCAGCGGGTTGCCCTTGCTATAATAAGCAAGATCGGCCATCGCCATCACCGCATAACGCCCCTTCGTACTTAATTTCATCTCTTATCCTAATATTTCCTTGAAAAAATACTAAAAAAAACTATTATTCAACTTCATTCATAATATATATACCTGAGTAAAATAGTCAAGTATTTGCAAAGCAAAAAAAGTAAAAAGGAACAAGAAATGCCAGAAGTTATCATCCCAGGTCCAGAAGGTCGTATAGAGGCCAGATATCATCATTCAAATGATAAAAATGCACCTATCGCTATTGTTTTGCACCCACACCCGCAACATGGCGGCACGATGAATAATAAAGTCGTCTACACAATGTACCAAACTTTTGCGAATGCGGGCTTTTCCGTTTTACGTTTTAATTTTCGTGGCGTCGGTCGCTCAGAAGGAACTTACGACAAAGGTGAAGGTGAATTAAGCGACGCAGCAACAGCTCTTGACTGGCTTCAATCGCACAACCCAACAGCCTCAAATTGCTGGATTAGTGGATTTTCGTTTGGCGCATGGATTTGCATGCAACTTCTTATGAGACGCCCAGAAGTTAACAGCTTTGTTGCTGTTTCACCTCCTGCGAACAAATATGATTTCACATTTTTAGCACCCTGCCCCGTTTCAGGGCTGATGATTCAAGGGGATGAAGATTCAATTGTTGAAGCTGAGTCTGTTGAGAACCTTGCCGAAAAACTGAGCCATCAGAAAAATATCAAGGTAGACTATACTGAAATAATGGGCGCTGACCACTTCTTCAAAGGCAAGCTTGACCTACTTACAGAGGCAACAAACGAGTACCTTCGCCCAAGGGTTTAGATATCGACATCTATTCTATCAATAGCAAACGAATCATTTGATACACTCTCCTGCAGCTCTTCTGCGACAAGGTAGGCGCGTCGCATATAGTCTTTCCCTGGAGAAGCCTGACCACCAGCATTATCATTAGAAATAGCATTTTGAGATATCTCTTGCAGTTGAATAGAGATATCCGGAGACAGCTTTGGCGAGAAACTAGGCTCATTATCAACGCTTCTTAGGGCCTCTAAGAAGTCAGCTTTTTGCGAGGACTTGTTTTCCAGAACATTCTTTTCAAACTGCCCTGAAAGATCGTCATTCAGCGCACGGTTACGCTTTTGATTCAGGCCATATTGGTCTGGCCTTACAAACGAGCTAGAAGCTTTAGAGGAAGAAAACTTAAAAAGGTCACTCAAGATTTAAGCCCCTCTATTTGTTTATTTATGGATTCAATTTCATCTTGAAGAGCTTTAATTTTTTTTGCCTTAACATTCTCTAAACTTTCAGGCACTGCGCCTTGCATAAAATAAGGAATGAAAGCCTGCATCGCCTGCTCAAAAAGCTCTATGTTTTTTTGCCCTAACTCTTTGCTGTATGTCTGGATTTCTTTTATGCCATTAAATGGCATCATGTTACTGGCTTTTTCAATATAGTTTTTCTGACGGTCGTTAAACTGCTCCATACTAAACTCTAAATATTTGGATAAAAGAGACTGCATATCGTTACCGTAGAAAGAAATAACTTGGCGTAAAAAACTAATGGGCAGCATACCGCCTTCGCCTTCTTTCTCAACAATGATCTGCGTCAAAATCGAGCGTGTAATATCATCACCTGTTTTAGCGTCACGCACCTCAAAGTCAATATCATCGCAGATCATTTCAGCCAAGCCTTCCAACGTGATATAGCTGCTAGTGCCTGTATCATAAAGACGACGATTAGCGTATTTTTTAATAAGAATTGGCTTTTTTCTGTCGCGTGAATCAACCATATCTAGGTATCCTCGAATTGTTATATTAATATATATGGTATATTAACCTCAAAAGCATAAGATATGTCAACACTTTCAGATGATAATTCCACATCTTCTTCCGAAGAGAACCAGGACGAGTTCACAAAACAACTCTATGGATTCTGGCAAGATCAAATGACAACAATGTCATCAAGCCCAGAAGTCATCGACTTTTTCAAAAAAATGACGCATAATATGGCATCTTTTAGCAGCATGGGACAGGCAGCAGATGACAAAAACCCCGACCTTCAAACGGACAGGACCACGCCCGCTGCCGCTACACCTGTCAACAATGGCCATGAGCTGGACGGGATTATGCAGCGCCTTGAATACAAACTCAACCAACTGGATGACAGACTTAGCCGCATCGAATACCTTCTTCAAAAACAATCCACTGATTAAGAAAGAGCTTCTTCCCGAAACGCTTCTTCATTCCCTTAAAAAAGTAGCCGACGAACAATTTGAAGAGTTCTCAAAAGGTGTCAAAGCATACCATGAGCACGCTTATCGCCGCGAGATTAACGAAAAGCCTATTCTTATGCAGGCGGGAACAACCAAGCTTATTGACTATGGTACGAAAGAAAAAAACGCACCTATTATTTTTGTCATTCCATCATTAGTGAATAAATTTTACATCCTTGACCTGGTGCCAAAGACAAGCTTTTTAAAATCTCTTGTTGATGCTGGATATCATCCCATTGTTATCGACTGGGAAGAACCTGGCACCGAGGAAAAAACATTCTCCCTCTCTGATTACACAGCACAACGCCTGATTCCTTTTTTCGACAGCGTTCACACACAGAATCCAGAAACGCCCATTCATGTTTTGGGATACTGCATGGGAGGCCTGATGTCTTTGCCCCTGGCACAAAAACGACAAGATAAAATTGAAAAGCTTGTTCTTCTTGCATCACCATGGGATTTTCATCAAGGCTTAGAAGAAACCCCCATTACACCAAAGCATATGAGCATTATGCGTGACCCTCTTAAGCTTTTAGTGCAAAATAATATTCCTGTTCCTGTTGACATACTTCAAAGCTGCTTTCACGCCCTAGACCCATTTTTAGTCATCAATAAGTTTGTTCAATTTTCAAAAATGGACATGCAGGATGAAAAAACTGAAAAATTTGTTGCCTTGGAAGACTGGATTAATGACGGCATCTCTCTCTCGTCAAAGGTGGCTTGGGAATGCTTTATGGGATGGTTCGAAGAAAATAGCACGGTTAACAAAAAGTGGGAAGTTCTTGGTGAAACCATCACCCCCGAAACACTTGACCTAGAAACACTTGTCATCAGCCCTCTAAACGACCGCATCGTACCACACAGCTCGTCTTCTGCAATTATGAAAGATCTAAGAAAAGGCACATTACTTTCGCCAGAAATTGGACATATCGGTGCCGTTACCAGTAAGCGTGCAATGGATGAGGTTTGGAAACCAATGTTTGATTGGTTAAGCGCCTAGGAAATCGAAAATGTATGTGAACAATACGGGCATACCAAAGTTTTTTGCCCTTTTTCAAATGTCAAATAAACCTTAGGGTGCCCTTTGGGACCGCCGCCGCCATCGCAAGAAACTTTTGCTTCAGATACGATCGTTTTTGCAGTTGCCATAATTACCCCCTGTTTTTGACAGATGCCTCAATGAAAGACACGAAAAGTGGATGTGGATCAAATGGTTTTGACTGGAATTCAGGATGAAATTGAACACCTATGAACCAAGGGTGATCTTTGATTTCGACAATCTCAGGCAAACGACCATCTGGAGATAAGCCTGTAAACTCCATACCCACAACCTGTAGGTTTGTTCGGTAATCAAAATTAATTTCATAACGATGACGGTGACGCTCATAAACAAGCTCTTCACCATAAATTTTGCGTACCTTTGAGTTCTTTTCCAATGAACATGGGTATGATCCCAAGCGCATTGTCCCTCCCATATCATCATTCTTTTTACGATGCTCTACTTTGTCACCATGCATCCATTCCGTCATTAATGAAACAACCGGGTGGTCACAAACACCAAATTCTGTACTGCCAGCATTTTCAAGGCCTGCAAGATTTCTCGCTGCTTCAATAACAGCCATTTGCATACCAAAACAAATTCCAAAATATGGCACCTTATTTTCACGCGCATACTTAATAGCTGTAATCTTCCCTTCGACACCTCTTTCACCGAAACCACCAGGAACAAGAATACCATCAACTTCTTGAAGCTGCCCTTCGGAAAATCCGTCTGCATCAATCCAAACAATCTCAATCTCAACTTTATTAGGAATACCGGCATGCACAAGGGCCTCGGTGATTGATTTGTAAGCATCTGGAACAGCGATGTATTTCCCAACAACACCTATTTTTACAGCACCATTCTTTGGTTTTAAAATACCATCTGAAATCTTTTTCCATGTTGAAAGGTCTGGTTTTTTAGATGTATCTAAACCAAAGTGATCACATACTTGTGTGTCAAAACCATTCTCATGCAAAACAAGTGGCACAGCATAAATCGTGTCCGCATTTTGTGCAGAAATAACATTCTTTAAGTCTAAGTTACAAAAAAGAGCAATTTTCTCACGCGCCTCTATCGGCAGAGCCTCATCACAACGGCACAAAACCATTTGTGGTTGAATACCGAGGCTTAACAGTTCCTTCACAGAATGTTGTGTTGGTTTTGTTTTAATTTCACCAGCAAAACCAAGATGCGGTACCAAAGTTAGATGAATAAACAAAGCTCGCTCATCACCTAATTCATTTCCAAGCTGTCTAATTGCCTCTAAGAAAGGAAGCCCTTCAATATCGCCAACCGTTCCACCAATCTCACAAAGGATAAAGTCTTCATCTTCAATATCGCTGAGAACAAAATCTTTAATAGCATCTGTTATGTGTGGAATCACTTGAACAGTTGCACCTAAATAATCACCACGACGCTCTTTCGCAATAACGTCACTGTAAACACGGCCGGTTGTCACGTTATCTGTTTTTTTTGCAGCAACACCTGTATAACGCTCGTAATGGCCAAGATCTAAGTCTGTCTCTGCACCATCATTGGTCACAAAAACTTCACCATGCTGAAAAGGATTCATTGTGCCAGGATCAACATTGATATAGGGATCCAGCTTTCTCAAACGCACCTTATAGCCTCGCGCCTGTAGAAGTGCACCCAACGCAGAAGACGCTATACCCTTCCCTAAAGAAGAGACCACACCACCTGTGATGAAAATAAATTTCGTATCTTTTTTGTTCGTGTTTTTTTTCTTTGACATTCCTAGCCCTATTCAGCCAATGGAACGACTGGCTCGAGCGGTGATGATTCTTGACTTTTTACATCATCCTCAAAAAGCGAACTTTCGTTGCTTCCCGGAGAAGATAAAATCGCAAGAAGAATACTGGTAATAATGAATGTCGTCGCAAGCAACGCTGTTAAACGAGTCAGAAAGTTCGCCGTTCCCCTAACAGTCATTAAACCACCCATGCTTCCTGAGCCAAGACCCAATCCACCCCCTTCTGATTTCTGAATCATAATGACCACAATCAGTGATACTGCTACAATAATATGTATCGCGAGGAGTGCTGCACTCATGCTATATCGTCCTAAATTATTTAAGATATTAGACCCTGGTCTTATGTTTTAACAATGATTCCCCAAAGGGTCTAGTAAAAAGTGCCTAAACAACTGGTTTTTTATCGCTTAAACAGACGCGCTGTAAATCTTATGAAAGTCTTGTGGGTCCAAGCTTGCACCACCGACCAAGACACCATCCACACCATCACAGTTTAAAATATCTGCGGCATTTCCTGGCTTAACAGACCCACCATACAACAAAGGCAATCTGACTTGGAACTTTTTCATCACATAATCCGTGATAAACTTATGTGACTTTTCAATATCTTCAAGCGATGCGACCTGACCTGTCCCAATAGCCCATACAGGCTCATAAGCAATAATAAGCTTATCAAGAACAATGCCCTCAGGAATTGAATGATCAAGTTGAGAGGCCAAAACCTTTTCAACATCATCACGCTGCTCCAACGTTTCACCAATACATAAAATTACTGTGAGACCCTCTTTTTGAGCAGCTACTACCTTTGAAGCAATAAGCTCATTAGACTCACCATATATACTACGACGCTCAGAATGACCAATAATAACATGGTCAACATCACAGTCCTTGAGCATTCTAGCGCTTACTTCGCCTGTAAAAGCACCATCAGGCGCCTCACAAACATTTTGCGCACCAACACGCACGGCATCAGGCAAAGAAGCGGACAAGCATGCAATATAAGGCAGAGGTGGACAAACAATACATTCTTGGCCCTCCAAAGGGACAAAAAGTTCAGAAAAAGTCTTTGCCCATCTTTGTACAAAAGACTGACTGGCATTCATTTTCCAATTACCAACAATATATTTCTTCACAAGGTCCTCTTTTAGTTTTGTTGCTTCACATAGTTTATAACATCATCTTTTGACGGCTTAAAGTCTTGCTTGATCCACCATGATTTTGCAAGACTTAAAGCTTTGCCAAGCGCCACACCTTCGGCAAAACCTTCTTTCTTTAAGTCATGCCCTGAGACAGGAAAAACCGGACATTCAAACGCATCAAGAAAATCAAGAAAATACATTAAATTACAATTATTTGACAAATAAAGATAATCTATAACATTATCTTTATTGTGAAACATTAAGAGCCTTTTTACAACATCTAAATCCAACGAATTTTGCGCATTACTTTTCCGCAACACAAAATCTTCTAGCCGCTTGCGTTGTTTTTTCGACAAGACAAAATGCCGAGCAATTTTTTGTGAATCAACCTTGTCGTTAAGAGCAAAGAGAAATCTTCGAAACCCTTCAGCATCACATGCTCTTTCTTTTTCCAAGTAGCTTTTTAAGGAACTCACATTAGAAAGGAGTGAAAAAAAATGGGGAAGCGTTTTAAGCATTGCATCATATGCTAGAAACATGTGTTTCTGTGCAAACATTTTAAAAACCTCGTGATGAACACGCTCGCAAGATAATTGAGAAAGAGCATCCTCATGTTTTTTGAAAAGCGCCAAAATTGTGCTATCTGCTTCAACATCCTCAAAATAACTTAAAAAACGAAAATATCTTAAGACACGCAGATAATCTTCTTGAATACGAGACTCCGCATCCCCTATAAAGCGTATATGCCTTGCCTTGAGATCTTTCAGACCTTCGAAATAGTCATATAAAATCAATCCATCACTAGAAAGATAAAGTGCATTCATTGTAAAATCGCGACGCGACGCATCTTGCTGCCAATCATCTGTAAATGATACTTTTGCGTGACGACCATCTGTTTCTAGATCCCGCCGCAAGGTTGTAATTTCAAAGCAATGGCTATCAATAACGGCCATCACTGTCCCATGCTCAATACCAATAGGAAGCACCTTAATTTTCTTAGCCTCTAAAAGTTTCACAACATTTTGAGGAAGCAATGCTGTTGCAAGGTCGATATCTGTGACAGGCCGCCCAATAATGCTATCGCGCACAGCGCCACCAACCAAACGTATTTCATGACCTGAAGACTTAAACACATCTAGTAATCTCTGCAACGCAGGATTATTCATCCAAGCTAGATCTAAATGATGATTTTGTATTTCCACTTTCCCTCACACGCGCCGGATGCGGTTAAAAATCTATACAGCGCCCTTTAAATTCCCAATCACCGTATCGTGTTGGATCTCTTTCTTTTAAAGCTTTTTTCAGCTTTTCTTCTTCTGTTATTTCAGCAGGGTCTTCTTGCTGCTGCACAGACTGCGCCATAAAGTCATTAAGATCAGGCTCTTTCTCAGAAGTCATTTAGAATCTCCAATTGATTTATGTCTATTACCTTTATCATGGGACCATAATATTTTTCAACTAATCCGCGCACCATAACTGTTTTTCCGTGAAGATTTTCTGGAGAAAAACCTTCACGTGACATTTTTCTCAGGTCTTTTTTTTCAATTAAGATGGTGAAGTCTTCTTTCCAATCTTTATCAAAATTAATATAAAGAACTTTTTTTGCTAAATAGGTTCCAAAAACTTTCCCCTTAACAACTTGAAAGCTGCCAATATCTTTGCCTACAACATTGGCTTGTTTTACCTCATACTCTGGCAAGCCCCACAAACCAAGACGTTTAGTTATGGCTGCTTTTTCATTTTCTTTGTATTTACCACCCGAAATACGCCGCGCCCATCCTCTCTCTAAAAGAGCTTCTTGCAATATTTGACTGTCGAAAAAAAGCTCTGCATAAGCATCGCCATAACGATCTTGTGTTTTATTTAACACAGAAAAAGACTTTCCCTGTATAAACGCTTGCGCCTTTTCTACAAATGGTGGCAAGACCTCTATGTCACTTAGGAAAATTTTTTGATCATCAATAAAAACATAAAACGAAGAAGCTATGCTTAGAGAAGGAAGTAGCCATAAACTAAGAACTAGAAAGAGCCGCAACACCAGGAAGATCCTTCCCTTCTAACCACTCTAAAAAAGCGCCACCTGCCGTAGAAATATAACTCAGACCACGCTCAACACCTGAAGACGCCAATGCTGCAACCGTATCACCACCGCCAGCGACACTCAGAAGTTTCCCACTTGCCGTCAGTGCTGCTGCTTTGGCAGCTATTTTCGCAGTTCCATGGTCAAAAGGCTCAATTTCAAAAGCACCAAGCGGTCCATTCCATATCAATGTTTTTGACTTATCTAAATATGATGAAATATGATGAACCGTACGCTCACCTAGATCTAAAATCATTTCATCTTCCGGCATATTTTCCAGAAGAACTGTTTTTGATGGGGTGTTTTTTGACAAAGACGGTGCGACAACGACATCTAAAGGCAGAATAACTTCACATTGTTTATCTGCCGATTCATCCAAAATTTTTCTCGCTGTATCCAGCATCTCATCTTCGACCAGCGACGTACCGATTGACTGCCCCTGAGCCTTTAAAAAAGTATTTGCCATCGCGCCACCAATGACCAGAAAATCTACCTTATTCATCAGATTCGAAAGCAAGCTAAGTTTTGTAGAAACTTTTGAGCCACCAACAATACCCATCACTGGCGTTGCCGGGCTTTCTAAACTCCCTGACAAAGCTTCAAGCTCGGCTTCCATCAGGCGCCCTGCTGCACTTCTCAGATGCTTGGGAAGCCCAACAACCGAAGCATGAGAGCGATGGGATGCTGAGAAAGCATCATTAATATAAAAATCTGCGTAAGAAGCTAAACGTTCGGCTATAAAAGCGCTATTTTCCTCTTCGCCTTTTTCAAACCTTAAGTTTTCAAACACAACAACCTTGCCCGGCTCAAGAGATTGGGCAGCACCTTGTGCTAGCTCACCCAACAAGTCAGGAATAAAAGTAACATCGAAATCAACAAGGCCATCTAATGCCTCAACAACAGGACGAAGAGACAGCTCGGGAACAACTTTCCCTTTAGGTCGGCCTAGATGTGAAATCAAAATAATTTTTGCATGACGACTCACAAGATCTTTCAAAGTTGGTAAAATACGCAGCAGGCGCGTTACATCACCAACATTCCCTGCATCATCCAGAGGAACATTTAAATCAACACGCACAATGACTGTCTTATCAGCAACGTCTAGGTCATCAATTGAAAAATAAGATGTCATGATTTTTACAGAACTGATTCCAGCCACTCTTTTAGCTGAACTTTTGGTAACGCACCAACTTTCGTCGCTTTCAATTCACCATTTTGAAACAACATCATCGTCGGAATACCACGCACACCATAAGAGGTTGGTGTTTCAGGATTTTCATCAATGTTTACCTTTGCAATATCAACCTGATCAGCCATTTCTTCTGATAACTCGTCTAAGACAGGCGCAACAGCTTTGCAAGGCCCACACCACTCAGCCCAAAAGTCTACCAAAACAGGTTTTGAAGCCTTCAATACTTCTGCATCAAAGTTATCGTCACTAACAGATTTTGCTTTACTCATTATCATACCTCATATGGTTAAAATTATTTTATTAAACATGGTGTTTTAAAGTGATTTCGTCAAGGACATTACCCACAATCCAAAGAATATATCCTCGAATTCTGTGGTTCGGGTAGACTTTCTGCATCGCCTCAATATATGACTCTATTTGCTCTTCATAGTACACAGGCATTTCATGTGGACGACTTCCTGTTTTAAAATCTAATATCAAAACCTCATCATTTGTCACGGCCACCCGATCAATTTGACCTGAAACAATACGGTTATTTGCATTTGATATCACAGGAACTTCTGCATAAGAGTTTTCACCAAAAAACACCTTCAGCTTTTCATCTTCCAAAACATTTAGCGTGGATGCGATAATATCTTTGATGTCTTGATCGCCCTCATCAACACGTTTTTTTAAATATTCTTCTGCTATTTTTGCACGTTTTTCAGCAGCAAATTCTGGCAAATACTCTAAAAGTTTATGAATTAAAATACCGCGCTCTTTGGCCTGGCTTGGTTTTTGTAAATGCTGATCACTTATATTCTTCTGCACAGCAGGCATAATCTTTTGCAAATCGACTGTTGAAGGTGCAAGATAATCTGTTGAGAAACTGCTGCCATCGACCATCTGAAAAGCCCAATCGGGTATTTTAATGTCTGTCAGGGCTACTGCGGCATGATGATCTTTTTCGATAACTTCCTTTTCTTGTGACGCAATGACAGCATCCACATCACCCAAAGCGTTTGATACGTACTGATACCATGCACCATCAGGCATCTTTTTCGTATCACCAAACCCAGCAACATAAAGTTCATCTTCGGCACGCGTCATCGCGACATATAACAAACGATGGTGCTCTTGAAGCAATTGCTCATTTTTTTCATCCATCATTTTATCAATATATTCAGACGTCACTTTTCTAGAAGGCGCCCAAAAAACAAGCCCATCATCTTCAAAAATATAGCCTGTTTGGTCAATTGATGACCTTTCCACCCGCAAAGCCGCATCAGCTAAAATAACGATTGGCGCCTGCAAGCCTTTTGAACCATGTACAGTCATAATACGCACATGGTCATGATCTGCATTTTCGAACTCTCTTTTCAAATCACGGTCATATGACTGAATCCATTCAAGGAAAAGCTGTAAAGACTTCACATGGTTTTTTTCAAAAGCATTTGCAAGCTCTATAAATTCGACCATAACCTCTTCAACCTGACCACCCAAACGCGAGATAAACTTGCTGAACACATCAAGCTCGTAAAGAACAAAACGAATAAATGAACAGGGTGACCTTCGCGCTGATTCAGAAAGACATTTTTGTAAAAACATGACGGCATCTTGATGTTTTGCAGATTCAATAATACGCTGCCAAAGTGTTTTGTCATTGCGCCCAACACATAACTCAAACAGCGCTTCTTCGCTAAGACCTATAAAGGGGCTTTTTAATACACAAGCTAAAGACATGTCATCACTTGGCAATAACACAAAATTTATCAAGGCAAGACAATCTTGAACTGCAATATCATCAAGAATTTTCAAACGATCAATACCACCCACATCAATACCGCGCCTTTTTAAAGCCCCTGGCAAAGATTGGAAAAGCTGATGCCTTTTGCGGCACAAAATCATGATGTCTCCAGGCGTTACAGCGCGTCCTTTACTTGTTAAAACACGCTCTTCAGAAATCCAACTTGCGATTCTCTCTGCGATATCTTCAGCGGCTTTTGTATGTAGATTCCCTTGCTTGCTTTGTGTTGCAAAATCAATCTCTGAAGATAACTCTTCATCCTTTTCAACTAATGGCCAAACGGCAACAACCCCACCCTCTTTCTCACGATAAGTTTCATGATGAATGGGCTCGTCAAAAACAACGCCGCTTGAGGCATCACCTTGTTGAAAAACATCATCAACAACCTGTAAAACAGGCACTGTTGAACGAAATGATAATGTCAGATTGATTTCTCTCCAAACTTTTTTTGAAGCCTCTATTCGAGATTTTAGTGTTTTTTTCATGGAGTAAAATTGCGCTATATCTGCACCTTGAAAGCTGTAAATAGATTGTTTGGCATCACCAACGACAAATAATGTTCTTGTTTGACTTGCTTTTGATTGTCCTGAATAAAAATCGTCCAACACAGACTCAACAATCTTCCATTGATACGGCGATGTATCTTGTGCTTCATCTAATAAAATATGATCAATCCCTCCATCCAGCTTATAAAGCACCCAGTCCGATTGCTCTTGGTTATTTAACAAGGCATGTGACTTATAAATTAAATCATCATAATCCAATATATTTCGATCTCTCTTAATTTTACGATAAATCTTCAAAGCGACCCGCGCCAAGCTAAGCAAAGCCATGCTGTGATTAGCAATATAAATTGCGTTTGTTTTCTCCACCACCGTATATAAGCGATCAAATTCCTCCTTCATGAAGGTTAGAGCATCTCGATTGTTTTTAAGTGCAGACTTGGTCGCCAAAGGTTTTCGTGCCGTTCTTTGCTGCGTCATGAAGACACTACAATAGGCCTCAAACATCCCTCTTCTTTTAGAAGAAGGTGCAACAATCCAATCATGTATTTTCTGCGCCTTCGTTTGATCAGTCTTACTTCCCTTCATAAGGCACTTAACAACTGCTGCAAGCTTTTCTTTATCAAAACAATCGTCAGAGCAAGCTTGATCAAGCACATGTGTGTCTTCCAGCTCGTCAATCGTCAAATCAAGCCTTGAACACAAAGCTGTTTTTAACGCGTTATCATCTGTATATTTTTCAAACAAGCCACTCAAAGCATCACGCCTTGACAAAGCTTGCGACAAAAGAGAAGAAAACTGACTATATGAAAGCGTTTTTGTTAATTGATCAAAAGACTTTTGAAGTGACTCATCTACTGCCAGCTCAGGACTCTTCAGAACTTGCGATCGACATAATGCCAACATTTCATCAGCCATACGATCATCTGCAAGGGAAAAATTCACAGGCACGCCGGCTTCAATCGGAAAGCGCTTCAACAAACTTTGACAAAAGCCATGAATAGTGTGAATACCAATTTCTTCTTCAAACATTGTACTATACAAAGAACGTGCAATATCAATTTCTTGACTAGGGTTTTTAATACCTAAATCCTGCAGAGCATCAGCAAGCTTGTCTTGCTCCAATGATTGCCACTCCCCTGCACGCTGCAATAAGCGCTCTTTCATTTCAGCTGCTGCAGCATTCGTGAATGTTAGACAAAGTATTTTTGAAGGCGCAGCACCTTCTAACAACAAACGAGTCACACGATCAATCAGCAATCTTGTTTTACCCGTTCCTGCATTGGCTTCAACCCAAACATTGGCATCTGGGTCAAGTGCTTGATAGCGAAGCTGGTTCAAGTTTTCTAACATCAGCTCCACTCCTTAACACGCGCAAGATGATCATATTCGCCATGAAATGAAACATCTGGAATGCCATGTGGGTAAGCCAAAAAAGGCGATTTCTGATTCACAAAAAAAGACATTAAAGCGTAGAAAAGATCTTTTGTCGCCTCAACAATGCCTGGGACATCTTTTTCAAAAGAATCTGCCTTAGATTCTTTCCCCACCTTCCAATACGATAAAACAATATTTTGAGATGGTCGCACTTTTGGAAAACCACCTTCTTGTAAAATCCAAGCCTCTAAGGGCAATTGTGGCGCCATGCCTGTTTGCACATCTCCCTTGCGAGGTGGCATGCCTGTTTTGTAATCGATAATTTCAACACGACCATCTTTAAAGACATCAATACGATCTGCTTTGGCTTTAATCAAGATTTCTAAATCTGTCATAAACTCGCCTTTAATTTCAGCATGAGATGTCTGAACATCACTTTGGCGTCTTGCCTCTTGTTCAACAAACCATTTTGCCATCTGCTTAAACTGCTGCCACCAGAAAACGGTGACTTCGTTTTCTTCAGAAATACTATCAAAGTATTTTTTTGCAACTTCTAGCAATGCTGAATAAGGATCTCCAGGCCATTTCTGGTGATAGGTTTCGACAAACTCTCGAAAAATATCATGAATAAGAATGCCGCGCTCTAATGCACCAATTTGCGAATCCATTGGCTGTAAAGGCGATAGTTTTAAAATACGGTGAACATAAAAAGCATAAGGATTGTTTGTTAGTAAAGCGACATCACTCACAGAATAAGACCTGGGACGCACATGAATTGGCGGAACAGGTTCAGGAGGACCAAAAGACAAACCATCTACTTGGTGATGCAATCTTCTGCTTAAGTAAACAAAAGATAGGTCTAATAATGCAGGATCTGACTTTAGAACTTTTGAAAGCCATCGACTGGGAACACTGGAACGCCCCATCTCTTTTTCTGCCCGCGTCAGAATAACATTTTTTCCCGCAGAAAACTGAACAAAATCATGCGCTGCCAAACCAACACGTCTTTCAGGTGTTAACAAGCCAAAAGAAGCCCGCATTGATTTCGAAAGCCATATGTTTTCTGATAGATCAGGCGGCCAAACACCTTCATTCATTCCACCCAAAATTGTAAGATCAAATTTTTGCAAACGTGCTTCAAGTGGCCCTAGCAAGACAATCTTATCAAGCTTCCTTGAAGGCGGCGCCATTTTCTGTGAAGAAAATATCTTACTTATAAAATCAACATAACCGGCACCATTCACACGCCCTAAGCCTTGTGCATTTTTCAGCAACACCTCAAAAAGCGAGGATAATGCTTGTCCTTCTTCGTCAACCCAAAGCCTCTCTCCTGTTTTGTCAAAATGGTTTGAAAGCATCTTCTCAGAAAACACCAAATGTGCAGATGATTTTTTAGAAAAATTCTGCACATCCAAATCGCTAGCAACATCATTGAACGCAGAGCTTAATGATTGAATTGCCAGAAGGTTTTCCGCACTATTTTTTTCTAGAAACGAAGATAAAGAGTCATAAACATGACCACGAACAAGCTGTTGTTCAATATACATAATTTCTTTTGATTCAAAGCACAGGCGAGAAAGTGGATGTTTCAAAACAGCCATCAAAACATGAGGAGAAAACTCTTCAAACAACAATCTTGCTGTTAATATTAGGTAAACCCCTTTTGATAAGTCTTCTAGCTTTTGCCCCTCATTCATATAAACATCAACACCCCATTTTTTTAGGCGTTGTTGGACACGTCCCTTCAAATCATCATTCATCGATATGAGAGCTGCTTTTTTAATGTCTTTTTTCTCAAGCGCATCACGTAAATATAAAGAAATAACAGAAGCCTCTTCTTCTAATGTCGCACAAGAAACAACCTTCAATCCTTTTTCCCCTTGGGGAAGACAATGATATTCATCACGCATTAATTGATTAACGTAAGTGACTTTTTCGGACGAAGGTGTTTGACCCTGTTGCGCACACCCTTGGAAAACAGAAACATCACGATAATTGACTTCCATAAAACTCAACAAAGCTCTTAAACCATACTGAGGGTGTGTTGGTTTAATATCTGAAGTATCAACATCATATGACTGATCTAACCCTGGCAAAACAACCGTACCGTTAGGCAGCCTCGCGATAACATCTAAAAGCTTTGCTGTCGTCTTATGTGAGCCTGTCGACCCTGCTGCGATAACATAGTCATGTGTAGGCGTTTCTTCCCAAGCTTTTGTTTGCTTTTCCAGCAGTAAGTGTACGCGCTGCATCGGATCAACTTTATCTATTGACTCAAGAATGCGCGGCCATTGCTGGGAGATAACATTTAGAAAATCTAGGTTTTTTTGCCAATGAACAGCGTAAGCCTCAGGAACAAGATCTTTCATCTCACTCAGCGAGAGCCTTTCAGATTGAACTTGATCCAAAAAACCACAAAGCTGTTGAGATAAATGAGTAGCAGATGATAGTGATAAGTCTTCAACTTCACCACGCTCATTATAAAAACCTGCCTTCAAAAGACATTGCGTTAAAATTAATTGGCGCTCTAATGAACTGATTGCCGGTTTTATTTCTGCTGAAAGGTTTTTGTCATAAAGCTGGAATTCTATATCTTCATCATCCAGATCCGCCAATGGATACATTTTGGGCAAAACTAATGACTCTTGCTGTGATTTTTCAAGCAAGCACTCTGCTAAAAGCCTGCAAGCACGTCGTGTTGGCAAAAAGACGGTTACACGTCTAAAGGCCAGAGGATCATGACCAAAATCATGCAGCAAAGAAGAGGCCATCACATCTAAAAAAGAATATTCAGAAGGCATATTGTAAACGCCTTGCTGGAAGATTTTATCTGTCACAAGCATCCTCAACCATCTTGATATCTCGTGGTGTTGAAAGATGATACCACTGCCCTGGGTACTCAACACCAAACAAGCGCCCATCATCCATAGATTTTTGCCAAAGATCTTTCATCGAAAATGAACGTTCCTCAAGACCTTCAAAAATACCACCTTTAATAAGACACACCCCCATATACATGTAAGGCACATCATCCCCCCATGACAAAGCACCATTTTTTGCGCGCTGAAAATCACCCTTTTTTGTTGGGTTCAACATCCTATCAATCGGAAAGAGAGAGAGTAAAAAGTCCATTTTCTCTGGCTGCCAGTTTTCGACAAGATGCGTGAATATATTTTCTCCTTCCCACAAAGAGTCCCCCAACACACAAAATAGATCTTGCTTTAGGTCCAAGAACTGTCCTGCACGCACAACACCGCCGCCTGTTTCTAGAGCCTCTTCTTCTTCTGAAAATAAGACTATTAAATCACCAGTATAATCTTCCACAAATTGTGACATCTGGCTTTTAAGATAATGACCATTAATAACGACCTTCTCAATCGGTGCTTGCTCAAGCTTGTCCAAAGTATGGCGCAAAATTGGCTTTCCATTGACAGGCAAAAGCGGCTTGGGACAATCGTTTGTCAGCGGACGCATACGCGTACCAAAGCCTGCGGCTAAAATAAAAGCCTGATTAGGATATTTTACCATATTTCTTAAACCATTTATTTAAAGGGTGAAGGCAATCAATTTGCTGTGTCTCTTCGTCAATATAAGAAAGCAAGCGTGGAATATGCGTGCCGTAATGTCGCTTCTTATCACGCTTCATTAGACGTGCAAAAATTCCTAGATTCTTTGTGTGACGATGAGCTGCTAGGATATAATAATTTTTTAAAAAATCATCATGGTCGACACCTGTTTCAGCAATAAACTTATCTATTAGTTCTCTTTGAAGGCCACCAGGGATATTCCGCCTGTCATCACGCAAAAGTGACATAATATCATATCCTTGCGGCATCATCACGGCATCTTGGAAATCAAGCAATCCACATCTTTTATGCTTCAGCCTATCGGGAAGCCACATCAAGTTATCAACATGATAATCCAACAACGTCATCACGCGGTTTGTATCATTCAACTGCGCAATAATATCTTTCCAAATATATATAAACTCATCAACAACATAGCTATCTAGGTCTGTCAGATACCAGTCTGGAACAAGCTTAACGCGCTCTATAAAGTGCGCGGTATCAACTTCTACAAGCTCTTCGCTTTTCATATTATGTAGCTTGATCAAAACATCTGTTGCGGCATGATAAAGCGCCTCTTCTTCCTCAGGTGCTTCCGAAAGTACGACGGTAAAACTAGCTGTGCCAAAATCTTCTAAAACAGCTAGGCCGCACGCATCTTTTTGAAAGTAAACTTGTGGCACGGAAAAACCTTGTCGACTGAGAATGTTTTGTACAACCATAAACTTTTTATAAGACTCATTTTCACGTGATGAATCCATAAGCATGTAACGCGCATCACCCTTGATAAGGCGCGTGTAACACCTTCGTGAAGCATCCGATGGTAACGTTTGACGTTGCCAATCATCAAGGCCACACTCTTTTAAAAACTCTTCAATCTGGTCTGCCACTTTTCATTTCCTGTCAATGTGATATGACGTGTATTGTCATTATCGGTGAATGTGATGTTGATTTCCAAAAGATCTTTGGGCAAAACATGTGATGCTTTTTCTGCCCACTCTATCAAGCTAACCGCATTCAGAAAAGCCTCTTCAATACCCAACTCATAGACTTCTTCTTCTGTTTTTAAGCGGTATAAATCAAAATGCCAAACAGGCGGTGTCAATTCTTCATAAACTTGGACGAGTGGAAAAGTTGGGCTAGGCACCTCGCCTTTATATCCCAACATCTTCAGCAGTGCTTTTGCAAAAAAAGTTTTACCTGCACCTAAATCGCCCTTCAAAGAAATGACATCTCCACACGATAGGATGCCAACGAATCGTTTTGCAACTTGCATAACGCCGTCTTCATCACAATCTTCATAAAGAGCAATCTTTTTCATAGAAACTATGCTTACATGTTTAAAATTTATTGATGAGAACAACATATAAAAATGCAAGCCAACGTGATAGATAAATTTACAAAAAAGATTAACAGCTATCAGATTGATGCGCCGTTCGAGCCTTCAGGTGATCAGCCGGAAGCAATCAAGACACTGGTAAAAGGCCTTAACGCTGGCGAGAAAGACCAAGTTCTACTTGGCGTTACAGGGTCAGGAAAGACATTCACAGTTGCCAATGTCATCAAAGAAACAGGACGACCTGCACTGATTATGGCGCCCAACAAAACACTTGCGGCACAACTTTATCAGGAATTTAAAGCGTTTCTACCAAACAATGCCGTTGAATATTTCGTTTCTTATTATGATTACTACCAGCCCGAAGCTTATGTCGCACGCAGCGATACCTTTATTGATAAAGATGCGTCAATTAATGAAGAAATAAACCGTATGCGGCACGCAGCAACACGGGCATTATTTGAACGGCAAGACATTGTAATCGTCGCAAGTGTCTCATGCATTTATGGTATTGGGTCGGCTGAAGACTATACAAGTATGACGCTGCACTTCGAAAAAGGACAGCGCGTGAACCGCGATGAATTGTTACGTAACCTTGTTGATATCCACTATAAAAGAAACGATACAAACTTTAATCGTGGTAATTTTCGCGTTCGTGGCGACTCTGTTGAGATTTTTCCTGCTCACTTAGAAGATCGTGCGTGGCGTATTGCTATGTTTGGTGATGAGCTTGATGAACTTTGCGAATTTGATCCTTTGACAGGGAAGAAAACTCAAAACCTTGACTTTATTCGGGTCTTTGCAAACTCACACTATGTTACGCCTGGCCCAACAATACAACAAGCCATCAAACAGATTCGTGCTGACCTTAAAGAACGCGTTGCATATTTTCGTAAAAACAATCAACTACTAGAAGCGCAACGACTAGAACAACGCACAAATTTTGACTTAGAAATGATGGCCTCAACAGGCAGCTGCGCAGGGATTGAAAACTATTCTCGCTACCTGACAGGACGCGCGCCAGGCACTGCACCACCCACGCTTTTTGAATATCTTCCTAAAGATGCCATTCTTTTTACAGATGAAAGCCATGTAACAGTCCCTCAAATCAACGGGATGTTTAAAGGTGACCTTTCTCGCAAAACAACGCTTTCAGAACATGGCTTCCGTCTACCTGCTTGTAAAGATAACCGCCCCTTAAAGTTTGAAGAATGGGAAGAATTACGCCCACAAACCATTCATGTCTCTGCGACCCCTGGCCCTTGGGAACTAGAACAAACAAGTGGCGCATTTATTGAACAGCTTGTGCGTCCGACAGGCCTTCTTGATCCGCCTTGCGATGTACGCCCTGTTGAAAGCCAAGTTGACGACCTCATGGATGAATGTAGAAAATGTGTTAAAAATGGTGAGCGTGTCTTGGTCACAACTTTAACTAAAAAAATGGCTGAGTCCCTTACTGAATATCTTAATGATGCTGGTCTAAAGGCATGCTACATGCATTCTGACGTTGATACCCTTGAACGGATTCAAATTATCCAAGACCTACGCAAAGGTACTTTTGACATACTGATTGGCATTAACTTACTACGTGAAGGACTGGATATACCAGAATGTGCCTTGGTTGCCATTCTAGACGCCGACAAAGAAGGTTTTCTGAGATCAGAAACATCCCTCATCCAAACGATTGGACGCGCTGCACGAAATATTAATGGGCGTGTTATTCTTTATGCAGATAAAATAACAAATTCAATGCGCAGAGCGTTAGACGAAACAGAACGTCGCCGAAAAACACAAGAAGAGTACAATAAAAAGAATGGCATAACACCAAAAGGGATCCAAAAAGACCTACTTCAAAGTCCAGAGAAACAAACCGAAGATGTAGACCGCTTATTAATAGGCAAAGATCTTCGTGAACAAATTAAAAAGCTTGAAAAAAACATGCATGACGCAGCTGCTAATCTTGAGTTCGAACAAGCTGCTAGACTACGCAATAAAATTAGAGCCCTTGAGCAGCAAGAGTTAGGGCTTGGTATCTTAAAAAAATAAAGTTTCCTATTGGGATTTCCACAACCGTTGCAAAAAACTCAACACTTAAATAAAAAACCAATGAAATCAAAAGATAATTCTTAAAGTTGTTTAAAATCATACACTTAGATGGTGCTTCTTTTTTAAGCAAAGTGTATTTTTTCCCAGTTCTTGTAAGATTTTTGATAGCGAAAAAGATTAATCCACAAACTTATCCACAGATTTTGTGGAGAAGTTTGTGGGATATAATTTAAATTTTATTCTCTGCCTGCAATCTTATCTAAAATCACAGAAGCCTTGGCTTCAATTTTGTCACCTAGTGTTTCCGCACCAAGCTCTTTTCTTTCTTCTTTTGTCAGCGCACCTTTTTGAACTTTTGGATTCGCGCCTTCATAATTCCAATCGAGCATTTTTTGGATAAATTGCTCATTACTCACATCATATGTGACATCAGCAGCGTCTTCAGGGAAGTTATCATGATAGATCTGCTTGATCAGGGCATCTTTTACACCGCCATCGGCTGCAGAGATCTCATTTCTTTCAGAAATTCGATTATCAAAAGTCGTAACGATTTTCCCAGTCGCTTTATCAATAACCGTATTTTGTGTCATCGAAACAGCAAGAAGTTGTGAAGCAAGACTTTCATGTGTGATATCCCCATCTTTGCGAAGCTTAATAAGGTTAGGGTCAACCCCGTATGTTTCTGAAAGGATTTGGAGTGGTGTTCTCTTATCTCCCTTCTCAACCTCACCATGCGCATAAGACAATGCTGCAGCAGCCGAGGTAAGGGCCATATCTTTTAACTCTTCAGGTAATGTATAATCACCGTCAACAAACTTTAATGTTCCTGCGTACTTTTCCATTTCTTGCGAAAGCTTAACAACAACATCATCCGCAACAACTACATCATGCTTAACCATTGGTAGGTCTCCCTTATTCTTTTTGAACAATGACTTAAGTATACCACGATTCACAGACATTCGCAATGTAGGCACAACCCACCCAAAGAAAGAGCCTTTATTTTGGACAAACCGAATAGAAAAAGTGATTAATCTTCACTGTAATGATCATCTCTATTTGGAGAAAAAAAACATACTTAAAAATGACGCGAAAGAAGCAGCTGCTAAGCATTAAGACAACGCGGATCACAAAAGGAGAAGTGCCTAAAGGACTTGTTGATCTTAGTAATACAAATTAGTTTTATTTTTTGATGGTGCGGATGGAGGGACTTGAACCCCCACGCCTCGCAGCACTAGAACCTAAATCTAGCGTGTCTACCAATTTCACCACATCCGCATGCGATAAGAAGACGCACATTATACAGATAAAATCGCAGAAGACAACAAAGAAAATTCATAAAAATCTAACTTGGTTTTTCTGCTAAAATACACTAGTTTAAGCAGCATCATGGCTTTATACGGTTACTTAGAAAACAACATGCATCACCTCCCTCTTCGCATATATTACGAAGACACGGATGCTGGCGGCGTGGTTTACCACTCAAATTACCTAAAATTTGCCGAACGCGCACGTACAGAGATGCTGCGCGCACACGGCATTAACCGCAAAGAACTTGAAGAAGAAGGCTTTATTTTTGTTGTACGCAAGGTTGAAGCTGATTACATGAAGCCCGCGCAACTCTATGATGACCTGGTTGTACGTACCGAAGTAACCGAACTTGGCGGTGCCAGCATGACATTAACCCAAAATATTCTTAAAGAAGATGTTGAAATTGTCTGTTTAAGAGTTATTCTAGTCTGCGTGAATAAAGACATGAAACCTGTCCGTATCAACAACAAAATAAAAGGCCAATTATCACATGGTTGAAACAACAACACTTGCTGGCACTGTCGACTTCTCTTTTTGGGGCCTCTTTATACAGGCTGACTTCGTTGTCAAATCTGTTATTATTATGCTTATTGCATCTTCTATCTGGTCTTGGACAATCATTATCGACAAGTTTTTGCGCTTTAAAAAATTAACACTACTTGCAACGCGTTTTGAAAAGCGCTTTTGGGATGGCGAGCCGCTAGATGACATGCTGGTACGTGCCAAGAAACGTCCTGAAGATCCAATTGCAAATGTATTTGCAACTGCTTTGAATGAATGGAAGCGCATTACCTCGAAAAAGGAAGAGTCAGATGCAAGCCATATTTCAGTTCAAGAAAGGCTTGAACGCCTTCTTCAATTGCGTATTGAAAAAGAAATGAGCCACCTGGAAAAATATATGGGATTTCTAGCGACAGTTGGGTCAACAGCACCTTTCGTCGGTCTTTTTGGAACAGTTTGGGGAATTATGAACAGCTTTCGCATGATTGGCATGATGAACAACACATCTTTAAGCGTCGTTGCGCCTGGAATCGCCGAAGCTCTTTTCGCAACAGCACTTGGATTAATTGCTGCAATTCCCGCCGTTGTTGGTTACAATAAACTTTCTGATGACCTCAGCCGATACGCAGCACGGCTTGAATTTTTCTCAGCTGAACTCGTCAGCATTTTACTACGTCAATTGGAAGATACGAATGCAAACAAAAAATAAGGGCATAATGAATCATTAATGGACAACAAAACGAAACAAAAACTTGAGAACCTTTCTTTTGATTTGGAAATGGTAAAATCTATTAAAACATGGTTTCTAGATCATGTCTTAACAGTCTCTACTTTTGTTGAGCTTGCATCCATACTTGTTGTTAGTGGCCTTACATTTTTTGCATCAAAATACTTGCTTCGCTTGTTGCAAGGCTACTTCAGGCGGCGTAAAAATCAATGGATCCCTAAATCTGTCAAAGATATTATAGGACAGGTTTTTTACCCTGCTATCTTAGCCCTAACACTTGGGATCCTTTCTTTGGCCGCTGATGATTTTGGCTTGCCAAATCACTTTATTCGGACATTTGCCTACCTTGTTGGTGTTTGGAGCATTATCCGCACAAGCTCTGTGATTGTGAAAGACGCGATTCTTGCCCGCATCATTGCTGTGATTGCTTGGTTTGTTATGGCACTTCTGATTCTCGGCATCCAAGATGATACAGCAACGCTTCTCGATCGTATCGCCTTTGATATCGGCGACGTGCATATTTCAGCTCTCAGCATCATTCGTGCTGGCTTTTCATTCGTTTTCATCTTGTGGCTTGCAATCAACCTCTCTCGCCTTGTTGAGAAAAAGCTTGATGAAATGCCAAACATTGATGCCTCTGTCAAAGTTCTATTTTCAAAACTTTTTAAAATTTTTGTTATCGCAGCCACAATATGGGTCGCACTTAATATTGCAGGAATCGACATGACAGCATTGACTGTTTTTTCTGGTGCTGTTGGTGTTGGTCTTGGTTTTGGTTTGCAAAAGATTTTCTCGAACTTTATCTCTGGACTTATTCTTCTCGTTGATAAATCAATCAAACCTGGAGACGTCGTCTCACTTGGTGGAGATGTTTACGGGTGGGTTAACTCGCTAAGTGCGCGTTGTGTGTCTGTACTGACACGTGATGGTGAAGAACATCTTATTCCAAACGAAATTATGATTACAGATAAGGTGGTTAACTGGTCATACACACATAAACGTGTTCGGTTAAGACTTCCCTTTGGTGTTTCTTACAACGCAGATATAAACCATGTGATTGATATTGTTCCTAAGTCTATTGAAGGAATGGAACGAATTCTTAAGAACCCGACCCCTCTTTGTCTGATTACTGGATTTGGCGACAACTCAGTTGATTTGGAATTACGATTCTGGATCAATGATCCTGCACGTGGCATTACCAATATTAAAGGAGATGTTTATCTTGCTCTTTGGAATACGCTGCAAGAACATAATATCGAGATTCCCTTCCCACAACGCGACCTGCACTTGAAATCAACAAGCGGTGATGTAAAAGATGCCCTCAAAGAAATCGTGCGTGAGGTCATATCAGAAGAAAAGAAAAAGTCCTAAAGCTTATTTAGCTACACCAACCAAAGCAGGCCTTAACAAGCGATCATGAAGCTTGTACCCTGTTTGCATGACTTGCATAATAACACCAGCATCATGCTCATCACTTGGCTGCTCGAACATTGCTTGGTGGAAATTATAATCGTATTTGTCTTCACCAACCTTAGGGTCAATTTTCTCTATCTTGTTTTTCTCGAAAGTTGCAAGCAACTCTCTTTCTGTCATTTCAACGCCCTCTAAGAAGCTAGAAAAGCCTTCCAGCTTCCTTTGCTCATCTGTCACAGCATCAAGTGCGCGACGCAAGTTATCCGACACATTTAAAAGGTCTTTTGCAAAACTTGATACAGCATATTTTGCTGTATCTGACTTTTCTTTCTCAACACGACGACGTAAATTCTCGTTCTCTGCGGCAACACGTAAAGCCGTCTCTTTCATTTCAGCAAGCTTGGCTTCAAGCTGTTGCACTTCACTTTCAGGAGCATCTTCTTCAACAGCATCCTCATCTTCTTCCTGCATTTCTTCCATAAGCTCTTCAACATCATTTTCATTATTTTTTTTAGGTCTTGAATGATGAATATGCGTCGCTTGAAAAGCTTGTTCAGCTGAGTGAGTATCTGGCGTTGGATTTTCAGATTGCTCAGCTTGTGCTTGCAGCAATGGGTCATCAAAAGATGTCTCTTTATTTTGTTCTTGTGTGTTTTCACCTGATGTCATAGCTAAACTTCCTCTTAAAAGAATGAGAGTGATGATTTGAATATCTTAGATTGAAATATAGTCTCTCAAACAAATCCATACAAGAAGTAGGACTTTTATTTTTCATTTTTTTTTTGTAATGTCCTTTAACAAACAACAAAACAAAGGGAAGAAACACATGACACAAAATATTTCTCGTCCATCAGGACGCCACTTTGACCAGTTACGCGATATATCAATCGATCTGGGCTTTGCACCACAAGCAGAAGGCTCGTGCCTTATTAAATGCGGCGACACACATGTTTTATGTACAGCGTCTGTTGAAGAGCGCGTTCCTTCTTTTATGAGAGGACAAGGCAAAGGATGGGTGACAGCAGAGTATGGCATGCTACCACGCGCAACAGGGTCACGTACAAATCGTGAAGCCGCCCGCGGCAAGCAAGGTGGAAGAACTGTTGAAATTCAACGCCTTATTGGAAGATCACTACGAGCAGTTGTTGACTTAGAAGCGCTGGGCGAACGTCAAGTCATTGTTGATTGTGATGTTATTCGTGCAGATGGTGGCACACGCACAGCATCAATAACAGGCGCATATGTTGCGTTGTATCAAGCATTTCACGGCCTGGTTGAAAAAGAACTTATTGAAGCGATCCCTCTCTTAGATCAGGTTGCAGCAATTTCTTGCGGTATTTATGAAGATCAACCCGTCCTCGACTTAGATTATCCAGAAGACTCTAATGCAGGCGCCGATGCAAACTTTATTCTAACTGCAAAAGGAGGCATTGTCGAAATCCAAGGAACCGCTGAAGACAAACCTTTCAGCGACGATGCTTTTCTAGATCTAATGAAGCTTGCACGAAAAGGAACGACAGAGCTTTTTGAAATACAAAACAATGCCTTGAAAGCTTTGTAAGCTTTGCTTTCCTTTGTAAAACAGTATTTATTTTGAAGAAATTATGATTTTTTTTAAGTTTCTCCCTTGCAGGGGTGGAAATAGATGCTTATATCGACTTTAGAATATCCACAAAGACTATATGTGTATTTTTAAAAATGAATAAAAAGAAAGGTTTATGTAAAATGAGTCACGTAATTGGTATTGATCTTGGGACAACAAATTCATGTATCGCAATCATGGATGGTAAAAACCCTAAAGTTATTGAAAATTCTGAAGGGGCAAGAACAACGCCTTCAATGGTTGCCTTTACTGAAGAAGGTGAGCGTTTGGTCGGACAGGCGGCAAAGCGCCAATCTGTGACAAACCCTGAAAATACACTTTATGCTGTTAAGCGTCTTATGGGCCGACGCTTTGAAGATAAAATTGTGAAAGAAGAAGCAGAAGCTGCACCTTTTAAAATCACAAAAGGTAAAAATGGCGATGCATGGGTAAGTGCGCGTGGCAAAGATTACAGCCCAAGTGAAATTAGTGCTTTCATCCTTCAAAAAATGAAAGAAACTGCTGAAAGCTATCTTGGTGGACCTGTTACACAAGCTGTTATCACTGTACCTGCCTACTTTAATGACTCACAACGTCAAGCAACAAAAGATGCTGGTAAAATCGCAGGCCTAGAAGTTCTGCGTATTATCAACGAACCAACGGCCGCTGCGCTAGCGTATGGGCTGGACAAAAAAGAAGCTGGCACCGTTGTTGTCTATGACCTTGGAGGCGGAACATTTGACGTCTCTATCCTTGAAATTGGTGATGGCGTTTTCGAAGTTAAAGCAACCAACGGTGATACATTCCTAGGTGGTGAAGACTTTGACAAACGTATTATCGAATACCTTGCCGATGAATTTGAAAAAGAAAATGGTATGGATCTTCGTAAAGACCCTCTTGCCATGCAACGCTTAAAAGAAGCTGCAGAAAAAGCAAAAATTGAACTTTCAAGCTCTATGCAAACAGAAATCAACTTGCCTTACATTACGGCTGATCAATCAGGCCCAAAACACTTGTCTGTTAAAATGAGTCGTTCGAAGCTTGAAACATTGGTTGAAGATCTTATCAAGCGTACAATGGACCCTTGTAAAAAAGCCCTGAAAGATGCTGGCCTAAAAGCTTCTGATATTGACGAAGTCATTTTGGTTGGTGGTCAGATTCGCATGCCTAAAATTGCAGAGTCTGTTCAAGAGTTTTTCGGTAAAGAGCCTCATCGCGGTGTTAACCCAGATGAAGTTGTTGCTGTTGGTGCTGCGATCCAAGCTGGTGTTCTTAAAGGTGATGTTAAAGACGTTCTTCTTCTAGATGTGACGCCTCTATCACTCGGAATTGAGACTTTAGGCGGTGTTTTCACACCTCTTATTGAGCGCAACACAACGATCCCAACAAAGAAGAGTCAAGTTTTCTCAACAGCTGAAGATAATCAAGCGGCGGTGACCATTCGCGTTTGCCAAGGTGAGCGCCAAATGGCTTCAGATAACAAGCTTCTTGGTGAGTTTAACCTAGAAGGTATTCCACCTTCTCAGCGCGGCATGCCACAAATTGAAGTTACTTTCGATATTGACGCGAACGGTATTGTGAACGTTAGCGCAAAAGACAAAGCAACAGGCAAAGAGCAAACAATCAGCATTCAAGCTTCTGGTGGACTTGAAGACACAGACATTGAACGCATGGTTAAGGAAGCAGAAGAGCACGCAGAAGAAGATAAGAAGCGTCGCGATGCCATCGAGACAAGAAACCAAGCTGATGGCCTTCTTCACTCTACACAAAAATCTTTGGATGAGCACGGAAGCGCCCTTTCAGATGAAGAAAAAACTAAAATCGAAGAAGACTTATCTGCACTGAAAGAGCTTCTAGAAAATGAAGAAGCAGATACTGCAGACATCAAAGAAAAATCTGATCAGCTAATGCAGTCAGCGATGAAACTTGGTGAGGCCATGTATAAGGCCGCGCAAGAAGAAGCTGGAGAAGATGGTGAAACATCTGAAAAAGCTGACGAAAAAGTTGTAGATGCTGACTTTGAAGAAATCAATGAAGATGAGTCGAATGATGATGACGAAGCTTCAAATGAGAAAAAATCTGCATAAACATAAATCGCCCCTCTTGCGCCTTCCCTATTGCGCAAGAGGGTCTTTTCTTGGAAGTAACTTCTGATGTCCGATAAAAAAGACTACTATGAATCACTAGGCGTTGATAAATCTGCCTCTGCCGATGAACTTAAAAAAGCGTATCGCAAAAAGGCCATGGAATATCACCCAGACCGCAATCCTGACAATCCAGAAGCTGAACAAAAATTCAAAGAAATAAATGAAGCTTATGACATCTTAAAAGACGAAAACAAACGCGCAGCTTATGACCGCATGGGACACGCTGCATTCCAGCAAGGTGGTGGTGGTGCAGGACCATCTGACTTTGGTGGTTTTTCTGATATTTTCAGCGAAGTTTTTGGCGACTTTATGAACAATGGCGGCGGACGCGGCTCAAGACGCAGTAACTTTGCACAACGTGGATCAGACTTGCGCTATAACATGAGCATCACACTGGAAGAAGCCTTCCATGGAAAAGAAGCAAAAATAAATATACCAACCTATGATGGTTGTGAGCCATGCGATGGATCTGGTTCTGAACCTGGATCTGGACCAACAACATGTGAAACATGTGGTGGCCATGGAAATGTCCGCATGCAGCAAGGTTTCTTTACAATTGAAAGGTCATGCCCTGACTGTAATGGTTCTGGCGCAATGATTAAAAACCCTTGTAAAGAATGTAATGGTGCTGGACGCATTGAAAAATCAAAAAAAGTCTCTATCAAAATCCCCGCCGGTGTAGATGATGGCACACGTATTCGCCTCAGCGGCGAAGGCGAAGCTGGCACACGCGGTGGTGGGCGTGGTGACTTATACCTTTTTGTCTCAGTCAAGCAACATGAAATTTTTTATCGAGATCAAAATGATATTCACTGCAAAGTGCCTATTCCCATGACAAAGGCGGCACTTGGCGGATCTGTCGAAGTTCCAAGTATTGATGGTAAAAAAGTAAAATTAACTGTTCCAGCAGGCACGCAACATGACAACCAACTTCGTATACGGGGCAAAGGCATGTCTATTATGCGCAAATCTTCGCGTGGCGATATGATTGTCCATATGGATATTGAGGTTCCAACAAGTCTAAGCAAAGACCAACAACAACTCCTTAAAGACTTAGATGAATCGCTAGGTGAAAAAAACTGCCCAAATCATGAAAGCTTTGGCGACAAAGTTAAAAAGTTCTGGAAAGACTTAACCGATTAGTTTGCTTTACTTGCACAAAGTGCTCTTATATCAACAAGACTTTCTAAATATTATCAGCGCTGCCACTTTCATCAGATTTTAATTTATCTAATGCTTTGCCAACAATCTTTGTTTCATGCCCAGCGCCCATTTTTCTTAAATACTCTTTGCGTACATCTTTCGCTGCCTCATCATAAAAGAAAGCTAACAAGCAGAAACGGTCCCCACTTGTAACAGGCATCGCCTCATGTAAAACAGAACACCCAAAAATAACAGCATCGCCTGTTCCTGGCTTATAAAGATGATGCTTCCCATACTCTGCAAATTTTAAATGCCCACCCTCATACTCTTCAGCGTTTAGGTTAATTGTCATTGCAAAGCGTCGGTGCGCAGTTCCTGGATTTTGGTTATCGCGGTGCTGCCTGAAAAAGCCTTTATCATCACCACGATAGCATGCAATTTTATAATCTTCGATACGTGTGATATCGAAACAGAAAGCCTTTTTAACTTCTGGCACGACACGTTTTTTAATAATATTACTCAATTGTGTTTTTAAAGGCCCACGCTTCATAAAATGATCTTCACGGCGCTTACGACCGTAATCTATATACCCAACAAGCTTTCCATTCTCATCTGAACGCATACTGCCTGATTCGCCATGCCCACCATACTTCCAAAGATTAATAACTTGCTGGCATGTATTTTGGTCCAGCACACGTGGAATCAACAAAACAGGCGCTTGTGACTTAATTTGTTGTGAAAGCTCTTGCGGACAGTAACGGATCACATCACACAAGCTTTTCCAAATCTGGTCTTCTAAAATACTGTCTGTAAAATAAGACAAAATGCGATTATTCACATCCAAAACAAAACTTACAACTGTGTGAGAAGCATATTGATTGTTTGTTTTAAAGAAATCTTCACGCGCTTTATCTTTTGGGTCAAATAAAAGAGAAATTGCATCACTCTTTATCTCTTTACATAAGTCTTTATATATTTTCTCTTTTCCTGAATAAACAATCAGGATTTTTGTACCAAATTCAGCAAAACGACCCTCATAGGCACGTAACGTACGCAGAAATGAAAACGACTTTTCATCATTATGAAGAGGCAAAAAGGAAATCAAAACAGGCTTCCCAGCATATGGTCGCGGCCCTTCTTTGACGCCCAATTGGTCATTATAACCAAAAGGCGGAACAGGGTCCCCAGGAACCAGCTTTAGATTACGGTCAGGGTATAAAAAGCTAACTTCTGCAAGCTTTTCTAAATTCGGCGGCGTATTTTTAACTGCACTCATTACTTATGTCCCTTATTCATTTAGAGCACAATCCTAATACCCTACAAAAATAGGGTCAACTGCAAAAAAGTATTTGATTCCCAATAGGATAAGCGATAGAAACGCGAAGAATAAAAAACAACTTTACGTGGAGAAACAAAATGAACCCAAGATTGCGCCTTTTAGCGCTTTTAATTCCAGGCTTTGCAATTCTTACACAGTCTTGTGAGAAGCCAACAGAGCGCGACCTTCTTCAAAAAGCCGTCAATGATATTTATGCCAACATGTCTGATGCAGGCAAAAAAGGCATTAACCAATGGGATTCAATTTATCAAGTTGCTCGTGACAGTAATCATACACTTGGCGCAGCCAGAGGTGAGCTTCAACAAAAAATAGGTGATGGCCCCTACCCGAAACTTGACTCCCTTGAAGAGCTTAAAGATTCTGTTGAATACATCGCAGGCTTTAGTCAAAATTATGAAAGAGCAAGCAATGTTGTCGACAGCATTAAAAGCGGCAACACAAACTATGAAAAACTTGCAACAGACCTTGAAAAAATTGACTTTTCTGGCGAAGATGAAAAACGTGCACGTTACTGGAACGCAGATCGTTCACAAAACAGGTTTGAAGCAGAGCTACGTGATGGCACGCCAAGCGCTGGATTCTGGGAAGAAACACTCAAAGCACAATTTACTTTCTCAGATTACGTTGAAGGTCTTTACGATATGATCAATGAGCTAAGAGACCCAAAAACAGATGATACACGCAAAGCACAGCTTGAAAGCGATCTTAAAGCTTACGTGCAGCAAGACATTCCTGCTATTCCCGTTCAAGCTTCAAGAGATCAGCTGATTGAAGGCTGGAAAGCTTTGAACGCGCAAGTCAAAGCCATACAAGCCGCAGACAAAGATGCGCTTTACAAGTTGAACCGTACCAAAGATGGTCAGGAATACATTATGAAAGTCGCGGGATTAAATGCCCTTGTCTTGAAAACAATCACTCTTCTTGATGCAGGTTACGACACAACAGAAATCAAGAAGCTTGGCGGATTCCTTCAAGGTTACGCGAACGACGCGAAAAGACGTCAGCAAAGATATGTTGGAAATACAGATTATAAAAAGTTTGGCCCTGCACTTAAAGATGCAGTTGAACAGCTAAATCAAGTTTCACGACGCGTTGGTGGGTTTGACATCCCTGAAGGCGCTAAGGTGTTTGACCAGCCAGTACGCTACTAATCACATTATAAGCTGATTCTAATTCTTCTGCTGTCACACAGTAAGGCGGCAGAAGATAAATCACATTCCCTAACGGCCTGATAACAAACCCTTTTTTAAGAAACTGAAATTTAAGTTTCTTTGCGACTGAAGATGTATACCCTTCATCATCGACTTTGACATTCATGGCCAAAACCGTTCCTTGAACACGTAAATTTTCTAGCCTTTCATTGGATTGAAACCCGATAAGCGCTTTGCGGTGTGACGCTTCAATCCTAGCAATTTTCTCAAAAGTATTTTCCTCCTCAAACACCTCCAAAGACGCCAGTGCCGCAGCACAGCCCAATGGGTTCGCTGTATAACTGTGGCCATGGACAAAAGCACGATCAAATGAATCGCCTAAGAAAGCCTCAAAAATTTCCTCACTTGCGATTGTCACAGACATCGGCATAAACCCTCCAGTTAACCCCTTTGATAAACAAACCAGATCAGGCGTAATGTCACTATTCTGATGTGCAAACATCAGTCCAGACCGCCCAAACCCTGTCATTATTTCATCTAATATCAATAATATACCGCTTGTTTTTAACTCTTTTTCTAGTTTTTTCAAAAAGCCTGGACGACACATGCGCATACCTCCAGCACCTTGAATAAGAGGCTCCATAATCAGGGCTGCGACTTGCCCCTCATTGTCTTTGATAACCTGACGAAGCGTCACCAATGCAGCCTCTTCTTTTTCTTCAACGCCATCGTCTCCTTCCCATGTTTCAGGGTATGGAATTGTCTCGACACCAAACTGTAACTCTTCCCAAGCTTTAAAAAAACCAGAGCCTTTTCCAACGGACATCGCACCAAATGTATCGCCGTGATATCCACCTTCGAAAGAAATGAACTTCGTCCGTCCGTGCTCTCCTGTGTTCTGCCAATACTGAACGGCCAGCTTCAGCGCAACCTCCACAGCAGTTGATCCATTATCTGAGAAAAACACACGATTGAGAGAACCAGGTAATAAATCAGTCAAACGTTTCGAGAGCGTTGCCGCTGGACTATGTGTAAAGTCTGCAAAGATCACTTGCTCCAAGGTCTCTGCCTGGGTTGCGATGGCTTTTGCGATTTTGGGATGACAGTGCCCATGCAGTGTCACCCACCAAGATGAAATCATATCGAGATACGCTTTTCCCTCTTCATCATAAAGATATGCCCCTTTAGCACGCACAATCGCGATTGGGTCCAATGCCCCTTTGACTTGGGTAAAGGGATGCCATATATGTTGTTTATCTAATGTGAGAGTTTTCATGAAGTATCTAGCCGTTTTTCTTTTCTTTGTTATATCCACCAGCGCCTTTGCAAATCATGCTTCAAAGCTTGAAAACTATATGCGTTCAATCACTTCACTGCAAGGCCAGTTCATTCAAGCCGATTCAAATGGTGGTAACGCACAAGGTTTCTTCTGGCTTAAAAGACCAGAAAAGCAGAAACTGGGAAAGTTGAAAATTGACTATAAAAAACCAACGCCTGTTTTGTTAGTGACCAAAGAAGACAGTTTGATCTTTTTTGACAAAGAATTGAATCAAGTCACATATTTAAGCATTAAAGACAGCCCGCTTGAAATCCTTCTTCACGATGAAAAAATTGATTCAAACTGGGTTCAAGAGGCTAAAAGCCGCCATGGATTCTGGCGCATCACGCTTAAAAAGCCAGAAGCTTCAGAAACATTAACGCTGACCTTCGAAGAAGCCACTCAAGCCCTGAAGCAATGGCAAGTTAAGGATGCCAAGGGCATCACCACAACCATCACGTTGTACAATGTGGCCAAAAATATTGAAATTTCAGACAGTGTTTTTGTCTTCACCCGCCCGAAGAAAGGCGCCTACAATCCTCTACTGGATGATTAACGGCTATTACCCTGGTTTTGTTGTGTGGCAACCTTCCTGAATGAAACAGACGGACTTTCAATTGCTTCATCGCCCATTTCTTTGAGCAAGGCATTCATCTCATTCATCTTAAGAGTATCAACATTTGCAGAACCCTCTCCCACATACTGAAGTTCAAAAGATTCTTTATTTCCGACCCTTACGTATGTTTGTATATGGTTTCCGACACGCGTGCTAATTCTCAAAGTATTTTCTGTTGCCGTCAGGTGATACTCTCTGTCATCTTTTGTGAAAACACTGTCAACATCGTTATAGCAATTCATATCTCGTTGATGAATTTCGGCAAGTACTTTGAGGCGCTCCTCTGCGTCTTTCGCATCCTTCTTATTTGGAAGATAGTGTGCATAGCCTTGCTCATTATATCTATACTTGGCTTCGCCATCTTTGCTTAAGGTTGCCACAGGAATATATCGTCCGCTTGAATGCGTGAAGCTGCCCTCTGCAGAAAGGGAATCATCAAGTCGCGCAATCCTAGTGCCTTCAACACGGATTGTCTGCTTAATCGCTGAGCCATCACATCCTAGCTTCAAGCTGTACATGCTGCCGTCATCACCCACCTGAAGGTGGTGATAATCAAGATAATCAACAGCCGTGATTGAATCAAAAATATGATGTGCGAAAGAATCTGTTGTCGCAGAATCTAGGCTTGAATGCGCAAACGTTCCCTGAGCTTTTGCAAGAAAAGATACTCCTGTAAGAAGAACTGTTGCTATTATTGTGGGGACTTTCATTGCTCTCTCTCATTTACTCAAAACGAGAGGTGAGTATAATTGATTCCTTTATGGAGTCAAGCTTTAACGCTGGTTCGGATCGAGAACCTGTTGCGGAAAATCCTGCTTCAAAGGTATATTCGCACCGCCATGGAAGAATTTATCATTCCCATGAGAGGATTCAGTATCTGTGCTAAGTGTAGGAACTCCTTCAAGCGGAAGCTCGGCATCTTTTTCTTGCTTCTGCTCTTGTTGCTTCGAAGCTTCTAAATCTCGATCTAGAATACCAACAACAATTTCCGGATAATAATAGGCTAAGAAAGGATGATCAATCAGGTCAACATCTCCTCGCATATCTGCCTGAGAGGCTTTTTGATACAAGCGGTTCTGCGAATAACCAGAAGAGGCTAAACTTGCCATACCACCAAGACTTGTGGCAACACCAAGAGTCACACCAACCGGCGGCACAATCATCGTCATCCCAGCACTTCCTAAAACAGAATTTCTAAAAGCTTTTGCATATCCTTGTGCATCTTTATACGTTCCTGCCAACTTATCAACATTCATATCTTGTACATCTTGAGGCATTTGGAAATCTTGAACGGCACCTTGAACCTGTTCTGCAACAAATTCATTAAGAACCTTTTCAGCTTCCATCAATTTTGCCAAAACATTCTCACGCGCTCTTGGATCATCTGCCGCATTAGGCAGGCCACCTTTTTCTATTTTTCTCTGTGTTGTGAGAGTTTCTTTGTAATCTGCCATTGATTCAACATCAAAGTCCAAGCCCAGCTGCTCTTTCAAAACGACCTGCTGGCTTTCAGGAAAACTATCCACCACAGCTTGAAGGTTTTCAACAGCAGCTAACATATGCCTGTCATAAACAACACCCTGATCTGCACCTTCACTTTTTCTCACAAAACCTTGATCTATCTGTTCGATGGACTCTTGAATCGCGACATATAGATCGGTAAAAGCAGCGTCTTTTTCGCCAACATAATCTACCAAGCGTTTATCAACCTGCTTTGAGGCTTTTTCTGCTTGGCGTGCAATCGCTTTTGGGTTGCTTGAGATTTTATCAGGAGAAAACTGGAACAAGGCCTCTGCAAAGGCTTCATTTTTGTATTCTTCGTATAAATCACCAGCCGCCTCAACACTTGGATTTTCTGCTAATCTCGTCATATCTTCATGAAAGCTTTTGTAAATGTCACGCAAATCGGCTTTTTGCTCGACAAAAGTATCAACATCTTTACACCAAATATCTTTGAGAACAGAAGCAACTAAATCATTGGGCATTTTTTATCTCCATCATGTGCTTGTCTTTGGAACCATTTTATTCCCTTATTCCTCACATTATATCACAAATACCGCCATTTTGGAATAGATGGCGAAGTACACATTCCTAGCGTCCAACTGCCCTCTTCAAGGAACCTTTAATTTCTTCAGGGAGATGATTACAATTCAGATCCAAAAGCGCGCCCTGCAATGCATAAAGCAGCATCAAGTTATCCCAGTGCTTTTGGGTATATCGTAATTTCTGGAAAGCCTCTACAGCTCCCAGCTTGCGCAAAGCGTGTTCATCCTGCACACCAATCTCTCGCAAGCCACCAGCCACTTTGGGACCAATGTTTATGAGCTTTTCTAAAGAACGATTTTTTGACCAAACATCAGACAGCTTTTGAACCATAAACTTCAATCTCATTTGCTAAAACAAGATCCAAACCATCTCGTAAAGATTTTCCTGTCAATGCTTGTTCGGCTTCTGACATTTGATTCAGAGCCCCTGTAAGCTTACGCGCACTTTTTGACTGATCCAAAGTTAAAGCAAGGCCATTTGTTAAAGGCTGATCCGGCGGTGTTAGAATTGCCTTCAAAGCTTTACAGGTTGTATTAATTGTTCGACCAGGTGTTTTCTCAAGAAAGGGGTCTCCGATCTCACCAACAGCTGAGCTTGCTTCTGTCAAATCAATCGCCAGAACATCTGGGTGATGAGCCAGGCCATGTAGTGCACGGTAAGCATGAATTGAGGACGGCCCTGCAGGCGACTCACCATTTTCATTTTTACGGATAAAGACATCTTCCCGCCCTTGAAGTTCCTCCGGTGCATCAACCATTTCAAGCCCCATCGGCGTCCCTGTTGCTGCAACCTCTCGACCGTGAATCACGTCAACATCAAAAGAAACAATAAATTTTTTGCCCGGATTGGCATCCATAACTTTCTGGATAGCATCTTTCAAGGTTGGCTTTTGGCTTGTATGATCTCCAACAACACGTAGATTCGGGCTGTCTTGCGTCAATTCAAATTCTTGGAAATGCACGCCATCTTTTTCCATCAATGCACGCTCTGCTGCGTCCAAATCCCGTGCGCCAATCACATAAGCATTTTTAGGATTCATATGAAACTTACGTCCCAACATGCTATCAAGCCCCCCAACATCACGACCAACACCGGCGGCCAAAGACATGCCATGTGTATTGCCAGATGGAGAAATATCTTTGGTATTATAATCTGCATGTGTATCTACCCAAAGGATGACGATATTGTCTGTTACTTTCTTTACATGATTTGCAAAAGAGTTGTTTTCTTCTATTTCCGCATCGATGATTTCAGCAACTTTCTGCCAACTAGACTCTGTTGCATAAAGATTTAGATCCATTCTAAAAGCTTCACTCGTCGGAATACTCCCATCAAGGATGGCCTTCAGAACACTGATCAGTTTTGTGGCATGAAGCGTTGCGATTCCTTGCGTATGACCGCCTCCTAAAGCCAAGCTCTTCTTACCATGCCACTGCGAATCTGCAATTTCCATTGCAAGGTTAAAAACAGCATCTTCAACCTGCATATAATTTTTGAGATCATATTTTTCAACAACAGGAATTGTGTCATCAATTTTCACCATTTTCCATTTGTTGTAACTTCCCGCAAGATGTTCGCCCATAACGCTTTCAATAATGGCCGGTGCATATTGTGATCTACTCTTTCCAGCGCCACCACCAAAGGGATAACTGATAATATCTGTTTGAGACGTTTTCTTTTTCTTGCTTTTAACTTTTTTTGACATGTGAAATCCTTATTGTGCCTTTGTTTTAAACGATATGGACACACTAGTGGTCCAAAAAGGATTCGTCAAATGTTTTTAGGAAAATATTTACCCGTAACGTTGGTCAACATAACTTTGAACAAGTTCTTGAAACTCTTCGGCAATGCCCTCGCCACGAAGGGTTTTGGCCTTCTTTCCATCGATAAAGACAGGCGCTGTCGGAGCTTCTCCAGTACCAGGAAGCGAAATACCAATATCGGCATGCTTACTTTCACCTGGACCATTTACAATACAGCCCATCACAGCAACCTTCATGTCTTCAACACCTGGATATTTTTCACGCCATGTAGGCATTTCTGTCCGAATAAATGTTTGAATTTTTTGCGCTAACTCTTGGAAGAATGTGCTGGTAGTGCGACCACAACCAGGACATGCTGTCACAAGCGGTGTAAAAGATCGCAGCCCCATTGTTTGCAACATTTCCTGCCCAACGATTACTTCTTTTTCACGTGGGGCACCCGGTTCTGGCGTCAATGAAATACGAATTGTATCTCCTATTCCTTCTTGCATCAAAATCGACAACGCAGCAGTCGACGCCACAATACCTTTTGACCCCATTCCCGCTTCTGTAAGTCCAAGATGAAGCGCATAATCGCAACGCTGCGCCAACTGGCGATACACAGCAACCAATTCTTGAACTTGTGAAACTTTGCATGAAATGACCATCTTGTCTTTCCCAAGCCCTAAACTCTCGGCATATTTTGCACTGCTCAAAGCAGACTGAATAACAGCCTCCAAACCGACTTCTTCAGCTGTTTTAGGCTCTGCCAGTTGAGCATTTTCATCCATCAGCTTTGCTTGGATACTTTGATCTAAAGACCCCCAATTCACACCAATACGAACAGGCTTGTCATACTCCATAGCAATTTCAATCATTTCTGCAAATTGACGGTCACGCTTTTCACCAAAACCGACATTTCCAGGATTAATACGCAACTTTGCAAGTGCCTTTGCACAATCAGGGTACTGACGCAATAAGCGATGACCGTTATAGTGAAAATCTCCTACAATGGGGACATCAAGGCCCATCTTATTTAAGCGATCAACAATATAAGGAATTTGTGCGGCAGACTCTTCGTTATTCACAGTCACACGCACAAGCTCTGACCCTGCTTCGAAAAGCGTTGCAACCTGCTCAACTGTACTTTCTAAATCAGCTGTATCTGTATTGGTCATGGACTGAACAACAATTGGCGCACCACCACCAATTGTAACATTACCAACCTTAACGCTTTGCGTTTTATGTCTTTTGATATCCTGCAACATGTGGCGTGTCTCCTTTTGACTTATCGCCGCCAGTATCACCTATTTCACTTTCAGTGGCAACAACTGGTTGAGACGTATCCACACGATTTTTTAGCATATTTTTGTAAGCAACCTCTTCATATAAACTTCTATACTCAGAACTATATTGTGCACTTGTCGGGCCCGTCATTTTCTTCATGATAATATGAACGTCAAGATTGGGGTTGCTTTCACGCCTTAAACGATTTAGCAAAAATGACATGGACCCAACAATCAACACTTTATGCGGATCTTGTTCTATTAATGCTCTAGCCTCATCACTCAACAACTCCCCAGCATGCTCAACAAACGATGTTGTATAAGCCTCAAAATTCTCAGCTACTAAACCAGTTGCTTTTACGCGTCTTCCCATATTTGCCCAAGCATTACCAACATCAAACAGCACTGGCAAAACAGGCAATTCGTTTAGATCACCAAACAACTCTACATCATTCTCACTAAACTTAAAATTGGCCGGGTTGGGGTCACCATGCACAACTTGCATAGGCCTATTCATAGCAACAGAAACGACATCATCTACGTCCTTTAAACCAACAATTATTTTTGCAAGATGATGATCCTCGGTGTAAGCTTTATGAAGCTCTATTGCACGGTCAGTAACTTTTGTTGAAAACACTTTTCTTTTTTCAGTGTCTCTCGTTGCTTTAACCTTTTTTTCCCACATATTATGGATACTAATGCCTGTCGCATCCATAATACGCACAAGGTCTTGGTAAGACTTGTCTTCAATAATTTCCTCATATGTCTTTTTCTTTAAGGCCTCTAAAACAGCAAGAACATCTCGGTACGAATTAAACGTTAAGTCTATATTTGACCTTAAGACCTTGAACTGATCATCCTGCTTATACCTGCTATAAATAATATCAGACAAACTGCCTGTAAAATGCGCCGGGTTGCTTTTATTATAAGAAGTTTTTTTTCCTTCATAAGCGTCTAAATGTCCCAAGGCATCGTGAGCAGACTGTAAAAACTGTGCATGATATTTTCCAATCAAAGCAGCTTGCTGTGCCGTTGTATTATTGAGGTCACCATATTCACCATTTTCAACATAAGGGGAGATTTGAAAATACCTACCTTCATAAAGAGCCATTTTCTCAACGGTTTCTTCTTTTAGGTTATCGCTACTAAAATACACTGTCGTGTATCTCAACGGTCCTTTTCTTGATTGAATAAACTTTGGCAGCTTATTGTTTCGATGAACAGAACGAGTTCCTTCTAGGATTGCATCCAATGTTTCAGCAGTTATTTGAGAAAGGTTTTGTCCAGCAGTAGGACAGGGAAAAGACGCGAAATATCGCTCTTCCTTACCCAAAATGCCGCCTGTGCTGCGAATTGTTAGGATAAAGTTATCACCACTCGCACCGATTGGTGATCGCTCAACCTTAACAATCTTTGTATTCTCAAAGCTTCCTGGGTATTGATTATACAGAAACAGTTGTAAAGCTTTTGGGTTCTCAACTAAAAAGTCCTCTGGCATTCTTGTCCCTTTTACAACCACAAAAGATAATTTGTATCCCAAAAGAATACCTTTATCAAGGTGTATTTTAGAAATAATACTTTATCCCATACTCATTTTTCTCTTCATGTTGCCTTATATTTCTCTTATAATTGCGGACTCTTGTAAATAAGGATAAGAAAATGCTAAAAAACACACTTCCTGACGCAGAAGGTCATTTTGGTAAACATGGTGGGAAATATGTTGCTGAAACACTTATGCCAGCCTTAAAAGAGCTTGAACAAGCTTATACAGATGCGAAGAATGACCCTCTTTTTTGGGAAGAACTTTACCATCACCACAAGGAATATACTGGACGTCCTTCTCCCCTATATTTCGCGGAAAGACTTACCAAACACTTGGGTGGGGCGAAAATCTACTTCAAGCGAGACGAGTTAAACCATACAGGAGCACATAAAATTAATCATTGCCTGGGGCAGATGATCCTTGCCAAACGTATGGGAAAAACAAAAATTGTTGCTGAGACTGGTGCAGGACAACACGGTGTCGCAACAGCCACTGTTTGTGCAAAATTTGACCTGCCTTGTATCGTTTATCAAGGTGCCGTTGATGTTGAACGCCAAAAACCAAACGCCTTTAGAATGAACCTTCTTGGGGCTGAGCTGCGCCCTGTTCACTCTGGCTCAAAAACATTAAAAGATGCCGTTAACGAAGCCATTCGTCATTGGGTTGCTAATGTTGATGATACATACTACTTACTTGGCTCTGCGCTTGGGCCACATCCTTACCCCGAAATGGTCCGTGACTTTCAGCGTATTATCGGCGAAGAAATCAAAGAACAAATTATGGAGCGTGAGGGCCGCCTGCCCGACACAATGGTTGCTTGTATTGGTGGTGGATCAAATGCAATTGGAATGTTTCACGCGTTCCTTGATGATGAGAATGTGAAGCTTATTGGTGTTGAGGCCGAAGGATACGGGCTGGAGACAGGACAACATGCTGCTGCAATTGCAGGCGGTGATGAAGGCGTTTTTCATGGGTTTTTCTCATATTTTTTACAGGATGATGATGGGCAAATCATTGAGCCACATTCAATTTCTGCGGGACTTGATTATCCAGGAATTGGCCCCGAGCATGCATATCTTCATGATATTAAACGCGTTGAATATGTTTCAGCAAAAGATGATGAAACCTTGGAAGCCTTCCAGCTTCTTTGTAAGTTAGAGGGTATTATTCCAGCCTTGGAACCTTCTCATGCGCTTGCACATGTCATGAAAATTGCACCAAAACTGCCAAAAGATCATATTTTGGTCATGAACCTTTGTGGACGTGGAGACAAAGACATTTTTACTGTTGCAGATAAATTAGGGGTGAAAATATGAGCCGCTTAGAAACAACTTTTGACGCACTAAAAAAGCAAGGGAAAACAGCTTTTATTCCTTATATTATGGCGGGCGATCCTGATTATGACACAACACTAAGCCTCATGCTGGAAATAGTGAACCATGCACATGTTGATGTGATTGAGCTTGGCATGGCCTTTACAGATCCAATGGCTGATGGCCCTGCAATTCAAGAAGCGGCAACACGCGCACTGACAAATGGCGCACGCCTTTCAAAAACGCTCGAGCTAGTGAAAAAATTCCGTGAAAAAGAGAAAAACACGCCAATTGTTCTGATGGGATATTTCAACCCCATTCACAAGTTTGGACTTGATGCATTCTTAAAGGCCGCGCAGGATGCTGGGATTGACGGCATTCTTGTTGCCGACCTCCCTGTTGAAGAAGACCATGGTTTTGCCGCGAATGCAAAAAAACATAACATTGATGTTATTCAACTTGTTGCACCGACAACCCCGGAAGAAAGACTTAATAAAGTTCTAAAAAATGCCGGTGGATTTGTTTATTATGTTTCTGTTACAGGCGTTACAGGAACAACATCTGCCCTTAAGCAAGATGTCCAAAAAAATATTGAAAAGATTCAAAAATACACAACATTGCCAATTGGCATTGGATTTGGTATAAGTTCCCCTGATCAATCGTATGAAATGGCACAAATCGGTGACGCTGTAATTGTTGGTTCTGCGATTGTAAAGAAAATAAAAGAAAACCTAGACGAAGGAAGTATTGCTAAACCTGACCTTGTGAAAAATGTCTCAAAGTTTGTTAAAACACTGTCAGATGCAGCGCATAAATAAAAGGCTCTAAAATGAACTGGATTTCAAACTACGTCCGACCAAAAATTCAAGCTCTTGTACAGAAAAGTGATGTGCCTGAGAACTTGTGGGTACCATGCGGAAACTGTGGAAAAATGGTCTTTCACCGCGACCTAGAAAGAAACGCCCAAGTTTGTCCGCATTGTGAACACCACATGAAGCTGGATGTGATATCGCGTCTTGAAAGCCTTTTTGATGACGGTAAATATAAAACGATTAACATGCCAGAAGTTGAAGCTGATCCTTTGAAATTCAAAGATAAGAAAAAGTATCCCGAACGTCTAAAAGATGCGCGCAGCAAAACAAAGCGTGACGATGTTATCGTTGCAGGGTTAGGAAAAATTGGTGGTCGCAAGGCTGTTGTCGCAGCTTTTGACTTTAAATTTATGGGTGGATCCATGGGAATGGCTGTGGGTGAAGCCATTGTAAAAGCTGCAGAAACTGCAGTCGTTCAAAATGCTGCTTTCATTGTTGTCCCTGCTTCTGGTGGTGCTCGTATGCAAGAAGGTATTTTGTCATTAATGCAAATGTCACGTACAACGATTGGCGTCGATATGGTTAAGGAGGCAGGCCTCCCTTATATCGTAATTCTTACAGATCCAACAACCGGTGGTGTAAGTGCTTCTTTTGCAATGCTGGGAGACATCCAAATTGCAGAACCTGGTTCGCTTGTCTGTTTTGCAGGAGCACGTGTAATTGAAGAAACAATTCGCGAGAAACTGCCTGAAGGTTTTCAGCGCGCAGAATATCTCTTGGACCATGGCATGGTAGATATGGTTGTTCATCGAAAAGACATCCCCAGCACTATTGGGAAAATTCTTGACCATTTAATGAATTAATGCTGATTGATGACTTAAAATGGGCCGTCTCATCACCCAGCCTCATCAAAGATAACGCATTATTTGATGAAAACTTTATTAACCTTGATGAACAAAATATTCCTCAAAATGCAAAAGATATAGTTCTTAACCGCTCAAGAAAAAACCTTGGTTCTTATTTTGAGAAACTTATTGAAGTTGCCTGCCTGTCAGACAACCAAACAAATATTATCAAAACAAACTATCAAGTCATCAAAGAGAAGGAAACGTTTGGTGAATTTGATCTGATTCTAAAACGCGCTCAAGAGTTTTTTCACGTTGAACTCGCTGTTAAGTTCTATCTCGGCACAAAAGAGTGTAAAGAAATATCAGATTTTATTGGTCCTGGAAAACGAGATCGTTTTGATCTAAAAATAGATAAAATTGTCGACAAACAGAGTTCACTCTCAAAAACAATTGAGGCACAAGAAGCGCTTCAAAATATTGGTATTAAAAAAGTTACACCTAAAATTTACTTAAAAGGCGCTCTTTTCTATCCCATTAATCTTTTTAGAAATAATACGTTTCCAGCAATTAAAAACATCAACCCATATCATTTAAAAGGCTGGTGGGCTCATGAAAAATACTTAAATGAATTAGATAATGAATGCCTGTGGTCACCTCTTGAAAAGCCACATCAGCTCTCTTTAAAAAACCATCAAAAACCAATGTCATTCGAAGAAATAAAAACATATATAAAAAACAAAAGCTGGCCTGTAATGGTTGTAAGACTTGATAGAAACCTAAAGGCCATAGACCGTGGTTTTGTTATGCCAAATGAATGGTGATTAATGACAGAAAAAAGTACACCACGCTTTTACTAAATGCTTAGGATCGCGCGTATTTGAGTGGCCTTCCCAAGAACCTAAAATATAGCGATAAATCGTCAGTTTTTCTAGAACACGCTGAACATAATTTCTGGTCTCACGAAATGAAATCATTTCCATCCAGTCTATCAATTCATCTGGATTGTTATGGTTTAGCAGGCCGTATTCTTCCACCCATCTATCGGCATTCTTAGGCCCTGCATTATATCCTGCTAATGTCAAAACATAGGAACCATCAAAGCGTTCCTGGAGATCTTTGACATATGCGTTTCCTAACTTGATATTATGCTTTGGATCTCTTGTAAGACGACTTGTAGAGTGTCTACGAATATTTTTTTTTCTTGCAATCAACTTAGCTGTACCAGGTGTAATTTGCATCAGCCCTCTTGCGCCTGCTTTGCTAACTGCATCTTTTTTGAAGCGACTCTCTTGATGTATAATTGCATGGATTAAAGCAGGCTCAACATCCCCTTTAAGCTTAATGTTAAGGGTTGGAAACATATCATCTAACAACATAAACCCCTTTCTTGCAGCTTTACTTCTAGCAAGAACCATCAGCCTTTCATTACCAAACATGCGTGCACGATCTATTAGAATTTTGAGTTCGTCATAATTGACTGTATTATCAAACAGAGAAACGAAAAAAGACCTCGATAATGTAGGCGATTCTAAGGCATAAAGAATGTCGAGCACACGAACAAGGTCTTTGCTTTCAAAGCGTCTTTTCACTGTTTGGTTCATAGGATATTGAATTGAAATATAAGGAAGCTGCTTTTCTCCAAGCCTCAATAATGCCTGTTGCCCATAAAAAGTTCCTGTATATTGACCTGCTTGTTTATACCAATAAGATGCGCGCGAATCTTCTTTCAGTGCCTCATAACTTCGCCCAGCCCAATAAGCAGCGCGTGCACGACTAACTGCTGTTGTTACTTGACCAAACATTTTTACAAAGCGCTTTGTTGCGATTGCAGGCTTGTTTATAAAACGCAGCTCTAACCATCCACTTAAGAACTCAGCCAATGCTCTTTTCGCACCACTTGTTTGTTTATGAGTAGAAGCAAGTGCGTGTGCCATTTCATAATTCTTTTCTTTTAGTGCGCGACGAATTTGTATTTCACGCTCTGACCACCATTTTTCTGGATACGGAACACTAGCAGGAAGAGAAAGAAGTATCTTGCGCGCCTTATCATTTTTCTTCTGACGCCTGTACTTCTTCACAAAATAACGCTGAAAAGCGAGGTGTTTCTGCTGTGCAGAGGAAAGCTTATCATACTTTTGCATAAAGTATTTAGGTGAACGAATAAGTGTGTTCCAAGCGTTGTAGAGCTTCTGATTTTTTTCATTTAACATTGCATACATGTACTTTGCGCCTGCAGTTCTGTTCTCCCACAAAAGTCTTTCAAGACGACTTAAATGATCTGATTGATTTAAATACGCACGAAACTCGCCATAAAACTCGTCTTGCTGCTTGCGTGAAAAGTTTAGCTTTGTCCAAGATTTTTTAACCTCTTCTCTGACGCGATCATTTCTTTCTAACATCTGCAAGGCACGAATATAATAAAGGTGCCCGTCAATTGTTTTTGCAGGAAAAACATCAAACCAATCAACAACTTCTTGGGCTGTTAAATTTGACCTTACAATACTTTTCTCAATATTCTTTTGAATGATATTTTGTCGCGGCCAATGTGAATTACGCACCTTAAAGTCTTTCATTTCATGAAAAGATTTAGGCGCATCGCTATCAACAAATCTCAACCAGTCAAAGAAATCAGTCACAACATCATCATCCAGTAAGGATATATTCTGATAAACTGTTTTCCAGTTATTTTTCTCTGCAAGTGTATAGGTGTTTTTCAATAACTGAACTTGCTCTAAAGAAAAACCTTCTGCATGAACGCTTCTTGCGAGAAAAATCATAAATGTAAGAAAGACAACGGTGATAAAACGCATAAAATTTTCTGTATGAATTGACTGATAGGTTGCACATAGTAAAGAAAATGACTACCCTATACCAGTCAAAAAACACTAAAGGTTAGAAGAACATGCAATCTCCAAAAGAAATGAAAAAAAGCTTAATTAAACGTCTTCGCAACTACCTTTTTAGCGGCATCCTGATTACTGTTCCTATCACGTTCAGCCTTTATGTCGGATGGGTTTTGATTCAGTTTGTTGATGGTTTCGTACACAGAATCATCCCGCAGCAATACAATCCCTTTTCTTCAATGCCTTACGAGATACCAGGCCTCGGCATCATCATTGTGATCACATGCTTTATCAGTATTGGCATGCTAATGACCGGTATGATGGGGCGTGTTATAACGCGTCTGATGGAATATTTTGTGATGAAAATCCCTGTCATTAAAACAGTTTATATCACCTCCAAACAAATCTTTGAATCCGTTTTCTCACAACAGTCTCAGGCGTTCAGACAGGTAGCGCTTATCGAGTACCCGCGCAAAGGGGTTTGGTGTATTGGCTTTTTGACGGGAGAAACAGAAGGCGAAATTCAAGACATTACAAAAGGGCAAATGTTAAATGTATTTTTACCAACAACTCCAAACCCAACTTCGGGGTTTCTCTTGTTCGTGCCTAAAAAGGACACCCATATCCTCAACATGACAGTCGAAGAAGGAATTAAAATGGTTATCTCCGGTGGCATCCTTGCCCCAGAGGATAAACGCTCTGAAGTTGAGAAGAAAAAACACCGCGATAAAGTAAAGTAATTAGCCAGATTCAATATAGCTAACAACCTGATCTTTCTCAAATAAGTGCAAAAGTGTTTGCGCTGCCTTCCCTCTTTCTGATATCAGCCTTGGATCTTTTTCTAGAAGAAGACGTGCATCATCGCGCGCCATACCGATCAAATCAGCATGTTCATAAAAATCTGCTATTTTATATTCAGGCAATCCACTTTGTCTTTTGCCCAGCACCTCTCCTGCCCCACGCAGCTTCATGTCTTGCTCTGAAATATAAAAGCCATCATCGCTTTCACGCATTGTTTTCAAACGTGCAGTAGCTGTTTCTGACAAAGGAGCTTTATACATAAGCAAGCAGTTTGATGCTTCACTTCCTCGACCGACACGACCGCGCAATTGATGTAGTTGCGCTAAACCAAAACGTTCGGCATGCTCAATAATCATGATTGTTGCTTCTGGTACGTTGACGCCCACTTCAATCACAGTTGTAGCGACGAGAATGTTAACATCACCATTAATGAAACGTTCCATAACATTATCTTTTTCGCGCTCCTTCATTTTACCGTGAATCAAATCAACTGTTTCACCAAAAACTTTTTGCAAAAGATTAAAGCGCTCTTCAACAGACATCAGCTCTAGCTCTTCTGACTCTTCAACCAGCGGACAAATCCAATAAATTTTTGTCCCTTTTTCCAGCGCCCTCTTTAAACCTGCAACAACGTCCGCTATTTTACCTGTTGGTATTGTCCGCGTTTCAATTTTCTGACGACCAGGAGGCTTTTCTGTCATTCGCGAAACATCCAAATCACCATAAGCAGACATTAATAATGTGCGAGGTATCGGAGTTGCTGTCATGACCAGAATATCTGTCATTTCACCTTTTGCAGAAAGCTTTAAGCGTTGCTCAACACCAAAACGATGCTGTTCGTCAATGATTGCCAATCCAAGAGCTTTGAAAACGACATCATCTTGGAACAAAGCATGCGTACCAACAACGATATCTATATCTCCTGCCTTTAATTCTTCTAAGACTTTCTCTCTTTTTTTGCCTTTTTCTTTTCCTGTTAATATTTCAACACGCACACCGATTGCGCCTAGACTTTCATAAAGTTCATTGAAATGTTGTGTTGCCAAAATACTTGTTGGAGACATAAAAGCCACCTGCTCATGGTTTTCAATCGTTGTTAGCGCGGCAAGCGCAGCAACCACAGTCTTCCCACTTCCAACATCGCCTTGCAGCAAGCGAATCATCTTAGAAGAAGATGCCATATCTTCATCAATTTCTGCCAATACATTTTGTTGCGCATTTGTTAGGTCAAAAGGCAATGTATTTAGATATTTGTTTCTTAAGGTTCCTTTAACAGCTCTTTCTTTTCCAGGTGTCTTTTTGTAAGAAGCACGAACAATTTGTAACGTTAATTGGTTTGCAAAAAACTCATCATAGGCAAGCCTTTGATAGTATTTGCTTTCTTGATCAATATCAGAAAGTTCTTCTGGCTGGTGAATTCTGGTCAAAGCTTCTTGCCAACCACACCATCCTTGCCGCTTCAAAACTGTTTCATCAACCCACTCTGGCAGTGATGGCACACGTTTTAAACAATGATACACAATGTTTTGAATGGTTTTCTGGTGCACACTTGCTGTTAAGCCATAACGCGCCTCTAAACCATTTAGTTTATATGTTTCCTCAAGCCTTAGAATATGCTCAGGATGTGTCATTTGTGGCTTGTTTTGGAAAAATCCAACCTCTCCACTAATTAAACGCTCTTCACCTGTTGGTAGTTTGCCAAGAATATAGTCAGGACGCGCCTGAAAAAAAACAATTTCTATTTGCCCTGTTTCATCTTCGGCAATCACGCGATAAGGCATGCCTCTGCGCTGAGATGGTATATGTTCAACAATACGAACCATAACAGTCGCGATGCCTTCATTTTTAATCTCGGATACTTTCGGACGATAACGCCTGTCAATGACATTATAAGGCAAGTGAAACAAAGCATCTGCCACTTTGTATATTGAAATTTTTTCGAGCGCTTTTGCTGTCTTCGGACCAACTTTTGGCAAAGATTGAATGGGCGCAAACAAAGGAAAAAGAACTTCAGGTCTCAAAACACCTCCAAAACCATTCCATCATAGGCTGGCTCAATATAGCTCGGCAACTCGGCCTTCAATGTCTCATAGTCTAACATATTATCCATATGATGCAGAATCGCTTTTTTAGGTTTGACAATGTCAATCCATTCTAAAGTTTGCGCAAGCCAGGAATGGGTTGGGTGCTTTTCTCGACGAATACAATCAACAACCCAAGTATCTACACCTTTTAAGATATCAAACGCTTCTTCCGGCATATGCACAACATCTGTTGAATATGCAAAGTTACCGATTCTATACCCCAGGGTTGTTTGGTTATAACCATGGTCTTGATCAAAAGAAAGAATTTCCACATCTTTGTAATAAAAATGATTCTCAGCAACAGCAACGTTAAACCAAGGTTTAAATATTTGTTTTTTATCTGTAATCGGATTATCAAAAATATAAGAAAATCGACTCTGGATTTCATCTAATGTTTCTTGATTCGCAAAAAGATCAATTGGACTTTTCATTTTCCGGTTAACAGCACGTAGCTCATCAATGCCATGAAGGTGATCGGAATGCGCATGCGTGTAAAGTATTGCATCAACATGAGAAATATTGTGATTCAGAAGTTGCTGGCGCAAATCTGGAGAGGTATCAATAAGAATATTTGTTTTTTCAGTTTCAATAAAAACAGAAGAGCGCAAGCGTCTATTTTTAGGGTTTTTTGGATCGCAGTTACCCCATCCATAACCAATAACAGGAACACCGGCTGAACCACCACACCCTAGGATGGTAATACGCATGATCTCATCTCGCTTGGAATTTTATCAAATAAATCAAAAAAGTTTTTAGATGTTTTTTGTCCAACTTCTTCTAATGTTAGGTTTTGCAAGTCTGCTAGTTTCTTAGCAGTATGACGGGTATAAGCAGGCTCGTTTCGTTCACCGCGATGCGGCATAGGAGCCAAATAAGGCGCATCTGTTTCAACCAGCAAGTGATCCATTGAAAGTTGTGCCGCAGTGTCATGTAGCTCTTTCGCATTCTTAAAAGTTAAAATACCCGAGAATGAAATTAAGAAGCCGAGATTAATCGCCTGGTCAGCCAGCCATTTTGAAGATGTAAAACAGTGTAAAAGTCCTTTAAATGGCTTGAGCTCCATATGCTCTCTAAGAATACTAGCTGTGTCTTCTTCTGCATCACGACTGTGAATAATGATAGGCAGACCTGTTTCTTGACACGCCTTGATATGCTGTAAAAAGCTTTTTCTTTGAATATCACGGTCAGATGTCTCATAGAAATAATCTAACCCTGTCTCACCAATACCAACAACCTTCGGGTGCTGAGAAAACTTAATCAGCTTTTCTGTCGCATCATCTGTAACTGTTTCTGCTTCGTTAGGATGAATGCCAACTGTGCAATAAATATTGTCATAGGTTTCAGCAACTTTCAAAACATTAGGAAATTTTTCGAGTGTTACAGAAATTGTCAGCATCATTTTAACGCCAGCTTCATCTGCACGCTTCACAAGCGCTGGAAGCTCTGATTCAAACTCTGGGTAATCAAGGTGACAATGACTATCTACGAGCATTCTTCTTCCTTCAATCTTGGAAATAACGGCTCTGGCTTCTCAAAAAAAGCGCCTTCGACGAGAGGAACTTTCACTGATTCAAGCATGCGGTCAGAAACATCAATACCATAAATATCTAATAACTTGCTCATTGTTTGCGGCATAAAAGGCTGTAGAACAACCCCCAAAACACGAATGACTTCACAAAGCACATACAAAACCGTCTTCATACGTTCAAGGTCTGTTTTACGCAGTCCCCACGGCGCCTGTTCATCTACATATTTATTCGCAGCACGCACCTGCAACCAAATAACATCCAACACCTTATTAAACTGCTGAATATCCATCAAAGGGCGTATTTCCTCTGGCAAGCTATATACAGCATCTAATAACGACTGATCTACACTTTCCAACGATCCTTTTTCAGGAAACTTTTCTTCACAATGTTTATGCACAAAACTTAAAACACGTTGTGCCAAATTGCCTAAATCATTCGCCAATTCTGTGTTTAAGCGATTTAAAATACCCGCACGCGAAAAGTCTCCATCATTACCAAAAGGAACTTCGCGTAATAAAAAGTAGCGAACTTGATCCAATCCATATGTTTCAACCAACTCAAACGGATCTATAACATTTCCAACAGATTTTGATATTTTCTGCCCTTCATTCGTCCACCACCCATGCGCAAAGATGCGGTCTGGTAACGGAATGTCTGCCGCCATTAAGAAAGCTGGCCAATAAACAGCATGAAAACGAACAATATCTTTTCCAACCATATGAAGTGCTGATGTCCATAAATCTTCATCAATTTTGTCAGGGTAACCTATTGCCGTAAGATAATTAGTTAAAGCATCAAGCCACACATATACAACATGATCTGGATCATTTGGCACATCAACGCCCCATGAGAATGTTGTACGTGAAACAGATAAGTCTTTGAGACCGCCCTCAACAAAACTCATTACCTCATTACGACGAGATATAGGCAAAATAAAGTCCGCATGAGATTTATAATACTCTATCAATCGATCTTGGTATTTTGAAAGCTTGAAAAAATAACTTGCCTCCTCAACCCATTCAACATCAGCGCCAGTCGGTGCCTTACCATCAACAAGTTCTGTCTCTGCATAAAAAGCCTCATCACGTACAGAATACCATCCAGCATATTTATCTAAGTAAATATCACCTTTCTCAAATAAAGTATTCCACAATGCATGCACTGCCTTCTTATGTCGCTCTTCTGTTGTACGAATAAAATCGTCATGACTGAAGTTCATAAAATCAGCAAGCTTACGAAAATTATCCGACACTTCATCAACAAATAACTGCGGTGACCTCCCTGCTTTTTCTGCAGACTTCTCAACTTTTTGTCCATGCTCATCTGTTCCTGTTAAGAAAGTTACTTCTGCACCATCCAGGCGATAAAAGCGTGCAAGAACGTCACATGCCAGTGTTGTATATGCGTGTCCAATATGAGGCTTGTCATTCACGTAGTAGATTGGCGTTGTTATATATTTTTTTGTCATTTTATATCCTAATGATTTTCTATTCTTTTATAGTCAAAAAGTGCTGACAGAAAAACCTGACGTCGATCAAGATGAATCAAATTAACTTTTTGCACACGCTCATATAATCTATCCCAAAAAGCCATCCATTTCTCTGCAACAGGTGATTTTGCTTTAACATTCTCTAATATACGCTCAAATAAAAGCTCTATTAGTATCATAAAATGGTCTGGATTTTCGGCACTTTTCAAAAGTGCCGCAGATGATTTTAGATCAATCTCTTCACCAGAGAGAACGCTATCTATTTCATTAGAAAGTTTCTTAACATCCATTTCATAAAGTTTTAAAAACCGACCAAAGCTACCTAAGCTGGCTGTTTTATAAAAACTCACATCTTCAACAGGCTCATCCTGGAACTGTCGCGCAATAAGGCTATCAATATCTTTTTCTTCCAAAGGACTTAAACGAAGTAATCTGCACCTAGAACGTATTGTTGGCAAAAGCTTTCCAGGTGAGTGTGAAATAAGAAAAAACAATGTTTTTTCTGGTGGCTCTTCTAGCAGTTTTAGTAAGGCATTTGCCGCATTCGGATTAAGCATATCAATACTATCAACCAAAACAACGCGCCACCCACCATTTGATGGTGTCATTCTGAGAAAAGAAGAAACAGCACGAACCTCATCAACTTTAATGGCACTTCCTGCACCATAGTCAATTTCACTTTCAATAATTTTAACCTGAGGGTGGGTATGCGATGAAATACGCGCAATAAGGGATTCATCAACACCTTCCACAGCAGGCAAAGCATCTCCGAACAATCCTCCTTCTTGCACTTCCTTATTTTTTGAAACAATCATACGCGTGAGATGATGAACAAAGGTAGCTTTCCCTATTCCTTTTGGGCCTGTGACAAGCCATGCATGGTGAAGCTTTTCTTTATCAAAAAGTGCTTTGAAGGCTGCCTCTTCTTTGTGATGACCCACAAGAAATGTTTGGTCAACAGGCTTCACGACATCCATATTTAAGACGCCTCAAGTGTAATTGAAAATCTTTCTTCAAGCGTGTTCAAAAGGATTTCTGAAACTTCATCGCGTGGCAGTTCTGCGTCCACAATAACACATCTAGGGCTGTCTTGCACTGCAAGATCAAGAAAGCCTTGGCGCACTTTTTGATGAAACTCTATACCTTTGCTTTCAAACCTTGCTTCGCCATGACTGACCAACTCTGATCTTGTCAGCCCAGCTGCAGGCTCAATATCCATGACAAATGTCAGGTCAGGCATTTGCCCATCTGTCGCTAAATCATTAAAATCGTAAATAGATTTCACAGGAATCCCTCTGACCAAACCTTGGTAAACAAGCGTCGAATCAATAAAACGATCACATATAACCCAAACACCATTTTTCAAAGCAGGCTCGATTACTTTTTTCCAGTGATCCCTTCTTGCCGCGAAGAAAAGAAAGGTCTCACTAACAGCGTCCCATCTGTCTTGATGCCCACGGACAAGAAGTTCGCGAATTTTCTCACCTTCTTCTGTTCCTCCAGGCTCTCTGGTTACTAATACATCACAACCACTTTTTTCAAGAACATCTGCAAGAAACTTTGTTTGCGTTGTCTTGCCACTACCTTCACCGCCCTCAAGCGTAATAAAATTAGACATTATTTCAGCCCTATAAAGTTTAAGAAATTATGTTTGATCTTGCCAAAAAAACCAAGCACTTTAACAGACTTGGCAGCAATAGCTTTTCTTTTAATTGATGTCTTATCATCCAAATAAAAAACAACTTCGCCAACGTCTTGACCTTTTTGAATTGGTGCAGCAATTGGCTCTTTTGCAATTAACTTAACATTCAACGCACCTTTTAAAAACTTAGGTAAAGAAACTATAAAATCCGCATCAACTGTGACAGGAAGCGTTTCTGTAGCACCACCCCAAACTTTCAAATCTCCGACCTTTTCACCTTTTTGGGCAAGACGATAGTTCACAAATGATTTAAAGCCGTTTTCCAAAAGTTTTTCTGCCGCATTCTGCCTTTCAGCATCAGACCTCAGGCCATTCACGACAGAGACCAAGCGACGGCCTTCACGCTTTGCTGACACAACAATTCCGTATCCAGAAGCTTCTGTATGTCCTGTTTTAACACCATCCACACCGCCAGCTGACCACAATAACTTATTTCTGTTATACTGGCGAATTTTTTGGTATGTGAACTCACGTTCTGCAAAAAGATAATAATATTCGGGAAAGTTATCGATCATTTTTTTTGTTAGTATAGCCAAATCAAAAGCCGTTGTGACATGTTGTGGATCGGGCCATCCGGTTGCATTTTTATAAAATGTGCTATTCATACCTATGTTAATAGCTGTTTGGTTCATAATGTCGGCAAACTTGTCTTCTGTTCCAGCAATACCTTCCGCAAGAGCAATCGCAGCATCATTACCAGACTGAATAACAAGTCCCTTCAAAAGATCAGAGACAGTTACATCCGTGTTTACTAAAACGAACATTTTTGAGCCGCCCTTTTTCCAGGCTTTCTTACTGACCCGAAAAGTATCATTTAATTTTATATGACCTGACTTTAATTGGTCAAAAACAACATAAGCCGTCATTATTTTTGTCATAGATGCAGGGTACATTGTTTGACTAGCATTCTTTTCAAACAAAACCATTCCAGTTGTTGTGTCCATCAACACTGCTTGAGAAGCTTTTGTTTGTAGTGCGTATGCAGAATGACAAAAAGCCAGCAGAATAAGAATTGTTAAGCTTATCTTTCTCATAGCATCCTTCTTTACTCTACAACCAGGTGAGGTCTATCAAACCCACTCTCTCTCAATTCTAAAATTGTCCTTTGTGCTTTCTCACGAGAAGCAAACGGACCTAATCGTACCCTATAGAGGGGAATACCATCAACAAGAATTGTTGTTATTGATGCATTACCAACACGCATAGAAACATCCTCTGCAATGCCTTCATCACTATACGCGCCAATTTGTAAATAAAAACGCTTTGACCCAGAAGGATTTTTGACGACCTCTCTCACTTTTTTTGTTGACTGAGAGGTCCGACTGTCTGTCTGAGGTTCAAGCAACGGTTTTTTAACAACGGCTCTTTGCTTAGAAGGCGTTTGAACAGACACCGGGGCTTCCAAATCATCTGAAAGTTTTTGTGTCATTTTATTGAAAAAGCTATCTCTGTAATGCTTACTTTCGGCATGGACCAAACCTGCTGACACAAAGCAAAATGCCAGAAGCGCAAATGATAAAAAAATGTACCTTACACGAAGCTTGATCAAGATTTCCTTCAACACTACTCAAAAATTAATCGTGACTCAGGGAAGCCGCCATTCATCAATTGACGACGAAGATGCTCAGCTTCTGCTGCATTTTCAATTGGACCTACTCTGACACGATAAAAACGCTGTCCATCAACAAAAGCAGGTTCAACTGTCGCGCTGCCATAAGATGAAAGAATTTGCGCTTGTTTTTCAGCATTAGCTTTCATTGTAAATGCCCCTGTTTGAATACGGATGCCCGATCCATAAACTGGCGCCGCAACTGATTGAGGTTGGACAACAGGCTCAGGAGAAGTGATAGGAGCCACATTGTTTTGCGGCGCTAAATTTCTAGATTGTTGCACGTAAGGAGATTGAGGTTGCGCATAAGGCGTAGCTGGCTGAGCGCTTTGGCTTTGTGTCAGATCCATTCTCTGCCTCATTGGCAGTGCTTGCTGAGCAACCATTGGCGCCACAGAAGCCGACACAGCATTAAGTGTTGCAGCTTGAGTAAACTCTGTGGGAGACTCTATCCCTTTTTTCGCATATTCTTGCGCCATTCTTGACTCTCGCTCAAGAACCTGGACACGTACGCGAGCGAGACCTGTATGCTCAAAATCCAACTCTTTAGAAACATGGTGAGAAACATCAATCACGCGGTCACCAACAAACGGGCCACGATCATTAACGCGCACGACAACCGATCTGTTATTCTCAAGATTGGTAACACGGACAATACTTGGCAAAGGTAGTGTTTTATGGGCTGCCGTCAAAGCATTACGATCAAAAATCTCACCATTTGCTGTCAGCTTGCCGTGGAATTCATCTCCATACCATGAAGACCAACCAATTTCATCATAATCAAAGTTTTCTGCAGGATAATACCATACACCATTAACTTGGTAAGGGTTTCCGATTTTATACGTACCAACACCGCTTGTTTCAAGCGCAACATCATCTTGATAAATGTCATCTATAACATCAACAACAGAACATGCAGAAAGCACCAGAACAAATAGTAACGTAAAAATTTTATTCATTTATATTCTCCTAAAAACACACTTTTTTAATAAAGATGTCTTAATTTATTTATATTTATCAGACAAAAGACCGACAGCCAACGCAAAAGATGTAGACCTATTCCACTTCAAAATATTGTTAAAGTTTTTATAAACCAAGTAAGAGTAGTTTTCTTGTGGCTGTATCAAAGATGCCTTTAGACTTGGAACGCGAGGCAAAGCCTGGCCATTATGTTTTTTGATACCAATCTTAGACCATTGCGTAAGCGTCTTTTCTATTTGCAGCCCTAGATATTTGTTACGAGATAAACCTTTAGGAACCGTAACACGACGCCCCCACGTTTTCGAATCATCCCAACCAACCTTAGAAAGATAATTTGCTATTGAAGCAAAAACATCTGGTCGTGATGTCCAAATGTCGCGATGTCCATCACCATCGTAATCAACAGCATAGGCAAAAAAGCTGCTTGGCATGAATTGACTTTGCCCCATTGCCCCAGCCCAAGAGCCTTTCATTTTATCATGTGAAATATGCCCTTGATCGATAATTTTTAAGGCATTAAAAAATTCTTTTTTAAAATAAGCGCTTCTTCGCCCATCAAAAGCAAGCGTTGCAAGAGATGACAAGACAGAAAAACCACCTGTTGTTTTACCAAAATTTGTTTCAATTCCCCAAAGAGCAACAATAAAGCGAGGCTGCACACCATACTTCTTCCCTATCTCATTTAATAAAGAGGAATATTCTTTCATATAGGCACGCCCTTTTTTAGTACGCGTCTTAGAGACTGCACGACTAATATACTGCTCGAAAGTTCTTTTAAATTCAGGTTGTGAACGATCCAGTTCGATGACGCGATCAATTGGCTTAATCCCGCTTTTCACTTTATCAACCGTAGACTGTGCAATCTTGTGATCTCTTACAGCTTCCGACAACGTCATATCAAGCCACTGGGAAAACTTGGCTTCATTAACAGGACGAATTTTGGCTTCAATCGCACTAAAAGCGTCTGAAGGCAATGCCGTAGTAAAATAAAGAAAACAAAGGAAAAGAATTTTTTTCATAACGCTACTTAATATATTGTTGAATAATTGACTTAACATCTTCTGCCATCTCATCACGAGACAACGCAAAAGCTATATTTGCTTCCAAGAAGCCTACCTTATTACCGCAATCAAATCTAGTCCCCTCGAAAACAAGACCATGAAAAGCTTGATCACCAATCAAAGTTGCCATTGAATCTGTCAGTTGAATTTCGCCTCCAACGCCCGCCTTGGCAGAAGAAAGCCTATCGAAAACTTCTGGTTGAAGAATGTAACGTCCAATAACAGCATAATTTGATGGTGCGTCTTCCGGGTCAGGTTTTTCTACAAGACCACAAACTTCCACCAGAGATTTTTTTTCTGCTCCTGGTGTAATAATACCATACCGAGAGGTATGCTCTTTTTTCACCTTCATTGTCGCAACAATATTTCCACCCACATCTTCATAAGAGTTTATCATTTGCTTCAAACATGATGTCTTGGATAAAATCAGATCATCAGCAAGCAAAATTGCGACTGGCTCATCTTTAACAAACTGGCGTGCGCACCAAACAGCGTGCCCTAATCCCATAGCTTCTTGTTGACGAATATAGAAAACATGACCAGGCGCACCAACCATGTCTTGCACTGTCTTCAAAGCTTCTGTTTTTTGACGAGAGGAAAGAATATTTTCCAATTCAAAGGAGTGATCAAAATGATCTTCAATCGCCGACTTTCCGCGACCTGTAACAAAAATAAAGTTTTCGATACCTGCTTCTTTGGCTTCTTCAACAGCATACTGAATAAGAGGCTTATCAACAACAGGCAGCATTTCTTTAGGCATAGATTTAGTTGCAGGAAGGAACCTTGTCCCCAAGCCCCCAACGGGAAAAATAGCTGTCTTGACCTTTTTATAAGTCATTAAAATATATCAAGCCTTATCTTACTCTTCGTTTATAGCCGTTTTCGTAGTCGCCTCAGGGGCGTTGTCTTGAACAAACTCCATTGCCCTAATTGTTTGCGCTTCAGTTTTTGATTGTGTCGTTGCCGTCGCCATACTTGCTTCAACAGCATCCATCAAAGCCATAATTTCTTGCTTAGCAGCAACATGAGAAAGTGTCATCTTGATTTGCTTCACGTCTTTAAGGTCAAACAATGTAAGCCCCTTTAGGAAAAGCTCTCTAAAGACAACGCGCTCACTCAAACCATCAATAACCTTGAAGTTCAATCTTTCAGAAATCTCTGTAAGCACCGTTTCCATATCTTTTTTATTGCGCGCAAAAAGATTACTTAATCTATTTCTAAACACAATCCAGTCAACAGCTCTCTGCCCCTGACTTGCGCGTAACTTTCTGTTTTCCCAGACGAGGTCGCTATAATGGCTTGGACGTGTCATTTTTAAATTGTCACGATCTATGTTTGCCAAAATATCTAAGTCAACAAAGCTGTCATTTAATGGCGTCACCAATGTATCCGCACATAAGTGCCCCAAACGAGAGAGATAACTATCTGCACCAGGACAATCGACAATAATAATATCTGCGGCCCCCATGTGAAGATCTAGAATTTCTCCGAATCTATCCTCTTCATCTTTTTGCGCCTCGTCCAAGGAAAAAGAAGCACTTGGATGAACAACGTGATGAATAGGGAAAGGAAGCTCAGCACCTATTGCTGTAGAAAAATTTTGGCGATTTTCGACATAACGGGTAAAACTCGCCTGACGCGCATCAAGGTCAACAGTGACAACCTCAAGACCTTTTCTTAAGAAACCAACAGTCAAATGCATGGCCGTCGTTGACTTCCCAACACCGCCTTTTTCGTTACCAACAACAACAATATGAGCTCTTTTAGACACTAACTTACCCTCCGAAAGATGAAAAAAATCGATAATAGTCAAGCCGATACGACTTCATCCTTTACCACACAACAAGAAAAGCACTAAACTCACACGCACACAAGATATATTCATAAGGTAGGATCAAAATACTATGTGTGGACTTACAGGCTTTGCAAATTTATCACAGGGGTCACTTAAAAACTCCCTTCGCGTCATAAAAAATATGACAGCGGCGCTTTCTCACAGGGGGCCAGATGATCAAGGAATATGGAGCGATCCAGCAACCGGCATATCAATTGGCCATCGCCGACTATCTATCGTAGACCTAAGTAAAGCAGCTCACCAACCTATGCTTTCCAAAGACGAGCGATATGTGTTGGCATTTAATGGCGAAATACATAACTTTAAAATACTGCGTGAAAAACTTAAAAGCAAAGGTGTGCGCTTTAAAGGTACTGGAGACACAGAAGTCTTGCTAGAACACCTCATAGCAGAAGGCACTGAGGCAACACTTTCTGCACTACATGGAATGTTCGCATTTGTTTTGTGGGACAAAGTAGAAAAGACACTGACACTAGCCCGTGATCCCTTTGGTATTAAGCCACTTTACTTTGGCTTCTTTGAAGATGAGTTTATTTTTGCATCCGAGGTAAAAGCATTTTTCCAGCACCCTTATTTTAAAAAAGAAATCAACCAATCATCTCTGGCGTCATATTTCCAGTTTGGTTTTATCCCTGCCCCTCACAGTATTTTTAATAATGTAGAGCAGTTGAAGCCAGGCCATTTTCTGCAAATAAAAAATGATGGCAGCATCACTTGCAAAAGATATTACCATCCAAAAAAAGAAACAACACACTCATCATACCAAACATCAAAAGAGGCCTTAGAAAAACTTCTTCATGAGACTGTTGAACAAACACTTAGCGCAGATGTTGAGACAGGTGTCTTCTTATCTGGCGGCATCGATTCATCACTTGTTGCCGCAATCGCGTCTCGTAAAGTCAAAAAACTACAAACCTTTTCCATCGGCTTTCATGAAAGTGATTACGACGAATCAGCACGAGCGAAGCAAATTGCAGATCATCTTGGAACACAACACCACCAACATATTTTGGACGAAGAAAATACTCTGCGCCTGCTGCCCAAGCTTTTTGAAACGTTTGACGAACCTTTTGCAGACATCTCTGCGCTTGCCGGCATGGCGCTAGCAGAATTCACAAAGCAACACGTCAAAACAGCCCTTTCTGGAGATGGCGGCGATGAAGGGTTTATGGGTTATAACAGATATATATGGTCAAGAAGCCCTCTTCTTCAAAACCCTCTCATTCTAAATTGCGCCAGCATACTACCACTGAACCATATCCCTTTCTTACCAAACCAAATGAACGAAAAAATAAACAAGCTGCAAAAAATGTCCGGTGCAAAAAAGACATCTGAAAAATACTTCTCACTCCTTGAAAAATGGCCCTCTAGAAGCATCACAGAAAGCACCCCCCATCATTACCAGCTAAAAGATACACAAGAAAGCTTACCAGAAGCCTTCAACACACATGACCTTTCTTTTTACCTGCCTAATGATGTCTTAACGAAAGTAGACCGCACCAGCATGGCTTTTGGACTAGAGGTGCGCGTTCCTTTGCTAGATCACAACATTGTTGAATTTGGCCGAAACCTTCCGACAGACCACAAAATAAAAGGCCGGAAAGGCAAGCTGATTCTAAGAGATATCCTCCAATCATATATTCCAGAAAATGCGATCGCCACACCAAAATCTGGCTTCGCTGTCCCCATTGGAAAATGGATGACCTCTTCTCTAAAAGACCAGTCTGAAGAATACTTCAAAAAAGAAGCCCTTGAAAATGCCGGATTAAAAGCAGATCCTATCCTAAAAAAATGGAATACACTAAAGCGCGGCAACACACAGCACCAACACCAGCTATGGACGATTATGATGTGGATGATGTGGAAGGACAAATACCTATGAGAAAAATCCTCTATTTTGTATCAGAAGATTGGTACTTTGCATCACACCGACTTGAGCTTGCTAAGGCAGCTGTCAAAGAAGGGTACGATGTAACCTTGATGACACGCCTTTCTATCCACAAAGATGAAATTGAGGCAGCAGGCATCAAGACAATTGACTTAAAACGATACTCTAGAAGTCGAAATATTATTAAATCGATACTTTCAATTATCGAAATAGTAAACTGTTATAAAAAGGAAAAAGCAGACATAATACACCACGTCGCTCTAAAGCCTATCGTCTTTGGAACGCTTGCAAGTTTTTTCACCAAAACACCAAAAATAATCCAAGCTGTCACAGGATTAGGACAAGGATTTCAAAAAACGCACACGCGATTTCTTCTCAAAAACCTTTTACGTATCACCTTAAATGGATCAAATAAAATCGTCCTTTTTCAAAATAATGATGACAAAGAACAGCTTACCCAAGTCAAAGCACTAAAAGCAAAGACGCAAACATGTCTTATTCGTGGCGCAGGCATTGATACTAAGAAATATCGCCCCCTTACATCACCCAAAGGAAAAAAAACACGCGTTGCCCTTATCGCACGCATGCTGAAACATAAAGGTGTTAAAGAATTTGTCGATGCCGCAAAGCTGTTGAAAGAAAAAAACATAGAAATGATTTTGGTTGGCAGCCCAGACACTGACGCACCATCCTCCCTATCCATTGAAGAGCTTACAGCATGGGATAAACAAGGAATTATCACATATCACGGACACACAAGTAATCCGCGCGAAATATGGCAGAAATGTCATATTGCAACCCTGCCCTCATATAGTGAAGGCCTGCCCAAAGCACTCTTAGAAGCTGCCGCATGTGGGAGGCCTATGATCGCAACAAATGTTGCTGGCAATAAAGATATTTGCATCGACCAGAAAACAGGCTTCCTTATCCCTGTAAAAGACCCAACAAGCTTGGCACAGGCAATTGAAAAGCTTGCTGGGAACAAACGTCTTCAAGAGAAATTTGGAGACGCTGCCAGAAAGCTTGTAGAAACAGAATTCTCACTCGAAAAAGTGATTAAAGAAACGTTAAAGTTATATAGAGGCTAGAAACTACGCCCCTGATCTAGAGTGCGAATAAGTGCGGGATCAACCTTTTGCTTTGTTTGCTCTTGCATACGAGCATGCTCTTGAAGATGATCTCCTCCATCATCACGAGAGGTATCAAAAAGATGTGGAAAAAAAGCAATGGCAAGACCATTCACTGCTTGTGTAAAACAACGGTCTTCTTTGTCTTTTTTTACAGCTGTTTTTATTTTTTCAACCAGCTTAACTTCTTTCGCTTGTTGACGCTCTAATGACATTTCGTTTTCTCGCGCAAGATCTTCTCGCTCTAAGTCGTCGTTTTCCTTTTCTTCCTTAGAAAACAAAGAACCTTTAGGTGTGTTTGGGGTTCCACTTTCACTTGCCCAAGTATCAGACTCGGTCGTTTCTGTCTCCGTCACATCTTCTTCAATGATTTCTTCTGTCTTTTCATTTTCTTCCATAACCCTCTCATTATAGCATAAAAACACTGAAAAATAAAGGCATACAGACTACTTCAAAACAATTGCTTGTGCGCCATTTCGTAAGATATAGCGGCGATCGATAACACGATGAGACACATGACAAACACCCTGAGGAACCCTAAAAGTCGCAATAACATAATTGGCGCGCTGACAATCTTTAAGTAAAGCCATTTTTGTACGCGGAAAAGCAACGACCATACCTGATTTACGAAAAACACACCCCTGCCTATCACATTGCATATTACCACTTTGGCTAGCACCAATTTCAGGCCATAAAACAATATTTTGTGCATCAATCGCAGCTTCTTTTCGCCAAACATCAACAGCAAACTTTCCACGTCTCAAAGAAGAAACCAATAATGTGTTATCAACATCTTTAATCGCGATAATTTTTGCTTCTGGATCCACCCAAATATCAGGCGTTGTTGAAAAAAAACTTAACAATATAGCGAATAACGTTACAACACCTCCAAATAAACGCCATTTTGTTTTCCAGATAAACAGCCAATAAAGGCCAAAAACCATGAAGACAAGAAGAGAAAAATCAAACTTCAACACCTGCATTACACTCAAAGGTAATGCCGAGATATACTCAGATACCTCTAAAATAATACCAATACCAAAAGCCGCAAGAGAGATAAAAAAAGAAGAAAAAGATAACGGCCAAAAAAGCACTGACAAGAATGCTAAAGGCATAACCCACAAAGCCATCAAAGGCACAGCAATCAAATTAGATAAGATCGAATATGTTGATAAGTATCCAAAATAATACGCTGTATAAGGCGCCGTTGCACAAGTTGCAATAAAAGAAGTTAAAGCTGTTGCTGCAAAATACTTCTTAGCACTTTGTAGTACACCTAAATGTCGAGAGGCATTCTTGCTTGCATTCTTGTAATACTCATAAAAAGAAATCAACGATGTCACAGCAATAAAAGAAAGATGAAAACCAACCTGAAAAACATATTCCGGCCGCACAAGCATTAAAGAAATAGCAGCAAGCGAAACGACCCTTAAGGATATTGCTGTGCGATCCAAAATGACGGCAAAAAGAACAAAAGATGTCATGATATAAGCGCGCCCCGCAGGCACAGGAGCACCTGCTAGTAACAGATAAAAACCAATCCCTATCCAAGCAAAAAATGCGGCCCACTTTTTTATTTCAAAATTTAATGCTATAAATGAAGAAGTCGACATAAAACATCTGAAAACAAAGAATAAAAATCCTGCAACAAGACCAAGGTGAAGCCCTGATATTGATAAAAGATGAGCAAGCCCAGCAGCGCGAATATTTTGTAAAACATGTGGGTCTATACCTCCTCTTTCTCCTGTCAAAAGAGCAATAAGAACTTCACCTTCGATACCATGAGATTGCCGCCTAATATTTTCAATCAACTTAAGACGTAAGTTTTCTATCCAAAAACCATTTTTTTGTTCAATAAGCTGATACTCAGAGACAGAAAATCCCACGGCTCCAATTTCTTGAAACCTAATATATTTTTTTAAATCAAAGCCATCTGGAGAAACAGGTTTAGGGGGAGGCCTTAAAATTGCACTTGTTGAGATAACATCCCCAAAATTTGGCGCACTTTCTTTTGGTTTATGGCGAAAAGCGATGCGTACCTTTTTCAGATTATATGAAGCCCTATCGAATGCCAAGTCTGACAAAACGACACGGTAACCATTAGACAAAAAATCAACTTCTTCAACAGTTCCTGTCAACTTCACAAAGGCTTTTTCTTCTAAAAAAACATCTTCTATAAATGCTAACCTTAGATGAAAACTGAAAATGCCTATTAAAACAAACATCAAGGCATATATGACGTAGCGAAAATGCTCCCTGACAATAAATTGAAGCAAATAACAAAGTGTAAGACTTAAGGAAATAAGTCGAAAAGAAAAAATATCTGGGAATAGGCTGCACAAATATATACCACCGCCTATAAAAAAAGGAATCCAAAGAAACCAGCTTCTTTTTTCTTGATAAAAGGACTCTTTTAAAAACACTAAAGACGCGCTATAAAAGGAGCTTAATTTAAATTTCGAAAGACGAGTAAAGTTCATGACAAAAGTTATAACAAGATTTGCCCCTTCACCGACAGGTTTTTTACACATAGGTGGTGCAAGAACAGCCTTATTCAACTATCTTTTTGCCAAACACCACCAAGGTAAATTTCTCTTGCGCATTGAAGATACAGACCGTGCACGCTCTACGGATGAAACTGTTGAAGCAATCTTGATGGGAATGAAATGGCTTAATTTAAATTGGGATGAAGATGCAGTTTCTCAATTTTCAAGGGCACCAAGACATCGTGAAGTTGCCTTAGAACTCCTTGAAAAAGGCCATGCATATTATTGTTATGCAACACCAGAAGAGTTATCAGAAATGCGCGAAGCAGCAAAGAAAGAAGGACGACAACAAAAATATGATGGTCGATGGAGAGACCGCGACCCTGCTGAAGCTCCTGAAGGCATAAGCCCAGCCATCCGCCTGAAAGCGCCCCAAACGGGCTCATCAACAATCAATGATTTGGTACAAGGCAGTGTAACAATTGAGCATGAGCAACTTGATGACATGGTTCTCTTGCGCAGCGATGGAACACCAACATACATGCTTGCTGTTGTTGTTGATGATCATGATATGGATATCACACACGTTATCCGAGGCGATGACCATCTCAACAATGCTTTTCGCCAACTGCAAATTTACAAGGCAATGGGGTGGCATATTCCTGAATTCGCACATATTCCTCTTATTCATGGACCTGATGGTGCAAAACTCTCTAAAAGACATGGAGCCCTTGGCATAGAAGCTTACCAAGAAATGGGGTATCTACCAGAAGCCATTAACAACTACCTGATGCGCCTAGGGTGGAGCCATGGAGATGACGAAATTATAGAAATAGAGAATGCGATCAAGTGGTTTTCTTTGGAAAATGTAGGCAAATCCCCTTCTCGGTTTGATTTTGACAAATTACGTCACGTCAATCAGCACTATATGGCAAAAAAAGACCCTAAAGACCTCATACCTCTTCTGAAACCTTATTTTAATAGCGAGATCAGCCCGCAAATTTCCAGCCGCCTAGAGCGTGGCCTGGAAAGCCTTTTGCAAAGAAGTGAAACGCTCGAAGAGCTCGCAAAAAAGTCTCAGTTTTATCTTTATGAAAGCAACATCCCTCTAGAAGAAAAAGCTGCGGAAAAATTCCTAGATGGCGGTAAAGAAAAAATCACAGACATTCTTCCTTTTCTTGAAGCAATAAAAAAATGGTCTGAAGAAAACATCAAAGAAGCTATTCAAGCTTACTGTAAAAAAGAGGATATTAAACTTGGAAAAGTTGGCCCTTTTATACGTATAGCACTGACAGGATCGATAGAATCTCCAAGTATTTTCCAAATTATGGACATCTTAGGACAAGAAGAAACATTGAACAGGCTTCGCACACAAACCCTGTAGGAGCTTAGGGGTACCAAAAAAAACTACACACTATATCTTGCGTCTTAAAAAGAAGTTTGGTACTTTCCAAGTAGTGTTATCCATTCAATGAAGGAGATTCAAATGGTAGACGTTTCTGAAGAGCTTACAAATGCCCGTGAAAAAGATGCTTTTGCACTTACAAAAGCCGCTGTTTTCTTGGACAAAGCAAAACAAGACCTCGACAATGAAGACCTGATGGCCGAAGCATTGAATAATAATTTCACGATCTGGGCAACAATTCGTGAAACTGTTAAATCAAACGACGGTAGCATGCCTTCTGAGATCAGTGAGAACCTTATGAAGATCAGTGACTTTGTTATTAAAACATGCATCGTTCTTCGCGATACAATGAACGAGAGTACAATTGATACACTTATCAATGTAAACTTTAACATTGCTGAAGGACTTCTTACGAATCCTGAACAGACTGCTCAGGCATCATAATACGTTTTAAGAAGATAAAACAAAGGCGAAAATTTGCCCGACTTCTTAATTGAAAACTTTCACAGTGCTAACGACAAAACAGTTGTTGGCATTGATGAAGCAGGAAGAGGACCTTGGGCCGGACCCGTTGTTGCTTCGTGCGTTTATATACAAAACCCCAACCTTTCCTTTCTTACCAAACTAGATGATTCAAAAAAACTCTCTAAAACAAAAAGAGAGTCCCTATTCCGTGACATTACAACGCACCTTGAGTATGGAATTGGCATCTCAACTCCTGAAGAAATTGATGAAATAAACATCTTACAAGCAACATTCTTGGCAATGAAACGTGCCATTGAAGAAGTGACAACCAATAGCATAGATATTGCACTGATTGATGGCACACATATCCCAACTTTTGATCATGTAAAAACGATCGCCGTAAAAAAAGGTGATCAAAAATCTTATTCTATCGCTGCAGCTTCGATTATCGCCAAAGTGACGCGTGATCGTATGATGGAAGAATATAGCAAAACATATCCGCAATATTTATGGCATAAGAATGCGGGTTATGGTACAAAAGATCATATCAGGGCTTTGAAGGAATTTGGCGTAACACCTCTTCACCGAAAAAGCTTTGCCCCCATAAAAAAGCAACTAGACAGCCAATGAACCATATTATTTTTCTGAGCATCATCCAAGGCGTTACAGAGTTTCTTCCTATAAGCTCTCAAGCACACTTGATCATTCCTTCTTTTTTATTCAAGTGGGTTGATCAGGGCCCTCTTTTTGATGTTGCAGTTCACGTTGGAAGCCTAGGGGCAATCTTATTTTATCTACGAAAAGATATAAAAAGCATCGCCAGTGATGGGCTGCATTTTTTACGTTACAAAAAAAAGCGCCCCTCTCTAGAGCTGCTCATAAAGATTATTTTGGCATCACTTCCTGCAATTCTTGTTGGCTATATCATCCACACGCTAAATTGGGAAGCAAGACGTAGTATTGAAATTATTGCCTATGCAAGCATCGGATTTGGCATCTTACTTTGGCTTGTTGATAAAAGCACCATCACTGTTAGAAAGGTTGAGAACCTTAGTCCCCTTGACGCTCTATGGATTGGGATAGCACAATGCTTTGCTTTTATTCCTGGCACAAGCCGCAGTGGCGCAACAATTACAGCAGCGCGGCTTTTAGGCTATGAACGACGTGAAGCTGCAAGATTTTCTATGCTGCTTGCCATTCCTGTTATTTTAGGCGCGGGCACCCTATCATTTTTCAAGCTCTATGAAATGGGGGATATTGTCTTAAACCACACCCTATTCATTGCGATGGCTGTCTCTTTTGCTGCCTCTCTCGCATCTGTTGTCTTTATGATGAATTGGCTTAAGAACGCAAGCTATACAATCTTTGTTGTTTATCGCGTGGCACTGGGTGTTGGCATTTTATACCTAGTGTAATTGAAGTCCCATCTTGTTATAAAATTCAGGTTTTTCTTGCCAGTTCTCTCTTACTTTTACATGTAGAAAAAGATGTACTTTGCGATCAAATAGTTTTGTCAATTCCTCGCGTGCGAGCTGTCCAATTTTTTTGACCGTCTCACCATTTTTTCCCAAGACAATTGGCTTATGCGATTCACGCTGCAGATAAATGACTTGGTTTATTTTTATGTCTCCATTATCAAAGTCTTCCCAAGACTCTGTTTCAACCATCAAAGAATATGGCAGCTCTTGATGAAGGCGAAGAAATAGCTTCTCACGCGTAATCTCTGCAGCCATCATACGCATCGGCAAGTCTGACAGTTGGTCTTCGGGATAGTGCCAAGGCCCTTCTGGAAGCATATCTGCAATGTCGTGTATAATATCCTGAACGCCAAATTCATTTAAAGCAGAGATCATAAAAGTTCTTTCAAACGGCAGCATATCATTTAGCTCTTTTGCCAGATAAAGCAGCCTTTCTTTTTGAATCAAATCCATTTTATTCAAAATAAGCGCACATCTTTTACCTTTTAGCTTTCCAAGGAGATTCTCAACTTCGTCTGTTATCCCTCTTTTCACATCGACAACAAGCAGGTGTAAGTCACATTCCCCTAAAGCTGTTTCAGCATCTTTTACAAGCGCTTTTTCAAGAGTCGTTTTTGCTGAAAAAATACCAGGAGTGTCCACAAAAATCATCTGTGTATTTTGATGTAATGCAATACCACGCAAACGGAATCTTGTCGTTTGTGCTTTGTGCGTGACAATCGATACTTTTTGTCCAACCAAAGCATTTAACAATGTTGACTTACCGGCGTTTGGCAGACCAACTAAAGAAATAAAACCACAACGTTGTTTTTTATCTGCATCAACCATATATTAGTCCCTTACAATAGAGGCCCCGATGAAACCTTCTGAAAATATTATCACATTTTTATTGTATTATATTAAACGCCACGCAGGGAAATTGTTTTTCATCTGTTGTTGTGAAATAACTGCTGCGGCTATCACTCCTGTCACATCTTATGCTGTCAAAAATGTCATTGATACATTATCAGTCAATGAGTTCGCCGCTTTTAGCAGCGTTTCTGGACCTTTTTGGTTTCTTGTTATTATTATGACAATTGCAATGATTGCAGACAGGCTGGGCGGTATTGTGAATGTTTACACGCTGCCAATTATTCGTATGCAAGTAAAGCAAGACCTTTTCAAACATGTTGAAAAACACTCGCATGAATATTTTTTAAATAATTTTTCTGGAAGCATCGCGCACAAAGTCAATGAGGTTACAAAAAGTCTGAGTGACCTTATCAATATGTCTATTTTTATCTTCATTCACTATTCCGCAGCCCTTTTGATTTCTTTCTATTTCCTTGTGCGTGCAAACACCATTATTGGACTCATTTTCCTTGCCTGGATTATTTTGTATTTGACGGTTTCACACTTGCTTGGGAAGAAGTGTAAAAAGCTTTCTGAGATTGCTGCCGATTCCTCTAGTCAAGTCAGTGGCCAAATTGTAGATGGCATCACAAACATCTTTACAATACGCTCCTTTGCACGCAGCGAGTTTGAAAAAGACCGACTAGATAAGCGTTTAGAAAACGAACAAATAAAGCATAGAAACTTTGCACACCTCGTTCACATTCTGCGAACAATTTTTGCAAGTGTTACAATCATTGCTTTTATTGCGATGACATATCTCTGCTTGTCTCTTATTTCAGAAGGCCAAATGACTGTTGGTGATTTTGTCATGATTTTCACAATCAGCCTTGCATCACTGAGTCATCTAAAAACAATCAGTTTCCGTTTTATGGACATATTTGAAAGGTTTGGTGTTTTACAAGATGGCATTAGCATTTTGAACAAACCCAATGAAATTCAAGACATTGACGGAGCAAAGCCTTTAAAGGTTAAAAAAGGTACTGTTGAATTTAAAAACGTTCAATTCTCTTACCCAAAAACAGGAGATCTTTTTGACAATCTGAACATCACAGTGAAGCAAGGGGAAAAAGTGGGGCTTGTTGGCTTTTCTGGATCAGGAAAAACAACGTTCATGAATTTAATCTTAAGAAATTTTGAGATTAACAATGGTCAAATACTGATTGATGGGCAGGATATAAAGTCTGTTCAGCAGAATTCCTTAAGATCACAAATTTCACTTGTTCCTCAAGACCCCCTGCTTTTTCATAGAACACTTAGAGAAAACATTGCCTATGGAAACATTAAAGCCAGCGAATCAGAAATGCTAGAAGCCTCAAAAAAAGCACATGCAGATGACTTTATTCAAGGCCTACCGGATAAATACAACTCGGTTGCAGGAGAGCGAGGTGTTAAATTGTCTGGAGGACAGCGTCAACGCATCGCTATTGCGCGTGCAATTTTAAAGGATGCGCCCATTCTGCTCATGGATGAAGCCACATCATCTCTTGACTCAGTAACCGAAAAAAGCATTCAAGACAGTCTTATTCACGTTATGGAAAACCGCACAGTGATTGTTGTCGCTCATCGTCTTTCAACAATTGCCCACCTTGATCGCATTGTTGTTTTCAACAAAGGAAAGATTATAGAAGACGGCTCTCACAAACAGCTGATAAAGAAAAAAGGCCATTATAAAAGAATGTGGGATATGCAAGCTGGTGGCTTTTTGCCTGATAAAGAAGAGTAACGCTTTTTGCGAGACACCTAAAAAGCAGGACTTCATCATGATGTTTTGAGGCTTTAAGAATGACTCTACTTGATTTTTGGGAGGTTTCTTTATACTTGCCTCAACCTTGCCAAAAAATGCGCCATCAAACTTCAAGTGAGAAAGACACTTAACGTCTTGGAAATCAAAAAGATCACCAATGGCGGCTATAAAGGAAAAAAAAGCTCCCTAAACCCTTACCAAAGCAGCGCCCCAAGTCAAACCACCACCAAGGGCCTCCATTAAAACAAGGTCGCCCTTTTTGATACGGCCATCATTTAAACCCTCAGCCAGTGCTAATGGCACAGAAGCAGCTGATGTATTGGCATGCTTATCAACTGTGATGATTACCTTTTCATAAGGCAGAGAAAGTTTTTTAGCCATAGAATCAATGATCCGTTTATTGGCTTGATGTGGAACAAGCCAGTCAATATCAGAAGGGCTAATCCCTGTACCATCAAGGACATCGTCAATAATTCCTGCTAACTTGTTTACAGCATGCTTAAAAACACCTCGACCATCCATATGGACAGCACCAAATGTCTTCATTGATATACCACCTGTCATATTAAGAATAGACGTCGTTTCACTATCAGAAAGAAGTTTTGTATATAATATACCTGTATCTTTATTCGTACCAGCCTGCTCTTCTGCCTTCAGAATAACTGCGCCTGCACCGTCACCAAACAAAACACTTGTTGTTCTATCTTCCCAATCAAGTAAGCGCGTAAAAGTTTCTGCACCAATGACTAAAGCCATTTTCGATTCACCTGTTTTGATGAATTTATCCGCAACAGTCATGGCGTAAACAAAGCCTGAACAAGCGGCATTTAAATCAAAAGCAAAACATGCCTTGATGCCTAGTTTTTCTTGCACATAAACAGCCGTAGATGGAAAAGTGCGATCAGGCGTTGTTGTACCAACAACAATCATATCAATATCATCTTTATCAATGCCAGCAGCCTGTATTGCTTTTTCAGCAGCCCTTACGGCAAGATCTGATGTTACTTGATCATCAGCAGCAACACTTCTTTGTTCAATACCTGTACGACTAACAATCCAGTCGTGCGTTGTATCAATTTCTTTTTCAAGATCAAAATTGGTCTTAACATTCTTAGGCAGATAAGCGCCGCAACCAATAAGCGTTGAACGAATCATTTCTTTTTCTCACTTTGCAACTTTGCAATTTCACGGTGTGTCTCTTCAATAAAGCCATGAATCGCCATATCAACCGCGAGGCCAATTGCATTCGCATAACCAACAGGGTCAGCACCGCCATGACTTTTCACGGAAATACCATTGAGCCCCAAGAAAACAGCACCATTATAACGTCGTGGATCAAGTCTATGGCGCATTTGGCGCATTGCAGGCTTTGCCACTAAATACCCCAATTTGGCGAAAACAGAGCTCTGAAACGCTTGCTTAATGGCTCCAAAAGCAAATTTTGCAGTGCCCTCTAACGCCTTCAAAGCAACATTTCCTGTAAAACCATCTGCGACAACGACATCCACAGCACCTTCCATAATATCATTGCCCTCGACAAAACCTTTAAAGTCAAAATCAAGATCAGATTTATTAATTATTTCAGCAGCTTGACGAATTTCATCACGGCCCTTCATTTCTTCAGAGCCAATATTTAAAAGCCCAACTGTTGGCACTTTAATGCCTAAAAGTGTTTTAACAAAAGCTGTCCCCATGACAGAGAACTGAACCAAATGGTTTGCATTACATTCTGTATTTGCACCTAAGTCCAAGACAACTGACTCACTTCTGTCTGTTGGCACCAATGCAGCCATTGCAGGTCGGTCAATTCCAGGAAGCGTCTTAAGAACAAATTTAGAAATAGCCATCAAGGCTCCTGTGTTTCCTGCAGAAACTGCGGCAACAGCATTTCCTGCGGCAACTTCATTTAATGCCAGCCGCATACTTGACTTGCGGCCTGATCGTAAGGCAATAGAAGGCTTCATATCAGATGGAATATAACTGTCTGTATGAAGTGTTCTTGAAACCTTATCCAACTTTTTAAGCCTTTTTAAAAGAGGACGGATACGGTCTTGATCGCCTACGAATAAAAAGTCAACTTGCGGATAACGTTCGCGCGCCATGTTTGCGCCACGCACGACAACTTCAGGGGCACGATCCCCACCCATTGCATCTAGTGCTATTGTTATTCTTGTTGTCATATGTAAAACTTTTTCTTAGGTTCAGAGTTAAATAGACTATAATCTAACCGCCAATTCATATCAACAAACACATTGGGCCACAAATGAAAAAGTCACCATCACTGTTTTTTTATGATCATTATCGTTGCATTTTATTTGTCGCAAGCCTTCTTGTTATCTTTTTCAATAACCCATCGCTTTTTCTTGCGCCACGATTGTGGATGGAAGAAGGTAGTATTTACCTTTCTTATGCCTTAACACACAGCTTTTTTGACAGCTTGACAGCAACACATCAGGGGTACTTATCGCTTTGGCCAAACCTTGCAACAGCAATATCTTACCAGCTAGCAGCCTTGGAAAACATTCCTTATATTACATTTTTATTTGCACTTATTGCCCAGATTCTGCCTATTTTTCTTGTTCTTAAGCTTGATGGTGACGGCATATTCCACTCTGTTGAATCTAAATCCCTTTCCATTCTTGCCATTTTATTTATACCTCTTGCGAAGGAAATATGGCTTTCAACACACACAAGTCAATTCTTCTTTCTGCTTTCAACATCTCTTATTCTTACCTCATGGCATAAAAATGAGACCTCAGAATACATACTAAAAACATCAACACTGATTTTCGCAGGGTTAACAGGTGTTCTCTCTTGTCTTCTGACACCTGTTTTTTGGCTGACGTACTATAAAACAAAGCGGAACGGGACATTGTATTATGCCATAGTAATGACAGCGCTTACATGCATGCAGTTTTTTATTGTCATTTTTTCGCAGAAAGTCCTTCGAGATATTAGTTTCGACCCTTCTATTTATTTTTCTGCATTCTTCATACGAGACCTTCTCACACCATTGATTGGATGGTCATCCGCATTAAGCATAGGCGATGAGATCACTTTGTTAATGGCGCACCCTATGCATCATTTGTGGATCACATCTTTACTGACGTCTGTTTTTTGTGGCTTATGGTTTCTACTGTTGAAAGAAAAAGAGACTCAAAACAAAGCTTTTTTTCTTTGCTTTCTCATTGTCACATTATTCTGCGTTATTTTCTCACTAGGTGAGAAAAGACATCTTTTAACAGACGTTTTTGGTCACCGTTATTTTTATGTGCCGAATGTACTTCTGTGTTTCTGCTTAATTAACAGCTTAATACAGAAAAAGGTGCTAAAAAAAGACACTCCTTCTGCCATCGGTTTTTTGTTTATCGCGTTTCTTTTTATGGGATTTTCTGACTTCTTAAACCTTCATCAAAGAAGCGAGTTTTATACAAAAGAAGAGACCCTTCTCATTGACAATACAAACCAAAAAGACGTCAAAAAAAGTGAAACTTTTTATGATGGAGATAATTGGTCACAAGAAATAAGATCATACAGAGCACGGATAACAACCGTGCGCCCCATACGCCTACATCCTCGAGGCTGGCTTCTTATTATTGATTAAGAAGATATCTTTTTCTTTTTTGCTTTTGGCTTAGCCGTAGACTTTTTTGCCTTAGCTTTAGACTTAGGAGCATCAGCTGACCTTACAACATTGGGCGCTTGCTCATCGTTAACAGCTTTTTCATTCACCACAACTTTTTCGACACCATCGTCTCCAGGTATGTCATACATTGTTTCAAGCAGTATGTTTTCCATGATTGAACGAAGCCCTCTTGCGCCTGTTTTTCTTTCTATCGCTTTGTCTGCAATTGCACGAAGAGCGTCCTTGGTGAAAGATAACTCGATATCTTCCATTTCAAACAGCTTTTTATATTGCTTAACAATTGCATTTCTTGGTTGTGTTAGAATAGCAATCATTGACTCTTGATCTAGATCTTCTAGTGTCGCAAGAACAGGTAAGCGACCTATCAATTCTGGGATAATACCAAACTTAACCAAGTCTTCTGGCTCTAAATCTTTCAAAGCTTCGCCTGTTGGTTTGTCCTCTTGTTTATCGACTGCTGCCGCAAACCCAATTGAAGACCCTTTGTCTCTTTGTGAAATAACTTTTTCAATACCAGCAAAGGCACCACCACAAATAAACAGAATGCTTGATGTATCAACTTGAAGAAACTCTTGTTGAGGATGCTTTCGACCACCTTGCGGTGGAACAGAGGCCATTGTCCCCTCAATGATTTTCAGAAGCGCTTGCTGCACCCCTTCACCTGAAACATCACGCGTAATCGATGGACTTTCTGACTTACGTGCAATTTTATCAATTTCATCAATATAGACAATGCCGCGCTGTGCGCGTTCAACATCATAATCAGCTGCTTGAAGAAGACGCAATATAATATTTTCAACATCTTCACCAACATAACCTGCCTCTGTTAACGTTGTTGCATCCGCAATTGTAAATGGCACATCCAAAACACGTGCAAGCGTTTGCGCAAGATATGTTTTACCAGAACCTGTTGGCCCCACTAAAAGAATATTTGATTTTGAAATTTCCACCTCACCTTTTTTAGGTTTGTGTGAAAGCCTCTTATAGTGATTATAAACAGCAACAGACAAGATCTTCTTAGCGCGGTCCTGACCGATCACATACTCATCTAAGAACTTGTTGATCTCTGTCGGCGTATAGATTTTCTTTTCTTCTTCTGAAGATTCCTCCCGCTCCTCATCAAGGATAATATCCTGACATAGCTCAATGCATTCATTACAAATAAATACACTTGGACCAGCGATAAGTTTTTTTACTTCATGTTGGCTTTTGCCACAGAAAGAACAGTAAAGAGTTTCTTTTGTATCAGATTTACCCATTGAGAATCCTTGAAACGGTTATGTGCAAAACGTATAGATATATACTATGATAAAGTTGATGAAACAGAAGATCAACAGATCCACTACAACGATACGTATAATAAACTATATTTGTTCTATCACTGCAACAAGGTTTTTTTTATTCCACGACCACAACACAAAAAATGTGAAAAGAAATTGCAGCATCTATCAAATTAATGTAACAACTTATGAGGGAGTGAATTTGAAATACAGATTCTTAAAATTGATTTTCTAAGGAAGCAGCATGTCTCAGCCTTACATTCTAGTTGTTGACGACGACCCCATCATGCGAAAGCTTATTGAGGTCTATCTTTCCGAAGACTATTTAGTTAAATCATTTCCAGATGCTTTATCAATACTAGAATACCTAGAAAAAAACCAAGAAGTTGACCTTATTATCTCAGACATCATGATGCCTGAGATTGATGGATTTGAGCTTCGAAAAAAACTTTTACAAAAACGTGACACAGAGCTTATTCCTTTTGTTTTTCTAACAGGCGCTCATGATGACAAAGTTGAAGATCAAGCATTTCAGCTTGGTGTCGATGACTACCTCATAAAGCCTGTTAACAAAGAACACCTTACTGCTGTCTTGAGAAGAACACTCCGCCGCAGCAAGCAAATAAAGAAAGCCATTGGCAAGCATTATGAATACAAAATCACCAATTCTTTAAAGCCGCACCTAGAGAATGAAATTCGTGGCTATGATGTAGAGCTTTACAACAAAGAGGCCTCAGCTGGTGGCGGCGATATGGTTCTTCGATTTCAAAAAGAAAAATCAGACATTATTGTTCTTGCCGACGTTATGGGCCATGGCTTTGAAGCAAAATTCTTTGTTCACGCTTATGCAGGATATCTTTATGGCACAATGCGCAGCATGCCACTTGAAATTTCCCCTGCGCTCCTTCTTACGAAGTTTAGTGAAGCCATTATTGAAGACGAGTTTTTAAAAAAATCGCTTGTCACTTGCATCGCGATTGAAATATTTGATGATGGGAAAGTGGATATTGCAAGCGCAGGACATCCAAAACCCTTTTTACTGAAACCAGAAAAAGCGAGGGAAGTTGATGTTTCTGGCATCCTTCCTGGCATTCCTATATCAAAAGGAAAAGAAGATATATTCATTTATCATACAAAAACTGAGCACCTAGAAAAAGGTGAAAAACTGTTCTTATATACGGACGGACTTTTTGATGCCTCACCTGAAAAAATAAAAAGAGACAGTTTAATCAAACAAGTTGGAGATCTTCTTCGAAACAACGCCTCAAAAAGTGCAAAAGATATATCGTCTGAGGTTATAGGGCTGCACGAAGAAACTTTTGGCCATGAAATATCAGATGATCTGACTTTACTCATTTTTGAAAGAAAGATGTGATGAATATTCGAAACGATAACGACAACATAAAGATTACAGTTGAAGAAACTGATGGCGTTTTCGTAATCAACCTAGAGGGATGCATCACTGTTGACTCATACAACCAAACCCTCAACTGCTTCCAGAAGTTTGAAGAGTTCAGCACAGCTGGTGTCGTTCTAAACATGAACAAAGTAAGCTTTATCGACAGTTCCGGTATTGGGCTTATTATTTACCTGCACCGCATTCTTTTCGACAAAAATCAGAAACTGCTCATTGCCAACCTTCAACAACAGCCACAGGAATTATTTTCCCTTCTACAGATTGATAAGGTTGTAGACTGCTTTGAAAGCCTTGAAAAAGCCCTTAAATCTGTTGCAGGCTAAGACAACGAAGCACAGGCTTCACGAATCCTATCGCAAGCACGATTAAGCTCATCAACTGATGCAGCATAAGAAATTCTGAAAAATGGACTCAAGCCAAAGGCAGAGCCTGGAACAACAGCAACCTCGAAAGACTCAAGCAAATAAGACACAAAGTCTGCGTCAGAATTTATAACAATACCATCTGGGGACTTTTTATTTATGAATGCACCACAATTAGGGTACAAGTAAAATGCTCCCTCAGACTTGTAGCAGGTAAGACCTGGGATCTCATTCATCCGCTCCCAAACAAGGTCTCTTCTTTCTTTAAACTTCGCAATCCATCCATCTAAAAAATCTCGCGGCTCTGTTAAAGCAGTAATAGCCGCCTTTTGAACAATTGAACATGGGTTAGAAGTCGATTGAGACTGAACCTTTGTCATTGCAGCAATAATTTCTTTCGGACCTGCAGCAAAACCCATACGCCAGCCTGTCATAGAAAATGCTTTGGCAAGGCCATTGACAATAACTGTTCTATCTTTCAATTCAGGAGCAACTTGCAATATCGACACACAGACAAATCCCTCATATGTTAAGTGTTCATAAATTTCATCCGAAAGAATATTCACATGAGGAAACTCAACTAAGACATCCGCTATTTTTCTAAGGTCATCCTGCGAGTAAGTAGCACCTGTTGGATTGCTTGGCGAATTTAAAATAAGCCACTTTGTTTTGTCTGTGATTGCAGATTTCAGCGCCTCTGCGTTCAGGCGAAAGCCATCTTTATCACTGCATTCGACAATCACGGGAATACCTTGCGCTAGCAGCGTCATATCTGGATACGAAACCCAATATGGCGCAGGAATAATGACTTCATCTCCTTCATTCACGCTTGCCATTAACGCATTATACAGTGACTGCTTTCCACCAGTGCTCGCCATCACCTCGTCACGCGCATAGTCTAAGCCATTATCTTCTTTGAATTTGTGACGAATAGCGTCTTTCAACTCAGGAATGCCTGGCACAGGCGTATATTTTGTAAAACCTTCATCAATCGCTTTTTTTCCAGCGGCCTTAATATGATCTGGCGTATCAAAATCCGGCTCTCCTAAGGTCAAGCTGATAACATCTCGACCTGCAGCTTTCATTTCCTTAGCTTTTTGAGCTAACTCAAACGTGGGAGATGGTTTAATTTTTGAAAGACGATCTGATGTTTTTATTGTCATAACTATGCCTTTTGTGATTTTTAAATCTTTATAAGTATGTATTAGCGGCAGAGGCTACAAAAAAAAATTTCTTTTTAAAAGGAAAAAAGATACCCTTTAAAAGCAACAAACTGCAAAGTGTCGCCATGCCAGCAAATAAAAAAAGTAGCTATCTAGCTATAATCGTTTTATTTTTTTCATTTTTCACATCATATCCATGTCTTTCTTTTGAGGTTCTTTCTAGCAAAAAAATTATTGTACAACCGCAACAAACGATTTATGCCATTTCAAGAAAGTACGACGTTCATCCCAAAGACATCATAGAACTGAATCGCATCAAGCCCCCTTTCACAATCTATAAGGGACAATCTCTCTACATTCCAGTTAAGATGAAGCAGAAAAACACGAGAACATTCAAAAAAAATTACGTGCAGGCATCAAATAGAGAAACAATTACTGTAAAAAAAGGCGACACGCTTTTCTCTATTGCACGAAACAATAACATATCAACACGTGACATCATCAATATTAACAATTTAATTCCGCCATTCAAGCTATCCATCGGACAGAAACTCGTCATTCCAGCTACGCGATTTTACACTGTCAGAGAAAATGACACACTCTATAAAGTTTCTCGTTTTTTTAACGTTCCGATGAATCAAATTGTTAATATAAACAACTTAAAACCTCCTTACAGAATTTATAAAAAACAAAAGCTTATTATTCCAACAGAACGAGTAGCATCAAGAGAGAAGAAACAATTAAAGACTTTTATCTCAAATAACAAGAAGCCTCTTTTCACATGGCCAATAAGGGGAAAAATTCTGAAGAAGTTTGGAAAAACAAAACCTGGCCAAAAACATGAAGGCATTAATATTGCTGCAAGTAAAGGAGCAACAGTTTATGCAGCAGAAGAAGGTTTAGTTGTTTACACCGGCAATGCTCTTAAACAATACGGGAAACTGATTCTTATCAAACATTCTCATGGATATATGACAGCCTATGCGCATCTCGATACGTTTATAGTAAAAAAAGGAATGCGCATTAAAAAGAGAGAAAAAATAGGAACCGCGGGTCGCACAGGAAATGTAGAACAAACGCAACTGCATTTTCAGATTAGAAAGAATAACCGCGTTGTTAATCCTCGAAAGCTCTTAAAATAACATTTCTAGTTCATGCTATTGCCACCAGCATCATTCATAAGTGCTGGATTCGGACCGCCTGTCGAACCAAAACCTTGAGCAGCACCTTTTGGCTTAATTTCTTCAAGTGATCCTTTAGAGTAGTTACCCGCAAACAAATTTGCATTTGCTTTATTATGAACGTCTTCATTCACAGTTTTCTTAGCCGTTGGTGCAGCGGGTGATGGCGCAGAAGAGCGCGCGGCTGATTGCACAGCGTTTTGTTTGAAAGAATACACACTTTTCGAATTTTCTTTCAGCTTTTCAGCAAACTCTTTTGTTTGAAAGCCAACGGTGTCAGTAACATCAAAACCATCTGACGGCCCTGTCGTTAGCTTGCCTGTACCAAAACCATCATCTGCATTTTCTGAAACCAGTTTATGTACAGCTGCGAATTCAGTGCGTGACTTTGTCACATTTACATCTGTTAAGTTCTTTTCTAATGCACGCTTGTTCATTAACCCCATTGGCACAGAGCCATTCATGATGCCACCAATCGGACCCTTATCAGGACCAGAACCTTCTGGGTCTTGACGTCGATATAACATTTCGGGAATTTTCTTAGATGTTTCAGTACGAAACCCACAAGAAGGACACGCCCCCTCTACTGAATCTTTGAGGGAATAGACACTACCACATTTTTCACACTCTTTGTGATCGTTTTTCAGTGCCGCTGAATCCAACTTAAATCTCCTTCTTCTAAAACCTGTCTATATTGTACCATAATGGAAACAAAAAATCAAATACATGGGCTCAGCCAGGAATGGCTTAAAACCTAGAAAAAAAGATCAAGTATTGAATTATTAAAAGCATCCAATTATAGTCACCCATTATTAAAAAAAGTGAGGTCAACATGATTAATCAAGCATTCGCTCAAGCAGCTTCCCTTCCTGGCATTCCACAAAGTCAAGGCGCACCAGGGGCAGAAGGGCAACTCGTTGTTTTTGTTCTAATTTTTATTGTTTTCTACTTCCTACTTATTCGCCCGCAACAAAAGCGTTTTAAAGAACACCAAAATATGGTCAAAGGCCTAACAAAGGGCGATAAAATCGTTACAGGCGGCGGCATTATTGGTACCGTTATCAAAATTGATGGCGATGAAGTGCTTATTGATGCAGGTAATGGGACACAATTAACAATCTTGAAAAACAGCGTTTCAAGTAAAACAGGTGAGAAATCTTCTATTAGACAAGAAAAGGTAAGTGTTCCTAAAAATGTTACAGCGAAGAAAGCTGCCAAAAAAGCAGTAAAGAAAGCGCCAGCAAAAAAAGCGGCAAAACCTACGAAAAAAACAAAAACAGCAGCAAAAACGAAGAAAAAGTAGCGTTTTCTGTTGAAAGGCACGGTGGAGGCTGTTACATTGCCTCCCCTGCTACTTACATGCATGCCTCTGTGGCGGAACTGGTAGACGCGCCGGACTCAAAATCCGGTTCCCGCAAGGGAGTGAGAGTTCGATTCTCTCCGGAGGCACCAACCTAAACTCTGTTTCTTAGCATTTTGACAAGTCAGCCAAACTGAATTATAAAGATTGAGTAAGGAACACAACATGACAAGAAATGGCTCATCGAACAGTTTTAAAGGGGAACTCGTCCCCATGACTCAGAAAGAGTTAGAAGCCATTATGGCTGGGCAAAATAACACGGGCCAACACCGCGCAGAAACTGCTCATCAAAGGACCCTCAGCACCAAGGTTAGAATGAAACTGAAGCTTGCTAAACTTATTGCACATGTACTTCTCACAGGAGAAGAAAAGGCAACGGTGCTTGATATCGCAAATAAGAACTTAGCCCATGGACGCTAAACTTCTCACATCAAACCTTCTTTCAAAATATCGTTTCTAAATTTTATAAATTTTTTCTTCCCATCTTCTTATCTCCTATATAGAATCAATTCTTTATAAAAAATATACAGATAAAGAAAATGGCATTTCAATACGATACGAAAAAATTCTACCTTAACTCTCTTGATGGCCGTGACGCCCACCAGTCTGCTTATGCGACCCGCTTTCTTGAGAAAGATCTTGTAAAAATTGCAACGCTTGTTGGCCAAGCTGAATTTGATGTCGCTGAAATTTGGGGTGGTGCAACAATTGATGTTCCCATCCGTTTTCTTGGCGAAGACCCATTTGATCGATTGGAAGCGCAAGTTAATGCAGCGCCTAAAGTACAAGGTTCTGCTCTTTTCAGAGGCGATTGTACCGTTGCTTACGAACCAGCACCTTCTGACATTATTGATAATTTGATGAAATCTGCAGCCGCAAGAGGCCTTAAAATTGCCCGTATTTTTGACGCAGCAAATGATAAGAACAATCTTATTACGGCAATTCTGGCCGCAAACAAAAGCGGCCTACACACACAAGCATCGATTTCTTACACAACAAACTTTAACAACCCCAACGAAGATAATGGTGACGTAGAAATTGAAGGTTACGTGAACTTTGCAAAAGACCTGATCGAACTGACGAAAGAAAAAAATGGCACAATCGACTCTTTGTGCATTAAAGACCCAACGGGTGTCAGCACACCAGCAGCAATGAAGAAACTTGTGACACGCCTCAGAGAAGAGTTTCCTGAGATGGCACTTGTGCTTCACCGTCACATTATTCCGCATCCAGCATTCAAACAAGAAGCCAAAGATGTCGCAAAAGCAGCGATGGAAGCTGGTGTTACAGCCATTGATACGGTTTCAATCACCCAAACCCACAATGACTGCTTGGAAACCTATGAAATGGCACAAGAAGCTCTGGGCAAAAAAAACGTGCAGCCTTTAAACGTTAAAGCCATTAAAAAACTAAAAGAGATGGCAGCCCCACTTGCAGATAAATACAAACAGTTTGGATTGCCTCTTGATGTGATTGAAAAGTTGAACCCAGACCTCTTGCGTAAAGCTGCCATTCCAGGAGGTATGTTCACGAACTTTGTCGCACAAATAAAAACACAAGGAATAGAACCCAACGCCAAAACGCTGAACCTTATGTTAGAACGCTATATTATTTGGCGCCAACGTCTTGGCACAAAAAACAACCTCATCACGCCTGTCACACCCGTTTCTAAATATATTGGCGATCAAGTCGTTAGCGATTTTCTTGAAACAAACCGCCTGATAAGAGGAAAGAAAATTGACGTAAGCGCCATTAACTGCACTAAAGACTGGCACACGCCTTCGCGTTTGAACACAGGTATGGCTGGCCTTGTTTTGGGATTGAATGGTGATATCTCACAATATGGGATCGCACCAGAAATTCAGCAAAAAGCGCTGGACAAAATCTTCAACTATATCCGAGAATATGATGGACAAAGAAAAGATACATCACTCTGGGAAAAAGTGAAGGAACGCAATGCCCCTCTTACAGATCATGTTGCGGCAGATTTAGAAGACGGGATGACACCTGCCAAAAATAAACTTATCGAATACGCTGCTAAAAAAAGCATTTATATTCCTGAAAATCCCCAAAGACAAAAAGAATACAATGTCCTTGTTGGGCTTCTGGGTAAAGAAGCACTCAGCTTTATCGAAGCCACCACTAACAACCCAATTCTTTACAAAGAGAAATACGGCAAACCACTTCCGAAAGATCAGGTGCCTATTATTGAACAAAATGGCTCTATCCCATTAAGAGAAGATGGCTTTCCAGAACTTCGAGACTTTGTCCCTTGGCAAAATCCTGCAAGCATTTATAAAGACCCTGCTCAGAGGTGCGCTGCCGAATTAAGTTATGCAACGGCGGAACTTTTCCTAAGCATCAGACAAGGACGCGATGGGATGACGGGTGAAACTGCGTTGAAACCAAACCTTATAAAACGACTTACAAAATAAATTCTTACTCTGAAGACCTAACAACAAAAGCGTCACTGTAGATGTTTTGGGACGCAGCGCCCGCAAGAAATGTCTTCTTTTTCATAGAGTTCACAAAATCAGGGCCGCCACAAAGGTAAATACGAAGCTCTTTTTTATCTTCTGGCAAAGCAGTAAGAACGATTTCTTGTATATCGCCGCATGTGTAAAACGCCCCTTCTTCACCATTCAACACACATGGAAAGTATGAAAAGTTGGACGTTGTCTGATCCAGCTCTTGAAGCGCCTCAACGAAATAGAGATCTTCCTCCTTCAAAGCTCCGTGAAAAAGAGAAATCGGCCCTGTGTGATCTTGGGACAAGGCATCAAGTATGATGCCATATAACGGCGCCAGGCCCGTTCCTGTTCCAGCCAGAAGCAATGGCGTGTCCTTGCCCTCTTTCGCAATATAAAAACAATCCCCTGCAGGGCCACGCAAGTGAACTTGATCTCCCACACAAGCTTTCTCATTGACCCAGTTGCTGAACACACCACCTGGAATGGTTCGGATGTGAAGGTCAATATAACTATCTTGATGGCTAAGATTGGCAACAGAATATGATCGTGCGACGCCATCTGAATTTACCAGCGTTAAATACTGGCCAGGCACGCAAGAAAAGCCTTCTTCCGGTGTCACGCGAAGTAAGTTCACATTATGACACAAAGAACGAATCTCTGAGATTGAAGCTGAAATAGCTGTATCTTCAAGGCCTGGAAGCTTAACAGAAGTATCTTCGCTTGGGGACCACTGGCACGCCAAGAAATATCCCTGGGACTGCAACGTTTCTTTTAAACCTTTTTGGGCCTCGGGAGGCACCTCACCCTCCACCACCTGCATAAGGCATGTCTGACAGACACCTGTCTTGCACGAATGCGGCGCAGACTCACCCTGACGAAGCAAGCCATCAAGAATGGTTTCAGAATCGTTTAACGAATATGATTTATCTGAAAACTTTAAGGTTGGCATTTACAGGTTTAAAACATCATCATGCGTACTTGCCGCAATCGCCATAACTTCATCAATTAAGTCAGGAGCAACACCAAGGTCTTGTAATGTGGATTGCAAATGCCCTGCAACTGCTTGAAAGTGCTCTTCTTTAAGATCAAGATGCTTGTGACCTTCACGCATATCTTGCCCTGTATAGTTGTGCGGTCCGCCGAAAGCCATTGTCAAAAAAGCTTTTTGCTTCGCCATCTGTTTGTCCATATCAACAGTCTCAAAGAAATGGCTAATCAGATCGTCTGATAATACTTTACGGTAAAACACATCAACAGCAGCATTCACAGCATCTTCACCGCCGATTTTCTCAAAAAGTGACATCGTATCTCTCCTTCAATTTGTTATATTATCAAGAAGGTATACCTGCCTCAAAGAAATATCCACACTTTTTTTATGTGTTTTAACCCACACTCAATCAGCGTGTAACCTGTATTACAGGGCTTTGACGATCATTTTCAGACTCATCTTCTTGTATTAATGAAGTTTCACGGCCTTTAAGGTTGACACTACCTGCTTCTGAAACAAGATTTGAAGAACTACCACCTTCAAACTTAAATGTCTCCTGACCTGACTTAAGCATAACTAAAAGCGTTTTATTTTTTTTAATTCTAAAATTACGCCCAGCCTTATCAATAAAGCCAATTACGGGAACGCGTGCCATCTTCATGTCTTTGTTAATATACTCTTCAATTTTTGCAATATAAGCACGCAGCGCAATATCTGTTGGGCACAAATAAAGAGCAACTTTTGATACTTTCTCTAGATCTTTTGTTGAGCTTGCTGCATGAGAAAGAACATCAAGATATGGCACAACATGGTGTTCTACATAAAAAGAATCTGGATCGACAATGTCAGGGTTACCTTCAATCGTTTTATAGATGCGCTTTACTTTTTCAATGTCATCATGAAACTGTGATAATGGATTGTCAGCTCCTCCAAAAAAACGAGGATTTAAAACCTCCATACCTAAAGACGCCTTAGATATTTTCTTTACCTTAACAGCAGAAGAGTCATAAAGAGTTGTCGTTGTGTCATCGTTTTTTTCTGGTGTTTGTACAGATGTTGACATAGAAGTTGTTTCACTTCCTACAGCAGCACTAACAGGTCCCGGTTTTTCTAGAGCTTGTATCGTCATAAAAGAGAGTCCGATAATCATTCTTTTAAAAATTTTCTTCATTATATCCTCTTAAAAATCTTGAAGTTACAGGCAACACCATATATGAATTCCCCTCAAAAGTAAATAAACAGGATCCATTATGAAAGCAGAGATTCAAGACGCAATAAACCAAATTCAGCAATCACTAGAATTGCTAAGGAGGCATCTTTGACGTCGAAGCTTCAAAGAAACGTCTCGAAGAACTAAACCAAAAAACAGCAGATCCTGATTTTTGGAACGACTCAGAAAATGCACAACTTATTTTGAAAGAGCGTACAGCACTTGAAAAAGGCCTCAATACTTTTAACGACATTACGCAAAAACTAGAAGATTCTACTCTTCTTATCGAAATGGCTGAAGAAGAATCTGATCAAGACACGCTTGAAGAAGCTGAAAAAGCCATTCTGGACTTAAAAGAGCAAGCTGCCAAAAAACAACTCGAAACGCTTCTTTCCGGAGAAGCTGACGCCAACGACTGTTACCTAGAAATTAACTCGGGAGCAGGTGGAACAGAATCTCAAGACTGGACAGAAATGTTGCTACGAATGTATATGCGGTGGGCTGATGCACGTGGATTTAAAACTGAGTATATCGAAGAAACAGCAGGCGATGAAGCTGGCATTAAGTCAGTAACACTTAGAATATCTGGTGAAAATGCTTATGGATGGTTAAAAACGGAAAGCGGCGTACATCGTCTGGTTAGAATATCGCCTTTTGATTCAAATGCCCGACGCCATACAAGCTTTTCATCTGTATGGATTTTTCCTGTTATTGACGAAAATATTGACATTGAAATTGAAGAAAAAGACCTACGCATTGATACATACCGAGCATCAGGCGCTGGCGGCCAGCACGTCAACACAACAGATAGTGCCGTACGCATCACACATATTCCCACAAACATTGTTGTTCAGTGTCAAAATGATCGCTCACAACACCGCAACAAAGCAACAGCCTTGCAAATGTTAAAAGCACGAATTTATGAGCTTGAGCTTCAAAAAAAGGAAGAAGCCGCGTCAAATCAAAATGCAGAAAAAACAGATATTGGCTGGGGCCACCAAATACGTTCATATGTTTTACACCCCTATCAAATGGTAAAAGATCTTCGAACAAATGTGGAAACAGGAAACACGGCAGCCGTTTTAGATGGTAAGATAGACCTTTTTCTAGAAGCCTCTCTTGCCAATAAAGTTTAAAAGATACAATTTTAGTTGCAAGTAATTATTAATATACGTATACATAATCTGGTGAAACAATCTTTATAAGGAATAGAAAATGAAAAGAATCTTTTTAGCTCTCGTTATTTGTCTGGCTATTTTTGCTCAAGATATGAATGCAAACGCAAGTTCAAAAGAAGTAAACGTTTATTCTTACCGCAAAAAACACCTTATTAAGCCAATCTTACAAGGGTTTACTGAAAAAACAGGTATTAAAGTTAACCTTATTACTGGAAAGGCTGACGCTCTTTTTGAAAGGATCAAAGCAGAAGGTAAGAATTCTCCTGCAGATATTCTCCTTACGACCGATGCAGGTAGGCTTGTCCGCGCAAAAAAAGCAGGCATCTTGCAAGCGGTTCAATCTAAAGAGCTAGATCATATTCCAAGTCAATACAATGATGATGAAGGTTACTGGTACGGCTTATCAAAACGTGCACGCGTCATCTTTTATGCAAAAGATCGCGTTGATGTGAAGGACTTATCAACTTACGAAGACCTTGCAAGCGACAAATGGAAAAATAAAATATGCATTCGTTCGTCAAGCAATGTGTACAACCAGTCTCTTCTCTCTTCAATTATTGCGAACGAAGGTACGGAGAAAGCAAAAAAATGGGCTCAAGGTATTGTTCAAAACATGGCCCGCAAACCGCAAGGTGGAGACCGCGATCAGCTTCGTGCCATCGCAGCAGGCCAATGTGACATTGCGGTTGCAAACACATACTACTATGGATCGATGATTGAAAGCAGCAAAAAGTCTGACCAAGAAGCCGCACAAAAAGTAGGCATCTTCTGGCCAAACCAAGCAGATCGTGGCGCGCATATCAATGTTAGTGGTGTTGCGTTAACTAAATCTTCAAAAAATAAAGAAAACGCCATTAAGCTGATGGAATATCTTGCGAGCAAAGATGTCCAAGCTAAGTACGCGGAACTGGTTTATGAATACCCTGTGATTGCTGATGTTGAGCTATCTCCAGTTGTTAAAAGCTTTGGCTCTTTTAAAGCTGACAACCTTGATCTTTCAAAACTGGCGAACCATTACATTGGCGCGTTGAAAATATTTGATGAAGTTAAATGGAAATAGCCAAACAACGACCTTTAGGTTTTGATGTATTTGCAAAAGCACTTTCTTTAAAAAGAAAGTGCTTTTCGTTGCAGCAATGGCCAACAATAGGCTTTGGGCTTAGCCTATTCATTGCGTTTCCCATCTTGAGTGTTGCTGGGTCTTTTTTCTTCCCCAAAAAAGATATTTGGGAACACTTAATCAGTACAGTTTTACAGACATATATCTATAACTCTTTTTTAATGCTTTTTGTAACAGGTATCGGCGTTGGTATTATTGGAACAATTACGGCATGGATTGTCACACGATGTGATTTTCGAGGTAAAAATATTTATGAATTTCTTCTCCTACTACCACTCACAGCACCCGCTTATGTTATTTCTTTTACATATAGTGGCCTTCTTGATTTTGCAGGGCCTATTCAGTCGTATTTAAGAGATCACGGCTATACAACAGGATGGTTTCCTGAGTTACATTCTTTGGGTGGTGCTTGCTTTATCTATATTTTTGTATTTTATCCATATGTCTACTTGATGACCCGCGCAGCATTTATGGAACAATCTTGCGGCATCTTAGAAGCAAGTCGTATTTTCGGCTGCACAAGGATACAAGCATTTCGCCGCATTACTTTTCCGTATATCCGCCCTGCATTAGCCGTTGGGGTTTCACTTGCATTTATGGAAGTTTTAAGCTCTTTCGCGACATTAGAATATTTTGGTGTGGAAAGTTTTGTCACCGGCGTTTATCGCATTTGGGCAGGATATGGAGACGTCGTATCGGCATCACAAATTTCTGCAATTCTCATGTTTTTTATGCTTTCTCTCACATGGTTTGAGCGTTTTTCTCGACGCAAAGTGAAGTACTATCAAAAAGACCAATGCTGTGATCGTATTCCGCGCATTAAATTAAAAGGATGGCAAAAATTTGCTGCTCACCTTACTTGCCTAACGCCTGTTTTAATAGGATTCTTCATTCCTGTCGCAACATTGACATATAACACATTTTCTGACTTTTCTTGGCTTCATACAGAGCTTCTTTCCGCAGCCTTTAACAGCTTCTCACTTTCAGCCATAAGCGCCCTCTTTATTGTCTCTGCAAGCCTTATTATGGCCTATGCATACAGAAATACGTCTTCACCTTTAATACGCTCTTTTATTCGCTTTTCAACATATGGATATGCCCTACCAGGAACGATTTTAGCCGTCGGCGTCCTCTTAATGCTGACATTTTTAAATACTGAATGGACATATTTCTTTATGAGCGGCTCTGTTATTGCACTTGTCTTGACCTATCTTGTAAGGTTTACTGCTATTTCTTATGGAACAATTGAGTCTAGCTTCCAAAATATCTCACCCAACCTTGAAGAAGCTTCACGCATTTTAGGGAAGTCACGCTGGACGACTCTTAAACTGATCTACAAACCTCTTATGACCCCCAGCCTTGGTACAGCAGCATTACTTGTCTTTGTTGAAGTCATGAAAGAGTTACCTGCGACCCTTATCCTTCGACCGTTTAACTTCCCAACACTTTCCATTTACACATATGAGCTGGCAACAGATGAAAGACTTCTTGAATCTGCCCCCTCATCCCTTATGATCGTCTTGGTTGGTCTTTTACCCCTTCTTTTGATTACACGCTTAACAGCCCACACATTCATGCGAAAGGTTGCATCATAAAGATGAGCAGACTTATTCTAGAAAATATTTCTTTTAAAACAAGCAACGGCGAAACGATCGTCAAAGATATTTCTTTTGATGTTAAACGCGGTGAAACAGTTGCACTCCTCGGACCCTCCGGAAGTGGGAAGACATCTACTTTAAGGCTTATTGCGGGGCTGGAAAACCCTTATGGTGGTACTATATCAATTGATGGAAAAGTCATTTCCAACAAGATGACGACACTTCCGCCTGAGCAGAGAAAGCTGGGTATGGTGTTTCAAGATTTTGCCCTTTTCCCTCATTTAACAGTTTTAGAAAATGTTTTATTTGGGCTGAAAGATGCCTCAAAACACAAAAAATATGCAAAGGACCTCCTTCATCAACTTAATCTTTCAGAATTTGTAGACCACTACCCTCATATGCTATCGGGTGGACAACAACAACGTGTCGCACTTGCAAGAGCACTTGCCCCCAAACCGAAAGTTCTTTTAATGGATGAGCCTTTCTCAGGGCTTGATGGACCGCTAAGAAGGCAAGTCCGTAATGACATGCACAAACTTCTACATGCGGAAGATGTGACAGCAGTTTTTGTGACACATGATGCTCCCGAAGCAGGAATTATGTCTGACAACCTTGTTATCATGAATAAAGGAACAATCATACAAACAGGAACAATGGAAGATGTAAACAAGGCACCAGCCAACGGATTCGTCTTTAACCTTCTTGGGGAAGTGAATAAAATTCCATGTAAGGCTATTTCTGGCAAGGTTGAATCACCCTTTGGCACACTTCCGACAACAAAAGAAAACGGTAATGTGGTTGTCAGCTTTAGACCTCAAGCCGTACAGGTTGCAGCAAAACAAAAGAACACAATAGAAACACAAATCATTGATAAGCACTCAATGGATGGGTATGTCACGTTACTGAAAGTTAAGCTGCCTTATGTTGATACACTTATCAATATCTCAACAATGGTAAGAGACCTCCCTGAACGCGGAGAAAAGCTTTCTATTTTTCTTGCAAAAAAAGATCTTTTTGTGTTTGCAGCTTAATATTTTTCTTCAAGTTTTTTGCGAATTAAGTGGTCAATAGAGTACTCACCTGCACCGCGCACGATAATACGCCCAAGCAAAATTGCCCAGTAAACGTGCTCAACACTGTCTAAATATGTGAACTGGATAACTGCTGTCATGATAAGCAAGGGAATTGCAGCAAAGCGTGCACCTAAACCTATTAAAAGGAGAACTGGAGCAATTAGCTCTGCCCCTGTCGCCATCACTGCAGCAAAATCGGATGGCAAGAAAGGCACTTGGTATTCTTCAGAAAATAATAGTAGCGTCGTACTCCAGCTTGTTAACTTGACAAGCCCTGAATGAAAAAAGATGTCTGCAATCCAAATTCTAATGACGACATCCAAAGCCGGTCTCACACGTGTTTCAAGAACCCTAAATACCGAAAAAACTTTATCTATTGGAAGCCTTTTGGATAAAAAATCTGCGCAATTAGAAATCATTTCACACCTATATGTTAACAGCCGTCACAACATCAATAAAATCTGTTAAGGTCTGTTGTGGATTAAAATCTTCACCAACCTTTTGTGCATCTTCAATCGCTTTACCAAGCTTCTTATGGTCATATAATGAATTAAGAAACTTAAAATCTGCCTTGTGTAGATGACGCACCTCAACATCCAGCTCAGGGCGCACAATAAAACTCCAACAAGGGCCATCATCTAAGCTGATCTCCTGTGGAGTATTATCCTGCAAGTTCGCCTGCCATATCTTATGAACAGGATATGGTGAATAAAAAAGACGACTAGATGGATGAAACTGGAACCTAAGCTCGCCATAAGAGTCTTGTAAGAAACTTTCAAGATCTGACTTATCTACTGGCTTAGCATCTGCTTCGTGAAAGGCTTCATTGATAAGCCACTCAAAACGCCCAACATCCCTTAAATACAATAGCTTTTGCACCTCGGGGCGCACACTAACAAAAGATGGAAAGTCTTCACCAAACTCAACAAGGCAACCACTTTTGGGTGGGTTTGAATAAACATATTCATGTGCGACATGCTCAAAATAATCATCACCAACCAAACGCCTTAAAACAGGATAAATTTCTTTTAGCGCTTCAGTCAGTGTAATAAAAAAATTGTTTTTGTGGATCTGCGTTCGTTCTGCCGCACCAATTTCGTCAGGGTGTATGTGGCTTTCAAATTTACTTTCTGTATCTTGTCCCAAAATATGGACATAGAAAGCGGCTTGCAAAACCTCTAAAGGAAGACCAGATGATTTACCATGCTCAAAATTCATAACCGAAGTGTAGCGAATAAAAAGAAATGAGACAAATAAATTATTATCCACACCAACCATCATCCAGAACAAGAAACAAATGGAAAACAATTAAGCAAATGATAATACTAGAAAATATTAAACCCTAACATATCCCAAAAGCACACGCATTGATTGTTTAGAGAAAATGTAGTATACTCTTAGGAAGAACAAAATACTCTTAAGGGAGAAGTAGAATGCAGAATACGGGAAAACATATTTCTAAAAAATATAGTCTACTTAAAAAACTTGCACAAAAAGGAAAAATCACCCCTGAGTTTGTTTTGCGCATGGCCTATGGCTCTGAAGCCTATAAAGACCTGGTTGCAAATATGGACGACAAAAAGAAAGAGCTTCTTAATAAACCAATTGATTTTCGTCTTAGCAACCCCAATGAAATAAGCAGTAACACTTTTGGATTTTATACACCGCGCGGCTCACAGCAACAGCCTGAAATAACGCTAAATCAGTTTTACGTAAACAACCCCAAAAGTCAGGAGTTTCCGATTACACTTCTTGCGCATGAGATGATTCATTATTTAGATGATGCCTCAGGCGAAAAAAGTAAGCCACAAGACCTTACAAAACGTCGACGAGAAACCCACAAGGCTATTCAAAAAACTGTGCGTTCAAAATCACAAGAAGATTTTACCAAAAACTACACAGCGGTCCTCAAAAGCCATTACGGCGATGCAATGGCAGATGCCATTTTAGCAGATAAAGAGCATGCCCTTTCACAAGAGCAAGTTAACTATCAGCTTTCAAGTATTTCAAACTTTCTTTCTGGAAAAGAAGGTAATACTGGTTATGCATATAGCGTGAATTATCAAGAACTGAACTCTCGTATGACAGAGTTTATAACAGAGGTTTCCCGTTTTACAGGTAAGATGCCAAAGACACAGACCGATCTTGAGGCAACAATGATTGTTTCAGGCGTTGTTCTTCCACCATCAATCAAGCATAAATTAAAACATGATGCGGCATACAAACAAACCATTTTTAAATCTCTAGGGGTGAAAGATGGACACGAACTCAACAATTTAAGACAAGAGATACGCAATAGTGAAATTGCAAGTGGCGGCGCAGAAAACCATATTAATGCAGCTCTAAAACAGTTTACTCCGAAGCAAAAAGAAGCTTTCTGGAAGGATGCCGCACCAAGAATCGCTCAACGCACGCTTGAGATTCAAGGTATGAAACAACAAGTTGCTCAAAAACGTTTCAAAGAAACACAGAACACAGAAGTGGCAAGCCTAAACAAGATGCTTAGCCAGCTTCATATTGACACATCTAATAAGGTAGATAACAAAGGCAAACCCGCCCTACAAAGACAAGCTCAAAAATCTCTAGCGTAAAGCAGCATTGTCTCAAAACAATTTAAAGGGGGCTCGTCTTAAAGATAAGCCCCTTATTTTTTATAAAAACATCCAAAACTAAAATTAATTTCGTCTTTTTCTTTGCCTATATTATCGCAAAACTTTATAACTAAACCTCAATTAAACTTAAGGAGAAGAGTTATGAAGAAATCTACAATTGCAATTGCTGCTATGGCTGGTGTTTTGGCTGTAATGTCTGCGCCTAAATCTGCTGAAGCTGGCAAGAACGAAAAATGCTACGGCATTTCAAAAGCTGGGAAAAATGATTGTGCCACAGCGTCTTCTTCTTGTTCAGGAAGCGCTAAAGTAGACAATCAAAAAGACGCATGGATTTACCTTCCAAAAGGAACTTGCGATAAAATCGTTGGCAGCAGCAAAGAATCTGCTTAATGCCTCATAAAGTTGACCCAATGCTGCCAAAAGATAATTTTGTCGGCATTGGTCTTCGCCCCCCTCATTTTAAAGAAATCCTCGAGAAAAAACCTTCTTCTGTTGGCTGGCTAGAGGTTCACGCCGAAAACTTTTTTGTAAAAGGCGGCCCGTCCCTCCATTATCTTAATAAAATACGCGAAAACTACCCCATAAGCCTTCATGGTGTTGCCCTATCTCTTGGCTCTCCTACTATTGATGAATCGCACTTAAGAAAACTCAAAAACCTTACTGAAGCCATTCAACCATTCCTTGTTTCTGAACATGTCTCATTCAGCCGTGTGGGTGATGTCTTTTTAAACGACCTTGTTGCCCTGCCTTATACAGAAGAATCATTAAAGATTATTTGTCAAAACATCGACCACGTGCAAAACGTTTTAAAACGCCAAATCCTTGTCGAAAATCCTTCACAATATATGCGCTATAAACATTCAACAATTCCTGAACACGACTTCCTCAACGAAATGGTTGAGCGCACAGGATGTGGTCTTCTTCTTGATATAAATAATGCTTATATCAGCGCAAAGAACTTCGGCCTTTCTACAGAAGAGTATTTAGAAAAGATAAAACATGACCATGTAAAAGAAATTCACCTTGCAGGACATGCCGTGAAAAAGCTAGACGACAAAAAAACCATTCGAATTGACGATCATGGGTCTGAAGTCTGCGATGATGTTTGGGCGCTGTTTGAAAACTACATCAAACCCTGCGCCACACCTCCACCTGTTCTTATTGAATGGGATACAGACATACCTAACCTGGACACCTTGCTTGAACAGGCTACAATTGCAAAACAAAAAAGCATTCAGAAGCAATGAATCATTGACCTTGAGCCTATTTCATGGCATTAACATCCCCTACAGTTGAGATAGCACTTGAGTGCAAACTGTTTTTCTCTGGATTTCTTTCAGTGCCTTTCTGGGTTAGGCCTTGGAAAAAGTTCAGGATAACAGCTCTGCTCTCAAATCTATCTCATTTTTATAAACATATGAAAACGAGGTAATATTAATGTTTAATGAATTTAAAAAAGAAATTGAATGGGGCGGACGCACCTTAACACTTGAAACGGGCAAGGTTGCACGTCAAGCAACTGGCGCTGTCGTTGCCACTTATGGCGAAACGACTGTCCTTGCAACGGTTGTTGTTGCAAAAGAAGCTAAGCCTGATGCTGACTGGTTGCCACTAACTGTCAACTTCCAAGAAAAACTTTATGCTGCAGGTAAAATTCCTGGTGGCTTTTTCAAGCGTGAAGGACGCCCAACAGAAAAAGAAACTCTAATCTGTCGTCTGATTGACAGGCCGATCCGTCCTCTTTTTGTTAAAGGTTTTTATAACGAAGTTCAGGTTATTATTAACGTCTTAAGCCATGATACTGAAAATGAAGCTGATATCCTTGCACTTGTTGCAACATCTGCTGCCTTGACGATTTCTGGCGTTCCATTCTTGGGTCCAGTCGGCGCTGCGAAAATTGGTTACAAAGATGGCGAGTTCATCCTAAACCCAACAATCCAGCAGGTTAAAGATTCTGAGCTTGAACTTATGCTTGCAGGAACATCTGAAGGTGTTCTTATGGTTGAATCAGAAGCAAATGAGCTTTCTGAAGAAGTGATGCTTGACGCTGTTAAATTTGGTCATGAAGCATTCCAACCTGTCATTGAGGCAATTATTGATCTTGCGGAACATTGTGCGAAAGAGCCAATGGATGCACCAGAAAAAGAAGATGGCTATGACGAACTGCATAAGAAAATCCAAGACATTGTTACTGAGCCTTTGAAAAAAGCATATAAAATTGTTGAAAAGCAAGATCGTCAAAATGCAATTTCAGAAGCAAAAGCTGCTGCTGTTGAAGCGCTTGCGAATGATGAGATTGGCGAAGCTGAAATCATGCCTCACTTTAAAGAAATCGAAAGTGATATTGTTCGTAAGGATCTTCTAGAGAACAGCGTACGTATTGATGGCAGAAGCCCAACTCAAATTCGTCCAATTTTGTCTGAGGTCTCTTACCTTAAAAGAGCACATGGTAGCGCCCTATTTACACGTGGCGAAACACAGTCTATTGGCGTAACGACAATTGGTGATGAAAAAGAACAGCAGATGATTGACGCTATCACGGGTAAATACGATGAACGCTTTATGCTTCACTATAACTTCCCTCCTTTCTCTGTTGGTGAATGTGGCCGCACAGGTGGCGCAAGCCGTCGTGAAATTGGGCATGGTAAGCTTGCATGGCGCGCAATGAATCCTGTCTTGCCAAGCTGGGATGAATTCCCTTGTGCAATTCGCATGGTTTCAGAAGTGACTGAGTCAAACGGTTCATCTTCAATGGCAACTGTTTGTTCTGCCTCTCTCAGCATGATGGATGCGGGTATTCCTATTAAGCGTCCAGTTGCAGGTATTGCAATGGGTCTAATCAAAGAAGGAGACAAGCATCTTGTTCTTTCAGACATTCTTGGTGATGAAGATCACCTTGGTGATATGGACTTTAAGGTTGCAGGTACTGAAGAAGGTATTACGTCTCTTCAAATGGATATTAAGATTACATCCATTACGCAAGACATCATGAAAACAGCTCTTGACCAAGCAAAAGATGGGCGCCTTCATATTCTTGGTGAAATGGCAAAAACAATTACTGAGCCTCGTGAAGAAATCTCTGAACATGCGCCAAGAACTGTCTTCGTACAAATTCCACGCAGCAAGATTGCTGAAGTTATTGGAAGTGGTGGAAAAACAGTTAAAGGTATTGTTGAGAAGTCTAAGGCAAAAGTTGACATTAATGATGATGGTAAAATCAAAATCTTTGGTGCCAACAAAACGTCTGCCGAAATTGCTGTAAAAATGATTGAAGAAATCACTGTTGATCCTGAAATCGGAACAATTCATGACGGTAAAGTCATTAAGATTTTTGATTTTGGCGCGATGGTTTCTTTCTTTGGCAGCCGTGCTGGTTTGGTTCACATCAGTGAACTTGCACAAGAAAAAGTTGCTAAAGTTGAAGACGTTGTTCAAATCGATGATGAAGTCACAGTAAAAGTTGTTGGCTTTGATGATCGTGGACGCATCCAACTAAGCATCAAGCAAGCTTCTTAAATGAAGCTGTTTTCTAGGCCTGACACAAGCATTGTGTTGGGCCTAAAAAACCAATAAATCCAAAGAGGTTTATCAAAATAATCCCCAAGCATTACATTTAATTCATACTTCTTCTGAGAACACCATAACGCTCATATGGAAAAATAAATTATTTATTTAAAATCAATAACTTAAAAAGCGTGCTTGTTTTTTCAGCACATCATAAAAATTTGAGTGTTTCTGTCATTTTTTAAGCATTTGGATGTTTTATACACAAACTTATCCACAGATTTTGTGGATGGTTTTTTATGCTAAACCTTAACGTGTGAACATAATATTTTATGTACAAAAAGTAAGACAAAAATAACGCTTAAAACAAACGAAATTCCAGACATAATAAACAAGCTTAAAATAGCCAAACAAATCAGAACTATGTTACACAAAAGAATTTGACTTGAAACATAAGAGTGCCCTCTCCCCCCATCAACTGCTTTTTGATAAAAGTGTTGGCGGTGTCCTTGGAAAACATTTTCGCGGTGCCTTAAACGCGAAAACAACGTGTATCCAGAATCAAACACATAATACATTGGCAAAATTATAGCAGCCTCAACGAATCCACTATACGCCAACAAAATCAATAACCAGGCCATCATAAAGCCTAAAGGAACAGATCCAACATCTCCTAAAAACAGTTTGGCCGGCGCCCAGTTAAAATATCCAAAGGCAAGGATTGCAGAAAAAACACTTAAATATGGTATTAAACTGCTATATGAGTACCCAGCAACAAACAGCACAACAGCTGAACCCAAAGCAATAGAAGCGGTTTCAACAACCGTTATACCATCTATACCGTCCATAAAGTTATATAAGTTAATAAACCAGACCCACCCTATTACAATGAAGGCCTTTTCTAGGTGATAAGGAAGAATATCAGGAAACACTTGCTGTCCTTTAAATCCACCAACAGCTAGGGCACATAAAATAAAGTGTGCACAAAGCCTTACTTTTGGAGAAACGCCTTCTGTATCGTCACTCCACCCAAGAACACCCAGAAGAATCACCCCACCAACTAGCATTAATAAAGGCTTTGTTTGACCGAGAGGTGAAAGATGTGCATATAAAACTAAAGAAGGTACAACGGCAAACAAAACGGCAAGACCGCCACCTCTTGGGATTGGTTTTTTATGTGAACTACGATGATTCGGAACATCGAGAACATCTTTGTGAGCAAGATATGTTTTAAGAAAATAGGTCGTACAAAAAGAAACAATGAAAACCGCTGCAAGCCACAAAAAAAGTATTAAGGGCGTAAGCATTTCATATTCTCAGCATATTTTGTTGGCCCACCTTTAAAAGTGGCTGACCCCGCTACTAAAATTGAAGCCCCAGCAGCAGTAATATCTGCAGCGTTTTCTTTATTCACACCGCCATCTATCGAAATATCAATTTCAAAACCGTTCTCATCAACAATTGATTTTAGTTTTTTTATTTTTTCTAATACAGCAGGTATAAAGCTCTGGCCGCCGAAACCCGGATTCACACTCATCAACAAAACTAGATCAATATCTTCGTAAACATAATCCAGCACCTCAAGTGGTGTTGCCGGGTTCAGTGAAACACCTGCTTTCTTGCCGAAAGACTTAATCAACTGAATAGACCTATGCAAATGTGGTCCAGATTCTGGATGCACAGTAATCATATCTGCACCAGCATCAACATAATCAGGAATATATTGATCAACATTTTCAATCATTAAGTGCACATCAAACGGCAGATTTGTATGCGACCTTAGGGCCTTAATAACTGCAGGGCCAATTGTCAAATTGGGAACATAATGACCGTCCATCACATCCACATGAATCAAGTCTGCGCCTGCTTCGGTCACATCTTTTAATTCTTGGCCAAGTTTGGCGAAGTCCGCAGATAAAATAGAAGGTGCAATTTTTACATTTGTCATAAGCCAAAGATAATCACAAAGGGAACGAACGGCAAGAAGATTTATCTAAGAGCGATCTTTAATGAGGGCTTGTGGGTTCACTTTTGGCTTTTCTGGCTCTAACGTGTGACCATTAAGCATTGCTTTCCACTCTTGCGGGCTGCGACTTTCCCAGTTACCTGTCAGCAAAGAAGGATTCTTCAATAAAGTTTTTAATGTTCCAAACCCTAGATTATTGACCATACTCATGACAGCTTGAAGATTGGGGTTCTTCCGAATATCTTCTGGCAAGGCCATATAGCTTTTTTGCATTGCCTTAGACATTTTATCGATTTGTATTTCCATTGAACCATCTGACATTTCTTTAACTTCTCGCTCTGTCAGTTTTGAAGCATACTTCTGAAGGACTTTTGATTTTTTCAGGCGCCCCTTAACGGCATCTTTATTAAAGTCACCTAGCTTTTGTGAAATATTTTGCCATTTTTCTGCCTTCATATGGAAGGAGTTGTTTTGTTGAGCCATTTGAATGATAACATCCCAGCGTCTTTTCTGATCTTCTTGGTGCTCTTTTTCTTTTTTAAGGCCGTCTAATATATCTTCAGGAATTTTATTAAAGCTTTTTAAGATACCTAGCTGTTGAACTTTTGCAAAAATATCATCCGGCATTTCCTTTAAAATATCGATTTGATCTTTGCTTAATTCGCCTGGCGCAAAAGTTTCATTGATAACGCTCATACGTTGCTCTTGAGACAACCCACCCTCTGATTGAGATGATGATTCATTCGTTAGTTCATCTGTTGTCTCATCTTGATCCATAAAGTGACCTATACTTCTTTCAAGACTGGGCTTTGAAAACACTCAATCATAAACTTCGTGTAATCACCAAGTGTTAAGTCCCCTAGGCGACTTTGTGATTTCATCGTTAAACGCTCTGCGGGTGTTTTTTTAAAATACCCCTCCCAAACTTCACACGGAAAACTTGCTGGCTCTATTCCTTGCTCTACAAGGTGCTTCACCTCTTCTTCCGTTAATTCTTTCAAAAGATCTTGGTCCAAAAAACATTCTTTCAGTGCCGCAATATCTTTAGAAGAAAGAGGATATTGCTTACATTCATTAAACCAGGCCATTACCTTCTTTATTTCGCTAGACTGTTCCTCAGATAGCTCCCAATCTTGGCTTCCTGCAACTTGCTTCAACGTTGTCATAAGTTTCTCCCTCTATAAACTTTTAACTTCTGGTAATTCTATAAACTCTCGCAAAGATTGCAAAATATATTTTGCTTTAAATACAGGATCTTGTGAAGGCAACTCCATACCAGGTGCCTTAACTCTAACAGCTTCACACCCAATATTGTGCGCTGTCTCCATGTCAATCACAGAGTCTCCAACATACCAAACTGAATCATCTACAATAAAATCTGTGTCTTTCAAAGCAAGATACATGGGATCAGGCTTTGGTTTATCATAGGGTGCATCTGTCGCACCAACAACTGCAGAAAAGTATTTCTCCCAACCCATTTTTTCAACTTCTTGGCGCAGGTACTTTCCTGTCTTGTTACTGACAAGCGCAACAAAAACATCCTTATTATATAGATAATCCACAAGCTCTTGAGCGCCATCGATCAGTGTTGTTTTTTCTAAATGTATTTCGTTAAAATGACGATAGTACACATCGCGTGCCTTTTCCCAATCATCTCCAAAAATAATAGGAAACTGGTCTCGGAGGGACTTTCCTAAAATACGGCGGGATTTTTCATAAGACCAGACTTCTTGTCCCATTTCTTCTTGAGCTTTTTGAAAAGATTCAACAATGACCCCCCAGCTATCAACCAAAGTTCCATCCCAATCAAATAATATCGCCTTTAATGTCATGAGTCTTTATCCCCTTTTAAGATCCGCGCTTTATCTCTCTGCCAGTCACGTTCTTTTATTGTCTGTCGCTTATCATGCAACTTTTTACCTTTAGCAAGCCCTATTTGTAACTTTGCACGCCCATTACGGTCAAAGTACATACGGAGTGGAACGGCAGTCATGCCGTCTTTCTGGATTGCACTGAAAATTTTATTAAGTTCACGACGATGCAGTAGCAGCTTGCGGTGGCGCCGTGGCGCATGATTCATTTTATTAGCATTTTTATATTCTTCAATATGCGCATTAATGAGAAAAAGCTCGCTATCTTCTTCATCGGCGTAGGATTCGTTAATACTTGCTTTACCAAGGCGTAAAGACTTCACCTCTGAACCAAAAAGTTCTATACCAGCTTCATATGTATTGAGAATTTCATAATCAAAGCGCGCCCTTTTGTTTTGAGCGATCAAGGATTTAGAGCTGTCTTTTTTTTTTGACATCTTAAATCAAACCAACTTTTTGCATGGCTTCTTGTACTTTCCTTTTTGATGCCTCTGAAATCTCAACCAACGGTAAACGTACATTCGGATTAATCTTTTTAATCAATGACAATGCATACTTTGCAGGCGCTGGATTGGTTTCACAAAACATTGCTTCGTGTAGGGGAAGAAGCATTTCATTGATCTCAATAACGCGGTCTAAATTACCTTGCGTCCAAGAGTTGTGAAGATCAGCACAAAGTTTCGGTGCAACATTAGCGGTCACAGAAATACACCCAACACCACCTTGACTTAAGAACGGAACAATCGTTGTGTCCTCGCCAGAAAGCTGGAAAAAGTTATCTCCCAGGGCACATTTTGTTCTTAGTGGCTGCTCTAAATCGCCTGTCGCATCTTTGATGCCAACAACATGAGGCAAGCCAGCAATTCTTTCGATTGTATCGTCTGACATTCTAATGACAGAGCGCCCTGGAATATTATAAAGAATGATTGGAATTTCAACGCTGTCATGAACGGCTTTAAAATGTTGATACAATCCCTCAGCATTCGGCTTGTTATAATATGGCGTGACCAGCAAAACAGCATTGGCACCAGCATCTTTCGCAATTTGCGTTAATTGAATTGTTTTTGCCGTTGAGTTAGAGCCGGCACCAGCCATTACCGGAATACGCCCTGCAGAAGCTTCCACAGCAATTTCAATCAGCCTTTTTTGCTCTGACTCACTAATCGTTGGCGATTCACCTGTCGTACCGCAAGGCACCAAACCATGTGTTCCTTGCTCAACATGCCACTCAACCATTTCTGCAAATGATGTTTCATCAATTTTCTCACCACCATTCTTAAATGGTGTAACAAGCGCAACGTAAGATCCTTTAAACATTTTTCTATCCAAAATAATCTGTTATATTTTCAACCTCAGGAATATTCAGCATATCCTGTCTAAAGTGTGCAGACAATGGATATGTTTTCTTCAAATTAATTTCAATCGTCTTACCCATTAACTCAACAACAAGTCGGACACGACCTTTTTTTCCTGTTTTTTGTGAGGCAATCGCTGTCTTTATCTCCTCAAGATCTACCTTTTCAGTAATATGAATACTAAAACCATTAATACTGCGTAAAGCAACCTTATCAAGCGGCTCTACTGTATGTGCTGTCAGCCTTAAGTTATCTCCCTCTATACTCCCATCAACAGTTAGGTAAACAGCTTTTCCTGGCTCAAGGTATTCTCTTGCGGAGGCCAGGGTTTCAGAAAACATTGTGACCTCATATGTTGCTGTTTGGTCTGACAAGGTTACAAATGCATACTTTGAACCACGTGCAGAAATACGCTCCTTTTTTGACGTAACGATGCCAGCAAGCCTCAAATGACCTTTTACATGTTTAAGGTTTTCAGCAATAACGGCTGCAGGAATAATTCCTAATTGCGACAAAGTATCACCGTAGCTTGTCAAAGGGTGTGCTGACAGGTAAAAACCAACAGCATCAAATTCCATTCCTAACTTTTCGACAAGAGGCCACTCTTTTCTAGGTGGTAATTCAATATTATCTTGCCCAAACTCTTCACCACCAAACATATTTTCCTGTGATGAGTGCTTGTCCTGGTAAATTGTTTGAGCATGCATGATCAGCTTATCAATATTGTCATAAACCTCTGCTCTGTTAGGATAAATCGAATCAAAAGCACCCGCTGAAACAAGATACTCTAGCTGTCTTTTATTCATCGTTTTAGGATCAACACGTTTAACAAAATCACTCAAGTCTTTGAATTTTCCGTTTTCTTGGCGCTCTTTCACCAAAAGCTCCATTGCCTGCTCACCAACGTTTTTAAGCGCACACAAAGCATATCTCACAGCCAACTTTTCTTCATATTCTTCCACCGAAAAAACAACATCTGACGCATTGATATCTGGTGGCAGCAATTCAATACCAAGCCTTTCAAGCTCTTGCTTAAAAAGGCCAAGCTTGTCTGTGTTCCCCATATCATACGTCATACACGCCGCCAAAAATGCAACAGGATAATTTGCTTTTAGATACGCCGTTTGATAGGCAATCAACGCATAAGCAGCCGCATGTGACTTATTAAAACCATACCCTGCAAACTTATTTACTTGATCAAAAATATGATTTGCCTGATCGCTAGGAACATCTTTTTTTGCAGCACCTTCAATAAAGATTTTTCTTTGTGCATCCATTTCTTCTTTGATCTTTTTACCCATTGCGCGACGCAACAAATCAGCGCCCCCCAACGAATAGCCTGATAAGACCTGTGCAATTTCCATGACTTGCTCTTGATAAACCATAATACCAAATGTTTCTTCTAATATTGGCTTCAAAGATTCATGAAGATAATCTGGTTTTTCTTCACCTTTTTTTACTGCGATAAAATGTGGGATATTATCCATTGGTCCAGGACGGTATAAGGCAACCAAGGCAATAATTTCTTCAAATCGATCTGGTTCTAATTTTTTAACGACATCCCTCATACCCGAGCTCTCAAGCTGAAAAACGCCTGTCGTTTCGCCACGCGAAAGCATTTTATATGTTTTTTCGTCATCAATTGGAAGCGTTGCTAGATCGACCTCAACCCCCCTCACCTTGCCAACCAAGTCACACGCCGTAGCAAGAATTGTCAATGTCTTCAGTCCCAAAAAGTCGAACTTCACGAGACCCGCTGCTTCTGCATATTTCATATTAAACTGTGTGATCGGCATATCAGAACGCGGATCACGATACAAAGGAGCCACCTCATAAAGGGGTCTATCACCAATAACCACACCAGCAGCATGCGTAGATGCATGGCGGTATAAGCCTTCAAGCTTCAATGCAATGTCAAGCAAGCGGCGAACTGTTTCATCGTCACGCGCTTGATCACTTAGCTCTCGTTCAGTCTTGATGGCTTCATTCAAAGACATTGGGTTTGCTGGATTGTTTGGCACAAGCTTACAGATACGATCTACTTGGCCATATGGCATCCCCAGCACACGACCAACATCACGCAAAGCCGCACGTGCCTGCAACTTACCAAATGTAATGATTTGCGCCACGTGATCACGACCATATTTCTTCTGCACATAGCGAATAACTTCATCACGGCGATCCTGGCAGAAATCAATATCAAAGTCAGGCATAGAAACACGCTCGGGATTCAAGAAACGCTCAAAAAGCAATCCCCAGCGCAAAGGGTCTAGGTCTGTAATTTTCAATGCCCATGCAACAACTGAACCAGCACCTGAACCACGGCCAGGGCCAACGGGAATGTCATTATTTTTTGCCCATTTAATAAAATCAGAAACAATGAGAAAATAACCAGGGAACCCCATTTGCTGGATCGTTTTAAGCTCATGCTCTAAGCGATCTTTGTAAGCCTGCTGACTATCTTCAGCTATTTTTTCTTGCAAAAATCTTTCTTCCAGCCCTTCATGCGACCAATATGCAAGCTCGTCCGCTTGGGTACGCCCCCCTTCAGTCTCAAAATCTGGCAACATAGGTGCATGTTTTTCTGGGAAAAAGTGACAGCGCTTCGCGATTTCTACTGTATTTTGAATTGCTTCGGGAAGATCTTTAAACAGCTCAATCATTTGCCGTTGATCTTTGAAATAATGGTGTGATGTTAATCGTTTACGCTTTTGATCTGCAAGTGTCGTTCCTTGTGCAATGCACATTAAAACTTCATGCGCTTCGTGCATTGACTGGCTACCAAAATACACGTCATTCGTTGCGACAAGGGGCAAATTATGCGCGTATGCCAGCTCTATCATTTCTTTTTCTATTTTGTCTTGGGCAGATGTATGGTGACGCATAATCTCGACATAAAGGCGTCCGTCAAAAATATTCTTAAGTGTAAGAAGAATCTGTTCGGCCTTATCTTTTTGTCCATGAGACAAATAATGCCCCATAGGACCAATCTCTCCACTGGTTAGAAAGAGCAGACCAGCACTGTGTGACTTTAACGTATCCAGCGTCACACTGATCTCAACAAGTGTTTCGTCCATATATGCGTCTGAAATCATTTTTAGAAGATTTTTATACCCAACTTCATCTTGCACCAGTAAAAGAATCGGAACATATGTTTCTTTTTCTATTTCAAGCTGTATCTGGGAACCAATGATAGGTTGAACCCCTCTAGCTTGAGCAGCGACAGAGAATTCTAGCGCACCGAAAAGGTTATTATTATCACTAACCCCAACAGCAGGCATTTTATTTTTTGCAGCCATTGAAACGACTTGCGCTGGATGTAAAGCGCCTTGCGACAATGAATAAGATGAGTGCACACGAAGATGTATAAACTGGGCCATGGAAGCATTTTAATGATTTTGACCCATTTGGGAAGATGTATTTACTGAATCAGAACATAAAAAAAGGGGCCGAAAATTCGACCCCAAGTTGCCCATAAACTTTTAAGATGATCAGCGTCCTTGATCTGAAACAAATTTTGCCTGCCTTAAGCTATCATTGTTTTGGCGTTCGTAATCACCAATACTATTAAATGCCTCTGCAAAGCCTTGAATCGTCGTTTTCTCTGTGTCATTTGGAGAAATAATCATATTAAACCTCCACCGCTATTTGTGGGAAACAGTCATTAGCTTCTGCCAGCAGATGAACAAACTGCCTAACATCTTGTGGCGTTGCTTTTTTCTTTGCTGAACGCCTCAAAGCTTTCTTCAGTCTTTCAAAAAGACCGCTATCTGCATCACGCAAGTCTCTCAAAAATGCTTTTAATGGTTTTGCAGCAACTTCTTTGTGCAATCTAGCTTTAATGCTTTTTTCGGCAACCATACGCTGCATAAGCGGCATCGCTATTAACTCTTTATACTTCGTTTGATAGAAAGCATATAAGTCATCAATTTTTGTGACATCAATGTTTGTGACAATACCTGCACGCACAACATCCTCGGCAAGTCTCACAAAAGCTTCTCTATCTTGAAGCGTGCTTTCAAACTCTTTTTGGAATTCTGCGTAAAGAAGTGGCCAACGCACACTGAGTTCTAGAAATGGGTTTACTTGGTTTATCTCTTTTTTTACTGCCATCGTCCCCTCCTTTTTAGTAAGGTTCTAAGCATTTTTTAAGGTGCCCTCGGCGAGAGAATCTTGGTTTTGGAACTGCCTCAAAAACTACCCTTAAGCTTGTCGCTATTGGTGTTTCGTTGCTTCCTCTTCCTTCTTCCATCCCCGAGGGGAAATCGTACTGGGCAAATATTTCTTACAAGGATAAGTATATCAGGTTTTGGGGCAAAAGACAATGGGTCGGAAAAGTGAAGCCTACAAAACTGCTTGTCGCTTCCCTTGAGGGTTAAAAGCTGTGGATTGTTCAAACAACCCCCCTCTTTGCTCTTTTAGTTGCAGGACTGACCTTTCAAGCTCTCCAAAAAAGTCGCGTGAAGAATGAGGCTTATTTGCCAGCGCAGGGTCTGGAACAAATGTCTGTTCAAATGCTAAGTTTCCCGTAGCAACATACTTACCTGGTATATCTTTGGAAAAAAACTCAGGAGGAGCAAACTGGTTAAAGGCCTCACTATCGGCACTCAACAGTTTGTCAACTGGCTGATCTGTTCGCTTGGTTGAGAAGTCTAATAAGAATTTGCAATAAGCAGGGATTGTTTTTTCTCTACCTGCGGAGATACTCTCTAGAATCGCAACATCTAACGGCAGTTTTGAACACAGAAAAAGTAACTCTAAAAGCGTTGCGCTTTTCTTAATACTTTCGCTTTCTGCACCCATACCATAAATAATCTTACCATCAAGACGCTTCGGGCGCACCTTTTTATCAACTTTTGCAAGATCATCTCCGACAAAATATTCGATTTTTCTTGTACCACTCAAGGCCTTAACAAAGCTATTAGCCAGCTTTTTATAATAAGCGGTTGATTGCTCTACATTCAAATTTAGATGTCTGGATTTATTTATAAGAGTTAACTCAATTGCTTTAATGACCTCATAGTCATTAGGATCATTTAACATGATCTTCTCACTCTCAACATCTTTCCTGAACTGCTCAAAAGAAGCAAAAAGATTTTGCGAAAACGTTACAATATTCATCAGAGCACTCGTTCTAGAGAACTTTCTGAAGAAACTGTTTATGTTTCCAGCAGGGTTTAAATTAAAAAAACCATATTGTTTGCGTGCCATGATTTCATTCCATATTTTTTGCTACAATCTACCCACTCGTTTCCTTATTGTCAACACAATAATAAGTTGTATTTCAATCTGTTGTTTTATGATGAGGCGTTATATGTTATCAAGGATGCCGTCATGGCTAAGAAAAACTCTCTATATGTATTTTTACTTGGAAGCTTGCTAACGCTAGGCTTTGCTCCTTTTCATTTTTGGATCACTATTTTTTCATATATTGTTTTGCTTTTGATTCTAGAAAACAAAACAGCGCAACAAAGCTTCTTACTTGGCTGGCTATTTGGCTTAGGACACTTCACAACAAGCTTATACTGGATCGCGAATGCCCTATTGGTACCACCAGCACCTTTCAAATGGGCTGTGCCCTTTGCTATTTTTGGCCTTCCCGTCTTCATTGCACTCTTCCCCGCTTTTTGTTGTTGGATGTATAAAAAACTAAAACCCAATACCTCCTTTCAACCGCTTGTGTTCTCAACTCTTTGGGTCGTGACAGAGCTTATGCGCAGCTTCTTTTTCACAGGATTCCCCTGGAACTTAATGGGATATGTATGGCACGGCCCCGCCCTACAAGGCGCTTATATTTTCACAATATGGGGACTTAGCTTATTTACAATGCTTTTTGCAACAAGTGGATGGCTTGTGATAAAAAAAGAATATCGGACAGCGGTCATTTATATTTTACCAATCATTTTTCTTGCAACATACGGTCAATTACGCCTTGCAAAAACACCTATTGAATACACAGAAAAAACTGTCCGCATTGTTCAACCAAACATTCCTCAGCAAGATAAGTGGAATCGAAAGCTTGGCCCAGCACATGTAAATAAAATGCTGCGCCTTTCATATCATACACCAGCGCCTCTCAATGCGATTATTTGGCCTGAAGCCGCCTTGCGCTATACCCTCTCAACCAACCCATTATTACGACAACATATTACAAAATATTTAGATAAAAACACTTTTTTGATTACAGGGGCCATAGAGAAAAAAGGCGGACAATTCACAAACTCTGTGATTGCACTAAACAATAAAGGTAACATCATCGCACAATACGACAAATATCATCTCGTTCCTTTTGGTGAATATATTCCCTTTCAAGACTATCTGCCTCTCAAACCTCTCGCGGAGAAGCTCGGCAAAGTATCTGCAGGAAAATCACCCACAACAATGCGCTTGAACGATTTTCCTGTTTTTCAACCATTAATTTGCTATGAAGTTATCTTCCCTGAAATCACCTTATCGCAAAAGTCTCAACTTCTGATCAATGTCACAAATGACGCTTGGTATGGAGACTCCACAGGCCCACATCAACACTTGCAGATCGCACGCGTACGTGCGATTGAGTCTGGCACACCACTCATTCGTGTTGCGAATACAGGAATCAGTGCCGCGTTCGACGCATTGGGGCGCGAGCTGGTTAGAATTCCCTTAAACAAAGAAGGTTTTGTGGATGTAAAAATCCCAAAAGCTAAATAGCGCCCATAACAGCCGCTGTATCCAACATGCGCACAGAAAATCCCCATTCATTATCATACCAAGCCATCACACGCACAAGATTGTCACTAACCACTTGCGTTCCCGATACATCAAAAACAGCACTATGCGGATCATGATTCAAGTCAATTGAAACAATAGGATCTGTTTCAACACTCAGAACACCTTTAAGGTCGCCCTGCGCAGCCGATGTCATAGCAGCATTAATTTCATCGACAGAAGTTTTTTTAGAAGGCACAAAAGTCAAATCAACCAACGACACATTTGGTGCAGGAACACGTATAGCAGTACCGTCCATCTTGCCATCAAGCTCTGGCAAAACAAGGCCAACAGCCTTAGCCGCACCTGTTGTTGTTGGCACCATCGACATGGCCGCAGCACGTGCGCGACGCATATCATTATGCGTTCCATCAACAAGGTTTTGATCCCCTGTATAAGCATGAATTGTTGTGACGAAACCCGACTCAATACCAACAGCCTGATTTAAAACATGCGCAACGGGCGCTAAACAGTTCGTCGTGCAAGATGCATTTGAAATAATTTTATGCTCTGCCGTAATTTTATTATGATTCACACCATAAACAACTGTCAGGTCAGAATTCTTCCCAGGGGCAGAAATCAGAACTTTTTTTGCACCTGCAGCTAAATATTTTGATGCACCCTCTTTGTCTTTGAATTTTCCTGTACACTCTAGTGCCACGTCAATATCACCCCATGGCAGCTCTTCAGGGTTACGCGTCAATGTGACAGGAATTCTTTTTCCATCAATGATCAAGGCATCATCTGTGTGATCAACAGAAAACCCAAAACGTCCGTGCACAGAATCATATTTTAACAAATGCGCCATCAGCTCTGTTGAACGAGAGCCATTTATTGCAACAAGTTGAATGTCATCACGCGGATGCTCGAAAAACGCACGCACCGTAAGACGACCAATGCGACCAAAACCGTTTAAAGCAACTTTTATCATTTACCTAATCCTTCTAGTGCCTTTTCAACAATATTTTCTGCTGTAAACCCAAAATGCTTGTACAAATCTTCTGCCGGGCCTGATTCACCAAATGTTGTCATACCAATAACAATACCGTTTTCACCAATATAGTCACGCCACCCCATAGGGAATGCAGCCTCGATAACAATTTTATAAGAATTATAACCAAGAACTGTTTCTTTATATTCACGCGGCTGTTCATTAAACAACTTCCAGCATGGAACTGACACGACAGCTGCGCCAATACCTTTTTCACGCAGCATTTCTTGCGCTTTCATTGCAAGAGAAACCTCTGATCCTGTTGCAATCAATGTCACCTCTCGCTTTCCTTCTGTGCCAGAAAGAATATAGGCTCCAAGCGTTGAAAGGTTTTCTTCAATATGTTGATCACGCGCAATCGGTAAGTTTTGTCGAGAAAGAACAAGGACCGACGGCATCTTTTTTGATAGCAAAGCCAACTCCCAACATTCTGCCGTTTCAACAGCATCTGCAGGACGAAGCACCAATAAATTAGGAATCGCACGCAATGCTGCAATATGTTCAACAGGTTGATGTGTTGGACCGTCTTCACCTAGGCCAATGGAGTCATGTGTCATAACATAAATAACACGCTTTCCCATCAAGGCTGACAAGCGAATGCCTGGTTTACAGTAGTCTGTAAACACCAAGAAAGTGCCACCATAAGGCACAATTCCACCATGTAAAGCGAGGCCATTCATAATGGCTGACATTGCATGTTCACGCACACCATAATGCATATAGTTACCATCGTAGTCATCTTTAGAAATAGACTTAGAGACAGACGTAATCGTGTTATTTGACCCAGATAAATCAGCAGATCCACCAACAATCTCTGGCACAAGAGGCTTCAAGACTTCTAATGCTTCGCCTGATGCTTTGCGGGTTGAAACAGCTTTCCCTGCCTTTGTAAATGATTTCTTCAAATCGATTAATGCTTCTTGCCATCCATCGGGAAGCTCACTTGAAAGTTGACGCAAAAATTCTATTTTTTGAGCCGGATCAAGCGCATCAAGCTTTTTATTCCATTTTCCAAGATCTTTACTGTTTTTTACACCGGCTTGACGCCAATGTGACAAAATATCGTCAGGAACCTCAAAAGGCCCATGCGACCATCCAAGGTTTTTACGCGCACCTGCAATTTCATCGGCACCCAACGGCGCGCCATGTGAGCTTGCTTTACCTGCTTTGGTTGGCGCACCAAACCCTATCGTTGTTTTGCATGCGATCATTGAAGGCTTGGCCGTTTTTTGTACTTTTTTAATTGCTTTTTCAATCGCTTCTGGATCATGCCCATCAATGGCTTGAACATCCCATCCTGCAGCCTTGAAACGAGCGACTTGATCTTCAGAAGTTGCGAGCGATGTCGCGCCATCAATCGTGATTTCATTATCGTCCCAAAGAACAACCAACTTACTTAAGCCAAGATGTGACGCCAAAACAATTGCTTCTTGAGAAATTCCTTCACTAAGACAACCATCACCAGCAATGACGTATGTGTAATGATTCACCAGGTCATCATTCCAACGCGCATTCATCACGCGCTCACCCAAGGCGAACCCAACGGCATTTGCTAAACCTTGACCTAAAGGCCCTGTTGTTGTTTCAATTCCCTTCGCATAACCATACTCAGGATGTCCTGCTGTTTTTGAATGAAGCTGACGGAATTTTTTTAAATCATCTAATGTCATATCTTCGTATCCACTTAGGTATAAAAGTGAATACATCAGCATTGATCCATGACCTGCTGAAAGAACAAAGCGATCACGATCAGGCCAGTCAGGGTCTGAAACATCAAACTTCAAAAACTTTGTGAATAAAACAGTTGCAACATCCGCCATACCCATCGGCATTCCCGGATGCCCAGACTGCGCTGCCTCTACAGCATCCATCGAAAGCGCACGAATTGCATTTGCAAGATCATTATGTGAAACAGAATTTTTGGCCATTTTTTCTCTTCTTTTTTTCAAGATAAAGTGAAGGGCAAATATGACGTTATCAACTCAAAACGTCAAGAAATTCATTGAAGAATTTTCGTCTTAGCCAACACACTGCCAACAGTGTTTTGCGATTAAAGTTCTTGCGCTTCACATTTAATCATTTAAAATAGGTTTTTTACTTAACTAGTTGATAAAAAACATGACTGCAAACACATCTCTTGATTCAGCCATACAACGCTTAAACACAGCATTGAATTCGCTTGAGAAATTAGCTGATGAAAAAATAATTCATGCTGAGACAAACTTGAAAAAAGTCAAAACTGAACTAGCAAGTACAATGAACACCAATGATGTCTTAAGAAAAAAAACATCCTCAACAATTGGCGCGCTTGACTCTATCATCAATGAAGTAGAGTCTATTCTACGCGACTCGGAGGCAAGCTAATGGCAATTGTCAGCCTGGCTCTGAATGGTAGGTCTTATCAAGTTTCGTGTGACCCTGGACAAGAAGAACGCCTACAACTTTTGGCGAAATACGTCGATGAACGTATTCGCAACAAAATACCCGCAGGCACAGACGAACACCGCTCACTTCTCTTGATTTCTCTCATTCTTGCTGATGAACTTGTTGAAGCAAAAACGCGCATGCTTGACATTGAAGAAGATGCCATACCAGCATCAGAACAACAAAGCCGTGAGGCAAAATTAACGGAAGAAATTAATTCTTTGGCAAGTCGCATTGAAAGACTTGTACAATCCATTAATCCATCATAAGCTATTCAGAGGGTGTATGCTGTGTAATTTGTCTGGCGCTTAAATTTCCCAGGTCGATACGCATATCATGGGGGCCATCTCTGTCAGAATTGCGGTTCTGTTATACGGCACCCACTTAAATTTACCGGACCGAGGTAAATAACAGCACCGACGGTTAACGTGGCGCACCTACAACTTAAGAGGGTAAGTTGCTGGCTTGACGTATCAATCAAGACAGTCTAAATAAGATAAAAAAGAAGGACAAAAACAATGACTCAAGATAAAAATCAAAATGTTCAAGATGTTTTCCTAAACACAATTCGCAAGCAAAAAGTTCCTGTAACAGTATTCCTTATTAATGGCGTTAAACTGCAAGGTATTATCACATGGTTTGATAACTTTTCTGTACTTTTACGTCGTGACGCTCACTCACAACTGGTTTACAAACATGCCATTTCAACTGTCATGCCGATGCATCCAATTCAATTGTATGATGATGAACCTGTTATTGAAGAGCAAGAGAGCGAAGAGCAGTAGCCCCTTCCACACATGACAGACCCTCAACCCTCTGGAAAAGCTTTTATTATTCATCCTATTTTTCCGGATGATGCCAGCGTTCCTACGCCCGACGAAAAACTAGAAGAAGCCGTCGGGCTTAGCGCAGCGATACACCTTTCTGTTGTTGGGCAACGCATATCAAATTTAAGAAAAGTAACGCCTTCAACTATTTTCGGCAAAGGCAGCGTAAACGATATTTCTGAGGAAATAGAAGATAGCGGCGCTGACCTTGTTATTATCAACAGAGATATTTCACCTGCACAACAACGCAACCTTGAAAAAGCTTGGCAGGTTAAAGTGATTGATCGCACAGGTCTTATTCTAGAAATTTTTGGCGAGCGTGCGGCTACACATGAAGGTCGTCTCCAAGTTGAGCTGGCACGTTTAGACTATGAACGCTCTAGGCTGATCAGGACGTGGACACACTTAGAGCGACAGCGTGGTGGTACAGGGTTTTTAGCTGGGCCAGGAGAAAGTCAATTAGAGATTGACCGACGCCTTCTTAACGGACGCATCTCAAGAATTAAAAAGGACCTAGAAAAAGTAAAGAAAACCCGCAACCTCCACCGACAAAACAGACAAGCTGTTCCCTTCCCTGTTATCGCGCTTGTTGGTTATACAAATGCTGGAAAATCAACACTCTTCAACCAGCTGACAGGGGCAAAAGTTTTCGCAAAAGATTTATTATTCGCAACACTGGACCCAACAATGCGCGCGATTAGACTTCCCAACAGTGGTAAAGTTATTCTTTCTGATACAGTTGGTTTTATTTCCGATCTCCCAACACAGCTTATTGCCGCATTTCGGGCAACCCTTGAAGAAGTAGAGCAGGCAGAGTTAATCTTACACATACAAGATGCCTCTTCTGAAACAGCAGAAGAACAAGCAAAGGCAGTTGAAGAGATCTTAAAAAACATGGATGTTCCAGCCCCTATTTTTAATGTCTATAATAAAATTGACCTTCTCTCGGCAGAAGAACAAGAGGCCCTGCAAAACAAATGTACAGGCAAAGAGAAAATGATCAGCATTTCTGCGCAAACAGGCAAAAATGTAAATGCCCTTTTAAAGAACATTGAGCAAGCTCTTTCAAAAAACAAAACACTTGTTAAATATGATGTCGCATCATCAAATGGGAAAGAAATTGCTTGGGCCCATGCACATGGGCACATCGTCGATATCACAGAAGATGAAGGCACTACACACTTGCAAGTCTTATATGATGCAAAAAATCATCAGCTCTTAAAAAAACGCATCAAGATATAATCCTTTTTCTACCTCCCCAAAGAACCTCGCTGTTAGAATGTTATCAGGTTAGCGACATCGCTATTTCTTTACGGCATTTCAAAATAGAAGTTCCTTCATTGCAGCAAAATCGCTCATAAATTATTATGGGTTAATAAAGATGACACAAGATATCGGACAAGCACCTGACTTTGAAGAAACACCTTCTGAGATTTTTATTAAGAACTTTTTGCACATTGAAAAGAAAATGGAATGCGCACTTGAAGCGATGGATGACTTTGTTGACGCCATGCAAAGAAAAGAGCATCAGCTAAATGACCTTGCTCTTTTAATTAAAGAGTTTGAAGGGTGTGGCAATTCTTACAGAAAAATGAACCGAATCATGAACAGCGATGCTTATATTCGTCGCGACTTTCAGCGCTTCATTCATGGACAGTCTTTTTATCGCAGCGGCCTGAAAGAGGCTGGGTTTGAAGGCCTAATAAAAGATCCAGGAAAGCTCCTTCTTCTAAACCATGATACAGCCAAAAATATTACGAAACAGCTTTACTCTATCCAAGATTCTCTGAAAAAACTTCAACACAAAAACAGCTTTACGCCACAGTTTCTGCACCTTGAAAAAGACAAGAAAGATTAATCGTCGCTGATTTTTAAGGCACTAATAAGCGCTGACTGAGGAATTTCAACATTCCCGAACTGCCTCATACGCTTCTTACCTTTTTTCTGCTTATCAAGCAATTTGCGCTTACGACTGACATCACCACCATAACATTTCGCCGTAACATCCTTGCGCAGTGCGCTAACTGTTTCACGAGCGACAACTTTCCCACCAATGGCAGCTTGAATAGCAATCTTGAACATTTGCTTGGGTATCAAGTCCTTCAACTTACCACAAATAGCACGCCCTCTAGTCTCTGCAGAATCTCTAAACACCACCATTGCAAGTGCATCAACAGGCTCAGAGTTTACCAAAATATCAAGCTTCACAAGATGCCCTGGACGATAGCTATCAATGCTGTATTCAAAGCTTGCATAACCACGCGTGACAGATTTAAGGCGATCATAAAAGTCAAAAACGACCTCGTTCAATGGCAAACGATAAACTGCCATCGCACGATTCCCGACATATGTTAAATCCATTTGCTCTCCGCGACGCTCTGTACAAAGCGTCAACACAGCACCTAGATACTCATCTGGAACCATAATTGTTGCTTTAATCCAAGGCTCTTCTATACGTTCAATTTTAACAACGTCTGGTAAATCATTCGGGTTATGCAACTCGATCTTTTCACCACTGTTCATATAGACATGATAAACCACAGAAGGCGCCGTCGTGATCAACTCAATATTGAATTCTCGCTCAAGACGCTCTTGAATAATTTCCAGGTGCAAAAGCCCCAAGAAACCACAACGAAAACCAAGCCCCAAAGCCGTCGAACTCTGTGGTTCCGCCTCAAAACTAGCATCATTCAACGCTAGCTTATCGATTGAATCACGCAACATGTCATACTCACCCGCATCAATTGGGAATAAACCACAAAAAACGACAGGCACACTGGGCTTAAATCCTGACAACACTTCTGCTGCAGGATTTTTCTCATGCGTAATCGTATCACCAACTTTACAGTCCGCAATTTTTTTCAAGCCACATGTAATAAAGCCCATCTCACCAGGGCCCAACGCCTCAACCTTAAGAGGTTTTGGCGAAAAAACACCCACTTGATCGACTTGATAGTTACTTCCTGTTGCCATAAATTTTATTTTTTCATTCGGCTTAATTTTACCATCAATCACACGAATCAAAATCACAACGCCCAAGTAAACGTCATACCAGCTATCAACTAGTAAAGCTTTTAGGGGACCTTCAACATCACCATGAGGCGCAGGAAGCTTCGTAACAATTGCTTCTAAAACATCTTCTATACCCAATCCCGTTTTTGCCGATATTTCGACAGCTTCGCTCGTATCAAGACCAACAACATCTTCTATTTGCTGCTTAATACGTGCCGGTTCAGCGGCAGGAAGATCAATTTTATTAAGAACTGGAATAATTTCATGGTCATTTTCAATTGCTTGGTAAACATTTGCAAGCGTTTGTGCCTCAACACCTTGACTTGCGTCAACAACAAGCAAGGACCCCTCACAAGCTGCAAGCGAGCGAGAAACCTCATAGGCAAAGTCAACATGCCCTGGTGTATCCATCAAATTGAGATAATACGTCTCTCCATCACTGGCCTTATAAGTCAGGCGAACAGTTTGCGCCTTAATCGTAATACCGCGCTCACGCTCTAGATCCATCGAGTCTAGAACCTGCGCCGTCATTTCGCGATCGCTTAAGCCACCACACATTTGGATCAAACGGTCTGCCAAGGTCGACTTGCCATGATCAATATGTGCAATAATAGAAAAGTTGCGTATTTTACTTAGATCAGTCATAAAGGGAAATGTATGATGAATATGCCTATGACGCAAGGGAAACGATGAGTATTCAAGTCAAAATATGTGGTCTTAAAGATGAAAAAACACTTCGTGCAGCAATTGATGCTGGTGCAGATTATGTTGGATTTGTTTTTTATCCTAAATCTCCAAGAAGTATTATGTATCAAACAGCTGCAAAACTTGGCACAATGGTCCCAACTTCCATTAAGAAAGTCGCGCTGATAGTTGATGCAACTGATCAAGAAATATCACAAATTATGAGCTCTTTGTTACCAGACTTCCTACAATTGCACGGCGCTGAGTCTGAAGATAGAATAGTAGAAATAAAAAAAACTTACCCAAACATAAAAATTATCAAAGCGGTTAATGTCGCTGAACAATCTGATCTTGAAGCTGCGCAAAAGTTTTTCAATTGTGCTGATATGATGCTTTTTGATGCAAAGCATAGTGGCCAAGACCTGCCGGGCGGAAATGGTGTCCCTTTCGACTGGGAAGTCTTAAAAGATTTTGATTGCCCTCTTCCATGGATGCTTGCTGGTGGACTTAGGGTCGAAAACATTGCTCAAGCCATCAAAATGACACGCTGTAAAATTATTGATGTTTCATCAGGCGTTGAAAGCGCACCTGGAGAAAAAGATATCAAAAAGATTAAGGCGTTTGTGGAAGCTGTATCCCTTCTCTAAGGATATTACTGATATCGTCCTCTTCATTCTTTTGCTTTGCTTCTTCAACTGATCGCTGTTGCTCTTCCAAAAACTTAGATTTTGGATAAAGGCGCTCAACTTGCTGACCGACTTGCCATTTTGCTGCGCGATTTTCTGCACGCAACCAATCTCGTCGTGACATTTTGTTTCGTGACGCTTCCATATTGTGCTTAGTCTGCGAAACATTTAAATACCCTTGGTTTTGCTTTAACGCCAACTTAAACCAAACATAGGCGCGACCATAGTCTACATCCTGATCACCACGACCGTCGGCATACATCATACCAACCGCAGCCATTGCAGGCGCAAATCCTGTCAAGGCAGCACGCTCAAACCATTCAAATGCCTGAACATCATCTTTTTCAACACCCCAACCTTCTTCATACATCAGTCCTAGATTGTACTGAGCCCAAGGTTCTTGATCCAATGCAAATGAAAGAAAGCCTGTATGTGCAGCTTTATAGTCTTTCGCGCGATATACCTCAAAAAGATGATCTATCTTTTCTTCTCGTGTCATAGCCTCCTTAGGCGTAGACGTTTTTTCAGAACCTTCCTCAGAAACCACCTCTGTAGGCGGATCAAGGTCAACCTTTGGAATACCTTCAGCGTGTAGTGAGCAGCTAAAAAAAACAGTAAATAAAACAACAAAATACTTCATTAAATATAATCCCTCACAAGCACCTCAGCTATTTGAACAGCATTTAAAGCCGCACCTTTCCGCAAGTTATCAGAAACAATCCACATATTTAAGGCATTTTCTGCTGATGCATCTTTCCGCAAGCGACTAATAACCGTTGCATCTTCTCCAGCAATCTCAACAGGCGTGACATATCCTCCGTCTTCACGGTTATCAACGACACCTAGGCCAGGCGACCTACTTAAAACATCTCTTGCCTCTTCTTCACTGATATCGTGTTCAAATTCAATGTTCACCATTTCAGCATGCCCAACAAATACAGGGACGCGAACACAGTTTGCACAAACTGAAAAGTCTGCGCTCATAATTTTCTTCGTCTCTACATCCATTTTCCATTCTTCTTTTGTGCGACCATCTTCCATAAAAACATCAATTTGTGGAATCACATTAAAAGCCATCTGTTTTGTAAAGACCTTCGGTTCAACCTCTTCACCAGAAAAAATTGCACGAGACTGATCAAATAATTCTTCCATTGACGCACGACCACCGCCTGAAACAGACTGGTACGTTGAAACAACAACGCGCTTGATTGTCGCCAGATCATGCAAAGGCTTTAATGCCAAAACCATTTGAATTGTTGAACAGTTTGGGTTGGCGATAATATTTTTCGCTGTATACCCAGCAATCGCATCACTGTTTACTTCAGGCACAATTAGAGGCACCTGCGGATCTGTGCGAAAATGTGAAGAGTTATCAATAACAATTGCACCTGCTGCAGCTGCTTTGGGTGCAAACTCTGCAGCAACAGCCCCCCCTGCAGAAGATAAGGCGATATCTACTTTTGAAAAATCAAACTTATCAAGAGACTCAACCTTGAGTGTTTGCTCACCAAATTCAAGTTCACTACCTTCTGAGCTTGCAGATGCAACCGCAAAAACTTCATCAGCCGGGAAGCTTCTTGCCGCTAGTACATCTAGGATTTCTTGACCAACGTTTCCTGTTGCACCAACAACAGCAATCTTATGTCCCATTTTTAACTCCTTCTTTATTTGTTAAGACAATACTTCTTGATATTTGATCATGCAATCCCTGTTTAGAAAAAGAAAACCAGATTGATAAAAGGCTTGAAATGAAAAAGATAGAAAAGACACTTAGTAAAGCAAATGGAAAATATGGAATATACAACAAACTTAAAGGTAAAATAATCAACAGCATCTCTGGCCAAAAAGAATAGCCCAGGTAAATCATGAAAAATGGCAACAAAACGAGAAGATAGAAAACACTATACAAAGGACTTGCCAGCACACGAACAAAAACACGCCCTATTCCAGCGGCTCTTCCATAATAGTTCGCAACAACAATGTTCATTTTCTTTTGACCGAAGCTACAGCCAAGTTTGAAAAAACAAACGACATAATAAAGCCACATGCAGCCTATTGTTAAAAACACTTTAAGCAAAAATGCAAATGGCATTTGAACCAATTGAAACAACATGAAAGCATCCTTTGTCACCCAAAAACTGTCAATAAAAAAGCTGACGACAAAACCCAAAGCAATAAAAACAATAAAATCAATGCAGGCAGCAAGAAATCTGTCTGACAGTGGGGCAAAAGAAAAGTTCATCATATCCTCGGAATAAAAAAAGCCTGTCTCCAGAATGCCAGAGACAGGCTTTAAAATTTTTAAATCTTATTTAAAGACTAGCTCTCTGTTTTTTCTGCAGCTTTTGGTTTTGATTCAACCTTAGGCGCAGCCTCATCAGCTGTTTTCTTTTTAACATGCGTTCTTTTTTCTGCAATACGTGCTTTTTTACCACGCAATTCACGAAGATAGTAAAGTTTTGCACGACGAACGATACCACGACGCACAACTTCAATATTGTCAATCATTGGACCGTAAAGTGGGAAAACACGCTCAACACCTTCGTTGTAAGAAATCTTACGAACTGTGAAAGATGAGTTTACACCATCATTACTGCGCGCGATACAAACACCTTCAAAAGCCTGGATACGCTCACGCTCACCTTCTTTAACTTTGATGTTTACACGCAAAGTATCACCAGCAGCAAATTCAGGGATCTCCCTGCCTTCTACCAGTCTTTTAACTTCTTCTTGTTCAACTTGCTGTAACAAATTCATTTTCTTCTCCTGGACTTTTAAACGTCTTCAGACTTTTTCTTATAATTTTTCCACAAATCGGGGCGCCTCAAACGGGTTATTTCTTCCCTGCTTTCTAGGCGAAAGCTCTTTATACACGCATGATTGCCCGAAAGCAAGAGAGAAGGTACACTTTTTTTTACTTTTTCTTCACCTTGTAAGACTTCCCAAATTTCTGGTCTTGTATAGTGCGGATATTCCAGCAGACCATTTGCAAAACTTTCTTCTTCGTGTGTTTCTTGATTTGAAACAACACCTGGCAACAAACGTACGCAAGAATCTAGCAAAACCTGTGAAGCCACCTCGCCACCAGACAAAATGTAATCACCAATTGATATCTCAACCATATCATGATGCTCAATCACCCGCTGATCAACGCCTTCATAACGTCCACATAGAATTTTTACACCATCCTCTTTGGCAAAAATCTCGACTTGCTCCTGTGTGAGCGGCTTCCCTCTTGGTGTTAAATAGACAGTTTTTCCCGGTTTATTTGCGAATGCCTGCAAAGCGTTATCAACAACATCTGCACGCATCACCATTCCGGCGCCGCCGCCGTAAGGCGTATCATCAACTGTTTTGTGCTTGTCAAAAGCATAATCACGTATTTGAACTGTCTCCAGCGACCAAATATCTTTTTTTAAAGCTCTTCCTGCCAGTGAATACCCTAAACTGCCCGGAAACATTTCAGGAAATAGTGTAAAAACCGTTGCTTGCCACGTCATTATTTTCTCCAAACAAAAAAAAGCGCACATCAAAAATTATGTGCGCTTCTTATTATCAGCTTTAGAGCATCTCTAAAAGCTTCTTATCGTTCCATACCCTGCAAAGCCATCGGGTTAACTTGTTGCTGCTCAGAGCCACCCGTCAAACCATAAAACATCGAAGAGTCTTTCAGAAACTGGTCTACCACACTATCTCCAGCTGGTTTAACAGCACTGAGGCGGTTTGCCATAAAGCTTGAATTGTTGAAATTATCACTCATGTTCTTCACTCCTGTTTTGGGCGTTCAAAGTGGGTCATTTTAACCCTTTATTGCGTCGATAAATCTTCTTTCCAACGTTAGATAAGTATGACATAAAAACATCATCTTGTCAATTTAGTGCCAAACAAGATTTTACTATCCTTGATTTTGGCAACAAGTTGTGATCAAAGCCATTTTCATCACAACATCTAGTTTAAAGTTTGTTTATTGTTATTTTTTTCGTGACATTAAAACAAAGGCTTGTCTTCCCCCCAGAAGGGGTTATAGAATCCTCTTTAAACAATTTTTAGACTAAAAGTGAAGAATACAATGGATTTTGCCTTACCTTTTTCTGCCCCAGTGTCGCTTGTGAGCTCCAAAGTTCTTGGTAACGCCCCTCTACAGGCAGAAGCAGAAAACCAAATCGACCCAACGCTAGATTTAGAGGCTGAGATATCTCGCCTTAAAAAAGACATGAATGCTGTTATTCTTGCGCATTACTACCAAGATGGCGACATTCAAGATCTCGCAGACTTTGTTGGTGACTCGCTGGACCTTTCGCGCAAGGCTGCGAACACAGATGCGGATGTGATCGTTTTTTGTGGTGTAAAGTTTATGGCTGAAACAGCCAAAGTGTTGAGCCCCCAGAAACTTGTCCTTCTTCCCGATGAAAAAGCAGGCTGCTCGCTAGAACAGTCTTGCCCGCCAGCTGACTTTAAAGTTTTTCGCGAAAAATATCCTGACCACATTGCCGTCACTTATATTAATTGCTCAGCAGAAATAAAAGCATTGTCGGATATTATCTGCACATCAACAAATGCAGAGCAAATCATCCGTCAAATTCCCAAAGATCAGCCTATCATCTTTGCTCCAGACCGCCATCTTGGCGCTTACATTTCCAAGAAAACAGGGCGAGATATGGTCTTATGGCAAGGAACATGCGTTGTACACGAACAATTCTCAGTCAAAGAAATGGTGAAATTGAAAACAATCCACCCTGATGCAAAGGTTGCGGCACACCCAGAATGCCCAGAAGACCTTTTAAAACATGCTGACCATATTGGCTCAACCTCTTCTCTCTTAAAATATGTAACAGAAGACAGCGCTCAGAAATACATCATTGCGACCGAACCTGGCATTATTCATCAAATGCAAAAAGCAGCCCCACACAAAGAGTTTATTGGTGCACCAGGTGCAGACGGAAAATGCTCATGCAACACATGTCCCTTTATGGCATTAAACACGATGGAAAAGCTCTACCTTACAATGAAAAACAAAACACCCGCCATCGAAGTACCTGATACCCTACGCGCACAAGCGCTCCTTCCCCTAGATCGCATGTTAAAAATGTCACAAAACATCCCAACCAGTAAAATCTCTACGTAATGCCTTACAACCATCTCATTTCACAATTCCTTGCAGAAGACCTGAAAGATGCAGGAGACATCACATCTAAAGCTTTATTCAGCGAACAAGACTTTTTAAAAGCAAACCTAAACTGTCGAGAAGACATGGTTATTGCAGGCCTTGAGATTGCGAAAGAAGTTTTTCTTTTTATCGACCCAAACATCACCTTCAAAGCATATGTAAAAGATGGTGATAACGTCAAAAAAGGAACAACCATTGCCTTGGTTGAAGGCCCTGCCACACCACTTTTATCAGCAGAGAGAACAGCCCTCAACCTTCTACAACACTTATGTGGTATAGCCACATATACACGGACATATGTAGAAAAAATTGCACACACTTCTGCAAAGCTGCTTGATACACGAAAAACGACCCCAGGGCTACGTGACTTAGAAAAAATGGCAACCAAGCTTGGTGGCGCAACCAACCACCGCATGGGGCTTTATGATGCCATTATGATAAAGGATAACCACTTAGCCACTTTAAAAGAAGCATTTCCAAATCAAGAAATTGAAAAAGCGATTGAAAAATGCCGAGACGCAGGCCATCACTTTATTGAAATTGAGTGCGATACATTAGAACAGTTTCAACAGGCCTTGCAGGCAGGTGCCAACCGCATTCTTCTAGACAACATGCCAACAGAAACACTAGCAAAAGCTGTAAAAATCAATCAAGGACAGTGTGAGCTGGAAGCTTCTGGCAATGTTTCACTAGAAACAATAAAGTCAATTGCAGAAACAGGTGTAGATTATATCTCAGTTGGCCGCATCACACACTCCGCAGAAGCCGTCGATATCGGTTTAGATTTTTATTAAGACCGCCTCATCACAGGCTTAAGTTTCAATTCAAAAACAACACGCAGTGACAGCGCGAACAAAACCAATGCCATTGCTTGGTGGAGAGCACCAAGAAAAACAGGCACATGTAGAAGCAGAGTCAAAATACCCAGGAAAAACTGGAGCAAAACAGCAGCGCATACAAAAAGGCAGATCTGCGAAACAGGCCACATTCTTTCTCGGCACAAGACATATAAGCGTAAATTCACAGCAAGCGTGATCAACACTGTCAAAACAGCCAAAACACGGTGATTAAACTGTACAGTCGCAGGGTGCTGGAAAAAGTTCTGCCAAACAGGGTCTAGAAACAGGTAATCATCAGGAACAATATGCCCTCCCATTAAGGGAAAAGTATTATAGATTAGGCCGGCATCATTTCCGGCGACAAATGCACCGGATAAGATTGTCATAAAAATACAAAAAACAGGGATATAAGAAAGAAAATAAAAAGATTCATTCTTCTTTTTAAAATGTCTTTCTGTCTTAAATTGTCGCCACCCTACCCAAAACAGAAGACCAAATAAAAAAACAGCAAACCCGAGATGCAAGGTAAGCCTATAAGGGTCAACAGAAGGAACATCATTCAGGCCACTTTGCACCATAAACCAACCTATAAACCCTTGAAACCCTCCTAAAAAAAGCAATCCTAAGAAGACAAAAAACTGGCGTTTCGTAAGCGATTTTTTAATAAAAAACCAACAAAGTGGTACAAAGAAAACAATGCCGATAAGCCTTCCCCAAAGACGATGTATAAACTCCCACCAAAAAATTGATTTAAAATCAGCTAGCGACATCCATGTATTAATTTTTTGAAACTCAGGAGACGCTTTGTAAAGGTCAAAAACACGCAACCATTCGCCCTCAGAAAACGGGGGGAAAAAACCTGTTAAAGGTCTCCACTCAACCATTGAAAGGCCCGACTCTGTCAGGCGTGTTGCGGCACCAATAACAGCCATAAAGAACACCATAACAGCGCAAACGACAAGCCACCAACCAATATAAGGTGTTGTCATATTATGTTTTTCTCTAAAAAAGTTTTTCATACTCATTTTTTCGGCAAAACCTTAAAAAGTTTTGGACCTTCTTTCTTAAGCCATATTCTCGCTTTTTTGTGATCAGGGTATAAGTCATCAACCAAAGACCAAAATTCACGACTATGATTCATGTGGATCATGTGTGCAACCTCGTGGGCGACAACATACTCTAAAACATAAGGAGGTGCCATGATTAATCGCCAAGAAAATGAAAGATTTTTTTTTGAAGAACAACTCCCCCACTGAGAGGTTGTATCTTTTATTGAAACCCTATTGGCTTTTTTATTAATTTTTTTGGTGTAATGATAAACTTTATCCGAAACTTCTTTTTTTGCCTGTTCTTTTAACCAGTCCATCAACCGCCTTCTTATATATCTTTTTTCCCCTGGAACAAAAAAAGAACCATTTTTGATTTCAACCACGCCCCTTTTCATATCGACATGCTCAACGTGAAGCAGCTCTCCTTTAAAAGGTACCCTCTTTAAGGCTAAAAAACCTGAAAAAACAGAAATCATAGTGGCTTCCCCGCAACAAACTTGCTTCTCCAACATCAGATTCATCTTGAAAAAAGCGATAAAGACCAAAACTGGCACAAGCACTGCACTGAATATATCGGATTATTTAAAGAAGGACTATTTGTTTTATGAGTGTATTTGGTGCGATGACGACGGGTGTATCTGGGCTGAAAGGCTTTGGCGGCGCTTTGAATCATATCTCTGAGAATATATCGAATGTGACGACCTTGGGTTACAAGCGTGTTGAGACACGTTTTTCAACGCTTGTAACGACGTCGACATCACGAGTTCATAATGCAGGTGGTGCGAATATTAAGCCTTCTTTCAGGATCAGCTCTCAGGGTCTTCAACAACAATCTGACGTATCGACACACTTATCTGTAACAGGTGAAGGGATGTTTACGGTCACAGATCAATTGCCTGTTTCTGCGATTACATCTTATGGTCGGAACTCGTTTTATACGCGTGCGGGTGATTTTATTGTTGATCAAGATGGGTATTTGAAAAACGGTGCGGGATATTATCTGCAGGGTTGGACAACAGATTCAAGTGGTGATGTGATTAACACCTCGCAATTGGCACCATTGCGTGTCACAGATATTGTTGATGCACCAATGCAGACAACAACGATTGATTATAATGTGAATGTGCCATCCGGGGTACCACAGCCTTCTGATGTTGACCTTTATAATAGCACAAGCCCCGCAGATGCCTTAGACCCAACACATGGAGCATATGGCTCTGTCTTTGGCCCAAACCAGATCCTAATCTATGACTCATTAGGTGGCGAGCATTCTCTGAGTATGTACTGGACAAAAGTCCCTGCAAACAGGGCTGTAGGTGCTGGAAGTGTTTTTGGGAATAATGCCAACCCAAATAAATGGCTTGTTTCCATCATTCCATCCTCCTCGATTCCTGGCGTTACAATTGAAACAGAATTCAATGGTATTGGTGCAGCACCACAAACAGAGGCACGCGAACTAGGTATTGAGTTTAATTCTGATGGATCAATTGCTGGCATCTACCGAAACGAGTCACACAATGTTTATAACACAGGCGCAGCAGCTCCTCCAGGGATTGCTGGTTGGTCATCTATGGTTTTAGAACCATCTGCCAGCGTCGACATAGACTTGGTATATACGGGCGGCACATACTTACCAACAAGCGCACAAACAGTCACCATTGATTTTGGCACCTTGAATGCAACATCAGGCTCAACAACACAGTGGAACGAGCCAGATATTTCGATCAGAAATTTCTTGCAGGATGGCAACCCTGCTGGTGCGGTTGAAAATATTGATATTGATGGCGAAGGTCTGATCAATCTGAATTTTGATAATGGTAATTCAACGCCACGCTATAAAATTCCTATCGCACGTTTTGCAAACTATAATGGCCTTCAACTGATCGACGGCAATGCCTACCTTGCAACCAGCTTTTCTGGTGATGCCTTTTATGCAGCAGCAGGTGATAACGGGCTGGGAACAATTACATCAAATAATCTTGAGCTGTCGAATGTTGATTTGGCAGACGAGTTCACAAAAATGATCGTTGTACAAAGAGCTTACAGCGGCAATGCACGTGTCGTGACAGTCGCTGCACAATTACTGGAAGAAGTCACCGCAATTACACGATAGACTAAAGAAGCCCCAAGGACTTAAAGCTTTCATGGCGCTCTAAACCAATAATGATATGATCATGCAAGACGATCCCAACGGCCTTGGCAGCTTTATTAATTTTCATTGTGATGTCGATGTCTGACTGTGAAGGCTGAGGGTCGCCTGATGGGTGGTTGTGAACCATAACAATACCAGCCGCGCCAACCTCCAAGCATCTTCTGATCACCTCACGCGGATAAATTGGCGCCTCATTGATGGTTCCTTTACTTTGAAGCTCATCCTTTATGAGCTTATTCTTACCATCTAAAAACAAAAGCCTAAACTGTTCTTGTTTTTCATGTGCTAAAACTGTTCTGTAATAGTCTACGACTTGCTGCCAAGAAGAAAAGATTGGCTTTTTTAAAATTTGCTCTTCACCAAATTTACAAGAGATCAAATGAATAAGCTTAAAAAGTGTCGCAGCATTTTCTCCTATTCGAGGAAACTTTTTCAGCTCTTCTGTAGACGCTGAAAAAATACGCTCGAAGCTCCCAAAATGTGCCAAGAGGTCTTTTGCCAACGGCTTTACATCAATACGAGGAATGGCATAAAACAAGACGAGCTCCAAAAGCTCGTAATCTGCTAACCCCAAGCCTTCGGCCTTTAAGAACTTTTCTTTTAGCCTTTGACGATGTCCATGTTGATGTGGCTTATTCATTTTTTTCTGCATAAACAAAAGGATTATGCCACCCTTTTGGTGATAAGGTAAAAATTTCACAGCCATCTGATGTAACAGCCATTGTATGCTCGAATTGAGCTGATAGCGATCTATCTTTTGTTACTGCCGTCCAGCCATCATCTAAAATTTTACAAGCGAACTTTCCTGCATTAACCATTGGTTCAATTGTAAAAAACATCCCCTCTTCAAGCATCAACCCTGTGCCAGGCTCACCATAATGCACAATAGATGGCTCCATGTGGAATGTTTGACCAATACCATGACCACAAAAGTCCCGAACAACTGAAAAACGATGAGATTCTGCATATTCTTGAATAATATGCCCGATATCTCCAAGTGTTGTGCCAGGCTTAACAATATCAATTGCCCTCATCAAAGAATCATATGTCACCTGAACAAGATTTTTTGCTTTGACAGATATTTTGTCCCCAACAAAGTACATACGACTTGTGTCACCATGCCAACCATCTACAATAACTGTCACATCAATATTAACAATATCACCATTTAACAGTTTCTTATCACCAGGTATACCGTGGCAAATCACATGATTGACGGATGTACAAATTGACTTCGGAAAACCCTTATAATTTAGCGGTGCAGGAATTGCTCCACGGTCAACGATAAAATCATGGCAAAGCGTATTCAGTTTTTCTGTTGTCACGCCAGGCGCAACAAACGGTGTAATATAATCAAGCGTTTCTGCCGCCAGCTTTCCTGCAACACGCATTTTTTCGAAATCTTGTTTTTTATGTATTTTAACATTCATGATCTTCTTCCCTATAAACTCCACCAAGCTCTTCAACCAGCAATGATACTTTTTTAGAAGCGTCTTTTATTTTATCTTCTTCATACCCTCTAACGACAATACTTACAGAGAAATCACCTTTCTTGAAGGATGGATAACTGCCAATTTCCAGCATCTCATAATGGCTTTGTATTAATAGAAGCTGATCTGCTATTTGTCCTTCTGTAAGATTACACCAAACAGTTTTTGAAAGCATTGGCGTGCCACCATCTAAGCGTTCTTTAATGCCATCAAACATTGCTTGGCAAATCTTAGGGACACCCGCGAGGACAAAAACATTCTCAATTTGGAAGCCAGGTGCACCACTTAAAGGGTTTTCAATTAAATGAACATTTTCGGGCATATCTGCCATAGATAAACGCGCTTCATTCAAATCTGCTGGCTTATAATACTTCTCAAGCTCTAAAACCGCATCTTCATTGCGTTGAAAGATCCTCCCAAAAGCTTTTGCGACTGATTTTGACGTAATATCATCATGCGTAGGGCCAATTCCACCTGTTGTAAAAACATAATCATATTTCACACGCAAAGCATTTACTGCAGAAGCAATCTCATCTTCTATATCCAAAGAAACCCTTGCCTCACAAACGCGCACGCCCTGCTCATTAAGCTTCTCACCAAGATAGCTAAGGTTCGCATCTTTCGTGCGTCCAGAAAGAATTTCATTGCCAATCAGTAAAATTGCCGCTGTTTTTTTCATACACATCTCATTATAATTTATTTGTCTTGTATAACCGATGGCTAATATCCTATGATATGGGCTCAATTTCAAGTGCCTTCTTGGCGGAATTGGTAGACGCAACGGACTTAAAATCCGTCGGGAGTATATCCCATCCCGGTTCGAGTCCGGGAGAAGGCACCATCACTTGATACAAAAAATCAATTTCACAGTTGTCGTGCGCCTTAAAAAAAACTAAGTTTAAGAAAGACAAGAAAAGGCACGCACATTAAATGATCAGAGTTCCATTTACTTTCCAGCCGAAGAAAAAACCTGACTATATTATAGGTATTTACCTTATTCTTATTTCTTCTTTCACTTATGGTTTCAAAAGTACTATTTCAAAAATAGTATTTGATGAAGGTGGAGACCCATTCTCTCTTCTTTTTTTAAGCTCTAGCCTGTACTGTCTTCTTTCTTACGCTTGGTTCAAGAAAAAAAATATTCCCTATGAACTTTCAAAAAAAATGCGGAAACCAGTCATTATATTGGGGCTTTTATTTACAGCATTTTGTACCTTTTACGCTGCGTCGATTATCTATATTCCCGTCAGCATCTCTACACTGATCTTCTTTTCATTTCCTTTCCTAGTTGGTGCACATGCGCACCTGATTATGAAAGACCCTATCCCTGGGAAAAGAGGGATTGCATTCCTGCTTGCCTTCATAGGACTCTCCCTTATTTTTCTCTCAACAGTTGGAAGCTATCACATTGAAACCATGGGCATTATTCTTTCCGCAACAGGTGCATTTTTGAAAGCTGCATGTATTATTTACGCACGCCGCCATCAAGACAACAAAACGTCTAGCCTTGTCATTGTTTTCTACATGTGCCTCAGCATGGCTGTGATTACAGGACTTATCACTTTTATTCGTGGCTTTAATTTACCGCAAACAGCAGAAGGCTATGAAGCACTTTCTTATGCGATTGTTTTCTTTGCGATCGGCATCCCCACCTTTTATCTTTCAATACGTTTTATGGGGCCTGTTCGCGTTGCATTCTTTAACTTTCTAGAACCACTTGTAAGTATTTTATCTGCTTATTTCTTACTAGCCGAAAAGCTGAGTCCTTCACAAGCACTTGGGGCCATACTCATGTTAATTGGCCTAACGCTTATGCCTGTGAGGCGTGGGGCTTACTATTTTAAAACATCAAAGAAAGTAGACAAAACTTAGCTCAGCAACACGAGATGTCAACTGATAGGAAAGCTCTGTTTGTGTCTGAAGTGATTTCATTTGTGTGACGACTGTCGCAAGGTCTTCGACAGTATCATTTTTTTCTAAAAACCTTTGGTATATCTGATTCTCTGTTGTGATCTGGTCTATTTTCCGATCAATGAAAACACGCTTGGACTCTAAACTTCTCAATTCTGCATGATATTGAGATTCGGATGCATTAAGAAGCTGCTCAGCCTGGTCCAGAGATGTTTGCAAAGGCACTGTTGGGTCATTACCTTCTGCCTTCCTGATGACATCGAGACCATATATTAGATTCTGCAAAAAAGGTTCATATGGTGTAACATCCATTTCAAACAACTGGTCTTGCCCTATATTTAAATCATATGGTTTATACGTTAAGTATTCGTCTTCTAAGTGTGTCGTATAATCATTAAAATGACTATATGGTGGAATATTCGCAGCGACATCTGGAGGATATAATGGGTCAGCAACAACTGTTGGCAAAGGGTTTAAAGTGTAATCAGTTGTCATATTGCCAATGATTTCAATCGTCATATTCTTTTCTCGCCCATCGCGACCATTGAAAAGATAGAAATCTCCTGCGTCTTGAAAGTTCAAAGCATCCTCAATCATTCGCATATATTCTTCAGCGCGCTCCTGCATCTTCAGTGGCGCTGCCTCATTCAGTGTATCAATCCCCCTAATTGTTTCCTGCATATCATCTATCATATCCTCGAAGAGAGGAAATATATCACTGAACATTTTCAAGCGACGCTCAATTGTTTCTGCGTTCTGAAGATAACTTTCATTTTTATCAACAATGACCTGAACATTCTTATAGCTTGCCATTTTCGCAGGCGACAAATCTGTATACTCTTTGATTTTCTCTTGTGAGTTCACTTGGTGCTGAAGATCAGCCATGTTCGACCTATTCGTGTCAAACTCTGTTTGGAAGTGACGAAAAAATGTGGTACTTGAAATTCTCATATTACAAGAACCTATAGAACGACAAGTTGTTCATTGAAGAAGTTGTTTGAAACGACAATTCGATTCTATTCCTCAGCGTCAGCAAGTCTGCGGCCAGAGCTTCGCTGTCAACGTCGTCCACACCACCAATAATAGATTCATAAATTTCAACTGTTTGATCATGTACCTGCTTTTGATTTTCTAGCATATTATGCTGTGAATTAATTTTGTTTTTTGCCTGCTGCAACCCTGTCCTTGCCGCATCCAGGAGTTGCTCTGCAGTTTGCTTAAGCGTGTCAAAATTTGTGTAGCCAGTAGCGCCAGGTTCCGAAGTTTCAATCGCTTTACGCGCAACATCAAATCCCATAACCAAATTCTGAATAAAAGGTTCATATGCCGACATAGAAATATCGACTGTCATCGTATCACTGGTATCAAAATCATAACCGCCATAAGTTTGCGTCTCGTCCTCAAGATGAACATCATGACTATAAAAGTGATTGTATGCACCTAGTGTTGCCGCAGATAAAGTTGTCACGACAGATGGCAAAGGTGCGCCATCTGCATAACCATACTTCGATGTGTCCAGAGTCCCCTTCAATGTTCCATGTTGAACTGCAGCCTCAATATCAAGAAGGTTTGCAGAGGGTGGTGGGCCACTGTAAATCACAATTTCAGAAGTGTAATACTCCGCAAGATCCATCAAGCGAAAATTGCTTAAAGTTGACGCAGGCGTCCCCGTTAATGTTGAGTTGTTCGTGGCACCATCTACGCGAAAAGAGCTGTTTACGCCATCTTCAACCTGGCTGACGACTTGCGCCCCAACATCAAAGTCCGTATTAACAATAGACCCTCCAGTAAAAGTTGCCGTATCTGTTGCGCCATTTAGTTGGAAGCTACCTGCAGCACTTCCTTCCCAAACCTGTGTGCCACTAACATAATCCACGACACCCGTTACAGCAGCGGAAGCATTTGCTCCTGTACTTGAGGACATACCATCCGTGCCATCAAAATAAAGCCCAGGCTTTCCTTCGCCAAAATGGTCCAAAACAATCGTGGGACGAAAGCCTGGTGCAATTGGCGTCAAATTATCTCCACCGATTTGATCATACCATATCGATACCTGCCCTGTTGTGCCGTGTAAAAAATCCTCTAAAGCATTTACATCTAAGCGACCTTTATCGTCAAACCCAACATCCAACGTCGCAAAGTCACTTGTGCGTATAACTTGTATAGCATCGCCTGCATACGTTTCAGACAAACGCCTTAAAGCATAACCATTTTCAGCGCCCGCAACATCATCTACAACACGATACGAACCATCTGACGCTTCAAAGAAACGGATATCTGCATCTGCTTTTCGACCATCACGCCCATTAAATAAATAGAAATTATCCTGAATTTTCGAGTTTAATAGAGCCTCTACTTCACGAAGATAATCGTCAGCAAGGTTGGCCATAATTGTCGCGCTGTCATCATCTCTGTTTGTTGCATCAATAACAGATGTATAAACATCATCAAGTAATGTTTCAAACTGTTCAAAAACCTTTAAAAAACCTTCAAACCTACTTTGTGCAACTTCAATATTCAAAGCATAGTTTTCATGCTTTTCGATCATCAGCTGTGCATCACGAAACTGACGAATATTTTTACTTCCAACATCGGCAAGGTCTTTTGTTTTTTGACTTGTTTGAAGTTGTCGCGTCACATCGTCAGATTGATCAAGCATTGTTTTATTAAGCTGATTCATCTGAAAAATATATGATTGATTTGTGACGCGCATGTTTTACTCCCTTAAAAAGAAAGAAACTCAAGCAAGCTTAAGTTTTTCAGCGTAGCTGTTGTGCTAAAAGAAGCTTCAAGCTGTGTTTGCAAAGAAGCAAGCTTTGTCGCAGCTTCTGTTGTTTCAACACCGTCTAAATCAACTAAAACATCTTCAAAAAAGTTAATCTCAGATTGATGGCGTTCTTTAACATTATGAAGACGTAACAGAGAAACTTCAGCCTCACGAATAGCGTGCGGCAAGCCAGCTTCACTTGTCGCGGTTGCGGTACTTAACTCAGCTTCTTCTAAATACTGTAATGCCGTTGAAACACTTGTTTCGAAAGCAACTGTTGGCATTGAATCCAAAGCCTTGCGAGCAATATCAAGGGCATAAACCACCTTTTGAATCTCTTCTTCATAAGGTGTTGCGCTATACGCGATTGACTCAACATCGCTTACTTGAACTGAATCACGTTGCAAGTCCGAATCTGCAGGGCCAGGCAATGTTGGCGCAGGTGTTTTGTTAGTAATATAATAGGGAATGTCGCCTGGAACATCGCCACCTGCAAGTGGTATTGGCACATTAATAGGAAACGGATCACCTCCATTATAATCATATGGAGCTGCATCAAACATATCAAAACTAATAGGCTCAAAGCGCGTATAACCACCCAACACACGCCCACCATCTGGTGCTTGTGTATTTAATAAGTCCTCTAAAAGATCAAAACTTTTTTCTGCAAACTCAACCATTTGAGAGGCTGTTGGCTCTGTTGACGTTGTTGTGTTTTTCAACATCCCCTGCACATCATTTACGACAGTCTGAATTGTCTCAAAAATTGTAATCGTTTGTGTCAGGCGTGTTTCAGCTTTTTCAATATTTTCGATATAACGATTAGCATTTTTTGTTGCAGATTCAAAATTAATATATTTTTTAACCTCAAAACCAACGCCTGCTAGGTCTCTTGCTCTCTCGCCTGTAGAGATTTGAAGCTGCAAGTTAAGCATTTCTGATTTGGTCGCTGTAAAACGATTATTCAAATCATAAAAATATCCTGGATTGCTAATTCTCATTTTCTATAAATCACCCAAACTATCGACCTACAATGGCTATTAATTGATCCATCAAATCAGAAGCTGTTTGTAAAACACGAGCAGATGCTGCATATGCTTGCTGCAACTGGATAAGGAAAGCCATTTCTTCATCCAAGTTAACAGCCGAAACATCTAAATAAGCATTTTGCAAAGACTCATAAGATACTGTGCTGTATTCTGCCTCTTCTCTTGCGTCATAAGTTTGTAAAGCAATATTCTTTGCCAAGTCTTCTATATCTTCAAGCGACCCACCTGATGCTTTTATCGCCTGCGCGACTGTCAAAGCTGAGGTTGGCTCAAGATAGGTATTGGCATCTAATTGGTCTGTCGCAACGTAAGCAACACCAGAGCTAGGATTCGTGAACGGAGGGTTCGTTAATGTATCTAAGTTTCCTGTAACACGTGCAAAGGTAGCCAGTTCGGCTTCCTGGTCTATTGGCAAAGTATAATCCATTCGAAACAAGGGTGCTGTTGTGTATGTTACGGGTGGGCCAGCTGCCGTTTCAACAACATGGAGTGCAGTTCCTGTATCAGATATCAGTTGGTCTACAGCCGAATAGAGTTCATTTTGGCGGGCACTTAAAATGCCTGCTGTAGGATCAATCAAACCATAAAGCGAAGATAACTCACCGCTGTTCAAGGTTGACTGAATTGGTGACGAAGGTGCCCCCGAGGCATAAAGATTGTAAGGCGCAGCAGGATCGACACTTAACGTTCTTGCAGACACGTCAACAAGAGATATCCCTCCCCCTGTTAGAACATGAAGCCTATTGTTTGAGCCATTTAATGTTTTTACATCCATTTTTTCAGAAAGCGTCTTCAACAACATATCGCGTTGATCCATAAGCCCCGTGGGATCGTCTCCTGAAATTGTTAGATTTTCAATTTGATCATTCAACGTTGATATACGCTCTAAAAGGTCATTGACTTCTGTCACGACCGTATTAATCTCTTCAACGACTTCTATTTCTGTGTCAATAAAGAAGTTATTCAGAGTCAAGACGCGCTCAACAACATCGTCTGCTGCTGCAATCACAAGCTGCTGTTCTGGCGAACTTGTGTCAGCTAATGGCGAAGCAGCAAAGTCCTCAAATGCAGACAAGAGATCTTCCATCGCACCAAGCACAAAGCCAACACCATCTTTTGATGACCCAAAAGCATCATGCATCATATCAATGTATTCAGACGTTTTTGATGCTGCTGCACGCCTAGAATTGCCGTTTAAAACATCTCTATAAAGTGACTCATCCGTCAATCGTTCAACAGATCGAAGCTGCACACCTGAAGGCTGACCATCAAGGTTTATAGATTCAAGACGTGCGGTTTTCTTTGTGTACCCCTCGGTATTCACATTTGAAATATTTTGAGAGGTATAACGCAACTGTTCCTGAGTGCCTCTTAGCCCAGATGTTGCATTAAATATTGATGACAACAACGTCATACTTATGTCCTCCAAAAATTATTTTCTAGGGGTCTCTCCTAAAATTACTGACCTAATCTTGTTGCTTCTGTTAACAACTCATCCGCAATAGTAACAACCCTTGCATTCGCTGAATAAGCTCGCTGAACAATAATCATTTTGGTAAATTCATCAGCCAAATCAACATTTGATTTCTCTAGGTTGTTTGAGGTAAACGTCCCCATACCATTGGTCCCAGCATCTGTGTAGAATGCATCTCCAGAAAGCGATGTTACTGTGTAAGCATTACCATCCGTCAACTGCAAGCCATCAAAGTTGGCAAAGCTTGCTACTGGAATTTTATAGAATGGTTTTGTCGTTCCATTATCAAACGCCAACTGAACAAAACCGTCTGAATCAATCGAAAGATTTTCAACTGCACCCGCAGGCACACCGTCTTGTTGGAAGTTACGAATAGATAAATCTGGCTCATTCCATTGTGTGGTACTTCCAGAAGAAGCGCCAATTGTACCCAGGTCAATTGTAATTGTTTGCGGATTGGTAGGAAGCGTCCCTGTAACAGGATAATCAACGACAACATCAAAACCTGCCGAGTTTAACTGGTTCCACGTTCCACCTGCACCCGCACCATAAAGGTTTGCACCTGTATGTGACCACGTATCAATAATTGTTCCATCATCATCAAATTCAACACCCAGCTCAATTTCTGACCTTGTTGCACCTACGGCTTCGCCAGAATGTCGTAATGTAACAGCACCGCCCGGATCAGGAATCATCGTCAGCAACCACTTATTTGGGTTCACAGCAGGAGCCTGAACACCATCATCAAAAGCAAGACCATACCCTGCCGTATTAGGAACCTTTGTCCAATACATTGACATTGTATGTTCCCCTCCCAAAGTATCATAAAATAAAATCTGAGAAGGGCCAAAAATACTGTCGTAACTTCCTGCTGTAGAAGAAACATTAGAAGGGCTTGTAAAACCATTCGTACCATCAATATCTGCTTCCGCAGCAGCAGCGGCAGAAGAAGGCACATTTGAAACATAGTCAATTGTTGTTGTTGCAACGGGCGCATCAACAATATCAGTCACACGCATTGGAGTCAGTTGAGATGTATTTAAAACCTGCCCTGTTGCTGTGTCTAATTGCCAACCCTGCAAGAAATATCCTGCACCATTCTTAAGATACCCATCTTCATCAACGCCATAGTCACCTGCACGTGTATAATAAAGATTACGTCCAAAACTTACCAAAGGAGATGTATTCACCTCATCTGATACAACAAACATACCTGACCCTGTGATTGACATGTGTGTTGCGACATCAGACTGCTCTTGCAAACCTTGAGAATTAATACGGTAAGAAGGCACTGTTGTTGCACCACCTGCACTATGAAGCCTAGGCGTTGAGTTTGTAACAAGCGTTGAAAATCTTGTCTCAATTCTTTTATAACCAATTGTTGTAACGTTTGATATGTTTTCGGAAATGTGATTCAAGGCATTACCAAACCCCTTCAACCCCGAAACCCCGGTGTTCATTGCGCCGAAAACACTCATTTAGATACCTCCTGAAAGACTAAAACTTAAATATTCTGTCAAAAAATGACGCTGGGTATCTTGCAATGACCGTGCCAAAAAAAATAAAGAGCGCCATGTTTTCTAAAAAAATCAATCAAAATCAATAATATAAACTTTAAACCAAAACCCAAAACCTCAGTTTAAAGGCCACGAAAATAATACTTCGTTTAGCAAGCATCTCCTTAAGCACGGCAAAAACATCAAACACCCTCCTGGCTAGGCAAATTTGGCGGCATATATTACCTATTTTTTAGGTATTGCAACTATGATATACCACATTTAGTTGCTCGTTTTTTGCAAGAAACAAAATTTGGTATTAACGAACTATGACTGTTTATAAATACACAGAAGCTCTTAAGTCACCTTGGGCAGTACTTGACTTTGATCCATCAGCAGATGTGCTCAACTTTTCTGGCGTGGCCCTTTCAAAGATATATCTGATTCTTGATGATAGAGGCGTTTTGTTTGTCGCACCTAATTATGGTTCTCTGTTTGTTCCAGGCTTATCACTTTCTGAAATATCTGTAGGAGGTGCCAACGCAAATATAGTTGGCCACGGCAACGCACAGCTTGTTGTTTCAGAAGATAATACAGGTCTCGACACAATGCCAGCAGCCGAATACACCTACGGCGATGGTGGATCAAATAGCCTTTCAGGCTCTGAGACCACAGACTTTATTTACGGTTTTGAAGGTAGAGACACTATTATTGGTGGTGAAGGTAATGACACCCTCCTCGGGGACGAAGGCAATGACTCTATCGTTGGTGGTGATGATGACGATGTTATCCACGGCAATGGTGGCGAAGATGATATTGACGGAGATGATGGACACGACTTTTTACGCGGCGGAAAAGAAGATGACTCTATAAGGGGCGGCCTTGGGAATGACAGCCTTTATGGAGATAAAGGAAATGATACGCTGCTTGGCGAAAACGGTGAAGACCAGCTTTACGGCGGCGAAGGCAATGACAGTCTTGTTGGCGACGACAATAATGATTTTCTTCAAGGGAATGAAGGTGAAGACCAGCTTTATGGTGGCGATGATCACGACACAATTCGTGGCGGAAAAGACAATGATACAATTGATGGGGAAGAAGGAAACGACAGCCTGCTTGGCGATCTTGGTGATGACTTTATTGTTGGCAACAGCGGGCATGACTTTATAGAAGGCGGCGCAAGTCGTGACACAATCGATGGCGGTAATAACAATGATACACTGCAAGGTGGTGAGAACAATGACAGCCTTGTCGGGGGCATGGGTGATGACTCTATAAGAGGTGGAAAACACGAAGATATTCTTATCGGTGGAAGCGGAAATGACGTCGCAAAAGGCGATCTTGGGGATGATGCGGTTACTGGAGGGTCCAATAATGACTTCCTAGAAGGTGGTGACGGCACAGATACATTTTATTTTCACTATGATATGTGCGTTGTCAGCAGAGATGCCTCCATCGACAACACAGACCAAATTATTGGGGATGGTGACGATACCATTAACGACTTTGAAGCCGCAACTGACCTTTTATATATTGAGTTAAACAATGCCGTCACAGTTGTCGACAACGAAGGCGCTTCAGTTTACTACGACGCAGCACAAATATCTGTTGATGCAAGCAGCGGAGATATTTTCATCTGGGCCGCAGGATCGACAAACAACCATGCTATACGTCTGGTAGGGCAGGATGTTGCATCTGAAGATTTCAGCGCAACAAACCTGGATCAATTAATAAATGATTATAATTTCAACATTACCTTTGACAATATTGATGACGCACAAACAATCAATGGCACCGCTGCTGCAGATGACATCACCGGTGGCAATGCGAATGATATTATTTATGCATCCGGAAATGATGATATTGTTGATGGTTATCTTGGTGATGATTCTATCAATGGCGGAGACGGCGATGATACACTAGACGGTGGGGCAGGAAACGACACAAGTCGTGGAAATACAGGTGATGATATTCTTTATGGGGATGTTGGCAATGACTCTCTTCTTGGGGAAAATGGCAATGATACACTAGATGGTGGCAGTGGTAATGATGCCCTTATTGGCGGACTGGGCGACGATGTTTATATTATAGATGGTAATGATACAATCACAGAGGCAGCAGCCCAGGGAACAGACGAAGTACAAGCTACAGAAAGCTATACACTTGCCGCAAACCTTGAGAATCTTACTCTCCTTGGAACAGAAAACTTAAGTGGAACAGGAAACACTTCCGACAACAGTATTACTGGAAATGATGGCGGCAATACACTTAATGGCGGGAATGGTGATGATACACTATACGGAGATAGTGGTCATGATACAGCCTATGGTGGTGATGATGATGACAGCATTGATGGGGGATCAGGGAATGATGTCTTAGAGGGTGGCGACGGGAATGATACTTTAAGCGGTGGCGATAACAATGACACCTTAGATGGGGGAACAGGAAACGATATTATCTTTGGCGGCAGTGGAGTTGATAACATTTTGGGTGGTGAAGGCAACGATATCCTGCGCGGCGGTGATGGAAACGACACCATCGGCGGTGGAGCAGGCGATGATACAGTCCGCGGAGACAATAATGATGACAGCCTTTTAGGAGGAGATGGCAACGATATCGTCGGTGGCGGAAATGGCGACGACACACTCGAAGGTAATGCAGGAAATGATAGCCTCCTCGGCGGATCCGGCAATGACAGAATGACTGACAGTTTTGGAGAAAACAGCTTTGCTGCTGGCACTGGGGATGACATCGTTGTTGCGGGCGATTCTGCTGATGATATTTCTGGCGATGATGGTGATGACACATTAAACGGAAACGACGGTGATGATACAATGCATGGCGGTAGCGGCAATGATACCGTGCTTGGTGGCACTGGTGATGACACACTCAATGGTGGCGATGATGATGATACGCTTGAAGGTGGCAACGGAGAGGATAGCATCGCAGGTGATAGCGGGAATGATACGCTTGAAGGCGACGATGGGGATGACACACTTTTTGGCAATGACGGCGAAGATACAGTACTTGGTGGAACTGGGGATGATACGCTTCATGGCGGCAGCGGGAATGACTCACTAGAAGGTAACGATGGTGACGACAGCATCCTTGGCGGCACAGGAAACGATACATTGTCAGGTAATACTGGTGACGACACGCTTCATGGTGGCAGCGGGAATGACTCACTAGAAGGTAATGATGGGGATGATAGCATCCTTGGCGGCACAGGAAATGATACGATCCGAGGGGAAAGCGATGATGATACTCTTCTTGGTGGAACTGGAGAAGACAGCATCCTTGGCGGTGATAGCGCTGACGTTATTCTTGGCGGCAAAAGCTCTGATACACTTAGCGGTGGAACAGGAAATGACTCTATATCAGGTGAATCTGGCGCAGATTACCTCTTTGGCGGCGTTGGCAATGATACGCTTGAAGGTGGCGAAGATGTCGATACCTTTGTTTTCTCATACGATATGGGCGACCTAGACTTTGCTGCCAGCAGAGATAAACTAGGCAGTATTACAGGTGATGGATATGACTTTGTTATGGACTTTTCTGTCGGCACAGACGTCTTAGACATCAGGTTTGACAATACACAAGGCGTCAACAGCGGTGGTGCCCTTGTCAGCTATACAGCAGGACTTGTCTCTATCGTATCTCAAGGCTTGGGGGTTGTAGACATCTTTATTGACACACAAACAAGTGGCGTTCAGCTTATCAGACTAATGAATCAAGGTGGAATTGCCGGGAACAACTTAAGTGAACTAGACAGTATAGATGGTTACAACATTATTTTTAACGGCGTCGTGCTTTAACGTCGATCATCAGAGTCAGTTGCTTCCAACAATGTTTCAAACATTTCATCTGCTGTCTTAACAACTGCAGCATTCGCTTTGTAAGCCGCACTTGCAATCATCATATCGGTTATTTCATCATCCAGGGAAACATTACTCTGCTCAATCGAATTAGCAGAGATACTACCTATTCCCGCATTGCCTGGTGTTGTTACAAAAGGCTGCCCTGAATACGCAGAAACCTCATATGCATTTCCTCGCACCTGCTTTAATCCGGAATAATTGTTAAAATCTGCAACAGCAACCTGTGAAACATTTTGCGTTGTTCCATTTTCAAATGAAGCAACTACAGCCCCTTTTGAATCAATAGAAACATCCTGAAGTTGACCAGACTGCTTGCCATCTTGTGACAGAGCTTGAACGCCGATACTACTTCCTGCAAAACTTGTCGTGCTGGATGTCACCTTGCCTATTTCTCCAAGATTAATAGAAACATTTTGTGGTGATGCGGGACGATACGTCCCGCCACTGAAGTCAAGCTGTATACCAAATGACCCCGCACCTGTCGCAGCGCCGAAAGTGGCTGCCCCTGTACCATGTACTGGCCCGGATGTTGGATAAACACCTGCCAAAGCACCATTTGAATCAAATTCAACCCCCACCTCGAAGAAGCTCTGCGATCCCCCTAAACTTGGCGCATCTATTTGCAGATTGGCCCCTGATACTGCAGAGCTTCCCGAAACACTTAGAATATATTTGTTGCCACCAGCAGAGCCAAACGAAGACGCTAAGCCACCTGCTGGGTCAAGCTTTGTAAAATTAAGTTCCAATGTATGTTCACCACCAAGCGAGTCAACAACTTTTGTCTGAATAGGCCCTTGTACATTTGCAAGTGATGATGCGCTGGCAGCCGCAGCAATATCTGCATCTGAAGATGTCGCCGCGTTAGATGGCACGTTGGCTTGCAAAGATACCTGAGATGTTGGAACAGGACCGCTTGTAAGTTCAGAAACCTTTATTGGAGACAATGCGCCAGCCCCTCCTTCTGATGGGAACCCAAGCAAATAATAGCCTGCACTATTTCTCAAAAATCCATCTCCGTCTGGCGCAAAATCACCCGATCTTGTGTAAAACTGCCCACCATTCCCATCGGATCTGTCGCTGACAGCAAAAAGTCCAGGTCCATTAAGGGCTAGATTTGTTGAAACATCTGTTGATGTTTGACTCCCTCCGATGCCCACTGTGTAAACAGGGTGCGTTTTGACGCCGCCAGAGGATGTTGTTTGGTAACGTGTATCAACACGAGAATAGCCAGAACTTGAAGCGTTTGAGATATTTTGTGAAATATTATTTAAACCACGCGAAAAGGCGTTGAGACCTGATACACCGTTAATTAATGAGCTATATAATGTCATATCGTGCGCTCCTTTTTGGCTAGCACTTCGCTTCTCGTTATTAAGAACAACTTTTGACCATTATAGCACAATTTTTAAGCACATTGAACCCCTGCGGAAGCTAGGAAACTTCAAGCCATTTTGACATTTCTTCTTGAATTGAATCACTTTTTATCGCCTGGCGAACACTGCTCATTAGATCATTCATAAAATGAATATTGTGAATCGCAAGAAGCTGCATTCCTAACATTTCTTTTGCTTTGAAAAGGTGATGGATATATCCCCTACTATGTGTCTGGCAAGTATAACAACCGCATGATGTGTCCAACGGCTCTGGATCATTTTTGAATCTGGCATTCACTAAATTCAGATTTGTTTCACGCCCCTTTATATAAGCGCTTCCATGCCGCGCAATACGTGTCGGTGTTACACAGTCAAAGGTATCAATCCCACGCTGCACACCTTCCCAAACATCACGAATACCACCAATTCCTAGAAGGTGTACAGGGCAATCACGGCGCACATAATCCATTGCCATGGATGTTACGTCATACATTTGTTCTTTAGAGCTTCCAAGACAACCGCCCACAGCAATACCAAAAAAATCTTGCTCTGAAGCAAATTCAGCGCTTTCTTTTCGAAGGTCGGCATAAACACCTCCCTGTACGATACCATATAGTGCTTGAGGTTTTTTTGTTGCTGGACTTACAGTATCTTTTCTAAACTGCTCAAGCCCACGCTTTGCCCAACGATGAGACATGCGCATTGAGTTTGCTGTATAATCTTTTGTAACATGAAAAGGCGTGCACTCATCAAGAACAAGGATAATATCAGCCCCAATTTTCCGTTGAATCTCGATAGCTGATTCTGGTGTTAATGTTTTAATAGATCCATCAATATAAGATTTAAATCTTGCGCCAGACTCGTCAATTCCCAGGAGTGACTTTTTGCGCTTTTGACTTTGCTGCTCCCCTTTGATTTCTGCAACAACACCACCATGTCCTAGCGAAAACACCTGAAAACCACCAGAGTCCGTCAACATAGGGCCATCCCAACCTGTAAACTTATGCAAACCGCCCATTTCACAGATCAGGTCTTCACCTGGCTGCAAATGTAAGTGATACGTGTTGCCTAGAATAATTTGTGTATTTTCATCTTTTGTTTGCTTGATCGTCGCAATTTTCATTGCAGCTTTGGTCGCACAAAAAATAAAAGCAGGTGTCTCAAGTGGGCCATGAGGTGTGTTTAAGGTCCCAATTCTGGCACGACTTTTCTGTGATGTATAATGTATATCGAAAGAAAACTCAGGGTAAGAGTCCATAACAGCGGTTACCGGCCTTTAGGAACAAAATATTTAGCCAAATATAAAAACGGTGTATCAAGTAAAGAAATGACAACACGCAAGCCAAACGTCCCCAAAATATATGTGAAGATAAGCGTATGAGTATCAACAGGGTTATCAGAAAAAATAATCCAAGCGAAAACGTTGAAAATAATACTATCAATAATAGCTGACAGAATTGTCGAAACATTATTTCTTAGCCACAAGGCACGTTGCCCTGTAAGACGCTTCAGCCATGAGAACATCCAAATATCATAATATTGACTGCAAAGATAAGCGATCATACTCGCCGCGAATATAGCAGGCGCAGGCATAAATAAGGAAGTCATATGACCGTGGTTAGCAACAGCCCAAGACATATCAGGGCCAACAGCAGAAGCTGGTGCAGGCGCATACCCCATGCCCAGAACCATAATAACAGTCATTAAGATATAGCCAGAAAAGCCGAGCCAAATACCGCGCCGCGCTTTTTCTTTACCATAAAACTCAGTCAATATGTCTGTACAAAGATATGTAAGCGCGAAAATTTCTGTGCCCAAAGCCACGGGATGACCATAAAAGGGAAAACTGACGACTTTTAAAACTTGAATATTTGCTGCGATGACACCGACAACAATAAAAACATAAAGACCTACTGCGCCAAAAAAGCGCAACATAAACAAAACCGCGGAAAAACAAAAAACTGTCATGAGGCCAAGAACGTAAGGTGTTGGCAACCCTCCCAAATATGAAACGATTTCGGTTGGGTATAATCCTAACATCTATTTTTGCCCTTGTTCTTGCTTTTCTTTTCTTTTTTTCTCTTGATGAGCTTTTTTAAGTCTCTCGTACTCATCTTTTGCATACTGAAAGTTCTTTACAATCACCCAAAAACCACCGTGTTCACCATAGTTTTGAAGCTTTGCAACCATAAAGCGAGATTCAATTTTTGGAAACCACCACCCTAATTGCTCTTGAATCAGATGCGCGTTGCGGCCATCTGACAATGTTTTAGCTGCTGGGTATGTTGCAACGTTAAAAAAGCCATGGCCTTTTGTAACGCGCTGCAAGTCATCAAGAACATTATCAAGTAAGTCAGGCTCAATATGCTCTAGAACATCTGTGCAAACCACAAAGTCTGCGGGCTCAGCTGGCGCAGAAAGCTCTTCAAAAGCGGGATCGTAACCTTTGATATTCAAGTGAGGAAGAGATCTTGCAAGCGTCTGCTTCCCACATCCATAATCTAGAATTGTTTCTGCCTTCATATTTGTCGCAAGGCGGTCTATTTTTTTTGCCCATCTAGAGCCCGACACGCCATAAAACTTATTAGATTCATGAAGATCAGCATTTTGACGTCTGTACTCTTCACTAATCAGTGCATTTGAAGACATTAACTACTCCTTAGAATTAGCTAGCTTTTTTCATTTTTTGCAAACGTTTTTTCAGCTTTAAAGATTCTGTAGAAAGCTTACTGTTTGCTGTGTTTTCAAGATATGCCTCGATACCACCATTTTTTTCAATCGTACGCAAAGCAGCAACAGAAATACGCATGCTAACTTTACCTAAAGTTTCACTGAAGAACCCGACTGATTGAAGGTTTGGCATAAAACGACGACGTGTTTTATTGTTCGCGTGAGAAACATTATTCCCCGTCTGAACAGACTTACCTGAAACTTGACAACGTTTCGACATTGTTCAATCCCTTTTTTATTTGTTGTAGTGAGCGTGGCATTATATTAGCATTAATCTTCTGGTCAAACCTTTTTTTGTAAAAATAACGAACTATATAATAAAAAACAGGATTATAACGAGATTGTAATATGAGAAAAGCAACCATTGAACATACAACACACCACTCTTCTGTCACAATAACCATCAACCTTGATGGCACAGGAGAGCACAATATAGACACAGGCATTGGCTACATGGACCATATGCTTAGCCAAATGTCAAAACACGGTCGTATCGACTTAGATGTGAAAGCAAAAGGCGACTATGAAGTAGATGACCACCATACGGTCGAAGACATGGGAAACGTCCTTGGTGAAGCAATTTTAAAAGCCATTGAAACAAACTCTGGCATTGAAAGATATGGTGATTCACTGATTGCCTTAGACGAAAGTCTTGTGCAGTGTGCACTAGACCTCTCAAACCGCCCCTACCTTGTCTGGAAAGTTGACTTTGAACGCGACAAAGTTGGTAATTTTGATACGGAACTTTTTAAAGAGTTTTTCTACTGCACAGCAATGTCTTCTAAAATGACGCTTCACTTTCAACAAATAGAAGGCATCAATTGTCATCACATTTCAGAAGCATGCTTTAAAGCTTTTGGGCGCGCTCTTAAAAAAGCTTGTAAGAAAATATCCTAAATTATGTATTGAGCCAAAGGACTAAACTGTATAAAAGGTGAAACCTTCTTAACAATTCCCTTAGAGACCAAAAACGAATAGATAATGCAAAATACAGCCCAAAAAATAGATTTCGAAGAAAAGTTAAAAGCTGTTTTTCAAAAACATGTCCAAGGCCAACTAAATGAAGCAATCTCTGACTATGAAGAGCTTTTAAAAAGCTTCCCAGACAACGCTGAACTCCTTCACCGCACAGGCATGGCTTATTTTCAAAATAAAGACCCTCTTCGCGCTGAAGAGCTTGTAAAAAAATCCATCGAAATCGCGGAAAAGCCCGAGTCTAGTTATTTCAGCAATTTCGGTATTGTTCTCCAAGCCCTTAAAAAAGATGACGAGGCAGAAGATAGCTTTCGAAAAGCAACAGAAACGTCCCCTGAGGACCCTAAGGGACACTTTAATTTTGCAAAATTTTTGTCTTCTCATGGGAAAGACAAGGAGGCAATAGAACACTACAAAATCGCTATAAAGTATAAGCCTGACTATGTGGAAGCCTCTCACAACCTTATCGGCATTTTAATTGAAAAAGAAGATTACGCGTGGGCGGAAGAGCTTATCGAAAAAAGTCTTAAAATCAAAGAAGACGACCCCAGACTCCTAACATCTCTAGGGCTTCTTAGAAACAAACAAGGCAAACCTGAAGAAGCAAAAAAACTTTTCTATGCCATGGAAGAAAAAAACAATGATGGATCTGGCCTTTCAAAAATAGGGCTTTTGTACAAAGAAAATGACAAGCTAGAACTTGCAGCTTATTATTTTGGAAAAGCTGTTGAGAAAGACAAAAAAAATGCTGTCTTTTTCATAGAACTTGCCAATGTTTTTGAAAAAAAAGAACACATAGAACAGGCTCTTTCATGTCTTAGAAAAGCTTCTGAAAACCTACATGAAAGCAAGAATGTTCAATCAAAATATGCAAGCTTACTTGAAAAGCATTTGCGGTATGACGCTGCTGTTGACGTGTATAGATCAGTGTACAGCTACGACAAAGAAAACATCGCAGCATATTTAAAAGCTGCACGCTGCCTAGAAAAGTGTAAAAGATACAAAGAAGCGATAGATGTTTATAAAAAAGCTGAAGAACTTGACCCAACCATGCAGCAAATACCTGCTGTTATTGGAGTTTGCTACAAAGAAATAGAAGAATATGAGACCGCGATTGAATATTTTAAGAAATCAATTGAAATAGACTCGGAATACCCTGAAGCATATGGAAACTTAGCCAATTGCTATAAATCGATGGAAAAGTTTGAAGAAGCCATTGAAAACTATAAAAAAGTAATTGAACTCAACCCTGAGTTTGTTGGTACATATTGCAACTTGTCTATTGTCTACAGAGAACTAGATATGTTTGATGAGTCTTTTGATGTTCTTGAAAAAGCAAGAAAACTTTATCCAGACCACCTTGATGTCAAATACCAGATTGCTTCAACATTAGGCAAAAAAGGTGATTATGAAGAATCAGAAAAGCTTTTCCTTGACGTTTTAAAAGAAAAAGAAACGCACGCTCCTGCATGTGCAGGACTCGGCTCTATCTACAGAAAAATGAATCGTTTTGATGAAGCGATCCAATATTATGAAAAAGCACATGAATTAATGCCAAACAACGAATCCATCAACATGGGACTAGGGATGTTAAACCTTGTCGTTGGCGACTTCCAAAAGGCTTGGGCTGGTTACTTAGACAGACCAACAGTTCCAAGAGACTTAATTCCAAAACGAGAAGAGCCTCTTCCTATGGATCTTACCAACAAAGGGATTTTGCTTATTCGCGATCAAGGTATTGGGGATGAAATATTTTTCATGAGATTCGCAAAAATTTTGAAAGAAAGAGGCGCTGAACACATCACATATCTTTCAAACGAAAAGCTTGAGTCCATTATCGGTCGGATTCCTTTCATTGATGACGTCACAAGCAAGAAAAAAGTTTCTGTCAAAAGAAACTACACTCTTTCTGTTGGTGACCTCCCCTACCTCCTAGATGTTGCCACAGCAGAAGAGATCTGCCCACCCGTTGAACTTTCACCTTTGCCCGATCTTGTGGAAAAAATCAAAAAGCGCCTTAAGAAAGCTGGGCCACCACCCTATATTGGAGTGACATGGCGTGCAGGAACCGAATATAAAGGCGCCCTCTTCAAAGAAACACCGCTTCATGATATGGCGATTTGCCTTAAAAATGTTGAAGGAACAATTATTGCGCTACAAAGACTTCCTGATGATGATGAAATTCAGAAGTTTTCCGATATTTTAGGACGTCAAATTCATGACTTCACCGATTTAAATGATGAACTCGAAGAAATGATTGCCCTGCTTCAAGAAATAGAAGCTTATGTAACTGTCAGCAATACGAATGTTCACTTACGCGAAGCCTTGAATCGCATTAGCCATGTCCTTATTCCGAACCCACCTGATTTCAGGTGGATGTCAGAGGGCCCTGTCTCACCATGGTTCCCCTACAGTCGTGTTTTTCGCCAAACAGCTGACCTAGACTGGCGACCAGCTTATGAAGAGCTTAATATTGACCTACAGAGCTTTCTTGACGAAGAAAAAGAGAAGGCAACATGACAACAGAACAAACTATACAACAAGTAAAAGAACTGTATAAATCTGGGAAGCGTCAAGAAGCATCTGACCTTGCTATCACGGTTCCCTTGAAAGAACTTAACTACGCTCCCGTAATAAGAACGCTAGCCGTTGCTTACTATAAACAACGCCAATATAAAAAATCTGTCGCATATTTCCGCAGACTTATTCAACTGGAACCGAAGAATGCTGGTCACTTTACCAACTTAGGGGCTGCACTTAAGTCAAATGGCGAGCCTGAAAAAGCCGTAGAATGCTACAAAAAGTCCCTTGAAAATGACCCTCATCAAGCGGGCGTTTACAGCAATATGGGAAATGCATACAAAGCGCTAAAAAAACCCGAAAAAGGCATTGAAGCCTTCAAAAAGTCGATTGAAATCGATCCAGACTTTGGACAAGCTTATGCAAACTTAGCCAACATTCTTATTGATCAAGAACGCTATCAAGAAGCCAGAGACTGGCTAGAAATCATTATAGAAAGACAGCCAGATTACGCAAAAGCTTACGCACAATTTGCACGCTCTTTGGCAACACAAGGTCATGACGAAGAAGCTTCTATTTTCTACGTCAAAGCGCTTGAACTAGACCCTGAAGATGATGCAACCCTTCTTAATTACAGCCAAAATTTAAAAGGGCAAAAAAGAATTGATGAATCTATCGAATACCTTGAAAAATGCCTTGCCATAAACCCTAAATCAGAATTTGCACATTACCACATGGGACTTTTCACCCTGTTGCAAGGTAAGGATTTAAAAAGAGGGTTTAGAGAATATCAGTGGCGCTGGAAGGTCGAAGGCTTCCCTTCTCCTAAGCGTCTTTTCAAAAATAAGCACTGGACAGGACAACCTCTTTACGACAAAAGCATCGTCGTTTGGGGAGAACAAGGTGTTGGTGAAGAAATAATGTTCTCGAATATGATTCAAAACATTTTATCTGAAAAACCAAAAAAAGTTTACCTTGAGGCTGACCATCGCCTTGTGCCTTTATTTCAACGCACATGGCCTGAACTAACTGTCTTCAAAAGACAGGTCAAAACACCTGAAAAATATCTTGACCCATCGATTGACTTTCAGTCGTCCAGCGGCAGTCTTTCGCGTGGCTTCAGAACATCTTTCCGCTCTTTTCCAAAACATAAAGGATACCTAAAGCCAGATCCGAAGCGTGTTGAGGAGTTTCAAAACCGCTACAAAAAAATTGTACCAAAAGACCATCTAAAGGTCGGTATCGCGTGGAAAAGCCTAAACAAAACACTTGGCGGGCCAAAAACCATTACACTTGCAGACTGGGAAGGTATTCTTTCTCAAGAAAAGACATGGTTTACAAAACTCCAATATGGGGATTGTGCTCAGGACCTAAGTGACTTGAAAGAAAAAACAGGCATCGACATTTATGATGACCCAACAATTGACCATAAAGAAGACCTGGATGGCTTAGCCGCACAGATTTCTGCCCTAGATCTAGTTATCACAACATCAAACGTCACAGCCCATCTTGCAGGCGCTCTTAATGTTCCTGCGCTTGTACTTGTACCACATGTCCCTCTTTGGCATTGGTTCTTAGACCGCAAAGATAGCCCTTGGTACCCATCTCTTACAATGTTTAGGCAGTATAGGCCAAAAGATTGGATGCCTGTCTTGAATAGAGTTGCTGAGCATCTGGAGGGGATTTTAAGAGGTGACCTTCCTCTTGTTGATGAAGCACATTATAAACACGAAATGCCTAAGCTGCCGAAAATGGGGGCCCTTGACCCTAACAAACGCAAAAGAACACAAGAAGCAACCGATAAAGCACGCATTGAAAAAGATCAAAAGGAAAAAACAAAACAATAGTTGCTACTCACATGCATAAAAAAAAGGCCTCATTTCTGAGGCCTTTTTTAAGCATCAAATAATAATTAAAACTATCCCTGACGTGCTTTAAAACGCTTTTTCTTTTTATTAATCACATAAACGCGACCACGACGACGCACAACTTGGCAATCTTTATCACGGTTTTTCAATGTTTTAATCGAGTTTGCGACTTTCATTTTTCTATTCCTTAAAGCTTAAAAGAGGACGGACTTTACCAATGAGGCCAAGCGCTGTCAAGCTCTTTTCGTCAATAAAATCTAACAAATAATAATCTAGATTAAACTTTTCTTGCGGTATCTTGGGCATGTGCAAGAAAGGCCGTTTCCATCAACTTTCTATTACCAAGAGAATCAGTTTTAAGACCTAAATCATCAAGGCTGTTATCCAGGAAATTTTTTAGTTCAACCTTATCATCAAAAGGTCTGCCATCTCTTCTTGAGGCAACAACATTTCCTGCCTTATCAACCTGCAAAGATCCCATTTCAAGCTTTTGATTGCCAGCCTGAACTGTTTTTATCAAAGAAAACTTTCCACCTTTTTGCTCTGTCAGCGTCACGGAAAATTGCCCTATTTTTTTTGTGATTTGTATCATTATCATTTATCCTTTTTAAAAACTATATGGAAATAAAACAATACAACGCCAAAACGTCAAGTCTTTTCTTGACCTTTTTCCTATTATTCTGCATAAAATCACGTTCATATTTTAAGGAGGAACCATGTTCAATCTATCTGGAAAAACGGCGCTTGTCACAGGAGCATCTGGCGGACTCGGCTCTGAGGTCGCAAAAAAACTCCACGCAAATGGTGCGACAGTTATTTTGTCAGGCACACGTGAAAATGTCCTAAATGATATTGCAAATGACATTGGCGGCGATAGATGTCACGTCGTTACATGTAATCTGTCAAATGCTGATGATATTGAAAAACTTGCTAAGGAAGCTGCTGAAAAAACAGGGTCTGTTGATATTCTTATTAACAATGCAGGCTTGACCAGAGATGGCCTTCTCATGCGCATGAAAGATGAAGACTGGGAAGACGTTTTAAATGTCAACTTGACAGCCAACTTCAGGCTGACACGCGCTCTGCTACGTGGCATGATGAAGAATCGCTGGGGACGCATTGTTAACATATCTTCTGTTGTTGGTGTGATGGGAAACCCAGGTCAAGCCAACTATGCCGCATCAAAAGCAGGAATGATTGGCTTTACAAAGTCTTTGGCTCAAGAAGTTGCCAGCCGAAACATTACTGCGAACTGTATTGCGCCAGGGTTTATTAAAACAGCCATGACTGATGCCTTAAATGAGGATCAAAAAAATGCAATGCTAACACGCATCCCTGCCGGACGCTTTGGTGAATCAGAAGATATTGCCGCAACAGCCCTGTTTCTAGCGAGCCCTGAAGCAGCTTATATAACAGGACAAACGTTGCACGTTAACGGCGGAATGGTGATGATATAGAGTTTTTTATCAAAAAGGCTTGCAAAATGTTTCAGTATTGATAAATTTTGTCAAATGTGAATAATGTAACGACCTCATGTAAAAGTGAGGTCTTATTGTTTTAAATTATAAATAAATGAGGACCAAAGATATGAGTGATGTTGCAGAACGCGTAAAAAAAATTATTGTTGACCAACTTGGCGTAGAAGAAGCTAAAGTCGTTGACAGTGCAAGCTTCATTGATGATCTTGGCGCAGATAGCCTTGATACTGTTGAACTTGTAATGGCATTTGAAGAAGAGTTCGGTGTTGAAATCCCTGATGATGCTGCCGAAAAAATTCAAAAAGTAAACGATGCCGTTTCATTCATCGAACAAAACTCTTAAACCTTTCTAGGTTATTACATCATGCGCAGAATTGTTGTTACTGGTTTAGGTCTCGTCTCTCCACTTGGTTGTGGGGTCGAGCATAGTTGGAAACGCCTAATTGAGGGCCAAAGTGGTCTTTCAGCAATTTCGCGCATTGATGTCTCTGATCTGCCTGCAAAGGTCGCAGGAGAAATTCCTTTTGGTACTGAAGAAGGTCAATTCAACCCCGATGATTGGATGGAACCAAAAGATCGCCGCAAAGTTGGCGACTTCATCCTTTATGGTATGGCCGCAGCGACGCAAGCCGTTGAGGACTCTGGGTGGAAACCAAAATCTGAAGAAGAAAAATGCCGCACAGGTGTTTTGATTGGATCAGGTATTGGTGGCTTGAGTACAATTGAAGAAACAGCATATATTTTAAAAGAGAAAGGCCCGCGCCGGGTCAGCCCTTTTTTCATCCCTGCAAGCTTAATCAACTTGGCGTCTGGACAAGTTTCTATTCGCTTTGGCTTCAAAGGCCCTAACCACTCTGTCGTAACAGCCTGCTCAACGGGCGCACATGCCATTGGAGATGCCGCACGCATCATTCAGTATGGCGATGCAGATGTCATGGTTGCTGGCGGAACAGAAGCTGCTATTTGTAGACTAGGAATGGCTGGATTTGCTTCGGCACGTGCACTATCAACATCTTATAACGACACACCTCAACAGGCTTCTCGCCCTTGGGACAAAGGCCGCGATGGTTTTGTGATGGGTGAAGGCGCAGGCGTTGTTGTTTTAGAAGAATATGAGCATGCAAAAAAACGTGGCGCAACAATTTATGCAGAAGTAATTGGATACGGCATGTCAGGTGACGCACACCACATCACAGCCCCTGCTTCTGATGGTGACGGAGGCTTCCGCTCAATGAAAATGGCTCTTGAGCGCGCACAAATGAAACCTGAAGATATTGATTATATTAATGCACACGGAACATCTACACCACTTGGTGATGAGATTGAACTTGGTGCAATTAAAAGACTTTTTGGCGAGCATGCTTACAACCTTTCTATGTCTTCAACCAAATCGTCTATTGGCCACCTTCTTGGTGCTGCGGGGTCTGTTGAAGCTATTTTCAGCATCCTTGCAATGCGTGATCAAGTGGCGCCGCCAACGCTAAATCTGAACGATCCATCTGAAGGGTGCGACATTGACCTTGTTCCATTAAAGGCAAAAGAAAGACCTATTAAAGCCGTTCTTTCCAACTCATTTGGTTTTGGTGGAACAAATGCATCACTTGTTCTTAAAGCTGTATAAAAATTGATCGCCAAGCTTCTTGTCAAAAAACTAATTCTTATCGCCTTAATTGTGATGGCGACTCTCTCGTGGTCTGCATTTGAACTTTCAAGACCAGGACCATTACAAGAAGACACCACTATTTTTATTGAAAGTGGGTCAAGCGTCGCGGCAATTTCAAGCGCCCTACACAAAAGAAATGTTCTAAGGCACCCTCTTTTATTCCGCATTTGGGCACGCATGACAGGACATCATAGAAACTTAAAAGCTGGAGAATATCAGTTTTCTGCGCACATAACACCAATGGAAATAGCGCACTTACTGAAGTCTGGGAAAACTATCCTGCATAAAATCACTATCCCTGAAGGCCTGACATCAAAAGAGATTGTTGAAATTCTAAATACTGAAAAAAAGCTACAAAACTATGAAGGCCCAATACCGCAAGATGGCAGCCTTTTACCTGAAACGTATTACTTTTCTAAGAATGATGAAGCCAGTACAATTATTGAGCGTATGAAAGTCGCGATGAAGTCAACAGTCAATGAACTCTGGCAAACAAACCCATTTCCAGCACAAATAAGCTCCCCTCAACAGGTTATTATTTTAGCCTCCATTATTGAGAAAGAAACCTCGATAGATAGTGAGCGCACCCACATAGCAGGTGTTTTCATCAACCGCCTACGCAAGGGTATGCGACTGCAATCCGACCCAACTGTTGCTTATGCAATCAACCAAGGTCCGCTTGACAGACCTCTTACACGCAAAGATTTAAGAACTGCAAAAGGCCTACATAACACATATCTCTACAAAGGGCTTCCTCCCAGCCCTATCTGCAACCCTGGCCGTGCATCTTTAAAAGCTGTCATGCAACCAATGGAAACTGATCATTATTATTTTGTTGCGGATGGTACGGGCGGCCATGTGTTTGCAAGAACGTTAAAAGAGCACAATAAAAATGTCCAAAAATGGCGTAAGATTCGCCGCGCACAACAATAAACTTGATGTCACAGAAAAATAGATGTATAAACACCTTATACACAAGGGGCAATGCGCCCCTTTTTTTAATACATGAACGGGATGCTATTATGAGTAAAAAAGAACAACAACTTCCTCTTATGCCTAAGTTGACAGCGGTGTGGCTACTTGAAAACACAACGCTAACATTTAAACAAATCTCTATTTTTTGTGGCATGCACGAGCTGGAAATCCAGGCAATTGCCGATGGCGATGTTGCTGGAAACTCTCGCGGACTTAACCCTGTTACGAACTCTCAACTGACAGAGGAAGAAATTGAACGCTGTCAGAAGGATCCCAAAGCTACTCTTGCTATCGCAGAAGCGGCAACACTTGCAAAGAAAAAAACTAAAGGCGCTCGCTATACACCTATTTCAAAACGCGGTGACAAGCCTGATGCCGTTGCATGGCTTCTACGTCAGCACCCTGAACTAGGTGACTCACAAGTTGTGCGTTTGGTTGGAACAACAAAAAACACAATTCAAGCCATTCGTGAAAAATCACATTGGAACACAACAAACATTAAGCCACGTGATCCTGTTTCTCTTGGGTTTTGTACGCAAGCTCAATTAGTCAAAGAAATTGATCGTGCAAATAAGCGTGCAGAGAATGAAGCAAAAGCAAAGACAAAAGCTAAAAAAGCTAAAACGAAAAAAGCTGCTGCGAAGAAATAAACACTCACACACTTCTTCTAACAAGAAAAAACACCCACTTTAAAAAAAGTGGGTGTTTTTTTATCAGCAGATTGTCCACTACTTAAAGAAGATTACCATGTCATTCCATTAATTTCAATTTGGAATCCTGGATAAGTGTCTGAAGCAAAACCCTTAACGCTTGCTGTTCCAGATGTACTAAGACCGCCATCAACGATAACACGGAAAAAGGCTCCATTACCTCCTAGACCAATCGGCGCAGCACTTGTCGAGAACCTATCAGCAAGCTGGAAGTCAACCGTACCACCAGTCGACCACTCAACATCTATTGCTTCACCAAACACAGAATTACTTGCATAAGCACCACCAGTTGACCTGATATTTAGAACAATCATATCGCTACCGATCTCAAAGTCATCAATGACGTCCACCCAAGCATCGCCGTCCCCAGGGGTGTAATCAAATGTTGGAATTTGCTCTAAGTCACCTGAAAAACCAGAAGCTGTTGTTGTGATTGAGAAGTAGAACACATCATTCCCAGCTTCACCATCCATGTAATCTCGCCCTTCACCACCACTGAGCGTGTCATGACCAGACCCACCAAAAATACTGTCATTGTCTTCACCGCCATAAAGGCTATCTGCGCCCTCACCACCGGTGATAAAGTCATCGCCAGTTCCACCATCAATTGAATCTTCGCCATGCCCTCCATCTAGGAAATCTGCGGCGCCTGATCCGAGAAGTGTATCATTCCCAGACCCACCAAAGATTGTATCTTCACCTGTACCACCCTCAATCGTGTCTTCACCAGCGCCACCATCAAGCGTGTCATTCCCTTGGTCGCCCCCAATAGAGTCATCGCCATTACCACCTACAAGAGAGTCATCGCCATTATTTCCTGAAAGATAATCGTCGCCATCACCACCATCAAGCGTATCCTCACCATCATTACCGCCCAACGTGTCATCGCCATCATTACCAAGAATACTATCATCGCCATCATTACCACCGATTATATCATGACCATCATTACCTTCGATATAATCGTCACCCGTTTCACCGACAATTGCATCATTATCACCACCACCATAAAGAGAATCATCACCATCTCCTCCCCACAGCGTATCTTCACCGTCCTCCCCTGAAACGACATCTAAACCAACGCCACCAAGAAGAGAATCATCACCGTCGCCACCAATCAGGGTATCATCACCATCTTGACCAAACAGCGTATCATCACCATCATCACCTAAAAGAGAATCAGAGCCTATTCCACCATAAATAGAGTCGTTATCATCACCACCATGTAGCGTATCATCACCATCTTCACCACTTAGGGTATCATCACCATTATCGCCCGAAAGAATATCGTTATGGTCACCGCCAAAGAGGCTTTCATTACCAGCGCCACCGTGAAGTGCATCATTACCATCACCACCGCTTAATGTATCAACGCCACGCCCACCAAATAGTTCGTCATTCCCTGTTTGACCAAACAGCAAGTCATCTTCGTCGCCACCATCAAGCGTATCATCGCCTTCTTGGCCTCTAATTGTGTCAGCACCATTCTCACCAAACAAAACATCATCACCACTAGAGACAAAGAAATAGCGATAAATAATGTCTGATCCACCACCACTCCCTGTCGCATTTGCATTAGTCGATGCCGTAATTGTATAAGAGTTCGCATTCACAACAGAAGCAACCGTGTACTGACCTATTATTGTTACATTATTAAATGAAAGAACACCTAGAAACTCAACTGTATCGCCAACTTCACGACCATGCCCGGTATGAGACACTGTCACAGTAGAAGAAAGATTCGTCGTGGCAAAAGCGTCTGAGCTGAGGCTAAATTCATCATAGTGACCACTGTCACCCATAATGCTATCAGACCCATCACCAGCAGAAATTGTGTCATTGCCCTCGCCACCATAAAGGCGCCTATTGTTCTCATCAAGAGCAATAATAAGATCAGCGCCGCTCTCACCCCAGCCTTCTGCATTGTTTGTGTCACCGTCCAAGACAATGGTGTCATCACCATCACTGCCTTTTAATGTGTTCTTTCCGCTTTGAGAAACAAGAGAATCATTACCACTTCCCCCTTCCATCCAATCATCGCCACCAGTAACAACAATTGTATCAGATCCAGAGCCGCCATACCCAAGGTCAATACCATCTTGTGCAACAATAGAATCATCGCCTTCTTCACCAAAAATCGTATCATTACCATGACCATCTTCAATAATATCATCACCAAACCCACCAAGAAGAGAGTCAAAATCATCTGGCGTTAGGTCTTCCAAAATAGCATAAGAAAATGATACAGGAGTGACAGATACCGGGCTTGCTGCCCCTAAAGGAGGAACAGGCGTTCCCATGCTAGGCACACCATCTGCTTTCCCGATCGTAAATACGGTGCCAGCAACACCTACAACTTCTAGGTCTATGTCCAATAATGTGTCGCCTGGACTCATAGATGAATAAGAAATAAGACTTAAAGAAGAAGCTGTTAATCGGAAAACATCGTTCAGCGCAAACGTGCCTGCGGTTGTTGTTATCGTGAATGTGCCAGAAAAGTCTGTAAACGTAAAAGTACCAGTCCTAAAGCCTGTACTGAGAACAGCTTGGCCAGCGTTATTATCTCCACCAATAATATGATCGTCACCGCTGCCACCAAGGATGGTATCATTACCAGTGCCACCAGTAAGCGTATCAACACCAGAACCACCATCGATCGAATCACCAGAATCACCGCCAGAAATGGTGTCATCACCATCACCACCCAACATCGTATTATCGCCACCGCTGGCAAAAATAGTATCGTTACCAGTACCACCAGATAACCAGTTATTACCTGTATGGCCATCAATAAAGTCATCACCATCATCGCCAAACAAGCTGTCATTACCTTGAGCACCAAAGAAAGTATCATTGCCTGCTCCACCAGACATGTAATCATTTGTGCGTGCCGCACCTACAAGGCTGTCTTGACCGTCTCCACCGTAAACTGTTGCATCTGTCGGAGAGAAAAACGCAAAGCCGTTGTCACCAAAAAGTGTGTCATTACCAGCGTCACCGAAAATCACATCTCCTGTTGAGTCAACAAACAAGCTGTCATCGCCAGAACCGCCAAAGACATAATCTGCGCCTGACCCACCAGAGTTGGTATCATTACCATCTCCAAGATACATCGTATCATTGCCGCCATCACCAAAAGCGCTATCATTACCGGATCCACCGTACAAAATATCAGCTGCCGAACCGCCACTTAAGGTATCATCACCGTCGCCACCATATGCGTCTCGCATAGCGTCGCCACCTGACCCACCATAGATCGAGTCATTACCAGACCCACCAAGAAGTGTCATATCTCCATCAAGACGCGCGTCTAAAAAGTCATGACCAGACCCACCATCAAGAATACCTTCGGCGCCTGACTCTGCAGGTTTTAAGGAGTCTGCACCATCACCACCAAACAAGGTACTCTCAGCGCCAGAACCGGCCTCTAAAACATCATTTCCTGCACCACCAAAGACAACTTGTTCACCACTGCTTCCATAGAAAGAATCATCACCATCATCTCCGTAAACTGTATCTTTACCAGTTGTTGAAGAAATTGTGTCGTCACCACTGTTCCCTCGAATTTCATCATTGCCTGTGCCGCCATCTAGCCAGTCGTCATTGTCATTCCCTTCGATGGTGTCATCATCGTCTTCACCGTAAATAGTGTCATTATCTGTACCACCCTGAAGAATATCATTGTCAGAACCACCACTTATAAGATCGTGACCATCTGCACCAAAGATGGAATCTTGACCTGTTTGACCATACAGAACATCGTTATCTTGCCCACCGTCGATTGTATCATTGTCTTCACCACCAAAGATCGTATCGTCTTCTTGTTGACCTGAAAGAAGATCATTACCTGTGCCACCGCTAACAACATCATCACCATCGCCAGCAAAAATGGTGTCGTTATCAGCGTTCCCTAAAAGACTATCATCACCTTCATCACCACTGATAACATCATCATCATCATTACCAAAGACTGTATCGTCACCCAAGCCACCGTCTAAAGTATCATTGTCGTCACCACCACTGATGACATCATCGCCCAATTCACCTTGAATGGAATCCTCGCCACTCTCACCAAGCAGTGAATCATTCCCTGTGCGACCAAGCAAAGTATCGTTTCCAAGGCCACCAAACAATGTATCATCAGCCGTTCCACCAATAAGAGAGTCATTACCGCTTTCACCAGAAATTCTATCGGCAGACTCGCCACCATCCAAAGTGTCATCGTCATTTCCACCAAAAAGCGTATCATCTCCTAGGCCACCAAGGAGACTATCTTGCCCTGTTTGTCCAGAAAGCTGGTCATCGCCAGAGCCACCAAACAAAGTATCGTCATCATCGCCACCATAAAGCGTATCATCACCTGTATCTCCGCTTAATGTGTCATTTCCTGTACCGCCAAACAAAGAGTCATCACCTGATAAACCATGTATTGAATCATCACCATCTTCACCAGATGTGTTTCCATCATTACCACTTATCCCAAGAATCGTGTCATTACCAGAACCACCATAGAAGCTGTCATTTCCTGTCTTGCCGTAAAGGAAGTCACCACCGCTTTGACCTGAAAGAACATCAGCATCATTTCCACCCCAGAGCGTATCACTGCCACCGCCACCAAGAAGTGTGTCGGTCCCATCACGCCCCTGTAAAGAGTCATCACCGTCATCACCATATAAAGAATCGTTACCGGTATTTCCATATATAGAGTCATCGCCAGACCCACCAAAGGCCGTATCGTCAAGGGACCCACCCCAAATACTATCGCCACCAGACCCACCAAAGGCCGTATCGTCAGAGTTACCTGCTTCACCAATCAACAGGGTATCATCGCCATCTTCACCGCTAAGATGGTTAGCTCCTGTAATACCTTCCAGCAGGTCATTACCAGAACCACCGTACAAACGGTCGCCTGTTCGGCCAACAAGATAGTCATTACCAGAACCACCATACAGGCGGTCACGGTCACCACTTTGACCGTCTAGCGTATCATCGCCCGCCTCACCAGAAAGCGTATCATTATCATCACCACCTGCAAGCGTATCATTGCCGTCACCACCAAATAGTGAATCAAGGCCAGTATTACCCATTAGGGTATCATTACCAGCTCCACCACTGAGAATGTCTGTCGTCTCGCCACCGTAAAGTGAGTCATCATCTTCGCCACCATCTAGCGTAGTCGTCTGCCAGTCACCCAGTGCATCCGTATTAACAAGGGTATCATTACCTACGCCACCAACAGCAATGTCACCGACACTATCTGTATAAATCCAATCATCACCTGTTTCACCGGCAAGCGTATCACGGCCAGATCCACCACTTAACGTATCATTACCGTCACCACCAAGGAGTGAGTCATTACCCGTATCACCAAACAGCGTGTCTTCACCGCTGCCACCGCTAAGCGTGTCATCACCGGACTCACCAAGGACAGTATCGTCACCATGATCTCCTATCGCAAGATCTGCACCACTTTCCCCGCGAATAATATCATCGTCATCACCACCACGAACAGTATCACCACCATCACCACCAAGGATACTATCGCGACCATTCTCACCATCTAAGTAATCTGCTCCGTCGTCACCGTATAATGTGTCTCTGTCTTCACCACCAAATATACTATCTTCGTCGTCACCACCTGAAAGTTCATCATTACCTTCACCACCGTAAATACTGTCTTCGCCTTCTTCACCGTAAACCGTGTCGTTGCCATCACCACCAGAAATAACATCTCTTGCTTCACCACCACGTAACGTATCTTCACCATCTTGGCCGCTAATATTATCTTGACCATCGCCACCAAGAACGCTGTCATCACCGCCACCACCAAAGATAGAATCTTGCCCCCTCTCACCGAAGAGAGTGTCATCGCCGTCTTCGCCTTCTATATGGTCACCGCCTTCACCACCCCAGACAGAGTCATCACCCGCGCCACCAAGAAGTGTATCAAACCCATCTTCCCCTGAGACAACATCATCACCTTCTTCACCGTCGAGCGAATCATTGCCCTCCCCACCAAGGAGTGTATCGTTTCCTAAGCCACCTTCTGAAGAATCATTTCCTGCGCCACCAAGCAAGCTATCCGCTGCAAGCCCACCAAGGAGGACATCGTCGTCACCGTCGCCATGAAGCGTATCAGCATCATCGCCACCATCAAGAGTATCATTACCAACACCACCAGAGATGCTGTCTGTTCCTTCGCTTCCGAACAGCTCATCATCACCTTTTTCGCCAAATAAAATGTCAGCACCCGTACCGCCATCGAGCGAATCATCATCTTCGCCACCGAATAATGTGTCATCACCATCTTCGCCATAAAGTGAATCATTTCCTGTATCACCGCTGACAAGGTCATCACCTGTACCGCCAAGTAAAGAATCATTCCCATCATCACCGTAAACCGTATCACCAGCAGAGCCACCAGAAGCATAATCATCGCCAGAATTACCGCGTAATACGTTAGCATTAGGGCCGCCTAAAAGCGTGTCTTCATCATCGCCACCAAATAGCTGGTTGTTGCCTGATCCCGCATAAACAAAATCATCGCCTGTCTCTCCATAAAGAGAGTCATCACCACTATTCCCATAAATTGTGTCATCATCGTCACCACCGAAAACTGTGTCATCCCCGGTGTTTCCACTTATGACATCATTTCCTGTATTACCAGAAAGCGAGTCATCGCCATCGCCGCCCGATAAGGTATCATTACCTTTATTCCCATAAAGAAGATCAGCAGCTGACCCACCTTGTAGAAGGTCATTACCTGTGCCACCAGAAAGCGTGTCAACACCACTTCCTCCAACAACAGTGTCAGACCCTGTGCCGCCATAGCCATAATCAGCACCAGTACCACCATCTAAGAAATCATTACCAGTTTGACCAGAAAGCGTGTCGCTTCCATCACCACCGGCCAGTGTGTCGTTGCCATCACCACCAAGCAAGCTGTCAGTTGCACTCTCACCAAGCAAGCTATCATTGCCAGAACCACCTGATAAGGTGTCTTGATCATCACCACCTTGTAGTGTGTCTTCACCAGACTCACCATACAAAGTATCTAGACCTGATCCACCAAGCACTCTGTCATTACCAGTACCACCAAAGACACTGTCATCTCCATGCCCTCCCGATAATGTATCATCGCCGTCATTTCCGCTAAGCGTATCATCGCCAGAACCACCTTCAACGGTATCATTACCCGTGCCACCAAGAAGCGAGTCAGTGCCTGACCCACCAACAATAGAGTCCGCACCTTCATCACCAAACGCCGAGTCATTTCCTGTATTGCCAAGTATCGTATCATTACCAGAACCACCAAACATGACATCTGCAGTTCCGCCGCCGAAAATTGAATCATCATTGGCACCGCCCACAAGCGTAGTTGTTTGCCAGTCCCCTAAAGCATCTGTATTAACAAGTGTATCGTTTCCTGTGCCACCATATGCAACATCTCCAGCACTATCCGTATACAGCCAGTCTTCACCATCTTGCCCTGACAGCGTATCAACACCCGAACCACCACTTAAAGTATCATTAGCACTTCCACCATAAAGCAAGTCATTTCCTGTGCTTCCCTGAAGTGTATCTCGTCCTTCACCACCATCTAGAAAATCGTTGCCTGTGCCACCAATCAGGGTGTCACGACCAGAGTTACCATAAATATGGTCACTTTCGTCACCGCCGAGGATTGAGTCATTGTCTTCACCACCATGAAGCGTATCTTCACCAGTTCCACCAAAAACTGTATCATCACCACTATCACCGCTGATGGAATCATTACCATCACCACCATACAGCGTGTCATAATGCGCACCACCAAAGATGAAGTCGTGACCACTATCCCCAGAAATAACATCAGAACCGCTTTCTCCAGAGAGATAATCGACACCTGTTGAACCAAGAATAGAATCGTTGTCTGCACCACCGAAAATAGAGTCGTCATCTTCATTACCATAAAGTGTGTCGTTGCCTTCACCACCGCTGATAATGTCATATCCACTATTTCCTAGAATAGAGTCAGACTGCTCACCACCAAGAAGTGTATCGTCACCATCTTGCCCTAGAAGAGTGTCTTCGCCTTCCTCGCCTGAAACAAGATCACGACCGCTACCTGCAATGACTGAGTCATCATGGCGCCCACCAAAAACTGTGTCATTATCTTCGCCACCAAGAATCGTATCATCTTCATCACCACCTGATAACAAGTCATTACCTGTGCCACCAACAACGCTGTCAGCACCTTGGTCACCAAGCAGCTGATCATCGTTTTCTTGGCCCAAAAGTGTATCGTCGCCATATTCACCATAAATGGTATCGTTTTCATCACCACCTTCTAGAGAATCACCTGCTGAACCACCGTAAATTTCATCTTCACCGTCGCCACCAGAAGCATAGTCACCACCATCACCACCAGAAAGTGTGTCTTCACCAGCGTTTCCAAGCAGCCTGTCAGCACCAGAACCACCATGAACAGAGTCATTACCGTCTCCACCAGAAAGCGTATCATCGCCTTCATCACCTGTCATCGTGTCGTTACCAGAGCCACCAAGAAGCGAGTCATCGCCAGAACCGCCAGAAAGGCTGTCATTCCCCGCACCGCCAAGTAAAGTGTCTTCTCCTGTTGATCCATTTAACGTGTCGTTACCTGAACCGCCATCAACAGAGTCTGCTCCTGAACCACCATCTAATGTGTCGTTACCAGAGCCACCTAATAAAGTATCACTTCCCGAATCACCTGAAACGTGATCTTGGCCGCTGCCACCGAGAAGAGAGTCATGACCGGTACCACCATGAAGTGTGTCATTTCCTGTACCCCCGTAAAGGGTATCGTTATGGTCACCACCAGAAAGCGTGTCATCACCAGAGCCACCAAAAAGCTGATCATTATCATCACCGCCGTCTAAAGAGTCACTTCCAGAGCCACCAGACAATGTATCGTCATCATCACCACCAAATAACGTGTCATTACCACTACCACCACTGACTGAATCGTTACCATCACCACCATCAATTGTGTCATTCCCGCCGCCACCAGAAAGCGTGTCATCACCATCATTCCCAGAAAGCGTATCATTGCCAAGGCCGCCATCCATATAATCGGCACCTTCATAACCAGAAAGCGTGTCATCTCCAGAACCACCATAAAGAGAGTCACCAGAGCCGCCTAACAAGCTATCACCGCCGCTATCTCCTGAAAGAACGTCACGGCCAGAACCGCCTTCTAAGGTGTCTGTTGATAGGCCACCAAAAAGGGTATCGTTACCAGAACCACCTGTAAGAGAGTCTTCTCCAGAATCACCAAACAGCGTGTCATTGCCATCACCACCAGAAAGTGTATCGTTACCCTTACCACCAAAAAGTGTGTCATTCCCACTGCCGCCAGAAAGTGTATCCTGGCCAGACTCACCCTTTAAATCGTCATTTCCAGAGCCACCGCGCAAATCATCATTATCATCACCACCAAACAATGTATCGTCATCGTCGCCACCACTTAGCGTATCTTCGCCCGATCCGCCTGTTAACGTGTCATCGCCTTCACCACCGATCACGCTATCGTCATCAGAACCACCATAAAGAGAGTCATCACCATCACCACCGAAGACTGTGTCACGCTCGAGCCCACCATCAACAGTATCATTACCATCGCCACCAAGGAGGCTATCTTGGTCAGCCCCACCAACAAGGCTATCTTCACCTTCCTCGCCAAGAAGTGTATCTTTTCCTGATCCACCAAGCATCGAATCATTGTCTTCACCACCAAGGAGGCTGTCGTCTTCATCGCCACCAAGTAAAACGTCATTGCCTTCGCCACCAATAACGGTATCACTATCAGATTCACCGTCTAAGCTATCGTCGCCTGAACCACCTTCAATGTAGTCAATTTCACCACCACCAAGGATCGTGTCATTATCAGAGCCACCAAATAAAGTGTCATTTCCTGCACCACCTGTGATGCTATCATCACCCTCGCCACCATCTACCGTGTCATTGTCAGAGCCACCATCAATTGTATCGTTCGCACCACCACCAAGCAGACTATCGGCTTCATCTTCACCAAAGATTGAATCGTTACCTAAACCACCAAGAATCGTATCATTTGCAGCGCCACCAAACACGGTATCATCGTTCGTGCCTGCATCGATTAAGTCTTCATCATCTTCACCATCGATAGAGTCTGCTCCATCACCACCAAAAATAGTGTCGTTGCCGCCGCCGCCATAAAGAGAATCATCATTATCACCACCAAAAATACTATCAGCACCAATGCCACCATCTATCGAATCATTATCATCGCCACCGTAAATCGTATCATTGTCGTCACCACCATAAAGCGTATCTGCGCCTTCATCACCTGAAAGAACATCTTCGCCCTCATCTCCTGAGATAACATCATTACCTTGACCACCAACAAGAAAATCGTTGCCAGATGCACCAGCAAGATCGTCGTTTCCACGTCCGCCGATTAGCGTATCTGCACCATCACCACCTAAAACTGTATCATTGCCATACTCACCTGAAACAACATCGTCACCGCTGCCTGCGTCCACGACATCATCACCAGAACCACCGCGAATTAAGTCATTCCCGGTACCACCAAAAATCGAGTCTGCACCATTACCACCGTCTACTGTGTCATCACCGAGGTCTCCAAAAAGCGTATCATCGCCCTCTTCACCAGAAATAAGGTCTTCATGCTTTCCGCCACGAATGCTATCGCCGCCTGTGCCGCCCAAAAGGGTATCGTTACCAGAATTACCTTGAAGAAGGTCGTCACCAGAGTCGCCATAGATAAAGTCATCACCTTTATCACCAAAAATAGTGTCGTTACCCTCTTCACCAGAGACAGTATCATTACCCTTACCGCCACGAAGATAGTCAACGCCTTTCCCACCAAAAATAAGGTCATCGCCCTTATTTCCGTTTATAGAATCATCGCCATCCTCACCATAAATTGTGTCATTATCTTTACCGCCGTAAACAGTATCATTGCCAACGCCAGCTGTAATACTGTCATTGCCTTCATTCCCATTAATCCAGTCGTTTCCATCGCCTGCTTGAATCGTGTCATCACCGGCAAGCCCTGAAATAAGGTCATTTCCTGTCCCTGCAATCAGAAAGTTACCAATACTGTCATTTGCTGTTGCGTAAGTGTTATCACCAATCAACATAACGCTGTAGTCATCAAACAGAACGTTTGCGATATTAATTTCTTCTTTTTCAAGAACGGGAACATAAAGAATTTCACGGCCACGCACCGCAAAAACAACGCCACTCGAACGACCAACATCCGAACCGCGAACAACGACGACATCACTTGCTGTAATATTTTGGAAAAGCAGCGCATCAGTAGACGGATCAAAAGTGCTGATCAACCTAGGACGAAGAACTGCTGCGTTAAAAGAAAAAATGGCCATAAAATATACTTCAACGATTTGGTGACGATACGTTGATCTATATATAGTAGAATATTTGCAACAAGTCCACAAAAACTAGGTATTTTTCGATTATTTTGTTAGTTTTTTACTTTACGCCATACAATATATTGTTTTTAACTAAAAAATTACCCCTTTTCAAAAAAAATCAAAAAGGGGCAATAATATACTGAAAAAATATCTTATTTACTCATAAGCCTGTTCCACCAACCGGATCGACGATCAGCCTCATCAATACTTTGAAGGCCTGCTGAGGATTCTGAAATTGGCGCAGAAGAACTGGAAACTAGAGGCTTAGAAATATTCGTTACCCCAGGCTCCAGCGCGCTGACCTCTATTTTCTTGGGCTTAGTTTTGGAGACAGCCTCAGGGTTATTTCCCTGAGTCTTTTGAGGCTCCTTTACAGGAAGCTGGCGACCCCCATCGCCTTTCTCAGAAGCTTTCTCTGAGACAACGGGTTTATTCTTGTCAGACTGCTCACCGCCGCCTGAGGGCGGCCCATCTGAAGAAGGCCTTGGGCCGTCTCCTCGACGACGCAGAAAATAATTTGATTTTTTCGCACGACGACCTCGCGAAACCTCACGCCCTTTTTCAGACGCAACAGAACCGTCCTCAACCTTTTTTCGCTTGTCGTTTCTATTTCTTTTCTTGTTTCCGGACTTCTTTTCAGAAGGATCTTTGTCTTTCACACCCTGCTGCTTTGGCTTGTTAGCCTCTTGATCCGAAGAAGGAGCCTTTGATCGTTGAGGCCTTCTTTTTGAAGACCTATTTGGCTTTACAGGACGCGATTCGTGCGACTGAATAAAGACCTTTCCATCATCTTGCCTTACACCAAACTTCAACTTTGGCGGAATCAAACTCTCGTCTTGTTCAAAAACAACCTTAACATTGAATTTTTGTTCAATCGCAATAACTTCATCGCGCTTATTATTCAAGATATAAAGTGCTGCAGCACCTGCAGAGTAAACAATAATTTCAGCATTCGCCTTTTTAATATTTGCAGCAAAGCTCTCGATGCTTCTAAGAGCATAAACAGCTGATGATTCAGTAGAGCGTACAATCCCGGACCCACCGCATGTCGGACAAGACTTAGAATGCAACTCCAGCAAACTAGGTCGCAACCTCTGTCGAGACAACTCTAGCAAACCAAAATTACTAATCCTACCAACCTGAACCTTCGCACGATCTGTCTTTAGAGCCTCCTTCAAAGTCCTCTCGACTGCCGCTTGATGTTGGTGAGAGTCCATATCAATAAAGTCAACTACAATAAGGCCAGCTAAATCACGCAGACGAACTTGGCGCGCAACCTCCTGTGCAGCCTCCAGATTAGTCTTATAAGCTGTCTCTTCAATGTGACGCTCACGCGTCGCCTTTCCAGAGTTAACATCGATAGCAACCAAAGCCTCTGTCGGGTTGATAACGATCGACCCTCCTGAAGGCAAAGCAGCCTCCTGGCTATAAATAGCTTCAAGCTGCGACTCTACATTGTATTTTGAGAAAAGATGCTCTGCACCTTCATATTCTTTGATTTTTTTGACATGACTTGGGATCATCAATTTCATCAATGAACGCGCCGACTTATAAGCTTCTTCGCCATCAATCAACACCTCACTGATATCCCTAGAGTAAATATCGCGAATAGAGCGCATTACAAGGTCACCCTCTTCATAGATCAGCGCAGGCGCATTTGACTGCAGTGTTGTCTCGCGAATAGAGCTCCACAAACGAGAAAGGTAATCATAGTCACGGCGAATTTCAGGGCGCGTTCTTGTCTCACCTGCCGTTCGAATAATAACTGATATTGCATCAGGAATATCGATCTCACTTAAAATTGATTTCAGTCTTTTGCGATTTTCATGACTGCTAATTTTGCGAGAAATACCACCACTATTACGAGTATTAGGCATCAAAACACAATAACGACCCGGCAAACTCATATATGTCGTGAGAGCTGCGCCTTTGTTGCCACGCTCTTCCTTAACAACCTGAACAAGTAAAATTTGATCTTTTTTGATTACTTCTTGGATTTTATATTCGCGCAACATTCTCATACGCGCACGCTCTAGATCACGTGCAACTGGCTGAATAACATCAAGGTCCTCATCAGCTTCATCAATGTCAGCAATCACCTCATCAACACCGTCTAAAGGAAGCAGAACATCATCTTGTGGATCACCTTCTGATGCACCAAAATTCTTTTCATCACCGCTAGAATAACTATCAAGAACTTTTTTGAAGGCCTCTTCTGAAGACAGGTCTATGCCTTGCGGATCCATGCCTCTCTCAAGCAGCGCAAGCTTTCTTTCTAAGATTTGCTTATCTGATACCGGAATCTTAAAATAATCTGGATGAATTTCAGAAAAGGCAAGAAAACCATGTCGGTTCCCACCATATTCAACAAATGCGGCCTGAAGAGAAGGCTCTACACGAACAACTTTCGCGAGATATATATTTCCCTTTAACTGCCTTTTTGTTGTTGTCTCAAAATCAAATTCCTCAAGAACTTCCCCGTCCACTACAGCCACTCGAGTTTCCTCTGGGTGAGCTGCATCTATTAACATCTTCATTGTCATTGACATAAACTCCAATACCTATATCAGTCCCATTCAAGGGCTGAATAATTTGTTTGATTTTCTTAAAGGCTCCAAGAGCCCACACAGATCCGCCGCCAAGGCCTTTAGAAACCTTATTATTCTTTTGCATATGAATATTGATAGCGGGTGAATTTTGCATAATTTCGAACTTTTTGAACATTAATTGTAAATCTTTTGTGGTTATTCCTTGAACTAATGCACAGGAATTTGTAACCATTATCCATCATAGACTATAAATAGGTGAAAACTCAATCATGTTTTTTGTTTAAATGAACATTTTCCACGTTAAATTCTTTTTTAACGATAATGATATAGGAATATCAGGGCTTGCAAGGATGATAAAAAAACATTTTCTTCATTTAAGATCCATTTTTTGTTCTGCGGTCTTTTTGATGCTTCTATTCCTGACAACATCTGCGACCCAAGCCCAAGACAAAACGATTGTTTCTGGCATTAGGTTTGGTGTTCACAAAGAGGTAACGCGCTTTGTCATCGACTTAAACAAAAAAACAAAACACGATGCTTTTGTTATTCGAAACCCTTACCGAGTCGTTATTGATCTTCCAAAAACAGCTTGGCAAGCACAATCAAACCTTCCTCCTCCTAAATACAGCTTAATAAAAAATTATCGCCATGGCGCTTTTAAGCCAAATATTCATCGAATTGTCTTAGACGCAAAGACCTCCATAGATATTAAAAAGTCTTTCTATCTTCCCGCAAACAAAACAGGAAAACACAGACTTGTGATTGACATGGTGGAAGCAAAAGGCACGCCCAAAGCCTTGAGAAAGAAAACAATCACAAAAACACGCCCTGTACAAAAAACAAAGCGTGTCGCTAACAAAAAGCCCGTCATTGTCATTGATGCAGGACATGGAGGCATTGATCCAGGCGCGATCGGTGTCGGTGGTGTTTATGAAAAGAAGATCACTCTTTCAACAGCCAAAATGATCAAAGAAACACTTGAGAAAAGCGGCAGATATACCGTTTACCTTACACGCGAGAGAGATATCTATCTTAAATTGAAAGAAAGACGTGACTTTGCACATAAGAAAAATGCAGACTTCTTTATTTCAATTCATGCAGACTCTATAAAAAACAAGTCCTTACGCGGAGCATCTGTCTATACTTTATCTGAAAAATCTTCTGATAAAGTTGCAGAAGCCCTTGCAAAAACAGAAAACAAGTCTGACTTAATTGCAGGCGTAGACTTATCTGATGAAGTCCAGGAAGTCACAAACATACTCATTGACCTTGCTCAGCGCGAAACCATGAACCTTTCTTCAAAGTTTGCGAGCATGTTGCTTAAAAAACTCAAAGGAGATATAAAACTTCTCAGAACACCACACCGCTTTGCAGGCTTTGCTGTTTTAAAATCGGTAGATATACCATCTATCTTAATTGAAATAGGCTTTTTATCGAATAGAAATGATGCAAGACTTCTGATTAAAAGGTCATTCCAAAAGAAGTTTTCACAGTCTTTGTTAAGAGCCCTCGACACATACTTTGAAAGTCAAAAAATATAATGCGCGCGCTTAGTTTACTTTTCTTTCTCTTTCTGGCTTTTGTTGGTGCAGGGCTTTTTTTTGCACTAATGATTTATTACGATGCCAGCAAAGACCTCCCCAACCACCATGTTTTGCGTGATTATAAGCCAGAAATTGTCACACGCATACACACAGGAGATGGCAGGCTTCTTGCTGAATATGCAACTGAAAAACGTGTTTTTGTTCCTATCAAAGAGATTCCTGAAAATCTCATTAACGCATTCTTGTCCGCTGAAGACAAAAACTTTTACAAGCACTCTGGTATTGATTTTACTGGAATCATTCGTGCAATTTTTATAAACATTGCTCATATTGGCACAAATAGAAGGCTCGTCGGCGCATCGACCATCACACAGCAGGTTGCTAAAAACTTTCTCCTTACGAATGAAGTTTCTTTTGAAAGAAAATTGAAGGAAGCAATTCTAGCTTTTCGGATTGAAAAACTGCTGAGTAAAAAAGAGATTCTTGAGCTGTACCTCAATGAAATTTATCTTGGCATGGACTCTTATGGTGTTCCCGTGGCAGCACAAAACTATTTTGATAAGTCGCTTGATGAATTAACCCTACCCGAAATAGCTTATCTTGCCTCCCTCCCAAAGGCGCCAAATAATTATCATCCCATTCGACGGAAAGAAGCTGCTGTTACAAGGCGCGACTGGGTATTAACACGTATGGCAGAAGAAGGTTTTATCACACCACAGCAAGCACAAGAAAGCATCAACAAACCACTAGAAGTTTCTCTCAGATACCGCCCAGATATGGTTGAAGCAAGTTATTTTGTCGAAGCAGTGCGCCGAAAATCACTTGCCCACTTTGGTAAAAAGGAACTTTATGGCGGTGGACTGTCCATCAGAACCACTCTTGATTCTAGACTACAGCACTATGCAGATCAATCACTTAGAAAAGGGCTTATCGAATATGACAGAAGGCACGGCTGGCGTGGCCCTATTAAAACATTAGATCTTGTTACGCCAGAGAAACCTTGGCGAGAAGCTTTGAAAGCCCTCTCAAAACCTGGTGGCAGCAGAGACTGGGAAATGGCCGTTGTTATGTCTTTCAACAAAGGCTATGCATATATTGGCCTTGAAAGTGGTATTGAAGGTAAAATACCTTTTAAAGAAATGAAATGGGCTAGAAAGCACCTTCCAGATGAAAAACTTGGGCCAAAACTCTCTCAGCCATCAGACGCATTAAACGTTGGCGATGTTGTTCTTGTTGAAGAAACAAAGAAAAGTGAGTCTGGCACATATTATCCCCCAAATACATTCTCTCTTCGTCAAATCCCTGAAGCAGATGGCGCTCTCGTCGCCATGGACCCTCATACAGGCCGTATTCTTGCTATGACAGGTGGATATGACTTCTCGAAAAGCGAGTTCAATCGAGCAATTCAGGCCAAAAGACAACCAGGATCAGCTTTTAAACCATTTGTATATATGGCGGCACTAGAAAATGGCTATACGCCTGCCAGCATTGTTCTTGATGCGCCTATCGTCCTTGATCAAGGGGAAGACAAGCCTGCCTGGAGACCCGACAACTATTCTCAAAGGTTTTATGGACCAAGCCCTTTACGCATTGGTATTGAACACTCTAGAAATCTAATGACCATTCGTCTTGCACAAAAACTTGGTATGAAAAAAATCACTGACTATGTAGAACGCTTTGGCATCGGAAAAGATTTACCACCAGTCCTTTCAATTTCGATCGGTGCAGGTGAAGTCACATTACTTGATATGGTGACTGCATATTCAATGATTGTGAATGGTGGAAAACGTGTTACACCAAGTCTTGTAGACCAAATCCAGGATAATGATGGGAAAACACTTTACAAACATGATAACCGCCCCTGCCCTGACTGCCAAGGACAAGATTTTAACAACCAAAAAATGCCTGAAATTCCAGATCTGAGGCAGCAAGTAGCCGACCCAATTGCAGCCTACCAAATGACATCTATGCTGCAAGGCGTCGTAGAAAGAGGTACCGGGCGCCGTGCACGTGTATGGAAAAAAATTGTCGCAGGCAAAACAGGAACGACAAACAATGATGTAGACACATGGTTCTTGGGTTTCTCTCCTGACTTAGTTGTTGGGGTTTTTGTCGGATTCGACATTCCACGATCTTTGGGCCGCAAGGAGACAGGCGGGACAGTAGCAGCTCCTATTTTTGGCGACTTTATGCGCAAAGCATTAAAAAACAAGCCCGCCATCCCTTTTCGTGTGCCCGCCGACGTCAGTTTTGTACGTGTCAACCGCCTGACAGGAAAGTTGACAGACCTTAATGATAAAGATGCGATCATGGAAGCATTCCGTGCAGGGACAGAACCATCCGAAAATATGCTGAACTCAGAGGAAAGCTTAGAAGGTGTCGAAATTATTGAAGAAGGTCTCTACTAATAGAAATATCGTTGGTGGCGTCTATTTGGCAGCATCAGCGCTATGTTTTTCAATTATGTGGGTTTTTGTAAAAGAACTAAAATCCGCAATTCCTTCTATACAGCTCGTTTTTATACGCGAAACTGCAATCGCTTTTTGTTGCCTCTTCTTTTTATTAAGACGCAACAAAACACCCTTTAAAACCCGATCACTCCCACTTCATGCGTTAAGAGGCCTTCTTCGCGCTGGAGGTTCTTTTTTTGGGTTTTATGCAGTAGCCAACATGCCCACAGCAGAAGCAACAACCATTATTTTCTCACAACCTATCTTCATGATTCCTTTTGCATTCTTGCTGCTAAAAGAAAAAGTTAACACAAAAACTCTTATCGCAACGCTTATTGGTTTTGTCGGCGTTCTTATCCTTATTCAACCTGGAACAAAGCTCTTTAATCCTGTGGCCTTTTTTGCGCTTGCCGCAGCAATTATCAGCATATTTCCCAATATTATTGTAAAACTTTTACCAAAAGAAGATGGCGCAATGAAAATTCTATTTTACTCAGAGTTTTTTTCAAGCATATGCCTTGCAATGCCTGCTTTCATGGTCTGGCAACCACTTTCTATGCCTGTGATAGAAACGCTTTTTCTGATCTGTGTTCTGGGTTTTATTGCACAATACTTAATTATCGCAGGATATAAAATAGGCGACGCAACGTCTATTACACCCATTCAATATATCCAATTACCTTTTAATGCATTATTTGGGTATATGGTTTTCGCAGAGGATCTAACTTTCACAACAATACTAGGGGCGAGTTTGATTGTTAGCACAGCAACATATATTGCGACCAGGAAGAAGATTTAAAGCTTTCCAGCCTCTTCAATCACCTCAAAGCACTCAATAATATCGCCTTCCTTCATATCATCATAATTTTCAAAGGCCATACCGCACTCAGTTCCTTCTTTCACTTCCTTCACTTCGTCTTGGAAGCGCTTCAGTGTCTTCAGCTTACCCTCGTGAATAACAACGTTGTCACGCAACAAACGAACTTTCGCACCACGCTTCACCATACCTTCAACAACCATACAACCAGCAACCTTGCCGACTTTTGTGATTTTAAAGACTTGACGAATTTCAACATTTCCGATGAATTCTTCGCGAATAATGGGTGAAAGCATCCCTGTTAGGGCTGCTTTGACATCATCCACAACATTGTAAATAATGCTGTAATAACGAATATCGATACCGTCACGCTTTGCCAGGTCACGTGCCTGTGGATTGGCACGAACATTAAAGCCAATTACAAGAGCGCCAGATGATTTTGCAAGATTAATATCCGTCTCGTTGATACCACCTGCGGCAGAGTGAATAATTTGCACCTCAATTTCATCATTCGATAGCTTTTCAAGACTAACCTTAATCGCTTCAACTGATCCCTGCACTTCGGCTTTTACAATCACAGGAAGTTTTGTTTTACCATCTTCTGCTTTTTTCGCCATCATTTGCTCTAATGCACTCACTTCGCCTTCTTCATCACCTTCGGCAACAGGGTTTCCAACCTTAATAGCATTACGTGCATTCTTTTTCATGCGCTGACGGAACTCCGCAATTTGTCTTGCTTTTGCTTCGCTGTCTACAACAAGAAAGTCATCCCCGGCAAGTGGCGTACCATTAATACCTGTGATCTCAACAGGCATAGATGGGGCTGCTTTTTTGATTGACTTTAGCTTGTCATTATTCATTGCACGAACACGCCCCCACTCAGAACCTGAAACGAAAATATCACCGACTTTAACCGTTCCATGCTGAACAAGAACTGTGGCAACAGACCCACGGCCTTGTTCCATACGTGCTTCGATAACAGTCCCTTGCGCAGCTCTGCTTGGATTTGCTTTCAAATCCAATATTTCAGCTTGCAACAAGATAGATTCTTCTAGTTCTTCAAGGCCTGTTTTTTGTTTTGCAGAAACCTCAACAGAAATAACATCACCACCCATTTCCTCTAGGACAATCTCATGCTGCAAAAGTTCGTTCTTCACTTGTGTTGAGTTTGCTTCAGGCTTGTCTATTTTATTAATCGCGACAACAATTGGCACTTCTGCCATTTTTGCGTGACTAATCGCTTCAATCGTCTGTGGCTTAACACCATCGTCAGCAGCAACAACAAGCACAACAATATCCGTCACGTTTGCACCACGTGCACGCATCTCTGCAAATGCAGCATGACCTGGGGTATCAACAAATGTGATTTTCTTACCCGAAGGACGCATTACTTGATATGCACCGATGTGCTGTGTAATACCACCAGCCTCACCGCTCACAACATCTGTTTGGCGCAACGCATCAAGCAAAGAGGTTTTACCATGATCCACGTGCCCCATAATCGTTACAACGGGTGGGCGCTCTTTAAGCGTTTCTGGCGCATCTTCAATGTCTTTTAATCCAATTTCAATATCGGCATCTGAAATACGCTTAGGTTTATGCCCAAACTCTTCCACGATAATTTCAGCAGTATCACCATCCAAAGGCTGGTTAATTGTTACCATCACACCCATTTTGATAAGCGCTTTAATAACTTCTGTGCCTTTTTCAGACATTCTGTTTGCAAGTTCTTGTACGGTGATTGTTTCAGGAATAACCACTTCACGTACAAGCTTTACTTTCTCTTTTTTCTGGGTTGGGTCTATACCTTGCTCTTTGAGTTGAGCAATTCGCTTTTTCTCTTGCTGACGACGCATCGCAGAAAGACTTGGCACTTTTTCACGCCCCGCATCACCACTAAGAGCCTGTGCAATCGTTAGCTTTCCTGAACGACGACGTTGATCTGCACCACGAGAAGAAGGTGCTGGCTTTTTAGGTTTTTCTTCTTTTTTCTTTGTCTTTTTTGCATCATCAAACCCAGGTGCAGGATCTGCAAATTTTTTCTTAGGTTTTTCTTCTTCTTTGCGCTTTTCAGCTTCTTTTTCTGCTTCCTCTAAATCTTGCATAAGTTCGTTAATACGACTTGTTTTGCGCCTTTGCGCTGGTTGTTCTGCTTTTTCATCACCACCTTTTTCTGCATCTTCCAATGCGCGTCGGCGTGCTTCTATTTCTGCAGGTGTTAAACCTTTTTCATCCACTTCTGCAGGCGCAGGAGCAGCTTCTTGAACAACAGGCTCTTCCACCTCTTCAATCTCTGGCGCTATAGCTGGCTCATTTCCATAGGTACGACGCCTTTTTACCTCAACCATCACTTCATTTGTTTTTCCATGTGAAAAACTTTGACGAACAGTACCAACTTTCTTGGTTCCTGTACGTGTTGAAAGGCTTAGTGTACTTTTTTTCTTTTCAGTCATTGTTACCTAATATTTCATTTTATCTTTAAAGAGCAGTGAATCTACCAAACTTACCTTTACGTTGCAATTGTTCTTTTATAAGGTTTTTACTTAAGGCAATATAAATATATTATTTGATCGCACTATAAAAAGAAAGAAACAAAACAATGAAAACCAATGAGTTAAGAAAAAAGTTTTTAGATTTTTTCAAAAAAGATGGACATGAAATCGTTTCTTCCAGCGCGTTGATCCCACAAAACGACCCAACACTTCTTTTTACCAATGCAGGTATGGTTCAATTCAAGGATGTTTTTACAGGCAATGAAAAACGTCCTTATGTGCGTGCGGCTTCTTCCCAAAAATGTATTCGTGCTGGTGGAAAACATAATGATTTGGAAAATGTAGGTTACACAGCACGCCATCATACTTTTTTTGAAATGCTTGGAAACTTCTCGTTCGGAGACTACTTCAAAGAACATGCTATTGAAATGGCATGGGAATTTGTCACCAAAGAAGTCGGGCTTACAAAAGAAAAATTACTTGTGACTGTCTATCACGATGATGAAGAGGCTGTTAATGCTTGGAAAAAAGTCGCAGGATTATCTGATGATAAAATCATTCGCATCTCAACCTCTGACAACTTTTGGTCAATGGGCGATACAGGGCCTTGCGGGCCTTGTTCTGAGATTTTCTATGATCATGGCGATCACATTCCTGGTGGCCCTCCGGGAAGCCCTGAAGAAGATGGCGACCGCTTTATTGAAATTTGGAACCTGGTTTTCATGCAATATGAGAAAATGGCTGATGGAAGCCGTACAAACCTTCCGTCTCCTTCGATTGATACAGGAATGGGACTAGAGCGTATTGCAGCAATTCTACAAGGTGTCCACAGCAACTATGAAATAGACCTTTTCCAAAACCTCATCAAAGCCTCAAGCTCTCTCACAAACACAGATGCCAGCCTGGTGTCACATAAGGTTATTGCTGATCACCTGCGATCAGGGTGTTTTTTGATGGCAGATGGTGTTTTGCCAAGCAATGAAGGACGTGGTTATGTTTTGCGTCGAATCTTACGTCGTGCCATGCGTCATGTTCACTTGCTAGGTTACCAACAAAGTTTAATGTGGCAGCTTGTCCCTTCATTGATCACAGAAATGGGAGAAGCATATCCTGAACTTGGACGCGCCCAAGCCTTGATCACAGAAACACTTCGTCGAGAAGAAGATAAATTTAGGGAAACGCTGGCCCGTGGACTAAAGCTTCTTGAAGAAGAAACGATGAAGATAAGTGGTGCAGAGTTAGATGGTGCCATTGCCTTTAAGCTGTATGACACATATGGATTTCCTCTTGATTTGACACAAGACGTTCTGCGCAGCAAAAACTTAACTGTTGATGAAGCCGGCTTTGAAGCCGCAATGAAAGAACAAAAAGATCGCGCGCGCGCAGCCTGGTCAGGAAGCGGAGAAGAAGCGAATGAGAAAGTATGGTACGACCTGTATGAAGAACACGGCGCGACAGAGTTCGTTGGCTATGACACGAACGATACACGGGGTCAAATCATCGCCCTTGTCAAAAATGGTGAGCCTGTCAAAGCAGCCCGCCCTGGTGATGAGAATGTGATCATCTTAACAAACCAAACCTCATTTTATGCAGAATCTGGCGGACAAATGGGTGATACAGGTATAATTGAAAAATCTGCGGTGATTGATACACAGAAAAAACTTGGAAAACTTCATGCTCATGTCATGGCTCCTCTAAAAGATAATTTTGAAACCAACCAAGCAGTAGCGCTAGAAATTGATGGTGAACGACGCGAAACGCTACGCATCCATCACTCGGCTGCACACCTTTTGCATGAAGCTTTACGGCGCAATCTTGGTGACCATGTCACACAAAAAGGATCGCTTGTTGCACCTGATCGCATGCGATTCGACTTCACAAACCCCAGAGCCCTAACCGCAGAAGAAATTCTAAAAATTGAACAGGACGTCAATGAACAAATTCGTCTCAATGTGGAAGTGGCTACAAAACTAATGACGCCTGATGAAGCTATTGAAGAAGGAGCGATTGCTTTGTTTGGTGAAAAGTATGGCGATGAAGTTCGTGTACTATCTATGGGAAAAGACAATTATTCTGTTGAACTTTGTGGCGGGACGCACGTCAAACGTACGGGTGATATTGGGTTACTAAAGATTATATCAGAAAGTTCAGTATCCAGTGGCATTCGACGCATTGAGGCCGTATGCGGAAAAGATGCACTTGATTGGTATAATGACCATCTTCGTTTACTCAATAATGTAACCGAAGTTTTAAATGTCGGCACGAAAGACGCCTTAAACAAAGTCGAAAGCCTGCTATCAGAAAATCAAAAAATAAAATCTGAAGTTGGAAACCTGAAAAAGCAAATTGCCCTTGGCAACGGCAGTGCAAGCGATGAAGTCATTGACGTGAACGGCATTAAGTTTCTCGGGAAAATCATAGAAGATATTCCTGCTAAAAACCTACGCGGCATGGCAGACGAACTGAAGCCAAAAGCTGACATCATCGCACTTATTACCTTGGTTGAAGGGAAAGCAGGCATTGTTATTGCCTCAAGCAGCGAAGCACATAACGCGGTTGATCTCGTTAAAATAGGAACGGAAGCCCTTGGCGGAAAAGGCGGTGGTGGGAGACCTGACATGGCTCAGGCTGGTGGCCCAAGCGATGACAAATCACAAGCCGAAGATGCGTTGAAGAAGATTAAAGCAAAATTAAGCTCGTGAGAATTTAACAGAAACTGCAGCATGCGCTGTGCCCCAATCACTGACACCTGAGTACAAAGGCTGTGAAGTCCTGTGATCTAAAACCGACGTACATTGCAATAGATGTTGCAGCAATTCATTTTTTTCAGGACCACAGCCACTAAAGTCTGGCGCGTCTGGCATTTTGTATAAAGCCACTTTTGTTCCTTCCAAATTATGCTTTTTGGAGGCCAGCTGTGATAACTCTGAAAACCTGTCACTTAAAGGAGTTTCAATGGGATAATCTTTTACCAGATTTTTACTTCTGTATTCTGCTTGATTGGACATTGCTGTTGCAAAAATCTTCACTTCAGAAGCAAAAAAAGGATCAAGTGCTCTGAAAAATGGATCAATTTCATTTGGGTGAACAAGATCTAAGACACGATTACAAAAAACGGTTGATATGCTTGCAAGGCCTGTAGGCACAAGATCCAAGAAAAGCTTTTCTTGTGCTTGCTTCTTCAACTCAACAATATCTACTTGCCTAAAATAAAACTTTTTACTACTTGCCTGCCCAATAGTATCTTTTCTGCTGGAAGAAGAACAGACAACATCTACACCATTCTCTCTTAATGTATTAAGAATATCTGGATAATAATCAACAACATCATAGCCAATGACTGTTTCTGCGCCAGCTTTAAATAATTTAACAATATCCATACCATCATTACAGCCGACAGAAAGCGCACAAGTTTTCTTGCCGCTCTGTACATCTAAAGATATGTGATTAAACATTTTTACCTCAACCGCACGCACAGCATTAGCGGAAACATTAAACCCATGTTTTGTTTCCACTTTTTTCGCAGGAGTTGGCCGAAAAAAATTAATAGTTTTCAACAATTATTAAAACCCTTTAAAATAATTAGGGCCTTAATATACCATTATTTTTCCCAAAAGGCAACGCTGTTAATATTACAGCATGTGCTTTGTTGAGATATAGCGTACAGAGCTTGTTTCAGACTCCATGACAACCGAGTGTGTCCATGCTTCGCCAGGAACTTTTGCAATACCGTCAAGAAGGCTACCGCTTGTGACGCCTGTTGCAGCAAAAAGGATTTTTCCTTTCGCAAGATCTGAGGTGGCATATTTACGATCTAAGTCAGTGACTCCCCATTTCTCAGCACGCGCCTTTTCATCATCGTTCCTGAAAAGCAACCTTGCTTGGATATGACCACCAATACACTGAAGCGCTGCGGCGGCAAGAACACCTTCTGGTGCGCCACCTGAGCCAACATACATATCAACACCGCTGCCTGGCATCGCAGCCTGGATTACGCCATTCACATCACCATCTTGGATGAGCTTTACTTTTGCACCTGCCGCATGAACAGCTGTGATTTTATCTTGGTGACGTTCACGATCCAAAACACAAACTGTTAGATCTGTGATGAGGCATGCTTTAGCTTGTGCAATATTTTTTAAATTTTGTTCAATCGTTGCGTCTAAATCAATCATCGCTTCTGGCACATCTGGACCGACAGCGATTTTATCCATATAAACATCTGGCGCATTTAAGAAGTTTCCTTGCTCGGCAAATGCAATGACCGTCAGCGCATCACTTTTACCTTGCGCCGTCAGGTCTGTTCCTTCTAGTGGATCCAGCGCTATATCAACTTTAGGACCAGAACCATTGCCAACTTCCTCACCAATGTAAAGCATTGGTGCTTCATCACGTTCGCCTTCGCCAATCACGATTTTTCCCTGAATCATCAACTCATTAAGTGCCGTACGCATCGCATCAACAGCAGCTTGATCCGCAGCCATTTTGTCCCCACGACCAATCCAGTCATAACACGCCAGCGCAGCACGCTCGGCAACCTCAACGATTTCTAACATGTGATCTTTCATCTTTGCCCTCTGTAATTACCACTGCCCAAAACAACAGAAGGCTCTATGGTGTACAATTTCTTCTCTAAGTCAACGTTTAACTCTCGCATGGCGCTTTGTATCAAGTTTGTCCAATGGTGCGAACGCCTGGTCGTAGAAACAGCTTCTGGCAATTCGATAAACTTCTGGACACGCGATTCGACAACATTCATGAAGTACCCGTTATCATCTTGGAACTCTAGCTGAACCTCAATAACAACCTCATATCTCAACTGGTTGCCACGAATGTTTAAATGCGCTTTCTCATGCCCAACGGGCTTTTCTATCAGTGCAGCATCTGCCAAACGTACGATCAATTTATTCTTATCACCTAAAGGGTGAAGGCGACGCTTTGACCAGTTTTCAACCGTTTTTGCGATCGAAACTTTTGACAAACGCTCTACATTCAACAAATTATCAGATTTTTTATTTGCCTTGGTAAACTCAACATACTCAACATCTAGGGGAATCTTAGAAAATGTTGAAAATTTTGCACCAGGACGAAGATCAATGAAGTCTGTGATTTCAGGCGGATCAAAACTAAAACAGCCTGACAAACTGAAAACAAGGAAAACAAATACTAAAGCTTTTCTAAACACCATGCTAAAATCGACTTCTGAATATGAAGGCGGTTTTCCGCCTGGTCCCAAACAATTGAGCGCACACCATCCATAACGTCCGCTTCAACCTCATTGCCACGATATGCCGGAAGACAATGCATAAACAAGCACGAATCACCTGCATGCGCCATAAGATCTTGTGTCACTGTGAAAGGGCGCAACAGTTTCATACGCTGATCACTTTCAGCAGGACTGTCACCAATTGACACCCAGGTATCTGTCATCACAACATCTGCACCTGCAACAGCCTCTACAGGGTCGTTTGTTGTAATAACACGCGCACCAGCTTTGTGTGCCCAGGCAATTGTCTCATCATCCATCGCATATTCAGGCGGCGTTGCAATTCTAAATTCAAAACCAAACTTAGCCGAGGCAAACACAAAATCACGCGCCATGTTATTTCCATCACCACACCACGCAATCACTTTGCCCTCGACAGTTCCCAATTTCTCTTCAATGGTTAGCATATCTGCAAGAATCTGACAGGGATGCGCATAATCCGTCAGGCCATTAACAACAGGCACAGAGCCAGCTTCTGAAAATGCGATAACTTTTTCATGGTCAGGCGAGCGAATCACAACAATGTCAACATAACGTGACATCACTTTTGCTGTATCCTCCAAGGTTTCACCTTTTGAAAGCAACATATCTTTGGGCGACAAAACAATAACATCACCGCCCATTTTTTTCATTGCAACCTCAAACGAAATTCTTGTTCGCGTGGACTGTTTTTCAAAAATCATCGCAAGTGTTTTGCCGTCCAACGGCTTATCATTAAGTTCGCCAGACTTACGCAGCTTCGCATCATCAATGATTGAACGAAGAACACTGAGATCAAAATTAGAAAGGTCTAAAAAGTGTCTTTTCACGCTGCCTCCTGACGCATTTCAAGCAATGCTGATTTTATTTTTTCTGCCGCCTCGTCAACATGAGCTTTCTCAATAATCAAAGGCGGTAAGAAACGCACAACATTGTCACCCGCAACAAAAACGAGCAAACCGTGATCCATGCATTTTTTAACAATATCCATATTTGTGATTTTGGCTTTTAAAGCACGCATCAAACCCGCACCCTTGACTTCCGCCTCGAAAAACTCTGGAAACTCAGCAGCCAAATTACTTAACGCAGACTCAAAATAGTCACCAACAGATGCAACTTCTTGTAAAAAACTTTCTTCCAAAATAATGTCAAGCAATGCATTCACCGCTGACATGACCAAAGGTTGACCGCCAAAAGTCGTTCCATGTGTACTTGGCCCCATACCACAAGCGGCATCTTCAGTAGCAATGCACGCACCCACGGGAACGCCGCCGCCAAGACCCTTAGCCAAGGACATAATATCAGGCTTTACACCACTCCACTCGTGTGCAAAAAGCTTTCCTGTCCTACCCATGCCACACTGCACTTCATCAAAAATAAGCAAAAGACCAAATTCGTCACAAATTTTACGCAATGCCTTAAGGTAATCCGCATCAACCAACTTAACGCCACCTTCGCCTTGCACTGGTTCGATAATAATCGCAGCTGTTTCAGGGGTAATAAGCTTTTTAATTTTATCAACCTCACCAACATTGACATGATCAAAACCCTGCACATGCGGCTGAAAGCCTTCCATAATTGCTGATTTTCCTGTCATAGCGAGTGTCGCAAGTGTCCGGCCATGAAAAGCGTTACGGTGCGCAATAATTCTATGCGCTTGAGGACGCCCCCTCTCACTGTGAAACTTTCTTGCCGTTTTAATGGCAGCCTCATTAGCTTCAGCGCCTGAATTACAGAAAAAAACTTGATCTCCGAAAGAGTTTTCACACAATCGCTTCGCAGCTTTCGTCTGTAGGTCAACATTATAAAGGTTAGAAGTGTGCCAAAGTGTTTCAGCTTGTTTTTGAAGAGCCTTCACCATATGTGGATGGCAATGTCCTAGATTTGTTACGGCAATACCGCTAATAAAATCTAAATATTTATCGCCAGAATCTGTGTAGAGGTAAGCACCCTCACCTTTTGAAAAGGAGATATCCATCCGACCATAAGTTGGCATAACAAAGTCTGTATCAGGCATTTTAGAAGTCCAAAAACTTGAAAAAGAAGTATTATTATGCCTTATCCCACGCGTGTCAAGTGGAGCTTAGAAGCTTATTTCTGATACTTCTTTATGTTTTCTGGTTTTTCCCACTCTGCAGTAAAAGGCTTTGGCGGATGATTTGTTGGCAGTGTCGAGCGATCAACACCTTTTGCAAGGCCTTCAATAATTTGAATATGTTGCGGCAAACACTTACTTGCATCATAGCGATCTTTAACAGTCTGGCGCGCAGCAATACCAACATCGCGATACCTATCTTTGTGCGCGAAAATGTCATCAACTTTGTCAGCGACAGCTTTTGGATCAAAGAAATCGACCATAAATCCGTTTTTACCTTCTTCAATCACTTCTTGCACAGGAGGTGTTTTCGACCCGACAAGCACACAACCGCTCGACATAGCCTCTAAGAACGACCAAGACAAAACAAATGGATAAGTCAGGTAAATATGTGCTGAAGACACACGGAAAACCTTTTGAAATTTGTCATAAGGAAGGCGACCAACAAAGTGAACGCGTGACTCGTCAATATCGACCTCTTTCATCATGCGCTTACGATACGTATCACCTGGTGCCAGTTTTGCACCATAGCTTACACCATCGGCACCAACAGCAATAAAGTGCGCATTAGGACGGCGCTTACACATAATTTCCAAAGCACGCATATACGTCTCAAACCCACGATAAGGCTCAAAATTACGTGCAACATATGTGATGACTTCATCTTCTTTTGAAACAACTTTACCGTTCGGCAGCTCATACGTTTCATTTTCGTCAGGTTTACAATAATTCGTATCAATCCCATCATGAATAACAGAAATCTTATCACGATATTCAGGTGGAAACTGTTGCCATTGCCATATTGTTGGACTGATTCCCCAGTCCATTACCTGCGCATTCAGAATCAAATTCGCATTTTTCGCACGAATACGACAAATTGCATCAATACTAACTTCTTTTTCTGGCTTAAAGAAAGTATCGGCACCAAAAGCTTGATAATAAAACTCACAAAAATGATAGCTTGGCGTGTTTGGAAATATGTCTTTTAAAAACAACCCTTCGCCCCATCCTGGGTGAACACAAATCACATCAGGAACCCAGCCCTGCCGATCAAGCTGGATCGCTTTTTGCGCAACAGATTGAGCATAAATAACAGCATTCTCGTAAGGGCTTACATAACGGTGTATTCCCTTTGTGCTGCTACGCTTCATCTCGTAATAGATTTTTTTAACATTTGGCATTTCGATGTTCTTACGGTTTGTAATAAACACGACTTCATTATTGGGGTCTTTGGCAAAATGCTGAACAAGATGCTTATATTGACCTGGCATATTTTGATGAACGAATAAAATCTTCATTTTCTAAACCCTATATATCTCTTTCTTCATTTTTATATTGATACTTCTCACCATACATCTCTTTCAGGTCTGTATGAAGGGCGACACCTTTTTTCCCAACATGACCAGCATAACCTGTTCCGTGATGCTGAACCTCAAAGAAATAAGCATGATCAGCATTTGGTTTATACAAAGAAAATGTTTTCATAATCCCTAAGGAAGCTGAACTCTCAAGCGGGCTAATAAAACTGTGATCACGTGCGCCAAAATAATCTTTAGCAACCCACATTTCCATTTGCTCTTGGTTAAGGAAGAAAACACCGCTATGTGGATTCGACGGGCGTTCAAAAACAATTTCACGGGCACCATAGGTCGCAGAAATTGTTTTTTCATCTTCTGGCTGTGAGATATGCGCCGTGGCCCTTTTTGCCAGTGTACCATCAACATAAACTTTGTGTGCAGGACCCGCCTTAGAGAGCTCATAGCGATTTGCATGAAGTAAACGCTTAGCACCAAATGTTTTGTCAAACCACTCAAGCTTTTCAAAAAACATCGCATCGCGAATGATAATATCGTCTTCCATAAAGCAATAAAAGTCATACTGACCAAGGTTTTCTTTTAAAACATCCTGGCAAGCAAAACCCAAATTCTTGGGGTTATCCATTGACTTAAAAATCTTTGCAGAAAAGTTTTTGCGCAAAACAGGGAGTTCACTAATAAGATTCTTACCTTCCACGGCACAAATAATGACTGTGATTTCATAGGCATTTGCCTCAGAAGCTCTATACGCAAAACGGTCCTTATGTGAAAGCATCACTTGTTTCGGGCCAAAATTCCCATGAAAAGTGTTAATACATTTCGCCAAAGCACCGGCACGCACCTCTGGCTTTGATCGCAATGATCCATGAGAGCCTTTCTTTAAAGGGTCATAATAGTGAGGAATGGTTAAAAGTATTTTTTTCATAGAAGTTGCAAGACCTAATGCGTATATTAAAAAGAAACATTTAATAACCTGTCAGAGATAATAATGCAAAGAAAACCTGCAGCTTTTTTAGACCGAGATGGCATTTTAAATGTCGACAAGTCTTATGTTCATAAGATCGAAGATTTTGAATGGATTAATGGCGCAATCAAGGCTGTAAAGCTTCTCAATGAGATGAACTATCATGTTTTGGTCGTCACAAATCAATCTGGAATTGCGCGAGACTACTACACAGAAGATGACATGCATAAGCTTCACAATTGGATTCAAAGTGAACTCCAAAAACATGGTGCACACATTGATGCATTTTACTACTCCCCCTACCATGTTGATGGCGTTATCCCAAAATTTACAAAAGAGAGCGATTGCAGAAAACCTCAACCCGGAATGCTTTTCAAGGCAATGAAAGACTTTGACATTGACACAAAAAAAAGTTTTATGATCGGCGACAAAGACACTGATGTACAAGCTGCGGAAGCAGCAAAGATAAAAGGCTACCTCTTCCAAGGAGGTGATTTACACCAGAAAATCCAAAAAATTGTTTCAAAATCCCCCTAAATTAGCTTATAAACATGCAAGATTTTTAAAAAGAAGGAAATGTAGAAAATGAAACTGACAAGAAAAGTTCAAAAAATTCTCGGCTACTACGAAAGCGACAACCCAGGGACAAAAGCAAACCTGTCACGTATTTTGATGAGCGGCAAACTTGGTGGCACAGGCAGCCTTGTCATTCTGCCTGTCGATCAAGGGTTTGAACACGGACCAGCAAGAAGCTTTGCGAAAAACCCTGACGCTTACGATCCACAATACCACTTTCAACTTGCCCTTGATGGCGGCTGCTCTGCTTATGCTGCACCACTTGGTATGCTAGAAGCGGGTGCAGGTACTTTTGCTGGTGCCATTCCTTTAATTTTAAAAGTAAATAGCTCAAACAGCCTTTACAACAACAATCATGGACCAAACCAAGCTGTCACAAGCTCTGTTCAAGAAGCTCTACGCCTTGGCTGTTCAGCAATCGGTCTGACTGTTTATCCTGGCTCTGAGAACTTTTTCGAAATGGCAGAAGAAGCCCGCGAACTGATTGAAGAAGCAAAAGCTTATGGCCTTGCTGCTGTTGTTTGGTCATATCCACGCGGTGATATGCTGTCAAAAGAAGGTGAAACAGCTGTTGATGTTTGCGCTTATGCCGCACACATGGCGGCCCTTCTTGGCGCGCACATTATCAAAGTAAAACCGCCAACAACACATATTGAACTTCCTGAAAACAAAAAAGTTTATACTGCAGAAAAAGTCCCAACATCGACAGTGACAGAATGTGTCCGTCATGTTGTTCAATCATGCTTTAACGGGCGTCGCCTTGTTGTCTTTTCTGGTGGCGCAGCTAAATCAACAGAAGATGTGTATGAAGAAGTTCGTGCGATTCGTGATGGCGGTGGAAACGGGTCAATTATTGGCAGAAATAGCTTCCAAAGACCAAAAACAGAAGCCGTTGATCTTCTTGGAAATATCATCAAGATTTATCAAAACAAATCATAGCGTTTTCTTAAAAAGACTTGTTTCTGCGCACACCAAATGGTGCGCAGAAATATTCCAATAAGGCAACATATTGTGATTTTATTCATCTAAACGCAACTTTTTTTCAAAAAATGAATTGACAGGTTTGGGGTAAATGCTCTATAAATAGAGATAGATTTTTTATCGTCTTTTAGAGTTTCCTCCCTAAACTTGGGCCGCATTTGCGGCCCCTTTTTTATCAGAGGATTTCTGCCAACTGAAACAGAGGACCTTATGAAAGGTATTATTCTAGCCGGCGGATCAGGCACACGCCTCTACCCAGTCACACAAGCGGTTTGCAAGCAACTTCTACCTGTTTACGACAAACCTATGATTTACTACCCGCTGACAACATTAATGCTGGCAGGGATTAAAGATATTCTCATTATTACAACACCAGAAGATGCACAAATTTTCCCTGCCCTTCTCAAAGATGGATCACAATGGGGGATTTCAATCACTTACGCTGTACAAGAAAAACCTGAAGGCCTTGCACAAGCTTTTATCATTGGGAAAAACTTTGTTGGTAACGAAAAATCATGCCTCATTCTTGGTGATAACATTTTTTACGGTCACGGCCTCAGCCAAAACCTTCAGCGTGCAGCAAGTCTTAACGAAGGTGCCGTTGTTTTTGGCTATCAAGTTTCAGACCCTGAACGCTATGGTGTTGTTGCATTTGACGAAAGTGGACGTGCAAACTCGATTGAAGAGAAGCCTGCTCAACCTAAATCAAATTATGCTGTTACAGGTCTGTACTTCTATGACAACCAAGTTGTCGACATAGCCTCAAACATTCCACCATCACCAAGAGGTGAGCTGGAAATCACAGATGTAAACCGTGTTTATCTTGAACAAGGCCAGCTCAGCGTTGAAAAAATGGGGCGTGGCTATGCATGGTTGGACACAGGAACTCATGATTCATTAACAGAAGCATCAACATTTGTTCAAACTGTTGAGAAACGACAAGGTCTTAAAATTGCTTGTCCAGAAGAGATCGCTTATCGTATGGGATATATTAATCAAGAGCAGTTGATGAAGCTAGCAGGCCCTCTTGAGAAAAGCGGATATGGCACATACCTAAAAAGCATTGCTTAAGAATTCTATAAGTATTAAAGCATTAGTATTCTAAAAATACTTCCACACGCTTCTTGTTGTCGCCTGCACGGCTGAGGACATTCACCCCGCCCTCAGGAACAACATCTTGGTGTGCAGCAAGAATTGTTATCTTTTCTTCACCAATCCCCATTTGACGCATTTGATTTGCAACGATCTCAGCCAACCTCAAAGAAGGCGCAACAGAACGACGAAAACGCTCATGCGGGTCACCAGGAAACTTAACACGCTCTGTATCGCCTATATCTCCTATAAGACGAAGAGCCCCACCTTGCTTGCGATAAATATCTGCAATATCTTGCAGGACCCTAAAATCTTGTTCATCCAAAACATCTGCATGAGGCGGAAAATAAATTGTTGCAATGTGAATTGCCTGCCGATCAGAAGACTGCGAGTATGCACGGCCTTTATCAAGGCCATGAAGCGCAGGCGAGTTCACCCGAGGCAAAACTTGCTGCGCACCTGCTGTGTTAGGCATTCTGTTCGTTGTCATTTTACGGTCATAACGCACAACATTATCAGATGATGCAGAAAGCTGTTTTGTGGGGACATCATAATGAGATTTCTTTTCTTGATTAGTTTTCTGTCTCTTTTCTTCTTCTGTTAATCCCAAACGGTCCATCACACGGTTAAAAAAGCCTGTTGTCTTTTTTCCTTGATACTCTGCAGGAGCTGGAGGGTTAGACTTCATATGATCACTCAGTGTTGTATATTGCTTTGGATTCACTTGCTTATAACGTTCAACATAGGGATTATTCTGAATATACAGCTGCTCAGGGGCCGGCCTTAACTTCATATTGCGATCCAATATCTCACTTCTTGGGTGACCAGAAGAAGCGTATCCGTATTCAGGTTCATTACCTTGAAGCGCAAGAGTTGCAACTTCAGGCTCTCCTATCACGAGCTGAGATGGAAGTTGTTGAGGTAGAGGATGATTAGAATAGCCACTGTCATAAGGTTCAATCGCGTCTGCTTGAAGAATCAAAGGGCAACGGTCTACAGACGGTTGAGGACAAAAGTTTCTAGAAGGGTAAAGTTGACGAGAGTGATAAGGTGTCCCAGGCTTTCCAGGCTCAGGATACCAATCCCATGGTGCAACAGGTGCTGGAATGGCTTGAATGCCAACATTACCCTGCCCCATCGCGTTTGTCCCGAGAGAGTTTGGCGGCCTATTATAGCGACCTGATCGCGGACCAACGCCCATCAAGTATGTTGTTTCTTGCGTTTTTGGCTGACGCTGCTTAAAAAGATCACGAATACGCCAAGCAGTTGTCACGGTTGCAGGTCGTGGGGTCGGAGCACTTCCGACAGAGGGAAAATCATCCAATGCCACAGCTGGCATACTATTGTTTTTAGGAGGAGCCTTCTTAGGCTTTTCTTCTCGCTGTACAAAATTCTCTTCAATCTCATCTAAGCCATCTGCAAAGACAAAGTCTGGTTGAATTCCCACAAAAAGAATCATCAAAAAGAGAAATAGAAACTTTTTAGTCATGCTCATCGCTTACGAACCTATAAAAAACGCTTTTGACATTGCGACCATCAGGGAAGACGCCTACAATACTTGTAAACAGTTTCTATTAACTTGTCCACGTTTAGAGGGGGTAACAATGACAAGTAACACAAAAAAAACACCAAATGATAACAATGAATTCACTGAGAAATTCGAATCGATTATTGATCAAAGCCAAAATATTCTCAAGAATTTTATAGAAAAACAAGGCAGTGCTGCAACGGGATCCCCTGACCCACTGAATCTTGCGAATGCTTTTTCACACTACCTGTCAAACATTGCGATGAATCCTGCTAAGTTTATGGAAACACAATGTGAGTTCTGGAAAGACTATATGGATATGTGGCAAAATTCTATCAGTCGCTTTTTAGGACAAGAGCAAGCTCCTTTTATTCAATCAGAGCGGGGTGATCGCCGTTTCAGTGATGAGGGATGGGACGAGGTTTTTATTTTTGACTTTATCAAACAATCCTACCTTATAACAGCAAAGCACCTACGAAAGGCGTCACTAGAAACAGAAGGCCTTGATGAAAAAGAAGCGCAAAAGGTGTCGTTCTATACACAACAGCTTATCGATGCGATATCGCCAACCAATTTTGTTATGACCAACCCTGCCGTCTTAAAAAAGACGATGGAAACTGGTGGTGAGAACCTAATGAAAGGCCTTCAAAACCTCCTGGATGATGTTGAAAAAGGCAAAGTTAAAATGGCTGATGAAAAAGCTTTTAAGGTTGGTGAAACGCTTGCCATTACACCTGGAAAGGTTGTTTTTCAAAACGACCTACTTCAACTTATTCAATACGAACCCACAACAAAAAAGGTGAACAAAACACCTCTTTTAATTGCACCACCTTGGATTAACAAGTTTTATATTCTTGACCTTCAGCCAAAAAATTCTTTCGTTAAGTACGCTGTGGATCAAGGTAATACAACATTTATGATTTCATGGAAAAATCCTGATGAAAAAATTGGTCGCGAAACAAAATTCGAAGATTATTTTTTCAAAGGTCTTTCAGAAGCCCTTGATGCTGTCGCAAAAGCAACAGGAGAAAAGCAAGCCAACGTTATTGGATACTGTATTGGTGGAACAATGCTTTCTGCTGGCCTTGCATATATGCAAGCAAAAAAAGACACGCGCGTCAAAAGTGCGACATTCTTTACAACACTCACAGACTTTTCTGACCCTGGTGATTTAGGCGTCTTTGTTGATGAAGAACAAATCAGCGCACTAGAAAACAAAATGGAAGAAAAAGGCTTCTTGCCAGGGCAAGAAATGGCAACAACTTTCAACATGTTGCGCTCTAACGATTTAATTTGGTCTTTTGTCGTAAACAACTACTTGATGGGAGAACAACCTTTTCCATTTGATCTTTTATACTGGAACTCGGACTCAACAAACCTTCCTTGTGCAATGCACAGCTTCTATTTACGCAAAATGTATTTAGAGAATAAGCTTGTAGAAAAAGGAGGCATTAAGTTCAAAGACACGCCTATTGACCTTACAACCGTTAAAACACCGTCTTTCTTTATTTCTACGCGTGAAGATCATATCGCACCCTGGCGTACAACCTATGCAACAACACAAATGTTCAAAGGCCCTATTAAATTTGTCCTCAGTGGGTCAGGGCATATTGCTGGCATTATCAATCCACCAGAAAAAAACAAGTACGGCTACATGACCAACGACAAACTTGGGAAAACGCCTGACGAATATCTCAAAGGCGCGAAAGAACATGAAGGTTCATGGTGGGGACACTGGTCTGCATGGCTAGAAAAAGAGCAAGGTGGCGGCAAAGTTGATGCCAGAAAGCCTGGCGGCGGCAAGCTCAAAGCGATTGAAGATGCACCAGGCAGCTATGTAAAAGAATCTATCTAGCAATCAAGAGTTCTTGAAATCCATTCGAAGTAAGCATCATTCGCTGATGCATTATCAATGTGAATAATGCACGGTGTTTCATATGGATGTTCTTGCATAATAAAAAGCTCAAGAGCTTTCTTTTGACTGATGAGCGTTTTAATCAACAAAACAACCTCGTCTGCCTGCTCAATCTCTCCCTGCCATTCATATACTGATGTCATGCCTTCTATGATATTGACACATCCTGCAAGCTTCTTTTGAATGAGATTTTTGGCTATCTTCTCAGCGACATCTTTTGTCGGACAAGGAACGTATAATAGTAAGAAGGGCTGCACTTTATCCATTAACCGTTTGTGCTTTTTCCTTTAACAAATCAATTAATGCGCTTATGTTTCCCCCGTTCTTCTGAATAATAGAAGAAAACTCTGAGCGCTGAGAAACAATCATACTAACCCCTTCAATAATAACATCTGTCACCTTGAACTCGCCACTTTTCTTAGAAAGCCGCCAATCAATTCGCACAGGGTTATTAAGCTTTTCTGACTTAATCATTGTTGCAACAAGAACATCGTCGCCTTTCAATACTTTAGAGGCTACGATTTGGTAAGAAGCTGTGGGATATTCAGAAAAACGAATCGTATAACTTGCTTTGATAAAGTTATTAAATGCAGAGATATATTCCTCTCTTTTCGATTCATCTAGCTGGCGCCAATAGCGCCCTAATGCAAGCTTGCCCATACGGTTCATGTTAAAATGATTTCTTAAAGCTTCATCAAATTTATCAGAACGCTTTGCATAAGAGGACGCAGGGTTGGTTAACGCTGTGATATATTTTTTTCCTATAGCATCAACATATGATTCTGCGGAAAGGTCTCGCTCTGCAAGCGCTGTCGTTGAAAAAGCAAAAAGTGCAAAAACAAAAAATAATCTATAAGCCAACAAAATATACTCCTCAGTATTTTCACCTTGAAAGTCTATTTTTGACAGCACCTTCACGATTTTGCAAGTAAAAGCTTCTGATTGAAGCATAGTAATCAATTGATGTTTCTTTCATTTTGTCCAGCATACCAACTTGACGAGAATAAAAATCAACTGTTCCCAACCCAAACAAACGACCAGAATAGTTTGCATCAATATGATTATACAAACCCACAGAAGAATCAACACCACCAGCTAAACGATCACGCAAAGTTGACGGCCCTAAAATTGGCAAAACAATATAGGGGCCAGCCTCAACACCGTAATACCCAAGTGTTTGACCAAAATCCTCATCATGTTTTGGCAAGCCAATTTCACTTGCAACATCAAAAATGCCACCAAGACCAATGGTTGAATTAACAAAAAAACGACCAAATGATTCGTCTGTTTTTTTGATGTCTCCTTGCAGAAGAGCATTGAGAATTGTAATTGGTGTCATAATATTTTGTGTGACATTACGAACTGTGCTCTGAAAAAAGCCAGGCGTGTAATCTTTATAAAATATAGAAACTGGACGGAGAAGATACACATGAACCATGTCATTAAAGTCAAAGAAAAGTCGGTTCATTCCTTCTAAAGGGTCATACACCTCAACATATGCCTCTTCGCCCTCTTCATTCGCACCATAGTCAATATCAACAAACTTAATTTCATCAAGCTTCACATCCTGCGCATGAACATATCTTGGCAGGGAAAGAGTAATGATGAAGGCAATTACAAAAAAGTACTTTGTCATTTTTCGTTCTCTGCATAAGGGTTTTTACCACTTTTGAACAATAACCTTACTGGAACTCCTGGAAAAGAAAAAACCTCTCTAAGGCGAGCGATTAAATAGCGCCTGTAGGATTCTGGCACATCCTTCGATTTATTACAGAAAACCACAAATGTTGGTGGGCGCGTCTTAATTTGAGTCATAAACTTAAGTTTCAAGCGACGACCTGAAACCAAAGGCGGTGGGTGTGCCTCGACACAAGACTCAAGAAAGTCGTTTAGTTTTGATGTTGAAATGCGCTTATTCCAAACATCATAGGCATCAAAAACAGCATGCATGATTTTATCAAAATTTTTATCTTTTGCTGCTGAAATGGGACAAAATGAGACGCCCCGCAACTGTGGTAAGGCATAGTCCAAATCCTCTGAAAGTTCTTTAAGCCTCTCTTTTTTCTTTTTAACAAGATCCCATTTATTGGCAACAACGACCATTGTTCTTCCCTCTTTGTGAACAAGGTCTGCAAGCGTTAAGTCTTGCTTTTCAAAGCCTAAAGTCGCATCGATAATAAGCAAGACAACATGTGCGAATTGAATTGATCTCAAACTATCCCCAACAGACAGTTTTTCTAATTTTTCTTTGACGCGTGCTTTTTTACGCATTCCAGCCGTATCAACCAATTTAATATCACGACCTTCGTATTGCCACTTTACAGCAATTGCATCACGTGTTGTACCAGCTTCAGCGCCAGTTAAAACACGATTTTCACCAACAAAGGCATTCGTCAATGTCGATTTTCCAGCATTAGGCCTTCCTGCGATCACCAGTTGAATCAAATCATCTGGGCGATCCTCTTTATGCTTATTTTTCTTAATATGAGGCGTTAATGCATTGAATAAATCTGTCATTCCCAAGCCATGCTCAGAAGAAATGGCAATGACCTCATCAAAGCCAAGTTGATAAGACTCGGCATAAACATCTGCTTCTGTTAATGCTTCACATTTATTGGCAATAATAATGATTTCTTTTTCCTGGCGACGCAACCACGCAGCATAATGTTTATCAATAGGTGTTACGCCAGTTTTTGCGTCATAGATAAAAAGCACTAGATCTGACTCAAAAACGGCTTGCTCTGTTTGCTCTTGCATCCTTGCATCTAACGAACGCTTATCTGACGGATCTTCAAGCCCAGCAGTATCAATCAACGTAAAGCGATGCGAAGAAAGCTTAGCCTCTCCTTCACGTCGATCGCGCGTCACACCTGGGCGATCATCAACCAGAGCAATTTTTTTTCCAACAAGCCTATTAAATAATGTTGATTTTCCTACGTTAGGGCGACCAACAACGGCAACTTTAAAAGTCATTTTCATCCATAAATTTCGTTACGGCCAAAGCGGATATCACGATGAATATAAATATTCATCAAAAAACCAAATCCAATCATCATAGCCATTAATGCAGATCCACCATAAGAAATAAGCGGCAAAGGAACGCCTACGACAGGAATCAGCCCCATCACCATAGAGATATTTATGAAAACATAAAGAAAAAACGTCGTTGTCACACCAACGCCAACATAATGACCAAAGTGGCTGCGAGACTGTAAGGTAATATAATATGCATAAATAAAAATAAAACTGTACAACAAAACAATGGAAACGCCGCCAAATAAACCAAACTCTTCAGCCAGCATTGTAAAAATAAAATCCGTTTGACGTTCGGGAAGAAAGTTAAGGTGACCTTGCGTTCCTTGCATAAAACCCTTTCCAAAAAGCCCACCTGAACCAATTGCAATTTTAGACTGAAGAATATGATACCCTGAACCAAGAGGGTCACTTTCCGGATCCAAAAAAGTCAAAACACGTTTTTTTTGATATGCATGAAGAGAGCTCCATAATATTGGCAAAGATCCTAGCCCCGCGACAATAATGGCTCCAAACTTCCACAAACGAACACCACTGACAAAAAATAAAACTGCTGCCTCCATTAACAACAATAATGCCGTACCCAAATCAGGTTGCATCATCACCAAACCAACGGGAACAAACGTAATCAAAAGTGGTGGAATAAGAGGCGCAATACTTCTAATTTCTTCAAATGAACGCATATGAAAATACCTTGAAAGCGCAAGGACTAAAGCAATTTTCATGATTTCAGAAGGCTGCAAGCGCATAAAACCTAAATCAATCCAGCGCTGCGCGCCCATTCCTATCGTTCCTTTTACAGCCACCACAATCAAGGCAGCAAGAGTCAGTAAATAAAACCAATAAGACCATCGCAACCAAAAACGAATATCAATCAAGGCGATTAAAATCAAAACGCCTACACCAAAGAAAAAACGAATCATCTGGCGAAACGCCCATGGGTGAAAGCCTTGCGCAGCAGAGTAAAGCATTGCGAAGCCAACGCATGCTGTCAGAAAGATCAAGAAAAGAAACGGCACATTAATCTCTTGAAGCTTCTCTCCAAGAGTCATTTGATTACGTTGAAAGAGTCTACTTTTGCTACTCATTTGTGAAAAAATCTGTTTCTTTTGCTTAATTATTAAAAAATTCATTCATTCAATACGACGAATGTTGTAGATATTATCCTGTACAGAGGCAAAATTGAATGCAAAATAACAAATTCGTTACAAGAAATGATCAGAGTGTCTTAGGAAGGTGGTGGTGGACAGTTGACCACTGGACACTGATGGCCCTTGCAAGCATTGTTTCTATTGGTATTTTGTTGATTATGGCAGCCAGTCCACCAATTGCAGAGCGACTTGGACTCGTTCCTTTTTATTTCGTAAAAAAACAGGCATTTCTTTTTTTACCAGGTTTCTTGATGATTCTGCTTTTGTCATTATTAAAACCTCTTCAAATAAGACGCCTTGCCACTCTCAGCTTTCTTGCTTTTCTTGTCTTAATGGTTGCTACATTATTTTTTGGTGTTGAAATAAAGGGTGCGCGTAGGTGGTTAAGCATCGGTGGTTTTTCACTACAAGTCTCTGAGTTTTTAAAACCAGCTTTTTTTGTTGTGACCGCATGGATGTTTGCCGAACAAAAAAAGAATCCTTATTTCCCTGGCAATGCGATTTCAATCGCTTTGTTTCTAATCGTTATCACACTTCTTATGGCTCAGCCTGATCTTGGCATGACAATGGTTGTCACAGCCGTCTGGGGAACACAGTTCTTTATCAGTGGCCTTCCCCTTATATGGGTTTGGATTCTTGGCAGTATGGGAATACTGGGTTTAATCTCTGCTTACCTATTTTTTCCACATGTTCAAAGCCGAATTGATCGGTTTTTAGAACCAGGCTCTGGAGATACCTACCAAATTGAGAAATCACTAGAAGCATTTCAGCAAGGTGGTTTTTTCGGACGCGGACCAGGAGAAGGACGCGTCAAAGAAATCTTACCTGATGCATATGCTGACTTTATCTTTCCTGTCGCAGGGGAAGAGTTTGGCATTATATTGTGCCTTTTGATTGTCGGCCTTTATATTTTCATCCTCTTACGTGGGTTCAACAGACTCATTGTAAAAGATGATACATTCAGCATCCTTGCTGGTGTTGGACTGCTTATGCAACTCGGCATACAGGCCTTTATCAATATGGCATCTTCCCTACACCTCATCCCTACAAAAGGAATGACCCTTCCATTTATTAGCTATGGTGGATCATCATTTTTGGCGCTTTGCTTTAGCGTTGGTATGATTCTAAGTTTTACACGGAGGCGACATGACTAACATTTTTCTATGTGCTGGCGGGACAGGCGGACACCTCTTTCCTTGTGAATCTGTCGGCCGCGAAATACAGAAAAAAGGGCTTCAGCCAATTCTTATCACAGACCATCGTGGTGGAAAACATAAAGACCAGTTCCCTTTTCCCGTTCATATTATTTATGCAGGGGGGCTTGCAGGAAAAAGCATCTCTCAAGTCTCTAAGAATATTCTTATGCTTGGGATTGGCTTTCTTCAATCATTATTTTTTTGCATAAGGTATCGTCCCAAAGCAGCGATTGGGTTTGGTGGCTACCCTTCTGTCCCACCTCTTCTTGCAACAAAGCTTTGCGGTAAAAAGATCTTTTTGCATGAACAAAATGCTATTGCAGGACGTGCAAATCGGTTTCTCGCAAAATTTTGTAAAGGAACTTTTACATCATTCAAAAATACAAAATTTCTTCCCGATATAAAAACTGTATACGTCGGAAACCCAACACGTTCTGACATCAGCACTCTGAGAAAAACCTTCAAATACAAAGCAAAAAAAACGTCTTTGAATGTTCTTGTCTTTGGCGGATCTCTGGGCGCAAAGGTTTTTAACGATATAATCCCCAAAACACTTACAGGCCTTCCAAAGACACTTCAAAAACAAATCAATGTGCATCAACAAGTTTCTGATGAGCGCGACCTACAAGATGCGCAAAAAACATATGAAAGCAGCAACATAAAAGCGAGTCTTGTTGCTTTTATTGACGATATGCCAAGTCAACTTACACAAGCCGATCTCGTTATTTGTCGCGCAGGGGCATCAACAGTTACAGAGCTCACAACCCTGGGTGTTCCGGCACTTTTCATCCCCCTTCCCAACTCAATTGATGGGCATCAACTAGAAAATGCAAAGCGCGTCAGAAACCCAGGTGGTGGATGGATTCTAGAACAAAAGAATTTTGATGAAAAAATGCTTACAGAAAAAATCAAAATGCTCTGTAAAAATAAGGAAATGCTTCAAAAGGCCGCAAAGATCTCTTACACTCTGGGAAAAGGCCATAAAGCGGCAGCACAGATGGCAAAACACATAAAGGAAAACATATGAAAATCCCTTTAAAGATTGGCACAATTCACTTTATCGGCATGGGCGGCATTGGTATGTCTGGCATTGCGGAAATTCTTCATGGCCTAGGATATACTGTCCAAGGCTCTGACATGTCAGAAAATGCAAATGTTATACGCCTGCGGAATCTGGGAATTAAGGTTTCTGTTGGCCATGATGCCGAAAACCTAAAAGACGCAGAGATGGTTGTGATCTCTTCAGCAATTCCTGATAAAAACCCTGAATTATCTGAAGCAAGAAAACAGGGTCTACCGGTTGTTGCCCGTGCTGAAATGCTTGCAGAATTGATGCGCTTGCGCTGGTCTGTTGTGGTTGCAGGTACACATGGCAAAACAACAACAACTTCCATTGCAGCCACCCTTCTTGAAGCAGGCGGCCTGGAACCAACAATTGTCAGCGGCGGTATCATCAACTCTTTGGGAACAAATGCAAAGCTTGGCAAGGGCGACTGGATGGTTGTCGAAAGTGATGAGTCGGACGGCTCATTTGTAAAACTGCCAGCAACTATTGGCATTGTAACCAATATCGATCCCGAACACCTCGAAGCTTATGGGTCTTATGAAGAATTGAAAGAGTATTTCCTCACTTTTGTTCAAAAAATTCCATTTTATGGGTTTGCCTGCTTATGTATTGACCATCCCGTTGTACAGTCAATGCTATCCAAGATAAAAGATAGGCGTATTATTACTTATGGTATGTCTTCATTGGCAGACATTCGCGCTGTAAACATTCAAACAGACACCAGTCATTGTACGTTTGATGTAGAAGCCTCAGATAAAGTTACAAACGGTCCCTTCGTCATCAAGAAGGTTCAGCTTCCCATGCTAGGCCATCATAACATTCAAAATGCGCTAGCATCATTAACAGCCGCGCATGAAATTGGTGTCACGCATGAGAATATTAAAAATGCCCTGGAAGGCTTTGGCGGTATCAAAAGACGCTTTACAAAAGTCGGGGAAGTTAACGGTGTAACAATCATTGATGATTACGGACATCACCCTGTTGAAATCGAAGCGACATTAAAAGCTGCGCATGATGCAAGTAAAGAAAACAAAGTCATCGCTGTTTTTCAACCACATAGGTACTCGCGTGTTAAGGATTTATTTGATGACTTTTGCAAGTGCTTTAACCGCGCTGATATCGTTATTGTTAGCGATATTTACGCGGCAAGTGAAACCCCCATCAAAGGAATAACACGCGAAACAATCATCGAAGGTCTAAAAGCGCATGGACATCGAAACGTGCTTGCTTTGACAGACCCTGCTGAACTTGCCAGCATCGTTCAAAAACATGCTAGCTCGGGTGACTTTGTTGTTTGCCTTGGTGCTGGAACAATTTCAAACTGGGCAAATGATCTTCCAAAACAATTGGAAAATACTGCTGCCGCATGACTATGATTGATAACTTCCCCACAATAAGAGGACGCCTTCGAAAAAAATCTATGTTGTCAAAAACGACATGGTTTCGCGTCGGTGGCCCTGCAGATATTTTATTTAAGCCTGCAGATACAGAAGACCTTTCCCATTTTCTAAAAAATACACCACAAAATATTCCTATAACCGTTATTGGCGCAGGTTCTAATGTTCTTGTACGAGATGGTGGGGTTGAAGGGGTTGTTATTAAACTTGGTTCTGGCTTCAACCATATCAATCAAGAAAAGAATATGCTGATTGCTGGTGCAGCGTGTCTTGATATTACTGTGGCACAACATGCTCTTGAAAACAGCGTTGAAGGATTGGAATTCTTAAGCGGCATTCCAGGAACCATTGGTGGCGCATTGCGCATGAACGCAGGGGCTTACGGGCGTGAAGTAAAAGATACACTTATTCAAGCAACTGCTGTTTCTCGCAATGGAGAAATACACATATTAAAAAACCAGGATTTTGAGTTTAGCTACCGACATTGCACAGTGCCTGAAGATTGGATTTTTACCGAGGCTATTTTCAGCTGCACACCTGGCAATCAAAAAGAAATTGCAGAAAAAATGGCCGAAATACGTAATGCACGTGAAACCTCGCAGCCCACACGCGCACGCACTGGTGGATCTACATTTAAGAACCCTGACAATGCAAAAGCATGGGAGCTTATTGACCAAGCAGGTTGCCGTGGCTTAAGAAAGGGCAACGCGCAAGTATCTGAGAAGCATTGTAACTTCCTTATCAATTTGGGTGATGCCACATCAAAAGACCTTGAAGATCTCGGTGAAGAAGTGCGTGCAAAAGTAAAAGAACAGTCCGGCGTTGACTTGACCTGGGAAATCAAACGAATTGGAAGGACTACATAAGCTTATCACTTTCACTTTCGATTCTTTTCTCTAACTCTTTTACAAAGTCCTGTTTTTTTAGTTTTACAGGAAGAGGCTTCAGAAATTTAACAACAACGGTTCCTGGGACTTTTACAAACTGCCCTTTTTTCCAAAACATTCCTGTATTCAATGCGATTGGCACCACTGGTAAGTCCAAGGCACTATAAAGTGCTGTGACACCAGGAAGATATTTTTTTTCTTTACCTGGCTCCACACGCGTTCCTTGCGGGAAGATTAAATACGAACGGCCTTCACTTTTTTTCCTGATCGCCTGATTCTTGATACTTTTAATTGCCTGCAAACCTTTAGATCTATCAATCGCAATGGGGCTTACTTTCCAAAGAAACCATCCAAAGACAGGAATAAAAAGAAGCTCGCGCTTTAAGATAATAATTGGACAGTCTAGTAAAAAAAACAGTGCAAATGTCTCCCACGCTGATTGATGCTTCGAGGCAAAAATATATTGCCCTTCTGGTTTTTGTCCTTCGACCCTGTAATCAATACCAACAACAATTTTTGCCAACCAAATAACAGAGCGAGACCAAAAAATAGCTATTTTAAAAGCAGGGTTTGCACTGGGTATAAGCAACACAAAAAAAGAAGTCACCCCAAGAAGCAGTGTCATGAACTGTAGGAGAACAAAGAAAATAAGTGACCTAAGAAACTGCATAACGCACCCAAGAATAGAGGAACTTATGATATTCACTCATTGTTATTTTGAAGGTTCTAAAATTGAATTTTTTTGACATTACAGGATGCGGAATAATAACTGTTTCTTTCGGCAAGGCTTTTTCAAACTCTTGTAAACTGCGCGTCATATGATAATGAGACGTTACCAAGCGAATTGATTTTTGCTTATTATCTTTAATCCACTGTGCTGTCTCAAGAGCATTTTCCATTGTGTTTGTTGCCTGATAACCTAAAACAACAAATCCCGCACGATTTTTCATCTGAGGGAGATTCTTTGCCAGTGTATCGAAGTCAACCTTATGGCTTACGCCACTAATAAAGAGATATTTCGCAGCGTCTTTTCTTAATAGCTCAAGTCCTTCTTGAAGGCGCCCTTTATCACCTGTCAAAACAACAATAGCATCCGTTTTAACACTATCATCTGCAACACTGTGTGGAATTGAAATAAAAAATAATACGTAGCCTACAAACCAAACAAGCAGTAAAAAAAGAGACAAAAAAAGACAAAAGCGTTTTATACTCACCTATACGGATCCTCGCTAATTAAGCGGTACAAGATTGATAATCTGGCTGTGAAAATTGCAATCGCCAGCCCCACAAAAGGCAAAACAGCTAAAACTATCCAATGATAGAAATTAAGTTGTAACGTTGGTAAAAAGAAGTCATTCACTTGTGGAGAAAAATAATCTAAGAAAAGAATTGTCATAACAGCTGTCAAAACACCTGAAACACCCCCTGTCAAACTGTGCCGCAAAGTATAACCTTCAACCTGCTTGGAAATATACTCATCTTCAGCGCCCATCAAATAAAGCATGGAAATAATATCTTGATTAATGGAAAGTCCGGCGCGCGTTGACAAGATAACAGTTAACCCACCAACCCCCATAATCACCAAAAAGCTCCAAAAAGCGATCGCCTGAACCGTACGCGCGAACACAGCTAGGTCTTCCAGCCATGGCTGGTGGTCTGTAATCAAAACATCTGGGATTTCATTTATTCTATCAAAAAGTGGCTGAAGCCCTGCTTTATCACCCTCATATTTAACATCAATTAGTTTCGGTATAGGCAGGTCACCGACAAGCTCTTTTCCACCAAACCAAGGCTCTAAAAGTTTAATGCTGTCTTCTTCTTCAACAACAGTAAACTCTGTTACAAATTGTGTTTGTGTTAGTGTTTCAACAATTTTTTTAACACGTTTTTCAGTATCATTCTCAGCATTCACCATGACTTGTATAATCACTGTGCCACGCACATCTTGATGCCACGACTGCAGAGCTGAATGCGTTGCAAAAAATGCCGCCAGAGACAACGCGCCCAAATACATCATTGCCGCCATGATCCAAGGGAGTAAGCGCACCTGCCCTGAATAGTCAAAAGGCAATAGGTCTATTGTTTTACTTGCGTCTTCTTGCATTGCTTTCTTGTTACCCTTTAACGAGGTTGATGTAAAATACCATTTTCCAAATAATAGCAAGGATAGCCAAACTCATGCACCAAATCCTTACTGTGCGTTGCGATAAAAATCGTTGTGCCCAAACTGTGTAAGTCATGAAACAACTGATAAAGTCTTTTAGCTGTTTTTGAATCAACACTTCCCGTAGGCTCATCCGCCAATAAAAAGGACGGACGGTTAATCACAGCACGTGCAAAAGCAACACGCTGCTGCTGTCCACCTGATAAAGTTGCAGGCATTGCATCTAAGCGATCCTCTAAGCCAACCCAGTTTAAGAGTTCTTTAACATTATTCTGAATCTGACTTTCAGATAGTCCAGCAATTCTCAATGGAAGAGCCACATTATTCATCGCAGAAAGGTGTGGTAAAAGACGATAGTCTTGAAATATCACACCCATTTTGCGACGAAACATTGGGCGCTCTTGCCGCGAAAGCGTTGAAATATCACGGTCAAACATAGAAATGCGACCACGCGACGGCTTAATAGAAAAATACATTAACTTTAATAAAGATGTTTTTCCTGCGCCACTTGGCCCCAATAAAAAGTTAAACGAACCAGGTTGAAGATCGATATTGATATCTCGCAGGATTTCAGCACCTTTGCCATATCTAAGTCCAACATTCTCGAAACGTATCAACGCTGCCTCCAAGTATTGTGATATTCCAGTTATAGCAAGTTTTTCATGACAAACTCCAGAAAATAAGCAACAAAAAACCCCTCCTAGCAACCTAGAAGGGGCTTATTGTTCAAGAAACTATCTGTTTCTTAAGATGCAAGAATTGCCAATAATAGGATCGCAACAATATTTGTGATCTTAATCATTGGGTTAATTGCTGGACCTGCTGTGTCCTTGTAAGGATCACCAACAGTATCACCAGTAACAGCAGCCATATGAGCATCAGAGCCCTTACCACCATGGTTACCTTCTTCGATGTATTTTTTCGCGTTATCCCATGCGCCACCACCTGACGTCATAGAAATTGCAACGAAAATACCTGTGATAATCGTTCCAACAAGCATTGCACCAAGCGCTGATAAAGCAGCTTCTTGTGTCGCAATCGCATCAATTGCGAAATACAAAGCAACAGGCGCAAAAACAGGAAGCATAGATGGTAGAATCATCTCGCGAATCGCTGCCTTTGTTAGGATATCAACAGCACGGCCATATTCAGGTTTTGCTTTACCTGTCATAATGCCCTTGATTTCCTTGAACTGACGACGAACCTCGACAACAACTTCACCTGCTGCGCGACCAACGGCCATCATGCCCATTGCACCAAACAAGTAAGGAAGCAAGCCACCCATCATCAAACCAATAATAACATATGGGTCTGAAAGGCTAAACGTCACTTTAAGCGCAGGGAAGTAATGTGCGATATCTTCCGTATAGGCCGCAAAAAGAACAAGAGCAGCTAAACCAGCAGAACCGATTGCATACCCTTTTGTTACAGCTTTTGTTGTGTTCCCAACTGCATCCAAAGCATCCGTTGTTTCACGAACAGATTTTTTCAACTCAGCCATTTCAGCAATACCACCAGCATTGTCTGTTACTGGACCATATGCATCAATTGCAACAATTGTTCCTGCCAATGCAAGCATTGTTGTCGCAGCAATCGCAATACCAAACAAACCGGCATAAAGGAATGAGAACAAAATACCTGTCGCAATAATAATAACAGGAATTGCTGTTGCCTCCATTGAGATTGCAAGACCTTGAATCACATTTGTCGCATGACCAGTCTCAGAAGCTTTCGCCACAAGTTTAACAGGACGATACGCTGTTGATGTGTAGTATTCAGTAATCCACACAAGCAAGGCTGTTACAGCTAAACCAACGAAGCTACACTTCAATAGATCCATACCTGTAATTCCTTTTCCTGCAGCGAAGTACTGCGTCTCTAGACCAACAAAGTGATCCACACCAACAATCATAAGGCCAGCAGCAATAACACCTGTTGCAATCAAACCTTTGTAAAGTGCGCCCATAATGTTGTTCGACTTACCAAGACGTACGAAAAATGTACCTGCAACAGAAGCAATAATACATGCACCACCCAAAATAAATGGCAATGTCATCATGACTTGCTTTGCTTCACCAATGAAAAAGATTGATCCCAAAAGCATCGTCGCAACGATCGTTACAACATATGTTTCAAAAACATCCGCTGCCATACCAGCACAATCACCAACGTTATCACCAACGTTATCAGCAATCACACCTGGGTTTCTGGGATCATCCTCAGGAATACCAGCTTCAATTTTACCAACCAAGTCAGCACCTACATCAGCACCTTTTGTAAAGATACCACCGCCTAAGCGTGCAAAAATAGAAATTAAAGAAGCACCAAAACTTAATGAAACAAGACTTTCAATAACACTTCTTTCGGCAACACCGTTCATTTGCAGCACATAGTAGTAAACTGCAACACCAAGAAGGCCAAGGCCGACAACAAGCATACCTGTTACATTACCTGCTTTTACAGCAACATCTAAAGCTTGCTTTAAGCTTGATTGCGCGGCGTTTGTTGTGCGTACATTTGCACGAACAGAAACGTTCATTCCAAGATAACCCGCGATACCAGAAAGAACAGCACCAATAACAAAACCAACGGCAACATGCTGACCCAAAACGTAGCCTAATAAAGCAGCAACAACAACGCCAACAACAGCAATCGCTTTATACTGACGATTTAAATAAGCCGCAGCACCTTCTTGAATCGCTCCAGCAATTTGCTGCATGCGCTCTGTACCTGTCCCAACTTTCATAATACTCATCCATGCATATAGGCTGTACAGAAGTGCCAACACACCTGAAAAGAGTACGAACAACTGTAAATCTGTCATAGGTAAACCCCTCTATTTTTGATTTATTTGATATGTAATAGTAACTAAAGGAAGTCAATTTATTCAAAATATTTAGACATGTCACTAAAAATTTTGTTTTTTTAACTCTTAGAAGCGTTTATCTCTTGCACCACGAATCAAAATATCATGGATTAAGTCTTCATCGACCACTTTTTCTGTGACTTCACGCAGGCGCTCCTTGATAAAGTCAAGATTTCTTAATCTATTATCAATATTATACTGAGAAAGCCTGAAAAGATAACTGATATAGGCATCAGTCAGCTGACGTACTTTGCCTTCTATTTTTTTCTCATTCTCTTTTTCAACTTCCAACGTGATTAAATATGTCGAAAACTGTGTGACCCCATCCTCTCTTATATAAGGAATCGTAATGCCCTTCATTTCAAAATAAGCATACTCGGGTTTTTTTTCATGCTCACCATCTTCGACCTGCTCTTGGTCAGATAGCTCTTCCGCAAAAGAAGTATTTACTGAAAATGCCAACACGAAAATTACGGCAAGCAACGTAAAAAATAATCTATTTAAAGTGGTCATAACCCATTTCTCCGAATTCTACCTGGCGAGTATCGTCATCATATACAATCAAATCAACGCCTGAGTTAACTTCACCTATTTTTGTTAATTGAATATTATATGCTTGTGATAATTCTGCACACCTAGAAACATCCTCTGCCTTCACAGTAAATAAAAGTTCAAAGTCGTCCCCTGCGGAAAAAAAAGCTTTATATAAACCAGGATACTTTTTTAAAATATTTTTTGCCGAAGATGATAGTGGTAAAGCGTGATACTGAATGACTGCTCCAACAGAAGAAGCCTTGCACACATGGTTCATCTCAGCCAAAAGTCCGTCCGATATGTCTATCGCAGATGTTGCAAACGCGGCAAGCTCTTGTCCTAATTCAGTTCTTGGGGTAGGCATCCAATAACGGCTTTCAATAAATTTTCTGTCATTATCAGAAACATCAATACTGCCATTCATATTTTGCAAACCTAAAAAAGCATCCCCTATTGAACCACTAACAAAGATAGAATCCCCAACGTAGGCTTCTGATCTTTTTAGAATATGCCCATTCACAGGAACACCAAAGGCTGTAATCGAAATCGTCAACAAACCATCTGTAGACGTTGTATCCCCCCCCAAAGTATAAACGCCGAAAGATGCGTTTTCCTCTGCCAAAGAATCTGAAAATGCTTTGATCCAGCTTTCATCTTTCATATGTTTTTTTGGAATAGCAACGGCAAGCGTGTAAGCCACAGGCTTTGAGCCCATAGCAGCCAAGTCAGATAGATTAGCACGCAATGCTTTTTTTGCGATCAAGCTGGGATTGGCATCACTTAAAAAATGAACACCCTCTATCAACATATCCGTCGTAACGATAAACCCCTCTTGTGATGTAATAAGAGCCGCATCATCTTTTAGATCAAATGCACCTGGCTGACCGCCAGTTAAAGGAAGAGAGTACTTCTCTATCAGATCAAACTCACTAAAACTCATCTGCTCTCAACGCGTGTGCAACTTGATCAAGAACACGATTTACAAAACCAGACTCATCACCATCAAAAAAAGATTTTGTCAACTTCACGTACTCTGTAATAACCACTTTTGCAGGTGTTTCTGGCACAACAAGCAATTCGCAAATACCAACGCGCAAAATGGCTCTTAAGACTTTTTCAAGACGATCGATTTTCCAGTCCCCTGAAAGATTTTTTTCAATAATATCTTCTATATCGCTTTTTTTGTGAACAGCATGATCAAATAAGTTCACAAACAGACCTTGGTCAACGTCTGTTACATGCTCCTCGTGATCGAGCAAGTCTTTCATGCGGTTTTCTATAAAGTCACGACGCACCTCTTCCCATGAAGCACCGTCAGACATCTCAAACTGATAAATAGCTTGAACTGCGGCAAGCCTTGCTGTGTGTTTTTTGCGACTCATTTTAACTCTTCTTTTATACGTATCATATTCATACAGGCACGCGCAGCGGCAGCACCAAGATTCTTTTTTGATCGTAAAGCACGATTCATTGCTTGTCTTTTATTTTCAACTGTTAAGATTGCATTTCCCAAGCATAACTTGTGACGCACAGAAAGATCTACAAGCGCGCGCGCACTTTCTTGTGCAACAATTTCAAAATGAAATGTTTTGCCACGAATGACACAACCCAACGTAACATAGCCATCATACTCTTTTTGCGAAGAAATCGCATAAGAAAGTGCTGCAGGTGTTTCAAAAGCACCAGGCACCGTAACGACATCACACTCTGCGTCCTGGGCCTTAAGCTCTTCTTGCGCACCGGCAAGCAGCTCATCCGCAATATCATCATAGAAACGAGATTCGATAATTAATATTTTCACACAATTCTCCTGTATTCAGATATTTTCAGCCCATATCCATCCAAACCAACAACATGCTTCGAGCTATTAGAAAGGAGAACCATCTCAGAAACACCTAAATCTAGCAAGATTTGTGCGCCGACACCATAGTCTCGAAGGTCTGGTGTCGCTTTACTCTGCTTCTTACTCAGCAAACGATCTGATAAACTTGTTGGTAAAGGCTCGCGAATAATAACTATAATACCGCGTCCCTCTTCTCCTATCATCTGCATAGATTTTTGAAGCTCGCTTCCTTTATCCGAGGATGTATCACCAAGCATATCTTGTAAAAAATTCAGTGAATGCATACGCACCAAGACAGGCATATCACCTGATATATCTCCTTTGATAAGAACAATATGCTCTGCATATGCTACTTTATTAGCATAAACACGCATTTTAAAATCGCCACCGAATTCACTGGAAAAATCATCCTCAGCAACGATTTCGACAAGCTTATCATTTTGGCGCCTGTACGCAATAAGGTCACGAATTGTTGCAATTTTAAGATTATGGCTTTGAGCAAAAGGAATTAAATCTGGCAGTCTTGCCATTGTACCATCTTCATTCATAATCTCGCAAATAACAGCCGATGCATTTAGCCCTGCCATTCTAGATAGATCAACAGAAGCCTCTGTATGGCCAGCGCGCACAAGCACACCTCCATCTCTGGCAACCAATGGAAAAATATGGCCAGGCGTTGCAATATCAGCAGCCCCCTTCGTATCATCAATCGCAACTGAAACAGTTTGTGAGCGATCAGCCGCCGAGATACCTGTGGTAACACCCTCACGCGCCTCAATTGAAACTGTGAAAGCTGTCTGATGCCTAGAGTTATTTCTTTGCGCCATAAGTGGCAACCCAAGCTTTTCAACACGCTCCTTCGTCAGAGCAAGACAAATTAAGCCACGGCCTTCTTTCGCCATAAAATTAACAATCTCAGGCGTCACTTTCTCAGCGGCGACAACCAGGTCACCTTCATTCTCACGATCTTCATCATCAACAAGGACAATCATTTTTCCCGACTTAATGTCTTCGATCACCTCTTCAATCGGCGATAAAATGTTACTTTGCATTTTTTAACTCCAATTGCTTTGAAACATATCTAGCAAGCATATCAACCTCAACATTCACAGAATCACCTGGCGTCAACATTTTTAAATTTGTCACCTCAAATGTGTGAGGAATGATTGTAACATCAAATGACTTTTCCCTAACATTATTAACTGTTAGCGAAACCCCATTCAAAGCCACAGATCCTTTTTCTACAACAAAAGGCGATAAATCTTTACTTAACTCAAAAGATAAAATAGTACTTTTATCTTGCTCTATTTTATCTAGTAACTTGATCGTATTATCAACGTGCCCAAAAACAAAGTGACCGCCCAATTCATCTCCCATTTTTAGAGAAAACTCTAAATTAAGAATGTCACCAACCTGCCACTGAGAAGCTGTCGTTTTCATAAGCGTTTCCTCTGAAATATCGACAGAGAAAGAAGTTTCTGTTTTTTCGACAACAGTTAAGCATACACCCGAGCAAGCAACAGAGGCGCCAATAAGAATATTAGGCAAAGCCTTACATCTTATCTCGCATCTTCCAGCAGAAAAAAAGTTGATCGTTCCAATATGTGTAATAAGTCCTGTAAACATTTTTATTATCTTTTAATCACACGCAAAAAAATCAACCTTACTATACCCAAATTTTTGATGGCACATATTCCACAAATGACTAAAAACAGGGTTTTCCAGATCCCGATTTGGCCACCTCGGCCTAAAAGGAACAGATGCATAATCATTCATACGAAGACATATTTCCTCTCCTTCAATTTCAGCCATCAAGTCTCCTATACCATCATGACATACCGCAAAGACAGGTAAAAACCCTACTGAAACAGAATGTTTATTACGAATAATATGAAGATCACCATCAATGATGAGTCGATCATCGGAAAGAGGCGTTTCACACCCCAATAGGAAAAGACACAAAAAGATAACGTATATTTTCTTCATACTTCAAACCGAGAATATTCAACTGAGCAGGAAGAATACTTCAGATTCACAGAAGATGCGACAAAAATAAGAATTAATTTGAAGTGTTAATGGCAAAGCAATCGATTTTTTGACTTTTCAAAGCACCGCACGCTTTTCTTGCTGCAGACTGGTCGTAACCAACAAGACGAGAACGGTAGTATGTGCGACCATTCTTTACAAAACTCACAACCTTTGGCTTTGAAACACCGTCAGATAAGGTTGATATTGCTTTCTCTGCCTTATCTAAGGCAATTTGATGCGTATTAAAAGCACCAACCTGAACACCCCAAGTTCCCAATGGCTCCTCAACCAGGTCGCGGCTTGGTGAAGCTTGCGCCTTAGGCACATATGTTGAAACAAAAATTTGAGTTTCTTGCGCACCAATCACTTCATCTGAGACATCTCCTTCTTGTGCAACGAAAGAAGGCTGAAAGCGACGCTGCTCAATAGAGAGTGGGCTATCAGAAGAAACATATATTAAGTTCGGGTTCTCTTTGCCATCTGCGATAACATTATCATCAGATTGCTTTACTGGCTGTGGCACAGAAACAAACTTTTTAGGATTATTCTTAGGTTCAATAATGCGAGATGGCGCAGCAGCAAGCTGTGTTCCAGTTTTATCGTAGTCACGTTTTGCCAGCGTTGTAAAGCCACGGTCCAGCAACTGTGACATGTGTTTATTACGCGCCGCCGAAGAGCGACCACCAAATACAACACCAATCAAACGACGACCTTCACGCTTAGCAGATGCCACCAAGTTAAAGCCCGAGTCACGGATATATCCTGTTTTAATCCCATCAACACCAGGATAGTTTGCAAGCAGCTTATTATGATTAGAATATTTTTTACCTTTATAAGCAAAACTAGACGTTGAAAAATAATGATAATATTCTGGGAAATCTCTCATCAAAGAAACAGATAAAACAGCCATATCTCTTGCCGTTGTTTTTTGCCCACGATTTGGCAAACCAGAAGCATTCTTAAAAATTGTCTTACGCATACCTAATTGACGTGATTTTTTTGTCATCAACCTTGCAAAGCGCCACTCACTTCCCGCAAGGTTCTCTGCAATTGCAACAGAGACATCATTTGCTGACTTTGTGACAAGTGCAAGAACTGCGTCTTGAACTGAAATTGTTTGTGAAGGACGAAGACCCAACTTTGAAGGAGGCTGACGAGAAGCGCGACGAGAAATATTCAAGCGCGTGTCCAAACGAATCCGACCTTCTTTTAAGGCATCAAAAACCATATAAAGAGTCATCATTTTTGTGAGGGATGCAGGGTATTTTCTATCATCAGGATTTGCTGAGTACAAAATTTCACCACTACCAGCATCAATAACAATCGCAGCATAGTTGCCTGCAGCATGAACATTATGAGAGTTAGCCAGCACTAATAAGAAAGCACTCACCAAAATTAATAAAAAATTAATTCTCTTCATCACAAACATTCGCTAAGATTTCCTTCAAGGTTTGACAATTCACCTAATTTGCGTACCTACCCTTATAATTGATACTATATGTTGTTGTCTATGGGCAATATATACCTATCATGTAGAGGCGCCAATTCGACTTTGGAGTTATAATTTTGCGACAAAAAATTCTTGTGCTTACAGGCCCAACAGCTAGCGGCAAATCATCTCTTGGTATAAAAATATCACAAGAGTTTAATGGCGAAATCATAAATGCAGACAGCCGACAAATGTACCAAAATTTACCCACCCTAACGGCACAACCTTCCCCTGACGATTTAAAGAAAGCACCGCACCATCTTTACGGCATCCTGAAAAATGATGCTCACAACACTATGAATGAATGGAGAATTCTTGCTACAAAGCAGATTACAGATACGCTTGCAAAAGACAAACTGCCTATCTTGGTAGGCGGTAGCGGATTATATATTAATGCGCTGACTGAAGGCATGAGCAACATCCCGCCTATTTCTGAAGAAACAAAAAGAGCCAGAGAAATGCTCCTTACACAGGAAGGACCAGAAAAGCTTGCAAAAGACCTCAAAAACAACAATGCAAAAACGCCCAGCGACCCTCAACGGCTTGCAAGGGCATGGGACGTCTTGCATGAAACAAAAAAACCTATTGAGTACTGGCACACCCAAAAATCGCACCTCCCCCCTAAAGAATGGGACTTCATCAAAATTCTTCTTCTGCCAGAAAGAACGTTAATTCATGAAAAAATAGAAAAAAGACTGCATAAAATGTTAAATGATGGCGCAATTGAAGAAGTACAAAGCCTCCTCAAACAAAACCTGCCCTTAACAGCCTCTGCGATGAAAACGATTGGAGTGGCTGAAATTAAAAAATATTTAGAATCTGACTATACAAAAGACGAAATGTTTGAAAGAATTTGCCAAGTCACAAGGCAATATGTCAAAAGACAAACAACTTGGTTTAAACACCAATTTAAAGCAGATATTGTTATCGACCTAGCAAACGCCGATCATATCGAAGAAGAAATAGCTTTGATCAGAAGGAAAATGTCATGATAAACAAATTCAGTGAAGCTCTCTCTCAAAAAGTTATCGCCCAGCGTTGGCCTGTATTTATCCTTTGCCTTGGCCTATCTTTGGGCATCGGCATCAGCGGCAGCAATGCCCTGATCATCAACAATAACGGCATCACGACGATGTTTTTCGATAACGCTGAAGCCGTTAAAGTTTTATCGACCGTTTTCTTAGGCCTTCTTGTTTTCCTATTTATTCTTTTACGCTCTATTGTTGGCACAATGGCTGTACTCATTGTCGCAGCAGCCTCTAGCATTTTGTCTCTTGGGATATTTGGATGGATTGGGATAGAATTAACACCCGCATCATCCATTGCGCCTGCTTTAATTATGTCTCTTGCTGTGGCTGATGCTGTTCACCTTATCGCAACAATGCGTTATCACACCAATAAAAAACTCTCTCGCAGAGATGCTATTGAGCGCTCCGTAAAAATCTCTTTTTATCCCATTATTATTACAAGCCTAACGACTGCTCTCGGTTTTTTTGGTTTTATCTTAAATAAAAATACAGACATGCAAAATATTGGCATCATTGCAATTGTCGGCATTTTTATCGCCCTCATCTTCTCTGTGACTTTCCTTCCCGCAATTATGACAATTTGGCCTGCACGCATCAGAAGAGACTCTGAGAATTCTCTGAACCTGAATATTTCAGAAAAGCTTTGCCATTATGTTTTAGAAAAAAAGATAATTTCTAACGTCGCCCAAATCGGCTTTATTCTTTTTTGTTTATATAGTTATTTGATATTTCCACACCTCAACAGCCTTGGCCTTCATGTTGCCCTGTTTGTCATCATTATCAGCACAATTATTTCTCTATTTTTTAAGCAAGCATTATATGGTGTTCTCTGTATGCTGTATGGTGGAGGATGCATCATTGCTGCACACTTTATTTTTGATGTCACCAACTTGAACGCAATAATGCTTCCAGTCATCGCAAGTATAATGGCGTTTGGCATCACCGTTGATAACAAAATCCACCTTTTTATGAAGGCAAACTACGCCTTAAAGAATAAAGGGATGCAAGCAACTGAAGCCGTTAAATATGCCTACCAAACCGTTGGAAGTGAATTAGTTTCTATTTCAATTCTACTCCTCCTCAGCTTTGCATCATTCTACAAATCATCTCTTCTTTTCAAAACACAGCTTGCTTCTTTTATGCTTATTGTTATTACGTTAACGCTTGTCATTGACTTTCTTATCATACCTAAAACACTTGAAGCACTTTTGAAAAAAAAGAAACAACATACTGAAAAAGATTGATTTTATAGAAAATAAATCGTACTTTCTGTTTCATGATTAAAATAATATCAAGTGTGCAAAATGGCCTTAAAACGCAACTATCTTCTTATCGTATTGCGCGCAAAGAAGACGGTGAAGAGCGCAAAGACCGCGACCAGGATGAAAACACACTTGTTGAGAATGATGTTTCTGTGGAAATATCACCAGCAATTGACACCCTATGGTATGAATTAGAACTTGCTTTCAAAATCTTATTCCAAAACCTAGATGTGTCGCCAGATCATCTTGATAGAATCGCAAAAAAAGCAACACTAGAGACATCAAACCATTTCAACGCAAAATCTCCAATAGAAGCGCCCGAAACAAAAGATGCTGAAAAATACGGCTTACTACTTCACATAAAAAATATAAACATTATTATTCAAAACCACACGCGAATTTCCTGTGAAATACCACTCGTCACAGCGCGTATCTTAGAAATAAGCGAACAAGAATCACAGTCCAGACTTACCTATAAAAATGTGAATACAGACTTTGTATTGCCGAATGATTTAATAGAAAGTATGAATGCACAAGCCATGCTTGAGAAATTAGAAAAGCAAAAAACTGTTTTCATGATTAAAAAATGCTCTGTTGACGCCAATGAAGACATAAGCATTACTTTTGATATTTTCCATTCTTTTCACCAAGATCAAATCGAGCAACATCTCATTAATGATCTTTACATAAAGTCCAGAAGAAAACCCAACACTATCGGTGAAGAACTTATGCATAAGATTATATACGGAAACAAAAACTAGGCGTTTCTTTTTAAAGAAACAACCGTCAAGTCATCTTCTGTTCCAGCATTACCTTTTCTAACACGAAAATCTCTCATAACGCTTTCAAAAAATCTCTTCTCTGAAATATTCGATTCTAAAAAGTTTTGAATACCTTCATCGTCAAACATATTGCCTTTATGGTCACAAGACTCTGACATACCATCACTATAGAGAAAAAGTCTTGAACCAGTATTAAATGCCATTTCTCTATCTTCATATCCACCGTTTTCAACGATACCAAGAGGAAAACCTTCTCCATTCCCAGACAAGACTTCAAGCGTTTCATGGTTGACGATAAAAGGAGGCGGAGCTGATGCGCTCGCATAAGATATTTTACCCTCTTCAAGATCAACAATACCAAGAAACATTGTGGCGAACTGACCTGTTGGAAGATTATCAAATAAATATTTATTAATTTTCTCCAAACAAGCTGAAGGAGATTTAGTTGTTTGCAGAACTTGCTTTAAAAAAGATGAAAGACGAAACGTGTTAAGAGCAGCCATAATACCATGCCCCGAAAAATCCAGCACATAGACTGATAGAAGACTGTCTGATATTGGCTCAACTCCCCATAAGTCTCCCCCCAACTCATCTGATGTTACAAACTCTGAATGAATAAGAATGCCCATTTTTTTTTCGATGAAGTCTAAAGTATGCGCATTCGGGAGCAAGTCAATCTGCATTGATTTTGCAAGATCAAGATCTTTTGAAACCCTTTGACTATAAGACTTTAAATCTTTAATCAAAACACCTGTTTGTAAGTGAGCTTTAAGACTTGAAAGAAGTTCAGCTTGGTTTATCGGCTTCATCAAAAGCCCAGTTGCACCACAATTAAAAACTTTCAAGCGCTCTTCTTGGTTAAGGGCTGTTTGAACAAATATAGGAAGATTGTCAAATCGACGATCTTTACGCACCTTTTCAAGAACCTCGAATCCATCAACTTCTGGCATAATAATATCAAGAATAACAAAGTCTGGTGAATCACCAAAAATAATATCCAAAGCTTGCCTACCATTCTCGGCGAATGCGATATTATGAAAACCGACAGATGTAAGATAGCTCTTGATCAGCTCTCGATTAAGCGGAGAGTCATCAACCACTAGAATCTTAGATTTATAAATACGCTTCTCAATCTCTTGAAAATCTTGATCTATCATTACTGAATGAGACAATGTTATACCTTCTTAGTTTTTAGAAAAAAGCTCTAACATTTTTGACAGCTCTAAAATCTTATGAACTTGGCCTTGTGAATTTTCAATTGAAATTGAGACTTTCTTCTCTTGCCCTTCTTCTCTAAGCACAAGAAGCATGCCAATTGCAGCAGAGTCAATAAACTCAACGTCAGAAAAATCGACAACCACGCTTGTAATACCGTCACGAGAAACAGCTTCGCTGACAGCTTTTCTCCATTGTTCATAGTCTTTGAAAGTAAAGCGCCCCTTCAATGACAAGATAACTTGGCTCCCAGAATAATTCAAATTAATGTCCATAAAAAACCCTCCGTAAAGTAAATATTAAAACAGTTCAATTTCATCTTCTTCAGCACTTGAACCTGGAGTGCCTTCTTCCATTTCTGTTTGAACTTCTTCATAGTCTTTATTCAACAAAAGCCTTTCAATAAAACGCCTTTGAACATCAGCAAGCGTAAACTTGTCTAACAAAGACTTCACCCATACCTCATCTAAATCTTCACTAAACTCAATATCTGGATTTTGTTGACGAACATCACTTTTTATTTCATCAATAGCGCCATTAATAACGCTTAATGACTCCATTACATGATCCATTTTCTGTTTTGCACGGTCTTGAAACTGCATATCCATCACGACTTTTGAAATAGCCGCAGAAACGTCTTCAGATGTTGTTGCAGCTTGCGACAAATAACCTGACAGTTCTTGGTTTCTATTAACAATACCATCCATGAAAAGGTCTAACTTTTCTTTTGATAAAATATGTGATGACATATCAACCGTTGCAAGATCTTGAAGAATAACATGACTATCTTTCATGCCAGACACAATAATGCCTATCTGGTTTCTCATTTTCTCAGCAAGCTCATTCGTCGCCGTAGACAAGTCTCGTATTTCATTCGCAACGACAACAAAAGTTGACCCTGCTTCTCCTGCCCTGATCGCTTCGATACGTGCATTTAAGGCAACAAAGTTTGTTGTACTATTAATACCTTCAATATCACCAATACACTTTTCAATAGCCTCGACGTTTTGCAAAACGTCGTCCAAAGAATAAATCATTTTCATCGCCTGCTTGGAAAAGAAGACAATTTCATCAATAATTTTCTTTAAAGTTTCTTCAAGGAACTCTGCTACTTTTTCAAGAGAAATATTTTCTCCCGCAACCTGAACATCTTTGACAAGACCAATAATATTTGTAAGCTGATTTGTTTGTTCTCGCACAGACTCCGCAAGGTTTTTAAACTGGTCATTCAAGCTTAAAACGTTTTCTTCAACGTCTTTCGAAATCAGACCAACTTCTTCGCCTAAAACCTGGTTTATTCGTTTCTGTGATTCAGAAAAACCATACCACTGAATAAGGCTTGAAGTTTTTGGCTCTGTCATGATTTATCTCCGAAAGAGTTTAGAGTATTAACAATTCCCAATGGAATCTTTTCCAATGACACTTCCTTTTCTGAGGCACCAATTTCAACAGCGACCCTAGGCATCCCATAAACAACACAGCTTCCTTTGTTTTGAGAAAATGTCCTCATACCTGTTTGCCTCATCTTCAAAAGCCCTTCGGCACCGTCGCGCCCCATTCCCGTCAATATAACTCCAACCGACTTTATTGAAGCATTTTCTGCAATAGAATGGAAGAGAACATCGACCGAAGGCCTATGGCCTGAAACTAAATCTTTTGTATTATGACGACAAATCATCATATTTCCTTGCTTCTTGATTTCAAGGTGGCAATCTCCAGGCGCAATATAGACGGTTCCTGGCTGAATCATTTCATCATGCTCTGACAGTTTCACTTTTACCTCACTAATACTGTTCATTCTGTCTGCAAAACTTTTTGAGAAACTTTCCGGTAAATGCTGAACAATCAAAACAGGGGGTATTTTGCGTGGCAATAAAGGAAGGACTTGCTTCAAAGCCTCAATTCCACCTGTGGACGAGCCAATTCCAACAACTGAATAAGGAAAAACTTTATTGACGACACCTACCTTCGCGCCATCAGCTTTCTTGCTTGATACTGTCCCCACCTTTGCTGAAGCTGCAGATTTCACCTTTTCTACAAGCTCGTCTCTGATACGCTTTAATTTTTCTTCATTATCTGCACTTGGCTTACCAATTGCGTCAACAGCGCCTATTTCTAAGGCACGAATTGTTGCCTCAGCACCTGACTGTGTCAAAGTAGAGACCATAACAACTGGCATCGGACGCAGCTTCATTATTTTTTCTAGGAAAGTAATCCCATCCATCTTAGGCATTTCGATATCTAATGTAATAACATCAGGGTGGTGTTTTTTAATTTTCTCTCTTGCATCAAAGGGGTCTTCTGCCGTGGCGACAACCTCGATATCTGGATCTGAAGATAACATCTCAGTAATGATTTTTCTCATCAACTCAGAGTCGTCAACAACAATAGCCCTTATTTTCTTCATTTTTACCTCTTAACAATACATCTAATCAAATAACTCGATATCATCTTCTTTTGGCTTATCAGCAACTGTTTTAGCAAATGTTTGTTCTCGTTCGACAAGCCGTTTATAGTTTTCTTTTTGACCTTCTCTTATGAAAATACGCATTACTTTCCCGCTATCTGGGAAGTAATGGACGCGTCGAGGAAGCTCACCACCCAAGTCTTCACTTGCTGTTTTCAGTCCTTCAGTTTTTAAATATTCTAGAACAAATGATACATTATTTGATCCAATAGCAGTAAATGTTTTCAAAACATTTGACCCGCCAAAAAGTTTAATTTCCAATCGTGTTCTTAAGCCTCCCCTTGAGAGAATCTCGTTAATAAGTTTCTCCATTGCAAAATTGCCATAGCGCATCAAGTCCGAAGCACTTGCCCAAGAAGAACTTGATGTGTTCTCTCCTTTTTTGAGAGGCAACAAAAAATGGTTCATGCCGCCAACACCAATCATCGGATCACGTATACACGCAGAAACACATGACCCCAAAATTGTTACAAGCATTTCACCTGGCAAAGATGTTACATAGTGTTCGCCAGGCAGTAGGCGTACAGAAGTAACCTTTGTTGCAGAATCAATCCTTTTTTCTGGTTTATCTCGTGTTGGACTCCCAAACACAAAATCGCTTTTCACGCTTAACTCCTCAAACTCTCTCGTAAATTGTTTGACCTATCAGCTTGAAATCATCTGACACACCGGAAAGATTTTCAGAGTGCCCAATACAAAGAATCGATCCCAAAGGCATCAGTTGAGCCATTTTCTTGAAAAGCGTACGCTGTGTATCTTTGTCAAAGTAAATAACAACATTGCGACAAAAAACAACATCAAATGGCCCTTTCATTGGAAAAGGATGAAGCAGGTTTAATTGCTTAAAAGTGATTAACTTTCGGACATTATTTTTCATCTGAATGTGGTCATTACCATTGATCACTTTCGCATCTGTATACTCTTTTAACTGCCTTTTTGTTAGGCCTTCCTCGACAGTCCGGCCAATTTTATAAAGCCCTTGTGACGCATGAGAAACCATGTTTGTATCCAGATCTGTTGCCAATATTTTGGTATCAGTTCCATCGATATTCTTCAGAGTTTCACGCAAAGTCATCGCGATAGAATAAGGCTCCTCACCAGAAGAACACCCCGCAGACCATATGCGAAGACGAGAACCACCTCTTTGAGAAGCAAGAATTTTAGGAATTTGAGTATTTTTTAAATACTCAAAATGATGCTTTTCACGGAAAAACTTTGTCAGATTGGTTGTGATTGCATTCACCATATGTGGCATTTCAGTTTCCCCTTCAGGGGTTACGATGAAATCACAATACTGCTTATAGTTCTGAAGCTTTAATGCGCGCAACCGACGAGAGAGACGAGAGTTCATCATAGGGCGCTTATTGTCACCTAAAACGATTCCCGTCTTCTCGTTAAGGAATTTCGCTAAAAAACGGAACTCCCTATCTTTTAAGTCAAAAGATTCACTCATAAAGACATCCCTTTTATGGTTTAGTTCGACCTAAAATTCTTCCCAGTCTTCATCAAAGGATCCCTCATCAACAGCTTCAACAGGAGCAGAAGATTGTAACGGCGCTTTCTCAACGTTCGAAGCTAAAAGACGCGGCTCACTGCCTTCACTTCCAATATTAAAGAAGCGAACAAGTTGCTTTAACTCATCAGCTTGCTCTTCCATTGACCTTGCTGCAGCTGTACTTTCTTCAACAAGTGCAGCATTCTTCTGTGTCATTTCATCCATTTGCGTTACAGCTGAATTGATTTCATCAATACCAGATGCCTGCTCTTGACTTGCAGAAGCAATTTCAGAAACAAGGTCAGAAACCTGCTTAACCGAAGAAAGAATACCGTCTAAAGACTCACCAGCTTTATTAACAAGCTCAACACCTTCTTGAACTTGGCCATTACTATCAACGATCAAAGCTTTAATCTCTTTAGATGCTTCAGCTGATCTTTGTGCCAGCGTCCTCACCTCAGAAGCAACAACCGCAAACCCTTTACCAGCATCACCTGCTCTAGCAGCCTCAACTGCGGCATTAAGTGCAAGTAGATTTGTTTGGAAGGCAATTTCGTCAATGACACCTATAATATCTGAAATCTTACGTGAAGACTCTTCAATTTTACTCATCGCATCGACTGCGTTTGTTACAACGGCCCCACCTTCTGTAGCAACCGTGTTTGCCTCAACAGAAAGCCTGCTTGCATCCTGTGCACTTTCTGCATTTTGCTTAACTGTTGAAGAAAGCTCTTCCATAGAAGCGGCTGTTTCTTCAAGGCTAGAAGCTTGTTGTTCAGTTCTATGTGATAGATCTGTACTCCCTGCAGCAACTTCACTTGAAGCATGAGAAATCGTATCTGTTGAATTTGAAATACGCGTAATAATTTCTGCCAACTGATCAGCCGTTTTATTCGCATCATCTTTCAACTTCTCAAACATGCCACTAAAGTCTGCTTCAATACGCTTGGTCAGATCACCTTCTGCCATTGCGCTCAACATTTCAGCAACTTCACCAACTGCACCAGATACCGTTGACGTGATAGAATTAACGCCAGTACTGAGGGTCAGCATAAAGCCTTCCTTGCCTTCTTCTTCAACAACTTGACTGAAGTCACCATTTGCAGCACTTTCAACGATATTCTTAATCTCGTTTTCTGTTGCACGCTCTTGCGTTACATCTTCCCACTCAACAACTGTTCCCAGACGGTTTTTATCCGCATCAAGAACAGGCGTAGCAGTTAGTGCAAAAATACGCCCCGCAACGGTAATTTCGGTACTGTAAGTGTCCGTAAGTTTCGCAAGCATCTCACGTTGATGTGAAGGATTCTTGTGAAAAATGTCAATATTACTACCAATAACGGCATCTGTTGAAAAGTTTGGCAAGTCCTTTTTGATATCAGACTCCGCATTACGAAGCATCGAAATAACAGCTGGATTTGCATAAACAATGTCATGATTTTCATCTGCCATCATCACATTACTTTTTACAGAATCAAGTGCAATCTTAACACGCATTGTGCTTTGCCCCATTGTACGGATACCAGCAAGCGCACGCGCCATGTCACCAATTTCATCACTTGCTTCCAAGGCTGGAATCTGGATATCAGCCTTTTGCGCTTCAACATCCTTCAAAGCATTTGTCATTGCAAGAATTTTTGCGACAATACCTTTTGAAATGAAGTAACCAATCAATGAAACGATTGCTAGAACAATTAAAACACCAGCAATAACTTTAGCTTTTAGTTCTTCAACTGATTTCAAGACCTCATCTAAATCTTCCTCTGCAACCATACCCCATCTTGTTCCTAAGAAATCAATATGGTCGTATGCCATCGCAACAGGTACGCCCTTATAATTTAAAGCCTCACCAAAACCATGACCACCCCCTAAGGCAAGATCGACATCTTCTGAATCAACTTTGCGCTTTAAAAGCGTAGATTCTTCAGAATGACGAGAATCATTTCTCATAAAGTGATCTTCTCCGACAAGAAAGATTTCACCTGACTCACCTAGACCATGAGAAAAGTTCATCACCTCGTTAATACGATCAACAGGCATTTGATAAACAAGAACACCTATTTTTTTCCCATCTTCTAGAATTGGTGTCGAAATAAACGCAGCAGGCGCACCATGAGATGGTGCGTAAGGCTTAAAGTCAAAGAAATGCTGCTCAGTATTGGCGCCGTTCTTTGCTGCACGATATGCGTTTCCAAGGTCTGTATTTCTATACTGCCCTTTTTCAACATTCGTTGCATAGTCTAGTTCTTTAAACACCGAATAAACAAGATCACCTTCAAGATTAAAAAGAAAAATATCGTAATAATGTCTTTCTTTTAAAAACATTCTAATCCAAGGATGATATTTTCCATGAACCTTGCTGTAAACAGAACCATCTGATGCGGCATCTAGGTTCTCCTTACTGCCTGTTGGATGAGGGTTCTCATTGATATAAAGGCGCTGAAGCTTGGAAAGCTGATCTCCTCCAAGCTGACGCCAGGCTGATGAGAAGTCTTTCAAAGCATCAATGATGAAAGGGTTTTCTGCATTAAACTTCAGGTCCGCGCGAATCCCCTGCAAAGTATGCGATAAGTCTTCTTTTCGAGACTCTAAAAGACTCAAAAGCCTTTCTTCTGCCTCAATTTTCAAAGAATGCTCTGCGCTACTAAAAGTAAACACACTAACAACAACGCCCGTAATTAATGCTGACATTAAAACAAGAAAAGGAAGTTTTTTAGATAACCTCATTTCTGTAAAAAATTTAAAACTATTTGCTAATTGACTCATTTTACCACTCCTTCTATTTACTCGATACCTTCAATATTTTCCAACTCACCCACATGAAAAAGTTTCTCAATATCAAGTAGGGAAACCATTCTTTCATTTACTGTAACCAAACCTTTTAAGAATTCAGATCGCGAAGATTCATCAACATCTGGAATGGGACGAATATCGTGCTCATAAATTGTTAAAATATCCGAAACTGCATCAACCAGAATGCCAACATCACGACCTTCTATTGAAACAATCACAACAACATGCGTTTTTGTGACTTCTGTGTCACCCATACTAAAGCGAAGGCGCAAATCGAAGATCGGCACAATCACACCACGCAGGTTAATCACTCCCTTCATGTACTCAGGAGAGTTAGGCAACCTTGTTGTTTCGCTCCACCCTTTAATTTCAAGCACCGACATAATATCAACACCATACTCTTCTTCGCCAACACGAAAAGTTATAAACTGTAATGTCTCACTGTCATGAATTTCTCCATCATCTGACGAGCCACTTTCAACTTTTTCTGCCACACTCTCCATACCTTTCTCCTTCTACACAACCTGTGTTCTATCTTCTGCAACAATATCATCATTACTTTTTGACTTTGTTACCACTAGCTTTTCAAGATTCTTTTGATCGGATTGAGAGCCAATTAAATCACTCAAACCAATAACGTCAAGAATAAGTGCCACACGACCGCTTCCAAGGATTGTTGCCCCTGAAACGCCATGAATTGCTTGATAATTAGCCTCTAAGCTTTTAATGACGACCTGACTTTGGCCAAGCATTTCATCTACAACCAAGCCAATTTTTTTACTATCTTCTGTTTCAACTAAAACAACCAAGCTCTTTGTGATGTCTTGCTTCGCATTTTTGATACCAAAGACATCTCTTACATATAAAATCGGCACATATTCACCACGAATTGATAAAACATCAAAACAACCTACTAATGCATTAACATCTTTTTCTACAGGTCGAAGGGTTTCAATAATATTTGTTAACGGCAATATGTATATCTCTTCACCAACACCAATCACCATACCATCCAGCACAGCAAGCGTTAATGGTAAAGACAATGAAAATTTTGTACCTTGACCTGGTTCGTTATCAATATTAATACGACCACCCATATTGCGAATATTTTGTTTAACAACATCCATCCCAACACCGCGCCCTGAAACATTTGAAACTGTTTGAGCTGTTGAAAAACCGGGATGAAAAATAAGATTATCTATCTCTTCATCACTCAGAACATCATTCTTTCCGATCAGACCTTTTTCGCGCGCCTTCCCAAGAACACGCTCACGATTAATACCTGCGCCATCGTCTTGTATTGAAATAACAATGCGGCCGCTTCGATGCTCAGCAGAAAGGTGAACTGTACCTTCTCGCGGCTTTCCAGCTGCCTCCCTGTCATCAGGCATCTCAATACCATGATCTACAGAGTTACGAATCATATGCATTAATGGATCACCAAGCTGCTCAACAACAGTCTTATCAACTTCGGTGTCTTCTCCAGACGTCACAATTTTGACTTCTTTTTCTAGTGTTTCTGAAAGCTCTCGCACCAAACGCGGCATTCTCGCAAAAACAGATTTCACTGGCTGCGCGCGGATCGCCATAACACTCTCTTGCAACTCACGCGTATGATGCGTTAAATCCTCAAGACCACGCTCCAGCTCAGCAGACATTTCCACTGTTGAATTCCTTAACTGCTCTTGAATCATTGCTTGCGTGATAACGAGCTCTCCAACCATGTTAACCATACGGTCAACCTTATCGAGGTCAACACGCATACTTGAAACTGCCGGGGCCTTTGTCGGGGCCTGCCCAGCTGGCGGAGCAGTTTTTACCTGAGCAACCTTAGGCTCGACATCCGCAGCAGGCGTGCTTTCGACAGCCTCTGGCTCTGAATCTTCAGCAGCTTCGGGCACAACCTCAGAATCAACGCTGATCTTCAAAACACAATCATCTTCTACAAATTCAAAAACTTCACGAATTTCTTCTTCGCTGCAATCTGACTTTAGAATAAATCGCCACGTCAAAAAAACCTCTTCTGGATTCAATTCATCAAGAGAAGGAACTTTATCTGCAATAACTTCTGAAACTATCTCACCAAGAGAACCAAGTTGTCGAATCAACAATAAAGGCTCGCTTGCATTTTGAAGAAGGTCAAGGTTAGGAATAAACTCAACAATATAAGTTTTAATGCCACCATCGTCCGCAGAACTTGCATTTTGAGGGACATCAACCTGAGAAGCCGCAGCGTCAGATGGCGCATCACCGCTAATTGCCGCTTCAATTTTAGACTTAATATCTGCACCATAGTCTTCACCCAGCGACTCACCAGACTCTGCAGCGCCCACCAAGCCAGCAACGATATCATTCGCGCGCAACAAAAGGTCTACAATTTCGGTCGTACAGTCAACACGACCATCACGCAACATATCCAATAATGTTTCATAACCGTGCGCAAAAGTGACTAGATCTTCAAAACCAAAAGCACCGCCACCACCTTTAATTGTATGGACCCCCCTAAAAACAGCATTCAACCCATCAGCTGTTGCACCAGCATCACGCATTTCAGAAAGGGTTGACTCTACATCACCGAGAAGCTCTCCGCACTCTTCAAAATAGGTCCTTTTAAATTGATCCATATCCGTCATTTAAATTATCACCCTATCGATTGTCGCAAGAAGCTTATCGGGGGTAAAGGGCTTCACAATCCAACCCGTCGCGCCAGCTTGCTTGCCTTCCATCTTTTTCTCTGTTTGACTTTCCGTCGTCAGAACAAGAATAGGCGTTGACCTATGCACAGGATGCTCACGTAATTTCTTAATTAATGTGATACCATCCATGTTAGGCATATTTAAATCCGTGATGATAACATCCATTTTATTATCGCCCAAAACTTGCAAAGCATCCACACCATCCTCACCTTGCAACGTTTCATAACCCGCACCCTTCAAGGTGAAGTCAAGCATCTCTCGTATTGTTTTGGAATCATCAACAAACATAACTTTTTTTGACATCTTATTGCCTCCATTCCGCCAATTGCTTTTCAAAGCCAAGCTCTATCAAAGCCTTACACATTCCATCATCTTCAAGCCCCTCAAAAACAAGCTTTTTGTCTTCCGCAGCGCATGCATGTTTCTCCGCGGCAACTAAAATTTGCGCACAAGCTGTTGTAACAACCTCAACTTTTTTACAATTTAACTTAACTACTGGCCTTTCAAGAAAAGCCTTCAAAACCGTCTCTTTAAATTCCTGCGCACGCGCAAAATCAAGTATTGCAGGAAGGGTTACCGTCATATGCCCCTTCGATTCACGTAATTTAAATTCACCCAAAACACTCTCCAACCACAAAAGCTTCTTACAAAAAACCGTCTTCCTCTAATTCTTCTACAAAATCAGACCAACCTGATGGAAATCTACCACCCAGATCAAAAGACTCCTGAAGAACATTAGCAAAAAAATCAACATGCAGAAATGACAAACTGACTTCAGAAGCGCTCGCACCTCCTGGCACAACACCACAATTAACAAGATATGCACAAAATGTGCTCGCGATCACACCAAGCTCTTCATACTCGAAAGCGCCAGCCTGCCCCTTAAGGTCATGCATCATGCGATAGATTTCGTCCACCGCCTCAGCGTTGACATTATCAGCCTTCATATCATCAACAAACGCCCTTAACTTATTAAGATTTTCTTGCGTTACTTTTTGAAAAACGAGCCGCAAAGCCCCTAATGCATCGCCCTGTTCAGACACAGTATCCTCCTCAAGATACAGACATCCTATAAGAGCATCACCAACTTGTCAAAAGCAATATTCAACCTAAGATTGACATTTTGGACAGAAAAAAGAGGATCGTTGGTTTTGAACAACTTTTTTAATGACGCAACCACACTTAAAACAACTCTCTCCAGCACGCCCATAAACCTTAAACTCATGTTGGAAATAGCCCGTTTCACCTGATGCCTGACGATAATCACGCAAACTTGACCCGCCTGATGCGATTGCACTTCTTAGAACAGACTGAATGTTTTTTAGCAACACTTTGTAGCTTTTCTCACCAACAGACTCACAACCCCTGGTAGGCATCAACTTACTTTCAAACAAAGCCTCGCAAGCATAGATGTTTCCAACACCAGCTATTAGCTTTTGATTTAATAGTGCCGATTTCAATGAACATTTTCTAGAAGAAAAAAGGCGATAAAAATCTGCGCCACTAATATCAAAAGGCTCCTCTCCTATATTTTTAAAAAGCTTATGCGTCTCAATTGAATGTGAGTGCTCAACGGTAACAGCGCCAAACCGCCGAGGATCATTAAAAATAATATCGTGTAGACTTGTTTGAAAAACAACATGATCATGCTTAATATACTCTGCAGGCCTTTCCTTTATACGCAAGCGGCCAGACATACCAAAATGCAAAACAACTACATAACCATTCGCAAGATAAAGCTTTAAATATTTACTTCTTCTTGCAACGCGCAGGACTTTTTGACCACTCACAGTGTTTTCAAAGTTTTTTGGAATTGGCCACCTTAAATCACGGCGGTTAACAATAACGTCTTTAATCTCTTTATCAAGAAGATGTGGTGTAACCCCCAATTTTATAGTTTCAACTTCTGGCAATTCAGGCATAATAGTCCTTTAAAATGGAGCGCTCTTAAATGTCACAGACTGATTTTGGATACAAAAAAGTAGAAACTCAAGAAAAAGAGACCTTGGTACAAAATGTTTTTACTTCTGTCGCTTCAAAATATGATGTTATGAATGATATGATGAGCCTTGGCATGCACCGCCTTTGGAAGAAATCTCTTATCGACCAAATTCGTCCCAAACAAACTCAAAGCTTCCTTGATGTTGCTGGTGGGACAGGTGATATTGCCTTCAAGATATACGACGAAACCTCACAAAAGTCTGACATCACAGTTTGCGACCTTAATCAAGGCATGCTTGAAGAAGGAAAAAGACGTGCTTTAGAAAAAAAATATTCAAACATTAAATGGCAGCAAGGCAACGCGCAAAACCTACCCTTCAATAACAATCAATTCGATGTTTACACCATTGCCTTTGGACTACGTAATGTAACTGACATTGACCTTGCTCTTCGCGAGGCTTACCGTGTCCTGAAACCAGGCGGCAAATACTTTTGTCTAGAATTCTCAAAAATTCCCAACGCACCACTCTCAAAGGTTTATGATATTTACTCGTTTGAAATCATTCCATTGATTGGCGAAAAAATAACAGGCGACAGAGAAGCCTACCAATATCTCGTTGAAAGCATCCGTAAGTTCCCAAAACAAAAAGAACTCTGCACAAAACTTCAAACAGCTGGGTTTGAGAACGTAAAATACCGCAACATGACAGCTGGCATTGTAGCCATTCACAGCGGCATCAAAATTTAAGACGCCTTTTCACTTTCGCCACGCTGGGCACAGTAAAGCATATCATCTCGCATCGCACGCCATTCATCTGCATAATCACAATTCTCATGCTCAACAAAATAAGGCCCACCTTCGGTAAAGTGTACGTTACCTGCGTTTTCATCATATGGGTCATAGTCAACCAAAAGATTCCAGCGCGGGTCAATTTCTCCGATCAAATGATCGCCATCAAGCCACTTGAACTGATGCAATTCAAGGCCAGTTGCTGTGTTCACATAATCTGGCGTCAGTGCTTTGCATTTTTCATTATTAAAAAGCATCACACTTGACCAGTTCTTTTTCTCATATTTTGTTTGTGGCATATCGAGAAACTTTTGATCGCTTTGAGGTTTATGGTCATGCTTGACAACCTGCACTGCATATTGATCATCGCACTCATCAAAAAGCTTGGCTATGTCATCTCGAAACATCATATCGTTATCCATAAAAACAGACCAACCTTTATACCCTGCCAAGTATGGTGCAAGAAAACGAGAAAAAGAGAACTCTGTTGATTGCAAAGAGTTTCTCTCTCTGTTAAAAATACCGCCTAAATGTTTTAGAGCAATTGGCGTAATGGCAATCGGTTTTGTCGCAAACTTATTGATCGAATGGCACAAAACATTATAAGCTGCCGTTTCAGCAGGATCAAAGCCGATAAAAATACGAATTGGTTCAACTTGTTCAGACATAACACACCTTCTTTAGGTTAAAAAACAGATTTTAAATATAGCAAAGACCCTAGAAAATGAAACAAAAAAAACAACGAAAAATAGATAAGATTGGTAAAAAAGCACTTCCTAAAAAAAAGAAAGCTATTCCCCTAGAAATTTTGTATTCAGAAGCTAAAAGGCTTGCAGAAAATAACAACCTTTTTGGTGCCGAATCTCTTTACAAGGTAATTTTCAACTCTTTCCCTGATGAAACGATTGCGATCAACAAGCTTGCCGAAATTTCATTAAAACAAAAAAACTACAGCCTTGCACAAAAACGTTTTGATACAGCTTTAAAGGCAAACCCAAATAATGCAGAAGCGCTCTATCATGTTGGACAAACCATGTTTGGTCAAAAAGAATATGATAAAGCTGTTGATTTTCTTAACAAAAGCCTGGCAGCAGACCCGTCAAGAGTCACTGGATGGAACACACTTGGTCGTGCTTACGAACATTTAAATGACGAAGAAAAAGCTCTGCAAGCCTATATTAAGGCAACCAAAATAAATCCTGAATATGGAAACGCATGGCTAAATGCTGGAAAAATATATCATTTGAGTGGCGCACATGAAGATGCGCTTAGATACTATGGAAAAGCTTTAAAAACATTAAAAAACTCACAAGCAGTTTATAACAATTTAGGGTCTCTCTTAAAAACAATGGGGCGCTATAAAGACTCTGAAGACACTTATAGAAAAGGGATTAAGCTTTATCCCAACTCACCTGGCATGCTTTACAATATGGGCAACCTGATGCGAGATGAATGCCGCCCAGAGGAAGCTATTAAGTGCTTTGAAAAATCTCTTAAAATTGACAATGACGTCCCAGGTGTTCACTGGAACCTTGCACTTGCACATCTTTTAAGTGGCAACATCAAAGAAGGATTTAAAGAATATTTATGGCGCTGGGACTATGACCAGTTTCCAACAAAAAAGCGTCATTTTGCTCAACCTATGTGGGATGGCAAGCCATTCAATGGCAAAACGCTTTTTATATATCTTGAACAAGGTGTTGGTGATTGGATTCAATTCGCAAGATGGATACCAGAAGTAGTCAAGAAAAAAGGCAAAACAGGTAAACTAATTGTCGAATGTCACAGCGGACTTAAAAAACTGTTTTCAGAGATACCTGGTGTTGATCACGTTCAATATCGCGAAGAAACACCCCCACCATTTGACACCCAAGTCCCGTATATGACACTTCCATATCTCTTTCAAAACACACTTGAAAATATGCCGAAAAAAACACCGTACCTTACCGTACCCAAAGCAGCAAAACACAAGGTTTCTGAAAGCGTTATAAAACCAACCGACAACTTGAAGGTTGGCATTGTATGGGCAGGGAACCCTCAGCATGGGAACGATAAAAACAGATCCAGCTCACTTCGCCATTGGATCCCTCTTTTTGAGCTTGATCAAATCTCTTGGTTCAGCTTGCAAAAAGGCCAGAAAGAAGAAGAGCCAAGAGAATTAAAGCTGGCAAACAAAATTGAATTGCTTGGGCCGCACTTCCAAGACTATTCAGAAACAGCTGCAGTCATCGAACACCTAGACCTGGTTATTTCAGTTGACACATCGGTTGCACATTTGGCCGGTGCGCTTGGTAAACCTGTTTGGGTTCTCGTGCCCTACTCCCCTGACTGGAGATGGCTTTTGGAACGCGAAGATTGCCCATGGTATCCAACAGCGCGCATCTTTAGGCAAGATAAAAGCCGCACATGGGCAAGCGTTATGCCTAAACTGCGCGAAGCTTTGTCTGATCAACGTTTTTTTAAGAAATCTACACAAAAATCTGTGTAATTAAGCAGACATGTTTTTCTTAAACATTTCGAAATTACCAAGAACTGTGTCACTCATGGTCTTAAGCGCATCGCGCTGAGATCTCAAAAGCATTTCATTAAGCTCACGCGCATCATTCAAAGACTTTTCTATCGTCTTTTGCGCAACATCTGTGCCCGCAATCACTTTATCACGTCCCATTTGGGCATTTGACAGCGCAAGGGTTGCATCGGCAATATCACCAACAGAGCGTTTTGCAATATCTGATTGACGCTGTGATGTGGCTTGAACACCTTCTAATACAAGCTTGCTCGCACGGTTTGTTGCTTCGACATTTTGCTGTAATGTTTCAAGTAAAGATTCTGTGTTGTTCACAAAAAATAAGTCTGACCAGAACTTTGTATAATCATTTTCTAAAAAACCAAACATCATATTCTCCAATTTTTACGAACCAGACTTTGACGCAATTAAACAGCCAAGTCAAACCTATTCAGCAGAGATTTTCCACGCTGCAATTCACGATCAACACAAGACATCGTCTTCGATAAATCTGCTGTCTCATCACGCAACCAAACGCATAAAGATCGCAGATATACATACATCAAACCTTTTTGGTGAACAATATATTTCAGGCCTTTTATTTCTTGTCCTGAAAGCTGCAACATGCAGTCAATTGTTTGCTTTAATGCAGGCAACTGCGGCAGCATTACAACCCCTTCATCAACACCTATCTGCGAAAAAAAGTTTTTTAAATGTTTTTTATACGGCGCCAATAGATCATAACGAATCATGAAAAGCTCTAATAGTTTTTCTTCTACTGTCAACGCTTCACCTGCAAAGTTCTCTAAAGCTTGCACTTCCATCTTTTGATCTATCTTCTGACGGAACCCACGCAAAACATCAGAAATAGAAGGGTACACGTCAAAGACATTTCCAAGTGGTACGTCCAGTTCTTTTGCAATACTTTGCATTGTAATATCTGAAAGCGAATAGCTTTCTAACATATCAAAAAAACAGTCTTGAATCTTCTTCTCTAAATCTTTCATGCAAACTTTTCTAGCACATTCAAAATATGATCGATATCTTTTTTATCATGCGAAGCCATGATCGAAAAACGGAGACGTGAAGACTCTTTCGGCACAGTTGGTGGACGAATAGCATTCACCCAAACCCCACTTTCTTTTAAAGCTTCACTGACCTGCATTGTTTTTTCAACATCGCCTAAGACAACAGGAACGATATGTGTTGTTGATGCTCTTACATCAAATCCTTTTGCTTTTAATTCTTCTCTAAAATATCTCGCCAATGACTGCACATGCAGACGCTGTTCATCCATATTTGGTAATATATCAAGCGCACCTTCAATTACCCCAAAAACCTGAGGGGGCAAAGCAGTGGCATAAATAAACCCTGCACATGTATTGATAAGATACTCTTTTAAAACACTTGAACAGCATACAAAGGCGCCAAATCCACCAGCTGCCTTTCCAAAGGTTGAAAGTACGAGATCAATCTCTTTTGCATATGCTATACTTAGCCCCGCACCACCCTTTCCCATCACCCCAAAGCTGTGGGCTTCATCGAGGTATAAAAAAGCATTGAATTCTTTTTTCAAAGCGACAAGACGACTTAAATCAACCTGATCACCATCCATGCTAAAGACACTTTCTGTAACAATAAACTTTGGACGTTTGTCATTCTTGTATTCTTCAAGCTTAGATGCCAAGTGATCTAAATCTAAATGGCGATAACGAATTTGTTTTATTTGTGCAGCCTGGAAACCTAATTGAAGGCTTGCGTGATTCAAGCGATCAGAAAAAACAAGCGCATTTTTATCCATCAATGCAGGAATAAGTGAGACATTCGCCTGAAACCCTGAGTTTAAAATAAGAGCCGCATCAGACTTTTTGAATGCTGCAAGGCGCGCCTCTAGCACATGAATATCTTCCACATCCCCTGTGACCAAGCGTGACGAAGAAAAAGACATTCCGTATTTCTTCATCCACTGAACCGCTTTATCCATCAAATGTGGATGCATTGATAATCCAAGCGCATCATTCGATGAAAAATTTACAAATTCACTATAGCCTTTCCCTCTGCGAGAAGAAGCTGGGCTTAAAGCGCGCTTCAATGGTCCTCTTTCATCTAAAAATGTTTTATAAGGACTTTCCAAAAAACACCTCTCATGGTAAAAATTAGTTTCGTGAATGTATAACTTAAGGGAAGAACAAACATGCGACAAGATGTACTTGAAACAATAGACAATACCAAAGAAGACATCCGTCATGACTGGAGTAAAGGAGAAGTCAAAGCACTCTTCAATCTTCCATTCAATGATCTTTTGTTTTGGGCGCACTCTATTCACCGCAAATATCACAACCCAAATGAAATACAAATCAGCACGCTTTGCAGCATCAAAACAGGCTCCTGCCCTGAAAACTGTTCATATTGTCCACAAAGCGCGCATTATGACACAGGTTTAGAAAAAGAAAGCCTCATGGATGTGCAAGCTGTTCTTGAGGACGCAAAGAAAGCGAAAGAAGCTGGATCAACACGTTTTTGCATGGGAGCAGCTTGGCGTGGACCAAGCGACCGCGACCTGCCTGCCGTCATTGAAATGATTAAAGGTGTAAAGGCGCTAGGCATGGAAAGCTGTGTCACATTAGGCCTTTTGAAACAACATCAAGCTGTTGAATTAAAAGAAGCAGGGCTTGATTACTACAACCATAATATTGATACATCTGAAGAGTTTTATGACAAGATCATTACGACAAGAAATTTTAAAGATCGCCTCGACACATTAGATAATGTACGCAACGCAGGCATCAATGTTTGTTGTGGCGGCATTCTAGGCATGGGAGAAGGCCAAGAAGATCGCGGTGAAATGCTCCGCACACTTGCAAACATGGATCAACACCCTGAATCTGTTCCGATCAATCAACTCATCGCCATCTCAGGCACACCACTGGAAGGTCAAAAAACTATTGATGGTATTGACTTCGTCCGCACCATTGCTGCAGCACGCGTCATGATGCCAAAATCATATGTTCGCTTGTCCGCAGGGCGTGAAGAAATGACTGCTGAAACCCAAGCTATGTGCTTTTTCGCAGGCGCAAATTCAATGTTTTATGGTGAAAAACTACTGACAGCAGAAAACCCAGACCCGAAAGAAGACAAGGCGCTGTTAGCGAAGCTAGGCATTACTGCCGAGCAATAACTATCCCTTAATAATTTTCATCATCTTATGGTGGATTGTGTCGTTGGCTGCAACGATGCTGCCTGACTCAAACATGTCGAACTTGCCGTTCATGTCTGTGACGATTGCCCCTGCTTCTTTTGCAAAAAGGAGGCCCGGAGCGATGTCCCATTTTGACTGACCCTCTAACCACAAACCATCAAAGCGACCTGCCGCAAAATAAGCAAGGTTTAATGCGCTTGAGCCTGTTTGACGAATCCCTGCCATTTCAGACTGTAGGCTTTGAATACGCCCCATCAATTCACTGCGACGTTCAGGTGTAATGTGATGACCTTTAATCAAAATTGATTCTTCCAGCTTTCTACGATTAGCAACACGCAAACGTCTGTCACTGCGCGGCTGTGACAAGAAAAGCCCTTGACCTTTTGTCGCCCAGAACAGCTCATCAAGAATAGGGTCATAAGTAACGCCTGCAACGATTTCGCCCTTTTGATAAAGCGCAACATTAATTGCAAAGTGAGGAAAGCCATGCATGAAATTCAGCGTGCCATCAAGCGGGTCAATAATCCAATAAGATTCTTTTCCATCAATCTCATCGCCCCCTTCTTCAGCAAGAAAGCCGTAATCAGGATATGCCTCACCCAAATGGTACTTTAATGTCTCTTCCGAGCGCACATCAGCCGCTGTCACAAAATCTTTGGGGCCCTTTTTTGAAACCTGAAGATTTTCTAATTCACCAAAGTCACGAACCAATGACTTTGCAGAAGCCATTACAGCTTTAACCATAATATTAATATGCGCCGGGCGATTTGCCATTTTGATTTTCCTTAAATTTTATAATTGTTAATGATTTTAATCTTTTGCACGCTCAACATACGAGCCATCATCTGTGTTTACAACAACACGCGTCCCTGTTGCGATATGCGGAGGCACCATAATGCGTTGACCATTTTCTAACATTGCAGGCTTGTATGACGATGATGCCGTTTGACCTTTAACCACAGCATCTGCTTCGGTGATTTCCATGATAACCGTATCAGGCAAAGAAACCGCAAGAGGTGTTCCTTCATGAAACTCAATATCAACAAGCATATTCTCTTGCAAGAAAGGAACAGACTGCTCACCGATCAAATCGGCATCAATCTCAACTTGCTCATAATTTTGTTGGTCCATAAATGTAAATTTGTCACCTTCAGTAAAAAGATACATATGTTGGCGCTGCTCAAGCCTTACACGCTCAACCATCTCATCAGCACGAAAACGCTCATTCAACTTTGTTCCCGTTTGAATATCTTTCAATTCAACTTGCATAAAAGCACCGCCCTTACCTGGCTTGGTATGCTGCGTCTTTACCGCAACCCAAAGGCGATCCTTGTGTTCAATAATATTACCTGGACGAATTGCATTTCCGTTGATCTTCATTGTTTTCTCCAATTAAAGCTGGATATACCTACCAGAATTAAAAGTCATAAACAAGTGTCAGAGAGGTTTTTGTATCTGTCTTTTTCTTACCCACAGGCACATCAGACAAGCGGTCCACTTCATAACCTAACTTAAAGAACATACGCTCAGATATTTTTGTCAAAAGCGCTGTGCCAGACTCAATCGTTGTGAGGTCATCTGTAAATTGTGTTTGAAAGTTCTCTTCAAAGGACAGGTTTGGGTTAATTTGCCACTTTACTTTCAGACCTGCCTCGCCCAAAAATGCGTTATTATATTCAGATGTCAAAGGGTCATTCGTTTTAACCTCACGCAATTGCTGCGCACCAACACCGCCTTCAACTGTTACTTTTAAGTTATCTTGCTTGATCACACGATACCCATACCCAATCGTCTCAGAGAAACGACGATCAACACCACTGAAACGGTCATAATCGAATTCAAGTTTTCCAAACCCATAAGAACGCTCTGACAAATTATAACGTGACTGAAAATCAACTTGGTAATCTTCTTTCGTGCGCACATCGCTTTCCAGGCTATTTTCTGCACTCATATCAAACGTATAACCACGATTTCCTTTTTCATAGTCAAGCGTATATTTCAACTTGTAATCTTCTTGATCTGTGTTTCCTGACTCTGTATTCATGCCAGCTTCAATACGTGACGAGTACGGTGATTTTTCTGCTGCGTGTGCAGAGAATGTAAAAACAAGTGCAAGCAATACTAATCCGACTTTTCTCATTATTTACCCCTTTTGAATTTCTCAGAAAAAGTATTTTTATAGAAAAATCCTTAAGAAGTAAACCTCAGTTTTTCTTTATTGCCTTACTATATAAAACTGACAATACGCACACAACAAGACCTATCGCAACACTAAGAATAGATGACAAAACAATCAGGTCCGTGTCACCTTGAACATTTGCATAAATAGAGAGAGGAAAAGAAAAAATCAGTGACAGTACAATGGCTAAGAAAGCATCTTTACCATCCAAATCTTTTCTAAAAACAGCAAAAACTGTTGGGAATAAAGCCGAAGACACAAGCGTTCCATAAATAAAAAATATCCAAAGTAATTTAGGCTGAAGCAAAGCGATACCTGCGCCTATAACAGCAGCACCAACCATATAAACACGCGCTATTTTTAAAAGTTTTTTATCCGATGGCTTTTTATTAAAGTAACGGCGATAAACATCGACTGCCCCCAAAGAACTGATACCACAAAAAGCTGAGTCCATGGTTGAACAAAGTGCGGCAAAAGCCATCATGATGAAAAAGTATAACGCCGCCTTCGGCAACAAGGCGCCAATCACAAGAGGGGCAACCATTTGCGGATCTGAGACAATTAAGCTCCCTTGCTTTGTCATTGCCACAGCCACAAAACCCAAAACAGACAAAATGATTGGCACAAAGCCAAACAACAAACCAGCACGCACAAAAACAGGAACAATCGCTTCTTTTTTCACAGCTAATGCACGCTGATAGAACATCTGATCTGAGATAGGGCCCGCAATCAAACTTATCGTCATAGGAATACCCATGGCATAGGCAATATCACTGTTAAAAACACTCCCAAACTCACCTGATACACCAGCAAAACCACTTGTAACACTTGACCATCCACCAGCCTCACTAACAGCCCAAGGCACAAGCACAACAGCAAATGAAAGAATCATCACCATTTGAATGATATCTGTAAAAACGGATGCTTTTAAACCACTTAATAATGAGTAAGACAGCGCAATCGTCATCATACCAATGATGGCAGCGCTGACATTGATACCACTAGCAATATGCAACAATGTCCCACCAGCAACTGCATTAATAACAATAGCACTTAATTGATATCCAAATACAATAAATAAGAAAGACAAATGCGTTGGCTTCGAACCACTAAAACGTTCATGAATAAAGTCTGGCAGTGTATAACCTTTCGGCATCAACTGACGAAACTTAACAGCAAGAAAAGCAAAAGTAAAAAAGCAGATAACATTTGGAACGGTAAACCAAAAAACCCCTGGCAAACCTTTGTTATAAGCTTGCAAAGAAGAAATAAAAACTGCAGGGGCCCAAACCCAACTAACAGCAATTGAAAACGCACCGCCCCAGCTTGACACTTGGCGGTCTGCCACCAAAAAACTTTCGGCTGTTTGCTTTTTGCGTGATTGAAACCAAACAAGCGAGACCATAGTTAGGCCAAATAGAAACAAAAGAAGATAAATTTCAAATGTAGAAATCATATAATTAAGCCTTTATGAAACTGAGAGCATGTTGTCTGGGCAACATACAACATCAATACCATAATACACAATTAAAAACAGAACCTTAGCTTCTTAGATTAGATACATTATCAATCAGTTTTTGAACAAAGCTTGCGCTTGTCGCACCTGATTTTTTATGTTTCTTGGCTTGCTTTTCAACGAACTGGTATATTTCACCTGGAATATCCATTCCTGTCGCTTTTTCAAGGCCGTTAAAGGCTGGAGAGGTGTTTATCTCAATAACCATTGGTCCATTTTTTGAACGAATCAAATCGACACCTGCGATATTCAAACCGACAGCTTTGGTCGCGGCAAGCGCAACACGTTTTTCTTCTGCCGTAAGGTCAATAACATCAGCAGCACCGCCTTGTGACACATTCGCACGAAAATCACCATCTGTTGCTTTGCGACGAATACTTGCCACAATACGATCGCCGATCACAAAACATCTAATGTCTTCGCCCGAAGATTCTTTGATAAACTCTTGTACAACAATTTTTGAATTTAACTGGTGAAGCGTCCAAATAATATTGCGCGCTTCTTTCTCGCCTTCAGCTAAGAAAACACCAACACCTTCTGTGCCTTCAACCAACTTAATAATTAAAGGGGGGCCACCAACTGTATTAATAATAACATCATAATCTTCCTTAGAGTGCGCAAAACCTGTCATAGGAATGGGCACTTTGTTGGCAACCAGATGCTGAAAACAACGAAACTTATCGCGCCCTCTTGCTAGGGCCAAAGGCGTATCTGCAATATAGTAACCCATTGCCTCAAACTGCCTAAGAATTGTAAAACCGTAATCTGTGTGCGGAACATCAATACGGGGGATGATCGCATCAAAGTTGTTTTCCAACTCTTGCCCCTCGTAATGTACGCATGATTTCTCTGATGAGACAGAGACACTGCAAGACAGTATATTTAAAACAACGATATCATGACCACGTTCCTGACCGGACTCAACTAAGCGGCTTAATCCTCTAGGGTCAGAATCAGTTGCGAGTATAGCTATTCTCATGTGCTTCCTTCTCATTAACTCCGAAGGAAGAGACTATATACTTTTTTATCGCTCATGCAAAGCCCCTCGATCAAAATCAATATTTATCAATTATATAGACACATAAAATCTCATAATGTAATTTATTTTTGATTATATACCTGGCATTTTGAATAAAAAAAACTTGCAAACATTACCTATAATTGCTCTTATTAATCAATATACACGCATTAGTATAGTGGAAAAAGGCATGAAAAATAATATTATTGACTTCCAGAGTCTTACAAAAAGTGATGAAAACACAGTTATTGAACAAGCACTAAAACACGTTTTAAAAAAAACACAAAAATCGCTCCCAAAAAAAAAGGTGAAGGAGGTTTGTGCACTTACGGCGCTTCATTTTCAAAATGAAAGCCCCTTGGAAGAACAAGTTATACGTAATTTCTTCTTTACATTTCTTTCCGAGAAAATGAATGATGAAGATAATATCACCTCCTTAAACAGCATAGAAAAAGACATTCTTGTACTCTTAAACAATGCATCTATCAGCCTTCCAGCACGCAAGAAGACAATTTTCATTGCTTTAGTGATCGCTATTGCAGCCACTTTATTTATCGCACCCCATCAAGAGCCTAAAAATATTACAGCAACAGCAGATTTAGCCCCTCAGCTTACAACAAGTCAAATTAAGTCCCTTAAGAAACATGTGGATAACATTGTGTTATTGCATGCAAAATATAAAAGTGAAATTATCAGCCGCCATCGTATATGGAATGATGTCAAAAACCATATCTCGCAACATACAAACGGTAAAAAAATTAGAAGTTATAAAAACATTCCACCAGAACACTTTAAATTAGCCGAAACATTTCTTATATCCTGGCAAGAAGGTATTAAGAAAAACAGGTAATAGCGTGAAAAAAAAGATTTTATGGGCGGAATTTTTAGGGGTATTTATTCTCACCCCTGGATTACTCACACTTGCTTCAGAGACATTACCGGTTCAACGTTTCATCTTCTCTTTTCTATGGGCCATGATGCTTTATTGCGTCCTTGTCTTTTGGAAAAATAGGGAATCTGTTTTTAACCTCCACCGTCCTATCATTTCTAGAAAAATCATCACGACATTTTTAGGACTCAGCACAGCTCTTCTTCTTTATACGTACTTTTTCGAAAATCACTTGCTGTTTAACTTCATTAGCAACAAGCCAAAAGCATGGGCAACAGTCATGGTGCTTTATCCCCTGCTTTCTGTTTTTCCTCAAGAAATTGTTTATCGCTCTTTTTTCTTTGAACGCTATAAAACAATTTTCAAAAACACTCATGTGATGGTTTTTGTGAACAGCATCGCCTTTGGTTGGTCGCATATTGTTCTTCAAAGTTGGGTCGCTGTTCTTTTCAGCGCAGCTGGTAGTGTTTTATTTGCATATAACTATGCTAAAAATAAATCTCTATCTCTTGTGATTTTAGAACACAGTCTTTACGGGAATATGATTTTCACCCTTGGTCTTGGGTGGTATTTTTATAGTGGTCGCCTAGGATAGTTTACTTGTGTCGTGCCCTTAAAACATCAATCACCTCCGAAAAGTTGATGTTTTTTTCACGGCATAAAACGAGCAAGTGGAACATTAAATCAGCCACCTCATTTTTAAAGTCCTCATCTGTTTCATTAAGCGCAGCGATAACAACCTCAACACCTTCTTCACCAACTTTTTGCGCAATTTTATTGAGTCCTTTTTTAAAGAGATCAGACGTATAGCTTTCTAAATCTGGTTTTTTTTGACGGACAGCAACAACCTCTTCCAATTCCCCTAGAAAGCCAAAACCTGAAGCACCCTCTTCACCAAAGCATGACTGTGTACCAAGATGACAAGTTGGGCCTACAGGATTAACCTTGACAAGAATCGTGTCTTGATCGCAATCAATAACAACATCCACAACATTTAAAACATTGCCTGACTCCTCGCCTTTTTGCCAAAGACGTTTTTTACTGCGGCTGTAAAATGTTACTTTTTTTGTTTCAAGCGTTTTATCAAATGCTTCCTCATTCATAAAACCAACCATACGTACCTGAAGCGTCACAGCATCTTGAATAACAGCAGGCAAAAGACCTTCACCTTTATCCCAATCTAATTTCTCACGCATATTTTTTCCTTTGTTAAGTCCTGTTTTAAGTCCGCAATATTTATGATCTTTTTGTGAAATACACTTGCAGCCAATGCACCATCAACATGCGCTGTATTAAAAACATCTGTGAAATGCTCAACAGCTCCGGCACCGCCCGAAGCAATCAAAGGCACTGAACAAACTTCTCTGGCTTGTGATAGCTGCCTCACATCATAGCCTTTGCGCACACCGTCTTGATTCATACAGTTTAAGACTATTTCTCCAGCACCGCGATCAACAGCTTCACGAATCCATGTCAGTGTATCGCGTTTTGCCGCCACAGTTTTTGTTTCGTCTCCTGTATACTGATACACAACATAGTTGCCACTTTCTTCACGGCTATCAATGCCAACAACAACGCATTGAACACCAAAAACATCCGCAAGCTCTGTAATAAAGCCTGGATTTTCTAGTGCAGGAGAGTTAATTGAAATCTTGTCTGCACCATTATTAAGAACCGCTTCTGCCTGTTTCATTGTACGAATACCACCTGCGACACAGAAAGGAATATTAAGTAATCGCGCAACATCTCTGACCCATGTTTTATCAACAACACGATCATCACTACTGGCTGTTATATCATAAAAAACAAGCTCATCAGCACCCTCGTCAACATAGCGTGCTGCCAAGTCCAAAATATCGCCAACAACTTCATGATTACGAAACTGCACACCTTTGACAACAACACCGTCTTTAACATCCAAGCAAGGAATAATACGCTTTGCTAACATGACAGTGCCTCTTTTAATGTAAAATTTTTCTCATACAATGCTTTACCGACGATACAACTTGGCATATTTGCTGACTTTAACTCTCGCAAATCATCGAGAGAAGAAACTCCTCCTGAAGCTTGCAAATAAAGATCCGGGTAAGATGCTAGGACTTGTTTATACAGATCTATATTGGGCCCTTGTAGAGTGCCATCTTTTGCAATATCTGTGCACAACACATGTTTAAGAGATGGGAAGAAATCAATTGTTTGATGAAGTGTCACTTCACTTGATTCTTGCCAGCCATGCGTTGCAATATAAGGTGTATTGTTTTGAAAGTGGACATCTAGAGCTAAAACAATTTTGTCAGCACCAAACTCTTCTATCCACGCCTTAATAAGCGCAGGATCTTTGACTGCTAAACTGCCAATCACAACACGATGAACACCTATTTCCAAAAGGTTTTCAACTTGCTCTTTTTGACGAATCCCGCCACCGACTTGGATCAAAAGATTTGTCTTCTCAACAATTGACTGTATTAAGTCTAGCTGTGCCATATCTTGGTTTTTCGCGCCATCAAGATCAACAATATGCATGATTTGAGCACCATCTTTTTCATATGACTTGGCGACATCAAGAGGGTCAGCATCATAAACTGTTTTTTGTTCAAAGTCGCCTTTGTAAAGACGAACGCAAGAACCATCAATCAAATCAATCGCAGGAATAATAATCATTTCTAAATCTCTAAAAAATTACGCAAAATTGTTTCGCCTACTTCACCTGAACGCTCAGGATGGAATTGGCACCCATAAAAATTGTCCCGTTTCACCATTGCTGTAAATGGCATGATATATTCTGTTTTACCAATTGTGTGCTCACTCACGGGTGCAGCATAACTGTGAACGAAATAAGCATAAGGGTTATCATCCATCCCTTTTAAGAGGGCATTTTCTCCTTGAGTTTTAATCGTGTTCCAACCCATATGTGGTACAGCTTGACCTGTTGTTTTAGAAAATTCTTGGATACGGCCAGGAATAATATCCAAGCACTCAACATCACCCTCTTCTGAAGAGCTATAGAGCAACTGCATCCCAAGACAAATACCAATGACTGGTTGCTTCAAAGATTTCAGGCAGCCAATCAGGTTCTTATCACGTAATATTTTCATAGCATGTGCCGCATGACCAACACCTGGCAAAATCACTTTATCAGATGATGTGATAACATCAGGATCTTCTGTGAATTCTGGTGTGATGCCAAGACGATCTAATGCAAACAATACAGAGGAAAGATTTGCACCACCACTATTAACAACACTAAGACGCGGCACGATCAAAAACCCCTTTGGTAGAAGCCAGCTCATCACCGCCCGTTAAAGCAATCGCTTGACCCAAAGATTTTGCAACAGCTTTGAAACAGCCTTCAACCATATGATGATCGTTTTCACCCTTCAAAATATCAACATGAATAGCGGCCCCCAAATAATCAGAAAGTGTTTTGAAGAAATGAGGCACCATTTCAGTCGCAAAGTTTGTACCGTCTGAATCAATATAAGCGTGCTTGAATTCTCCTTTGAATGAGCACACAGCACGACCACTTAGGTCAACAGCACCATGCACCAAAGCTTCATCCATTGCCAGTTTGATCTCACCCGATCCATAGCGATTAATACCACGCTTATCACCCAGCGCCTCCGCCAGCGCCTGACCAATAACGATCGCACAGTCCTCAACTGTATGATGGTCTCCTGTCTCTAAATCTCCTGTACAAGTCAGCGTTAACGCAAAGCCGCCATGCTTTGAAAGCTGCTGTAACATGTGATCAAAAAAACCAATCCCTGTAGATATATTATGCCCTTGCTGATCAAGGTTCACACATGCAACAATTTCTGTTTCTTTCGACTTGCGTGCAGCCGTTGCTTCGCGGTCTTGAGATTGAGGAGCATCTAGAACACCCAATGCCATTAACAGCAAGTCATTTTGTTCTTTCAAACCAACACTCATACGGATCGTGTTATCGGCAGAATATTTTCGCACAATAATTCCACTTTTTTTCAGTTTGTTATAAAAAGCATCACGGTTTTTTGTTTCAAATAAAATGAAGTTTGTTTCACTTGGATAAACTTTTAAAACTTCATCGCTTTGCAACAGAAGCTCTTCCAAGCGCTTTCTTTCTTCAATAAGAATTCTGTTTTTTTGGTCCAAAATTGCGATTGCCTTAGGGTTCAATGCCTCTTTAACAGCATCAATCGTTGTCGAAGGAATCGGGTAAGGTGCAATCGCACGACGCAACAAATCAATTAAATCTGGATGACCCAACATAACACCACAACGCGCACCTGCCAGACCATAGTATTTTGACATTGTTCGCATCACCGCCATGTGAGGGAACTCATCCAAACGTTTTGCCCAAGAAGGCTGGTCAACAAACTCGGCATATGCCTCATCAACAATTATAATGGCTTTATCTGCTGCGGCTTTAATAACAGCTTCAATATCTTCTGTTTTCATCACATTGCCACTGGGACTGTTGGGAGAACATAAGAAAACAATTTTGGGATTCTCTGTATTAATTTTTTCAATAATTGTTTTAACATCTAATTGAAAGCCATCTTCCAAAAGTGGCACAGCGATCGTCTCACACCCTTGCAATTCGGCAGATATTTTGTAGCATCCAAATGTAGGTGGTGTTGCTAATATTTTATCAACACCTTCACGACAAAACACGCGACATAATAAATCAATACCTTGATCACTTCCTAGCGTAACAAGAATTGATGCTGCATCAACACCATAAAGCCGAGAAAAAATCGGCAACAAAGCACCAGCGCGTGGATCAGGATAACGATTCAAGTTCGTTTTTCTATTCGTCATAATGTCCGCTGCAGAAATTGGGTTCTCATTTGCATCGAGTAAAATTAAATCGCTGTCTGCACCGATTTGACTGCGCGCTGAATCATACGGTTTTAGCTTCAAAACAGCAGGACGAGCCAGTTTTTCAAAAATCTCTAACATGCTTTTATAATCTCCAATGCTTGTGTGTGAAGGTCTTGGTTTCGTGCACACAAAACTTCAACCGTATAATCTTCTAATTTTGTTTCATCCCAGTTTTCTTTTATCGGGTCTACTGTCACCAATGACTTTCCCTGCCAATCAGTCATCATACCGCCATAAGCCTGAATAATCGGCAAAATCGCGACCCAGTCCCAATATCGTAAATCTGCGGCCAAATCTAAGTCTAAGCGCCTTTTTGCAATATTAAAATAGTTATATGCGTCGCCGCCATAAAGTGTTGTTGCCACGGGTCGTGTTAATTTTTCATAAGCTTCAACTTGACGCTTATCTATGAACATTTCTGGTGTTGTGACAGAAAGAATCGATTGTGCCAATGACTTGTTTTCATCAGAAGATGAGAACGCATCATCTGCACTGGCAATAATTATATCGCCTAAAACAGGCTGTCCCATACCGCCAACCGTTGGAACACCATTAATCGTAACGCCAATTAAATTCATAAATGTTGGACGACCAGACTTAAATGCCGTTGAACCATCAATCCCATCCAAAACAAACGTTACATTTGATGATCCTTTTGTTATGCCTGTTTCTTCACCTATAATATTTGCATCAGGCATCATTTTGGCAATCACATCACGGCTTGCTTCTTCGGCGGCTTTATCGGCAATCGTAAAAATTGGGGATGACGCATCTTTCAAAACAACAGCAAGGTCTTGCGTATAATACTCAGCTGTTATTTCTCCTGCTGCCTTCAAACACTTTTCAACAATTTTTTTTAATTCATTTTTCATCTAAAACCCTCACTGTCACAGCATTTTTATGTGCATGAAGCGATTCCATTTCTGCTAGTGTTTCTACTGTTTGCGCAATATTTTTGAGGCCTTCTTTACTAGCGCGCTGCACAGTCATGCTTTTCATAAAAGGCCTAATTGAAAGCCCGCCAAATGTTCTTGCAAAACCACTTGTTGGTAAAACGTGATTTGTTCCACTGGCATAGTCCCCCAAAGATTCTGGCGTATAAGGGCCTAAGAATACTGACCCTGCATGCTTCACTTGATCAATGTAATCATCTGCCGTTGCAATATTCAGGATAAGATGTTCTGGCGCATAAGCATTTGATACTTCAATTGCTTCCTTTAAGCTGTCGACCAAAACTGCTGCGCTATTTTTAAGTGCACCTGCTGCAATTTCTTTTCTTGGCAATACATTAAGTTGTTCTTTAATCTCTGCTTGAACTTTTTGGATCATATCCACGTTGGAGCAAACCAACATGACTTGCGCGCTGGTATCGTGCTCTGCTTGTGCCAAAAGATCGGCCGCAACAAAGGATGGGTTAGAAGTATCATCAGCAATCACGAGAACTTCTGACGGGCCCGCAGGAAGGTCAATAGATGCGCCCATAGGGTCCTGAGATACTAGCATTTTTGCTTTTGCAACATACTCATTTCCTGGACCAAATATTTTATCAACTTTCGGAATTGTCTCCGTTCCATATGCCATTGCTGCAACTGCTTGCGCACCACCCACACGGTAAATGGCATCCACACCACAAAGCTTCGCAGTATAAAGCATTGCAGGATGTGGCTCTGGTGGCGTACATAAAATGACACTTTCACAGCCTGCAATTTTCGCAGGAACGGCCATCATATAGATACTTGAAAAAAGCGGGGCTGTACCTCCAGGAATATAAAGCCCCACAGTCTCAATCGGACGATAAAGTTTTGAGCATGTGATCCCAGGCGTTGTCTCAATATCAAGAATATCGCTGCCCTTTTGAACTTCATGAAACTTTTGTACATTTGCAATAGCAACCTGAATAGCCGCTTTTTCATTATCTGTCAGCTTTTCTTCTGCAGCATTGATCACATCATCTGTGACGCGAAGGTTATTAATTTCAATACCATCAAATTTTAAAGTATATTCTAAAAGGGCCTTATCACCTTCAGACTTAACTTTTTTCAAAACATCTTTAACGCTACCTTCAACTGAGAAATTCTCTTTCTCAACAGGCCGTGTAAAAATATTTTTTTGCTGCTGATCATCGAGGTCTTTCCAAATAATGTTTTGCATACTTAATCCAACATTTTTTCAATCGGCAGCACAAGGATCGCACTTGCGCCATTTGCTTTTAGGTTTTCCATTGTTTCCCAAAAAACAGACTCTTGGCAAACGGCATGAATAGCCACTTTGCCACCCTGCCCTTCTAAGTTTAGAACTGTTGGTGACTCTGCACCAGGTAAAATATCTGCAATAATATCTACTTTATCTTTTGGTGCATGCAGCATAATATACTTGCTTTCTTCAGCATTAATCACACCTTTCATTCTGCCAATCAAACGATCAAGAATTTCTTGCTTCTCATCTTCTAGATCGGGAGCCTGAATCAACACAGCCTCGCTTTGCAGAACTGTTTTAAATTCTTTTAAACCATTATTTTCAAGCGTCGCACCTGTCGATACTAAGTCAAAAATCGCATCTGCCATCTTCATACGCGGTGCAACCTCAACAGAACCTTTCATTTCTAAAACTTTTGCTGAAACATTTTGTTTTTTGAAAAAGGCTTTCAAAATCTCTGGATAAGATGTCGCGATTTTAAGGCCATCAAAATCTGCAACCTCTTTGATCCCTGAATCATTTGTAATCGCAAGAGACAACTTACATCTTGCGAAGCCCAAAGGCATTGTTGTTTTAATGTCCAAGTCATGCCCAAGGCGTATCTCTTCTAATACATTCTCACCGACAATTCCCAGGTCACAAATACCATCACTAACAAAGTTTGGAATGTCATCGTCACGTACAAACAGAATATCAACAGGAAATTTTTGCGCACGACAAAAGAGCGCATCCTTACTTTTTGAAAGCTTTAATCCACATTTTTTAAGAAGAGCGATACTGCCTTCATTCAAACGACCTGATTTTTGTACGGCAATCTTTAACCGACTCATTTTATTCCTCCACAATGTATGATTTTATTTTTTTAAATGGTCCAGAACGGCTCTGTAACCTTTATAGTCTTCGTCATTCAAAAAACGCGCAACACGACCAACTGTTGTTGTACTCGCACCTGTCTTTTCACTAATTTGACGATAAGACATATCACCCGCATCCAACAACTGAACAATTTGCCAACGCTCTTCAAAAGCGCGAAGTTCTGCAGGTGTACACAAGTCACGCATAAAACGTCTCATGTCCTCTTCAGTTTTTGGCACCATCAAAGCTTGATACAGGTTAGACTTCATTTAACTCTCTTTAATTTTTATATAAGTCAGCCAACTGTACCACCATACTAACACAGTGTAAAGCGGCAATTAAGGTTTTATTCTAGAGAAATAAATAAAATGTGAACAAAGTGAAGGACTTATTACCATAGGTGGCGGAGAGAGAGGGATTCGAACCCTCGAAGGGCTTGCACCCTTGCTGGTTTTCAAGACCAGTGCATTCAACCGCTCTGCCATCTCTCCAGATATTACGAGCCTATGAAATCAAGAAGACATTATTAGCAAACCCTGGGCGTACTTGTCACCCTCTTTTTTACTCTTTTTTACTCTTTTTTTTCTTTTTCAATAACGTATTGTAGTTTTCTCCTTGCAGTCCGCATCAGTATTGGCTTTCCAGAAAGCGGATTGCCAACAATACTGACCTCTGTCAAGGTCACGGGATCCATTGCTGTCACTTTGACATAGGCACCCACATGTTGAAATTCATATATGATTCGATTATCATTCATTTTTCAAAAAATAAACAATTTGAGGGTAATTGCAATGAAAATTCTTATAACTGGTTCTGGTGGGCGCGAGCATGCCTTGGCATGGAAAATAAAACAGTCAAAACAAGTCACAGAAATTCACTGCTTGCCAGGAAACGCTGGTATTGAAGAAATTGCCACATGCGCCCCAATTGGTATGATGGAATTTGATAAAATCATAGCTTATGCCAAAGAACACAATATCGACTTGGTCAATGTCGCCAGTGATGACCCTTTAGTTGGTGGCCTGGTTGATCAATTAACAGAAAATGGCATTGCCGCTTTTGGTCCCAACAAAGCTGCTGCACAACTTGAAGGATCAAAGAAGTTTACCAAAGAGATTTGTGATCAATATAATATTCCAACAGCTGCATATAAAGTATTTACAGATTTTGAAGAAGCGAAAACCTATCTAGAAAACACATCATACCCAACGGTTATCAAAGCAGACGGACTTGCCGCAGGAAAAGGCGCCATTATTGTTGAAAATGAAGTTGAAGCCGTCAAAACATTAAATGAAATGATGTCCAATGCAAAATTTGGCAGCGCAGGAAACACTGTTGTTATCGAAGATTTTCTGACAGGTGAAGAAGCCAGCTTCTTCTTTCTTTGTGATGGTGAAACTGCTTTGCCATTGGGCACCGCACAAGATCATAAGCGTGCTTATGATGGTGACAAAGGGCCAAACACAGGCGGTATGGGTGCGTACAGCCCTGCACCCATTTTGTCAGACGCCCTTCAGCAAGAAGCCATTGAAAAAATTATCAAGCCAACTCTACAGGCCATGAAAGATATGGGCCACCCTTTCAAAGGAATTTTATATGCAGGCTTGATGCTAACAGAAAAAGGACCATTCTTAATTGAATATAACGTACGCTTTGGCGACCCTGAGGCACAAGTCATCTTGCCGCGCCTTAAAAATGACTTTGTTGACTTAATGCTTAAAACAAACGCAGGTGCGTTAAGCAACACAGCTCTTGAATGGGATGATCGCGCTGCATTGACTGTAATTTATGCATCAAAAGGATATCCAGACTCTTATGAGAAAGGCAGTGAGGTCGTTATTCCTGAGAGCCCAGATGATAAAACACTCATTTTCCAAGCAAGCACAAAAAAGCAAGATGGAAAGCTTGTTAACGGAGGGGGAAGAACGCTAGCGATCACAGCCTTTGGTGATACAATCAAAGCCGCCCAAGAAAATGCATACACAGCGACTGATAAAATCAACTGGGATGGTGGGTTCTATCGACGCGACATTGGATGGCGCGCCGTCAAAGGTTAAACCGTCTTGCTCGTTCTGTGACCGTTGTGACCACCTTTATTTGTCCACTGCTTGTGAAAAGCTTTCCCCTTTTTGCCGAATTCTTGTGATAAAGCCTCATATGTTTTGGCTGATGCATTGTTTCGACGACCATTGGCAACTTTCTTTTTATCCAGCTTAGGCTCTGTAAAGTCAGAAGGTTTACGTGCTGTCCAAACGCTTAAATCCGTAACATCCTCATCTTTCACATAATCCGTAAAGTTAACAGTATCTGTTGCCGCTGTATTCATCGAATCAGCAGGTGTCGTCACAGAATCAGGATGCGTTGCTGTTGAGTCAGAAGGTGTAACCGTTGAGTCAGAAGGTGTAACTGTCGAGTCAGAAGGTGTAACCGTTGAGTCAGAAGGTGTAACTGTCGAGTCAGAAGGTGTAACCGTTGAGTCAGAAGGTGTAACTGTCGAGTCAGAAGGTGTAACCGTTGAGTCGTTGGGTACAATCGTAGAACTGTTTTGCGAAGAAACTGGCGCTGGCGCATTTGTAATCACTTTTCTGTTCGCCAACATCTTGTCTAGAGATTCTAGCGGCTTACCATAAAAACCATTATCGTCCTTATAAAAGCTTTGCTCACCAATTAATGGTACCAAAAGCCTCATATTTGCCATAACAATTTTCTCTTGTGCAATGACCTCATCCAGGTTAACACCCGCCTTTAAGGTTTTCTGGTCGCTGTTGTAATATTTTGCCTTAATTGCACGAATTGGCCTGTTAATATCAATCTCAATTTGCTGACGCAAAGCTGTAACGTCAATATTTGCTTGTCCGTTTTTCAACTGGTCCTGAACACTTTTAATAACAACAGGTAATTGCGTTGATACAGGATTTGTAACCACCGGATTCGTGGGAGTCGGGTTTGTAGGAGTCGGGCTTGTAGGAGTCGGGCTTGTAGGCGTTACAACTGGCGGCTTTACCGATGAGGTATCAGTTTTCGTTGTATCAACCACTTGCTCTGTTGAATCTTTGTCAGAGCCGCCTACGCCGCCTGAAAAAATCTTCGTCTTACTTGTCAAATAGAAAAGTGATACTGCCACACCAAGGCCCACAACAAGCTTAAGAATACCTTTACCTGAAATTTTCTTTCTATTCCCAGATCGGCGTGTGTTTTGCTGTTCTGAATTATTCTCTTGGTTATTCTGTTGGTTATTCTCTTCGCGAGGCTCTGTTGACCCGTCAGCAGTTTGTGGGTGAACCTGTGCGACGCCTGAAGGAACAGTTGATTTTTTGGATAAGAACTTCGGCGTGAGGCGCTTAAGTAGTTTTTTCAAAGAAAACTTTTTCTTAACCTCTTCTTGCTCAGCAGTATTTTCCTGCGTGTCGTTTTCACGAGATGTCTCTGCTTCAGGATCTTGACTCGCACCTTCTTGATTTTGCTCTGTATTTTGTGCCGCACTTTCTTGTGCATGCTGAGCAACAATCTGCTGATATTCAGGTGTTTTCTTAATTTTTTGCTTCAAAACAGCCTGATCGAGACCGAAAAGGCTTCCTAACTTAGAATAAGCAAGACGCTCCCAAAATCCTTTGGCAGGGAAACGCTCTTTCAAATTATCTGTATTATCAGCTACATAAGATGAATCCGAGAAAAATGATTGGGCAATATCTGCATTCTCACCTTGAACTTCTGCTACAGAAACCTCTGGTGATACTTGTGAATCTTGCACTTCTTCATCGTCACCTCTTGATTGGTCAGAAGAGTTTTCAGAGACCTCATTTGCAACATGCTGTTGATACGAGGAAGATGCCTCAATTGCTTTTTTCAAAGCTGCTTTGCGCTTCTTACCAGCAAACATTTTGCCAAGAGCTGTCCCTAGCAAGCCTGAAACAGGGAAAAACTTTGAAAGCTCTGCACCATGTGCCTCAAGGTAAGCAGCCTTGTCTGATGCATTATGATATCCTGCAATCAGATCTTCTTTTCGCTGTTGTGCTTCGGCTTCACTCTGGCCTGTCGATTCTTGCTCTTGAGAAGAAGACGCAGGAACATGCCCCATCACACCCTCATAAGCACTTAACACACCAGCGTTATATGCCATCATCATACCGAATGCATTTTGATCATCATGAGCATCTGAAAATTCAACTTTCTTATCGGCTATTAGCTGTAAACGCTCCCACAAGTCCTTCGATCCTTCTGGCAGCTCACCAGCAATAGCCTGAACTGTAATTGCCAATCTGCGACCTTGTTCCTGGAAGTTTCTGGATTTCTCCGAGCTGACATTTATAAACCTCTCCGCCCAAAAGTCTTGAGTGTAAACATCTTTTTCTTTATATTCATCACCTGCAGGAAGGGCATCCTGCATGGCTTTGAAAGCCGCTTCTAGGCGGTTTCTTTGGCCCTCGTTCAGGCCAACATTCGTGCTCTTGATAAAGTCTTGATAAAACCCTGTTCTTTGGATTGCTGTTTCCAGTCTCTTGGCGACAAGACTACGGCTTGCCATGAAACCGTCTTTCACATTGAAATGCTTTTTCAATTCATCCATGTGGCTTTTGATATAATCACGTGAAGACCCGGCATTATAATAAGCCTCTACCAGTCCATATTTCTCAGCAGCCAACTCTTCATCCGTTTGCTGCTGGACTTCTGAACGCTCTTCGGCCTCTAGTGCTTTACTCATTTCTTCTTGGAATTTTTCAAAAACTGAAGGGGCGTTTTCGATTGGCTCAATTTCAAAAATAACTTCTCTAATTTCCTCTACAGCATCATGAAGAGGTTTAATTTGATCATGCAGACCCTTTTCTTGGGCAATATCTTGAATTCTGTGACTCAAAGGGTTCAGGAATTTATGCGCGAAATCACGAGCGTTTTCCGCACCGTTCTCACCACTAAAACGTTCCTTCCAAAAACCCACCTTGCTATGATTTTCTTCCATCAAACCATATTGATATTCCCCTCCACGAGGCATAGCAGTCGACAAATTGTAATATAGTGACTTCAGCTCTTGCTTTTCTTGGCTTGTAAGCATTTCGTATTCCCCAACTTCTATCTTTTTTTAAACTTATGAAGCCGTATTATATAACGATATGTTTCCAATATCAATAATTATTTTAAGAAAAAAGAACTTTTTTTCCAGCAGGGCCCTGCAATAGATCGTTGTTTTTCATAACGATAGAACCATTTAAAACGACAGAAACAGGCCATCCCTTAACAGAAACACCATCGAATGGTGTCCAGCCACATTTTGAGGCGATCCAGTCATTGGTGATGACTTCTTCTCGGTTCATGTCAACAATCGTAAAGTCGCCATCATTCCCAAGCTTGATACCACCTTTTCCTTCAACTTTATAAAGACGCGCAGGGTTATGACAGGCAAGATCTACAAAGTGTTCCAGCGTTAATTTTCCATTATTCACATGGTTTAGCATAATCGGCACAAGTGTCTGAACACCAGGCATACCAGATGGTGTATTTGGATAGCCTTTCGCCTTTTCTTCGTGTGTATGTGGCGCATGATCAGAACCGATCACATCAACCACCCCTTCACGAATACCTTTCCACAAGCCTTCGCGATGCGCCTTATTGCGGATTGGCGGATTCATCTGTGCATATGTCCCCAGTTCTGGATAAGCTTCCTCTGCGCACAATGTTAAATGCTGAGGCGTACACTCAACTGTGATTACATCTTTGTTTTGTGCGAGAAACTCTATTTCATCAGCTGTCGTAATGTGCAAAACATGCACAGACCGACCCGTTTCACGCGCAAGCTTAACAATACGTCGCGTTGAACGCATCATTGCCTCTTCATCGCGCCAAACAGGGTGCGTAGAAGGGTCATTTTCTTTTGCAAAGGACTTGCGTTCAATCAAGCGCTCTTCATCTTCTGAGTGCACGGCCACACGACAAGAACCATTTTCCAGCACTTGGCGAATCACTTCGTCTTCGCTGACCAGTAAATTGCCTGTTGAGCTGCCCATAAAAATCTTTACACCACAGCACCCAGGAATTTTCTCTAACTCTGCCAGTTGACCAACGTTTTCAGCCGCAGCGCCCGCAAAAAAGGCATAATGACACCAGGCACGCCCTTCTGCACGGCCTAACTTGTCTTCTAAAGCTTCTTTTGTTGTTGTTGGCGGCGCTGTATTTGGCATCTCGAAAATTGCGGTCACACCACCTAAAAGGGCAGATTTTGTTCCTGTATCCAAGTCTTCTTTATGCTCGTTCCCAGGCTCGCGAAAATGGACTTGGGAATCAATAATTCCTGGCAACACATGAAGCCCTGACGCATCAAAAACCTCAACTCCAGGAATATTTAAATCGCCGCCAATTTGTTCAACCTTGCCATCACGCACAAAAACATCCACTGCCGCCGTACGGTCAGGCAACACACATGTTCCATTTTTAATCAGTAGATTTTTCATACAGGCAGAGTAAGATGCCACAACATAAATGCCAAGAAGTTTTTAAGCAGACACCTTATCTTTGGCTGTGACTTTCTTTGCAAACATCATTTTTGCAAATGAAACTGGATTCTTGTCCTTACGCCAGGCCTGAATTTCGAGGTCTCTATCATAGTTCTCAAGACCTTTCATGGAATGATTTATGCCAATAAGGTTTTCAGGCTTTGTATTGGCAATCTGATAATCATTGGCGGCACTAGAAAACATGGCACCATAAACAACTGTTGCAAGATCACCTTGCTCAATTCCAGAGGCGGCTATATCAAGGCCTGAATATGCCATTGCGTAAAGCTGAACATCCAAAATTGTTACGCCAACTGAAATTGCACTAAGGTTGATTTTGTCAAAAGAATATGAATCTATTTTTTCTTGAAGAGAGTGATTTTTTTCTTGAAGACCGTCTACTTTTGCAATCAATTTATCAAGCTTTGAGGAGTGCTTTTGGTTATCGTTAATGTTTTGCCCAGTTAAACCATGTTTTGCAATATATCTACTTATTGTTTCTTCATATTTCTCAATTTTTTCTAGATTTGTTCCTACACTCATCAAATTGAAATGCTTTTTTGTTTGAAGAAGCCACAGTCGCGGGCGAACGTATGATCCAACAAGGCTTTTTTTGAACCAGTTATTTAAATTATTTAACTTTTCTTCCTTCGTTTTTCCACTTTTCTTACCTGGCTTCGTAAGAAACTTATCTATCGGCTCACGAAAACTAAGAAATAGAGCGCCTGCAAATAAGGATCCACCTGTAAACGTCAAAGAAAGACCACCTGCCTGGCCTGTTAAAAGCTTCACCATTCCCATGCCCGTAAAAGCGACACCTTTTGCTGCAAGGCCTGTGTATGAGATCAAGTCGAAATTCTTTTTTCGCCACTTTAGACCGGGCGAATCTACTTCTTTAATATGCACTTTATGATCTTTTCCATCAGCCAGCCTGATGTGAGCGCCATTATCATATTGCCCAAGAATAATATTTATCCACTCGAACAAAGCACCTGGGTCACCTCGAAACAGTGATATAACACCTGCAACACCAAGCTTTGTATCACCACGCAACCATCGATATCCCGTTCTTCTAGCGGGATGATCTGCTATTTTCTTTCCATATATTTTTTCAACAATCGGCTGAAAGAAATACCGATCATATGCCTTACCTATTCTGCGCAAAACCATTTTATATCTTACTTATTATTGATTCCAGGTCGCAACCTACACAAAAAAGAAGAATACTGTCAACAATTTTTCTATTTTAAAGAAATAAAGAACTGATCACGGAGTGAAGCGTCTGTTTTGAAATCGCCAAGCATTGTTGTAGTCACTGTTTCAGAGCCAATTTTATTAACACCGCGCGTTGTCATACAGCCATGTTCAGCAATAATTTGCACGGCAACACCCTTGGCTTGAAGGACATCGAAAATTGTGTTGGCAACATCTGCTGTCATTGTTTCCTGGACCTGCAAACGTTTCGCATAAATTTCCAATACACGAACAAGCTTACTCAATCCTACGACACGTTTGTTGGGCAGATAAGCGATATGCGCCACGCCAACAATTGGCACCATATGGTGTTCGCAATGAGAAGAAAGCTGAATATTACGCACCATGACCATTTCATCATAGCCACCAATTTCTTCAAAAGTTTTTCCCAGCACTTCACGTGGGTCATCATTATATCCAGAAAAAAACTCTTGGTACGCACGCACGACACGGTCAGGTGTCTCAACAAGACCTTCTCTGTCAGGGTTGTCACCTGTCCACTGAATAAGTGTTCTTACAGCTTGCTTTGCTTCTTCAAGCGTTGGTTTATTTGTCATTTTATCTCTTCTTAGTTAATTTACATGGACATAAGCTTGAGGAGAATCCAGTGAAAAGGTTGGAATGTCAATCTCAAAAAACTCGCCATTCTTTCTTTCCATGTGGTAAGTCCCCGCCATAATACCTGTTGGCGTTGAAAGTGGTGTACCACTTGTATACTCAAAACTTTCCTGTGGCTTTAAAAGCGGCTCTTCCCCAACAACACCTGCACCAAAAACCTCATGCAAACATCCGTTTCCATCTGTCACTTTCCAGTGACGACGGCGCAATTGAACGGTTTCGTTACTGTTATTCTCGATTTTAACAGTATAGGCCCACACATAATGCGACGCATCTGGCATAGACTGATCCTCTAAATAATAACTTTGAACGATGACGGTAATACCGTTTGTTGTTGCGCGATACATATAAAATCCTTAAAACTTCACCAAATATATGGCAGATAATGAAAATAACAAGTCATACACTGACACGCAATTATAAATTAGGAGAATTTAATTATGACAAATGCTTTTGTTTTTCCAGGTCAAGGCTCTCAAACAATTGGTATGGGCAAAGAGATCGCTGATAGCTTCAGTGAAGCAAAACATGTTTTCCAAGAAATCGATGACGCTTTGGAGCAAAACCTTTCAAAGTTAATTTTTTCTGGCGACCAAGAAGACCTAAACTTAACTGAAAACACACAACCTGCCTTGATGGCTGTTAGTCTTGCCGTTTTCCGCGTTTTAGAAAAACAATCTGGCAAAACACTTAATGAACTTTGCTCACACGTAGCAGGTCATTCGCTTGGTGAATATTCAGCCCTTGCAGCAGCAGGAACCTTCAGTATTTCAGATACGGCAAAACTTCTACGCACACGTGGTGCAGCAATGCAAAAAGCTGTTCCTGTTGGCATCGGAAGTATGGCTGCCCTTATCGGTGTCAGCTTTGAAACAGCAGAAGAAATCGCCGCACTATCGGTTCAAGGTGATGAAGTTTGTTCTGCAGCAAATGACAATTCAGAAGGGCAAGTGGTTATTAGCGGGCATGCCACAGCCATTACACGTGCGATTGAAATTGCAAAAGAAAAAGGCGCAAAACGCGCCCTTCCACTTCCTGTCAGTGCGCCATTTCATTGTGCATTAATGCAACCTGCTGCAGATGCCATGGCAGAAGCGTTGGAAAAAACAGACATGACAGCGCCTGCTGTCCCACTTATTGCCAATGTTACGGCAGACACCGTCAACGATGTCGATACCATTCGAAAATTATTAGTAGACCAGGTGACTGGACGTGTGCGCTGGCGTGAATCCGTAATAAAAATGAAAGATACTGGCGTCACGAAGCTTGTTGAAATTGGTGCAGGAAAAGTTTTGACTGGTCTAACAAGACGCATCGACAAAGACTTGGAAGCAACGTCAATTAACAGCCCAGCAGATATTGAATCTTTTTTAAACTAGTGTTTCGCTGCACGCAAAGCATCAAAAACTGCCTGTTTTGACAATAAGACAGGCAGTATAATGCCTTGCCTTTTATTTGGCCCATACACTGCGTTAAAAGGAATGCCATACTTACCATTTCTGGCAAGATAAGCTGATATGTCTGCATTCTTTTCTGTCATATCGCCGCGCATCAGTACGACATTTTGCGCAGAAAAAGCTTTCTCAACATCACCTGTCTCGATAACCAGATGCTTGTTAACCTGACATGTTAGACACCAACTTGCTGTAATATCAACAAACACAACACGCCCCTCTTCAACAAAGTTATCAATTTGTTTTTCATTAAAGGTAATCCAGTTAACTTCTTGATTGGATGCTTTTACAGCATCAAATCCCAAAACTGATGCCAGCCACAACGCAGTTAACAGAAGAAAACCACCCAAAATCTTTTTAACATATTCCATCCATCGACCAGGCTTCGGCAACAGTGAGACAAAAGATGGAAAAATTGAAAGAAGAATATACGGAAAGGACAAACCTAAACCAATCATGAAGAAAATAGAATATATCTCATATGCAGAGCGTGACAAAGAAAAGCCTAACGCTGTTCCTAAAAACGGTGCTGTACAAGGTGTCGCAAGCAAAGTAACAAAAACTCCTGAGAAAAAACTTTCAACAATTTTTGACTGCCCCTTACTTATTTTCTGATCCAAGAATGTCAAAGCATCTCTTAATTTCAAAGGTAGATTGATCTGATAAACTCCCCACAAATTAAGGGCAAACAAAACCAAAACAATCATCATGAAAACAACAAAAATAGGCGACTGGAACTGCATACCCCATCCGACATTGGCTCCTAAAGACTTGAGAAAAACAGCAATATAGCCAAACAATAAAAACGTTGTCAGAATCCCAATAACAGTTCCTAAAAAGTTTAGCTTTATGACTCTTGCTGGCATTTTAGAGTTCTTTACTAGACTCAGCATTTTCAAGGACAAAACTGGCAAAACACAAGGCATGACATTTAGAACAAGCCCCCCCAGAAAAGCAACGAGAAGGATATATAGTGACAGCTGTCCACTTGACTGACCTGATGTTTCTTGTTCAATGACTTCGACCTTTTTCTCAATCGCTTTATCACGGTCAGATAGCGTTATTGTTATCGCCTTTCCCAAAAGAGTCTGACCATCAGGAATCACATAATCAAAGACGAATACAGCCTCATCTCCACTTACTTTTTTTTGAGGAAGTGTACTAAAAAGAATTAAAGGATCTTCTGACTCAACAAAAACCTCAGGCTTAGAAAACAACGTGCTGGAAAGAGCATTAACTGTTAATTTATCGGCTGTTGAAGAGACTGAAACAACATCCATTCCTGCCTTCACAGGATCATTTGTAGGAATATTTTTCAGTGCGCCATCAATCAAAACAGCTTCATCGCTACGAATACCAAAGCCCGCAGGTATATCAATCATAAAGGAAGCCTCTTGAGGAAGGCAAACATCCTTACAAACAAGATAATCAACTTTCAAATTTGCCTTAAACCCCTTTTTTTCTTCATGAAGGTTTACCTTAACCGGCAAAGTGACCAAGCCTGCATAACCGTAATTAACATACTTATCAAAGAAATAACGCTTAGGTGTCGGCCAAATAATTTCAGAAGACGCATAGTTTTGTGTTTCTGACCAAATAAGCTCAGGAGGCAGACCAGAGTCGCCAGGCGTTCGCCAATAGATATGCCACCCTTCCTCCATAACAAAGGATAAGCCTAAATAAAAACTCTTTTGATCAGCAATCGTTTTTACGGACCTTAAAAGATAAAGCTGAGAAGGGTTTTGATTCTGCACAGACTTCATATAAGGTGCAGGAACAGGCGGTTCTATCTTGACAGTTTCAGAGGCAACCCCCAAATCAGTCAAAGAGTATAAAAATACGACGGCAATAAATAAGTTTAGTACTATGTGTTTACAGAAGGTTTTCATTTGCGCTAGAGTTCATAAACAATGATTAAAAACAGTCCATACCATACGCACAACTCACTAACAGGGCAACTGCTTATTGCAATGCCTAGCGTAACAGACCCACGTTTTGCAAAGACTGTTATCTTTGTGTGCGCGCACACTTCTGAAGGGGCAGTCGGCATCGTCATCAACCAACAACTTGCCAAGCTTCCTTTTGAAAAAATAAGTGCTGAGCTTGGTATTTCACCGAAAAAATCCTTTTTTAAATCGACACCAAAAGATATCCGCATGCACATTGGCGGCCCTGTAGAGACTGCGCGTGGGTTCATTTTACACAGCACAGATTATCACGCTGATGAAACATATGTTGTAAACGATAAAATTGCCCTTACAACGTCCTTATCGGTGATTGAAGATATCGCTATTGGTCGCGGCCCTGAAAAGAGCGTTTTCACAATGGGGTATGCAGGATGGGCACCCTTACAGCTAGAGCAAGAAATTGAATTTAACAGCTGGATAGCTGTTGATGCAGATGATGAGCTTGTTTTCGGTGAAAACTGCATTGATAAATGGGAAAAGGCACTACAGAAAGTCGGCATAGATCCTATTATGCTTTCAAGTGACGCAGGCTCTGCATAAATGAACCTTTGGTCACTCAACTTCACTATTTCTGCTGACATCATTAATCCTGTTGAAGAGCATTTGGACGCCTTAGAGTTAACATACAGTTCTTTCGAAAGCGGCAAGGATTTTCAAGTAGATATTATTTTCCAAGAAAAGCCTGACGAAATAGACATTGAATCAATTATGGGGTTTGCAAACAAGATATCTTCTCAGCAAATAAAGCCCACCGTTCAAGAAATAGAAAACAAAGATTGGGTTAAAGAAAACCAAAAAAACTTCCCACCAATCGAGGTTGGCTCTTTTTACATTTACGGATCTCATATTGACCTTAAAACAGACAAGCCTTTTCCAATCCTTATTGATGCGAACACAGCTTTTGGCACAGGACAACATGAGACAACAAAAGGCTGCTTGATTGCAATGGAAGACTTGTCAAAAAATGTAACGCCATCATCGATTCTGGATATGGGGTGTGGAACAGCCATTCTTGCAATCGCTGCTAAAATGCTTTTTGGATGTGAGGTTGTTGGCATTGATAACGATCCTGAGTCTATCAAGGTATCAAAAGAGAATGCTAAACTAAATCAAGTAAGTATAAACTGTGCTGTGGGCGATGGATACAAGAGCCTTGAAGGACATTTCGATGTCATTATCTCGAACATACTAGCCGGCCCTTTGATTAACATGGCCCAAGATTTGTCAATGCACCTAAACGACGGCGGCCATACAATACTTGCAGGTCTTCTAGAAACGCAAGCAAGTGAGGTGCAAAAAGCGCATGAAGAAGTTGGCCTTGCACTTGTAAACAAAAAAACATTGAATGAATGGACAATTCTTGTCATGAAAAAAGCATGAGTGCTATAAAAAAAATTCAATCCTGGCTAAATGAACAAAAGCTTGATGGGTTTATTGTACCTAAAGCTGATCGCTTTCAAGGAGAATTTATCGCACCATCCGAAGAACGGTTAAAATGGCTAACAGGATTCACAGGGTCGGCAGGAACAGCCATTATTCACAAAGATGAAAATGCCCTTTTCACAGATTCGCGCTATACAATTCAAGTCACACAAGAAGTGAACTCTTCTGATTTCAAGGTTTATGATACTGCAGAAAAAACACTGGGCCAATGGCTTCAAAAGACGAGCAATAATAAGATTGCATATGACCCTTGGCTGATGACCCTTGATCAACATAAAAATATCAAGAAGTCTGGCGTTGAACTTGTACCAACACAAAATGTTGTCGACCTATTCTGGGAAGATCGGCCTGACGCACCTCAAGGAAGTCTTTTTAAGCATGACCTTGAATTTGCTGGTGCAACAACAGCAGAAAAACAAAGAAGCATTCTTAAAAAACTGGACGAAGAAGGCGCAGAAGCTGCCTTACTTAGTTCTCCAGAATCTATTATGTGGCTTCTTAATGTAAGAGGCAGCGATATTGACTACACGCCTTATGCATATTGTTTCTGCCTTGTTGAAAAAAAGACAATAACATTGTTTATCGACCCTCAAAAAGTTCCAAAAAACCTTCTAGATGACTCTATTCAAATATTGTCAGAAGATCACATTGGCGAAACACTTTTAGCAAAAAGCGACTTAAATATCTTAATTGACCCCTTCTATATCCCCGTTGCTATTACATCTTTTGTTAAAAAACCTCTTCTCTCTGCTGACCCCTGCATCCTTTTAAAATCTCTAAAAAATAAAACAGAACAGAAAGGTATTATAAAAGCACATGACCGAGATGGGGTTGCCTTATCAAAATTTCTCCACTGGATGACAACGATAAAAGATCCTATTTGTGAATATGATGCAGGAAAAATGCTTGATAACTTAAGGGCCAAGTTAGAAAACTTCCACTCTTTAAGCTTTCCAACAATTCTTGGTAGTGGGCCAAATGGTGCCATTGTTCATTATCGCGCCAACAAAAGCTCATCTCGCAACATACAAGCTGGAGATATCGTCTTAGTTGACTCTGGCGGGCAATATTTTGATGGCACGACAGATGTTACACGAACATTTATTCATCAAGGAACAGCCACGCAACATCAAAAAGACTGTTTTACCATGGTTCTTAAAGGACACATTGCTGTGGATGCGTATGATCTAAAAAAAGACAGCTGCGGCAAAGACATAGACCCTGTTGCGCGTCAGGCGTTAAAAGAAAGCGGACTTGATTATGGGCACTCAACGGGACATGGAGTGGGCTGTTTTCTGAGCGTTCACGAAGGGCCCCAGGGTATTTCGTCTAAAAACACTGTTCCCCTGCAAGCTGGTATGGTTGTGTCAAATGAACCAGGGTATTATGAAGAAAATGAATTTGGCATTCGCATAGAAAGCCTTATTCTTGTCGAAGAAAAAAATGAGAAGAATGCTTTTAAAACTCTCACAATGGCACCTATTGATAAAAAGCTTATCAATAAAAGCCTTCTCACTGAACATGAAATCACATGGCTTAACGACTACCACAAGCAAGTTTTCGAAAAGATTTCTTCACATTTAGATCAAAATGAGAAAGAATGGCTGAAATCAGCAACGGAGCCTCTTTAATTGGTTAAGAAAACGGTTATAAAGAAAAGACCTATCCCAGGGCAAGATACGCGTAAAGACTTTTTGGACCTTGTTCAAAACTATACAAAAGCTGCGCAAGAACTTTTTAAAGCTTTTGAACGCTACAACCCAAAAAACCCAGACACCAACGAAATTCTTTTAAAATATGAAGAATATAAGAAGTTGATGGACCTTCTTGAGTCGGAAGAAAAGAAAACGCCCAGCGGCGCGCAATCTGATTTTTTGAAAAATGTCTTGTTTGAAGCGCGCGCAATGGACAAAAAAATGCAAAACATGATCCGCAAAGCGATGGATGTTGAAGCAGAAAACCAGGTCGGCCTGGTTCAGAAAATCCTTAAAGAAACTGGAAACCTATAGGTATTCTTTCAAATACCTTCCCGTATAACTCTCTGCAACTTTTGCAACGTCTTCTGGCACACCTTCGGCAACAATTCGTCCACCCTCGTCACCACCTTCAGGACCAAGATCAATAATCCAATCCGCCGTCTTAATAACATCCATATTGTGCTCAATGACGACAACTGTATTGCCTTGCTCAACAAGTGTATGAAGGACTGAAAGAAGCTTTTTAATATCTTCAAAGTGCAGCCCTGTTGTTGGCTCGTCCAAGATATAAAATGTTTTTCCTGTCGCACGACGCGACAATTCTTTCGCCAGCTTGATGCGCTGTGCTTCACCACCTGACAGTGTCGTTGCAGGTTGTCCAACCCGAATATAACCTAGACCGACTTCTTCCAAAGTATGTAGTTTTTCATAAATGACAGGAACTGCCTTAAAAAATTCAGCAGCTTCTTCAACAGTCATTTGCAAGACATCTGAAATCGACTTTTCTTTAAAGCGCACTTCTAATGTTTCGCGGTTATAACGTTCACCACCACAAGCCTCACACTGTACATATACGTCTGGCAAGAAATGCATTTCAATTTTTATAACACCATCACCTTGACAAGCCTCACAGCGACCACCTTTTACATTGAAAGAAAAACGACTCGCTGTATAACCTCTGGCTTTTGCTTCTGGTAGATTTGCAAACCATTCACGAATAGGTGTGAAAGCGCCACTATATGTCGCGGGATTTGAACGTGGCGTCCGTCCAATTGGTGATTGATCAATATCGACCACCTTATCCAAGAAGTGAACACCTTCAATTTTGTCATACTCACCTGGCGTCGTATTTGCACCATTCAGACTTTTTGCAAGAGCCTTATAAAGAGTTTGAATTGTTAGAGTGGACTTTCCACCACCAGAAACACCTGTCACACATGTGAAATTTGCCAATGGAATTTCTGTCGAAACATCTTTCAAGTTATTTGAGCGCGCGCCTTTTATTTTTAGGAAGCGACCTTGCTTCGGCGTTCTTCTTTTAGATGGTATCTCGATTTTCTTCTTACCCGACAGATACTGGCCTGTCACACTATTTTTATCATTAATAACGTCTTTCGGCAGACCATAAGAGACGATCTCCCCCCCATGAACACCCGCGCCTGGCCCCATATCAATAAGGAAGTCAGCCTGTTTCATCGCTTCCTCATCATGCTCAACAACAATAACCGTATTACCAATATTTTTAAGGTGGCGAAGAGACTCTAAAAGACGATCATTATCGCGTTGATGCAAGCCAATTGAAGGCTCATCTAAAACATACAAAACCCCTGTCAACCCTGAACCGATTTGTGATGCCAGACGAATACGCTGACTCTCTCCTCCAGAAAGTGTTCCAGATGAACGAGACAACGTTAAATACCCAAGACCAACATTATACAAAAAGCCTAAACGCTCTCTGATTTCTTTTAAAACACGCTCTGATATTTGCTTGTGCTGCTTGCTCAGCTTTTTGTTCAGGCCTTCAAACCATTCTTTCACTTCGCTGATAGACATTGCTGTAACTTTACCAATATGCAGGTCGTCAATTTTGATCGCCAAAGCTTCTTGTTTCAAGCGATAACCATCGCATGTCGGACAAGGTTGGTGATTATGGTATCTTGCAATTTCATCACGTACAGATTCGCTTGATGTCTCTTTGTAACGTCGCTCCATATTAGGAATAACGCCTTCAAATGGCTTGTTTGTTTTATAGCGCTTTAAGCCATCATCAAACTCCATGGGTATATTTTTATATCCTGATCCATATAAAAATGTTTTTTGAACTTCTGCTGGTAGACTTTCAAAAGGATCATCCATTGAAATTTTAAAATGCTTTGCAATACTGTCTAAGGCTTGTTTGTAATACTGTGCGGTTGGTGATGACCACGGTGCAATAGCACCCTCACGCAAAGACTTACGATCATCAGGAACAACCATTGTTTCATCAACAGCCATACGTGTACCAAGACCATCACAAGCAGGACAGGCGCCAAATGGATTGTTAAAAGAAAAGAGACGCGGCTCGATTTCTTCGATTGTAAAGCCTGACTCTGGACAAGCAAACTTTGTTGAAAATGTTGTCATCTCGTTTGTATCTGCATCCAATGTGTAAACAAGCCCATCAGCCAGACCAACTGCCAGCTCCAAGCTATCCGCAAGGCGGTTGCCAAGATCTTCATTCAACACAAGACGGTCAACAACAACCTCTATTGTATGCTTCACATTTTTGTCAATTTTAGGCATATCGTCTAACTCATAAGTCTCGCCATCAATACGCACACGTTGGAATCCACGCTTCCGCAGATTCATCATCTCTTTGAGGTGCTCGCCTTTACGACCACGAACGATCGGCGCCAGAACATACAGTTTCGTCCCTTGCTCCATCTCTAAAATGCGGTCTGCAATTTGTGAAGTTGTTTGACTTTCAATGGGCCTACCGGTCACAGGCGAGTGTGGCACACCAATGCGCGCATATAACAGGCGCAAATAGTCATAGATCTCTGTTACCGTTCCAACCGTTGAACGTGGATTCTTTGATGTCGTTTTTTGTTCAATTGAAATTGCGGGTGAAAGACCATCGATATGGTCAACATCTGGTTTATCCATCAACTCTAGAAACTGTCTGGCATATGCCGAAAGACTCTCAACATAACGTCGTTGACCTTCCGCATAAATTGTATCAAATGCCAAAGAAGATTTTCCTGAGCCACTCAACCCCGTGATAACCACCATTTCATTACGTGGAATATCAATGCTGACATTTTTTAGATTGTGCTCACGTGCGCCTTGTACGCTGATATATTCAAGATTCTTATTTTTCGGCGAAGTTGTTTTTGGCATTGAATGTTCCCAGATCCTGTTATAAGTTGAAGCTCATTTTTAAACTTAAAGAAGGGATTGTACTACGATGGCTGGCAGCGTCAACAAAGTAATTTTAGTTGGCAACTTGGGAAGAGACCCTGAAGTTGCTGTAATGCAGAGTGGAGGCAAGATTGTGAAGCTTTCAATTGCAACATCAGAAAGTTGGAAAGACCGCAATTCTGGCGAAAGACAATCAAAAACAGAATGGCATCGCGTTGTCATCTTTAACGAACACCTTGGAAAAGTTGCTGAGAACTATTTGAAGAAGGGCTCAAAAGTTTATCTTGAAGGCCAGCTTCAGACGCGCAAATGGGAAGATCGTGATGGTGTTGAAAAGTACACAACAGAAGTTGTCTTACAAAGATACCAGGGCGAGCTAACAATGCTAGATGGCCGTGGCGACAATGAAGGCGGCTCATATGGCGGTGGCGACGATCAGTTTGTCGAACAGAACAGTGGCGGATCGTCAGGGTTAGTACAACATGACACAGGCGCCCCTGCAGCTGCTGACTTGGATGATGATATTCCATTTTAAATGTCATCTCAAAGATCTCTCATTAGACAGTCTTTTAACGCGGCAAAGCGCTATGATCGTTTTGCTAAACCACAAGAGATGATTGCCGAAAGACTGTCTGATATTACCCAAGAAAAATATTTAAAGCAGACACCAAAAAAGATTTTAGAAATAGGATGCGGCACAGGTTTTTTATCTCAACGGCTTGTTTCTGCATACCCTCAGTCAAGCTTTCTGTTTACAGACATCTCACCTGATATGCTTCAAAGATGCCAAGAAAAACTCGGAAACGGGTTCAAATACGCAGAAATGGATGGAGAGGCACCAAATACAAAAGAAAAATTTGACCTTATTATTTCTAATATGACCTTCCAATGGTTTGAGAACCTAAGAGAAAGCTTACAGAAGCTCAAGTCCCTCTTAACACCGACAGGTCAGATAATTTTTTCTATTGTTGCTGACGGCACTTTCGTTGAGTGGATAAAAGCACATGAGAAAATTGGTGCAAGTCATGGTGTCAGAAGTTTTGTTAAAGCAGAAGATTTAAAAGGTGCAGACATACAAAAGGAAACTTTCCGTACAGAATATGAAAACATAGAAGCTTTCGTTCGCCACCTGAAGTGTATTGGAGCAAATACTCCTCAAATGCATTATCAACCTCTCTCCACAGAAGAAAGGCGTGCCCTAAAATCTATTTGTGAAAAAGATGGCAAGCCGCACTTCTCGTATAATATTATTTTTGCAAGGATTCAAAATAAATGACAAATTCTTTTTTTATTACAGGCACAGACACAAATATTGGGAAAACTGTGGTTTCTGCCTTTATGTGCCAGTACCTGAACGCAGACTATTTCAAACCTATCCAAACAGGTGACGAAAGTGACGCAGCAGCTGTTTTCAACCTGACAGACCTAACAGAGAACCGCGTCCATCAGCCGACTTACAGCCTTACAGAACCACGCTCTCCTCACGAAGCTGCAATGAAAGATGGTGTAAAGATTGACCTCAACACAATCATCTTACCAGACACACAAAACCGCCCTCTCATCGTTGAAGGTGCAGGTGGTGTGCTCGTTCCTTTAAATGAAAAGGAGCTCATGATTGACCTCATTAAAAAACTTGATCTTCCTGTCATTGTCGTTGCCCATCCAGAACTTGGTACAATCAACCACACCCTACTCACACTAGAAGCGTTACGCAGCCGTGAAATTGAAGTCGCGGGCATTGTGATGAATGGTGGGTCAGATGAACAAAACCGCATGGCAATTCAATTTTATGGTAAATGTGAAATCATTTGGGAGATACCTGAGTTCGAAGAAATCTCAAAAGAAACCATTCATGGCTATCTTAATCATATGGCAAAAGAGATTGCGGATTCTTAGAAATTCTACTAGCCTATAAAACATGGCTAAATTCGGCAAAAACAAAAACCGCTTTGGAAAAGCTAAAAAGTTTCAGACTCTTGTTAACTTTTTTAAAAAAATGTCACCGCTTAAAAAAACAAATAGCTTTGTATTTCCTCACAGAGAAAAGCTTGCCTATGAACAAATTATGATTCAATCCCACAAAAGCACCCCTCAATACAACCATGTTTTCTTCATAGACAACGAAGGACGCTTGGGAACCCACCCAACAGACAGATTTCTTGATATTTTATGGTTAGAGCGTAAACTTAGCCGTTAACTTAATGCAATATCACGTAGTACATAAGAAAGGATTCCTCCATGGCGGAAATAGTCAACCTCGTCTTCTGTATCAATGCGACAAAGAAGCTTAATATCTTTTGTTGATCCGTCTTTATATGTGATCTGACAGGCAATGTCTTGCCCTGGATTGATACCAGCTTCTAACCCTGTAATATCAAATGTCTCATCACCCGTTAACTTCAAGGACTGACGGTTATCTGAACCTTGGAACTGTAAAGGTAAAACACCCATTCCAACAAGGTTAGACCTGTGAATGCGCTCAAAGCTTTCGACGATCACAGCCTTTACACCTAGCAGCTTCGTTCCTTTTGCCGCCCAATCACGCGAAGACCCTGTGCCATACTCTTTACCACCAATCACAACCAAAGAAGATCCCTCAGCTTGGTGCTTCATCGAAGCATCATAAATTGACATTTGCTCGCCATTATAGCGTGTATAGCCACCCATAATCTCAGGCGTCATTTCATTTTGAAGGCGGATATTTGCAAACGTACCTCGCATCATCACTTCATGGTTTCCACGACGCGATCCAAATGAATTAAAGTCAAAAATCTTCACACCTTTAGCCTTTAAGTATTCACCTGCGGGACCATCATCTTTTATCACACCAGCAGGTGAGACATGGTCTGTCGTAACCGAATCACCAAGAAGCGCAAGCACCTTTGCTCCTTTAATATCAGCAAAGCCTCCAGCCTCTTTCGACATACCTTCAAAGTAAGGTGGATTTTGAATATAAGTACTGTCAGCATCCCACTCATAGGTTTTGCCTGTACCAACTTTAATTTTTTGCCAGTCTTCAGTGCCTTTAAATACTTGCCCATAACGCTCTTTAAACATTTGTGGGGTAAGACTTTCTTGAACTGTTTTCTCAATTTCTGCATTTGATGGCCAAATATCACGCAAATAAACAGGGCCGTCCGTGCCTTCACCAATAGGGTCATGGTTTAGGTTAATCATCACGTTTCCTGCAAGCGCATAGGCCACAACAAGCGGTGGTGATGCAAGATAATTTGCCTTGGTATGTGGCGACACACGCCCTTCAAAGTTTCTATTTCCTGAAAGAACAGCAGCAACACGCAGGTCATTTTCATCAACAGCTGTTGCAATATCTTCATCCAGCGGACCAGAGTTACCAATGCATGTCGTACACCCATATCCTACTAAATCAAAACCAAGCGCATTCAAATCATCTTGCAGGCCTGCTTTTTCTAGATAGTCTGTAACAACTTGCGATCCTGGTGCAAGCGATGTTTTCACCCAAGGCTTCACTTTCAAGCCTTTCTCACGTGCTTTCTTGGCAACCAGACCAGCAGCTAACATCACAGAAGGGTTTGATGTATTTGTACAGCTTGTAATCGCAGCAATAACAACAGCACCGTCATCAATGTTGTAATCTTTATTCTCAACTTTGATAGAACGCACTTTGTCAGATTCTTTACGTAGATTTTTCGTAAACTCACTAACCATATTTTTCAAAAGCACACGATCTTGTGGGCGTTTTGGCCCTGCTAAAGAAGGTTCAACCTCACTCATATCCAGTTCAAGTGTTGCTGTGTATTCTGCATCTGCTTCATCGTCATGACGCCATAGCCCTTGCTGTTTCGCATACGCTTCAACAAGCGCAATACGATCAGCATCACGGCCAGAGAATTCCATATAACGCAATGTTTCTTCATCAATCGGGAAGAATCCGCACGTCGCACCATATTCAGGAGCCATATTTGCAATTGTTGCACGATTGGCAAGTGACAGACCCTTCAGGCCTGGGCCATAAAACTCAACAAATTTTCCAACCACGCCTTTAGCACGCAACATTTCTGTTACTGTCAACACAAGGTCTGTTGCCGTCGCACCTTCTTTCAATGCCCCTGTCAATCTAAAGCCAATCACTTCAGGAATCAGCATTGATGTTGGCTGACCTAGCATCGCAGCTTCGGCTTCGATACCGCCAACGCCCCATCCCAGAACAGACAAGCCATTAATCATTGTTGTATGAGAATCCGTTCCAACAAGCGTATCAGGATAGGCAACTGTCTCGCCACCCTCTTCATTTGTCCAGACAACTTGTGCTAAATACTCCAAATTCACCTGATGACAAATCCCTGTGCCAGGCGGTACAACGCGGAAGTTATCAAAGGCTTCTTGGCCCCATTTCAGGAACTCATAACGCTCTTTGTTTCTTGTGAATTCAAGTTCAACATTTCTTTTGAAAGCATCTTTTGATCCAAACGTATCGACCATGACAGAATGATCGATTACCAAATCAACAGGCTTAATCGGATTGATTTTTGTAGGGTCACCACCCAAAGCAGCAACACCATCGCGCATCGCAGCCAAGTCAACAACCGCAGGAACACCTGTAAAGTCTTGCATCAAAACACGTGCAGGACGGTAAGCAATTTCGGCAGAAGAGGATTTGCTTTTCAACCAAGCACCGATCGCTTTTGCATCATCAGCAACAACCGAACGACCGTCTTCATAGCGCAGTAGGTTTTCAAACAAAACCTTGAGCGACTTTGGCAGCTTTGCCAAGTCGAACCCTATTTTCTCGGCTGCCCTTCCAAGATCGTAATATGTGTATTCTTTTCCTTGAACTGATAATTTTTGACGTGCGTCAAAGCTGTTTTGTGATGACATGCGAACTCTCCTCCATTACACATACGACCAGAACTATCATACTCCTGAAAGTGCATAAACGCAAATTTCACTTTTTAAACCAATGCAGTTTCAGTATTGTGGCTTTACAACATACGAAAAAGGCGATCTTCACGTGCTTAACGTTAAAAATATTAGTGTTTATCTAGATGACCATCTTGTTTTCAAGAATATCTCATTCCACGTGAAGCCCCAAGACATCATCATCGTTACAGGCAAAAATGGCAGTGGGAAAAGCACCTTGTTAAAAACCTTAGCATCTCTCATTCTCCCTTTTAGTGGGTCAATAAAAAAAGAAAGCGATTTACACGTCAGTTATCTTGGCCACAAAAATGGGTTGCGTGACAACTTAACTATTTTCGAAAATATTCTTTTTTGGTCGAAAAATAGAAAAGAAGCCGAAGAAACGCTTCAAGAATGGCAATTAAACGACCTTAAAAACCTCAAAATCAACGATCTTTCACAAGGACAAAAAAAACGTACTGCGCTTGCAATTTGCCTGATGAAAGAAGCGGACCTATATCTTCTGGATGAACCAACAACAAATCTAGATAAACACTTCAAAAACCTACTCATTAAACATATTGAAAATAAACAAAGAAATGAGAAAAGTATTATTTTTTCATCGCATGAAGGACTGAACGTTAAACACACACAAAAGGTGACGTTGTCATGAGAACCTTTTTTCAGCTTTTCAGCTTTGAAATAAAAACAATCATGAGTGATTTTGGGACCATTTTAATTTCCATGCTATTTTTTGTGATTTGCAACGCAGTTTTTGCTTTTCTATTAGCACATGATGCTGGGGCTTTGAGATCTGCGGGACCTGTCATTATATGGATCACAGCACTTTTATCTCTTTTCAATGCTTGTCAAAATATTGTGAAAAACGATCTCCAAACTGATTTTTTGACGCAAATACGCCTATCAAACATTCCAATAGAACAGTTTTTCATCACAAAAACCCTTGCTTATTGGGTTTTCAGCGGCATGATCATCACGCTTCTTTCACCTTTTTTCAGCTTTATGTATGGCCTTTCTCTTGAGCAATCACATGCATTATGCAGAGGAATTCTGATCGGAACACTGATTATTTCCTTTATTTATCACTTAATCGCCATAATATCCCAAAAAAGAACAAACAGCCTTACCATCGTCCTTGCCATACCATTGTCAACGCCTATTGTGATAATTTCCTTGCTAATGACAAATAAAACATCAGAATATCAACATCTTGATACACTAGTCGGAATACTTTTAATAAATATTCCTCTTTGTATTTTTCTCAGCACACAGGCCCTCAAAACACCGCTTAAAGACTAGGCTTCACCGCATTGACAAATGTTTCCTTTTAAGATATAATAAGGGAGAAATTTGAAAAGGGGAGTTATTTAATGAGCGTCGTGCAACAAGAACTGAGGTCTCAAGGAGGAAGTGGCAGAATCCCTTTTTGGAAAGCCCCAATTCGTGCGATTGTCGGCTTCAAGCAGCGCCTCTTCTATAATAAAGTTTTTTTTGGTGATAGCAGCAACGGTGAGCCATCAAAAAATAGCATTGCCGGAATCACCGGAAGACTCTTTGATTTTGCACGTAAACTTGCACACAATGCACCAAACGGCTGGGATCGCTATCTAAGGCCACTTAGAAAAGTTTGGGGACATCTATATAGAAATTCAGGTATGATTTTTGGCGCAACAGCGCTATGTGTTACAGCAGCACCTGTCGGCCTTTTAGGTGTTGCCGTTGCTTTTATTGCAGCCTCTCAAATCGCCCTCAGTGTAAAAAAAGTTGACTGGGCAAACAGAGCAAGACGCGACTGGGGAATTAAAATCGGACGAATATTTAAAAATCAAGAAAAAGACGGCAATATCATTTTTAATGCAATAGAACGCGCGTTTTACAAGCATATCGGACATGCTGATGAAGCATCTGCTGTTTCGGCAGGCGTTAATATTCAACAAGAGTTTAGTAACTTTAAAAGAGAATCTGGCGTCGATGGAATTACAAAAATGATTGCGCCTGTCGTGAACGGAACAGCATTAGCACCTCTATTTCAACTTCTTTTTGACATTAACAAAGAGAGAACGTTTGTTCCAAGAACGCCCCAGGCTTCACTTGTAACGCAAGAGTACTATGGTGGCGTAAGAACAAACTCTCCTTACGGTGGATAACCCCCCTACTTCCCATCGTTTTCGACGCTGTAATATACAGATCGTCCGAAAAGGTGGGAAGACACAGGAGACAACAGAAACAACAAAGCGATAATAAAAAGAGCCTTCAAGGCCATCACTCTATCATCCAGCAGGAAGTACGCATAAACTGCGACACCTGATAAAATCAAACCAATACCTAACGCAGCCATTTTTCCTGTTGCGTGCATACGTGAAAGCAAATCAGGAAACCTTAAAATACCCAACGCAGAAACGCATGAAACAGCAGCACCTAACAAAATAAAAAATGAAACTATTATCTCTATATTTGTCATGACTTCTTCTTTCCTTTTTTACGCTTCTTAAAGGATTCATCGTGGTGTCCATAATCCCAAAAATAGCGCGCAAATGTAACCATCGAGAAGAATCCTGCCAGCACAATTGCTATCCCAACATCTAGGTAAACTGAACTTTTATAATTAATCGCCAACAGTGAAATCAGCGCAATTCCTTGAATAGAAAGCAAGTCCAATGCAAGCACACGATCTGCGAAAGTCGGCCCAAGAAAAACGCGCAAAAAAGATAAAATTAATGAAACCATTAACAATACTTTGGCAATATAAATAACAATCTCTATTGTCATGGCAACAACCTCATTACATAGGGCTCATATTTGTTCTTGATCTCACTTTTTATCGACTTAACCTCATTACCATAAAGAGTGTGTATTAAGAGTGTTTTTCGGTCTTTCGACACTTCAAGACTTAGTGTTCCTGGTGTCAATGTAATCATATTCGCAAGCAAGGTAATTTGTCGGTCCTGAGAAACCTTCAAGGGCAATTTAAATGCTTTTGGTGCAATTGCTAAAGTCGGCCTCAAAACTTCAACGGCAACTTTAATATTTGCGGATATAAGTTCTTTTATAAAAAACAAAATAAACCCTGGCAGATAATGAAGACGTATCATTTCATCCCTCCCAAAACAGTCGCAATATAAATATTTGGATTCATAAGATCGTTAGAAACCCTCATAAAAAGAGATGTCAGAAAATCAATATAATAAACACCCATCAAACTGATCAAGCTTAGAGAAACAATTGGTAAAGAGTAAGAAAGTGCCGTCCCCAGGTCAAGAGTTTGGAATTTAGAGGCTTTCGGGCGAGCCTTCCAAAAAACATGAGAAAACAGAACAATAAAAGCAGACAACCCAAGAACTGCACCTAATACAATTGTTACAAGAACAACTGGATCAGATGACGCTTGGATCAAAAACAGTTTTGGCCAAAAAGAAATGAAAGGAGGAACACCAGCTGCAGAGAAACCAAGAACAAGCATCATAATCGTTAAAAATGGGTATTTCTTATAGAAACCACCTAGCTTTTTGAACTCTCCAGATCCAGCACGCCTTGCAACACTGCCTGCAATAAGAAACATACCTGTCTTTGTGATCATATCTGCAACGAGATAAAACACCGAGACCATCAATGTCAGCGGTTTAAACAAAGCAAGACCCAACAACATAAGACCCATATGCGAAATCACTTCAAAACTAAGTAGTTTGCGCATTGTTTTTTGATATAACGCAGATATTCCTGCCCATAAAACTGTCGCTACTGCAAGCCACAACATAATACCTCCATGTGTGAAAGACACGTCCTGCACAAATAAAAGCGTAAACAAGCGAATCAAAACATACATTGAGAGTTTTGTTAAAAGACCTGCAAACAATGCGCTGACACCATACCCTGTTGCCGCATAAGAAGATGGCAGCCAAAAACAGAAGGGGAAAATTGCAGATTTCAAAACAAGGGAAACCATAAACAAAACACTAATAATTGTAACAATATTTGTTTGTTCAATTCTCGGCAGAACATGGGCTAAATGCGCCATATTCAATGTCCCTGTCAAACCATACAGCATAGCGACAGCCATCAAGAAAAGCATCGTTCCTACTAAATTCAAAATCAGGTACTTTACAAGACCTTCGATTTGTTTCTTTGTGCTGCCAATCGAAAGTAAAGCAAAAGTCGAAATCAAAGTCACCTCGAACCAAACATACAGATTAAAGACATCTCCTGTTAAACAAGCACCAATAATCCCTGTTATAAGAAAATTATAAAAACTATAATAATGGCTCTCAATAAGTTTTGGTGGTGTTGAACGCAATGTAAAAACACCAACACAAAATGAAACAGCTGTCACTGCAAGCACCATAATAGCGCTAAACAAATCTGCAACGAAAGTAATCCCAAAAGGCGCAGGCCAACTGGCCATTTGCATCATCACGATGCCGCCCTCATAGACATTATTAAAAAGATACAGTGCTGCACAAAAACACACAGCTTGAAAGGTAATAAAAATTGCTTTTTTAATCGCAGAGTAGCGCGCAGGAACAATAAAAAGAATAATCGCAGCGATTAAAGAAGCAAGGAACGGGGCCATAATAATCATTCGCTGTCCCTCCGGCGTCTAATACGCAAGACATTTATTGTTTGTGACGTCTTATGTAGCCTCAAAATCGTCATGCATGTGAAGCTGAAAAAAGCAAAACCAATAACAATCGCTGTCAAAACAAGGGCCTGCGGCAAAGGGTTTGCAGCCACATCCATCAATACCTGGTCTTCAGGAATAATTGGAGGCATTCCTTCACGCAAGCGGCCCATTAGAAAAATAAGAAGATTAATCGTATTCGCAAAAAGAAGTGTTCCAAACATAAAACGAATCATGTGTGGACTCAGCAAAAGATAAAAGCTTGCTGCCGACAAAAAGCCAATCAAGAACGTTAGAAGAAGATGCATGATCAATGCTCCTCCATGACAAAAATTGTTTTCAAGCAACCTGAAACGACAATACAAAAAACGCCAAGGTCAAACAATACAGGCGTACCTAGCGGAAAGAAACTGAGAGATTTATCCCACATCCCCGTCATGAAATCGGCGCCTTGCAACAAAGGGATCATTCCACTGGAAACAACAAAAACAAAACCAAAAAACATCAAAAGATTCAAATTAATAGGCAGCGCTTTATGCGCCTGCGCGACACCCAAAACAAGATTTAAAAGTGCAAAGCCCAACGTCATCATAAGGCCTGCGATAAAACCGCCGCCTGGCAAGTTATGCCCTCTGTATAAAAAGGTCAAAGAAAGCAAAACAAAAATCCAAAAAATAAACCTGACAAGGTAAGTGATAATCACAGAGTTCATTATAACGTCGCCTTTCCTGGTTTAACCTTTAGAAGATTATATCCTGCAAGCGCTGCGATCCCAACAACGAGTGACTCACCGAGCGTATCAAACCCTCTGAAATCAACAAGAATAACATTCACAACATTGCGACCATACGCTTTCAAATAGCTATTATTGAGGTAGAAGTCACTCACCATAAGATCAATGGGGAATTTCAGAATCTCATAAACAATCGAAGAAACAATGACACCGAACATAATCGCAACGACAGCGTCCATTACCCTAAACTGCTGACGCAACAAAGGAAGGTGCTTTAGCATCAAAAGTGAAATAATAACAGAAAGTGCCTCAACCATAACCTGTGTCAAGGCCAAGTCAGGAGCGCCAAAAATCATAAACATCAGCGCAATACACACACCTATTCCACCAAGGGCAGCAACAATCAAGAACCTAGATTGAGAAGACACCATCACAACAGCCATTGTGATTAAAAGACCTACTAAAGTAACCTGATATCCACCAATCTCAGAAAGAGAGATAACAATTTTCCCATCACCCCAACTTCCCAAAAGAGGATAGATTAAAATAACAAGAGCAAAGACAACAGCATAAAGCTGTGCAGATGGCGAGGAATACTGAACGCGACTCACAACAAAAGACGTAGCCTGCGAAAACGCAGCGATTGTCTTTTTAAAACAAACATCCCCACACGCCTGGAAAAATTGGAAAAATGCATTTCTTTTATAAATGACAAAACCACCTATCAGATAGGTAAATGCACTTGCAAAAAGTGCAGGCGTTAAGCCATGCCACAAATATAGTTTTGCACTATCCGAAATCATTGGATCGATAAAACCTGAAAGAGCCTTTGGTTTTATTCCAAAATACAAACCCAGCAGCGACAAAACTAATGGAGAAAAACACAGTAGAAAACTTGAAGTAGCTTTTTTTCTTTTTCTGTTTTTTGATGTACGCAAGAAAGGTCTAATACCAACCAAGAAAGCAACCATCATCATAATAGCGTTTGCAACAATGACGATAAACAAATAAGTAGGCGCAGAAGCAAAAGGTGACTTAAAGAAAGACTCATAAACAATTTCCTTAGAAATAAAACTAAAGAAAGGAATGAAGCCTGCCATAGCCAGCGCTAACAACACGCCAGAAATAGTCACCATACTTGGCCTGTAGCCATGCAGCTTGTTGATTTCACGACTGCCAAACTTTTTGGCGTAAATACCAACCTGCAAAAACAACCCCGCCTTATAAAGCGCGTGCGCAATGATAAAAAGAAGGCAAGCTTGAATCGCAAGACTGGATCCCAACCCTATCAATACAACCATCAATCCCAAAGAAGTAACTGTTGAATGCGCCAAAAGCATTTTCAAGTCTGTTGATTTAAAACTATTATAACTCCCCACAAGAACTGTCAGGATGCCAGCTGACACTAAAGTTTCTTGCCATAAAGCTGTGCCGCCTAAAATAGGAGAAAAACGAAGAAGCAGATAAACACCCGCTTTTACCATTGTCGCAGAGTGTAAATATGCACTTGCAGGCGTTGGTGCAGCCATCGCCCCTGGCAGCCAAGAATGAAATGGGAACTGCGCTGACTTTGAAAAAGCACCCAAAAGAATCAAAGGTAGAAAGATAACGTAATGTGCGTTCGCTTTCAGCAAGTCACTCGCCTTCAAAAGGTCGGGGATGTAATATGACCCAGCAACACCAGCCATCAAAACAAAACCTACAAGCATAAACAGTCCGCCTAGGCCTGTAATAATTAGCGCTTTTAATGCCGCTTTTCTTGCTTTTTCCTCTTCATGGTTAAACCCAATCAAGAAAAATGATGTGATCCCTGTAAGCTCCCAGAAAATGAACAGCGAAATAAGATCATTTGCTAAAACCAAGCCCAACATTGAAACCATGAAAAGAAACAAGATCGTATAAAAACGGAAAACAGCTTCTTTTACACTTAAATACTGTGTCAAATATTGGAAAACAAGCGCACCAATTCCTGTAATAATTAAACAAAAGAAAAGAGATAACGCATCCAGCTTGAAAGAAAGAGAAAGACCTAAAGAACTTAAAAACTCATGGGACCAGAAAATCGTTTTTCCTGCCAAAACGCCACTAGCACTTTGAAAAAGGCATGCAAAAATTGTGGCACTTAACAATGCCAGTAACCAGCCACATAGTTGATGGAAAAACAGTTTATTCATGGAAGACAATTTAGACAATTTTCATAGATGCCACAAGTTTTATTGATGTGAATATGGTGGGTTTTTATAGCTGTTGTGCGGAATAATCAAAAAGCCACATTTATGCAGCCAACAAAGCGTCATTTGCGCACGATGCTGCTTGAATCCTTGAAATAACTTTTTAACATCTAAGACCTTAGACTGCGGGTTATTTCTTAGGAAGCCTAATAATTTTAGCATCTCAGAATCATCAACAAACATGCTTTGAGAAAAATCGTTAAACTTTTGACGACGCATTTTTATGACATCTTCGTCACTAACACCGTCAACAAGAGAAACGCTTGCATCATCGTGCATCAACGTTGTCGCATAGTGCTCAAAAATAACAAATGGATCATTTCGAACAGGCCAAATTGAAGAAGAACCATCTAACTTGCAAAGCTCATCCGCATGATTACGACGCTCGCTTAAATCAGCCCACAAGTCTTGATATGATTTAACAATATTTGACCAATCAAAAACCTCTTTTGCTCTTTTTCGTCCAGCCTCACCCATTTTCTTGCGAAGATCTGCATCGACCACCAGTTTTTCGAAAACATCTGCACAAACAGGCACATCCACACCAACAACTTGAGACGAGTAACCAATATATCGGTCATAGGATAAAGTTTCTTCTGCATGTGATTGAGCCAACTTCATACCTTCGCCTGGTGGCGGCATAACGGTTGGAACCACAAAACCGTCCACACCATCACGCACTGTTTCTCGATAACCATCCCAATCTGAAACAACAACTGGCAAACCAGCTGCCATCGCCTCAATAGGCACCAAACCAAAAGTCTCTTGAATATTATCAGAAAGCGAGCAAAAGATATCAGAAGCATGCCAGATACCTTCTCTGATTTCGGGCCTACGGCCATCAATAAAGTGGTGCTTGACTGACGGCGCGTAGTTATGCGCACCCTCTTCAAAACCATCTTGAATGCCTTTATTTGCAAACCATCCTGCCTGGACCAAGTGAATTTTCTTTCCCGTTCTTTTGTGCACCTCTTCCAAAGCCATATACATCGGCAACGGGTGTGCTTTTGCATGATATGAAAGGCGACCAACGAACAAAACAACGATGGCATCATCGTCTGCATTGATTTCTTTTCTAAACCGTGCTCTGTTTGCATCTATGTTTTGATTAAACTGCTCACAGTCAACACCCAAAGGAATAATCGGAAGCTGTAAAGGGATATCTGGCTTTGACCCTATTCTTTGCTCTAAAAAATTTCCATAATCATCTAGCAAAACCTCAACCATCTTCTTGACTGAATATGATGTACAAATCAGCGCATCCCACGGCTGAACAGGAGATGTCAAAAACTCCCCCAAAGAATCCATAACACCGGACGAAGCTGTCGTGTGCGTCACACCACAAATGCTGTATGCTCGCTGGTTATGAAATCGACGTCTCCATGCAAGATTCCCAACACCAGGTGCAGGGTAGTAAAGACAGCCAACATCTTCTAGATGATTATGTGCAGCATGAGGAATCCATTTTAGCTTCTTCCCATGATTTGCGCCCAGCCACTGACTCGCCTGTGAACAGAAATATTTAAATTCAGATTCCAGAGCACTGTAGCAAGCAAATGTATCTACTTCTGCCGTTTGAATAAAAGCTTTTAAAAAGCCTTCGCCTGCAGCTTGCCTACCCATAAGCTTCTTTCCCGAAGTACGATAACCATCAGGTGCATAGAAAATTGCAGCATTTTTTGACATAACAGCTTATTCCTCTCTGAAGGCGCGATCAAAGATTTGCCACATCGGGCCTAAAATAGCCTCCAAGGCTGTTCTTTCGCCTGTTACGATCATGGCATCAACAGGCATACCAGGATAAAGTTCGATGTTTTTAAATTCTGCCAGCGATTCAGGAGAAGCCTCAATTTTTGCCAGGTAATAATTTCCTTGCCCATTTGGCATTGGCAGGGCATCTGCCGAAACATGAACAACCTTACCTTCAATCAAAGGCGTTGTTTTAAAGTTATATGCTGTAAACCTAAGTGATGCTTTTTGACCAGGATGTACCAAATCAATATCAACAGGTTTCACACGCGTTTCAACGATCAGCTTCTCGTCATCAGGCACAATGTCCATCAAAGGCTCGCTCCCACGAATCACACCACCAACGGTATGAACGTTAAGACCGACAACAACACCTGATGCAGGAGAACGAATCTCGTTTTTTTCATAAATATCTTGTGCACTACGCACGCGCTCAGACAGTCCTGCAAGATTTGCTTGAACCTTATTAAGTTCATTGGCAACCTGTGTCGCAGCCTGGTCTTTCATAGATATAATTTGAAGCTTTGTCTCCTGAATAGACTGCTCCGCACGCGCACGAAAAGCCTTGTTCTGCCCCAAAGACCCTTGAATAAGTGCTTCGTGACGCTGCAGTGCAAGCAAACGAGACTGTCTCTCCAAGCCTTTATCAACAAGAATTTTAATGGAGCCCACTTCTTGGTTAATAAGCTCTAATTGACGCTGATCAGATTTCTTTTGCGCCCCAAGAGCTGATATTTCCTCTTTAATTTGTTCAATTTTTTGTTCCAAGATTTCAACACGCCCAGCACCTGTTTTTTTACGAGACTCAAAAAGCTTTCTTTCACCCTCCATTACTTCCCAAATTTTTTCGTCATCTTTTTGTGCCAACAACTCTTGTGGGAATTTTATTTTATCAAGATTATCACGCTCAGCAATAAGGCGTGCCTCTTGCGCAAGCAAAGAGTTATATTGTGTACGTGCCATTTGTAGACTTGAATCAGTTTGTGTCATATCAAGGCGCAATAAAACCTGCCCCTTATGAACACGGGAACCTTCTTCAACAAGGATTTCATTAATAATACCGCCAGAGAAATGTTGAATTGTTTTTCTGTTTTTATCAACAGTCACAATACCTTTTGATAAAACTGCAGAATCAAGGGGTGCGTAGATTGACCACAACAAGAACCCTCCTAAAAAAACAAGAATACCTATGATGCCAACAACAATAGGCCTTCTCCAATCTTCTTCTTCCTGCTTTTTACCTGGAAACAATCTGCCAAGAAGGCCTTTCGGTTGTGCGGGCTTCATAGCACCACCTTCGATCATCATTGTCATTTATATTGTTCCCTTCTTAGACAGAGGCGTTTGACCAATACCATCAGGCAGGTCTGTGTCAGCAGACATAAGGTCATAATCAGATTTTTTCTCTAATGCTTTTTTCTGAGACATTTTTTGTTTTATTGCTTGAGGCGAGACAGCAGAAGAAACTTTCGCATTCTTTTGAGAAGACATACTCATACGCTGCAAAACCTCATCACGAGGACCTGAGAGCGCAACCTTACCACCTTTGATATAAATAATTTTATCAACCATTTTTAGAATTTCTTTACGGTGAGAAACCAAAACAACTGTCACACCTTCTTTGCGAGCCCCCATGATAGCGCGCGCTAGTGCCGCCTCACCCTCTGCATCAAGGTTTGCATTTGGTTCATCCAAGACCATCATTTTAGGATTTCCATACAATGCGCGCGCTAAACCAATGCGCTGGCGCTGACCACCTGAAAGCTTTGCGCCACTGATCCCGATGTCAGTATCATATCCTTTTGAAAACTTTAAGATCATTTCATGAACGCCTGCTTTTTGTGCAGCTTCAACAACTTTTTCTGGATCCTCATCATTCATACGTGCAATGTTTTGACGAACAGTTCCCGCAAAAAGCTCAACATTCTGAGGTAAATAGCCGACATACTGGCCCCGACTTTCTTGAGGCCATTGATAAATATCAGCACCATCTAAACGAATACAGCCTAATTGAGGCTTAATCACACCAACCATAAGCTTTGCGATTGTTGACTTTCCCGAGGCAGTTGCACCGATAATCGCCGTCACTTCGCCGGGCTCAATATCAAAAACAACCCTTGCAACAACAGGCTTCGATGCCTTTGGCGGTGTATAGGTTAACTTCTCTGCTGAAATGCGACCTTTGGGCTCAGGCAATGCCATCGCCGCGTTTTCATCAGGCGCACTTTCCAATAGTTTTTTTAATCGCTTATATGCATCTCTTGCCCCAACAACACCTTGCCAATTACTTACCATCATCACAACAGGCGCTAGAATACGACTACTCATAATAAGTGCTGCAACCATGGCTCCAGGGTGAATTTTGTGGTCGATGATTAAAAGAGCACTAACCGAAACAACTAACAACTGTGCAATCATCTGAATACCGCGCGTTGTGACAGAGAAAGTAGAACTTATATCTGTCGCCTTCACTTTTGAAACACGCGCTTTTTTAACACTCTGCTGCCATGTTTTTAAAATACCAGGCATCATTCCCATCGCCATAATAACTTCAGCATTATCAATATTAGAGCGCGTATCTTTCATAACCCTCCAAGAATCTTCTTCTGATTCTTCTGAGGGTTTTTTTGTCATGAGTTCTGTCATGACAGCTAAGGTCAATAGCAGAAAAGCACCAACAAGCATCACGCCGCCAAGCACAGGGTGAATCATGAAAAAGATAAGAATAAAGAAAGGGAGCCACATCGAGTCCATAATTGAATAAAGTGACGAGCTTGATAAGAAACCCTTTAATTGCGCAAGGTCCTTCATACCACGCGCCTCTCTTTCAGAGCCGGAATCCAGTGTTTTCAACAAATGACAACGGAATACTTCTTGCGAAAGTTCTCTGTCTATCTTCGCACCAACACGTGACATCGTCCTTGCGCGCATAACATCAATAAAAATCTGCATAATCAAAGCGCCGACAGAAATAATAACAAGCATCACAAGTGTCGGGATACTCTGAGAAGGAAGAACACGCTGAAAAATTTGCATCATCGCCAAAGGCGTCGCCAACATCATTAAGTTAGATAAAAAACTAAATAAGAAAACAGCAACAAATGCCATACGACATTCTTTTAAGCTTTTCTTGACACTGGGCTTTTCGGGTTTTTTCGCCATTAAATTCTCTACTAATTTATTGAATTGAAAATAATTTTAAGACTAATTGTTTCCTTCTAAAAAGCATCAGGAATGCTCGCGAAAGTAAGATTCAAAAAAAATACAACACCTGGAAGATAAAGTCCAGATCCCATCATGAAAAAAGACTCTCTTTATATAGGTATTGTCACCGTCACGCGCAACCCCCCAAGGTCAGAATCTGAAAGCCAAACATCACCGCCATGTACGCGTGCAAAGTCACGTGCAATTGACAAACCAAGCCCCATTCCCCCTGTTTTTGTATTTCTTGAAGCTTCTAATCTAAAAAATGGCTTAAAAACATCTCCTCGCATTTCTTCTGGAATGCCTGGACCATCGTCATCTATTATAACTTTTATAACATCTTTTTGCTGAAGAAGATTGACTTCTATTTTCTTTGCATGCTGCACGGCATTACCAATAAGGTTATTAAAGCATCGCTTCATACCAGTCACACGAAGGCTTAACTCACAGTCTTTTTGAACATCATAAACCAAGTTTATATTTGTTTGCCCTTTTTTGAACTGGTCAACAATTTCTTCCATAAAATCTAGTATATTAACATCAACAGACTCTTCTTCCCCCTCACCGCGCGCAAATGCCAAATAACCATCTATCATTTCTTTCATTTCATCCAGGTCAACCTTCAGGCCTTTTGCAGCCTTTTTGTCTTTTAAAAGATCAACTTGTAAATTCATTCTGGTCAATGGCGTTCTTAAATCGTGAGAGACGCCCGCCAACATTTCTGTCCGTTGTGAAATTTGCCTTTGAATACGTCTTTTCATTCTATTGAACGCATTTCCAGCCTGCCTTACTTCCAGTGCACCTGACGCTTTAAAGACTTCTGTATCTTTCCCTTTTCCGAACTTATCCGCAGCATCTGCCAATTGTTTAATGGGACGGATTTGATTACGCATAAAAAGTATGGCAACGCTGACAAGAACAAGAGAAGAGCCAATCATCCACATGACAAAAATATAAGTTGTCGAGCTAAATAAACGCTTTCGTGAAGCATGGACATGCAAAACACCTGCAGGCATCTGAATGGAAACTTGGGTCCATTCATGTGGTTCAATATCTATCGCAAATGGATAGTCAATCTTCTGCTTTAAAGCGTTTTGTAAATGGTGCTCTAAGTCTGTAGACAGCTCTTTACCTAGGGAAATTTCTCCAGCTGGAATGAATTTTGTTTTTAAATCTAGCTGCTCCCTTGCAATCAACCTAACTTTTGAAGAGTCAGGCACATGCTGAATAACATCTGTTAATAATGCAATATCACCAGCAAGGTTGCTGACAAGTTGACGCTTCATTGAAGCCCAGTGTCTCTCATAAAAAATAAGCAACACCACCAATTGCAACAAAATCAATGGCGTCACAATAATCATAAGAGAACGACCAAAAAGTGTTTTAGGAAGATAGCGTTTTATCATACTTTGAAAATATATCCTTTACCTCGAATCGTTTGTAAATAAATAGGATGCTTGGGATCTTGCTCTATTTTTTTACGCAAACGGGTTACCTGAACATCAACAGCACGCTCATTATCTGTATCACCTAGGCAAGCCAGAAGCTCATCACGCGAAACCAGTCTATTTGGATTTTGTCCAAAAAACCTTAAAAACTGCCTTTCAGATGTTGTCAGGTGAATAATGTCATCATGATATTTCAGCTCATCTTTTAAAATATCATATGTATGGGCCCCAAACCTTAGCACTGTATTTTTGACCGAAGATGTTGAACGCTTCAAAAGATTTTTCAGACGCAGCAACAGTTCTTTTGGTTCAAACGGTTTTGGTAAATAGTCATCCGCCCCCATCGCAAGACCTTCAATCCTGTCTTCGGCCTCTCCCATCGCAGTTAACATCAAAACAGGTGTTGTCGCATTTTTTTCACGAAAATACTGCAAAAACTCTAACCCTGTTTCGCCAGGCATCATCACATCTAAAACAATAAGGTCAAAGGTTATAAGTTCTAATGTTTTTCTGGCATCTAAACTGCTTGCGGCAACGCTTACAAGGAAGTCATTTTCTGTCAAATAATCATCTAAAAGATCGCGAAGTCTTTCATCATCATCAACAACAAGAATATGTGCCTGACGATCCATTTAGTTTCTCGTCAATCGCTTGTACTTGATGCGCTTAGGCTGATCAACATCATCTCCAAAGCGGCGGCGGCGGTCTTCCTCATACATTTCATAATTACCTTCAAACCACTCTACATGGCTATCACCTTCGAAAGCCAAAATATGTGTTGCCAAGCGATCTAAAAACCAACGATCGTGACTGATAATAACAGCGCAACCTGCAAAGTCGTACAAAGCTTCTTCCAGCGCACGCAACGTATCAACATCCAAATCATTTGTCGGCTCATCCAGCAATAACACATTCGCACCTTTTTGCAGCATCTTTGCTAAATGCACCCGGTTTCTTTCACCGCCAGAAAGTTGTCCAACTTTCTTTTGTTGATCAGATCCACGAAAATTGAATGAAGAGCAATATGCACGCGAATTCATTTTTTTACGACCAAGATCAATTTCGTCCAGTCCACCAGAAATTTCTTCCCACACATTTTTGTTGTCAGCAAGCGTATCACGCGATTGATCAACATAACCAAGAACAACTGTCTCACCGACTTTAAAGTCACCTTGATCTGGCTTTTCTTGGTCTGTGATCATCTTGAATAGCGTTGTTTTCCCAGCACCGTTCGGGCCGATCACACCAACAATACCACCAGGTGGCAATTTAAAAGAAAGGTCATCAATTAACAAACGGTCACCAAACGCTTTCGAAAGGTTTTTGGCTTCGATAACTGTTCCGCCAAGACGCGGAGGTGGAGGCAAAACAATCTGCGCTGTTTTAGATGCTTCTTCCTTACTTTGTGCAAGCATCTCTTCATAAGAAGCAACACGCGCCTTCCCTTTTTTCTGACGGCCTTTTGCACCTGCGCGAATCCACTCAAGCTCTTCTTTCAGTGCTTTTTGACGACCTTCCTCTTGCTTGTTTTCAACATTCATACGCTTTTGTTTTTGGTCCAACCATGCAGAATAATTACCCTCATAAGGAAATGCCTGACCACGATCTAACTCCAAAATCCAACCGGTAATGTTATCCAAGAAATAACGATCATGGGTAATGACCACAACTGTACCTTTATAATCTTGCAAGTGACGCTCTAACCACGCAACAGACTCTGCATCCAAATGGTTCGTTGGCTCATCTAGCAAAAGCATTTCTGGTTTTTGCAATAAAAGTTTACACAACGCAACACGACGACGCTCACCACCAGAAAGCTTTGTTACATCTGCACCAGCTGGCGGACAACGCAATGCATCCATCGCGATTTCAATCATACGATCAAGATCCCAGCCATCAACAGCATCTATTTTTTCTTGGTATTCAGCTTGCTCTGCCAGCAATGCATTCATCTCGTCATCAGACATAGGCTCAGCAAACCTTGCGCTTAACTCATTAAACTTTTCTATTAGATCTTTGATTTCAGAAAGACCTTCTGTCACATTTTCTTGAACATTTTTTGAAGGGTCTAACTCAGGCTCTTGCGCAAGATAACCAACACGCACACCCGCGCCTGCCCAAGCTTCGCCTCCATATTCTTTTTCAAGACCAGCCATAATTTTAAGAAGTGTTGATTTACCTGTCCCGTTCGGGCCAATCACACCAATTTTTGCACCTGGCAAAAATGATAGTGTAACACCTTTTAAAACCTCTTTTCCTCCAGGATACGTTTTTGTAAGATCTTTTAAAACATAGGCATATTGTGTGGACATAATGACTCCTTAATTATTTGTTTTGTATTAAAGCCAACCACTCGGCTTCGGTCAATGTTTTAACGCCAAGCTCAATGGCTTTTTTTAGTTTTGATCCCGCGTCACTTCCTGTAATCACAAAATCTGTCTTTTTAGAAACTGACCCTGAAACCTTCGCCCCCATCTGCTCCACTTTTGCTTTTGCCTCGGCACGTGTCATGCTCTCTAAGCTGCCCGTCAAAACAACTGTTTTTCCTGCAATTGGAGAGCTAAGGTCTCTTGTTTCAAGATAGTCTTGCGGCATCACCTGGCTTAATAGGTTTTCAATAAATGCCTGGTGTTTTGGTAAATCAAAAAACTGGATCAGATCTTCTACCATTTTTTCACCAACTTGATCAATATTCATGAGATCATAACGCGCCTCTGACCCAATCGTTTTTGCTGCAATCATCTTGTGCATTAAATTCTCAAAGCTGACATATGTACGCGCTAATAACTTGGCTGTCTCAACACCAACTTGACGAATTCCCAGACTGTAAATAAAACGATCCAACGAAATGGCACGTTTTTCATTTAATGCCTGCCATAAATTTTCCGTAGACTTTTTTCCCCACCCTTCCTGATCTGAAAGGTTAATTTCGCTTTCTCGGCTCTCAAGTGTAAAAATATCTGCTGGTTCTTTCACCCAGCCTTTTTCCCAAAAAAATTCGATTTGCTTTTCACCAAGGCCTTCAATATCAAAGGCACCTTTTGAAACAAAATGACGCAATCCTTCAATCGCCTGCGCCTCACAAGACAGACCACCAGTACAACGTTTAATCGCTTCACCTTCAGGTTTGGCTGCAGCAGCACCACAAACAGGACAGTTTTCTGGAAAAACAAAAACCTTAGAATGATCATGACGATACTGGTCTAAAACCTTAACAACTTGCGGTATTACATCACCTGCACGTTGAATAATAACACGGTCATGAACACGAATATCTTTACGCTTAATTTCGTCTTCATTATGTAATGTTGCACGACTGACAACCACACCACCAACTGTTACAGGCTTTAAATATGCGACAGGTGTTAATGCGCCAGTGCGCCCGACTTGAATCACAATGTCCTCGATTTGGGTTTCAACTTGTTCAGCAGGAAACTTATGTGCAACAGCCCATCTTGGGGCACGACCGACAAAACCCAAGCGCTCTTGCCAATCAAAACGGTTGATTTTGTAAACAATACCATCGATGTCATAATCCAGATCAGCACGCAGGTGCATCACTCTCTCATAATTTTTCCAAAGGTCTTTTGATGCATGAAAGCTCAGAGTCATTGGGTTCACACAAAAACCCCAATCCTTTAGTTTTTCTAAAAATGCGTTCTGCGTTGTACCAACATCGCCACGATAAAAACCATGAGAATACGCAAAAAACTTCAAGGGACGTGACGCTGTGATGGCATGATCTAGTTGCCTTATAGATCCTGCAGCGGCATTACGCGGATTGGCAAAAACTTTATCGCCCTTCTCTTCTTGTGTTTTATTCAGCGCCAGAAAATCTGTTTTTGTCATATAAATCTCGCCTCGAATTTCTATTTCTTCGGGAGCGTTTTCTAGCACATGCGGTATATCAGGTATTGTTTTAATATTTTCAGTAATATCCTCACCAATACGGCCATCACCTCTGGTGGCTGCAACGACTAATTGGCCGCCTTTGTATGTTAATGAGGCAGAAAGTCCATCAATTTTCGGCTCTGCCACCAATGCAATTTTTTCTTTGTCTTCTAGGCCTAGGAAGCGCCTTATTTTTGCATAAAACTCTTCTATATCTTCTTCATTAAATGCATTACTCAATGACAACATTGGCACCTGGTGAGATACCTTAGAAAACTTAGAAGACTTTGCCGCACCAACAGTCTTTGTGGGGCTATTCTCTTCAACAAACTCAGGGTTTTCTTTCTCAAGCTGTTCTAATTCTTGGCGAAGCTTATCATATGCAGCATCTGAAATTTCTGGTGCGTCTTTACCATAATAAAGATCATCATGGTGTCGGATTTCTTCAACGAGCTCTTTCATGCGATCTTGAGCGGTCACTTGTGAAAAAAGATCAACCATTTACCATCAGCTTTCTTGCTGCTTGACGCGCTTCTTCGGTGATATCCTCGCCTGATAACATGCGTGATAGTTCTTCTATACGCTGCGCATTATCAAGTGCATCAACAGCTGTGCGAATACCCTCTCCATGGTCCTGTTTACTCACATGGTAATGTTGATTGGCACAGGCAGCAACTTGCGGTGAATGTGTGACAACCAAAACTTGATTTTTTTCACCAAGACGCTTGAGGCGCTTACCAACCGCATCTGCTGTTGGCCCTCCGATACCACTATCAACCTCATCAAATATCAATGTTTTTGACCCTACATCACGGTGCAAAACAACTTTCAATGCCAACATAAGGCGAGACAATTCACCTCCAGAAGCAACTTTCCCCAAAGGGCCAAATGGCTGTCCTGGATTTGTTGATACTTCAAAGCTCACCTTATCAAGGCCTGTTGCACGCCAGTTTTCCTGGGCAAGCTCTTCAAAGTTTACTTGAAACTTTACATTCTCTAATTTTAAGGGCGCCAATTCAGTTTCAATTTCTTTTTTCATATTAAGAGATTCCAGCTGCCTGCTTTGACGCAATTTCTCAGCTGCTGCAACATATCCAGCACACGCAACAGATTCTTGCTTTCGCAATGCATCTATGTTTGAGACATTATCGATCATGGATAGCTTCTCTTGATAAGCATCTAAAAGAGCTGGCAACTGGTCTGGGTGGCTTTTATATTTTCTTGCCATTTCACGCAGCGCGAAAAGACGATCATCCATCACTTCAAAAGAAGCACTTTCTTCCGAAACATTTGCGACTAAGCCCTCAAGGTCTTCTTTCAAATCATCCAATGTTGTACTGATTGTTTCAATAAAACCATCATAAGATGATGCGCGATCACCAAGTGCGTCTGAAAGCCTGTCAAATATTTTTGATACCTTATACAGGCGTTCTTCAATGGCGCTATCACCAGATATTTCTAGCATAATATCATTAACGCCTTCGATAATTTTTTTTGCATGGGACATCATAGAGCGTCGCTCAACAAGCTTTGTTTCTTCACCCTCTTCTGCATGCAAGCCCTCCAGATCACTGACGGCACCCCTCAAAAAATCTTCTTCTTGCTTAGTTTCTTCAACATTCTTTTCTGCTGTTCTAAGACGCTCCTCTAAAGATTTCCACTCATGGAAAAGAGCTTCCACCGCCACAACTTGAGGTGCGGTGTTACTATATTTGTCCAAAAGACCAAGATGTGTTTTTGCGTTCATCAAACCATATTGATCAAACTGACCATGAACCTCCATCAACTCATCACCAATTTGACGCAACAATCCAACTGTCACAGTTTGATCGTTCAAGTAAGCTTTTGAACGACCGGAACCATCAACGGTTCGTCGCAATATAATTTCGGAGCCTTCCACATCAAGATCATTTGATTCAAGAATTTTCAGTGCGGCGTGGTCAGCATCAACTTCGAAAACAGCTGTCACACTTGCCTTCTCAGCAGCCTTACCAACAAGACCAACATCACTGCGCCTTCCAAGAGCTAATGAAAGGGCATCAAGAAGAATTGACTTACCAGCGCCTGTCTCGCCTGTTAAGGCAAGAAAACCTGCAGGAAACTCTAAATCGAGCTTCTCAATTAAAACGACATTTCGAATAGAAAGTGTATTTAACATCACATACTTTGTTATTAGCTTTTAGGCTTTTCCCAAACTTTCATAATCCATGCTGAATTAGACTTTCTCGGGACAACGCCAACATCTTGCAAAACCTTATAAGAATCCGCATACCAATCACTACCTGGGAAATTATAACCCAAAACTGCTGCAGTTGCTTGCGCTTCTTCAACAAGTCCAAGAGACAAGTAAGCTTCTGTCAAGCGGTGCAAAGCTTCTTCCGTATGAATTGTTGTTTGGTAATCTTCAATGACCTTTTGAAACCTATTTACCGCAGCAGCAAAATGGTGGCGCTTCAAATAAAATCTTCCAACATCCATTTCTTTTCCTGCTAGATAATTACGCGCAAGATCAACCTTCAGCAAGGCATCTTGGGCGTACTCCGTGTTTGGAAAGCGCTTGATAAGATCTGACAGCGCAGCCATCGCTTTCAGCGTTATTTCTTGGTCTTTTCGTACATCATTAATTTGGTCGTAATAACACAAAGCTTTTAAGTAATATGCGTAAGCTATATCTTCTGCTGCTCTATGCTCATTAATATAGCGATTCAACACAAGAATCGCATCATCATAAAGACTATCTTTATAATATGCATAGGCCTTCATAATCGAAGCGTGTGAAGCAAGGTAAGAATGTGGAAACTGTGTTTCTATTCTGCTCAAGGCTTCACTTGCTTTTATATACTTCTTTTGACTGATTTGATTTTTGGAATGCTCAAAAAGGGCATCGGGCTGCATCTCGTCCACCACAGGGCCTGCAACCTTTTTTTCAGACACAGTACACGCAGCAAGAAAGCAAAACAGGATAAATATATGTAAACGAAAGACACTAACCATGCCATTTATATATATTAGATCACGGCAATCCAGAAGAGGAAATTACAAATTATCGTAAAAATTATGATCTAAAGAGACACGACCCATCATTTCTGGACGTGGTGGCTCATAGCACCAGTTAGATGAATCTTTAAAAAGCTCTCTCAAAATAAGGTTGTTATAACGATGACCTGTTTTTGCACCTTCGAACTGACCAATAATTTGATGCCCTGCAAGATAGAGATCACCAACACAATCTAATATTTTATGAAGCACGAACTCGTCATCAAAACGAAGCCCTTCTTCATTCATAATGCCATCAGATTCATCAACAACAATCGCATTCTCCAAAGAACCACCTTTTGCAAGCCCTGCAGACCTCATTTTTTCAACTTCATGAGAAAAACAAAACGTTCTCGCGGCAGACACCTGACGATTAAAACCTTCAGACGTAAAAGAAAACGCTTTTGATTGGTTTGTAATATCACTGCCAGGATATGCAATTGAAAGATTCACGCTGAAATCTTTTGCTGGCTTAAGCGTTGCCCAACCATTTGCATCTCTTACCTCAACAGGCTTTAGAACTTTGAGAACATGACGCTCAGCCGGCTGCTCATAAATACCTGCAGCAAGGATTGCTTTTACAAAAGGCTCAGAGCTACCATCCAAAATTGGCAACTCAGGTGCATTAACTTCAACCAATGCGTTATCAATCTCACACCCTGCGAAGGCTGCCATCAAGTGCTCAATTGTTGCAACAGAAACGTCATCTTCATTACCAATAACGGTGCAAAGCCTTGTATCCACGACATTGTGCCACAACGCATCTATTTCATTATTGGTTTTTACATCCACACGCTTAAATGTGATGCCCGCACCAACTTTTGCTGGCTTAACAACAACTGAAACCATTGCGCCAGAATGCAGACCAATACCATCAATTTTAACTTGATTTTTTAGTGTTTTTTGTTTTGTATTCAACTGCATTATCTTCTACCTGATCTTTCACTGTTAAGTTCTTGTTTATATCCTATAATGCTTGTTTTGTGAGGCTTCTACAAATCACTTATTGTTACTATTTATTTCAATAAAAATTACAAATAAATCTTGCAAAGGCTTATTTCTTGCGTTATATTGCGCGACCTTGTTGCTTAAAAAGTGTACAAACTTAAAAGAAAACAATGAATTATAAGGATAAAAAATATGTCTAGACGCTTACAGTCTAAGTATAAAATTGATCGCAGACTTGGTGTAAACCTTTGGGGTCGCCCGAAAAGCCCTTTTAACAAGCGTGCTTACGGACCTGGTCTTCACGGTCAAAACTCTTCTAAGCCTTCTGATTACCGCATTCAGTTAATGGCAAAACAACAGCTAAAAGGATATTACGGCGAAATTACGGAAAAACAGTTCCGTCGCACATATGATGAAGCTGTTCGTCAAAAAGGTGATACAGGTGAAAACTTGGTTGGTTTGATGGAAACGCGCCTTGATGCCGCTGTTTACAGACTGAAATTTGTACCAACTGTTTTTGCTGCGCGCCAAGTTGTGAATCACGGTCACATCCTCGTAAATGGTAAAAAAGTAAATATTCCTTCTTACCGCTTAAAAGCTGGCGATGTTGTTGAAGTTAAAGCTTCTTCCCAACAAATGCCTCTTATTATGGAAGCAACTGCTTCTGCTGAGCGCGATATCCCTGAATATTGGGACTATGATGCAAAAGCAATGAAGGGGACGCTGGTAAGACGCCCATTATTACAAGACATTCCATACCCTGTACAAATGGAACCAAATCTTGTGATCGAATTCTACTCTCGTTAAGGCGAGACGAAATCACAAAACAAAAAAGCCAGCTGTTTTATTTCAGCTGGCTTTTTTATTATTCGCCTTGCTCAAATCATTATTTTTTTGATAGGCTGTCGCACACAAAATGAAAGAGGTTTTCTAATGGTCTACTTCCCTACCTGGAAAAAAATTACAACGCTGATCGTTATCCTTATGGGACTTTGGTATTCTCTCCCTAACTTCTTTTCTGAAAGTCAACTTGATACTCTTCCTTCATGGATGGCTAAAGAGCGTATTAACCTAGGGTTAGACTTGCAAGGCGGTTCACATCTTTTATTAGAAATCGAACTTAAAGAAATCGAAAGTGAGTTAATCAGTATGACAGCAGACGCTGTTCGAACAACTCTTGCAGGAGAGAAAATTAGAACATCGCGCCCCCTTATTACAGGACGTAAAATTTCTTTCCAAATTCCTCAAAACAAAATTCAAGCTGCAAAAAAAGAAATCCGTGATATGGACCCTTTGCTAGCGCTGTCGATTGAAGGAAACAAACTGAATGTTGAAATACAAGATGATCAAATAAGGCAGCATAAAGAAAAGGCTGTTCAACAATCGATTGAAATCGTTCGCCGACGCATTGATGAAACAGGCACACGTGAACCAACCATCCAACGCCAAGGAGAAAGCCGCATTATTGTCCAGCTCCCTGGTGTTTCGGACCCTGCACGCATCAAATCGCTCCTTGGAAAAACAGCACGCATGACCTTTCACATGGTTGACGACGGTGCAAAGTCAGCAGTAAGTGGCCGTGTAAAACCTGGGTATCAAGAACTTTTATCCGCTGATTCAGGATTAAGTGGTCAACCGCGCACACATATTATTCACAAACGCATTTTGGTAAATGGTGAAAACTTGAAAGATGCACAGGCTACTTTCCAACAAGGTGAGCCTGTTGTCAGCATGCGCTTTGATGCGATTGGCACAAGGCGCTTTGCAGATGCGACGAAAAAATATGTCGGACAACAATTTGCCATTGTTTTAGACGGCCAGATTATTAGTGCACCCGTTATCCGCGAGCCTATTTTAACAGGAAGTGGCGTTATTTCTGGCAGTTTCACGACAGAAGATGCTCAAGACCTCTCCCTTCTTTTGCGTGCAGGCGCATTACCGGCACCTCTTAATATCTTGGAGGAAAGAACAGTTGGGCCAGGACTTGGCGAAGACTCTGTCAAAGCTGGTGAATTCGCGAGCCTGCTTGCTTTTTCTTTGGTTCTTATTTTTATGGCAATCATCTATAAACGCTTTGGAATTTATGCAGACATTGCCCTTTTGATTAACATGACACTTATTTTTGGTGCGTTATCTGCGTTACAAGCAACATTGACGCTACCTGGTATTGCCGGAATTGTTCTGACTATTGGAATGGCTGTAGATGCGAATGTGCTTATTTTCCAACGTATTAAAGAAGAGTCATTAAAAGGCCGCACACCGATTTCAGCAATTGATGTTGGCTACAGGCAAGCAACTGTGGCAATCTTTGATGCAAATCTAACAACTTTTATTTGCGCTTTACTCTTGTATGTTTTCGGCACAGGTCCTGTACGCGGCTTTGCTGTAACGCTTATTTTTGGGTTGGTAACTTCTATTTTCTGTGCCTTGATGGTGACACGCTTGCTTATTATCCGCTGGCTACGATCAACAAAACCAAAAACATTACGCATTTAAATAAAAGAAGTCACACATCACAGCCTCTTGCCATCTTCCCTAAAATCGGTGTAAAACGACTGAATGTCTAATATCTTTCTATCTTTCTTTCGCGCGTATAGGCCACAAATTGCAGTAAGTCATGATGTTGTTATGGCGGCCCTGTCTTTTTTATTATCTCTGTATATCCGACTTGGTGAAGAAGTATTTACATACCCTGCTGATTTCATTTTTCTAGGGACACTTTTGTGGACAACAATCGCATTCATCGTTTGCCTTTCAACAGGTCTTTATCGTGGCATATGGCGTTACGCATCGATGAATGACCTGATGGGAATTTTGCGTGCAGCAACACTAACAACTCTTATCTTTTTACCTGTTTTGTTCATGTTAACAAGGCTAGATGCTTACCCACGATCTGTATTACTGGTCAATTGGTTTGTTTTTATCTTTTTATTGGGAAGCCCTCGCCTGGCTTACCGTATGATAAAAGACCGCAGCTTGTCACATATTTTTGAACGCGAAAAAAGCAATAAAATTCCCGTTCTCCTTGTTGGTGCCGACAATGAAGCTGAGCTGTTTATACGTGAAATGATGCGCAACCCGAACTCTAACTACAAAGTTGTGGGCCTGCTGGATGAAATGAACAATCGTGTTGGACAAAAAATTCATGGCATTCGTGTCATGGGCAATATTAGTGACCTCCCTCAAGCCGTTTCAAAGCTCAAACAAAAAAAAGAGTCCCCTCAGCGTATTCTTATTGTGCGCGACCACTTAAAAGGCGACGAATTACGTCAACTCCTTAATATTTCTGATGACCTTGCTATTCCCGTTTCACGTATCCCACGTCTAACAGATTTTCTTGATAAAGTTGATCAAGCAATAGCTTTTCGACCAATTCCTGTTGAAGACCTTCTTGGGCGCCCTCAACATCCTCTTAATAAGGAGCTGATTCAAAGCTTTATTGCACAACAAAAAGTACTTATTACAGGCGCAGGAGGCAGCATTGGTTCAGAGCTTGTCAGGCAAGTTGCAGGGTTTTGTCCCGCGGAAATTTGCTTAGCTGACTGCAGTGAATATGCACTCTACCAAATCACACAAGAGTGCCATGAAGCCTTCCCAGAATTATCAATTCGCAGTGAGCTTTTAGACGTTCGCAACAAATCACGTGTTGACCAAACAATGAAAGCATTCAAGCCTGATGTTGTATTTCATGCTGCAGCACTCAAGCATGTCCCAATTGTCGAAGCACAGCCTACAGAAGGCCTCATGACGAACACAGTTGGCACGATCAATGTCGCGGATTGCTGCGTTACGCACAAAGTTCCACGCATGGTGATGATTTCAACGGATAAAGCCATCAACCCAACAAATGTTATGGGTGCAACAAAACGCCTAGCAGAACTGTACTGTCAGTCGCTTGATGTTGAAAACCATAAAACACAATTTGTAACTGTACGCTTTGGTAATGTCCTTGGGTCAAGTGGTTCTGTTGTTCCTCTTTTTCAACGTCAAATTGCTAAAGGCGGCCCCTTAACTGTTACGGACCCCAAAATCACACGTTACTTCATGACAATTCGTGAAGCTGTTTCACTTGTTTTGCAGGCATCATCTATGGATACACGCGAACAGGCAGGTAAGATTTATGTGTTAGACATGGGTGACCCTGTCAAAATTCATGACCTTGCAAAACAGATGATTCGCCTGGCAGGTTTCAAGCCAGAAATTGATATTAAAATTGAGTTCACGGGCCTACGACCTGGTGAGAAAATGTATGAAGAACTTTTCTATGATTCAGAAGATCTAAACCCAACATCACATAATGCCATTTTATTGGCTGCACCAAACCAAATGTCACACAGCATGCTTTCGAAGAAAATGAAAACATTACACAAAACAATTGAAAAAGGTGATGGACCAGGTGCGATAAAACTTTTAAAAGAGTTGGTCCCAGAATATCAAAATGGAAAGAAACAATAAAATGACACAAATAAAAACGGCCCTTATTTCAGTTTCAGATAAGACACAAATTGAGGACCTCGGAAAGTTCCTTAACACTCAAAATATTAAAGTCCTTTCCACAGGAGGGTCAGCAAAAGCACTTCGTGCTGCTGGTGTTGATGTCACAGATGTATCAGACGTTACAGGCTTTCCCGAGATTATGGATGGACGCGTTAAAACATTGCATCCAAAAATTCATGGCGGATTACTTGCAAAACGCGACGATATGTCACACACAGATGCAATGGATGAACATGGCATTGGCGGCATTGATCTTTTAATCGTCAACCTATATCCGTTCGAAGAGACTGTAAAAAGCGGTGCAGATTTTGAGACATGCATTGAAAACATTGATATTGGTGGGCCTGCAATGATTCGTGCCGCAGCAAAAAACCACAAATTTGTAACAACAATTACAGACCCAAAAGATTATAATGTCTTAAAAAAACAAATTGAATCTGGCAGTATCGCACAAGAGTTTAGCACGGCAATGGCTGTCAAAGCATTCAAACATACGGCAAGATACGACACAAAAATTTCATGCTGGATGCACAGCCAAACTGAAGACACATGGCCTGAAACACTTTTATTTGGCCTAGATCAAAAACAGGTACTTAGATATGGCGAGAATCCGCATCAAGAAGCCGCTCTTTATGTCGACGGTACACAAGCTTACGGTGTAACCAACGCAACGCAACATCATGGTAAAGAGCTTTCTTATAATAACATTAATGATACCGATGCCGCATTTGAGCTTGTTGCAGAATTTGAATCTCCAGCGGTTGCCATCATCAAGCATGCCAATCCATGTGGCGTAGCAATAGGAAAAACACAAAAAGAAGCCTATGAAAAAGCTTTACGCTGTGACCCTGTCAGTGCTTTTGGTGGTATTATTGCTTTGAATCGCCCGCTTGACATTGAAACTGCAAGTTTAGTTTCGGAGCTTTTTGTCGAGGTGGTGATTGCGCCTAGTATCAATGAAGACGCTATGGAGACCTTAAAGAAAAAGAAAAATATTCGCCTTCTGACAACGGGTGGCATGCCTGATATCAGTGAAAAAGGCTGGGCGACACGCTCTGTCAAAGGCGGTTATTTGATTCAATCAAAAGATAATGGTGTAATCACAAAGCAAGACCTTAAAACAGCTACAAAACGTGAACCAAGCGCAGAAGAAATCAGCGACATGATCTTCGCATGGAAAGTAGCAAAACATGTTAAATCAAATGCTATTGTTTACGCGAAAGATGGTGCAACAGTAGGTATCGGCGCAGGACAAATGAGTCGCGTCGACTCTACAAAAGTTGCCGTACACAAAGCTGAATCCCAAGGCTTAGACCTCAAAGGATCAGTTGTCGCCAGTGATGCTTTCTTCCCGTTTGCAGATGGTTTGCTGAATGCTGCTGAAGCTGGTGTTTCTGCAGTTATTCAACCTGGCGGTTCTGTACGCGATGAAGAAGTGATTAAAGCTGCAAATGATAAAGGCCTATCAATGGTGTTTACAGGCATGCGTCACTTCAGGCACTAAAAACATGTTTGATCCTTTTTTCGGTGAAATATTCGGCGTGATGGCCGCAACAATGACTATGCTGTCTGGCTTGCCACAAGCTGTCAAAACAATCCGAACAAAAAGTGCAAAAGACCTTTCATGGGGCACATGCCTTCTTCTTTTTTTCGGTGTCTTTTTCTGGTTTTTGTATGGTAAGACTTGATCTCTAGATATTTCTCGCCTACAATCCGCTTCCTTGATTCACGGGTCTATAGCTCAGCGGGAGAGCGCTGCCTTGACATGGCAGAGGTCACTGGTTCAATCCCAGTTAGACCCACCATTCCATATTTTACTTCCCAAAAGAGATTTATTCTGAAATTCTGTCCTTGGAAACATGAGGGATGATGATGGATTCTTTTACTTACTTTTTAGATAAAAAAGGTGGTGGCGAGAAAAGCACTGACCTTTTTAGTAAACCGAAAAAAAACACGATCAGCTGGCACCATATATCACTGGACTGTGAAGAAGGGTTGTCATGGCTTCGTCAAACCAATCTAGACCCTGTTATCTTGGATGCTTTGTGTGAAGAGGAAACACGACCTAGGATTGCCGAATGGTCTCAGGACTCTTGCCTTATTATTTTGAGAGGTATCAATTTAAACGATGCAGCACAACCTGAGGATATGATTTCAGTCCGACTTTTTATTGAAAAAAATAGAATCATCAGCACATGGAAGCGCAAACTTAAAACAATTCGTATCATAGAAAACTCGCTGTCTTCTGGAACAGGGCCAAAATCAAGTGGTGAGTTTCTTAGCACGCTTGCAAAGCAACTTGCAGAAGTGATGTTCCCAACATTAACTGTTTTGTCAGAAAAAGCAGATACTTTGGAAGAAGAAGTTCTTGAAACACCAGACACAAAGTCGCGCCAGAAAATTATAGACTTACGAAAAGAGGTAATCTCTTACAGGCGTTACCTTCACCCTCAAAAAGATGTTCTACAGAAACTAAAAACATGTGAGCAAACATGGCTTGCGACTTATGACAAAAGAATTATCAGTGAAACATATGACAGAACAGCAATGTATTTAGAAGAAATGGAAGAGGCACGTGAAAGAACTCTTATTATCCAAGACGAATTACTCAATATCATCTCTGACAAATTGAATAAAAACACCTATTTTCTTTCAATCATAGCGGCTATCTTTTTACCGCTTGGCTTCCTGACTGGGCTGTTGGGTGTTAATATTGCAGGGATGCCAGGCGCATCAGACCCTAACGCATTTTGGTATTTTTGTGTTGGACTGACGGTGCTTGTCATTATCCAAACATATCTTTTTAAACGTATGAAACTATTTTAAGAAAGGCTTCCAGCTTTAGAAACTGGAAGCCTGTGTTCTTTTTTATTTAGAAAGCATATTGCCACCCCAACATAAAACGCATATCCGTTTCAAGTTGTGGACCATCAAGGTCTTGATAAATTGGCATACCAACTTCCAAGGCAAGACGTTGGCTCTTCATTGCACCTTCTGGCGCAATAAAGTTAAGGCCGACAAGAGCATCTATGCGTTCACCGCCACGCAGATCTGTTCGCGCAGTTGGTGTCATCATAGGGTTTAAGTCTGCATCAGCCCCTTCAATGTCTGACCATTTTTTCCCATCAAGTCTTGCTGAAATACTAACAGTGTTATTCAACTTCTTTGCACCCCAAGCCGTCATGTTATACTCATGGCCTAAACGATAATTTTCATCATTCTCACCTGTGCGAAATGTTGCAGCAGCTTGACCACCCCATGACCAATCATTCAAATGGCGAACATATGTGATGCCTAAAATAGGATCATAAGTTCCAGAGCCCAGCTGCATGGGGTACGGCAACTTCTGATTTGCAACCATTGGAGTATCATCGCGTTCATTTGTTGATCCTGTTGGTAAGCTTAGGCCCAAATTTAAGTGGACTTTTTCACTATCCCTAACAGGTTTTGAAGAAGCCACCTTATCGTAAAGCTTATAAAGTGCTGTAAGCTTTAGGTCACCAAAACCAGAGGATGATGTTTTAAATCTTGCACCTATGCGATTAACAATTGTCATGTCTTTCTCAATATACGGAATCATCGCCATGACTGTTACGTCATCACTATAACCATACATTGCACCAAACATATGCATGTCCATTGTCATTTTTTCTGGTGCCATCATAAACTGACTCAAAACGTCAGATGTCGGAACACTGTCTGTGCCGCGGCGGTTCCCCTTCATATTCATAGCCCCATAACGGTAGGATAACATCCATTCTCCTTCGTTATGCCTGTGATCACCCATTACACCCAAAGGCGCATGGCTATCAGGAAGAGGAATGCTATCTGCAAATGCAGGTGCGCTGAGGCACAAAAATGCCATAGATAAAATAAGTTTTTTCATTTTTTTCTCCTATAAAAAAAACTTTTGCTGTGCATCATGCACAAAAATTTAAAAAGTGTTTTGAGGTATTAGGAGAAAAAAGGGGGCGCACGTGGTGGCTTGATTGTGTCCTTACGATAGACGAAATGCTCTCCAAGCAAATAAAAGCTGAAAGAGAAGAGCAATAAAACAAAAGTTATTGCGACTTCGGCGCTTGGTGAAATATCTGGCTTGTAAGTTGAACCAATAAAACATAAAGGACAATGTGGCCCTTCTTGCTTGTTACTTTGTTCATGCTGGGCAGCGCCATGATGCTGATGCGCAAATTCGTCTAATGTTGGTGGAGAATACTGAGCGCCTTGTGTAAACAAAACAGGCGCAAGGCTTTGCAGTAAAAAGGCAATCAGAATAAATGAAAAAGAAAGTTGTCTTAGCATGCTTTCTCTAGAACTTGTCTTGAATGACCATTTGGTTATAAGGCAAAATGTTGAGTTTTGGATGTGGCTCTGCAGAACGCTTACCAACAGCAACAAACATTGAAATAAGATGATCTTTTGGTAAGTTGATAAGCTGACCAACTGCATCGAAGTCAAACCCATCCATTGGACATGTGTCATATCCCATACCTTGCGCTGCAAGCATCAATGTCTGCGCAGCCATGCCACAAGATCTTAACGCTTCGTCACGTTGCACTTGTGGTTTTCCATCATAATATCCCTTAATCGCAGGCAAAAGAAAATCTTGTGCTTGCTGACCTGATGCTGCCCAATACCTAAAAGGCTCTTTCTTCCAGGCTTTCATATCTGCACACACCACAACAAGAAGAGAGCTGTCCGTGACCTGCGCTTGCCCCCATGAAACTGCGCGAATCTTTTCACGTAAAGACGCGTCTTGGACCAAAACAAAACGACAATGTTGAATATTAAAAGCTGAAGGCGCTAAGCGCACAAGCGACATAAGCTCTTCAATTTCTGAAGACTCTATTTGGTGGCTTGAGTCAAACTGCTTAATTGCACGACGGTTTTTTATTGCATCAGAAATTTTCATGATTTATTCCTCATTAATAATAATGAAGCTACCTTATAAACTACCCAACAAAAAGCCAACAAAAAAAGGCGCCAGAAACAACTGGCACCTCCCTTTATTTATCGTCACAACATTCCTAATGGTGACCATCGCACTCTTCATGATGTTCTTCAGCATAATGAGGATCATCACAATGATTCTCAGCCGATGCCAGAACATCTGAAATGGTAAAAAAACTCACTGCGAAGAGGATTATAAATAGATATTACTTCATGTTCTTAATCTCCAAAAATAAGGGTTGAAAAACCCTAACCAATGTACTTCAATTAACATCTACTTGCTAAATTTGTAAACATTTTGAGACAACCTATGGGACATACATTAACACAATATTCAACTGATGGTTTTTGGCATCAGTTTAACGATAAAAAAATCTACCACTCTCATCACCGGATTGAGGGAATTGGGAAAGTTTCTCTTCTATTTTCTAATGATGATGAACTATTGTGTGTATTCCACAAAGGACGTATTTCTAAACCGTTAAAAAACGTTAATACAGAACAAAACCAAGCGAAAGGTGAGACGTTATTCACGAAGCTAATTAATAATGAGGACCTTAAATTGGTTACCATTGGAACAAATTTTCAAAACAGCGTTTGGAAAGAGCTTTTAAAGATTCCAAACGGTTCAACCGTTACATATCATGATATTGCAAAAAGAATAAAGCGGCCCAAAGCATATAGGGCTGTCGCAAATGCCGTCGGTGCAAACCCTATTTCTGTGACAATTCCTTGTCATCGTGTTTTACGAACAGGTGGCGGCATTGGTGGGTTCGGCTGGGGACTTCCCGCGAAAAGAGTTCTTCTAAAGCGTGAAGGCATCACCATTCAAGAATAATTTTTCCTGAATTACCTGATGCCATTGTTTCAAAGCCTTTTTGAAAGTCATCAATCGGGAATTTATGTGTAATAATTGACGAAATATCAAGACCACCCTGGATCATAGAACTCATCTTATACCATGTTTCATACATTTCGCGGCCGTAAATTCCTTTAATTAAAAGGCCTTTGAAAATCACATCATTCCAATCAATCGTCGTATTTTCAGGCGGAATACCCATCAAAGAAACCTTTCCACCATGATTCATCACACGTAATAAATCTCGAAAGCCGCTAGGATTTCCCGACATTTCAAGGCCAACATCAAAGCCTTCCGTCATACCAAGATCCGACATAACATCTTCTAATTTTTCATTCGCGACATTAACCGCACGTGTAACCGCACCCATTTTACGTGCTAAATCAAGACGGTATTCATTCACATCACTAATAACAACATATCGTGCACCTGCATATTTACAAATCGCCGTCGCCATAATGCCAATCGGCCCTGCACCCGTAATTAAAACGTCCTCTCCGACTAGATCAAAAGACAACGCCGTATGAGTCGCATTACCAAAAGGATCAAAAATGGAAGCAAGATCATCAGAAATATTATCTGGAATTTTGTAAACATTTGTCGCAGGCAGCGCAAAATACTCTGCAAATGCACCAACTGTGTCATACCCAACACCAACTGTGTTTTTACAAAGATGACGTTTCCCAGCACGACAATTACGGCAATACCCACAAACAAGATGTCCTTCACCTGAAACACGATCTCCGACAGCAAACCCTTCAACATGCGACCCAACTTCAACAATTGTCCCAACATATTCATGACCTGTCACAAGTGGTACAGGAACAGTCTTTTGTGCCCAATCATCCCAATGATAAATGTGCATATCCGTCCCGCAAATAGCCGTTTTCTTGATTTTTATAAGAACATCATTTGGACCAATTTCAGGCTCTGGCACATCATCCATCCAAATCCCAGGTTCGGCATATTTTTTAACAAGTGCTTTCATCTGCTGCTCCTCTTTTATCCTTCAAAATCGACAATATTTGGCCTTCTAATAACAACAAAAGCCACCCCTATAATCATTAATATAGTTCCCCAAATAATACTCTCTGTTACCACCTCGCCTAATAAAAGTATGCCTGCGAACACACCAATCACAGGGACAAAAAGCGTCAAAGGTGCGATTGCTTCAATAGGGTTGCGCGCAAGCAAATATCCCCAAAGGGAATGTGCAAAAATTGACGTTAAACAAATATAAAGAAGCGAACCTATCGAATATAAATCTGCTGTCAAAACAGCCTCCAACTGATTTTCTTCAAGCCAAAAAGAAAAAGGCACCATCATAGGAAAAGCAAACAGACAAATCCATGCTGTTAACGCAAAAGGATTTATGGCTCCTGCCGCCTTCAACTGAAGACTATAGACAGAAAGAAAAAAAGCGCCACCTATCATGGCGAAAAAAGAAAAAGAGTTGTTAATACTGTTGGGTGTTCCCATTAAAATAACGGAGCCAATAATGGCAATTATAACGCCCAAGCCGCTTCGCCACCCTACCTTCTCTTTAAAAAAAACAATCCCAAGCAACAAAGAGAAGGCGACGTGCAATTGCATTGCAACAATACCAACTGAGGCATCAAGTCCAGCTGCTAAGCTCCAGAACATAAGACCTAAATGAAGTACCGCAAAAACGAAAGAAATAGAAATGATGGACTTCACAGGAATTGGAGGCTTCCTAAAAAAGGGCAAAAGAATGGCGGAAACAATTGCAAACCTTAAAAGCAAAGTGGTAAAGGGCGCAAAGTGTGTGGCAGCAGATTTTGAAAAAACAAAGTTGAGCCCCCAAAGAACAACAACGACACAGGCCAATAGATAGTGCTGTGGCGAAACGGGAGCTTTTGCCATTACGCCGCCTTCTCTCCAATAACACCCAGCTCACGACCAACCTTCTCAAAAACAGAAATTGCTTGGTCTATTTGCTCTTTTGAATGCGCAGCAGACATCTGGGTACGTATTCTAGCCTGGCCTTGCGGCACAACAGGATAAGAAAATCCAACGACATAAATGCCTTCTTCCAGCATACGGTCAGCCATTTGACTCGCTAATTTTGCATCGCCCAACATGACGGGGATAATCGCATGCTCACCTGGCACAAGCGTAAACCCAAGAGCCGTCATTTTTTCGCGGAAATATGTTGCATTATCATTTAGCTTTTTGATGAGACCGCTATCTGATGCAAGCATCTCCAGAACTTTTATTGACGCAGCAACAATGGCTGGCGCCAAAGAGTTAGAAAACAAATAAGGACGTGAACGTTGACGCAACCACTCCACAATTTCTTTGCGACCAGATGTATAGCCACCTGATGCGCCTCCAAGTGCTTTTCCAAGCGTCCCTGTGACGATATCAACACGATCTTGAACACCAAAGTGTTCGGGCGTTCCCGCACCTGTTGGCCCTGTGAATCCAACAGCATGAGAATCATCAACCATCACCATTGCATCATACTTTTCTGCCAAATCACAAATTGCTGGAAGGTTTGCAATAATACCATCCATTGAAAACACGCCATCTGTTGCAATAAGACGGAAGCGCGCATCCTGTGACTCTTTCAATTTTTCTTCTAAATCAGCCATGTCATTATTTTTGTAACGATAACGTGCAGCTTTACAAAGGCGCACACCATCAATAATGCTGGCATGATTCAATGCATCACTGATAATTGCATCTTCTTTTCCAAGGATGGTTTCAAACAAACCTGTATTTGCATCAAAACAAGAGGAATATAAAATCGTATCATCTGTTTTAAGATAGGTACTGATGTTACGCTCAAGTGTTTTATGTTGATCTTGTGTCCCGCAAATAAAACGAACGGATGCCATCCCAAAGCCATATTTGTCAAGCGCATCTTGCGCTGCTTTAACAACATCTGGATGATTAGCAAGGCCCAAATAGTTATTTGCACAGAAATTAAGAACCTTACTTGGCCCTTCAACATCAATGCCAGCATTTTGTGATGATGTGATAAGACGTTCACCCTTATAAAGACCATCTTCTTTTACTTGGTTAATTTGTTCTGATAGAAAGTTTAAGAATTTTTGTGTCATTTTGTTGCCCCCTCAAGACTGTGAGAAAACAACTATATCACTAGATTTTTAAATTTTGCAAGAAAGACGTGCAGATGTATTATTTCGTCTTACTTTTGGGAAGCTGACTGATCCTTTCAAGCTTTTGAAATGCCGTCTTTGGTATATTTGCTTGATGAATGATGTCGTCAGAAACACGCGTACGGTCAACAAAAATACTTGTGTCATAAAATACGCGACTTGAAATACCCTGCATAAATTCTTGGTCTAGCTGCGACAACTCATCAACCAACCCACCGGCATTATTTGTATTTATTTGCGTTCCAGATGTAATGTTTGCACGCTCAAAAATATCATGCATCTTTGAATATTCTTGTATCAGCTTGTCGACAGACTCCTTAATCGCCTCAACACGCTTATTATGATAAACAATATTACCTTCTTCATCACGATAGCTTTTTAAAACATTGTCTAAATAGTCAAGCGCATCACCCCCCAAAAATGTTTCACCATTCGCAGAAGGTCTCGAATACCCTTGCCCATCAATAATGTAATGCGCGGCTTGCACGGGCGTTAGGCCAATTGCTGCCAGAGGGCTTTTTTCGTTGATTGCAGCTGTCAAAGCAGGTACTTGTCTTCCGTCTTTTGCCTCTGTCATAACAAGTTGAAGTTTATACAGCCCAAAATCGTCCTTCTTACCGCCTTTCAAAGCTGTAAGAGGTTTATTATTTCCACCATTAAGCAAAACATTAAAATCAATTTCTACAGGCAAATCACCAAGCTCACGTGTCGCGAAGGCACTCATACCACTATGAAAGTCTGACTTTTCTAGTGTAACATTAAGCCCATCTGCATACCCACCATCAGTAAGCGCATCTTCCATACCAGCATAAAGCCCTGTATTATGGATGCCCACTTCATCATTATACGTTCCACTAAATTCCCAATCACCTGCTGCATAGACATTCATAGCAACCTCTGACCCATGCAACACAACACGCTCATTAGGAAGCTGACTTTTTCCCTTAATATCACTATGATTATGAATCACAGAAGCATACCCAAAAAAGTTCACCTGATCTTTGCCTGCTTGGGACAACAGGTCACCATATTGGTTTAAAACTTTGTGGAGATCAGACCACCTATACGCTTCGGCAAGAACATTTTTATTTTCAGAGGACATAATGCAACCTTTTCCACTTGGGCCGCTATCGTATCCTAAAAAGACACCTTAATCAAGAAGCTTATCTAGACCATCAGCTTTGTTAAGGGCATCTAAATCATCAAACCCACCAACATGCATATCACCAATGAAGATTTGTGGAACGGTTTTTCGGCCACCGGATTTTTTAACCAGTGCGATACGCGCCTCTTGATCACCAGAAACATCAACTTCTTCGAACGCAACACCTTTGTTCTTAAGTAAATTCTTTGCCTTGGTGCAATAAGGGCAATAATCTGTTGTATATACAAAAACCTGTTTCATAAGTTTACTCCTCTAAATCAAATTGTAGCTTGGCAAGCCTTTTATAAACGCCATTTCTTGAAATTAATTCTTCGTGGGTTCCGCTATCAACGATGCACCCTTTATCAAAGACCAAGATCTTATCAACCTTCTTCACGGTTGCCAATCTGTGCGCAATAATAAGCGTTGTTCTGTTGTGCATCAGCTTTTTAAAAGCTTGATAAACATAGCGCTCGTTTTCGGCATCCAATGCCGATGTCGCTTCATCAAGCAGCAAAACCGTTGGGTCTTTTAAAATAGCGCGGGCAATTGCAACACGCTGTTTTTGTCCACCAGAAAGACGTGTGCCTTTTTCTCCAACAAATGTTTCCATACCATCTGGAAAACGCTCAACAAACTCTGTCATTTGCGCGGCATCTGCTGCTGCAAAAATCTCTTCTGATGTTGCATCAGGCTTCGCAAAACGAAGGTTTTCATAAAGCGTCGTTGAAAAAATCATGGGGTCTTGTGCAACCAGCCCTATTTTCTGGCGCAAAGCACGTGGATCCAGCTGCCTTAGATTATGGTGATCAAACTTAACTTGTCCTAACGTTGGATCATAAAAACGTAATAAAAGCTGGAAAACCGTTGTTTTTCCTGCACCGCTGGGGCCAACAACTGCAATTTTTTCTCCTGGGTTAATCGTAAAGTCAACATCCCTTAGAACAGGCAGATCAGGTAAAGAAGGGTAAGAAAAAGAAACCTTGTCAAACATCAAGTGGCCTTTGCTGTCTTCAATATCTATCGGCTTTTCAACTGTGATGATTTCTGGTGTTTCTTCTAAAATTTCAACAAGACGGTCCATTGCGCCGGCAGCACGTTGAAGGTCGCCATAAACATCACTGATGGAAGCCATCCCGCTGGCCATTAAGATGGCATAAAAAAGGAAAGACACAAGCTGTCCCGAAGAAATCTGACCAAGAAAAACAGAGTGCCCACCTTGCCACAAAACAAAGCAAACTCCTCCAAAAACAAGCAGCAAAACGATTACGATCATCAATGCTCGCTGGCGCACACGTTGAATCGCTGCATCAAAAGTACGCTCAACATACTCACCAAAAAACATACGACTTCTATCTTCATGACAAAAAGCTTGAACTGTTCGAATACCATTCAAGCTTTCGTCAATGTAAGCACTAACATCTGCCAAGCACTCTTGCGTATTACGTGAAAACCCACGTACTTTTTTACCAAGAAAAATAATTGGCACCAGAATAAAGGGCACGATTAAAAACAGTGTTGCTGTTAGCTTAAAACTTGTTAAAAAAAGCATGGCCAAACTACCAAAAACGATAAAAGCGTTACGAAGTGCAATGGGAATAGCTGTTCCAACAACCGTTTGCACAAGAGATGTATCAACTGTGAGACGTGAAATAATCTCACCTGTTTTCGTTGTTTCAAAAAAACCCGGATTCAAGCCCAATACCTTTGAAAAAACATCTTTGCGAATATCTGCAATGACACGCTCACCTACCCAAGAAACAAGAAAGTACCTTGCGTAACTTGCAATGGCCAACACAACAATAAGACCGCCAAAAACCATCACTGCATGATCAAGAGCATCTGTGGTCTCTCCTAAGAATCCTTGGTCAACCAAATGTCGAATGCCATGGCCTATGAAAAGCACAGACCCTGATGCCACAAAAAGCGAAACCAGTGCGCAAACAACAACAGGCATATATTTTTTAAGATATGGAAATAAGAACGTCAAAATAGAGAGCTTCTTTGACATTGGCCTGGAAGATTTAGTTTTTAAGTCTGAAGATGAAGGTTCACGAAATGACATTGTTTAAAGTACGGATTTTAGTTCATTGAATAGTAGAGACTCTAGTTCATTCTGAGTTCGGATACAAATCCATTTCTTTTCTGCATCCTGGTATTTGTAATGCGTTCCACTTGAAAGTGGTGAAGACATCCAAATTTCTTGGTTTGGCAGATGTCGATTCAAAAGAAATGTCCTACCATCTTCAAGTTTAATATTTAAAATACCGTCATTAAACTCGAGATCTTCAAGGTCATCGTCATACATTTCTTCAACTTGCTCAAAAATCTTCTCAAGATAGGATGTTACAAAAGTTTCAAATTCAGATTCATTCATGGCTACATTCCAAAAGGATAACGTTTAAGATTCATAATTTCAGGCTGTCGTACAGAGGTAAGTGCATGCGCATAAGCACCGAGGACATTTAATGCTAGAGTGATACGGCCACGAATACTTTTATCTTCATCACTTACAGAAGACTCTTCATTTAAAACATCTGCGACATTTCGAACAATAACATGATCGGGTGTATAGCAAATTTTACTATTTTTATAACTGCTCATACGCAATTCTGCAATTGGATAAGCGCCATTAATGCCTGCCGAAACACCTACAAGCGTTCCAGGCTTATGGGCAAGCTCATGACCCAACAATAAAAAGAAGTTTTTAAGACCTGATGGGACCATACCATTCCACTCAGGCGCAATAATAACAGCACCGTCACATGACTCTAGAGATTGCGATATTTTTTCCCACCCTTCAGGCTTCTTAGATTGGTCCCAAAGATGCAAGGGGTTATCTGCAAGGTCTAGAAAAAAAACATCATGTCCCTCTCGTTCTAATTCTTTTTGTATATAGCCTCCTACCTTAGAGCTTTGAGACTGCGGCCGGTGACTGCCCGAGACGATTGCAAATTTCATTGATTTCCCCCATGATAACTGAAATTCTTCTCTCTAAATATAACCTTGAATTGAGAAAATGCCAGAATCTAAAAAGAAAAAACTGAAAAAACGTGCTGATATTCTTCTTTTTGAGCAAGGACTCGCAAAAAGCCGCTCACATGCGGGAGCATTAATTATGAGCGGAAATGTTGTTGCTGCAGACAAAAGAGTTGATAAAGCAGGACAACTTCTTCCTGCAGATGCAGTGCTTCGCGTCAAAGGAAAAGGGCATGAATGGGTCTCGCGTGGTGGCATGAAACTGGATCATGCGATCAAAATAATAAAGCCCGACCTTGATAATACAACTTGTATAGATGTGGGGTCTTCAACGGGTGGCTTTACAGATGTCTTGCTGAAAAATGGTGCAAAAAAGGTCTTTGCAGTAGATGTCGGCACAGGACAACTTGACTGGCAATTGAGAAATGATGAGCGTGTTGTTGTGATGGAAAAAACAAACGCACGCTACTTAACAAAGGAAATGATTCCTGATCCGATTGACCTTGTTGTCTGCGATGCCAGCTTCATCAGCCTAAAAACCGTTTTACCCGCAGCTTTATCTTTGACAAAAGAAACAGCTTTATTAATCGCCTTGATCAAACCACAATTTGAAGCTGGACGCGAAAATATTGGCAAAAATGGTGTTGTTACAGACCCTGAAGTTCACCAAAATGTCTGTGACAATATAAAAACATGGCTCGATGATACCATTGACGACTGGAATACTGTTGATATTCTGCAAAGCCCAGTCACAGGACCGAAAGGAAATGTTGAATTTCTTTTAATTGCCAAAAAAAATGCTGCATAATAGTAAGATCAACATCAATTCTACTTGACAAAATGGCACCCATCAGATGAATTGTTGGAATATTGTTTGGACTTAATGCATGCATAAAAATTTTATAACTCTTCTTTTTGCGCTTTTATTGTCATTGACAGCCTTTAATGCACAGGCTGCCAGGCAAATTCCTTTGGACCAAACCATCACGCCCACATGGGAAACTAAAACCACATTTTTCATGCATGATGACATTTACCACTTCCTAAAAGATGCGGGCGTAAAGACGAACGAAATCGCAAACATTTCTGACCTTATAGAAAAATATACAGATTCTTCAAACCTAAGAATCGGACAAAGAATATCTCTAAACTTCAATGAAGACAATCAGTTAGCAAGCATCATCATACCCTCAGACTCAGTGACTGATCTGACCATCGTCAGGGGCTCAAATGGCAAGTTTGATGCTGTTCCTGTTGATACACCCTACATAAGAAATATTGTTTATAAAAAGGGCAAGGTTAAATCGAGCCTGATAAAATCAGCTTTTAAAATGGATGTACCAAAACCTATTGTCTATCATTACACAAAAGCATTTGATCAAGTCGTTAACTTTCGTCGCGATATTATTGCCAATGATGAATTTGAGATCCTGTATGAAGAGAAAATCCCTCGGGTAGAGTATCTTGACAAAGCATCTTCGTCATTCCGTCAGGACAGTATTTTATACGCATCTATAACCGCAAAAGGTGATAAAAAAGAGCTTTTCTATTTTGCAACGCCTAGTGGTGAAAAAGGGTTTTTTGACCAAACAGGCGAAAAAGTCCAAAGAACAATCAACGTACACCCTGTCAATGCACGAAGAATTTCTTCCTATTTCGGATGGCGCAAGCACCCTATCTTTAAAAGAAAGATTTTCCACAGTGGTGTTGACTTTGCCGCGCCACACGGCACACCAGTTCGTGCTGCAGGTGGCGGAGAAATTGCCTATATTGGGTGGAACAAAGGGTATGGGAAGTATATAAAAATTCGACACAACTACACATACAGCACAGCCTACGGACACCTAAGCCGTTTTGCAAAAAGTCTAAAGCGTGGAAGCACTATCAAAAAAGGGCAAGTTATTGCATATGTTGGATCAACTGGCTATTCAACTGGTCCACACCTGCACTTTGAGCTTAAGAAGCATGACAAAGCTGTCAACCCGCTGAAAACAAAAGTTCCTAAAACAGTTGAAAAACTGAAAGGGAAAGACCTAGAAAACTTTAAGCTTGCAACAGTTGCCGTGTTCTCACAAGTCGCACAATTAAATGGTTCAGAAGGCAAAAAACTTGCCAAAGAGTCTGGACTTCAAACAGTTCAAGCAAAGTAAAAATGAAAATTGGTGTTTATGATTCTGGTCTTGGTGGACTTTTCATCCTCAAGTCACTGAAAGAGAGTCTGCCCGATTATGATTATTTGTTTCTGGGTGACACATTACACGTCCCTTATGGTGACAAGTCTCCAGAAATTCTTTATCAGCTTGCACAAAAATCAGTGGACTATTTGTTTCAGAATGACTGTCAAATCATTATCACTGCCAGCAATACGATTTCAGCTCTCGCCTTAAAGAAACTACAACGCGAATATTTACCACAACACTATCCTGACAGACGGATTTTAGGCGTCATTGTTCCAACTTTGGAAGAGGCTATAGAACAAAATCCTTCAAGAATGGGGCTTATCGCAACAAATGCGACGATCGAATCCAATGTCTATAAAAAAGAACTCCTCAAAAAAACACCTGACTTAAAGCTTTTTCAGCAAGCAACCCCCCTACTTGTACCGCTTGTTGAAAATAATGACATAGAAACACTTAAGATAGTTATAAAGAAATACCTAGAGCCTTTAGCACAAAATAACATTGATAGCTTATTGCTTGGGTGTACACACTACATAGCTTTAAAGCCTTTGATAAAAGAGTTTTATGGAGATAAATCACCCAATATTATATCTCAAGACGACTTTCTCCCTAAAAAACTGGCTCAATATTTAAAGAAACACACTCACTTTGAAAAAAAGATCGGCAAAAATTCATCATTAGATTTTCGTATTACAAATCCATCTCCTCTTTACCGCAGAAGAATTAAATCCATTTATGGGGAACAGCTTTCATTCCAGGTGGTTTCTTATTTTTAAAAAGCCCTAAAATCTATAAGGAAATTTTTTCCTACTAAATCCTTTACGCAGGGTTATAAATTTCGTAATAATATGTCTTATCTTGTAGTAGTTACGTCCTGGATCTACTGTATATTGAGTTTGGAGGCATTTTAATGGGAGCACTAGGTGAGATTTTTAAATCTGTTGGCGCCACCCGTCTCTTAGCCGTTGGAATGGTTCTCATCGGATTTATTGGCTTCTTTATCTTTCTTGCAACCAAGTTTTCGTCGTCAGAAATGGCACTCTTATACAGCGAGATCGATCAAAGCGAAAGTAGCGCTGTTGTTTCTAAACTTGAAGAAATGGGCGTGCCTTATCAGTTAGGCGGCAACGGAACACGTATTATGGTCCCAGCTGACCAAGTTTTACGCCTACGACTTGCTATGACAGAAGATGGGCTTGTTTCTCCAGAAGGCGGCACAGGATATGAACTTTTCGATGAAGATGACAAGCTTGTTACCAGTCAATTTGTTCAAAATATTAACCACCTACGCGCACTAGAAGGCGAACTTTCAAGAACAATTCAGAAGATTGGCCCTGTTCGTGGCGCACGTGTTCATCTTGTTTTACCGCAACGTGAGCTTTTCAGTAAAAACAAACAACCACCCTCAGCTTCTATTGTTATTAAAACAAAAGGGCGCAACAAAATGTCTCCTGCCAATGTTCAAGCGATCCAACATCTTGTTGCTGCGGCTGTACCAGGGCTTACACCCGAAAATGTCTCTGTTGTTGACCACCAAGGAAACTTGCTTGCAAAAGGGATCGAAGAACAAACCCTAAGTGCCCATGCCACAACGTCTGAAGAGCTGCGCATAAACCATGAAAACAGACTAGTCTTCGAGATAGAACAGCTTGTGGGCAATATCGTAGGACATGGAAAGGTACGCGCAGAAGTCTCTGCAGACCTAGACCTGGATCGCATTACAGAAGAATCTGAAATCTACGACCCAGAAGGCCAAGTCGTACGATCAACAACCGTGATGGAAGAAACAAACCAATCTGAGAATAAGGAACAACCTCCCGTTACTGTCCAACAAAACATTCCCGAAGGCGTTGAGACGACAGATGCCGAGTTTGGTATGTCAAATGAATCCTCACGCGTTGAAGAAGTAACAAACTTTGAAATTTCAAGAACAGTTAAAAGCTACGTCAAAGAAACAGGCGTTGTGCGAAGACTGTCTGTTGCCGTTCTGATTGATGGCCTTTATCCAGTCGACGAAGAAGGTGTGAAAACCTATGAACCACGCGATGAAGAACAATTAAAAAAGATCGAAGAACTTATTAAATCAGCTGTAGGCTATGACGAAGAAAGAGGTGATCAAATTAAGGTCATCAACATGCAATTCGCCTCTCTGGACGAAAACATTGAGGAAGAGCAAACAATTTTTGGTATGTCGACCGAAGAAGTTATGGAAATGTTCCAGGTGATTGTCTTGGGTATTGTTGGTATTTTATTCCTTATCTTGATTGTTCGCCCACTTGTGAAAAGGCTTGTTGAAACAATTCCAACAGCAGCAACACAAGCTCAACTTCTTACATCTCAACTAGCTGCCATCGACGAAAGAGCCGCGATGATGGGGCCGGAAGGTCTGCCAATGCTTACTGGTGCGGACGGCGCTGCAATTCCAGAAGCAGACTTTGATTCAATGATTGATATCGGGCGTGTTGAAGGTAAAGTCCGCGCATCCTCTATCAAGAAAGTTGGAGAGATTATTGAACGTCACACAGATGAATCCGTTTCAATTATTCGAAACTGGATCTACCAAGATTTAGAATAGGCAGGGTACATGGCTGAAGAAAAAGAAGAAGAAGTATCATATAACTCCCTGACAGGACTTAAAAAAGCTGCTGTTTTTCTTTTATCAATTGGTGAAGACCATACGGCACGCCTTTTTGCAATGATGGATGATGCTGAGATCAAAGAAGTCTCCCAGGCAATGGCATCACTTGGAATGGTTAACGCCAGCACAGTTGAGAAGATTTTCGTCGAGTTTGTAGAACAAATATCTGGCACGGGGTCACTGATGGGGTCATTCGACAGCACAGAACGACTTCTTGCAAAAGTTCTTGATGGTGAGCGTGTCGGCGACATCATGGATGAAATTCGAGGTCCCGCAGGTCGTACAATGTGGGATAAACTTGGAAACGTTAACGAAGAAGTGCTCGGCAACTATCTTAGAAACGAATACCCGCAAACTGTTGCTGTTGTTCTCACCAAAATTAAAGCCGACCACGCTGGACGTGTCTTAGCATCTCTTCCTGAAAACCTTTCCTCTGAAGTTATCATTCGTATGTTGCGCATGGAAAATGTCCAGAAAGAGGTTTTAAATGACGTTGAAAGAACACTTAGAACAGAGTTTATGAGTAACCTTGCGCGCACATCAAAACGTGACCCTCATGAAATGATGGCAGACATTTTCAACAGCCTGGATCGTGAAACAGAAGGACGCTTTATGAGTGCGTTAGAAGAACGCGAAAAAGACTCTGCTGAAAAAATTCGTGCGCTTATGTTCACGTTTGAAGACCTTTCAAGGCTTGATTCTGCTGGCGTACAAACGCTTCTACGCAGTTTTGACAAGTCTAAATTACCGATTGCATTAAAAGGCTGCACTGATGAATTAAGAGAGCTATTCTTTGGCAACATGTCTGAACGTGCAGCAAAAATTCTTCAAGAAGATATGGAAAACATGGGGCCTGTACGCCTTAAAGAGGTTGAAGAAGCGCAATATGAAGCTGTTCAACTTGCAAAAGACCTCTCTGAAAAAGGTGAGATTGTTATTCCTGATGGTGAAGATGAAAAACTTATCTACTAATCATTTTTAAAAAGGTACTGGAAATATCGTGGCAGAGATCAAGAAATTCGTGTTCTCTCGCTCTTTCGACAAAGGAGCGATAGGTGCAGAAAAGAAAAAAAGTGCCGTTGAAGAGCCGCCACCGCCACCAACCTTTTCGGAAGAAGAGCTAGAGCAAGCAAAGCAAGATGCATATAATGCTGGTCTACAAGAAGGTGAAAAAGCCGGCTTCGAAAAAGGCTTAGAAGAGGCACGCAAAGAGCCTAACACAACCTTAGCCACCCTCCTTCCTGATATAAGTGATAAACTTGCCGCCCTCATTGAACAAGAAACGCAAAGATGGGAAATACTGGCAGAAGAATCTATAACGCTAACACATAAGGTTATACAAAAAACGCTTCCAAACTTTTATGAAAAAAATGGCCTGCAAGAGCTTGAAGACAGCCTAGAAAAAACATTGTCAACACTTTCGCAACTACCAGGACTAAGCATTTCGTTGGCAGAAGAAGACTTTGAGGTCATGGAACAAAAAATATCAGAGCTCTGCGAAAACATCGGTATAAAAGAAAAAATATCTATCTCTAAAGACAAAAACCTTGAAACAGGTGACTGTAAAATATTTTGGAGTGATGGCGGAATAGAACACTATATGAAAAATAAGTGGAAAGAGATTGAGTTAATCTTGAATAGAAGCGGTTCTAATAATATGATGGATGATAGAGACTTGGATGACTCTGAAGAAAATATTTCTGAAGAAACGCCTTCTAAGGCCGCTGTCCCGCCCGAAAATGGGGAAAAAGACAGCTTGCCAGAAGAAGTCGAAACACCTGAAGAGTCTGAAGATAGCTCCGATATTTCATCGGATGAAGAAAAAGGCGAATAAAAATGGCTGATGAAGAAACGGAAAACCAAGAAGAACAAACGCCAGAAGCTGAAGCAGCCGAAGGTGATGAAAAAGGCGTTGAGTTAGATGAGTTTGATCAAGAGGACGCCCCCTCAGAAGCGCCGGCCAACATATCACATGCATCTGACCTAGAAGCTGTTTATGATATTCCTGTACAGATTTCAGCCGTTTTAGGGAAGGCACAAATGCCTGTGAACCAACTTTTGAAGCTGGGACGTGGAGCTGTCGTCGAGCTTGACAGAAAAGTTGGTGAATCTATTGATATATATGTAAATAATAGACTTGTCGCACGTGGCGAGCTTGTGATTGTTGATGACAGGCTTGGTATCACAATGACAGAAATCATTAAATCTTCACAAAATATTTAATTTACTATTGACGCACCACCTTCATTAGGGTACATATTCCTGCTCCGATTTATTTTGAGTAGAGATGGTATAATAAAAATGAAAACATATTCTGCAAAGCCTAGCGAAGTTGAAGCAAACTGGCATTTGATTGACGCCGAAGGTGTAACACTTGGTCGTCTCGCATCACTTGTTGCGATTAAACTTCGTGGAAAGCATAAAGTAACTTTCACACCTCACATTGACTGTGGTGACCACGTTGTTATCATCAACGCTGAGAAAGTTGTTCTAACTGGTAAAAAACGCACTGATAAGAAGTTTTTTTGGCACACTGGATACCCTGGTGGAATCAAAGAAAGAACGATGGAACACCTTTTGGAAGGCAACCATCCTGAGCGCGTTGTTAAAAAAGCTGTTGAGCGCATGATGCCAAAAGGCCCTCTCGGTCGTCAGCAGTTCTCTAAACTTCGTGTTTACCCTGGGGCTGAACACCCTCACCAAGCGCAAGAGCCACAGGTGATTGACATGGGTAAGCTAAATGAAAAAAACACAAGACATGCAGGATAAAAAAATGGGTCTAGAAACATTACAAGAAGTCGCAGAACAAAATGAAGAAACGACTGTTTACGAACAGCAACTTGATGAACAAGGCCGTTCTTATGCGACAGGAAAAAGAAAAGATTCTATCGCCCGCGTTTGGGTTAAGCCTGGAAAAGGCTCTGTTACAATTAATGGCAAAGATATTACAAAATACTTTGCCCGCGAAACATATCAATTTTTGATTGATCAACCTTTTAAAGTCGCAGAACGCCAAGGTCAATTTGACGTGGTCTGCACGGTAACGGGTGGCGGTCTTTCAGGTCAAGCTGGCGCCGTAAAGCATGGTATTAGCCTTGCTTTAACACGTTATGAGCCTGCGCTTCGTTCTCCACTGAAAAAAGCAGGGTTCTTGACACGCGACACACGTGTTGTTGAACGTAAGAAATATGGTCGCGCGAAAGCACGCCGTAGCTTCCAGTTCTCTAAACGTTAGTTATTTTCTTTAATTAAGCAGTATTCTTTGACGCACCCAAAGTCTATCCTGTATGCTCTGCGAGGATATGAGAGGATTAAATTATGCGCTGTTTACTAACCTTACTACTTTTAAGTTTTGCATTTGCAGGAAATGCTTTTGCGCAAACAGATTCTGCTGAGCTTAATCAAAAAATTGAGTCTTACATTCTAGAAAACCCAGAAACAATCTTAAAATCGCTTGAAAAATACCAAATCAAGCAAGCAAAAGAACAACTTTCTCAGGCACAAAAAATCCTGCTGACAGAAAAAAAAGCCATTTTCTCAAGTAAAACGTCTCCTGTTTTGGGAAACAAAAATGGCGATGTAACAGTTGTTGAATTCTCTGACTACCAATGCCCTTATTGCAAACAGACAGCTTTGGTATTGCAGAAAATTTTACAGCAAGACAAAAACGTCAAAGTCATCCTTAAAGAGCTTCCCGTTCTTGGTAAAAATTCTATTATTGCAGCTGCGGCAGCACTTGCAGCAAATGATCAAGGAAAATACGAAGAATATCACTTTGCACTCATGCAAAACCGCCTTCCTTTAAGTGAAGGATACCTGCTGCAGCTAGCACAAAATCTAGGATTAAACCTTGATAAGTTCAAAGAAGATCTTATCAGCGAGAAAAATAAAAAAGAGATACAAGCAAACCTAGAGCTTGCTCAACGTCTTGGCGTACGTGGTACCCCCGGCTTTATTATTGGAGAACAAATTTTCAGAGGGGCTTTAGATAAAAAGCAACTTGAAACAGCAATTGAAACGGTAAGAAAAGGTCACTAACTGCTATGAAAGCCCTTTTAATCAATGGTCCTAACCTAAATATGCTTGGTCAAAGAGAAGAAAGTGTATACGGCAGCACGACCCTCAATGAGATTGAAAAATCCTGTGTTCAACATGCAAAGTCTTTAAATATCGCCCTCGACTGCTATCAAAGCAATCATGAGGGAGATATTATTGAAACTATTCACCAGGCCAAAGAAAACTATGAGGCGATCCTTATCAATGCAGGCGCTTTTACACATACATCTGTTGCGATTCATGATGCCTTAAGAATATTTGAGGGTAAAATTGTAGAAATTCATATGTCAAACACCTATGCACGAGAGTCTTTTCGTCATAAATCCTTTATTTCTCCTGTTGCAACAGGTATATTATGTGGTTTTGGAGAAAGAACATATCTTCTTGCGCTTGATGCGCTATGTGAAGAACGTAAGTAAACTTATAATTTAAGGAAGTAAACAATGTCAGACTTTGATGAAGAAGTTGTCAGAAAATTGGCAAACCTGCTTGATGAAACGGGACTTACAGATATTGAGATTGAAACAGATGGCCTACGTGTCAAAGTTGGCCGAAATGTAACCACTAATATCACGTCTGCTGCGCCTACGGCAACACATGTACAAGCGGCATCTCCTGTTGCTGAAATTGCACCAAGCCTTGAAGACCACCCTGGCGCTGTTAAGTCACCTATGGTTGGAACAGCCTATCATGCAAGTGATCCTGACTCAGAGCCTTTTATCTCTGTTGGTGATCAGGTTTCTGTTGGGCAAACACTGTTTATTATCGAAGCTATGAAAGTTATGAACCCTATCAAAGCGACTGCTGGTGGCACGGTGAAGGAAATTTTGGTACAAAACGGTCAGCCTGTTGAATTTAACGAAGTATTGGTCATTGTTGAATAATGTTTGAAAAAGTTCTTATCGCAAATCGAGGTGAAATTGCCTTGCGTATTTATCGCGCTTGTCGCGAAATGGGCATTGGTACTGTTGCCGTACACTCCACAGAAGATCAACATGCTATGCACGTACGCCTTGCAGATGAAGCGGTCTGCATTGGCCCTGCAGCATCGGCTGAAAGCTACCTTAACATTCCTGCCATTCTATCAGCAGCGACTGTCACAAATACGGATGCCATTCATCCTGGTGTTGGCTTTTTGTCTGAGAACGAAAACTTCGCAACAATGGTCGAAGAGCATGGCTTTACTTTTATTGGCCCTTCCGCTGATCACATTCGCCTTATGGGTGACAAAATAACAGCGAAAGATGCTATGAAAGAGCGTGGCGTTCCTGTTGTTCCTGGCTCTGATGAAGCGATTTCAACATTTGAAGAAGCGAAGAAAATTGCAGCAGAAACAGGCTACCCCCTCTTAATCAAGGCATCTGGTGGTGGTGGCGGACGCGGCATGCAAATCGTTGAAGATGAAAGCCGCTTGGAAGAGGCTTTAAATATTGCACAACGCGAAGCAGAAATGTTTTTTGGAAATAAAGAAGTTTTTATTGAAAAATACCTTTTAAACCCACGTCACATTGAAATTCAGATTCTGGCAGATGGGCAAGGTGGTGTTATTCACCTTGGTGAACGCGACTGTTCAATTCAACGTAGACACCAAAAATTAATTGAAGAAGCACCCTCTCCTGCATTAAATGCTGAGATGCGTGAGAAAATCGGCACTTTATGTGTTAATGCTGTACGCGACCTTGGCTATAAAGGCGCAGGTACACTTGAGTTTCTTTACTCTAATGGCGAATTCTTTTTTATTGAAATGAACACACGGATCCAAGTTGAGCACCCTGTTTCAGAAATGATTACTGGTGTTGACCTTATTCGTGAACAAATTCGCATCGCAAGCGGTTCAAAGCTTTCAATTACACAAGATGACATCGTCTTTAATGGACACGCTATCGAATGTCGCATTAATGCCGAAAATCCACGTACATTTATGCCATCACCTGGAACAATTGGTGATTACCATATTCCTGGCGGCCTTGGTGTTCGCGTTGATTCAGCGCTTTATGCGGGATATAAAATCCCTTCTCACTATGACTCTTTGGTTTCAAAACTGATTGTGCATGGAAAAACAAGAAATGAATGTATCATGCGCCTAAACCGCGCATTAAAGGAGTATGTCATCAGCGGTATTGAAACAACAATCCCTCTACAAAGCGATGTAATTAATCATGCAGACTTCTTAAATGGTCATTATAATGTTCATTGGTTGGAAGCATACTTGAAGTCACTAGAAGAAGCTGAGTCTAACTTAGAAGATAGTGCTGCGTAAAAGAATTATAAGCTTAAGCAACATCTCTACCAGCAGCCTCTATAAGGCGCTTGGCATGGATACTAGGGTTTTCAATCGCAGTTCTTTCACCACGTGTTCCCATGACTGAAGATATATGTCCTGCATTATCATAACTTGCTCCATACACTAATCCACTAGCACCAGGTACATTTGAAGCAACATTTTCCCAAAACTTACTAACATCATTCAGTGATGTTGGCATTTTAATAGGGTCTTTCCCACGGATCTTACGAAATGCATTTGTTACAAAGTTAGAAACCTTAAGAAGTGATTTATCAAGACCGATAGATTCACCAAACTTCTGGAACAAATTACCACAAACTAAACTTCCTAAAATTGCAGCTCCTATCACAACTGGTATTGCAACAACACCAGACAAACCAAGCGCAACTGTTACTGCACTTCCCGCAGCACCGACACCTAAAGATCCCATTGTTGATCCAACCATATTAAGAGCAACACCAGCTTGACCTGTTATTAACGTCGCACCAAGAACACCAATAGTTGTCAACATGAAGGGGCTTGTTAAAGCGCTAATAGATTTAAAAACAATTCCTGCGCCACCAACGCTTCTTAGGACACCATTTCCTTTACCAGAAAGAAGGCCTGATCCAAACTTTCTCATAATCTTGAAAGATCTCATATGAGAAGCTGGAACTCTTACGTTGTCTTTATTATGTACCATTTGGTGCTGAATAGCTTCAAAAAGCTTCTTTGCATTACTATTTTTGCTTGCAAGCTTTCCTAACGTAGTACCACGCATGTCATTTTTAATAATAGCATAAAGGTTTCTATCCTTTGGATCCAAAAGATGTCCATTTAACTTAATCCACCTTTTAAGATCATGCCCTGTCATCCCAATGATATAAACATCGTCAAAGAAACCCATATCTCTTTCTTTTGGTATAAGTTTTGGCGTGAAATGGCTTCTTAAAGCACCGATTAAACCACCAGCAGCGCCTGCAACACCAATATTAGCAAGACCAAACTGATCATTTTCAAGCACACCACCAATAAGTTTCTTAAAGGCTGTTGGGTCTTCTTCGTACATTTTACGAAGCTCAAGTACTGGACCAAAATGTTTTTCAATTTGAGATTTATTATGTGGACTAGCTTTAGCAGCGTCTTCCAACAATTTAATGATCTGAGCACCATTTTTAGAAGCAATTTGAGATTTAACAGTTAGCTTATCAAGCCCTGTCATTTTCGTTAACCAACTTAAGTCCGCACCCCATACATCAAGATCACCATCAACCATGTAAGTTTGCGTCTCGCGCCTCATCTGGCTTGAAAAGATATGTGGTAAAAGTGATGCTAACATAAGTGCCATTAAGTTTTCTCCTCCGTTCTACATATTATAGCAAATATTAGCCTAATTGGCAACAGCACCAAAACCCTTAATGAAAGCTGCATAGAGGAATAAATCGAGATAAATTAGAAAAGTTATTGAGAATCAGAGGGAGAAATTGTTTCTTCTTTGACCTCTTCGGAAAAACAGTCTGTCAGCCAAATATCTAATGTCGGATGCTGAAGCGCAGACAGGGCAGGGCTTGAAGCGAACATCCATCCTTTAAAAAGTTCTCTATTTTCCGACTTTATATCATGTATTTCAAGAAATACGGCACTTTCTGGCATTTCCTCTGGCGGTTTTTTCTGGCAAGACCTTACCGTAATCTCTAAACCATGAAATGTTATTTTAGAACCTACAGGGACATTAAAATCTTCTATGCGGGCCGTTACCTTATCAAGGCCGCGCAAAACAGCCACATCCTTCTCCAAGGTGTTTTTAGAAGACTTTTTGACAGGATCAAGGCTAGCAGGCTCGTTTTCGCCACTTTTCTTAAGTTCTGACTCCATTTCCCTTAATAAGTCTTCAAGGAAAAGGTCTTGTGCCACTAAAGGAGAAGAAAGAATGCTCCAACAAGCTAGAAAAATAAGAAAATATTTATACATTATTGAGAAGCGTTTGTGTTATTGCCACTAGAAAACATAAACTTAGATAACATTTGAATCAAATTCACAGAAGGCTGCGTATACACAATACTGCCACCAGGTGTCAGGTATTCTTCTTCTGCACCAGGGACAAGAGCCAAATAGTGACCACCAAGTAGTCCTTCTGTTGAAATTTGTGCCACTGTATCAGTCGGCAGCTTAATATCATCGCTCACTGAGATCTCTAATTTTGCTTGATATGTATCTGTATTCAAAGAAATATTTTTGATCTTACCAATTTTAATACCACTCATACGCACTTCCATGCCTTGAGATAAGCCATCAACACGATCAAATGAGGCGAAAACAGAATACCCACTATCTGTCGCAACATCACCTCGATTATACGCAAAAGCAAGAAAACCAATTGCAACAAGCAGCACAACGCCACCAAAAAATGTTTCTATATATGTTTTTTTCATCTTTATTTCCTATTTAGGCTGCCAAGATTCGTAATCACCCATCACTTTTGGGCGCTCTCCACCTTTCAGCGGGTGTGCATCAGGTTGATAGGCTTGCGTTGTGCCTGTTAAGTTCTGCTGGTGAGGCTTTTGCCATTTATGAACCATTGTTGATGCTGGTATATTATCAGTTACACGATGAAGCCAGGCATGCCAAAGTGGAGGCACCTTCGAAGCTTCCTCTTTCCCTGAGTGAATCACCCAACGACGCTCAACTTGATTTCCACGCGATGCTGTATAATAAGTATTTCCATACTCATCACGCCCGACCTTCTTCCCAAACAACATTGTATAGATACGAATTCCAAACTGCATAACATCGCTCCCCAAGAATCTTCTTTAAAAAATACTGGCTTCCGCCATGAAAAACAAGAATTGATTTAGCTACAGCTATAAAGACTCTAAGAAAGTGATGAGTTGACGTCTTTCATCTTTGTTCATCTTCATGAAAGATTGCTTTGAGCTCTGCGCTTCGCCGCCATGCCATAAGATGGCTTCTTCAAGGTTTCTTGCACGCCCATCGTGCAAAAGCGTTGTATGGCGATTAACTGTTTTGACCAGCCCAATACCCCATAATGGCGGTGTACGCCATTCTCTACCGTTTGCTTGAAAATCAGGGCGATGATCTGCTAGCCCTTCCCCCATATCATGCAACAACAAATCCGTGAATGGTTGAATATCTTGGAAAGCAACCTGTTTTAAAGCGTGATCCCCTGTTTTCATTGTAGGGCGATGACAACTCGAACACTTTGCTTTTACAAAAAGCTTTGCACCCGCTTGGACATTTGGGTCATCAAGGTGACGACGCGCAGGGACAGCAAGCGTTTGTAGATAAAACACCATTCTATCCAATTGCATGTCCGACATTTCAGGTACGCCGCCATGCTTTGCATTCTGACAAGACTTCTGAATGTCAGGACAGTTCTGGTTTTTATTAAGTGATGTCGTAATGCCAATATCACCTACGGCAGCACCAGCAGACTGCTCTTCAACTGTCACAGCATTTGCCTTCCAACCAAATCGACCTAGCGCCTCTTTGTTCTTTGTAGGACTCCAGACACGATTAGGGCGCCCAGAAATACCATCACCATCAACATCATCAATATCAGAAAATGATAAAATCGTCTCTTCAGGAATGGCTTCTAATAGACCCATTCCATAAACTACAGGCGCAACACGTGGTGAGAAAAGCGCATCGTCGAGTGAACCAAACTTTAGATCTTTAAATGTATAAATAGGATGGCGAAGACTATAGGTTTCGCCGTCTGGATAAACGCCAGGAACTTCTTCATAAGTTACTTCTGCGCGCCCTTCAACAGGAACAGATAAAATAGAACGGTCATTCAGCTGGCCACCATAATGAGGGTGTGGTTTTGGCCCACCAAACTTATCTTGACCAACAACACTTAAACGAATCAACATCGAAGCCATTGCTTCTTGACGGTCTTTTGGAGGACGACCACGACCATCTTTAAAATGACAACCTGAACAAGACACACGATTAAAGGTCGGGCCTAAGCCATCCAAGCTGGTGACCGACGCAGGCGCTGTCACCCAATTTGTGTTAAACATTTTATTACCAAATGTGAACTTTCTTAAGTCTTCGACAGATAAGTTCGGCGCAGGCTTTGCAAACGCCTCGCGAGAGGTATTAAACACAGTGGTATCACCACCAGAAAGCGGTGAGTCCAAAACAAAAGTGTCCTCTGAAGGCGTAAAGGTTATAAATAACGCGACCAGAAGACACAAAAAAACAATAAAATATTTATGCATTAGAGCAATTTAATCCATCAAAAGCTGCGCATCAACTCCTAAAGCTTTTCCTGCTTGGACAAAAAGCTTTGCTTGTGCTTGCAACGAAGCGATTGCCTTTTCCATTTTCTGACGTGGCTCACTTGATGGCGCTGTCGCAAGAACTTCTCTATCAATCGGCGCAGGCAACGCTGCTATTGTTTTTTCCGTTTGATCAAGCTGCATCGCAATTTTACCTGCAAGACTTGAATCAATTGTCATTAACAACTCATGCAAGCTGGCACCTTTGTAATCATCATATTTTGCGAAATATACATTCTTGATACCTTTCGCATTATAGATAAAGTCATTATGCGTGTTGTCACTAAAACAAGAATGCTCATCCTCTTGATCACCACTATCTAAGGCTGTTGCCATTCTTTCTGAAGCAAGCTCAAACCCACTTAACGTTGCAAGGCTTGTCAGTATCTTGGCTAAAGCTTCTTTCTGTGGCATAGCAGAAAAAACAACGGCATAACTATGCTCAGTCGGTGCCCAGCTTTTTACAAGAAAAGCAAGATCATCAACCAAAACATCTGTGACCGTTTTCAAATAAACACGACGCCTTTCGTTCACAAGATTACCCGCTAGATAGTCAGATGCAGGGCGATTTCCAGGACCACTTAAAGATAAATCTTGCCCCCACAAAAGAAACTCAATCGCATGATATCCTGTTGAAACGTCTGCTTCGTCAGAAGCTTGGTTCAAACCCTTGATAGATGAAACAGTAAGAGGCTTTGAAGCATCCTGAACAATCCCTGATGCCGCATTTCCACGCACGTAATCGATGTAAGCTTCGTTAAGAGGCCATGCATTCAGGCGCCCCTCTGGACCTTCTGTTCCTTGCTCTTCGTTTACAAAGTCAATTGGACCTTCATAAAAACGAAATGCTTCTGTTTCAGAGTAAGGGTTCCTGGCAACAAGCCAAGCTTCCTTAGCAGCCTTCATTGTTGCTTCATTTGGATTAGCAAGAAATGTGTTAATTGCATTTTGCATTACTTTTGCTGCATCAAAAGCTTGCTTGTAGTTTTTATAAACAAGCTCACTGTAGCTTACGATTTGAGGCCTAGCATCGTAAGAAGGTGCCTTGTTATTCTGGAATAACACAACACCTCCTATGATCACCAGAACAAGAGCTATAAATAGGTTCTTTTTCTGCATGAGGTTTATCCTTTATCCTTAAAAGTCGTAAGCATAACGCGCAAGCGCACCAATGGTATCAGTTTGAACACCAGCTTCTTCTACATCCTTGAAGCCAACCTCTAAAGAAAGACCATTGTCAAAGGTGTATCCGCCCGAAACCTGCGTTAGGTTGTCATCGATCTCACCACCACCATTTAGGTCTGTTTCACGATCTGTCATCGCAATTGTGACATTCCAGTTTTCATCAATACGCGCAATCAAACTTGCCGTCATATAAGTGCGATCATCTAAACCGCCTTCAAAGTTATCAATGTCAGCATATTCAAGCAGCATATCTGCTTCAACACGACTCGTGACAGGAACAACATACCTCAAAGAAGCTGCCATACCTTTTTCGTCATCACCGATAACATCTGCATCACCTTTTGCAAGATGACGATATCCTAAGTGATAAGAAAGACCTTTTGTACCACCTAAGTTTTCACCATCAAGCGAAACGGCATAAGATGAAAAGTCTTCCGTGTTCCCAGCGCCACCATCTGATTTTTTAACACGACCTCTATCCGTAATTTTGGACTGTGTTAGAAAGCTTGTATCTGTGTAAAATGTGCTTGCCGACAAAGTGTGGGTTGCATTTTTCTGGCCTTCCATTGTGTAAGAACCACCAAAACCTAGCTTTTCTGTAATTTCATAGTCTTCGGCAAAGTCTTCACCCCAAACACCACGGAAATCCCAAGCTGTTCCAAATCCTGGATTAAACTTACCAGCAAAAACACTCCAATTATCTTTTGTATAATTTACTTTTAACTCTTCAAAAAAAGCACCTTCGTTATCAACAAACAGGTCTTCACCCGGCGCACCATCTTGAACTGGCTCAACAACAAGAACACCATCTACTGAGATATTTGGCGTGAACTGAACAGTTGGCGCAACTTCAATACGACCAAATGTATTGTTGCGCTCATTATTTGGATCATCAGAGCTTGTGCCTTCTTCGATTTGAAATTCTGTAACAACTTCTGCTGAAAACTTTGGAAATGCAGAAGAAGACTTACCTGAATTTGTTGCGCTTTCAGCGCCACCTGCTATTGCATAACTTGGCGACAACAACAATGCGCCACCCATCAAGCCAATCGTTACCAGACGGCTTACTTTTGCTTTTTGTAACATTTAGGAACTCCACTAAGTTATTTTATGAAACTAATAGTCATTATTAGTATAGGCAACAACTCTTACAGCGACAAAAAACCTCCGTCAAGAAGAAATTAATAATTATTATCATTTGTGAAAAGCGTTTATTTAAAATCGAATAAAGTATCTTGATTACCAATAACATGACGTTCGTGCCAAAGCCCGTAAAACAAAAGAAACCATATCATTGACATATTTTTCTTATCCATGCTCTCTAACAATAGGGAAAGATTTTTCTCATTTGTGATTTCTGCAATACCTTTTTGGCTTCTTAAGAAATGAGCGACCTCTCCTTTTCTTGCTAGAATCCAGTCCGCAACAGGTACTGTGAATCCTCTTTTCTTTGTAAAAGGTTGGCTTTGAGGAAAGTTTTTATCAAGCCATGTTTTTGGTAATATTTTTCCTATCTTTTTTGATATTTTAAATGACTTTGGAAGATGAAAAGCGAAATCAAAAACATTTTTATCCAAAAATGGTGTGCGTCCCTCTAAGCCAAATGCCATCAAACAACGATCCAGTTTTGTTAACAGCCCATGCGCAAGCCAGTCTTGCATGTCAAGCCATTGAATTCTCTGAAGGGAATCAATGTTGTGTTTTGCAATAGATTTTTCTTGTTCATTGATATGCTTACGCCAATCTCGGAGAGGCAGTGTTAAAACATCTGATTTATCAAAAACGCCCTTAGAACGAATTTTGCGACCACCCAACCATTTAGGGCGTAGCGCACGACGGTAACGGCCATATCCAGCAAAAAGCTCGTCTCCCCCTTCTCCACAAAGAACCACTTTCAAATCTTTTGATGCTTCTTCTGCCATTTTTAATGTTGGCAACATCGCATAATCAATCACAGGGTCATCTGCAACCTCAACAGCTTTGGGCAAAAGCCGCCAGAAATCCTTTTCTGTAAATATAATTTCTTGGTGATCTGCGCCCATTTCTTTAGCTAGCATTGCTGCATGAGAGCGCTCGTCATGAACTGTGCCTTCCTGAAACCCAACAGTATATGTTTTGAGGCGTGAAGACATATTAGCTTCCATTAACTTAAGAAGAATTGCACTATCAACACCGCCAGATAAGAAAAGACCATACTCAACATCGCTCCGCTGATGAAAGATAACCGACTCTTTCATCACATCACCAAACAAAGACAAAGCATCAGCTGATGATGGTATTTCTTCGGAATGCCGCATTTCTAAAGGCGTTACAAATTGTTGAACAAGCCTCCCTTTCTCTACGACCAATGTTTCACCTGGAAGAACCCTGTAAATGCCATCAAAAAGTGTTTTCTGGCCACAAATAAACTGGGTTTGTAAAAGTTCTACCAACGCATTCTTGTTCACAGATGGCTTAGCTTCACCAGAAGCAATAATAGCACGTGGCTCTGATCCGAAAACAAATGAAGATGCCGCTTGATGATAATAAAGAGGTTTAATACCAAAGGAATCACGACTAATAACAAGACGCTCTGTTTTTGGGTCGAACAGAGCAATGGCATACATCCCACGCAAGTGTTTTGTAAAATTCAATCCATATTTTTGATAAAGAGGGAGAAGAACCTCACAGTCTGAACCTGTTTTAAATGGATAATCTGGAAACTGCTTTCTTAGTTCAGGTGAATTATAAATCTCGCCGTTAGCAATAAGAATTTGCTTGCTCTCATCTTGGAATGGCTGATGACCACCCTCAACGTCCATAATAGAAAGTCGCGTATGCGCCATCCCAACAGCGCCTTGAATAAGAATATCACTTTCATCAGGGCCACGGTGATTAAGCGATACCGCCATATTGCTAAGCTGCTTTTTCTTCAAAGCACCCGAAGACAACATGAGCCCAGCAATCCCGCACATAAACACATTCCTGAAAAAATTGAAGAATGCCTATTGATACTTTATTTCAGCGATAGACACAAGTAGGAGAAAACAGACAAACAAAGCCAGAGGTAGATAGAAACAGGAAAATTGAAATTTTAAGAAAAATGGTGGGCAACGATTTAGTTTTCACGAACACCACAAATTTGTTGGGTGAACTTTATAAAATTTGGAAACTTCTACAATAGATTCAAAAATGAAGTGCCATTCAATACTTCTTCTTTTACATTGGTAGTGGTTTACAACCAATGGAGGAAGCCATGAAAATTAACTATGACAAATACTTGAAAAAACTTGAAGCTTTACCTTGGCCTGAAGAGGATAAAAGAAAAGCAATTCAAGAGTTGTTCGGTATTACACAAGCCGTCTATGATCAATTAGTCAAAGAAATGAACAGAGACGAGCCTGATAAAAAGGCGATTTGGAATTGTGAATAACTGGCGAATAAAAGATACAATGACAAAAATTCAGAAGATATTGGGTGAAATCGTTAAAAAATCACCCAAAAGTCAAGAAAACAGCGCAAACTATTGGTTAAGTTCATCCGAATGGACAGAACTTCTGGGGACTTTAGAGTCTGATAAACGCTATAGTGTTTTCGAGAATCACTTACAATATTTAGGAAATGGTGGATCACAAGTTTCAATCTTCTATCTGGCAGACTGGTTAGTCAGGCGATCACTTAATATTGGTGTAGATGATGCTGTTTCAGAGCTCGAAGACTATCTTAATACTTCAGAAGTTACAGTGCATCAAACTATGTTGTTGGCAAATGTTTTACTGGACGACTCTTGCAACGGTTTTAAGTTTTGTAATGGAGTTAAGATAATTGAAGGTAGTGAAATTCCCAACAGTAGGGTTTCAAAATCAATAAGCACAACAAAATTTGGACTTGCGTTACCGCTTCCGCGTATCGGAGCAATTCTAATAAGGGGTTACCAACAAAAAATTGTTCATGTACCTAATACTATTAATGAAACAAAGGCGCCCATAGAAAGAGATATTATTGAGTCAATAAATAACGATCTGTTTGATACTAAAGCATGCCTGGTTCTTGGCAGATCAGGCGACTACGACATTCAAAGCATTGCCGTTGGCACTGTCGCACCCGACTCTGCCCCCTTCATTCAGTCAGTTTCTGGATGGAGTCTTCAACCACAGAGAAGATCAAATTTGGCCCCAGAATTAATAAAGTTTGATGTTTCAAGAGCCAATAAAATACTTAAGAAGTTCAAAGATTTAGACACAGATTTTAAAACTCAATTGAAACTTTCAATCGAAAGACTGAATGGGTATTACTCAGGAAGCTCTTGGGTAGACAAGGAAATTGACCTTAGAGTCTGCCTAGAATCCATATTTCTAAGTGATAATGACCAAAACGAGTTGCGGAAAACTCTTTCTATTCGAGCTGCTCTTTTTCTTGGCACAAACCTAGAAGAAAAGAAACAAATCCAAGCAACCATGAAAACAGCGTATGATGTTACATCAAAATCAATTCATACTGGAAAGGTTTCTTTCAATAAAAAGAAGGACAAAGAAGTTCCCATAGCCGCAAAATATGCCAAACAAGCGATCATTAAGCTGATAGAAAAGGGGCCTATAAATTGGCGAAAACTAGAGTTATCCCCTAATTAGTCATGACATTAAAAAGTAGGGAATGGTGGGCGATGAGAGATTTGAACTCCCGACCTCCTCGGTGTAAACGAGATGCTCTACCAGCTGAGCTAATCGCCCTTAATCATTTGGGAAAGGGGACATTACTGTAAAAAAAATCCCCTGACAAGAAAAAACCCTCTGATTGATGCACATAAATAAACATACATTCAAAAAGAGGGTTTTTCTTAAAGCATAAAAGCAATAAAAACTGTTTTTAGTTAACAGCTTCTACAAGTGCTTTACCAGGCTTGAACTTAGGACGTTTCGACGCTGGGATTTTAATTTTCTCACCAGTGCGTGGGTTACGGCCTTCAGTTGCAGCGCGTTGTACAACGCTGAACGTACCAAAACCAACAAGACGAACATCGCCGCCACTTTTCAAAGAACCCGTAACTGATTCGATAACTGCATCAACAGCTCTTGCTGCATCAGCTTTAGAAAGACCAGACTTCTCAGCAACTGCTGTAACTAATTCATTTTTATTCACGAGACAAACTCCCTTGGTTGAACAAATCCACCGCACTTTTTCTGTGGGCATGCGGAAAACCCAAAGACAGACTACAATTAGCAGAGCTTCACAGCGTCTTGCAAGGGTTTTTCAAAAAAAAATGAAGTTTTTTTACTTTATTGGGAAAATGTTCTCAATAAAACCATAGTCGTAATAACCTAAACGCGCCAACGGCTTAGCTTTTGCAGTATTAACTTTACCATCTTCGATGAGTTCATCACTGATGTGAATTCCTACAATTTCTCCCAAAATAAGATGCGTTGGACGATTTTTATCATTTGATGGCAACTGAATCGTTTGCAAGTATTTACCCTCTGCTTGCACAGGAGACTCCTTGATACGCGGTGGAGATACAAGCTTAGAAGGCACCTTTGTTAAGCCGACATACTCAACTTCGTCCTCACCATATGGCAGCATATCTCCTGACTTTTTGACCTGATCTTTTAAATCATATGTTGCAAGGTTAAAAACAAACTCACCTGTTTCTTCTATATTTCTCTGTGTGTCTTTCCGAGGATCATCACTGTTTTCACGAAAATCAGGTCCTGTGCCAAAAACAATTATTGGTGGGTCGCCTGCAACAATATTAAAAAAACTATATGGTGCCAAATTTACCCTTCCTTGGGCATCCATGGTTGTAAACCACCCAATGGGACGCGGGACAAATAAGTTTTTTAAGGGATTATGTGGCAGCCCATGGTTCCCGCCTTTTGGTCCTTTACCAGGTTCATAAAACATGCTATCTCCTGCTTAGTTTTTTCCAGGAGAAGGTAAAACCAATGTCAAAACAAGAAAAAATTGAACAAGCTCTAGGGGCACAGTTCCCAGAAGATGATATAAGCGTCACAGATTACGCAGGTGATGGAGACCACTTTACAATCAAAATTACCTCGAAAAAATTTAAAGGCATGGGTCTTGTACAGCGTCAACGCCTTGTGAATGAAGCGCTAAAAAAAGTTGACGAAGATGTGCACGCTTATCAGTTTGATCTAAAAGACTGAATGATCCAAAATATAATCCTTGAAAGAATCCGGCGTATATTTTTCGCGCGCATGCTCTGCTGGGCTTTTTCCTGTTTCAAGCAACCTCGCCAGAGGATCCAACATTTTTGATTCGTTTTTACAATCTCCTGTCGGCACACGCCTATTAAGGCCCTCGCGCGCGATCTTGAACATTTCTTGCAACACTTCTTGGATTGTCGTGTGTGCAAAGCCATCTTGAAGTTTTGACTGTGGTGAAAGGTGATCTAAATCGACAAAGTTTTCTTTAGAAAACTGCCTAAGATATTCTTGTGCACCTGCCAAAGACTGTTCATCATAAAACAGCCCAACCCAAAAAGCCGTCAGCGAAGCAATATGCTCTAGCGTTGGTAAAATATCAGCACCACGAAGCTCTAAATGTCTTTTGGATCTGACTGATGGGAAAAGCGTCGTTAGGTGATTTTCCCAATCTGCCATTGTCGCCTCAAGACCCAATTTACCATCAAAAATATCTTGGAAAGGCGCAAAACCTGTCTCAAGAACCTTCCCTTCTCTAGACATGAAAATGCTTGGCACCGCCATTGCATAATCAACATATCGCTCAAACTTCATGTCAGGATCAAGGCCAAATGAAAGATAATCACACCTTGCAGCATCAGTGTCTTGCCAAATACGCTGACGATAACAAAGATCGCTCTTAACCTCACCGCCATGAAATGGTGAATTCGCACACAAGACTGTTATAAAAGGCTGCAAAGCCAATCCTACATAAAACTTAGCGCGCATATCTTCTTCACTTTTATAATCAAGGTTAACATGAATACATGCCGAATTCGTCATCATTTCAGGCCCTAAACCTTTTTGCTGCAAAAGTCTTTGCCGCAAGATTTTATAACGATCGCGCGCAATAATTAGCTGATTCGTCGGAAATTCCATTGGCCAAACACCTACCAATGTCATACCAAATCCTAAATCTTTTCCGATTTCTTTTAGATTTCCTGTATATTTGAGCATTGCTTGGTAAATATCACATACATTTTCATAGGCACCTGTTGAAAGCTCAATCTGTCCTCCTGGCTCAAAATGAATAAAAGAGGAGCCATCCGTCGCAGAGATAACGCGACCATTTTCTTCGATTAACTTCCATCCATGTCGCCTATGTAGTTCTTGCAAGACTTGTGGCAATGTGACAAGGCCATCATCATACTGAAGCCTTCTCATCGTTTTCTTACAATAAAGAAATGCCTCAAACTCAACACCAATCCGATGATCTTGTGACTCTTTTCCACCTTCGTGAAAGTAATCCACAAGCTGCTGATAGTCTGTCAGCTTTTCTGTTGAGTCAAATGCGATACCTGACATATTTCCAACCTTTGTATTTTATTTATGAAAGCTTCTTTTCTACCTTGTCCCACAAGATCGACTTTGCATTAATATTTCCGAGATCTTCTAGCAAAGAAAAACCGACAGGACTTGTGACATTAATCTCTGTCACTTTGTCACCAATCACATCAAGGCCACAAATCATAATATTTTTTTCTTGAAGCTTAGGAATAATAAAATCGCATATTTCCTTATCTTGTTCAGACAGGTCAACGAAATGAACACTGCCTCCTCTTTTAATATTTTTTCTGAAGTCTTGGTTTGATTTCCTCAGAACGGCGCCTAAAGGTTCACCATCAATAATAAAAATCCTTTTATCTCCATCCTCAGAAGCGGGAAGGTACTCCTGCAAAATAGAAGGGCCGTCAAATGTTTTTTCATGCACCTCTAAGAGAGCATTCAGGTTAACATCTGAAGCATCCATCAATAACACACCGTCCCCACCATAAGCATATAATGGCTTGAGGACCGCCTTACCATTCTGCTTGATAAAATCAATTTTCATCTCTTTATCATGCGTTATTAATGTTTTGGGGAAACACGCATCTGTCATAAAAAATGGATAGAGTTTCTCATAAAAATTCTTCACCCAAAAAGGATCATTAATAATAAGCACATCATCTGAGATTAATGAAAGTAAAGTCATTTGCGTAATATAATTGATATCAAATCCATCCATACGCACAAAGATAACATCCAAATCTGTTAGATCTGTTTTCAAAGTACGCACCACCTGCACCGCTTGAGAGTCGGGGTTCAAGTCCAAAACATCCGCAACACAAGCAACAGAGTTATTGTTGAAAATGATTTTATCAGGGTGCAAATGATAGATTTCATGACCTCTGATTGCAGCCTCAATAAGAATTGTGTTTGAGCAAACATGCTCAGGAGATAAAAAACCACCTTTGATAAATTCTTGCTTTAGAAAACCGACCTTCATTTAACACCCACGCTAATTTGTTACCAAGGAGAATAACTATACGTAGATAGCTGACCTTTTGTCCAGTTAGAAGGACCGCTGTGCAACCCTCTCATTTGACCATTTTGATCAAAAGAAGCAGTTGTTGGCATCTGGACCAATCCATAAGCAGCGATAAAATCTTGCAGAGGATCGACATGAACCTGCGAAGAAATCAAGCGTCCTTGTGGATCTTTTGTAATTTCAATGACGCAATTACGGCAATCATAATTCCATAAATTTGCAATAACGGGCGTTCCTCTTAGATGCCCCATCTTACGAATTTGCCCTGCACGATCTACATAAAAAGCCGATGAAATACGCTTTACAGGTTGCGACATATAATAAGATTCTGAAGAATTTGGTTGGTTTTGGCTAGGGTATGCAGGTGGCTTTATAACGCCAGCTTTTACAATAGCGGCATTTAGAAAAACCAAGAAAAGAAGTATTAGAGCCATACGTATCATAGATTTAAGTATCTCTTATTTAGTACGTGTCTCAAAAGAAATTATCAACGCTTTACAATGCAAGGTGACCTCATGTTGTTTAAAAACAATTCTTGACCCATATGCGAAATCACTTTAATTCTTAAATATCATGTTAAAAAAGATTTTCACCTGCCTTTTAGTTCTTGTTTTCTTTTCACCGCTGGTTTCATGTGGTAAAAGAAAAGCACCTGTCGCGGTATATTCATCAAACGGATAGAATCAATGAAAACACTCTTCTCACTTCTTCTTATTTTTTCAGCATTTCTTTCTTCTGCAAATGCACAAGATGTCTTCTCACTAGCGGTCTGTGACAACCCTCGCGGCAAAACGTTTTACTATGATCCTCAAAAAACTGAAGGAGATCAGAAGTTTTTAGACGTTGTTGATGAAGGCTATATCAACGATCCGCCCTCTTTCATTATTGATACACGCGATCCTTCAATTGTCTTTGTCAAATGGGGGCAAAAAGAATCTAAGGCAGATATTTTGTCTGAGAAAATTGATGCACAAGGCTTTTACGAGCGTATCACAGCTGTTGAAGCTGAAACAAACTATGCGTGGACATATAGTCTTTATCCAAAAGATGGGATTGTGTTTATCTCACGCCAAGGAAACTCAAACAAAGATGTGAACGCGCTAAGCTCAAATTTCTTTGCTTTTTGCGATTTTCAATAAGCGTTACTTTTCTTTTGATTTCGCTTGATGGCTTTCCCAAGCAGTCTTATTAAGGCCCGCAAAGTCATGTTCTCTTAATTTTCCAACAAGGGCTGCCGTAAATTTTTCAGTAGACGACACAAGCTGGCCACCTTGAAGGTGTCTGCCCTGTATACCCATTGCAAGCCAGTTTGGGAAGAATTTCAGCTCCTCTTTTGTCAATTTACGTCCAAAGTTCTCGATAAACGGCCCGATAAATCCTTCAAAAGCCTCAGGCCATGCTTGACCTTTTTGCGTGCCAATAGTCCCTAGTTGATACGCATTAGTAGGAACCAACATAGAAGATTCAAAAACTTCCAGGGCACGACCCCAAACAGAGTTTTTAGGTATCGGCACACCCTCTTTTTTATAATTTAAAAGATCTTTTATATGTGGAAAAAGCTGGGATGAAAAATCAAGTGAGGATCTTCTTGGGAAAAAGCTTGGTGAATGATTAATCGTTACAGCAGAGACATTTCGACCCAATTTTGTCACTGGCTTTTCGAATGTTGTCGTCACATAATTGCGTGAGCGAATCCTGTTTTTATCATCTGTTGTATCGGCTGTCACATCGCCAATAAAGGCAATATCTTGGAATTTTTTAAGTTTTTCATCTGTGACAAATGGCGAACAAGCAACGTTACTGAAAGTGCAGTTAAATATTAATTGAAACTTCTCTATCCCCTGAAGGCCATCATCTCTTTGTTTTGAAACTGTTTCTTCCCTTCCCCAACGAACAACAGGCAACTGCTGATTTTCTGAAAGATATTGGTTCAGATCATTTACAAAATTCATTACACCGTTTGCTGAACGACCTTTTTGTCCGCCAAGAACCAGCGTGTCAGGAACACCATTCCCTTTATTTTGATCCACTCTTTTCTCTATTGCCTGCTTAACAAGGTCGGCGATAACAGGTAAAAAATCTTCCTTTTTATCATACGAAAAAGAAGAAAAGCGTGGCACATATGGATATTGCCGCGACGCTTTTTTGGCCCACTGATACACCGTCATTGCAGCTGTTGCATACCCAGCACTTTCACCAAACGCTGCAACTCTTTTTCCTTGTTCATCAACCAAATATTCTAAATCTAATAGCAGCGACCCACTACCTGGGTAACTTAAATAAGGAGACTGCTTATCTGGTGCAAAACCAAACCTCATTAAGCGCTTCCAAGCTTCATCCTGACCTTTAAAACTGTGATCAAAATAAACAAAAACCTGATTCTTAAGTGGATACTTTGGATCAGAAAGGTCTTTGTCTTCAATTTCCTTCACACCCAGTATAACTGCATTCTCATAAGCTGGATCTTCTTTCCACTCTTGTGGGTCTATAAGCTTGAAGTTGTCAGGGTTTCCGTTTTTACCTACAGAATCTACATATTCTTGGTCTTTAAAAATACGGTCTGCCCATTTCGCAACAGCAATTTTATGACCATCTCGAGTTAATTTTGCAACTTGCGCAGGCGTCAAAGCTGTTCTTTTTTCATGCTCTAAAGTTTCTTCTCTTAGAACAAGATCTATTTGTTTCATATTTATGTTTTCTCCTAAAGATCAATTATCTTTAAAGAAAACCCACCGTTTTTTCAAGGGAAACCTCTGATATTTCTTCAGGCTTTAACTTTCCCAGCTTAAAAGGACCATATTCCAGACGTATCAAACGACTGACCTGGAGACCCGCAAACGCCATTAATTTTCTAATTTCGCGGTTTTTACCTTCATGCAGTGTCATTTGTATCCAGTTATTTTTTCTGTTTTTCTGAACTTCTTTAAGGTTCATTTTCACAGGCTGATAAGATACACCATTAACCTTCGTCCCTTTTTCAATTTGCTTGAGACGATCTAAGTTTACTTCTCCAAAAACACGCACGCGATAAACACGAGGAAGTTTTGTTTTTGGATGCTCTAGCTTTCGCGCTAATGCACCATCATTTGTCAGCAACAAAAGGCCTTCCGAGTTTAAATCAAGACGACCAACCGAAATCACACGCCCCATATCCTCTGGCAGATGCTGAAAAACTGTTGGTCGACCTTGTGGATCATCGTGGGTGACGAGCAAACCAACAGGCTTATGATATATCCAAAGACATACGTCCTTTTTTTGAGAAAGCGCCTGGCCATCTACGACAATTTCATCTTTCTTGGTTACTTTAAAAGCAGGCGTTTCGACAAGAGCACCATTAACAAAAACGCGCCCTTCTTCGATAAGCTTTTCAGCAGCGCGGCGCGAACAAACACCAGCAGCAGCAATAACCTTAGCTATTCTTTGGGAAGTATCATGGTTACTTTCGGCAGGCATCGACAAAGGCCTTGATAAGATCAAAATCTTTATCATTAGAGTCAAATTCAGGATGCCACTCTACCCCAAGGAAGAAAGGGTGATCAGGATGTTCAACGGCCTCAATAACGCCATCTGGCGCCCTTGCTGAAACAATCATACCTTGATTGCCAACATCTTTTACAGCCTGATGATGCGCTGAATTAATCTCTACATGCTCTTGACCGTAAATCTCGAAGAGCTTTGTCCCTTTTTCAATGATAAGATCATGAGAAGTATGATGTGCTGTGTCCTTTTGCATATGGTCGATATCTGTTTCTACCATATCTGGAATATGCTGAATCATTGAACCACCGAACAAAACGGACATCACTTGCATCCCACGACAAATACCCAGCGCAGGGCGCTTATCATCAAAGAATCTTTTCAAAACTGTGCGTTCAAACTCTGAACGATCACCATGGCCAATTTTTGTCTTTGGATGAATATTGTTTTCCTGACCATAATACCTTGGATGTACGTCATGCGACCCACCAGGAACCAGTAAACCATCAATCATGTCTATATAGTCTTGAAGCACTTCTTGGTTATAAGATAAGAGAACAGGGATACCGCCGGCACGAACAACAATATCAGAATAATGAAATCGCAAAGCATAATAACGATACTTTGAAAAAGCACTCTCATCGCCATTTTTTTCTGGATCACCATAATCAAGGGTAATTCCAATAACTGGCCGCTTCATTTCATTCTCCTTCTTAGGCACCCAACGAAATAATCTTGTCTGCCAATTCCATCGCAAAATCTGTCAATGATGTTAGCATATAAGACCCGAATATCATAAGGGAGAGAAATACAGCAAGGATTTTAGGGATGAAGGTAAGTGTCATCTCTTGAATTTGTGTAATTGCTTGCAGAAATGCAATCAAAAGGCCAATGACAAGGGCCACAAACATCGCAGGGCCTGAGACCTTTACAACCAACCAAAGCGCGGAACGAACAATACCAATTGCGTCTTCGGGACCCATAAAATTACCCCTAAACTGGTGTACGCATGACTTCTTGGTAAGCGGAAACCATTCTGTCGCGAATTGAAATAACTGTTTGAATCATTGTTTCAGCATTGTTAACGGCCTCAACGACACTTTGCAGGTCTGCTTTTCCAGCGACAAGCTTTTTAGAAAGATCTTCACTTCTTCGCACTTCGCTTGCTGTTTGCTGAATGCCTTGCTTTACAAGGTCAGAGAATGTTGAAGATTCACCCCCTTGCTGAAATTGGGGCTTCTTTATAGGACTGGAGCCTAGGGTCATATTTTGCTGGTAAATAGATGTAATATCAGACGGTTTCATTTCTTTCTCCCATTAAAACTTATTGCAACAAATCAACCATTTGCTGCATCATCTTCCGTGAAGCCTGTAAGGCCCCTAAATTTGCTTCGTAACTACGTTGCGCCTCACGCATGTCCATCATTTCGATCAACGTGTTCACATTTGGCATCTTCACGTACCCTTTTTCATCGGCAGCAGGGTGGTTCGGGTCAAACTTCAAAGGAAATGGTGACATATCCTTGACTTGTCTATCAGCACGGACAACTTCAACACCCTGCTTTTGATCTAAAACATTTCTAAAAGTAATCATTTTACGGCGGTAAGGATCTCCACCAGGCACTTGAGATGTTGATCCTGCATTAGCAAGGTTTTCTGATACAATGCGAAGTCTTTTCGACTGTGCAGCCATTCCTGCTGCAGAAACCTGTTTAGCCGCTTTCAAGTCCATTAATTATTTCCTCCACCAACAACACGACGAATCATTCCCATATGACGACGATACAAGTTTGTCACTTGCTGATGCTTACCTGCGGCGCTTGAAACATTTAACATTTGCTCTTCAACATTGACGTTATTTCCATCAGGCGCCACTTCATATGTATCCGGCCTATAAGACCTAAAGCTTGCCCCCCCTTTTAATCCAGCGACATGATTCGGATGTGTAACAGTCATTGATGGCCTGGAAGAGGCCGTCAAAAGATCTTTAAAGTTTGGGTTCTCAAGGTCTCTGACCTTATATCCAGGTGTATTTGCATTTGCGAGGTTTTGAGACAATAAGGTTTGCCTTTCAGCAAGCCAATTCATCTTGCGTCCCATCATCTTAAAAAGCGTCATATTGCTTAAATCCAAGACAATCCCCCAACTACAGCATTTTGACAAAAATATAGAAACCTACACTGGATCTAGTATGTCACACCCAAATCTTTTGGTAAAGTTTTGTCTTCATTTTTTCTTGGTTCAGAGATATGATTAAGGATAAATTGAAAGGTTATCAAATGACAGAAAGCGACATTGAGCAACTTAAACAGCGCCTAAACGCCCTCGAGAAAGCCATCGACCTGGCGCAAAATGATTTCAATGAAGGCAATGTGAAAGACCTTTCGGCGATCCATGAATCTGTTGAAGCTATTTTCCAGCAATTCACAACAGCCGCCAAAGACAACATCACAGAGTTAGAACCACAGCTTAAATCAATTATTGAAAAACTGAATGCATTCATTCAAGAGTATCAATCTGATACAGGCCAGAAAGACACCTTAAAACAAGCAAACAAAGCATACAGAGACAATTAATTAGTCAATGTGAACATCAGCCATATCACGACGTGTTTTTTCACGCTTCTCATGGCGCTCTTGCGCCTCAATACAAAGCGTAGCCGTTGGACGCGCTTCAAGGCGCCTTACGCCAATCTCTTCGCCTGTCTCTTCACAATATCCGTATTCACCTTTTTCAATATTATCTAAAGCTTCATTAATTTTATTAATAAGTTTTCTTTCACGATCACGTGTGCGCAGCTCTAAGCTGTGCTCAGTTTCAAGTGTTGCGCGATCATTTACATCAGGCTCACGAATACCGCCTTCCTGTTCAAGCTGTGCAAGGGTATGCTCAGATTCACGGACGATCTCAGCCTTCCAAGCCAAAAGCTTTTCCTTAAAATACTGAAGCATATTTGCGTTCATGTATTCTTCTTTTTCCGTTGGTTTGTAATCTGGCGGCAATAAAACTGAAGAGATATCTTGTTCTGTCATTGTTATTCTCCCAAAAATTCTTACATGCTTTTAATACGATAATGATTTGAAGACAAATGTTTTTTTACTTTTTTTCGAATTTAGCCAGCTCAACACGCACGCGCAATTCAATTTCATTAAGGACCATTTGAAGGTCTGGGTGTAGGTTTTCTACCGCCATTTTTTGGTCAACCATTTCTCTAATTTTCTGAAGTTTCGAGTAAGAAAGCTGTCCGCCAAGAAGGCCCAAGCGAATCTGCTCAAGCTCGTCCAACAACCCTTCACCATGGTCTTTTGCTTTTTGTTGATCATCAGGCTCCTGGTCAACTTCTTGTAAAGCAATCAGCGCAGAAACCGGCGAAACTGTGTATGTGGGTGTTGTTGATTCGATTGCTTCCGCATCACCTTCACCAGAAGACTGCACTAAACTAGAAAAGTTTGTGTTGCCTGTTGTCGATGCTTTTTTTTTCGCTTTAGATTTACCAACCTGACCAACGCCTTTTGTTCCATCAATCTTCATTAACGACCCCTTTATGCATAGCTTCACCAAGCATGGGCTGCCTGGACTCCAAAGCAGTTGACAATGTTCCATCATCTAGGTAGTCGAGCTCTCCGCCAACAGGAACACCATGTGCAAGTCTGGTTATTTTAATAGATGAATCATGAATTTTATCCATGATGTAATGTACTGTAATTTGGCCTTCGATAGTTACGTTCAATGCAAAAATAATTTCTTCTACTGTGCCATCTAATCTTTTCAAAAAACTATCTATTCTTAGGTCTTCTGGCCTGACACCATCCAGGGCAGATAATGTACCACCAAGCACATGATAACGCCCCTTAAAAGAGTGTGTACGCTCCAAAGCCCATAGGTCAGAAACATCTTCGACGACACAAATAATTGAAGCATCGCGGCGATCTTCTAGGCAAATTGCACATGTTTCACTTGTCCCTAAATTACCGCAAACAGAACATGTTTTAATATTCTGAGAAACATTCTCTAAGCTTTGAATAAAAGGAGGCATAATACTTTGCTGCTTTTTCAATAAGTGCAAAACAATACGTCGCGCTGACCGCTGACCCAAGCCAGGTAGCTTAGAAAAATGCGTAATAAGGTTGTCTAAGTCAGGATCAATCATTTTTTCTTCTAAAACGGCATTTTAAAACCAGGAGGCAACGGCATACCACCTGTCATTTTTGCCATATCTTCTTCCATTTTTGTTTCAAGCTTAGATTTAGCATCATTGAATGCTGCAACAACAAGATCTTCAAGAACTTCTGCTTCGTCTTGGACAATAAGAGAAGGATCAATCTTTAAGCTTTCCACATTATTCTGACCATTGAGAACAACAGACACAAGACCACCACCAGACGTCCCTTCAACTGTCGTTTGTGCCATTTCTTCTTGCATTTTCGTGAACTTTTCCTGCATAAGCTGCGCTTGCTTTAAGAGATTTCCAATATCTTGCATATCAATTCCTTTAACGTTTAATGAACTGTGTTTTCTATAATATTCTCAATTTCTGCATCAGGGAAGCAAGTTAAAAGATTTTGCATAAATGGGTGCGCTTCTATCTTTTTCTTATCTTCTTCTTCTGCTTGTTTTATTTTCTCGGCAATCGTCACCTCACCTTCGGCTTCAGAAGATGAAACAGCCCATGATTCTTCAGTTTCACGCCTTAAAACTTCCTGTAGTTTACGTAAAATATCATGATCTTTTTTATCAGATATTCTTAACTTAACTTCCAACCCATCCGAGGAAACAAAATTTACCTGGTTTCTCAATCTACTTGCCAACACCATCTCTTGCGCTTCTTCACACAGACCAACAATGTCTTCAAAATCATTAAGAATTAAAGTTTTTTTTTGAGCAGCTGCAGATGACTCAGACGGTTGCTTGGTTGCCGTCGGCGGCACAGACACCCCGCCTTCTAACACCTGCATTGGTGTTGGCAAAGTGGAAGTATAACACAAACGAATAATGAGCATTTCCAAAGCCTGCAAATCATTTGAAGCTTGCTTAACCTCTCCAACACCTTTTAGAAGCACTTGCCATGTTCTAGAAAGCACAGGGATAGAAAGAGACTCCGACAAAACTTTTCCCCTTTTACGCTCACCTTCAGGAGCTGTAAATTCATCTGAAAGTTTTGGGTTAACCTTCATGCGTGTTAACCAATTTGTAATTTCAAGAAGTTCTTCTAAAATAAGGCTTGGGTTTGCCCCTTTAAAATACAAATCGTGTAAAACTTCCAACGCCTTATCAGCATCTGCTGCATGAATATAGTCAAATAAGTCAAACAAAACATCTCGGTGAGAAAGACCCAACATACTAGAAACAATATCTTCACTTACTTCGCCTTCTGATGTTGCCATTGCTTGGTCCAGCAAGGACAAGCCATCACGGACCGAACCCGCCGCCGCTTTTGCAACAAGGCTGGCTGCTTGATCTGTTATTTTAAAATCTTCTTTCCCACAGATTCTTTTAAAGTGCTCAGAAAGCTCGCCCTCATCAACGCGGCGTAAATCAAAACGCTGACATCTTGAAAGAATCGTAACAGGAATTTTATGAATTTCAGTTGTCGCAAAAATAAATTTCACATGCGCCGGTGGCTCTTCCAACGTTTTTAACAAAGCATTAAAGGCGTTTTTGGACAGCATATGTATTTCATCAATAATATACACTTTATATCGCGCTGAAACAGGCTTGTAGTTTACGCCATCAATCAACTCTCGAATATCATCAACACCTGTACGGCTTGCTGCATCCAGCTCCATAACATCTAGGTGTCTGTCTTCTGTAATTGAGACGCAATTCTCACAGGTACCACAAGGAGAGATTGTTGGTTCGTCCTTTTCATGCCCGATACAATTAAATGCTTTTGCAAGAATTCTTGCTGTTGTTGTTTTTCCGATACCACGCACACCTGTTAGCATAAAAGCATGGGCCAGGCGACCTGTTTCAATGGCGCGACTTAGAATTTGCACCATACTGGATTGACCAATCAGGTCATCAAAGTTTTGTGGCCGATATTTGCGGGCTAAAACACGATATTGTGAAGATGTATTATTTGCGTCTTCTGTCAATTTAACATTCTTTATCTATATCATTTATAGGGTGGAAGACCGACAATGACCCGAAGGGATCTTACTACGGCTGCTTCCTTTCGGACCTGACCGGGTTCATAAGGCATTCGTCCACGACGACCTTCCAGGAATAGATATAACATTTTATAAAGAAAAGTAAAGGTAATGGATAAAAAAAACCAGCCCGAAGGCTGGTTTTAAACGACTAAAAACCAAGACGTTCTTTGCGTTTTCTTTCAGCTTTTCGCTGACGACGTTGACCTTCAGCATTTTTGCGCAGTCTTGCTTCAGAAGGTTTCTCATAGTGACGGCGTAATTTCATTTCGCGAAACACACCCTCACGCTGCATCTTCTTCTTCAGCGCGCGTAAAGCTTGATCAACATTGTTGTCACGTACAGTTACATGCATACGTAAACACCACCTTTCTACAGTTTGAACTGGCATTTATAATAGCTTGCCGCTATAACTGTCAAGCACTTTATGGGTAAGAAGCTATGACTGAAAACAAACATCATAACGCACCTGAATATTCTGTCAGCGAAATATCAGGAGCAATCAAACAAACTGTTGAATCTTCCTTTGGCTATGTGCGTGTGCGTGGCGAGATTAGTGGTGCAAAACGAGCTTCATCAGGGCATTGGTACTTTACATTAAAAGACGACAAGGCAAACCTTAAGGCCACATGTTGGAAAGGTGTCGCATCACGCCTTCAAGTTCAACCAGAAGACGGCCTAGAAGTTATTTGCATTGGTCGCATCACAACATATGGCGGACAGTCAACTTATCAAATCAGCGTTGATAATATTGAGCTTGCTGGCCAGGGCGCACTTCTTGCTTTACTAGAAAAGCGCAAGAAAGAACTGGCCGCTGAAGGTTTATTCGATAAAGAAAGAAAACAAGAACTACCCTATATTCCAAACGTTATTGGTGTTGTATCATCTCCAACAGGGGCTGTTATCCGTGACATTATGCACAGAATCTCTGATCGCTTTCCGCGACACGTCCTTTTATGGCCTGTTCCCGTTCAAGGAAAAGGCGCCGAAGACAAAATCGCAGCAGCAATCCATGGTTTTAATGCGCTGCCAAATCATATTCCAAAACCTGATGTCATCATCGTTGCTCGTGGCGGTGGGTCACTAGAAGACCTTATGCCTTTTAATGAAGAAGTTGTCGTGCGCGCAGTAGCTGCATCACATATTCCAGTGATTTCTGCTGTCGGGCATGAAACAGACACAACATTGATTGATTTTGTAGCAGACCAACGTGCACCCACCCCTTCTGCAGGCGCAGAAATGGCGGTTCCTGTCCGTGCCGAGCTTTATGGATATGTTTTAGATACGGGATCAAGGCTAACAAACTCTCTTAATAAATTCTTACAAATTTCACAGTCTAACTTAGAGAAAAACCGCTTACCGCAACCTAGAAATTTGCTTGAAAACGCATATCAAAGGTTTGATGAGAAATCAGACAAGTTAAAATCATCATATGCTTTTTTCACACAAAAATTGATGACTAGCTTAACACGTGTCACATCAGGCCTTCGCACACCACACCAGTATATTCATCAAATGCATGAAAAACTAAAACATCAGGGCAATATTCTTGTTCGCCAGATCACCCGCACACATGAAATCAAAATGTCTGATTTTGCCAAAACATCTTCTTTATTACGACCAAAAGTCTTAAAAGATGTGTCAAAAAGCCACCAAGAGAAATTGACTTTGCTTAGCAATAGCCTCACAAAAGAATTTAAAAACCAACTCAACAACCAGGCACAGTCACTAGATAAATATGCCAACCTTCTTGAAAGCTATTCACATAAGAAGGTACTAGAAAGAGGGTTCGCACTTGTTCAAAACAGTGAAGGCCAAGCTATATCAGCTGCTGGACAGGTTCAGAAAAGTGATAAAATATCAATCACACTAAGCGATGGATCAATTCATGCAGAGGTTGACTAAGAAGACTTTTTAAACAAGGTACCAAAACCTTTATCTGTAAACATATCAATTAAAATTGACTTTTTCTGGCGGCCATCAACAATAACGGCTGCATCGACGCCTTCTTTAACAGAGTTCACACATGTTTCTACTTTTGGAATCATGCCGCCATTAATCACACCATCTTTAATCAATTGTTTTGTTTCTGTTAAGTTAAGCTCTGTGATCATATTGCCGTCAACATCCAAAACGCCTGGAACATCTGTCAACAAGAACAAACGTGAAGCCTGCATAGACGAGGCGATCGCGCCAGCAACCGTATCGGCATTAATGTTATAAGTTTCACCTTTTGGACCAATACCAATTGGCGAGATAACAGGAATAATATCAGATTCAATCAAACCATATAAAATTTCAGGATTGATATGACTGGGCTCCCCAACAAATCCAAGGTCTAGAACATGTTCAATATTAGAGCCAGGATCTCTTCTAGAGCGCCTTAATTTTTTGGCTTCAATCAAACAATCGTCTTTACCAGAAAGTCCGACTGCCTTACCGCCAGCAGACTGAATAGAAGTAACAATTTGTTTGTTTATACGCCCTGCCAGAACCATCTCAACGACATCAACAATCTCTTTGGTTGTTTTTCTAAGGCCATCCACAAACTCTGTTTCGATACCAAGGCGCTGAAGCATTTCACCAATTTGCGGGCCGCCACCATGAACAACGACAGGGTTCACACCAACATGCTTTAACAAGACAATATCTTCAGCAAAAGACTGTGCCAGGTCATCATCACCCATTGCGCTGCCGCCATATTTCACAACAACAGTACATCCCGCATATTGACGTAAATAAGGAAGAGCTTCTGTCAAGATCTCAGCTTTGGCAAGTTGCTTTGCCACATCTTTTAACTTGGTTAATTTTTCTGACATTCTCTATCCTTAAACTTAAAGAAGAGACATATTACCAAGATCTAGAAATATTTAAAGGTAAAATTATTTGAACGAAGAGATTGCAAAGATCTATCACTTACATACCCAATCGGAAGAAGACCTGGGCCAACAGGCTCTGCCAGCACAAAAGACTTACCCTCTATTTGAATGGTATTATCACCTTCTTGTGGAGGCACACCAACTGCAACCAAAGCATGTCCAGGTACATAAACCATAACCGTGTCAGCCGTTGGCAATAAATTCTTCAGAATCGCAGCAAACGCCACAGATTTAGAGTCGCAGTCCCCTCGGTTCTTCTTAAACAACTCCAAAGGAGTTACAAAGCCAGAACCATTTGATGTTTGACGATTTTGAAGCTTGTCGTAAGGGATCGTTTGTAAAAAGCTTAAAATATAGTTTATCTTCTCTCTGTCACTTCTGTCTCTTAATTTTTCATCTATCGTTTTCGCAATAGGGTTGGCAAAGTGAATAAAGTTGTCTGAAATCCTAGGATGATCCGGCAGGATATAATTCCCTGTTTTATCTCTTGTATAATAATAACTGTGAAGTAGGTCAGCCTTTGTTTGTTCTTCTTGATTTTTAATAAATGACATTGCCTCTCGAAGACGCTCATTAGAATAGCTTTTCGCGTTTATTTTTATCGATTTCCCAAACCTCCTAATATTTACATCTACATCAGGAAAAGAAACAGCGATTGAGGATTGTATATTTTTAACCACCGCATCACTTAAGCTGCGCTCGTCAAGGCGCTCAAAACGCCTTATGTCTTTTGCGATATCTTTTTCTGTTACAGTAAAAGATAAATTCTGAACACTTCTTGTGTAATCCTTGAATTTGTAAGTGAAAACGATATCGTTCCCATAATTATACTTACGAAAGCTTACTTGTTTCGCAGAGGCGGAAGTGATTGAAAAGACAACAAGAAAGATAAAGACAAAAACTGGACGCATGACTTACTCCCATTTCTCAACTTTAATTCTAGCATGTTTTATAAAAAAAATCACTTCTTGATAGGGTCAGCAATACTTAAAATCATATCGCGCCAATAATCTGCTTGCTTACTTTTTGCACCATTATTTTCTTTTTCTATTTCAAGCATGACCCTCGCAACTCGCAAGTCATCAGAGCCTTCTTTAGTCCAAGGCTTCAAAGCTTCTTTCGCTTTTGCATGATCACGTGCACGCAAATAAGTTTGGGCCATTAAAATCGAAGACTCTTTGTTATCAGGGTGAGGCCTAATAAACTTTTCAATCAGCTTTAAGGCTTCTTTTGGTGGTTTTTTACTAATGACTTTTTTAAAGCCTTTTACAAACAATTTATCAGCCTCATTCTCCCAAGCCTTTGTCAGCACTTTTATTGCGTGTTTGTCATCTGACTTTTTAGTCAACAAATAGGCATAGTGAACAACTGTCGCAGGAACACTCGCATCACGTTTATATGCCTTTGCAGCTGTTTCAACGGCATCATTCAAGTCACCTTGTTCAAATTGTTCATAGCTTTTTAGTGTTAATGTTTGCGATGCTAGCTTTCTAAACTCCGCTTCTTTTATACCGCCACAATCACGATACTCTTGAAGGGTTTTCAAGGACTCTTCCCAATTTTTAAGCGCTGACTCTAATTGGAATTTTTGTCGTAACAAGCTCAACTCTTTCGGGTATTTTTGATATGCTTTCTTGATATAGTTAAGCGCACTGTCATAGTCTTTATTTTGCGCAGAAATCCCTGATAATCCAACCATACCAGCAAGCTCTGTTTCTTTATGTCCCAACATTGTATTGTAATTGTTTTGCAGCTCTTCTTCATTGCCTGCCTGTCTATTCGCAAGCACTTTGATGCCTAAAGAAAGGGACGTCATTTTTGACTTATCAAGTTTTTTTGCACTGGCAAGTGATTTTTCAGGTTGGTCAATACATAAGCTCATCAAGGCTTTCGCTGTATCGTCCATTGCTTGTCTCATAGACTTTATCTTCCGCCCTCTTTGCCATCTCTCAGTACTAAAGAAAATGGATCCAAAAAAGCGTGAAAGCATCAAGATGATGTATACAAGAATAATGAAAAGGAAAATGAATGTTGCAAAAGACATATCAACTTCATATAAGTGCCAATCAACATGAATTTGGCCCGGATAACGCTGCAAGACTAGAAAAAATCCGATCAAAAGAATAAGTTTAACAAGAGAAAAAATCATTTAGAGTCTCCTAAAAAAGGACGCACCAAGTTTTCAAGAGCTATTTTCTGTAACTGTTTTATTTTTTGTTCTGCAATTAACCTTAACTCTAAACTTTTAACCCACATTTCAAAAGGCCTGTCATCACGATCTATTTTCTTAGCAAGCTCCAATGCGCGCTCATAGTCCTGAAGAATAAAAGCTTCTTCAATCGCGTCTTCTGTTGACAGGCGTGTTCCTGGTTGTCTTTTTTTCACTTTTATTAGTGAACTAAAATACATCTTAAGCTCTTGAAACCATTTTACATCGCTTGTGTCTAAAGAAGCTTCACTTTCTTCTTCTATTAATTGCTGATAAGTTCGAACAATTGCAGCGTAAGAAGGTACACCAACGCCTGAATGACTCTTAAAAAATGGCAGCAAGTCTTCTGCCAACTCGTCATGTTCGGGCATCGTCTCTTCAACAACTCTGACTTCCAAAGGATACGGCTTTGCAAATTCAATTGCCTGCTCCAGCGCAGAAACAGCAACAACAAAGCGGCTTTTTTGCCTTTGAGTTTCATGTATTTGTCTTATTTTTTCTTCATAAGCATTAATTTTTTCAACAACTAACGGTGATGAAAGTGTCTCTTGTTTTGCTTGGTGCATTTGTGATTTCAAGCTCTCAATTTGCCCTGTTAGGTCTGCTTTCAGCGCTTCTATTTGTGCATTTGCGACAACGGCTGACTTCCGCTTGTTCTGCTCTGGTTTATCGATATAAGAACGAGAAACATCCAGAATAAAATCAACGACAGTCTGCCTGTTGTAAAACAACACAGCGCCAGCAAGCATAAGTGAAATAACAAAAACCCAAAAAATACCACCAAAAGCTGATTTTTCGACCTTTTTTTCTTCTATTTTCTTTGACACAATCTTTTCCTTGAGAGTTTAAAAGTTATTCATGGACAATTAGTTTTTGTAAAGACACCATAGAAGGATGCTGTGGTGCTGTCACGCTTTTCCAGTTTTTTTGATGCTCTACATCTATAATGGAAGAGCGCAAAACAACAGCTTCTATGTCTTTGCAAAACACTTGTAAATTATATTTTTCGATTAATGCCCAAGCAGCGGCATATGTCGCGGAAGAGAAAAAACAGACAAGATCAATATTGAGAAACGCGGTAAGGAATTCTGGATCAACATCATCAATATATTCTGTTTGATAAACCACGAAACGGTTAATTTTTACTCTATCAGACTGAAGGTCTCGCTTTACCTTTTGACCCGAGAAATATAAAAGCGTCTGGTTTTCTTGAAAGTTGTTATCAATATAGTTTTGGATATCTTTTGCGGTGCCATCCAAGCTGATAACATTTACAAAACCACTTTCTTTTAGCAGGTCTGCTGTTGAGTCTCCAACTGCAATGCATAGAGTTGACTTTTCTTCTCGAAAAGGGGTGATGATATTAACCGCATTTTGGCTGGTAAAAATGAGTGCATCTGCTGATTGATTGATGTCATCAATACTAAAGCGCGCTGGATGCACATGAAAAACCGGTTGATGCAAAACATTAAAGTCATACTCCTTTAGAAATGAAATAAATGTTTTACTTCTAATCTTAGGGCGTGTTACCCAAACTGTTTTTTTCTGGCTATTTAACATCGAAAAGTCCCGCCCCCGATTGAGATTTTAAACGCTTTCCTAGAATCATCCCTATTTCTTCTGCATCATCAATAGATCCAACTTCTTGATCACGGATTATGATACCCCCATCTGGACTAGCAACAAGCCCTTGAAGGGTTAGCTTTCCACCATCCAGTTCGCTATGCGCACCAATCGGCGTACGGCATGATCCATCCAACATCTCTAGCATTTTGCGTTCGGCAAGCACTTGGTGAGCTGTCTCAGCATGGTTTATCTGGCTTAAGATTTCTATTAGATCAAGACGATCTGCACGACATTCTATGCCAATTGCGCCTTGCGCCACCGCAGGAAGCATTTCCTCAACACTTAGAATTTTTGTTATTTCTGCCGTCAGATTAATGCGCTTCAGACCGGCCATTGCCAGGAAAGTTGCAGCGACCTCTCCCTCTTTTACCTTTCTTAGGCGTGAATTAATATTGCCGCGGAAAGTAATCACTTCTAAATCTGGCCGTTGACTTAAAAGCTGTGCTTGTCTGCGTAATGCGGTTGTGCCAACAACGGCGCCTTCTGGCAAGTCTTCAATCGACTTATACTGACTAGAGATGAAAGCATCACGGACATCTTCACGCTCTAGCAAACAAGGAATAATAAGACCTTCTGGCAAAACTGTTGGCATATCCTTCATTGAATGAACGGCTAAATCAATCTCGCCTGATAAAAGAGCTTCTTCTATTTCTTTGGTAAACAGCCCTTTTCCACCAATATTGGCGAGTGATTGCTCTAAAAATTTATCACCACTTGTCACAAAGTGAACAAGCTCAACCGTCATGCCTGGTGCAATTTTAAGAATTTCAGCCTTGGTTTGTTCGGCTTGTGCCAGTGCAAGAGGACTTTTCCGCGTTCCGATCTTTAAACATGTTAAAGTCACGCAGCAACCTCCAGCTCGCCAAGGTATTTTTCAGCCTCCAACGCAGCCATACAGCCCATCCCCGCAGCCGTTACAGCCTGGCGGTATGTATGGTCTGTTACATCACCTGCAGCAAAAACACCTGGAATATTGGTCTTGGTGCTGTCTGGTGCTGAAATAATATAACCTGTGTCTTCCATTTCTACCTTGCCTTGAAAGATTTCTGTCGCAGGCTTATGACCAATTGCAATGAAAACGCCATCAACATCAACCAACATTTCTTCACTTGTCTTTGTGCTTTTCAAACACATGCCTGTCACAGCTTTGGGATTATCTTTTCCGATGATTTCTTCCAATTCATGATCCCAGATGACAGTTACTTTTGGATGCTGCAATAAACGGTCTTGCAAAATCTTCTCTGCACGCAAAGCATCACGACGATGAACCAGAACAACTTCTGAAGCATGATTGGTCATATACAGCGCTTCTTCCACAGCAGTATTCCCACCACCGATCACAGCAACTTTCTGATTACGGAAGAAAAAACCATCACATGTCGCACAAGCCGACACACCAAACCCCATATACTCTTCTTCAGATGCAAGACCAAGCCACTTGGCTTGCGCACCCGTCGCAATAACAACGCTGTCGGCTGTATATAAAGTGCCACCATCGCCTTTGCATTCAAAAGGGGTTTTTGTAAAATCAACATCAATAATCATATCTTCAATAATTTCTGTGCCAACATGTTCAGCCTGCCCACGCATTTGTTCCATCAACCATGGGCCTTGGATGACATCTGCAAACCCTGGATAATTCTCAACATCTGTCGTGATTGTTAATTGTCCGCCTGGCTGATACCCCGCCACCATTAAAGGGTTTAAGTTGGCGCGTGCTGCATAGATTGCCGCCGTATATCCCGCAGGGCCAGAGCCGATAATCAGCACTTTTGTATGTTTTGTTGTCATTGTTATCTATTCCTTGAATTTTTGGTCCATATAGTTTGAACCCAAATAATGCTTTTTTCAAGCTTTTAGTATGCCACCCCCTCTACAAAAACAATATGTAGCGGTTGAGGAGAAACAATACTTATGATATAATGATAGGTGAGCAAAACGCTTATGGAAGACGAGGTTAGGAGATAAAAAATGGCTCAGGAAACGTCAAAAGATGCCTTAAATGGCGCGGAAGATGAACCACCATCTACGGTAGACAATCAGCTTGATGAAGCAAAAAAGTCTATTGGTCGCGGTGATGACGAAACACTTACAAGCTATGACCAAGTCGAAGATCTTATCAAAAAAGAAATTGAAGCCGCCCCCTTATCGGATGTGATCGGCAACGCATCTGGCGTGATGGGAACACTGATCAGTAAATTCCCACAATTTGCCCAACAAATCCAAGAAACAGTCACTGTCTTTCGCAACAAAGCTTTAAAAGATGTTGAAATTGACAACAAAGAAGCCGCCCAAAAACTTGCAAACATGGAAAAAGCTGCCACCGCCGCAGGTGACAGATACACCAACAGCGGATATAAAGACGATGCTGCAATGCATGCAAAACACAGCATTAACGGCTATAAAGGTGGCAACACAAGCACAGACTTTTCAAGCACAGAGGCCACACCAACAGCCACTGCTGCTCCGGCGCCATCCTACAACGCCGCACCCAGCACGACATACATCCAATCCGACAGCATCCAAGAAGGTATGGAGAGTGGTCACAATAATGGTGGCGATATTCGTTTTAAAGAAAATGGTAAAGATCAAAAAACAAAAGAAAGTACGTCTTTTTTAAGCGAGCTAGAAGAGGCCACCGGCGAAAAAGATCAAGCGGATGAAAAAGGAGTTGAAGCAACACAGGATGCTGAAAAAACACAACCAGCAGAAGAAAACTCTGTTGAAAAACCGCTGACAATTGACCCTGTGAAGGTTCAGGAAACAGACCCTGCTCGCATAGAAGCCCTTGAAAAACAAGAAACTATCAAGGACGAGATCAAGCCGGAAGACACGAGCACTGGATCTGAAGAACCTGAAAGTGAGGCGGAGAAGAAAGTTGCCTCTGTTCAGCAAAGCACGCCTGGCATCACACAGAACAATTCTGAAAACAAAGAGAAAAAAGGCCTTGGAAAATTTCTTAGCAAGGTTTTCGGTAAAAAGGATCGCGCCGAAAATGACGAAACCACAAAAGACTTGGACGCTACATCGGGTGAAAATAAAGAAGCCGAAGAGATCGCGCCAGAAAAAGAAGAAATTGGTGGCCAATCATTGGCAAACCATTTCAGCCTGACCGCACAAAAAAACCAAGAACAGAGTTTTGAGGTACCCAAAATGGATGACAACATCATCCAAAATATGCAAACAAATGAAATGCAAGCATTCAAAGAGTGATCGTGCTAGCGTAAAGCACCACCATTTGCGGACATCCCATTATTCCAATGAGTCGCCGTTGTATAGCCGTTACGTTCTGCTTCTTCTCTTAGCGCTTCCATTTTTGCAAAAGCACCATTCTGATCCGCACCAAAAAAGGTTACGATCGAAGACGTCACATTATCACCAAAAACAAACTTACCCTCTGTATAACGCCCGATTTCAGGGGACGTCTCAAGCGCAATCAAAACATCACCTGCTTTGTGGATAAGGTTCCCGGGACTAAACTCTGTACCATCTCTTCCCACATGCACGCCACCATCAAGGCCCGTATACTTTGCATCGCGGTTTTGATCATATACACCCAAAAAGGTCGCCGATCGAACAGCATCACGAACCTCTGTTTCTTCGCGTGTTTTATCACCAGAGGCCTTTGCTCTGTATGTAGAAGACTCCAGCTTTTTAAGAATTTTCGCAAATGCATCAGAAAAAACCTGGTCAAACTTATTGGCTGTACCATTAGAAAGGCGCTCTTGAGAACTATCATATGCTTCCTGCAACAAAGACTGTGAAGCAGTAACATCAGTTACCCATTTTCCGTTCGAAGCTTTATCTGGCGCGTCCCAAACAACAAACTCAACATCATCCAAAGCCTTAAAACCCTCAACAGACTTCAACATATTGTCACCGTCATCATGGAGGTCAAAAACACCACGCTTCACAACATCTGCAACTTCTGTATTATCTTTGTGTTGAGTGTAATACGACATGTAAGTTTGGTTGGATTCAGACTTACCCTCATCATCCACACTAGAAACAGGGGACTCAATAAAATAAATGAACTTTTTTGAGGCCAAAGAAGGGTTCTGCCTAATCTGCTCTCCCGCATGCGCCGCAAGATTGTTATCATTCTCAATGTCATGATGACTGGCATAAAAGACAAACTGAAACTGCTCATGCACATCCGTGACGTTGTCAACCTCGTTAATGAAAACGTTCCCTGTGGTGTCTCTAGAAAATGTTACACTACCACTTTCACGAGGCAACAGTCCCTTATCACCATTATGCTTTAATGAAGGCGTTCTTCTGAAATGTGGCTTGGAATACTCCGGCGAACCCCAAGACATCTCTGTCTTGATATTTCTTTCCGTTGGCTCTGGACCCATGTCACTTTTGGGCACTAAAGATGTGCTTGGCTTGCTCTCGTCACAGGACGCAACGACAGACATGGTAAGAAAAAACAAAAATGTGCGCCTAAAACTTTTTAACATGTTTTATTCTAATGATTTTTAACAAACTCTAAAGATCTATCAACACAGAAGACTTCTCTTTTCCTTCAAAATCAAAAGGAATTGAAATCTATTTATTAATAGCGGGCGCAGAAAATGACGTTGCCAGCTGTTGTGATATGCCACCATTTGCGGACATCCCATTATTCCAATGAGTCGCCGTTGTATAGCCGTTACGTTCTGCTTCTTCTCTTAGCGCTTCCATTTTTGCAAAAGCACCATTCTGATCCGCACCAAAAAAGGTTACGATCGAAGACGTCACATTATCACCAAAAACAAACTTACCCTCTGTATAACGCCCGATTTCAGGGGACGTCTCAAGCGCAATCAAAACATCACCTGCTTTGTGGATAAGGTTCCCGGGACTAAACTCTGTACCATCTCTTCCCACATGCACGCCACCATCAAGGCCCGTATACTTTGCATCGCGGTTTTGATCATATACACCCAAAAAGGTCGCCGATCGAACAGCATCACGAACCTCTGTTTCTTCGCGTGTTTTATCACCAGAGGCCTTTGCTCTGTATGTAGAAGACTCCAGCTTTTTAAGAATTTTCGCAAATGCATCAGAAAAAACCTGGTCAAACTTATTGGCTGTACCATTAGAAAGGCGCTCTTGAGAACTCTCATATGCTTCCTGCAACAAAGACTGTGAAGCAGTAACATCAGTTACCCATTTTCCGTTCGAAGCTTTATCTGGCGCGTCCCAAACAACAAACCCAACATCATCCAAAGCCTTAAAAGCCTCAACAGACTTCAACATATTGTCACCGTCAGTATGAAAGTCAAAAACGGCTCTTTTCACAACATCAGCTACCTTGACATTATCTTTTTGTGCTGTGTAATACGACATATAAGTCTGCTTTGGGTCCACTGTACCATCAGCATTTGTTCTAGAAACAGGGGACTCAATAAAATAAATGAACTTTTTTGAGGCCAAAGAAGGGTTCTGCCGAATCTGCTCTCCCGCATGCGCCGCAAGATTGTTATCATTCTCAATGTCATGATGGCTGGCATAAAAGACGAACTGAAACTGCTCATGCACATCCGTGACGTTGTCAACCTCGTTAATGAAAACGTTCCCTGTGGTGTCTCTAGAACCTACTATGTTGTCACTCTCATTAAAGGCAAGACCCTTATCACCATTATGCTTTAATGAAGGCGTTCTTCTGAAATGTGGCTTGGAATACTCCGGCGAACCCCAAGACATCTCTGTCTTGACATTTCTTTCCGTTGGCTCTGGACCCATGTCATCTGTAAATGGAGGCGGGCCACCGCCGTCTTTGTTACACGATGCAAGGATTGACGTCGCCGTCAAAAAAAGTAAAGCATGTCTAAAACTTCTGAACATTACCTGATATCCCTCAAATTACTTCTTCGTCTTTAACAAATTTGTTATGAATTTCATAGACTAATATACCATAAAACACAAGCTCTACAAACAAAAAATAAATTACATTTTGAAGGAAGCGACCACCCTGTGTTGCATAAATTTTAAGCACACAAAATCTTGTAGAAAATGTATATTTTTATCGCTATATAGCCAGCAAAGCCATCAAAACAAGGTAAACACAAAGTCTTATTTTGAGATAAATAATGTAATTTATCACTCAACATAAAGGTGCCGCATGGCGTTTTAATGCTTTTTTGGGGCGCTGTTTTTAAGATATTTTTCTACATCATCTGCACGCATTGATTTTTCGAAGGTTTTTTGCTATAATGGAAAGGAAATTTGAAAAGGAACGCATAAATGGAAAGAGTCGCAATCGCAAACGATAATTCAGGCATCCAGAATTTGGAGCCTCAAAATCGTGACGTACCGCATTACGACCGTGCATTTGTTGAAAAAGCGCTTAATGACTTTCGTTCTATCGCAGAGAAAGAAGGCCGCGAAGACATCACGACAGAATTAGACAACATAGACTTAGACCACCTAACAGCTGTTAACCTTGCAAAACTTGAAGGCATGTTCCATAGCCTTGCCGGTGACAACATTGTTGATCCAGGTGAGATTTCTAACCTTAAAAGCTATGGTCACAGGTTGGGGCTTGATTCATACACAGTTGACACATATGTCCAAGAGTTTTTGGGGAAAACAAATGTTGCCCTGGATGACAAAGCGAATCAAGATGCCGAAAATAATGGCGTGGGACCGCTGGAAGTTATTCTGACAGTTGATGCGTACAACGATTACATCATGTCTAAAGAAAAAGAAGAAATGGCCCCAAAACAAAGCGGGTTCTCGCTTGGCAAACTATGGGATGAGACGAAAAAACTAGCTTATGATCTTTATAAAAGTGCAAGCGATTACTTTGCAGGCGAAGAGGACGAGAAAGAAGCGGAAGACGCAAAGAAAGCAGCGAAAAAAGGAATGTTTACAAGCCAAACATATGGCTTGAACGAAGGAATCGAACAAGAACAAGCGCAAGCAGAAGCTGTTAAACAAGCCGCACAAAAAGAGACTGGAAAAACAACAGCATCGAACAATCCTGACAAAGAAAACAATGTTATTAATTTAGCAGCCCTGGTAAAAGGAAAAGGCTTTTCGAACAACTAAGGCTTTTCTTTTATGATCACGACATATCTTTCACCAAATTTTAATGATCGCCCTGACGGCATGCGTATTCAGCACCTTGTCTTGCATTACACAGGCATGAAAAGCTTTGAAGATGCGCGCGACAGATTATGTGATCCAGCAGCGCAGGTCAGCAGCCATTATATTATTGATGAGACAAGCGAGATCTATCAGCTTGTCCCTGATGAAAAACGCGCATGGCATGCAGGCATCAGCCACTGGCGTGGTCAAGATAACATTAATGATAGCTCAATCGGGATTGAAATTGTCAATCCAGGACATGAGTTTGGCTATCGCCCCTTCCCTGCATCGCAAATAAAAAGTGTCATTTCCCTCAGCCAATCACTTATTCATACACACAAGATCCCTGCCGTAAATATTGTTGGGCACAGCGATATTGCACCAGGACGCAAACAAGATCCTGGTGAGCTTTTCCCCTGGAAGCTGTTAGCACAGGAAAAAATTGGGCTTTTTCCACAGCTCACCACACAAGAAAACAGCATTGACAAGCCCGCAGCCTTTAAAATGCTTTCAGCAATCGGGTATCAAAATGAATGCGACAAAAGTACATGTACAGCATTCCAATCACGGTTCTGCCCTACCGAGCTGTCACGCGGGATGACACTAAAGACCTATCAAACGATCAAAGCCGTGGCTGAATTGTTCAACAAATAGAAATCTCACGGTGTAATTTTCAGCAAATCTTGTGGGCAACACAGCATACTAACACAATATGGACTGTGTTGCTTTTGCAACTTTTTTCAGGTATACTAGCTTTAGGCACACAAGAAATAAAAAAGTGTTTGACTATATATCACAGGGGGAAAAGACCAAGATTCGGCAAACGAATAGAAAGGTTTTTCCGATGCCAGAGAAAGAAGACAAAAAAAACGAAAACATCGCCAATGATAATAAAGGCATGAAGTCTTCCCCTGACCTTATCCAACATATTAAAGCATCACACAATTCAACAAACGAACTTCATTTTAAGAAAAGAAAACGCGACCTCTTAGGAGGCCTCAACCTGGAAGAGGTTCTCATGCATGTCGATGACATCGCTATTGACGAAAAAGATAAGGCCTTCCTTCGTGAAGGCCTTAAATTTGTGTACAGCATTGCAGCTGAAGAAACAGAAATTAATGATGAAACTGCCTATATTCATGCAAAAGAAAAATTACGCCACGTGTATGCGCGCCTCATCAGCGATGACGTTTTTACAGAATCAAATCGTCATTTCATTTTCAATCTTGGTCACTCTATGAGGATGACTAATCATCAAATCTTTAACATCATCGGACAAAAACGAGCAACTTTTGAATCTTACGAACAAAAACGCCTATCAACCGGCAAAAAAAATAACATTTTAAGGCTTGCCTCACATATTATTGACATTGTTCACTTTGCAAAAGCCTCAGAAATTAAAAAAACACGCTGGCAGAAATGGAAACAAAAAGTCAGAATCTTTGCAAAAAAATTCTACAGGATTCTTAAAGAATCAGCACGCACAGTAAGGCACATTGCCAAATTCGCCTTAAGAACGCCACGTGAAATGCTAAAATGGGGCTTTGGAAAAGCGCACCGCTTTAAAAGAAGAGCGCGCGTTGCAGAGTATAAACTCTCTAAAAACATCGCATCAAACTTCAACACGAAACCTTTTCGTACAACAACACAAAAAACAAACAATAAAGAAAAACAAACTCAGCCAACAAAAAAAGCTAGCTTAAAAACAAGCTCGCAAACAGACATGTTAAGAGCCTCTATTCAAATGAAACTCAACAACAAACTCCAAAGAGGCTAGCCCTTAACTTATACAACCGATTAAACGCTTACTTAAAATATTCATAAATTTTTGTCGCGAAAGCCTTACTGATTCCAGGGACTTCCATTAAATCTTTGAGTCCTGCCTCTGTCACCGCTTTTCCTGAGCCAAAATACTGTAAAAGAGCCTTTTTGCGTGCAGGACCAACGCCTGGCACACCATCCAAAGGTGACTTCACCATTTCTTTTTTGCGCTTCGCACGATGCGTCCCAATTGCAAATCGATGTGCTTCATCACGCAAACGCTGTAAGAAATAAAGTGTCGGATCATTAAGAGGCAACTGAAATTCCTTGCCATCTGATGTAAAGAATTGCTCGCGGCCTGCATTCCTATCTGGCCCCTTCGCAATAGCTACTATTGGAACAGATGTAACACCCAAATCTTCCATGACTGATATAGCAGAAGAAAGCTGCCCCTTTCCTCCATCTACCAAAACCAGGTCTGGAAGATTCGACTGATCTTTTTCCAGCCCATGTTTAAACCTTCGCGTCAACACCTCACGCAGCATTGCATAATCATCTCCTGGAACGACATCTAATGACTTTATATTGAATTTTCTATATGCATTCTTCATCCAGCCCTCACTACCTGCAACAATCATGGCGCCAACTGCATTTGTTCCTGAAATATGGCTGTTATCATACACCTCAATACGCTCTGGAACTTCTTCTAAACCAAATAAGTCACCAACGGCCTTAAGCAACTGACGTTGAGAAGCCGTTTTTGAAATATGTTGATGAAGCGCCGCTTTAGCATCTTGAACAGCTTGCTCTATTAAAGTTTTTTTATCTCCCCTCATAGGGCATAAAATTGTTACTTTCTCATTTTTTAACAGAAAAAATGCTTCCTCAAGCGTTTTGACTTCTTCCATCGGCTCTGAGACGATGAGTGTACTAGGCATTGTTTTTGCCTCATAAAACTGACCAATAAAAGCAGCTAAGATCTGAGACGGTGAATCATCCACGCTATGTCTTGGAAAGTAATTTTGTGAACCAAAGTGATTGCCACCGCGATAAAACATGATACGAATGATTGTTTTACCGCTTTCTTGGTAAACACTTAGAACATCCGCGTCTTTCAAACCTTGCACATGAAAGTTTTGATGTGCTTGTACTTTTGTCAAAGCACGCAACCTATCGCGCAAAACTGCTGCTTTCTCATAGTTTTGGGCATCACTTTCACGCATCATCTCTTGTGATATGACATCTGTCACCACACGACTTTTCCCACTTAAAAAATCGCGCGCCTGATCAACAAGTTTTTTGTAATTTGACTCAGTAATTTTATCAACACACGGAGCAGAACACCTCTTGATTTGATACTGAAGACAAGGTCGCGTCCTATTTGCAAAAACATGGTCTGAACAGTTACGTAATAAAAAAGCCTTCTGAAGCGTCATCACAGATTCATTCACCGCAAACGTTGAAGCAAAAGGCCCAAAATACACTCCTTTATCTTTTCGCATACCACGATGTTTTTTAACCTGAGGATAAGCATGAGATGTGACATGTATATAAGGAAAAGATTTATCATCACGTAACAATATATTATATTTGGGCTTTAACTCTTTTATAAGATTGGCCTCTAACAAAAGTGCCTCGGCTTCTGTATGCGTTGTTGTGTATAATAAATTGACTGTGCTACTTACCATTTTTGATATACGCACCGATAATCTTTGCGGCTTTGTATAGTTTGCAAGGCGTTTTTTCAGGTTTTTTGCTTTTCCAACATAAAGCACCTTATCATCTTCCCCTACCATACGATACACACCTGGAGTTGAAGGAGCATCATTTAATTTACACTCTATGAGTGTGAAGCCTTTTAACATCTTATTCTATTTTCTTTCATTTATTTTACAAATACCCCTTGACGAAGCATCTGATAAATATTACATTTACCTCAGATGTTGCAGTGCAACAATTATAAAGTCACCAAAGATGATAACTTTGGGAACTGCAAGAAATCAAAATACGTTTTTATAATATTGGTTAACTTACATTTAGGAGTATTAAAATGTCTACATCTAACACAAAAGCTAAATCAACAGCTTCAAACACTGCTGCAAAAGCAGCAAGTAATGTTATCAACGTTTCTAAGCAGGCCGTTGAAAACTTCGCAAAAATGAGCAACGAAGCTGCTTCTCAAGGTTACGAGCAAGCAATGGAGTTCTCAAAGCAAAACGCTGAGAAAGCAAGCACAGCTGCTTTCAAAAACTACGAGCAAACAGCTGGTTTTGCAAAAGAAAACATGGATGCAGTAATGCAAGCTTCTAACACAATGACACAAGCAATGGAAACTGTTGGCAAGCAAGCAATGAATGCAACGCAAGCAATGTTTGAGCAAACAATGAATGCAATGAAAGACATGATGAACTGTAAATCAGCTCAAGAAGCTGCTGAAATGCAAGCTGACATGGCTCAAACAACAATGAATAACGCAACTGCTGAGGCTTCAAAAGCTTCTGAGACAATGACAAATGCAATGCAACAGTCTATGACGACGATGCAAAAGCAAGCTCAAAAAGCAATGACACAAATGACTAAAATGACTTGCTCTAACTAAGCTTGTTTTTAAGTTGTTTTAAAGGGCCGCTCGGGATACTTCTCGGGCGGTTTTTTATTGTGCATTTTCTGACAAAAGCATATTCTCCTTGTTATGTTTTTCTACATTCTTAAACGCCTTGCCTTAATTCTCCCAACACTGTTCGGCATTTTGCTGTTAACATTCCTGATCGTACAATCTGCCCCTGGCGGCCCTGTTGAACAACTTGTTGCAGAGCTGTCTGGCCATGGCACAGACGCTGCAACAGCACGCCTTACAGGTACAGCAAATAATGAGATTATTTCTTCTGACTACAAGGGACGAGAAGGGCTGGACAACGACCTTGTCAAAAAAATAGAGAAAATATATGGGTTTGATCAACCACCCTCTCTTCGATTTTGGAATATGTTGAAAAATTTTGCGCGTTTTGACTTTGGTGAAAGCCTTTTCAAAGGGCGCTCTGTCATTGACCTTATCAAAGAAAAACTACCTGTCAGCATCTCACTTGGGATTTGGTCAACGTTGATTATCTACTTAATTTCAATCCCACTCGGCATCAAAAAAGCTGTCAAAAATGGTGAGAGCTTTGATATATGGACAAGCGCTGTTGTATTGGTTGGATATGCAATTCCTGGCTTTATGTTTGCCATTTTTCTCATTGTTCTTTTTGCCGGCGGCCAATATTTAGATTTATTTCCTTTACGTGGCCTGACATCTGATAATTGGGATAACCTTTCAACAATCGGTCAAATCACAGACTATATATGGCATATGACTTTACCTGTAATCTCAATGGTCATTGGTGGGTTTGCAGGACTAACCCTTTTAACAAAAAACTCCTTTCTTGATGAACTTTCAAAGCAATATGTTTTAACGGCGCGCGCAAAAGGACTAAGTGAAAAAAAAGTTCTTTATGGGCATGTTTTTAGGAATGCCATGCTTATTGTCATTGCAGGCTTCCCAAGTGCTTTTATTGGTGTGTTTTTCACAGGATCTGTCCTTATAGAAGTCATTTTTTCTCTTGATGGGTTAGGGCTTCTTGGTTTTGAAGCAGCGATGAACCGCGATTACCCATTAATTTTTGCATCACTTTATATCTTCACGCTGCTTGGCCTGGTGATGAATCTGATTGGTGACCTTACATATGTCTTGATTGATCCACGTATCGATTTTGAGAAAAGGGCAAGGTAATGACTCCACACTCAAGAAAGATCTTAAAATTCAAACAAAACAAACGCGCCTATTGGTCGACAGTTCTTTTTGCGATCATTTTCTTAACAACACTTTTTGCAGAACTTATTGCAAATGAAAAACCTCTTATTATCTTCTTCCAAGGTGATATTTACACACCTGTTTTCACAGACTACCCAGAGACAGTTTTTGGTGGCGAATTCGAAACCATAGCAGATTACAAAGATCCATACGTGCGTGAGCTTATATCAAAAAATGGCTGGGCAATTTGGCCACTCATTGAATATCACTATCAAACAATTAATTTAGCCTTAAAATCTCCTGCACCCTCACCTCCTGATACACACAATATTTTGGGCACTGATGATCAAGGTCGTGATGTACTTGCACGGCTTATCTACGGGATTCGTATTTCTGTTCTTTTTGGCCTTAGCTTAACAGTTTTAAGCTCAATCATTGGTATTATTGCAGGGGCTATACAAGGATATTACGGCGGATGGATCGATTTAGCTTTTCAGCGCTTTATTGAAATTTGGTTCTCTTTGCCAACGCTTTATATGCTTATTATCCTCGCATCCCTTGTTGAGCCCAACTTCTGGTGGCTTCTTGGGTTTTTATTACTTTTCAGCTGGTCTTCTTTAGTTGGTGTTGTGCGCGCAGAGTTTTTACGCACACGACAACTAGGATACGTCAAAGCCGCTCATGCGCTAGGCGTTAAAGATCACATTATTATGTGGCGCCATATTTTACCTAATGCTGTTGTCGCCACGGTAACAATGCTGCCATTTATTTTAACAGGGTCCATCACGACACTTACTTCTCTTGATTTCTTAGGATTTGGCCTGCCACCCGGATCACCTTCCCTGGGGGAGCTTCTAGCGCAAGGAAAAGCAAACCTGCAAGCACCTTGGCTGGGCTTGACCGCATTTTTTACACTTGCAATTCTCCTAAGCCTTTTAATCTTTATTTTTGAAGGCATTCGTGATGCGCTTGACCCTCATATGAAGGGAGACATAAATGCTGGAAATTAAAAATCTCACTGTTAAATTCGGAAGCTTTAAAGCCGTTAAAAATGTTTCTTTTTCTATCAAAAAAGGGCAAGTTGTTGGTATTGTTGGCGAGAGTGGATCAGGCAAAACCGTCACAGCACTTTCTATTCTACAACTGCACCATCCAAAGTCCGTTTCTTATGGCACAAAAAGCGCTATCAGCTTTAATGACAAAAACATTCTTAAAATGAGAGATGCTGATATACGAAAAATACGTGGTAAAAAAATCTCTTTTATTTTTCAAGAGCCCATGACATCACTCAACCCACTTCACAAAATCGAAAAGCAGATTGCCGAAGCCCTCTCCATTCATAAAAACATTCAACATCACACTGCAAAAAAAGAAATTAGAAAGCTTTTCAAAAAAGTGAACTTAAACCCTGACAAAATGTCTGCATACCCACACCAACTTTCTGGTGGCCAACGTCAGCGCGTTATGATCGCGATGGCATTGGCTTGTGATCCTGACCTGTTAATTGCAGATGAGCCAACAACGGCATTGGATGTGACAACCGCAAAAACAATTCTGGAGCTACTAGAAAAACTACGAAAAGAACAAGGGCTTAGTATTTTAATGATCAGCCACGACTTAAATCTTATTCGCAAGCACTGCCATGATATTCACGTGATGAAAGATGGTGAAATTGTTGAGTCTGGGAAATGTGACTCTGTTTTCAAAAACCCCAAGCATGACTATACAAAACATCTTCTTAACTCTCTTCCAACAACCTTAAAAGATCGCTTTAACCCAAAGAAAGAAACCATTCTAGAATCAAAGAAATTAACCGTGAAATTCCCAATAAAAAAGTCGCTCTTCGGTCGCCCTCGCACACACCTCACTGCAGTTAAAGATGTCTCCTTAAAATCTTATTCAGGTCAGACGGTTGGTATTGTCGGCGAAAGCGGGTCCGGCAAAACAACATTGGCAATGTCTCTTTTACAACTTCAAAAATATGAAGGAACCGTTTCATTTATGGGTAAAGTCTTACATAAAATGTCAGATAAAGATTTACGAGAAAAACGTGCTAATTTCCAAATTGTTTTTCAAGACCCTTTTTCTTCGCTGAACCCACGCTTATCTGTCGGTGAGATTATCTCGGAAGGCTTAAAAGCACACAATTTTGCAACAGATAACAGCCATCAAAAAAAAGTCCAAAAAGCCCTTGAAGATGTTCAGCTGCCCATAAATTTTATCAACAGATATCCGCATGAGCTCTCGGGTGGACAACGCCAGCGTGTTGCAATTGCACGCGCAATTGTCCTAAACCCAAAGGTAATTATTTTGGATGAACCAACATCTGCGCTAGATGTTTCTGTGCAAATTCAAGTGCTTGATCTTCTCAAAACGCTTCAACGTGATCTAGATTTAAGCTATATTCTTATCAGTCATGATATGAATGTTATTCAAGCAATGTCACATTATGTAATGGTAATGAAAGATGGTAAAATTGTTGAAGAAGCGCCACGCGCAAAACTCTTCAAAAATCCGAAATCACCTTATACAAAGACACTGCTTGAAGCTGTTTAAGAGGGAGTTTTAAAATGGCAAAGTCAAAAAAACAAACGGTTACCTTGATTCCAGGAGATGGTGTTGGTGTTGAAATTTCAGAGGCGGTAAAGCGTGTTTTTGAAGCAGCTGGCGCAAATATTGAGTGGGACGAATGTGAGGCCGGAGAAAAGGTCTTTTTACAAGGCAATGCGACAGGTGTTACAGACGAGACAATTAACTCTATTAAAAAGAATAAAGTCGCACTTAAAGGACCGCTAACAACGCCTGTTGGATCTGGCGAAAAATCTGCCAATGTGACACTTAGAAAATATTTTGAGACATTTGGAAACACACGCCCTATCCGTGAAATCCCAGGCATTAAAACACCATTTACAGGACGTGGTATTGATTTTGTTACCGTACGTGAAAACTTAGAAGATCTTTATGCAGGGATTGAGCACATGCAAACACCTGGTGTTGCACAAGCGTTGAAACTTGTCACACGTAAAGGCTGTGAGAAAATTGTAAGACTGGCTTTTGAAATTGCTGTTGCGGAAGGCCGTAAATCTGTTCACTGCGCAACAAAATCAAACATTCTGAAATTGACTGAAGGTATGTTAAAACGCACCTTCGAAGATGTTGCAAAAGAATACCCAAAAATCAAAGCAGAGCATCTCATTATTGATAACTGCGCGCATCAGCTGATGATTAACCCTGAGCAATTTGAAGTCATTGTATGTACAAACCTACATGGCGACATTATTTCTGATCAAGCTTCTGGACTTGTGGGTGGACTGGGCATCGCGCCGTCTGCAAATATTGGATCTGAGGTTTCAATTTTTGAAGCTGTTCACGGCTCAGCCCCTCCCATTGCAGGCAAAGACATTGTGAACCCAACTGCCTTCTTGCTGTCTGCTGTTGGTATGTTGAAGCACATGAAAAAATTCGATGTGGCGATGGAAATTGAAAATGCAATTTACTACACAATTGAACAAGGTAAAGTTCTGACTGCGGATCTTGCAAAAACGGCCAAATCTGCTGTTGGCACAAAGCGCTACACAGATGAAGTCATCAAAAACCTCGGCAAAAAGCCAACGAAAAACCAAGCAAGAAAACAGAAAGCTGTGAAACTTCCCAAAGTTGCAAAGCGTGCTGATTTCGTTCGTACGAAAAAGCGTAAATATGTTGGCTTTGACCTCTTTATTGAATCCGATCTCGCTGTCGATAAGCTTGGCAAGAGTGTCAAAGCAATCGCCCGCAATTCAGGGTTCGAGCTTAAGTTGATCTCAAACCGTGGCGTCAAAGTCTTCCCCGTCGGCCTGGTATCGCCTGACGTTGTTGATCACTGGCATTGTCGTTTCATGCTGGAAAACACCAAGAAAGAAATGAAAGACAAAGATATGCTTGATCTCGTCACGCGCCTTGGTAAAAAGCATAAGTGGATGCACATCGAAAAGCTTGATGAAATCAAAGGTGCGGTGGCTGCTACGAAATCGCAGGGTGAGTTTTAAACAACTTCCCCAGCTGCAACGGCGGAAGCCCATGCCCATTGGAAATTGAATCCGCCTAAATGGCCCGTGACATCGACGACTTCACCAATGAAGTGTAGCCCTGGGACCTTTTTTGCTTCCATGGTTTTGGATGACAGTTCGTTTGTATCAACGCCACCCAAAGTGACTTCTGCCGTACGGTATCCCTCACTGCCGCTTGCCTTAACGATCCATGCATTCACACGATCTGCAATAATGTGTAAGTTTTTATTTGATTGGTCGGCAAGGTTTCCTTGAATTTTTAATTCTTCACAAATTTGAACAGCTACGCGTTTAGGAATAAATTTCGAAAGCACATTTCTAAGCTCTTGCTTTGGGTTTTCTGTCCGCATCACTTTAAGGTTTTCAAGCATGTTCTCATCTGGCGCAATATTGACCGTGATACTTTCGCCATCCTTGACATAAGATGAAATCTGCAGAATTGAAGGCCCACTTAATCCACGATGCGTAAATAATAAGCCCTCTCGGAATTTTGTTTTTTTATGACTAACAACCGCATCAACAGACACACCTGAAAGTGGCTTTAAGCGCTCTAATGTGCCCTCATCAAAACGCAGCGGCACAAGACCTGCGCGTGGGGGCACCATACTTAACCCAAACTTCTCCGCGACTTTGTATCCAAACGGCGAAGCACCCATCTTAGGAATTGAAAGGCCACCTGTTGCAATGACTAATGAATCTGATTCATAAGTTTCATACTGTGTCACGACTGAAAATGTCTCTGCATTTTTTTCGATTGATTCAACATCAACACTTAAACGCACTTGAACATCACCTTTATCACATTCACTCAACAACATCTGAATGATTTGCTTGGATGAATCATCACAAAATAACTGTCCTAGTGTTTTTTCATGATAAGCAATATCGTATTTCTTGACGAGTTCAATAAAATCCTGCGGCGTATAGCGCTTGAGTGCTGATACACAAAACCGTGGATTTTCCGATAGAAAATTTTCTGGGGAAGTATGAATATTGGTAAAATTACAGCGACCACCACCCGAAATGCGAATCTTTTCGCCAGGCGTATCACCATGATCAATCAACAAGACTCTCCGTCCACGCTGACCTGCTACTGCGGCACACATCATGCCCGCAGCTCCTGCACCAACAACGATTACATCAAACTGGGCCACTTAGGCTTCTTGTCCTAATGAATCCATCAGCTCATTCCACTCACGCATCGAAAGGCCAGATGTTTCTTGTGTCACTTGCTCACCCGACAACAAGCGCTGAACAATCTCCAGCCCTTGCTTAGAAAGGTTAACACCTCCCATACGATAATCCATGAACGCCTCATACGTCAGTGGCACCCAACGCTTAAGCGTTTCTAGCATTGCTTCGGCAAACACACGAATTTCATATTGTGCATGATGATCTGCACGTAGACTTAGGAAGTGCATCAGGTTATGAAGGTCAATTTTCCAGTACCACTGCGTATATGTATTAAGCGTCAAATTCATACGCGCAAGCTCACGCGCAAAACTATCACGTGATTCATCAACAGTGTTACCCTCTTGATCTTCATTTAACATATACTCATAGTTTTTATAGCAACGATCCGCATCTTCACGCAGCATATCCATCAATTTTGTAGCCTGCTCATCATCCAATACTTCTGCTCGACCTTGACGGTTAGAAGAAGACTGTGCCGCCATTTGGTCACGTGAAGGAATGTAAAACTCTTTATCCAAAATTGAATAGCGTGCTGAATACTCATTCACATTTGCCGTACGGTGACGAATCCATTGACGCGCAATAAAGATTGGCATCTTGATGTGATATTTAATTTCACACATCTCAAACGGCGTTGTGTGGCGATGACGAATCAAATAACGCAGCAAACCGCGATCCTGATTGACTTTTTTTGTCCCTTTACCATATGACACACGCGCTGCTTGAACAATCGCGCTGTCATCACCCATATAATCAATGACACGTACAAAACCATGATCCAAAACAGGCATCACGTCATAAAGCACTTCTTCCAAAGCAGGAACTGTTGCACGAACTGTTTGGTTTTTTGTTGATTTTAGCTGGTTAATTTCTTCTTGTTGTTCAGGCGTAAGTGACATTTTTGGTCCTTTCTTAGCAATAAGAGGCACATCCTAAAACCAAAATGATAAATCTTCAATCTTTCTGAACAAATTCTTTTAATTTTTCTTCTTAGGGTTTTGCTTCACACGATGATGAATATCCCAAACAGGCTTTCTTTTTGAGGGATCATCACATGTATAGCGTGCAACTTCCTGCTGTCCATAATATGTGAAAAGCTTACAGTTCTTCTCAAGATAAAGAGCTCTATCTGGATAAAAGTTAATCATTTTCTGGTTTTCTTTATCTTCAAGATCAAGAACGTAAATCACTGAATCCGCATCTTGGGGAGGGTTATTGAAAATAAAGTTATGTGTTTTTGAGTTTGTAAAAACAAGCGATTTTTTATTTTTCAATGTTTCTTCAATCTCATAAAATAAAGTCGAACTAACGCCGCCGAAGTCTCTTGCATAAAGCTGATATAAAGGCGCATACATTTTCATTGCTGCAAAACAAAACAAAATTACAATAAAAACAACCAACGATGTTGTAGACGTTTGACTTTTTTTCTGCACAAAAATATCTTGTGAAAGACGCCACACATTCCTCATACCTTGCGCAACCAATATAATAAGCAAGCCTGATATTTCATATAAAAACCGAGGACCAAAGGTCCAGTCTTGGAAAGAATACAGAAAATAAAAGCCGATTAATGATAAAGCTTGAACAGCCCAAAACCCCTGCCAACTGATGAATGCTTTTTTATAGTATGCTGCAAACACAAAGAACAAAGCAGGCACAGGCCACATAAACAAAAAGTAATTTAACCCCACAATGTTACGTAAAGTGTTTTCAACACCTGATAAAAAATCATGATAATCACCGTCAAAGCGACTGCCAAAACCAGGAATCGTTGCCTCGCCCCAACGAGCCATATAGCCTAACTTGAAAGGGTCACCTGTTGTTTGCTGGTTGTAATAAAGTAGAAATGTTAATAAAAACAGCGCAGGAATAGCGCTTATGAAAACAGAGAACAAACGCTTTTTTTCTGTCACAAGAAAGTACGACATTAAAGCCATCACAGGCAATGTAAGTGCCAATGATGTATAGGGCCGCGTAATCGCAAGCATTCCTGCGCCAAGCCCAATTAAAAGACTGTTTTTAAAATTTGGGCCTTGCACCCATGCAACGATGCCATTCATCATCACCATGAACCACAACAAAGCAGACGCATGATTCATATATTCAGACGACATCCACACAGTAAATGGAGACAATAAAAATAAAAGCACCGCAATTCTTGCTGTTTTTTCTGAATCCACCTGACACGCTAGTTTGTAAACAAGTACAAGCGTCAACCCGCCTAAAACAGGATTAACAGCCCAAGGAGCTCCAACAAGGCGACCTAAAGCAAGAGAAAGCATATGGCCTGGTGGATATTGCGAAAACAAACGATCTTCTATTTCGACAAAAAAGGTGCTGCCGAAAAATTCCTGTAAAGGATGTGCATTAAAAAAAAGTGAGCCCTCAATAAAAGCGCGAGAATTCATATATTGCTCGACAGAGTCAAGGACGTGAGGCAGCCCGCCAAAAGCAAAATGTGATAAAATAGACGTCAAAAAGACGAAAAAAGCGAAGAATGTCATAAGAAAATATCTTGGCTCTGATACAAAAAATAACTGTGTTATTTTTTTAATCCTTGCCTGCCAGTGCATCTTAAAACTTGGAAAACGTAATAAACCTAACACAACAAGGAGCAACGCAAGCATATTAGAAATCCAAAAACTGGTGTATACATTGTGCCCCAAAATTGGACTAAACGTTAAAAGCCATAATATACCTAATAAAAGAAACGAAAAAGATAGTGGTTTATTTGATGTACGGCGTCGATACCAATAAAAAATAAGGGTTATAAAACCTAAAACATAAACATTAACAAAAGCCGTTACATATAGAACCTGCCAAGAATGAAAAACAAACGGCGGCAGTGGATTCCACAAAATCCAAACGCTTCCCACAAAAACCAGAAGCGCCGGAAATATATGATTTAGTATTTTACTTTTTTGAGAGAATTTGTGTATCATCATTGGCTCTATGTATCTCGTTTTATAAAGAAAAACAATGAAATTAAATTTAAAAAAACCCCTAAAACTAACTGTTATAGCACCATGTTATAATGAAAGCAGAACACTTGATGAGTCTTTAAAAAGACTTACTAAAATTGCACAAAAAAATCTTACATTAGAAATTATTGTTGTCAACGACGCCTCAGTCGACGACAGCTTGGAAAAACTGAAAGCGCTTGAGAAAAAAACAACCAGTATCAATGTTTTCTCACACAAAAAGAATAAGGGAAAAGGCGCGGCACTACAGACAGGTTTTAAGCAAGCAAGCGGCGACATTGTCGCAATTCACGACCTTGACCTTGAATACAATCCTAAAGATCTTCTTCGACTCCTCTCAGTTATGATAGAACACGACGCAGATGTTGTTTACGGATCTCGCTTCCTAACGGGACAAGAGCGACGCGTCCATGGATTTGTGCACGCAAATGCAAATAAATTCCTCACTTTCTTCTCTAACTTATTCACGAACCTTAACCTGACAGATATGGAAACATGTTACAAAATGGTACGTGGAGATATTTTAAAAAAACTAGCCCTAAAAGAGAATGGGTTTGGTATTGAGCCCGAATTAACAGCAAAGCTTGCAAAATTTAAAAAAAACGGTCGTCGTCTACGTTTTTATGAAATTGGTATTTCTTATGATGGTCGTGGTGTTGAAGAAGGGAAGAAGATTCGTATAAAAGATGGCTTCCATGCTCTTTATTGTATTATTAAGTACAACCTAACAAGTCATTAGAAAATCTCTGATCATCAAAGGTTTTGATACGCTAGGCCTTTCAATTTCACTTTAAAACCTCTATATTAGCCATGTCAGCTTGCTGACTATGATGATAAACGCTTTGCGGAATAAGCGTGATGGACCCGGGTGCGACTCCCGGCGCCTCCACCAAGTATTTTCTAAGATTGCAGTAATGCTTTTTAAAAAATACTTTAAGGGGGCGAATTAGGATCGACATTCCGCAGTAAAGGCAAAGTTTTCATTCGGCATTGTACCGCCGTTATCGGGCTATTTTTACAATTGCAAACGATAATGATTTTGCGTATGCAGTTGCTGCTTAATGCAGCTTAGAAAGGCCCATGGTCTTTCTAGCAATTTTTAAGCTAGCGCGGTTTGAGGGGACGCCGGGCAACAGAAGTCCTCTCACTTTTATTTTTTTCAGAGCTTGCCCTCGACAAGGCTACATGAATTGATTAAGTATCAAACATAAACGTAAAAATAGGTTCGCAACATGGATGATTCTCAACTTATTAGATATGACCAAATGATGGAAGGCGCTTTGCGCGGCATTATCCGCCAGGTCCTTCAGACTGTTGAAGAAAACGACGCACAGCTTCCTGGACAGCATCATTTCTATATTAGCTTTAAAACAAACCACCCTGATGCTGTTTTGCCAGACTTTTTGCGGGAAAAATACCCTGAAGAAATGACTGTTGTGATGCAACACCAATTCTGGGACTTGATGGTTCACAACGACTCTTTCGAGGTTACGCTTAGCTTCTCAAAAGTACCTTGCAGCCTAAAAATACCTTTTATTGCAATTACAGGGTTTGCTGATCCATCTGTTGAATTTGGACTTCAGTTTCATTCCGACCTTGAAGCCGCCATTATTGACGAAGAAGTTGAAAATGATGCAGAAGCAGATGATGACCAAAAAAGCAGCACATCTAAAAAAGCAAAATCACAGGATAATGTGGTTTCTCTTGACTCTTTCCGCAAAGACTAAAAATAGAGGTTTAAATGTCTAATTACCGTATTGAAAAAGATACTATGGGTGACATGAAGGTCGCCAATGACAAACTTTGGGGCGCACAAACACAACGCTCCCTAAAAAACTTTAAAATTGGCACAGAAACAATGCCGGCCCCTCTTATTCGCGCACTTGGCATACAAAAAAAGGCCTGTGCCCTTTCAAATAAAAAACTGAAAAACCTAGAAGCGAAACTAGCAAATGCCATTGTTAAAGCTGCTGAAGAGGTGATGAGCGGTAAGTTAAATGACCAATTCCCTTTGGTAGTATGGCAAACAGGATCTGGCACGCAAACAAATATGAATAGTAACGAAGTCATTGCAAACCGAGCAAACGAAATGCTTGGTGGCAAACGTGGTGACAAAACACCTGTTCATCCAAACGATCATGTAAACAAATCACAGTCATCAAACGACACTTTTCCAACTGTAATGCACATCGCGGCTGTTGAAGAAATTCACCATCAATTAATTCCTGCGCTTGAAGCGCTTCACAAAAGCCTAGATGCAAAAGCGAAAGCATTTAAGAAAATTATTAAGATCGGAAGAACACACCTACAAGATGCAACGCCATTGACATTGGGCCAAGAGTTCTCGGGTTACGCTTTTCAAATCGAAATGGGCATCAAGCGTGTGAAAGACACACTACCACGCCTATATCCACTAGCCCAAGGCGGCACAGCCGTTGGGACAGGTATTAACTCATTAAAAGGGTTTGATAAAGAAGTTGCCAAGAATGTTGCTAAAATCACAGGGCTTCCTTTTGTAACGGCAAAGAATAAATTTGAAGCACTGGCAGCACATGATGCAATTGTTGAAGCTTCTGGCGCCTTAAACACACTTGCTGCAAGCCTCATGAAAATTGCAAATGATATTCGTCTGCTTGGATCTGGACCAAGATCAGGCCTTGGTGAGATAAGCCTTCCTGCGAATGAGCCTGGATCAAGTATTATGCCAGGAAAAGTAAACCCGACACAATGCGAAGCGATGACAATGGTTTGCGCGCAAGTTATGGGGAATCATGTGGCAACGACAATTTCTGGCTCAAACGGCCATATGGAGCTAAATGTCTTTAAGCCGGTTATGATTTATAACTTACTTCAATCCATTCGCCTTATTGCCGACGCCTCAAACAGTTTTGCTGAAAAATGTGTAGATGGCATCGTTGCAAACGAAGATAAAATAGATGAGCTTATGCAAAATTCTTTGATGCTCGTCACGGCGCTAAACCCTCATATTGGGTATGATAATGCTGCAAAAATTGCTAAAACTGCACATAAGAATGGAACAACATTAAAAGAAGAAGCTGTTAAATTAAAGCTGCTAACAGAAGATGAATTTGATAAATATGTTCGCCCTGAAAAAATGGTAGCGCCCAAATGACTCTTTTCTGGCGTTATTGCCTGCCCGTTTTGTTTGCGGACTTTATTACAAAAGGTATTTTCTTTCATTACCTCCCACACGCCAAAATAACCTCTTTTTTAAACATTGTCTCTGTGTGGAATCATGGTATTACGTTTGGCATGCTGCAGCATAATGACCTACGCAATCAGCTATTACTGACATGGCTTGTGATGACAATCATTCTTTACCTCGTCTATTGGATCAAATCAGAAGAACATCATCAAACGAAAATCATCCTCAATATCATTCTTGGCGGCGCGTTGGGGAATTTTCTAGACAGGCTCCGATTTGGTGCTGTTTATGACTTTATTGACTTCCATATCTATGGATACCATTGGCCAGCTTTCAACATTGCTGACAGCTGCATTACGATTGGCGCATTATACCTTATTTACACAAGCTTGCGTCATGACGTACAATTGAGTAAAGTCAAAAAAATTTCTAAGAAATAGTTGGGTTCAGTGACAAATCGTATTTTCTTTTGTTTATGTTTTTTTCTTATACTGAATGCCTGCGGCAGTCTTTCAGAGACCTTTGGCCTGAAAAAAGCCACGCCTGATGCTTTTGTGGCAGCCAGCCAATCTCCCCTTGCTATTCCACCCAGCTTTGACATTCACCCCCCAAGTCCCGGAGCTCCGAGACCGCAAGAAGAAACATCTCATCTTTTTGCAAAAAAAAGCTTCTTTGGATTCGAATTTAAAACAAACCCCGAACATGCTTCTCCTGGCGAACGTGCTTTTCTAAGTAAAATTGGCAAGATAGATCATGATATTCGCGATAAAGTACGCATTGAGTCAAAAAAAGATGATGATAAACTGCTTCTTGATGAATGGTGGGGTGGCAATGAAGATATTTTGGACCCAACAAAAGAGGCAACACGTCTCAATGACCCAAGGCTAAAAGCGCAAGAACGAGATCCTTTAGAAGAAGACCAAGATGATGAAGGTGTCGAAAAAGAATCTATTTATGAAAAAGAAAATGAGAAAAAAAAGAAAAAGAAAAAAGAACAAATCGAATTTATTGAAGGAAACTTTTAAGAATGGATAAGAAACAAATTTATGAAGGCAAAGCTAAGGTTCTTTTTGAAGGGCCAGAAGAAGGGCAAATCATCCAGTATTTTAAAGATGATGCGACGGCTTTCAACAAGCAGAAGTTTGATGTGATAGAAGGAAAAGGCGTGCTGAACAACATCATTTCAGCATATATGATGGAGTTTTTCTCAAAAAACGGTATCGAAAATCACTTTATTGAGCGCCTAAACAAACGCGAACAACTCGTTAAAAAAGTAGAAATCGTCCCTGTAGAAGTTGTTCTCCGCAACTATGCAGCAGGAACGCTTGTCAAGCGCTATGGCCTAGAAGATGGTATAAAGCTTTCGCGCCCTCTCATCGAATTTTGCTATAAATCAGATGAACATGGCGACCCCCTTCTTTCAGAAGAACATATTCTGATTTTTAATTTTGCGACACAAGATGAAATTGACATGATGAAAAAAACAACCCTTATTATTAATCAAATTTTGGGTGACCTTTTTGATAAAATTGGTATTATCCTAGGCGACTTTAAAGTCGAATTTGGACGGGTCACTGAGAATGGCAGCACAAGATTGATTCTTGCTGATGAAATGAGCCCCGATAATTGTCGACTTTGGGATAAAGAGACGTTAGAAATAATGGATAAAGATCGTTTTCGTAAAGGCCTTGGGTCATTGACTGAGTTTTACCGCGAAGTCGCTGTAAGACTAGGCCTAGAAAAAGAATTAGAGGAATAAAAAATGAAAGCACGCGTATACGTTCAACTTAAGCCTGGCGTCCTAGATCCAGAAGCATCTGTCGTTTCAAAAACGCTGGGAACGATGGGCTTTGATACTCTGTCAAAACTTGATATGGGTAAGTTTTTTGATATCGAATTAGATGTAGACTCAACAGAAAAAGCTGAAGCAACATTAAAAGAAATGTGTGAGAAGCTTCTTTCTAATACTGTTATTGAAAACTATAAGATTGAGATCCAATCATGAAATCTGCTGTTATTGTTTTTCCAGGGTCAAATTGTGATCGTGATGCCTATGTTGCGATACGTGATGTTTTGGGTAGTGAGCCTGAAATGGCATGGCATGGTGATTCAAGTTTAGAAAAAAAAGATCTTATTATTGTTCCAGGTGGGTTTTCATACGGTGATTACTTGCGTTGTGGCTCTATGGCTGCAAACTCTCCGCTGATGAAAGAAGTTATTAAACAGGCTAATGAAGGCACTAAAATTATTGGTATTTGTAATGGCTTTCAAATCTTAACCGAAACAGGTCTATTACCAGGAACATTGATGCGTAATAAAGGACTAAAGTTCATCTGTCGCCAGATACATATGCGTGTTGAAAACAACACAACAAGCTTCACAAGAAAATATGCTGATAAGCAAGTCATTCAAGTTCCGGTTGCACATAACGAAGGAAATTATGTGGTTGAAGATGATGTACTAAAATCTCTACAAGATAATGACCAAGTTGCTTTCCGCTATTGCGACGAAAGCGGCACTGTGAATGATGATACAAACCCAAATGGTGCCACAGATAACATTGCAGGTGTTTTAAATAAGAATAAAAACATCTTGGCCCTAATGCCTCACCCAGAGCGTGCCTTAAGTAAGCTTTTTGGAAGTGATGATGGCAGAGGTGTTTTTGAAAGTTTAATGGGATAAGAAAATGACCGAAGTCACAAGAGAAAACGCAAAAGAACATGGCCTAACAGATGAAGAATTTGACCTTATGTGTCAACTTGTAGGGCGTGTGCCAAACCTCACGGAACTTGGCATCTTCTCTGCCATGTGGAATGAGCATTGCTCTTATAAGTCATCGAAAAGATGGTTAAAAACGCTTCCTACCACGGCACCTTGGGTGATTTGTGGTCCTGGGGAAAATGCTGGTGTTATTGATATCGAAGATGGTGACGCTGCAATTTTCAAAATTGAAAGTCATAACCACCCTTCTTATATTGAGCCGTACCAAGGTGCTGCAACGGGTGTTGGTGGCATTTTGCGTGACGTTTTCACAATGGGTGCACGTCCTGTTGCGTTGATGAATGCACTACGTTTTGGTGCCCCAGAGCACCCTAAAACACGCCACTTTGTCAATGGCGTTGTTTCTGGCATTGGTGGCTACGGTAATTGCATGGGAATTCCAACAGTCGGTGGAGAAACCGAATTTCACGAAGCCTATAATGGTAATATTCTTGTTAATGCAATGTGTGTTGGCACCGCAAAAACAGATAAGATTTTTTACGCAACAGCAAGCGGTATTGGTAACCCTGTTGTTTATGTTGGTGCGAAAACTGGTCGCGATGGCATTCATGGCTCAACAATGGCCAGTGCAGAGTTTACTGAAGACGCCGAAAGTAAGCGCCCTACGGTTCAAGTCGGGGACCCCTTCACTGAAAAGCTTGTGATGGAAGCTTGCCTAGAGCTGATGAAAACAGACAGCGTTATTGGCATCCAAGATATGGGCGCTGCTGGCCTAACATGCTCAAGCATGGAAATGGCATCAAAAGGTCAAGTCGGCGTTGAACTGCACCTTGAAAACCTTCCAACACGCGAACCAAACATGACACCTTACGAAATCATGCTTTCAGAAAGCCAAGAGCGCATGCTGATGGTCTTAAAGCCTGGCCGTGAGGAAGAAGCGCACCAAATTTTCAAGAAATGGGGCCTAGACTTTGCTGTTATTGGTCATCTCACTGATACAGGGAGACTTGTCGTTAAAATGGATGGCGAAATATATGCTGACCTAAAAGTGCAAGACATTGTTGATAACTCTCCTGAATATGACCGCCCATGGAAAGAGTCTCCTAAAAAAACTGAAATCACACCTGACACACTAAAGAATACACAGGATCCAATTCAAAGTTTGAAACTGATGCTGGATACAGCAAACTTATCTTCGCGTCGATGGATTTGGGAGCAATACGACCACATGGTAATGGGAGATACAATTCAATATCCAGGTGGTGATGCTGGCGTTGTGCGTGTTCATGACACAAAGAAAGCTTTAGCAATCACAACTGACTGCTCTCCCCGATACTGTCTTTCTGACCCTTTTGAGGGTGGCAAGCAAGTCGTTGCCGAAGCATGGCGCAACCTTGTTGCGGTGGGTGCAAAACCTCTCGCAATCACCAACAACTTAAATTTCGGGAACCCTGAAAGAGAAGAAATCATGGGGCAGTTTGTTGGGTGCATTAAAGGGATAACCGAAGCTTGTAAAACTTTAGATTTTCCTGTCATTTCGGGGAATGTTTCCCTCTATAATGAAACAGAAGGAAAGGCAATTATGCCAACACCTGTGATTGGTGGTGTTGGATTGATGCGCGACTCATCAAAGATGATGACAATGGGATTCAAAGATAAAAACGAGTTCATCTATCTTGTCGGAGGATCTGAAAAAGATGTACCGTGGTTGGGCTCATCACTTTACCTAAAAGATATAGAAGGCATTGAAGACGGAGCACCACCACCTGTTGACCTTTCTTTAGAAAGAAAAACTGGTGAGTTTATTCTATCACTTAATGAAAAAAGCCTCTTAAGCGCATGTCATGATGTTTCTGCAGGCGGAATTTTAATTGCAATCGCAGAGATGGCTATAAAAAGTAAAATTGGCGCACAATTATATAATTTGGATGTTATTCCTGCATGGTGGTTTGGTGAAAATCAAGCGCGTTACATTATTACAACCAATGATTGCGCTAGCTTCGAAAAACTTGCTACATCAAATAATATTACAACCCTAAAACTAGGGGAAACCTGTGGACAGAAAATCCAAATTGGTGATAACCTGTCAGTAACTCTTGATGAAGTTGATCAAATCCACGGAAAATGGTTTGATCGATATATGAGTCAAGCAGCGTAAGAGCTTGAATTTAAAATGGTTGTGAAGAGGAGAGAGCAACCGTGACTTTTAATTATGATAGTTTTTTTTCAAAAAAACTTGAAGATATACAGCTGGAAGGTCGCTATCGGGTGTTTGCCGAGCTTGAGCGCACGGCTGAAAACTTCCCCAAAGCAACATACCATGACGAGTCTGGCGCAACGCGTGAAATCACAATTTGGTGTGGAAATGATTATCTTGGCATGTCGCGTCATCCAAAAGTCATAAAAGCAATGGCTGAAATGGTTCAAGAAGGCGGCGGCGGCGCAGGCGGCACACGCAATATTGCAGGAACAAACCACCACCATGTTTTACTAGAAAAAGAGCTTGCAGATTTGCACGACAAAGAAGCTGCCCTTATTTTCACTTCAGGGTTTGTTGCAAATGACTCTACGCTTTCAACGCTTGCTTCACAAATGCCAAACACCGTTATTTTTTCTGATGACCTTAATCATGCATCAATGATTCAAGGCATTCGAAGGTCGCGTGCTGAAAAACATATTTTTCGACATAATGATTTAGAACATTTAGAATCTCTCCTTCAATCTGTTGATATAAATCGCCCAAAAATTATCGCTTTTGAGTCTGTATACTCTATGGACAATAGTGTTGGGAAGATTTCTGAAATTTGCGCTTTGGCAAAGAAATATAATGCCATTACATTTCTTGATGAAGTTCACGCTGTTGGCCTTTATGGAAAGCGTGGCGGCGGCATTGCTGAAGAGCTGGGGGTCTCTGACCAAGTTGATGTGATTCAAGGAACACTTGCCAAAGGATTTGGTCTTATTGGTGGATATATCGCAGGGAACTCTAACTTCGTTGATTTTATTCGCTCATATGCTTCTGGGTTTATCTTTACAACTGCAATCTCTCCTGTGATTGCTGCAGGAGCTATTGCATCTGTACGCCACCTGAAAGCAAGCTCTACTGAGAGAAGCCAACATCAGCAGCAGGTTGCAAAATTTAAACAAGCCCTTCGTGACAGAAACATCACATTCATGGATTCACCGAGCCACATTGTTCCAGTGGTTATTGGCGAGGCTATTAAGTGTAAAAAAATATGCGACATCTTATTGGATGAATTCAACATATACGTACAGCCTATCAACTATCCAACTGTACCCCGTGGCACCGAGAGATTGCGCTTTACACCGAACCCCTTCCATAGCGACGCAATGATCGAAGACTGTGCAAATACGCTTGAATCTGTTTTAAATAGGTTTTCTTTGGATAAAGTCGCCGCTTAACAGCGTTTATTTCTTGCCATTATGCGTGTAATCACTAATATAAAAATGAATTCTTGAGGAGTGAGAGTTTATCGAATGTTGGATTTGATCCCTACATATTTGCTGCCGTTTTTGCCGCTGTTAAAAATTGTCCTTGGTATTTTATCAATTACAATGCCCTTGATGATTAGCGTTGCTTTTCTAACTTTGATGGAAAGAAAAGTGATTGGCGCGATGCAACTACGCAAAGGTCCAAATGTTGTTGGTCCTTTTGGATTGCTGCAACCTTTTGCAGATGGGCTTAAACTCTTTACAAAAGAAATCATTATTCCAGCAGGTGCAAATAAGATTCTTTTCATTATTGCACCCATGATTATCTTCACGCTGGCTTTGGTCGCCTGGGCTGTAGTTCCCTTTGGAGAAGGGCTGGTATTAGCCAACATTAACGTTGGTATTTTGTATCTTTTTGCAATTTCCTCACTTGGTGTTTATGGCATTATCATCGCAGGCTGGGCAAGCAACTCTCGCTATGCTTTTTTAGGAGCACTACGTGCTGCGGCACAGATGGTCTCTTACGAGGTTTCAATTGGATTTGTTATTGTAAGCATTCTTTTGAGCGTTGGCTCCCTCAATCTATCTGATATTGTTCTTGCACAAAAAGGCATGTGGTTTGCGCTGCCGCATTTACCAATGTTTATCATCTTTTTTATCTCAGCTCTTGCAGAAACAAATCGTGCGCCATTTGACCTGCCAGAAGGAGAATCTGAGCTTGTCGGCGGTTATTTTGTTGAGTATTCTGGCATGCCTTTTGCGTTATTCTTTCTTGGTGAATATGCAAACATGATCTTGATGAGTGGGATGACCGTCATCTTATTTATGGGTGGATGGCTCCCTCCATTCGACATTATGCCTTTCAATATGGTGCCAGGTCCTATCTGGTTTATTCTGAAAATTGTTTTTGTTTTATTCTGCTTTATCTGGGTTCGTGCAACAATGCCAAGATTCCGTTACGATCAGTTGATGCGACTGGGGTGGAAGGTCTTCTTACCAATCTCTTTTGCGTGGGTTATTTTAACAAGTGGTTACCTGGTTTACTTTGACAAACTTCCTGGATTGAAAGGTTAAAAATGTTTAAGGCACTCTCTCAGTTTGCAAGAAGCTTATTTCTGAAAGAAATTTTCGGGGGCATGGCCTTGACACTCAAGTATTTTTTCAAAAAGAAATACACCTTGAACTATCCACACGAAAAAGGGCGTATCAGCCCAAGGTTTAGAGGCGAACATGCCTTAAGACGTTATGAAAACGGTGAAGAAAGGTGCATTTCCTGTAAGTTGTGTGAATCTGCCTGCCCTGCACAAGCTATCACAATTGAAGGCGCGCCACGAGAAGATGATGAGTCACGCCGCACACTAAAATATGATATCGATATGACAAAGTGTATTTATTGTGGTTATTGCCAAGAAGCATGTCCTGTCGATGCAATTGTCGAAGGCCCCAACTTTGAGTTTGGAACAGAGTCTCATGAAGAGCTTCTTTATAACAAAGAAAAGCTCCTTGATAATGGTGATAGATGGGAGCCTCAACTAGCGTTAAATATTGACGAGGATGGGCCTTATAGATGATTTATACATTTGGATTTTATCTTTTCTCATCGATTCTACTGGCCAGCTCAATCATGGTTGTTTTTGCACGTAACCCTGTTCATTCGGTCCTTTTCCTTATTCTTGCATTTTTTAACACTGCAGGTCTTTTTGTCTTGCTGGGTGCAGAGTTTTTAGGAATGATTCTGGTCATTGTTTATGTTGGTGCTGTTGCTGTTTTATTCTTATTCGTAGTCATGATGCTTAACATTCATATGGCTGAATTAAAGTATAAATTGAAAGAACACCTACCCATTGGGCTTATGGTTGGTATCGTTTTATTTATTGAGCTTATTATGGCTTTCATTGGTTGGTCTGTTGCAGACGGACGTGCTGAGCTTGCTTCTCCGACGCCTGCAGGCATTGAAAACAGTGTTGCTTTAGGGCAGTTAATTTATACGAAATACTTTATGCTTTTCCAGCTAAGCGGCCTTGTTCTCTTGGTGGCAATGATTGGATCAATTGTCTTAACACTTAATCACCGCAAGGGAATTAAAAAACAAAATATCGCAGATCAAGTTGCACGCAGCCGAGATGAGGCCGTCAAACTCGTTGATGTGCCTATCGGGAAAGGTGTTTAAATGGCTATTACCTTATTTCACTATATTGCCCTAAGCGCGATCATTTTTACACTTGGAATTGTTGGTATTTTTCTAAATCGTCGTAATGTTATTGTTATTTTGATGTGTGTTGAGCTTATTCTTTTATCAGTTAACTTGAATCTTGTAACATTTTCGACATCCATGTCAGATATGACAGGACAAGTCTTTTCAATGTTTATTTTAACTGTTGCTGCAGCTGAGGCTGCTATTGGCCTTGCAATTGTTGTTGTATATTTTAGAAACAGAGGAAGCATCAATATTGAAAAAATTGATGCCATGAAGGGATAAAATTTATGTCACCACTTCATTACTCACTTATTGTCTTTTTACCTTTAATTGGATCGCTGATTGTTGGTGTTTTCTTTAATAAAATAACAAATAAAGGTGCACAACTTATAACATCTTCATGTGTTTGTCTTGCTGCACTCCTTGCTATTATTGGTTTTGTTAATGTTGCCTTGCATGATAATGCTCTCTCTGTTTTTGTCTTGGATTGGATAACATCAGGAGAACTTAATGCACCATGGAAATTACGTTTTGATACATTAAGTATTGTTATGTTGTGCGTTGTGACAATTGTTTCATCAATGGTGCATATTTATTCTATTGGGTATATGCATCACGACCCATCTATTCCTCGCTTCATGGCCTATTTAAGCCTCTTTACATTTTTCATGAATATGTTGGTCACATCAGATAACTTAATTCAGTTATTTTTTGGCTGGGAAGGTGTTGGTCTTGCTTCTTATTTGCTGATCGGATTTTGGAACGAAAAAAAATCAGCAAACAAAGCTTCTATTAAAGCTTTTGTCGTGAATCGTGTCGGTGATTTCGGTTTTGCTTTGGGAATTATGGCCGTTTATGTCATCTTCAAATCTGTTAACTTCAATACAATTTTTGCAAATGCAGCGCTACATAGTCAAACAGAGCTTTCTCTTCTAGGTTATCAAGTCCATGGTTTAACATTGGCCTGTATTCTGCTGTTTATTGGTGCAATGGGTAAGTCGGCACAGCTCGGCCTACACACTTGGTTACCTGACGCAATGGAAGGACCTACGCCTGTCTCCGCATTGATTCATGCAGCAACAATGGTAACGGCTGGTGTCTTCATGCTTGTCAGACTTTCTCCATTGTTTGAGTTTGCACCAAGTGCCCTTGCCATTGTGACAATTGTTGGTGCTTGTACAGCCTTCTTTGCCGCGACAGTTGGTATGACTCAATTTGATATTAAACGCGTTATCGCTTATTCAACATGCTCACAACTTGGGTACATGTTTTTTGCCATTGGCGTTTCAGCATATACTGCTGCAATGTTCCACTTGGTAACGCACGCTTTCTTCAAGGCACTTCTTTTCCTCTGTGCAGGGTCCGTTATTCATGGTGTTGATGGTGAACAAGATATGCGCAATATGGGAGGGCTTTACAAACTGATGCCTTATACCTATGCCTTCATGTGGATTGGCAGCTTAGCACTTGCAGGAATTCCTCTCTTCGCTGGATATTATTCCAAAGATATGATCTTAGAAGCTGCTTGGGCCTCACATGGATTCGGTGCACATTTTGCTTATTTCATGGGTATTGCCGCTGCGCTTATGACTGCTTTTTACTCTTGGAGATTACTTTTCATGACATTTCATGGCACACCAAGAATGCCGAAAAAGGTTTTGTCCCATGTTCATGAGTCCCCTTCTGTTATGTTGTTTCCATTATTCATTCTTGCGATTGGCGCCCTCTTCTCTGGCGCGTTGGGATATGAGCTGTTCGTAGGACATGGTCGTGTTGATTTCTGGCAAGCTGCCATTTTTGTCTTACCTGCACATGACAGCGTTGAACACGCCCACCACGTTCCTCTTTGGGTCAAAAAGCTGCCTCTTGTTGTGGCTGTTTTTGGTATTGGGCTTGCCTATCTTGCATATATGAAGCGCAAGAATCTTCCCGAAAAAATTACACAAGCATGCCCACGCCTATACCAGTTTTTCTTTAACAAATGGTATTTTGACGAGCTTTATGACACGGTTTTTGTAAAACCAACAAAAAAAGCTGGTCTTTGGTTTTGGCAAAAAATTGATGTCGGCGTCATTGATCGCTTTGGCCCTAATGGTATTGCCGCAGCTGCACAGCGTATAAGTAGATATACCTCAAGCCTACAGACTGGTTACATATATCATTATGCTTTCGCGATGGTTTTTGGCGTTGTTGTTTTGATGACTGTCTATCTTTTCGGAATTAAAGGACTGTAAAATGCTGGATTGGCCGCTTTTAACACTAACAATATTTCTGCCAACATTTGGCGCGTTTTTCATTTTCTTTATTCGCAATGAGAATCCCGAAATTGTCACACGCAACGCACGTTATGTTGCAATGTGGGTGAGTGGCTTTACGTTTGTACTTTCTCTTCTTCTACTGCGCGATTTTGACTTTGCTGCAGCAGGTGACTTTCAATTTGTAAACCGTTTTGCATTCTCTTCAAATTCTTTCTTTTCTTATTATGTTGGTGTTGATGGTATTTCTCTCGCTTTCATTCTTTTATCTACCTTTCTAACGCCACTATGTATCCTCAGCTCGAAGCACGCCATCAAGAAAAATGTTAAAGAGTTCATGATTGCTTTTCTGCTGCTTGAAACCTTTATGATTGGGACCTTTTCTTCTTTGAACCTTGTTATTTTCTATATTTTCTTTGAAGCTGTTTTGATTCCAATGTTTTTGATCATTGGAATTTGGGGCGGGGAGCGTCGGGTTTACGCTGCTTTTAAGTTCTTTCTTTATACGTTATTAGGCTCTGTTTTAATGTTAATTGCCATTATGGTTATCCACCATAAAACTGGCACATCTAACATTCCTGAACTGATGTTCCAAAACCTTCTAGATCCAACGACACAAAAATGGTTGTGGGTTGCGTTTTTTGCTTCTTTTGCTGTGAAGGTTCCTATGTGGCCTGTACACACATGGTTACCAGACGCTCACGTAGAAGCGCCAACAGCTGGTTCCGTTATTCTTGCGGGTGTTTTGCTAAAAATGGGTGGCTATGGGTTTTTAAGGTTAAGCTTGCCAATTCTTCCTGACGCTTCTGTTTATTTTGCACCCTTTATGTTTGTTCTAAGTGTTCTTGCTATCATTGTCACTTCACTTATCGCCTTTGCACAGAAAGATATGAAGAAGCTGATTGCTTATTCCTCTGTGGCGCATATGGGATTTGTAACACTTGGTCTTTTTGCTTTGAATCTACAAGGTATCCAAGGGGCTATCATGGTGATGATATCTCATGGTCTTGTTTCTGCTGCATTATTTCTTTGTGTTGGTGTTGTTTATGATCGCCTTCACACACGCGAGATTGCGCGCTATGGTGGTCTTGTGAAGAAAATGCCTGTTTATGCAACTGTCTTTATGTTTTTTATTTTCGCCAGCGTTGGGCTGCCTGGAACATCTGGTTTTGTTGGTGAGTTCTTATCACTTGTCGGCGTTTTCCAAGCAAACAAGATCATTGCTGCCTTTGCGACACTTGGGGTTATTTTAGGCGCTGTTTACTCTCTATGGCTTTATCGAGAAGTTGTTTTTGGCGTGATCATCAATAAAGACCTAGAAATCATGAAAGATCTTACGCTTCGAGAAAAGCTTGTGTTTATTCCACTTATTGTCATGACCCTTTTCTTTGGCATATACCCGAAGCCTCTTTTACAGCTTGTAGAAGAGCCAAGCGCGAAAATTGTTGCTATTTATACGTTACCTGACACATTGTCAGAAAACCTTGTGCGACCATCAACGATCAATATTGATGAGAAAAATAATCAAGAACATGGGGGACATTAAGAATGTCATTTATTGATTTTTTACCCGCGATTTCAGAAATATACTTAATCATCTGTACACTTGTTCTTTTATTGCTGGGCGTCTTTGGTCTAGGACATCAATTAAAACGCATTACATCCATTTCACTCACTGCTCTGGTGGGAACAATTTTATTGATTGTTTTAAGTCCCCCTCAAGGCAGTGTTGTTATTTTCAATGGCCTTTTTACCGTCGATAACTTTGTCGTGATGATGAAGGCCATTACTGTTGTTGCAGCCTTGGTTAGTTTGCTACTTACAATGGATCAAGTCTCTAACGAAAATGACCCAACCTTCTTTATCCCTTGGGAATATCCTGTTCTTTTACTGTTCTCAACACTTGGCATGATGGTCATGATCTCTGCCAATGACTTTATGTCTGTTTATATTGGGCTAGAACTACATAGTCTGCCTCTTTACGTTATGGCTGCAATTCAACGTGAAAACTTAAAATCAACTGAAGCTGGGATAAAATACTTCATCCTTGGTGCTGTGGCGTCTGGTCTTTTACTGTATGGTATTTCTTTGACATATGGTTTTGCTGGATCAACTAATTTTGATGCTCTCGAGAAGCTCTTTGCTTCTCAACAAATCATTTCTATTGGCACACTTGTCGGTCTTGTTTTTATTCTTTGTGGGCTAGCATTCAAAGTTGCGGCTGTACCTTTCCATATGTGGTCACCTGATGTCTATGAAGGAACCCCAACAACTGTGACAAGCTTTATTGCTTCTGCCCCTAAAATTGCTGCAATTGCTGTTATTTTGCGCATTTTTTATGGCCCTTATCACTATCTAGCAGCACAATGGCAATTGATTGTTATTGTGATTGCAGTCTTTTCAATGTTCGTCGGTGCTTTCGGAGCACTACAACAGAAAAATATCAAACGCCTTCTCGCCTACAGTTCTGTCTCGCACATCGGGTACGCTTTAGTTGGTATCGCAGCTGCAAATCATTTTGGCCTTCAAGCTGTGATTATTTATATGACACTTTATGTGGTTAGCGCACTGGGCATTTTTGCAGCACTTCTTACGCTTAGGAAATCTGGCAAAGGAATTACAAATATCTCTGAATTTGCAGGCCTAAGTAAAACGCATCCATTCTCTGCTGTTTGTATGGCCATCTTTATGTTTTCTATGGCAGGTATTCCTCCTCTTGCAGGTTTCTTTGGTAAGTTTTATGTCTTCATGTCTGCCGTACAATCCAGCCTCTACTTTCTTGCCGTCATTGGCGTTCTAGCAAGTGTGATTGGGGCTTATTACTATCTTAGAATTATTAAGATAATGTATTTTGATACAACAGAAGCGTCACTTGATCACATGCGTGAAGGAACAACGAGTAAAGTTATTATGACGATTTGTGGCATCACACTTCTGACGTTTTTTATCGCATCAGACTGGCTTCTCTCCTTAAGCGCAGGAGCCGCTGAAACACTTCTGACATCTATTCCCTAAAGCTATATGTTCTATTGCTTGCACTATTTTGACACGGTGAACAGCACAAACACTGTAGCAAAGGAAAAGACATTCCCCCTACCTGCCGTTATCTTTTGTGAAAAGCAAGACAATGGGCATGGCAGGAATGGAAAAAAATGGGTGTCTAAACCTGGCAATCTTTTCATGACCATCTGTCTCGAAAATCACTTTGGTACAAAAGCAACAGAACTTTCTTTTGTCGCTGGTCTTGCAATCTACGATGCTGTGGCCTCCTATAGTGAAACAAAACCAGTATTAAAGTGGCCAAATGATGTCCTTGTTCATGAAAAGAAAATATCTGGGATACTGATCGAAAATACTGGTGATAAAATCTTCATTGGCATTGGGGTAAATCTTTTTAATCACCCTGAAAACCTTGATCAAGATTGTTGCCACCTTTCTGAAATAAGCGACCAAAGTTTTGGTCGTGATGACATCCTTCTAAAAGTTATCGAGAAGTTTGAGGTGTATAAATCCCTTTGGCAAAAAGATGGGGTTTCTATAATTTACAATCTTTGGTCTGAGCGATCTTTCCCTCGAGGGAAAGAGCTGACGGTTTATCTTGAAAAACATAAGGAAAAAGGGTTGTATGAAGGAATTGATGAAGAAGGGTGTCTTCTTCTTAAGACAGATAACAAAGTGATAAAAATAACAACGGCCGATGTCAGATTACAATAAAGACGACCTTCTCTTCGTTCCTTTAGGTGGTACCGGTGAAATTGGTATGAACCTTAACCTTTACCATTACCAAGGTAAGTGGCTTATTGTCGATATGGGCGTGATGTTCAATGATGAAGAGCTCTCGAAAATGGGCATTGATGTCATTGCACCAGACCCTTCTTTTATTGAGAAATATGTTGATGATGTTGTTGGTATTGTTTTAACACATGGTCATGAAGATCATATTGGTGCCATCCAATATTTATGGGACCGCTTTCAATGTACTGTTTACGCGACACGTTTTACAGGCATCTTGCTTTTTGAAAAACTCAAAGAAGTTGGCCTGGCAAGAAAAGTACCTATTCACACTATTCCTTTATCAACACGTTTTTCTTTAGGGCCATTTGATATTGAATATGTTTCAATTACACATTCAATTCCTGAAGCTAATGCTCTTGCCATTCGCACAGAAGCAGGCAACATCCTACACACAGGTGACTGGAAATTTGATCCATCACCATTGATTTGCGATGAAACTGACACATCATCCCTTAAAAGGTTCGCTGATGAAGGCGTTCTTGCACTGGTAGGTGACTCAACAAATGCAATGGTTGAAGGTACCTCTGGTTCCGAGTTAACAGCACGAGAAGGATTGACAGAGTTATTCCAGGGATTGAAAAAAGGATGCATTTTTGTTGGATGCTTTGCTAGTAACATTGCGCGTCTTGAGTCTATTGCCATAGCTGCACATGAAAGCGGACGCGCTGTTTACTTAGCAGGAAGATCTCTTCACCGTTATACAATGGTCGCAAAAAAATCTGGTTATATGAAAAATATTCCGAACTTCTTAAATGACCGTGAGATTAAAAAAATACCAATGGATAATACTGTTATTATTTGTACAGGTTCGCAAGGTGAGAATCGTGCAGCGCTTAGCCGAATTGCTGCTGATAAACACCATTTTTTATCCTTGAAAAAAGGTGACCACGTTGTCTTTTCATCGCGTGAAATACCCGGCAATGAGGAACGCATCCAAGAGATGAAAAACCAGCTTCTTGCTTTAGGAGCCAATATACACACAGCTGAAGAATACAACATACATGTTTCTGGACATCCTGCACGTGAAGAGCTAGCAACCATGTATGAAATGATCAAACCTCGCTTTGCCATCCCAACACATGGAGAAAGTGATCACTTAAAAGCACATAAAGAGCTTGCAGAAGATTGTGGCGTTGAAAGCGCGCTGCATATTAAGAACGGAGATGTCGTGAAACTGAATGACGAGTTTCCACGTGTGATAGATGAAATTGAATCCGGCCGCCTTGGGTTGGATAAAGGCTTTCTAAGATCGTTGCGTACTTCTTAAAAAAGAAGGTAAAAGTGATGATTTTGAAAACGAAGACTTCCAGCTTTTTGTTTTTATTTGTTTGTCTAGCTCTTGTATCGTCTTATCTTCACCTTGTTTAAAAGATGTTTCAAATGGCGTTTCTTTATGAAGGGGGAAATTACCTATTTCATCGTCTCTTTGAAAAAGGCTCTTTGCTTTAGAAGACATCGAATGAACCCAAAGAGCAAAAGCCGCAGTATATGCCACTACGTTGATGACCCTACTTAACGACTTTTTTCCTAGAAAATTGAATTTTTTCAACAAGTTGATGCCTAATCATATTTCTTATACTAAATGTAGTATACTAAAAAGAAACAGATACGACAAGAAACTTAGTCAATAATATGATATCCACCATCAATATAGATGATATTCCCTGTAACAGAAGTGGCTGCATCAGAGGCCAAAAAAGCTGTATAAGCACCAACATCACCTATATTAACAAGGTGGCGCTGAGGTGACTTTGACTGTACAAGCGTGGTCAATTCATCGAACTGTTGAAGACCTGAAGCTGCACGCGTTTCAATGGGACCTGCAGAAATAGCGTTAACACGAATGCCTTCCGGCCCTAACTCAGAAGCCAAATATTTTGTCGCACATTCCAGCGCTGCTTTAACAGGGCCCATCATGTTATAGTGATCTACCACCTGCGTCGCACCATAAAAAGACATTGTCATCAATGTCCCTCCATTTTTCATCAAAGGACGTGCTCGCCGTGCCATTTCAATAAAAGAGTATGTAGAAATATCCATCGCCGTTAAAAAACCCTGGCGCGAAGAATTGACAAGATCATTGTTTAAATCTTCTTTAGGCGCATAAGCAATAGAATGCACTAAGAAATCAAGTTCTCCCCATGTTTTCTGAATCTCGCTAAAAACATTCTCTAATTGACCTTCGACACGCACATCCAAAGGCAGTGTTAATGTTGCTTCTAAACCTTCTGCAAGAGGTCGCACATAATTTTCAGCTTTCTCGTTCAAATATGTGATGGCAAGATCTGCACCACAGTCTTTAAAAGACTTCGCACAGCCATAAGCAATACTTTTATCGTTAGCAATTCCAACGACCAGTCCTTTTTTTCCCGTTAAGTCAATAAGTGGCTTTATCATATTTTTATCCGTCCATCTAAAGCAACAACACCTTCTTCACTAACCCATAATGGGTTTATGTCTAACTCTTCAATTTGAGGAAAATCACACGCCAAAACACTTAATGCGTGAATAACGTCAGCAACCTTCTCATATTGGGCCTTTGGATAGTTACGATACCCTTCAAGCTGCTTGAATATTTTCGTTTTCCTCATCATTGCAAGCGCCATTTCTTGATCTACCGGCACCAAGTCAATAGCCTTATCCTGATAGATTTCAACAGCTGTGCCACCTTGTCCAAATAAAACAAAATGGCCAAATGTGGGGTCTTTTTTTAAGCCAACAATCACCTCTCGTGCGTGCGGAATTTCTACCATTTTCTGAACACTCACGCCTTCTATGTTAGCTTCGGGGAAGGTTTTTCTTAACCCTTGCAGCATGGACTCTGTTGCGTCGAAAACATCTTGCGAAGATAAAAGACCTAAGCGCACACCGCCAACATCTGTTTTGTGGGTAATATCTTTAGAAAGAACCTTAATAACCTTTTTCCCTTTAATTTTTTCTGCAACCTTTTGTGCTTCTACAGCCGTCTTCACAGAGTACGTCTCAACAATAGGAATTTGATAAGCTGCAAAAACCTGCTTTGATTCAACCTCGCTTAACATATGGCGCCCATCTATTTTTACCTGCTTAAAAATTTCTTCAACACGCTTTTTGTTTTTCTTTAAATGGTTCATTGAAACATCATCTGAACGTGTCCGTATTTTTTGATTCTTTGCATAATCAACTGTATGCATAAATGCACGAATAGCCTGACCTGGCGTATCAAAAGATGGAATATTGTTTTCATAAAACATTTCGCGTGCACTATGCGCGGCACCCTCACCTAACCAACTTGCATAAACTGGTTTCTTTGCTGTCTTTTTCACAGCAACATCAATCACTGCCTTTGCTGTTTCAGATGTCGAAGAAATAGCTGTCGGGCAATTAAGAACAAGCACTGCATCAACTTCTTTGGCCTTCAACAAAATATTCAAAGCATCCTGGTAACGCTCCCCAGGGGCATCACCTAAAATATCTACGGGATTAGAATGCGACCATGTCGGTGGTAAAACCTTATTTAATTTTTGGATTGTTTTCTCTGAAAGTTCTGCTAAATCACCTTTTAAATCCATCAGCGAATCAACAGCGACAATTCCCATCCCACCACCGTTCGTTAAGATAGCAAGCCTTCCTTCGCCAGGTGATTTTTCTTTCGCTAGTATTTCTGTTGCATCAAAAAGCTCATCAATATCATAAACGCGCAACATGCCTGTGCGACGAAAAGCAGCATCATAAACTTCATCAGCACCTGCAAGTGCACCCGTGTGTGAAGAAATGGCTTTTGCACCAGCCTCATGCCGACCTGACTTAATAACAATAACTGGCTTTTGACGACACACTTCACGTGCAACACGCAAAAACTTTTCAGGCTCTTTAATTGATTCCATATAAAGCAAAATAGCCTCTGTTTTATCATCATCTTTGAGATAGCTTAGCATATCACCAAAATCAACATCGCTCATCGCGCCAAGTGAGACAACATGTGAAAACCCTACGCCTCGTGATGTCGCCCAATCAACAATGGATGTTGCAAGCGCGCCAGACTGACTTAAAAAAGCAATATTTCCAACATGTGGGTTTACATGAACAAAAGAGGCATTCACACCAGCACCTGGCACGATCACGCCCAAGCAGTTTGGACCAATAATACGCAGCTTTGAATCACCTGTCGCCTTAAGCATTTCTAATTTTAATTGCTCACCTTTTTGGCTATCTCCCTCACCAAAACCTGCTGTGATGACAATAACAGCCTTCGTTCCATAATCTGCGAGCTCACCAACGATGTCAGGGACTGTGTTCGGTGGTGTACAAATGACAGCAAGATCAGGGACTTCGGGCAAAGAGGCAATATTAGGGTAAGCACGGACACCTTCGATTGCATTGTATTTGGGGTTAACAGGCATGATCATGCCATCAAAGTCAGCGCGCAAAAGATTGCGCATCACGACGCGACCAACTGAATATTCACGACGTGAGGCACCAATAACGGCTATAGATTTTGGATTAAAAAACTTTTCAAGATAGATATCGCTCATTCAAAATCTTTAAGATATGTAAAAACCAAACCAATAACGTGTTCTTCTATACCATTTTGGTCATGCAACTTCCAGCCAAGATCTGCGGATAGCCCACCGCCTAAGTCCTTCCCAAATGAAATTTGAAAAGCATCTTCTTCATAGGCTGTTATTCCACCTTGGGACTCATCAAAGTTATTGTAAGCAACAGCCGTATTCCACTCACCACGCATCAGCTTAAGGCCTGCTGTTGTGAACTCACGGCGCTGTGCCTCAATACCATCTGCATCATCAATGCGTACGTATTCAAGTAATGTCTCTGCTAAAATCTCTTCTGTTAATTTTGCACTGTGAATAACAGCAAATGCATAACGTGATTCATCGCTTTGATCATTAATACCTGATGCTGTTTGGCGCGCATAATGAGCAAAATACTCAAGACCAGGTAAAGCGTCAATATCACGACCTTCTAATGTAAAGGCATATGATTCAAGGTCTCCTGTATTACTAACACCCCCATCTGATTGGTGCAGACGACCACGCTCTTGTAATGTTGAATTGCTAAAAATTGTGGTATCTGCAACGAACGTGTAGGCGCCCCATACATGCTTACCCGCTTTTCCCATATCGTTTTCAAACTCACCACCAATAATTAAACGGTCATACATCGGATAGTATTCGGCAATATCAACACCAAACACACCTGGTGCACGCTCCCACGCAACAGCAAATTTAGGCACCATAAATCCACCATATAAATAAAGTGGACCATCACGATACTGTAGAAGCATACGATCAACATAAAGGCCATGGTCATCGAACCAACGATCATCAGGTGACTGAAAGCTATTTGGTTCCAATGCAATTGTTGTTTGGAACGTCCATTTAGGGGAAAGATTTAAATTAAATGTTGGGAAAAGCGTCCAATACAAATCATTTGCTTTGTCTCTGATACCTTCGGAAGAGACAACGTAATCATGCTGTAATTGACCCCAGAAATTAACTGTTAAATTGGGATATGATGTTGCTGATGATTGACCATAATTTGCGTTCTTAGGATTCTCAATATAGGTATCTGCGAATGCCGTGGAAAAAGAGGCCAGTGACAATAAGGTAAATAAAAAAAGCTTTTTCATTTTTTGCTCCGTTTGTTTTATCCCTTCCTAATGTCACCTCGAAAAGAACTGAATTGATTTTTTACGTTTTAACGTCTACATCATATAACATGAAATATTTTTTTCTATTCCTTTTTATGAGTTTGCCTGCTTTTTCAGACAATATTGATGAAAAAGTCATGCAATTATCATCTGAAATAAAATGTGTCGTCTGTGAGGGTGAGTCAATCAAAGAATCACGTGCTGATTTGGCTGTTCAAATGCGTGAAATCATGCGTGAAAAATTTCAAGCTGGTGAAAATAAAGAACAAATCAAAAGCTATCTTGTAGAGCGATACGGTGAAGGCATTTTGTTTAACCCCCCTGTCAATGGCTCAACCCTTTTGCTGTGGGCTAGTCCTCTTCTCCTGCTGATAGGTGGTTTATTTGTTTTGAGAAAGATGACAAAATGATGTGGATTTTTGTAATTGTTATTAATTTTTTCGTAGTGACAGTTCTACTTTACAGCTTACGCAAAGAAAAAAATCTTTTCTTAAAAGTTTTTGTTGTAGGTTTTATTGTATTGGGGTCAACAGGCCTTTACCTTTACCTTGGCAGTCCTGATTATCCCGATCAACCTATTGAAGCACGCAGAGAAATTATGCGTGAAAACTTAGCTGATTGGCTATTACTAGAACGTGACCTTCCTAAAAGTGACGCCAGGCGTGAAACGCTCACCAAAATGATTGAGAAAACAGCGGAATTATTAGAAGTAGATTTACAAAAAATACGGACGCACTCTATCGTGAAGGACCAATAAGATTTGAGTTCATAAGGATAGAATAGTTTGAGAAGCTCTCAGTCGCTACATTATATTCATACATGCCTGAGCTGTCATTGTCGACCGGGGCTAATGTAACCAAATCCATGCCACGCGCCTTCATTAACTCATCCATACCCTTAATATTATCTCCTTCAATAGAAGCTAAATGCCCTTGCCCCATATGAATCACATAACATGATTTTTTACCTTCGGCTTTCGCAAGACCATCATGTTTTTGTTCAATATCAGAAATTCTTTCGACAAGATCTTGGTTTTGTTGTCCCAAGCGTATTTTATAAAAAGCCTCATTGTCTGTCGTCAGATCATTGAATGTTAACTTTTTTGATGGATCAAAATGCACAAACCCATCAACATCATACCCTGTAAATGGGTAAATAGCCTGCTCACTTAAATTCTCACTCTGCTTTAAATCAAGAAAATATTCCTTTTGGTCTTCCAGCTCTTTAAACCCCTTAAAATCACTATCTACACCTTCCATTTTTTCTTTGTCATAGCCAGAAAAACTCCTCGCCATCGCTTTGAGTTGAGCGCCTGTATAGACATTAGGAATATCTAAACCTTCAATGATTGCACCATTTGCACGTGCAGACCATATTTTCTGGATTCGAGGTCCATCAAGAGATGTGTGCATTGTCGTCAAGACATCGCCATCAACCTTTCCCTGATAAAGAGGTGCATAAGAAACTTCTAATACCTTTTCATAAAGAAACTGTATGACCGGGTCATTTGGTTGCGCCTCTCCAGAAAGCTCCAAAGCTTTTTCATCGAGAGACTCTGCACGCTTTATCAAATCACCAACAAGTTGTTTCTTCAAAGCATTATTAGAAGCCCCTACACCTTCAAGGTGAAGGCCTATTTTACTAAACACAAAGCTTTCTTTATCCATCTTAAAAGCGGATGGATCTTTATTAAGCATTGTATTCTCATAAGCTTTTAGAATTTTAATTAAGAAGTCCTTTTGGTTGCTACATTGATTCACAAGGTCTTTAACCCAACTACTAGAAGATACACTTTCAAGCATCAGAACAGAATGTGCATCTTCAGGAAATAACTTTTGACTATTATTACGGATAAAAACATCATCTGCAGAAGCTGGTGTATATTCATCCAACTGTAAGTGGCTTCTATCAGCAACAAAGGTAAATTTATGACCAAAAATATCTGGGCTATGAGATGTTTGCTCAAAAACTGGACCTCTCTGCGTATCCAGATCTAACGAGCCATTTTTTTTTGCTTCAGACAAAAGAAATTTAGGTTTTTTGTCTAGTTGCCCCATCAAGAAACTATTGCCAAAATCCTTCCATTCACGATATGTCGAAAAGCTTACCCCTTCATCTGCTGGCGGTGGAACCACCTTATCTTCAGACATGCATTTCTCCTTTTAAGTATGCCCTTAAATTGTAGCATATTTTAGGGTATTTCTCAATATCACCAGAGGAAAAATAATAATATTATATTAGGTTAATGCATCGCAAAAAGAACCCGGGGTTAAAGCTCATAGGTTCTTTCATTATCAGGAGTATGAAAGGTAGGAGAGCCAATCTGCATTTCATAACCAAGTTCATTTGCAAACTCCTGAAGCAAAAGCAATCTCACAGATAATTTATATGTTTCTAGAAGCCCTTCATGCTTACCATTATTTATTTCTTTCTCAAAACCTTCACGTAGATTTTTATTCCCTTCATCAAAATGATTATTGGGGTGAGATGCAAGAAGAGAATCTAAAATAGATACGTTTTTGATATCTTTTTTTTCAATATTTTTTGCAAGATTATCAAGCTCAAAATGACGTGCCATATCGGCTTTGATTACTGAGAAATTATGATACACTCGAAGCTTGATCGTAGTTAATGAGTCATATTCACGTATATTTTGATAAGAGCTGCTATTAACTTTATCATCAACAATAGCCTCTTTCGACATGGCATCAAGGCGACCATTCACCCACTGGTTATCTGGATTCAAAAGCTCTCGCTTAACATGCTCCATTTTTGATTTTCTTTTTGCTTCATCAACAGCAATAAAGCCAACAAAAGCCAGCACAGCAAAAGCGGCCCAGTAGAAATTTCTAGATAATCGGTTCATTTTTTTCACGTCTATCGTTTGCAATTAACAGTAATTGCGCCTATAAAACAATAAAGTTTCCGAAATGTCAAACAGCTTCGACAAAGCGCTCGATAATTTTCTTTACACCGCTGTGCTCAAAATTAACTGTTAGCTTGTCGCCATCAATACCTGTCACACAGCCATAGCCAAATTTTTGATGAAAAACACGCTCTCCTTGCGAAAACTTTGAAGATGAAGAAATTGTTTTCATTTGTGGTGTTTGATTAAAAGACTGAGCTTGTTGTTGGTAAGAATGTGCGCCATGACTCACAGTGCCCCCCATATCTTCAAGTGCCTCTTGTGGAAGCTCAGAGATAAAGCGTGACGGCAAAGCATTGTGCCATTGATTATGGATACGGCGATTTGCAGCATAAGAGATTACTGCGCGCTCACGCGCACGTGTAATACCAACAAACGCAAGGCGACGCTCTTCTTCTAAACCTTTTTCACCATCACCATCTAATGTGCGCTGTGATGGAAAAAGGCCTTCTTCCCAGCCTGGTAAGAAAACTGTATCAAACTCAAGTCCTTTAGCACTATGTAACGTCATTAAGCTAACCTGATCATCAACGTCGTTTGTGATATTTTCCATCACTAAACTAACATGCTCTAGGAATCCGCCTAAATTCTCAAAATCTTCCATCGCATGGATAAGTTCTTTCAAGTTCTCTAAGCGTCCTGGACCATCTGGGCCTTTATGGTTTTGCCACATTGTGGTATATCCAGATTCATCTAAAACAATTTCTGCAAGCTCAGTATGACTGTAACCATCAACCATTTCACGCCATCTTTCAAAGTCTTGCATCAATCGTGTTAAAGATTTTCTGGCTTGTGGGCGTAATTCTTCTGTTTGAATTAAACGTGTCGCTGCACGGTAAAGTGAAATATTTTGATGGCGCGATATCTCATGTAATTTCTTTGCAACCGCATCTCCAAGGCCTCGTTTTGGTGTATTCATAATACGCTCAAAAGCAAGAGAATCTTCTGGTTGTGCAATCACACGAAAATAAGCCATTGCATCACGAATTTCCATACGCTCATAGAAGCGTGCACCACCAATAACGCGATATGGAATACCCATTGTCAGCAAGCGCTCTTCAAACTCACGTGTTTGGAAGCCAGCGCGCACCAGTACAGCAATCTCATTTAATGAATGTTTTTTCACATAGAGATTTTCAATAATATCACTGACAAAGCGGGCTTCCTCTGGGCCATCCCACACACCACGCAGCATGACCTTCTCACCGTCTTCTTCGGCCGTCCACAGCTCTTTCCCTAAGCGTTCTTTATTATGTGAAATAAGATAAGAAGCAGCCTGTAAAATATATGGTGTTGAGCGATAGTTTTGTTCAAGTCGGATCGTTTTTGCACCCTCGAAGTCTTTTTCAAATTTCAAGATATTACCAACTTCTGCGCCGCGCCAGCCATAAATAGATTGATCATCATCACCTACACAACAGATATTTTTATGTACTTGTGTCAGTAAACGTAACCACAAATATTGAGCAACATTTGTGTCTTGGTACTCATCAACCAGCAAGTACTGAAACTGTTCTTGGTATTGGCGCGCAACGTCTGGATGCTCACGAAAAAGCGTGAGATTATGTAAAATAAGATCACCGAAATCTGCAGCATTCAGTGTTTTTAAACGCTCTTGATAATCTGTATATAGCTGTAACATTTTACCATCAGCAACAGTTCCAACATCTGATAGATGGACTTTATCAGGTGTCATTGCACGGTCTTTCCAGCGTTGAATAATAGACTGTATCAAACGCGGCGGATTTTTTTTCGTATCAATATCATGAAACTCTAGAAGCTGTTTGATAAGACGTTTTTGATCATCGTCATCCAGAATTGTAAAATTTTGTTGCAAGCCAATACGCTCCGCATGAATGCGCAAAAAACGCACAGCGACTGAGTGAAAGGTGCCAATCCACAAAGATTCTGCCATCGGGCCAATTAATTTTGCCAAACGCATCCGCATTTCACGGGCAGCCTTATTGGTAAACGTCACAGCTAGGATTTCTTTGGGATGAGCTTGGCCTGTTTTTAATAAATAAGCCAAACGTGTAATCAAAACACGTGTTTTTCCTGTACCCGCCCCGGCCAAAACAAGAAGCGGTCCTTCGCCATGTTCAACAGCTTCCAATTGTGGAGGGTTTAGCGTAGAGAGATACCCCTCATCACCTGTATTCGATGTTGCGATTGATGTCATTTTTAAGCCGTTTTCTTGTCAGTTTCAGTATATTGATCTTGCTCTCTGACAGTAAACTTTGGCTTGTAAGGTTGTCCACGACTGATTTCTTCTAGAATCATTTTAATTTCAGCATTCACCGAGCGATGGTTCACAGACGCAATTGCCTTTAACCAATAAGCTGTTTTTTCATCAAGTCCACGAATAAGTATATCCATCAACCTTCTCCCTTTATATACAAACAAATAACAAGTATACAAACGATATCATGTAGATATCTTTTAGAGAACAAGAAGGAAGAAAAAAGAACAGTCTCAGGTAAGATATATGATATGCATATCACATCTCTTTAATCTTTGAGTTTTGCACCCAGTAGAATGCTTGCTGTTATTCCTGCTGAAATATTCTTCTTAAGTGTCATATCATATGATGTACTTTGTTGATTAGGATCTATACCTAAAAGGTTTATTCCTTGATTATTGTATGTAATTGTATGTGTTTCTGGCCTCACATTCCAAGCCCCATAAACACCTAAGGAAATACGCCTTCCGACATCACCCCGAAAATTGACGCTGGCACTTCCATAAGCTGTTAGCGGGTATTTTGCCGAATACGCACCAAGAACCTGGCCTGGAAACTTATCAGAAAGAACACTTAATTGACCTGTATTAACTGGCAAGCGCACACCACCACGCAACATGCCATTCTTACCACGATATGTTGCCTGCCCTTCTAAATAAGGCGTCTTAAGATAACCTTGTGTATATAAATGATTATCAGGGAAAAGCTCCTCACCAAATGTTTGCATAAAGTTGCGACCCTCTGTGCTGACGGCAAAGTGGTTTCCTGGCCTGATATCTATCCCCAACCTGCCTTGGAAATCAATATACTGGCTCATATCCGCACGGTCGATATAGCTTCTTGAAAGGCCAACATAAAGCTTGGAAGAAAGGTCTCGAGAAACCTTTGGATCACCTGACCGATTAAATGTGTACTCTAACTCAGCACCTGGCTTTAGATATGTTAAAAAATTATTCCAAGAATTTGGATTTGATAAACGAAGTGGGTGTGTATACCCATATGTTTCAACAGACCATAATCCACGCCCTGTTTCAACAGGACGACCATTACGGTCAACACCAAGATTAAAATCCCCTCGATGACCGAAAGAGATTTCAGGTGCTTTTCTATAATCAATTGGGTTTATTTTTTTATTCGTGCCAGAACTCTTGGGTTGAGCCGCCTTCTTTTTTGCATCGCCTTCACGGGCAGTAACGCCAAATGGTTTCGTTGTAAATCCTGTATCTGCCATTTTGAGCCCCCTTTTTTACTATGAGTTTTTCTCATGGGATATGCTCATTATATCAAAAAAATGAGTAAAAGGAAATACACGCAGAAAATGACTTATTTAGTCAACTTTACTGAAGCTTCTCTTTCAAGCGGTCATTAACCATTTTTGGATTAGCTTTACCACCTGTCTGCTTCATGACTTGACCAACGAAGAAGCCAAATAGCTTATCTTTTCCAGATTTATATTCCTCAACCTTATCTGTATTATCAGACAAAATCTGATCAATGATTGGATCAAGAGAAGATGAATCTGTGATTTGCTTTAGGCCTTTTTCTTCGACAATATCGCCTGGCTTTTTGCCAGACTCAATCATCTCGGCAAACACGTCCTTGGCAATACGGCCAGAAATCGTGTTATCTTCAATCAGCGCGATCAGCTCAACCAAGTAATCACTTGAAACAGGAGAATCTTCAATTGTCTTTCCTGATTTGTTCAAAGCACCAAACAATTCGACAGAAACCCATGTTGTCGCAAGCTTTGGATCCTTACAGTTCTTTGCAACCTCTTCAAAGTAATGGGCGCGCGCTTGATCAGCGACCAAGACACTCGCATCATACGCTTTAAGCCCATAATCTTTGATAAAACGGGCCTTTTTCTCATCTGGTAGCTCTGGCATATTTGCTTTGATCGCATCAACATAAGACTGCTCTAGAATAAGTGGGGGCAAGTCAGGGTCCGGAAAATAGCGATAATCATGCGCTTCTTCCTTTGAACGCATCGAGCGCGTTTCCATCTTATTTGCATCAAACAAACGCGTTTCTTGTTTAATTGTTCCGCCATCTTCCAAAATTTCGACCTGTCTTGCAGCCTCATAAGCAATAGCTTGAGACGCGAAACGAACCGAGTTCACGTTTTTAATCTCACAACGCGTTCCGAACTCTTCACCTGGACGACGCACAGAAACATTAACGTCGCAACGCATTGATCCTTCATCCATATTCCCATCACAAGTGCCAAGATAACGCAGAATTGTACGAATTTTACGAATATAAGCAGCAACTTCATCAGCCGAACGCAAATCAGGATCAGAAACAATTTCCATCAATGCAATTCCTGAACGATTCAAATCGACATATGTTTTTGTTGGATGCTGATCATGTACAGATTTCCCTGCATCTTGTTCCAGGTGAATACGCTCAATTCCAATAAATTTGGTTGTGCCATCTTCCAAATCAATCTCAATTTTACCATTCCCAACAATTGGATGGTAAAGCTGCGATATCTGATAACCTTGCGGCAAATCTGCATAAAAATAATTCTTACGATCAAATGCTGAATAAAGATTAATCTGCGCATTCAAACCAAGGCCTGTTTTGACCGCCTGCTCGACACATTTCTTATTCAAGACAGGTAACATGCCAGGCATTGCTGCATCGACAAATGAGACTTGCGAGTTTGGATCAGCGCCAAAGTCTGTTGGCGATCCTGAGAAAAGTTTTGAGTTTGAAATGACCTGTGCATGAATTTCCAGCCCAATCACCATTTCCCAATTTCCTGTACGACCTTCAATAATGTATGACATCTTAGAAGCCCTCCGGTTTAGCTGTAAACTTTGCATCTCGCTCAAGCGCCAAAGCGGCATTAAACAAACGTGCTTCATCAAAGCGATTTGCAATCAATTGAAGACCCAATGGAAGACCATCTTCAGCAAGCCCTGCAGGAACAGAAATTCCCGGCAATCCTGCCAAGTTCACTGTCACTGTGAAAACGTCATTCAAATATATTTTCACAGGGTCTGTTTCATCTTGATTAAGCGGAAAAGCTGTACTTGGAGATGTTGGCGTTAGCAACACATCAACATCTTTAAAGACAGCATCAAAATCATTCACAATCAAGCGACGGACTTTTTGTGCTTTTGTATAATAAGCGTCATAATATCCTGCTGACAAAACATATGTACCAACCAAAATACGTCGAATCACTTCATTCCCAAAGCCTTCACCACGCGTTTTCGCATACATTTCGTTTAAATCATCACTCTCAACACGGTGACCGTAACGCACGCCGTCATAACGTGCTAAATTACTTGAAGACTCAGCAGGGTTTAAAACATAATAAGTTGGCAGTGCATATTTTGTATGTGGTAATGAAACCTCAATAATTTCTGCGCCGCGCGCCTTGAGCCATTCAGCACCCTTACTCCAAAGTGCACTAATTTCTGCTGGCAGCCCATCAATGCTATATTCTTTTGGAATGCCAACTCTTAAGCCCTTCACATCGCCTGTCATAAGACCTGCATAATGCGGAATTTCAACTTTTGCAGATGTTGAGTCTTTAGGATCATGCCCTGCCATTGATTCTAGCATAAGTGCCGTATCTTTAACCGTTCTTGTCATTGGTCCTGCTTGATCCAAGGATGACGCAAACGCAACCACGCCAAAACGTGAGCACAAACCATAAGTTGGCTTCATACCAACTGTTCCTGTCAAAGCTGCTGGCTGTCGAATAGATCCACCTGTATCCGTTCCTGTCGCACCAACACAAAGTCTCGCAGCAACAGCTGCAGAAGATCCACCTGAAGATCCACCAGGCGTTAAATCCTCAGACGACCCATTTGCTTTCCAAGGACTAATCACATGACCATATGCACTGGTACGGTTGGTTGATCCCATCGCAAACTCATCCATATTGGTTTTACCCAAAAACACTGCGCCATCTTTTTTAAGATTAGATGTCACTGTTGATTCATAAGGCGGTACAAAATTATCCAGGATCTTCGACCCTGCTGTCGTTCTTAGGTCTTTTGTGCAAAACAAGTCTTTGATCGCCAAAGGAATACCTTCCAACAAACCCGCATTACCTGCAGCATAGTTTTTATCTGCTGCATCTGCCGCATCTAATGCACGATCAAAATCTGTCATCACATATGCGTTTAAATCTTTATGCTGTTCAATACGCTGAATATAAGTTTCTGTGATTTCTCGAGAAGACAGCTCTTTGTTTGTCATCTTCTCTTTTAATTCAACAAGCGATAAATCTGATATATTTGTCATTTTATTCAACCACCTTTGGCACAACATAGAATCCATAAGCAGACTCAGGTGCATTTTTTGTTACATCTTCCATATACCCACCATCCGTAATGTCATCTTCACGCATTGTTATCGATGTCTCATCAACAACAGCAAGTGGTTTCACATTATCTGTATCAACCTCTGAAAGTTGCTCAATCCAATCAACAACGCCTTTAATTTGGTCAGCAAAATAAGAGACATCTGCAGGATCAATTTCAATCCGTGCAAGATTGGCAACTTTTTCAATTGTTTTTTCATCAATAGATGACATGGGAAAAACCTTCCTCTATAGTTTATAAATTCTACTTTTAGAACAAGAAATGAGCATATAAAAAAACATGATTCTAGGCAAGATTGAAGATCTAAAAAATAACATCCCCGAAGAAGGACGTCTTTTATGCCTAGACATCGGGACAAAAACAATTGGCCTTGCCCTTAGCGATGGCATGCGTATCGTAGCAACACCAACTGAAACCCTACAACGTGAAAAGTTTACAAAAGATGCTGAAAAATTAATTCAGATGATTGAAGAATTCCGCATTTGCGCAATGGTCATCGGCCTTCCCATTAATATGGATGGCAGTGAAGGACCAAAATGTCAATCCGTCCGTCAATTTGCCACAAACTTTCTTGAGAAATACGAAATACCTATTTTGATGTACGATGAGAGGCTTTCTAGCGTTTCAGCAGACAAGGCGATGCTAGAAGCAGACTATTCCCGCAGAAAAAGAAAAGAAAATATTGATAAAATCGCAGCAAGCTATATTCTACAACCCGTTTTAGATGGTTTAAGGACATAAAAATGATTTTATCAGATAAGTGGATTCGCGAAACAGCGCAAGATCATAAGATGATTGAACCTTTTGTTGAGAAACAAACACGGGAAAATATGATTTCTTATGGATTGTCATCTTACGGTTACGATGCGCGCGTTGGAAATGAATTTAAGATTTTTACCAATGTTGATAGCGCAGTCGTTGACCCTAAAAATTTCTCTGATAAAAGTTTTGTGACACGCGAAACGGATGTCTGCATCATTCCACCAAACAGCTTTGTGCTTGCACATACTGTAGAGTACTTTCGCATTCCACGCGATGTATTGGTGATTTGCTTAGGTAAATCAACTTACGCACGCTGCGGGCTGATTGTTAACGTCACACCGCTTGAACCTGAGTGGGAAGGTCACGTCACAATTGAGATATCAAACACAACTCCCCTTCCTGCAAAGGTTTACGCGAATGAGGGCATCTGCCAGTTTCTTTTCTTTAAGGGAAATGAACCATGCGAAACGTCATACGCCGATCGATCTGGTAAGTATATGGGACAAACAGGTGTAACCCTTCCAAAGCTTTAATTTATCCAAAAAAAACCTTTACTTTTCCTTTTAAGATAATTATGCTGTTCCAAGAATGAATAAAAAAGCATATTACTGGGAGAAGAAATAATGCGTATAAATCTAGGCATACCGCTAAACACACTGACGGGAAAACAAATAACGTCTGAACAAATTTCGCGCCTTTGGCAAGAAAGCAAACCGCACATTGAAAGACATGATGATAAGGTTTTGATCACAGACTTATTTGCCGAACAATCCGATGTTAAAAGCCCTGACAGTGCCAATTTTGATGTTCCCAATAAAACGGTTAGGGACGCTATCTCGCAATACAAAGACGTTATCTCTCAAACTCAAAAACCCTCAAAAAAGAGCGGGAGCTTTTTGGGACCTCTTATAAAAAGAAAAAAAACAAAAGATATCTCGCAAGAAATTTACGAGAAAAAAGAATACATCCAACTGATTCAAGAGAGCGGAAAATACTACAAAGTATCTATTTCTTCTAAATTTGAGAATGAAGGCAATCCAGGGATGTTTTACTTGGCAAGTTATAAACCAGAAAAAGATGGCCGCAACGTGCCCCTTTCAATAAAGGTTGCAACATTTGAGCGTGTCAAAAACACTGAAGCAGATGTGACATTAGAAAATCTAAATGATCTTTGCGTACGCACAAAAGCCATTGTCGCAGAATACAAAGGAGATGGCACATTAAATAGAATGAAAATCATTGAAGGAAACAATAAAGAACGCCAGACACATTTTTACACAAGAAAGCAAGACAATACATCCTATGGAACGCGTCCAGGCATCAATATTGAGCATAGACACGAAACGTCTTACCCTGGGCAAACTAACAAGGAAACAGTTGTTGAAAAAAGCAGTATATCTTTGAAAGACACAAGATCTGCAAATTTAAACTCCTTAAACCCAGAGCTTTCTATTCAGTCAAACAACCTAAGTGTCGTTCTAAAGCCCGAGCAAGAACTTAATGGGATGGAAAAATCTGCGGCCAAAGATGTACGGCGCTATAATTTTTCACTGAACGTTAAAGGAAAAGATGCAAATAACGTTGATGGGCATAAAGTTAGAGAATACAACTTTCAAAGATCAAACTATGTTTATATAGATGGTGAAACAAATGAAGTCACAGGTATATCACATGGAAAGCTCTCAAAAGAGATTGAAATTCTTAGCGCAGATAAAAAAGAAATTTATCGCGGCAAATCTGCTGTTGAAAAACAAAGTGCCTCATCTAAAGGGCGCAAACTAGATACAAAAGACACTGTAACAGATGTATATGCCCCTGAAGATGAGTCTTATAAAGGCACATCCATTATCGCAGAAACGTCCGTTGACACACGAAGAGACAGAGGCTATATCCCAAGACCCATCCAAAGAACCATTGAAGTCTCACAAAAGGCAGGTGATTTTTTGGTGAAGAGAATCTTCTGGAAAAACGGCAACCAAAAACGTCCTGGCCCTATTATGGTCAAGCAACCTGGTCACTTTGAATACGAAGTAAAGCGTGGCAACAAAAGAATAACACCACAATTAACAGTAGGTGAAAAGCCTTCTGAAACTTTAAAAAATGACCTTGAAGATGCAAACACTGAACTTAGAAAAGTTTCTGACAAAATTGCAGGATACAAAGCTGTTGCAAATAGTTTTTTCCAAGGTTTAACAAAATAAACACCCACTGAGATAGGCTGGACTCACCCGTTCAGCCATCATGTGTTTACTTTTGCTATAATCCATTTTATCATCGCCCCTTCACACAGCATTTTATGTTTAACAGGAAGAAAATGGATAAAATCAAAGTCACAGGCGGCACTCCACTTAAAGGACAAATTAGAGTTTCAGGATCAAAGAACACTGCTTTGGCGATTATGCCTGTGTGTTTATTAACTGATCAGCCTGTAGAGCTTTCTAACATCCCCAATGTCAGTGATGTTCACACGCTTAACACACTTTTTCAGCAACACGGTGTTGATGCTTCTTTCAAAGAGGGCGTTGTACACCTACAAGCTTCAGAAATCACAAATACAACAGCACCTTATGACATTGTTTCAAAAATGCGCGCTTCTTTTTGGGTGCTCGGGCCCTTGCTTGCGCGTATGGGTGAAGCAAAGGTTTCGCTACCTGGTGGAGATGCAATTGGCGCACGTCCTGTGAATTTTCACCTTAAAGGTCTTGAAGTGCTTGGCGCCGATATTGAACTTGAAAGCGGTTATGTTATTGCCAAAGCACCAAATGGACTAACTGGTGGACGTATTACCATGCCACATGTTTCAGTCGGTGCGACAATTACGCTGTTAATGGCTGCGACTCTTGCAAAGGGCGAAACTGTTATTGTCAATGCTGCACGCGAACCCGATGTTTGCGACCTTGGAGAGTGCCTGATTAAAATGGGCGCAAAAATTGAAGGACTTGGCACAAACATTATCCGCATTCAAGGTGTTGAAAGCTTAAGCAGTGTTTCTCATCGTATTATTCCTGATCGCATTGAGGCAGGGTCTTATGCGGTTGCAGCAGCAATCAGCGGTGGTGATGTAGAATTGTTGGACGCTGACTGTACACATATCGAAACATTTCTCAATTTCTTACGTGCAACAGGTACAGCAGTTGATAAAAGCAGTGATCGCATCCGTATCACAGCACCTGATGGACGCTTGCAACCTGTCGATATAACAACAGAAGCCTATCCTGGATACCCGACAGACCTACAAGCACAAATGGTCGCTCTTATGACACTTGCAGAAGGCACATCAACAATTACCGAAGGTATTTTTGAAAACCGCTTTATGCATGTACCTGAATTAAGGCGCATGGGTGCCAAAATTGACGTTCAAGGAAAAAGCGCGATTATTCACGGCGTTGACGAACTGGTTGGTGCCGAAGTTATGTCGACAGATTTACGCGCTTCTGTATGCCTTATTTCTGCAGGCCTTAAAGCAAAAGGTGACACAGTCGTCAGTCGTGTTTATCACCTTGACCGTGGCTTTGAGAACCTAGAAGAAAAACTTAAAGCTTGTGGCGCCCAGATAGAGCGCCTTAAAAGCTAAAGCTACCGCAATACACGAACACAATCATGTGCTGCAACATATCCTGCAGGTGTCCCCCACTGGTCTTGTGAACTAGAGAGCGTTTCAACAGCTTCTGTACTGGTTAAACCCAACTGCTCTATCAAACCGTCAGCATATTCTGGCAATTCGTATAAAATATCAAAAATAAGTGGAGAGCTCTCGCCATCACCGCTAATCAAAACGTTCAAGCGCTCTTCAGTCGTTGGAAAGGATTGGAAATATTCTTGTATAACGTTTATGGGGTCTGGCGCATCAATTGCTTCATTAATACCTTGACGTGCCCAATCAATATCTTGTTTCAAAAGGTTTTGAAGAAATTTCATGTATAACTTCCTAAATTGAATCTATAAAAAAACACAAAATAATATTTCTACCGCGCCTCGGGTGAAATACTTAAAAACCTAAACTGATTGATTTTAATAAGACCCCAAAGCGCAAAAGAACTCGCGGTGGGATGAGGAAATTGATACTGACGAAGATGCAATCACAGGAAGCGGTTCTTGAAAAAAAGAAACAGAAAACTGATTATTTAAAAATTTAGTTTTCACGTTATACAACCTTCAAAAACCTTTTTATCTAGGTAGAGATGACACCGAAATATTTTTTCAGTGTACTACGCGTTCTTAAATGTCACCTCAGAGCGCAATACACACCACCTGCCTAGGGGAGTGTGCCAACATACTAACACAAAGATACTAATTGCGTCAATGAGAAAATACACTGACTTCATGTCACTTGAAACATTCTGTCTTAGTTCAAGAAGTAGATAATTGCTTGGAACCCAGCGAGCACAAACAGTCCGCCACAAATAGCAAAAGCCCATTTCCAGTTCCACTTACCAACAGTTGCCATCAAGACCATTCCCAACAAACCAAGACCCGCTAAGATATATGTGATTTGTTCAGCATAAACATAGGTTGTACCTGTTCTAGAAGTAACCGTTTCAAGGAAAGTAGAACGAACTTCACCCAGCTCTGCGCCAAACTCAACTTCACCTGATTTCTCACCTATAAATTTTCGAGGACTTTTAATGTAGTTCGATGGTGGCGTGTCTTGTGCAAACGCAGGGTCTGTTATAATTAAAAAAGCAGACATCAATAAGATAATTAAATACTTCATTTCTTTCTCCTAACTGAGGAACGCAACCATATACTGGAAGCCTGCCAAAATAGCTAAACCACCAATAATTGCCGCAGAATGTTTCCAATTAAAGCGCCCCATAAATGCCATAATAACAAGATATAACATTCCCATTCCTGCAAGAATATAAGTCACGATATAACTTTGACGTGAAACTTCTTGCATACGATTGTTTGCTGTCACAAGAAAATGATCTGTGCTTGGCGTCGCATTTTCTGGTCTTGTTTCATAAGCTCTTGGGTCATAATTATAATCCGTCTTATTCTGAAAGTCTCGATCAGATGTACGTGGATTAAAATGCGGGACAAATGTTTTATCAGGACTCTGTCCAACCCTATCGTAAATAGGACTGGTACCCGCCTCAACATCTGTAACCGCTGAAACAACTAAAATGACTACCAAGAAAAATACATTTAAATACTTCATTTTCTTCCTATGATAAAAACGCGACCATATACTGGAAACCAGCGATAATAATCAATGCGCCACAAAGAGCCGTAAACCATTTCCACTGGAACTTACCCATAAAGGCCAAGATAACCATCGCCAACATACCCAGGCCAGAAACAATATAGGTAAAGGTTTCTGCATGACCATAAAAGTCTTGAATACGCTCGTTCGCAAGATCAAAACTGTTTTTCGCAAGCTGTGCATCATGTAGGTAACTAATCCAATACTGGAATCCACTTACCATCAACAACATACCCGATACCATAAAGAACCATTTCCAGCTAAACCTACCAATAAAGGCACCCATTGCCATCGCCAACACACCAACACCAGAAACTGTATATGTGAAAACTTCAAACCTCTCAGAAAGATATCCTGCACGCCAAATAACTTCGTTCCAGAGGCGCTTTGGATCACCCGCTGTGGTTTTATCCCCACCATTAGCACCTGTCCAGTCAGACATATTATCTGCATGCAGCCAACCATCACCAACATGCCCTGTGGTACCGCTCAAGAATTCGAATGTTCCAATGAAAAACAGGCCAAATGTCAGCATAAGAAGCCACTTCCATTGAAACTTACCAAAGAAAGCCATAATCGCCAGCGCAAACACACCAAGCCCCGAAAGAATATAGGCTGTTGTTTTAAAGGACTCTTTCCAATGCTGCAGCATGTTTTTAGCACCCTGCGTTCCCCTTAAATTACCATGACCTGCGAAATTGGTTTTGTCAGGCAGCCCTACAAGCTGACCAGAAGCCGCATTTTTAGGGTCTTCTTTATACGTTCCTTTTGGCGGACGAATGATTGTATCAAACGGAACACCCTGCGCAAGAGCAGGAGCCGTCAGGACAAAAAACGTCGCAAAAATAAGAAACAGACTACTTAAAACTTTACCCATTACGCTTTCCTAGTTGAGGAAGAATACCAATTGCTGCGCACCAGCAAGAACAAAAAGTCCACCAACCAAGGCGATAAACCATTTCCACTGGAACCTGCCAAACACAGCCAAAATAACCAAACCAATCACGCCGACACCGGAATAAATATAAGTCATACGTTTAATATAGATATAAGCAGACTCACTTCGCATTTCAGCTGTTTGTAGGGCTGTCGTGTCGCCCCCTTCACCGAACACATCTACGCGTGGTGGCGTCAGATGGTTGCGTGCTGTTTGCGCCATTGCAGGCGTTACTTGCAAGAAAAAGAAGGCAGCTATCAAAGTCATCAACACTGCTTTAAGTCTCTTTTTTTGTAACATCATGAAACCTCGCTTAATTATTCAAATAAAAAGTCTATCAATGCTTGTACTGAACCCAGTAAAAAGACCGCAAACATCCAGCCAAACAGCCAGGACCAACGAAAGCGACCGATAAAAGCTAAAACAGCGATTCCCATCATACCAAGCGCAGCAACAGAGTAAACGGCCATACGCATATTCCATGCAGCATCATTTAAATAACCTTCTTTACTGCCTGCTTTAGCAAAAGGCGAAAACATCGCACCATTATCTGTAAAGATACCATCACCCGCACTTGGCTCTGAGGCCGTCGAAGAGCTTGAAGAAGTGTTCAATTGCTGTGGATCGCTTGCATTCCAAGCATCCAGGTTCTCTTTTATATTGTATAGCCCAAGGTCTTCCGTTTGTGCATGTGCAGGAAAAACCCACACAGATAAAACAAAAAAGACGCAAAGAAACACTCTTAATCTATAAGTCATTTTTTATAAGAAATTCCCATAATAAAGCAGATCAATTAATGCTTGAACGCCGCCTAACAAAAAGAGCCCTAATGCCCAATAAAACAAGGTGCTCCACTTAAATTTTCCAAAAAAAGCTGCAACAGCAATCGCAATTGCACCAAGCGCAGCAACTGTATAAATCCCTTCACGGACATGACCATAAAGATTATTCGCTCTTTTTCTTGCAAAATTGAAGATACGGCTAGCGCCTGTTTGATTGGCAACCTCAGCGCGCGCACTGTTATAGCCAACTGTTGGGGTCATAAGCATTGTAAAAACGCCCAGAAAACAAAGAAATTTTGAGATATTTTTTATGAATGACGACGGCTCAGAATCCTGCATACTCGACATTTGTTTATTTATCTCCCTAAAAAGAACAAAGTTGTTATTACTCTATTATGCCTGAAAACTGATAAAAAATCTAGGGACTTCACAATCATTCATTATTCATGTATAAAGCTTTTGACTTTGATGTCACTTTAATTGATTCTTTTGCGAAAAAAACTTGTCTTTAAAGAAAAAAACCCTTGCCATTGTATTCAAAATGGTCCATAAAGGTTCCTGACATTAAAAGTGAACAAATGCAAATTAAGCTTTGATCTCCGTTTTGGGGATACATTTAAATTTTAAATTAGGAGTACCAAAATGAAAAAAGCCTATGATGAACTTCCAAACAGGATTAAGGAATGGCGCAACCGTCGTCGTATGTCCCTTGCTGAACTAGGTGAAATTGTTAACTTGAGCCGTTCTGAAATTAGCAAGCTTGAAAATGGATCTCGTCGCGTGCGTTCAGACCACCTTTTAAAGCTTTCAAAAGCTTTGCGTGTTCGCCCGGAAGACCTGCTTTCTAAACAGGAAGCTGAAGAGTTATTAAACCACACAGCAGAAATCGCATCAGAGAACAATTCTCCTACTGCACGTATGTCTATGTCTATGGACCTACCTGTTTGTGGCCAAATGACTGAAACAAAATTCACAGTTGATGAAGAAACGCCACAAACGTTCTCTCAACGCCCACCTCAGCTTGATCGTGTTGCTGGCGCATATGCTGTTCACGTACCTTCAACTGACCTGGAGCCACATGTACGTGTTGGAACACTTCTTTATGTTAACCCTGTTCTTCCTGCACGCCCAGAAGATTTGGCTGTTGTTCGTTATGCAAGCGGCAAAAAAGCTGATGTTGTTTATGTTGTTCGTGACAACACAAATGGTTCTCTTGTTGGCAAGAAATATGGCAACGAAGAGCAAACAATTGACCTTGCAGCAAATGATGTTAAAGCGGTCCACCGTGTTGTGGGTAGCTGGTACTCTTAAAACATTAATTGCGACAAGCATTTAAGAAAAACGGGAAGAATTAATCTTCCCGTTTTTTTTATGCTTTTTTTCGTGTAGAATACCCTACAGATATCACAACGCTGGAATAAAAAAATGAAAAATAATTTATTTACATTTTTATACATCGCTATATGGGGCGGCCTTATGGTTTATGTAGGAGACACTGTTTTTCCCAATCTTTTTGGCGACAAAGTGATGCCAACAACAAAAGAATTTTGGATCAATATGTACACCTACTTCAACGCAGGCGGCACAATCGGGTGGTCACTTGTTTTTTCTTTGTTAATTTGGATATTAATCACCAGTTTTGGCGCAATCACACTACTTATGACAGGGCCATCAATTATTCCAGCACTTCAAAAATATCGCCACCTTAACCGTCGTGCGATGCCCAAGAAAAGAAAAGTACAATACCCGTCTTGTTAAGCAAGATATTTCTGGAAATCAACTAAAAGAACATCTCTCTCAATTTCCTGATCCTCAAGCATTTCAACGCCATGAAATGATCTATCAGACTTAATAAAAATAAGAGCAGAGTTAGGTTTATACTCGAACGTTTTAACACGATCAAAAGGCTCAAAAACATAGTGTGGACCACCTTCACACGTAAACCCACGCTCTTTTGGAATATAAAGAGAGGTTCCAGTGTGTTTATATTTATCATCTTTAGGTAAATAAAATAGCATTGATAGAAGACGACGAGGTGAATCTGTATGCGGACCAATCTTATAACCTTTTAAGTCTTTCACAAACAGGCGGTCTAATAAAATATTCCCGACTTTATCAGAGAAAAAGGAGGAAAATTTTTGAAGAATTGTTTTAATAACGAAAGAGTCTTTCAAAATATCTTGTGCAATCGCACCCAGAACTTCTTTTGATTCACCTTCTAGCTTCCCCACATTTTCAGCATTAGGCTCAAAAACAAAGCGGTTTGGGTTAATTTTAATATTATTACGCTCACCAACTTCATTAAGAGCTGTATAATGATCAATATGAGGCAGGGCGTTTAAGATTTTCTCATAAAATCCCTGAGGCCACACGTTTTCGATATAAACATGGGGAAATGGGTAAGGTAAAATCGGTGCATTTAATATATTGTAGAGAAACTCGTGCTTAACGGTCGAATATATGGTTGCCAATTCCTGCGAATGATCCTTCTTTTCTAACAGACTCATTAACTTGCTCCTCAGATAATTTGAATCCCAAACCCGACATATAGTCAATTAAATCAACATGCTCTTTAGCATGTGTATTTATTTCTATTAAAACAGACTTGACCTTTTTGTTCTCAAGCGTCTTTTTCATACCATGAATAATTTTGTGCTCTAAACCATCAACATCAATTTTGATGTGCGTTGGCACCTCCACGACAGACTGCGCTATAAGATCATCAAAAACCAAAGACACACAGCCTTGCTTGAAAGGAAACTTATGTGGCTTAAGGTGGTAATTAATTTCTTCGTTAAAACTGTGGCAAGATCCACCAATTTGTACAGAAGAAAGGTGTAACATCCCTACTTCGGCCTTATCAGACAAAGCAACAGGAAATGCTGTTATATTTTCTGATAATTCATTTAAAAGAATATTTCTTGAAAGAACAGCAAAGTTCTGGGCTTCGGGCTCAAAAGAAAAAACCTTTACACCCTTAACACCCGCCGCATACACTGTATACATACCAACATTGGCGCCAATATCAACAAGCACATCATCTGCATCCATAGAGTTCAACCAAGCAATGGTATCTGGCTCTTTATCAAAAAGAGATTTAACGCGCCATACTGTTTGTGAGTTAGGCGTCGAATAAACAAGCTTTTTACCTTCCACATCAAGTGACATTTTAGGATTCAAGCGCTCGTACTGCTTGATTGTAATAGCTTCCATTTAACAACCTTTAACTTTAGAAATAAGGATCGTTAAGATACTTTTTTATTTTATTCTTTTCAAGAAATTAAAGTGTGACGCCATTGAAGACGATATTGTAATCTTGGTCTTCTGCAAGCTCACGTAGGTTTGTTGCTGAGACATAAGCTTGATTTTCTAAAACAATCATAAACTCTTCGTTGTTATCGATACGAATTTGAACAGCACTTGCCACATTGTCATAGAAAACAGAAATAAAGTCTTCATCGTATAGGACTGTTGCGTTTCCTGTAATAAATAAAGTTGCAGGGTTATTAATAATAATATCAATCACATCATAGGTTTTGTTAAAATCAGCAACAATATCTTCAGCGCCTGAAGCATTACTAATACCTTCTATCATCCCCATGAATTCTGGGAAATCTTCGTTCGCAGTTACATTCCTCATATCATATTGGAATGCAAAAACATCTGCGCCTGTGCCGCCAATTAAGGTATCATTTCCTTCCCAGCCAACAAGCGTATCATCACCTTCGCTACCTGATATTTCATCATCTCCCTTACCACCACGAATATAATCCGCATCCAGGCCGCCATCAATTGTATCATCACCAAGATTGCCTTGAATACTATCATCATTCATGCCGCCTTGAATAAAATCGCCGTCTTTACCACCTAAAATCGTATCGTCGCCTTCACCACCATATAAGGTATCACCTTCTTGGTTTCCCTGCAGAAAATCATCTCCACCGCTTCCATAAATTTGATCGCTGCCATCACCGCCGTAAAGAACATCATTACTATCTCCACCACGAAGAGAGTCATCTCCTAAATCGCCGTATATCAGGTCTTCACCACTATCTCCACGAATCGTGTCATCGCCTTTGCCACCTCTTAATGTTGAGTTCCCAAATCCACCAATAATACTGTCATTATCTGCATTACCATTGACAAGGTTGTCACCACTGTCACCAAAAATAGTGTCATTACCCATCCCGCCAAAAATGGTATCATTGCCATCGCTACCCTCCAGGTCATCGTCTCCTTTATTCCCTTGAATAAAGTCATCACCTTGACCACCATGCAAAGCGTCATTTCCACTTAGACCGGAGAGCCTATCATCAGCTAATGACCCAAACATATAATTCCCAACATCATCTTCTGACGCTGTTGAGTTATCGCCAATAATAAGCTGACTGCCATCATCAAAACGAATATTGCCGTTACCTTGGCTATCAACAATTTGTGTTATATCGAGTGTTGGCACGATGAAAGCGCTTAAATGCGGCGCCTTAAAGAAGGTTCCACCATTAGCAAGGCCAATAACAGAGACTTCTGCGGCGCTAACACCAGTAAATACCAGACGATCTGCCTCAGGATTAAAACCTTTAACGATCGAAGGATTTGCTGCGACATCCTGTGCTTTAAAAATTGTCATTACATACTCTTTTGCTCATCACCTTATGGGAGGCAAAAAATGTGCCATGACAGACGTTTTTATGAATTTTAAATAAGCTGCAACGTTATATCGTAATTTGCAAGCGTTGACAGTTCGTCCAAACTACTTGCTGAAGCGATGCCTAGACTTTGAATAATAATTTTCTGTGTCTCCAAAGAACCATTCAAATAAATCTCAAGATCTGACCCATTTTGTGTCACATCTATTAACCCCGCAGAAAGTGTCGCAGGTGCTGTCGCTGAAAAAAGATGTGTTGTATCAGATAGCTGAATAATAATTGTATCAAAGTCAGCATCAAAATCAGAAACATAGTCTATACCATCACCATCCAGAGACCCCATCTGATCCGCACTTTGGTTGGCATCAACAGCGCTAGCAGAATAAGAAAAGGTAAATGTGTCTTCGCCATCACCACCCAACAATGTGTCATTACCATTGCCGCCTTCAAGCGCGTCATTGCCGTCGCCACCATCAATCGTGTCATTGCCGTCGCCGCCTAAAAGCGTATCTTCATTATTACCGCCATTGACAAGGTCATCACCAGAAGCGCCGTAAATCAGATCATCACCTTCGCCACCTTCTATACTGTCATTACCGCTACCACCATCAAGACTGTCATTACCGAATCCACCTTCTAGCGTATCTGCGCCGTTAGATCCGAAAACGCTGTCATTGCCAAGGTTACCATTAATAAAATCATCGCCATCATCGCCAACAGCAACATCATTTCCCTTGCCACCAAAAACCGTATCATTACCATTGCCACCGTTCAGCGTATCGTTGCCTTGGTTTCCCTGCAGAAAGTCATTTCCACTCTCACCATCGGCCTGATCTGCACCATCACCACCATATAAAAAATCGTTCCCATCACCGCCATCTAGAATATCATCGCCAAGATCACCGTTAATGATGTCATTTGCACTACCACCATCAACTGCATCATTCCCTTTACCGCCTCGAATATTATCATCGCCATCATCGCCCTTGACGATATCGTCTCCTTTATTTCCATTCATATTATCATTTCCAGCACCGCCAGAAAGCGAGTCAGCACCCTGCCCGCCACGCAATACATCGCTGCCAAGCCCCCCAACAATCGTGTCATCGCCTTGATTCCCATGAATAAAATCATCACCAGCCAAGCCATCTAAGCTGTCATTTCCTTCTAGGCCTGACAGCCGGTCTGCACGAACACTGCCCGTCAATGCGTTGGCAGAAGCATCCAATGATGAAGCTGTTGTACCGTCGCCTACAAGAAGTAAGCTTAAATCAGAAAATTCCATGTTCCCATTCAGGCCATTGGAGGTCATTTTCTCAATAGGCAAGGTCGCCACAAAAAGGCTTCCAACACCCGCAACAGAAATAATAGAACCTGTTGAAAGTGCAGAAACAGAGACTTGTGACGCAGAAATGCCAGAAAAAAATAATGTATCAGAATCAGGATCAAAACTTGAGACCAAAGATGGCCGCGCAACAGCTCCTGAAAACAGATAAATAGACATAAAAAAACCCTTATATTCTTTCGTCTTTTGCTTCGATTGTCGGCACAGGCATTTTAAGAATTGTTGGAATGATATCTTCTACCTTATCAACAACGGTATAAAGAGAACGCGTACTTTCGCTCGCAAAATTCTTCGAAATAATTGAATCAAAAAGCTTCAAAAGAGCATCCCAATAACCATCAACATTAACAATGATGACAGGATAACTATGAAGGCGGAGCTGCTTCCAAGTAATAATCTCAAACATTTCATCCATCGTACCAAAACCGCCAGGCATGATCACAAAGGCTTCAGCCATCTTAAACATTTGCTTTTTACGCTGGTGCATGTCTTTGGTAATTGTAAGCTGCGTAATGCCTGCATGTCCTTTTTCATAAGTTTCTAAATGCTCTGGCAAAACGCCGTAAACATTTCCTCCGCCCTCTAAGACAGCATCTGCAGTTGCACCCATAAGGCCAATTTGTGAGCCACCGTAAACAAGCGCGATATTTTCCTGAACCATCAGGCGCCCTAGCTGGACTGCATATTCTTTGTATTTAGGGTCAGCTTTCTCGGAAGCCCCACAATAGACACAAATAGCTGATACTTTTGGCATTTTTATTCCTTCTTGTTTGCTAAAAAAATTAAAAAACGCAATATATTGATGTTTTTCCTTTTATGAACTCAACATATAGCTTATTTTAAATTTTTGAAAGAGGTTTTTTGAAAGAAATTTGTTGCTGGAACATGGGTTTTTCCCTATTGTTACGTCACAGATTCAGCATGTTTTATTCGTGTCAGATTGACATCTTTTTGGGTATTTAGAAACATAATCTATGAGCATTTTTAAACAAAAGCGGATTATTTTGGTGACTTGGCTGATTGCAGCAATGCTAACAGCCATGCAATCAGCCCATGCCGAAGATTATTACGACCGCCGATACCAAAAAGAAGGTGCATGGTCACAAATGTTTGGTATTGGCATGCTATACATTCCTGAATGGGAAGGTGATGATGAGCTTGCTTTTCACGCCACACCCCTTTTTGACTTTAGATGGCGAGAACGCTTTTTCATCAGCTCTCGCGATGGTATTGGGTTTAATTTTTACAGAGGAAACCGTGTCAAAGCAGCACTTTCGATCGGATATATGCCAGGACGCAGTGAAGGTGACTCAGCAAACTTGACAGGACTTGGCGATATTTCAACGGCAGCAAGTGTTAACCTGTTCACAACAATTGAGCATCAAGGCTGGTTGTTCGGCATGGGTTTATCACGTGCCATCACAGGCGACCATGATGGTATGATCGCTGCATTCTCAGCAGACAGATACTATGTCATTGATGATGAGACAACATTAAATTTTGGGACAACATTACGCCTTGCTGATGAAGAATATATGCAAGCATTCTACAGCATAAATGCAGCACAATCAGCAGCCAGCAGTCCAACAGCTACGACATCGACCAGTGGCGGCACAGAGTTTGAGGTTGTTGATCTAGATGCTTTTGAAAATGTTATTGTAGGCTTTGCAGAAGATGAAACAACTGACAATGACGAAACCGCTTCCGCACGCGATACAAGAGAAAAACAACAATTACCAACATATGAAGCTGGTGCAGGCTTAAAAGACATGGGGGTTCACTTAAACCTTTATCATAAATGGGATGACAACTGGGGTATTGGTGCCAGTGCTACGGCATCACAAATGCTTGGCGATGCAGCAGACAACCCACTTGTTGACTATCGTGGAAAATCACTCCAATTGGGTGGTGGACTTTACCTAACATATACATTTTAAGGAAAAACATGATGAAAAAGTTTCTTATAGGCTGTATGCTCTCTGCTCTCATTTATTTAGGATCACATGAAGCAAAGGCACAAGATATGGAAAACACTCTTTACTTAGAACTTGAAAATGGACGCGTCACAATCGAAATGCGACCAGATCTTGCACCAAATCACGTTGCACGTATCAAAGAGCTGACACGAGAAGGCTTTTACGATGGTATTGTTTTCCACCGTGTTATTGACGGCTTCATGGCCCAAACAGGCGACCCGACAGGAACTGGAACAGGTGGCAGTGGAAAAAATTTGGATGCAGAGTTCTCTGATGAGCCTCATTTACGTGGCGCTGTATCTATGGCACGTGCCAGCGACCCAAACAGCGCTGACAGTCAGTTCTTTATTGTCTTCGAAGCAGCTCCACACTTGGACAATCAATACACGCTTTGGGGGCAGGTAACAGAAGGCATGGAACATGTCGATGCCATTAAAAAAGGTGACGCTTATTCTGGTAAAGTCTCTGATCCTGACAAAATTATTTCTTTGAAAGTTGCCGCGGATGTCAGTGAGTAAAGTTAATCTGGATGACGGATTAGAAATCCAATTAACCGATGAAGAAGTTGACTATGATCACGGCATAGACTTTCTTATTGATCGCCTTAATGATCAAAAAGGTGCTTTTTTCTCTTCAGGTATTGAATATCCTGACCGTTATTCACGCTGGGAGATCGGCTTTCACAACCCACCGGTCGAATTTATTGCGATTGATCGAACAGTTACTGTTACCGCGCTTAATCAGCGTGGTGAAGTAATTCTGGAACTTATAAAGCCGTACCTTACAAAAGATACATCTGTTGAAATCAAAACAGATAACCCAAACCGCCTGGAACTATATGTCAATAACTCAGATGCATTCTTTGAAGAAGAAAAAAGAAGTCATAAGCCAACGGTTTTAACGCCCATTCGTACGCTAACTGATCACCTAACAAATGCCTTTAAGAAAATTGAGGCTGACACAGGAAACAAGCTTCTTTCTGTATGTGGCCTTTATGGTGCATTTGCTTATGACCTTATTTTTCAATTTGACCCGATCACATTTCATCAAGATCGTTCAAAGAAAGACAAAATATTCCACCTTTTTCTTCCTGATCGCTTGTATGCGCTGGACCGCCAAAAAGAAAAAGCACAATGTCTAGAAATTGAGTTTAGAAAAGGCGACATCAATACTGCAGAATATGCCATTGAGAAAGAAGACACGTCAAAAACAACCATCATCCCAGAAACTTTCGAAGCGCCTGCAATAACGTCTGACCACAAAGGGTCAGAATATGAAAAGAAAGTAGACATTGCGCGCGAGCGTATGCGTGTTGGTGATATTTTTGAAGTTGTCTTACGTCGAGAGTTCAAAACAAGCTTCCAAGCTTCTCAATCTTCTCTTTTCAAAAGATTTAGAAAGATCAACCCATCGCCTTATGAGTTCTTTTGTGCTTTTGGAGATGAGTCGCTTATCGGCACATCCCCAGAAATGTTCGTCCGTGTTGATGGTAAGCGTATCGAGTCTTGCCCTATTTCTGGCACGATCAGACGTAGTGGGAACCCTATGGAGGATGCTGAACAGCTTCGTCTTTTAATGAACTCGGAAAAAGATGAAGTTGAATTAACAATGTGTACAGATGTGGATCGCAACGATAAATCACGTGTATGTGAAGCTGGGTCTGTCAAACTGCTTGGTCGACGTCAAGTTGAAGAGTATGCAGGCCTTTACCATACAGTTGACCATGTCGAAGGGCAGCTTCGAGAAGGCTTTACAGCCATTGACGGTTTCCTAAGTCATATGTGGGCCGTAACATTAACTGGCGCACCAAAAAAATGGGCTGTACAAATCATTGAAGAACAAGAAAAAAGCCCACGCGCGTGGTATGGTGGTGCAATTGGGTCCATAAACTTTAATGGCAATATGAACACAGGCATCACAATTCGTACGATGCACCTGAAAGATAACCAAGTGAAATATAATGTTGGCGCAACGCTTGTTTATGACTCGGAAGGTGACCTAGAAGAATTAGAAACCAGAACAAAAGCAACAGCATTCTTTAAGCTTTTTGGGCAAGCTTCAACAAAAAACACAATGGACACAAAGCCTATTATTACAGGTAAGTTTTTAGGTAAAAAAATTATCATGGTTGATAATGAAGACTCTTTTGTGAACACTTTATCTGACTATTTTAGACAAATGGGTGCTGATGTTTCAACATACCGCAGCCCCGTTAGTGCAGAGAAAATCATTGCTCTCAACCCTGATATGGTCGTGCATTCCCCTGGCCCCGGAAAACCCGAGCAATTTGGCGTGCCAAAACTGGTTTTTGAACTAAGTCAGCATAATGTTCCTCAATTTGGTATTTGCTTAGGCCTGCAAGGTATGGTCGAGGCATTTGGCGGTAAGTTACGTCTACTTGAAACACCGCGCCACGGAAAAAGATGGACACTAAAACACAAGCAAGCAGATATTTTTGAAGGCCTACCAAGCCCTTGTCTTGTTGGCGCATATCATTCAATCGTCGCGGATGAAGACAGTTTTCCTGGCTGCCTAGAGGTTCTTGCAGAAAATGAGAGTGGTTTGATCATGGCGATTAAACACAAGACAAAGCCAATACGCGCTGTACAATTTCATCCTGAATCAATTTTAACAATGAGTGGGAATACAGGGCTGCGCTTAATCGAAAACCTAATGAAAACGTTACCCTAGACTGTTAAGTCTAATTCTTTTTTTTCAGCCTCTTTAACTGGTGTTCCAGACTCCTCTACCAGAAAACTTGACTCTTCAGGGATCACGGCTTTTTCTTCTTTCGGTAAATCTTTACTCTGCGCTTGTTCAGCAGCACGCTGAGCAGCTTGCTCGGCCTTTTCCCGCGCACGATCTTCAGCGGATTCCTGTTGAATTGTTTTTATTTCGCTTGTCGCATTATCAATAACATTAATCAAAGAGGCCTCCAAAGAAGGCAGCTTCCTTGTCGTAGAATCTGCGCCTAATGCTTGCGGCAATAATGTCGAAATAACATTCTCTATTGTCATTTCAAAACACCCCCTTTTTAGGAATCTTTCAAATAATCACTATTAATTACCCGTCCTGTTACCATTTCATTATAACATCTTGCAAGTTATTCGTCTATATTCTGCGAGCAAACACACAATAAAATGCTTAATTTTTAAGCACAACATGTCTAATTCGAATTCAACAAAGGCACACAGACAGATGCCGATATACAACAGACAACAAAAACCAATGCTTTCGTGCTCTTTTCCCATCCATTGATGTTTTAAGCCGTTTGTGGTACAATAGTATTCATAAGTAATGAAAAGGAGTTATAAAATGACCTCACATGAAGAATATCTACTTGCACAAAAAGATAAGGCATTCCAAGCTCAATATCATTCCTCAATGCTTGATGTCCAAGCCGCTGGGATTGCTGAAGTTGTCGCAGGAAAGCTAGGATGGGGTAAAGGTTAGTCTTTTTTAGGCAAACGCTTTAACAGTATATCTGTGAAAGATGGCGGTAATGCGCCAAACAACCATGCTAAAAAAACAGTGGGCCAGGGAAATGCTATCCTGGCCCTGTTTTTTTGCAAAGATTTCTTAATAACCAACGCTGATTTTTCGGCAGACACCATAAAAGGCATAAAAAAGTCATTTTTGTCTGTCATACGACTTTTTACATATCCAGGACAAATGACGTTTACAGCAACGTTATCGTGGCATAATTCGCCGCGCAACGCTTCACCATAGACTTTAACGTAAGCTTTTGTTGCACAATATGCAGGTGCCCCTGGGAAACCACGATACCCTGCCAGTGATGCCATAATTGCAATTTGTCCAGATTGCTTCTTTTGCATCATTGGTATCAGAGCCCATATTGTATTCAAAACTCCATCAATATTAACGCTGTTCAAGTGGGAAATTTGCTCTTCGTTCTCGCCATCTCCTCCTGTACCACCAGAAATTCCTGCGTTTGCAACAAGCAAATCAACAGCATGTTCTGCATCAAATTTTCGTATCCATTTTTGTAGTTTTTCTTTATCACGCACATCAATTAATGCTGTTAAAACAGTTGCACCTGCAGCTTCACAGTATTTTTTCACAGCAGCTAGACGTGTCTTATTCCTGCCAATAAGCCCCAGTGTCATATCACTTTTTGCATAAGTTTTTGCAAGCGCCTCGCCAATTCCGCTAGATGCTCCTGTAATAATGATTGATTTTGGATTTAAAATACGTTTATCTCTAGGCATGGCAAATAATCATGATACTACAATTCGTCGACGTGGGTTAATGCTCGCTCTCTCCTCACCATCAGGTGCAGGAAAGACGACTATATCGCGGAAACTTCTTGATAGAAATAAAAATCTTATTTTATCTATTTCAACAACAACCCGCCCCAAGCGCCCTGCAGAGAAAGATGGTGTTGATTATATTTTCAGCGATGTTGAGAAGTTTAAAGCAGACGCTGAAGATGGTAAATTTCTTGAGTATGCAAAAGTGTTTGGAAATTATTACGGAACCCCTTTCGAGGTTGCAGAAAACACGCTGACAAAAGGTAAAGACATTTTATTTGACATTGACTGGCAAGGGACACAGCAAATTGCTCAAAAAGCGCGCCAAGATTTAGTTAGTGTCTTTATTCTTCCACCTTCCGTCGCCGAGCTTGAACGCCGCTTGATTGAGCGCTCACAAGATTCTATGGAAGTTGTACGTGATCGCATGTCCAAGGCAAGTGATGAAATGAGCCATTGGGCAGAATATGATTACATTATCATCAACCGAGATATTGATAAAAGTGTCCATAATGTCGAAGCTATTTTAGAGGCTGAACGCCTCAAGCGTGAGCGTCAAGTTGGCTTACCTGAGTTTGTTAATCAATTACGCGAAGAAGCTGTGGAATACAAAGATAGCTGACAAAACTGTTCCACACTTAAGTCTTCTGGGCGTGCAGTAGAGTCAATTCCAGCTTTCTCAAAGCCTTTTTCATCGACAAGCCCTTTCAATGTTGATCGCAACATTTTTCGGCGGTTTCCAAAGGCTTTTTTAACAAGGTGTTCCAGCCTTTTTAAGGTTACCTGACCTTGCATAATCCTGTTCTTTCGTGGCACCAAATGCACAATAGAAGAGGTTACTTTGGGTGGCGGCACAAAAGCAGTTGGCGGCACATCAAATGCTTTCTCAACATCACATAACCATTGCGTCATAACAGAAAGACGCCCATAACTCTTTGATCCTGGCGCTGCAATTAAGCGATCAGCAACCTCTTTTTGGAACATCAAAGTTAAGCTACTAATATCATCCATCACTGAAAACCAATTCGTGAGTAATTTTGTTGAAATATTATAAGGTAAATTTGCGATCACCTTTTTCGGGTTACTCGACAATTTCGATATATCAACTTTCAGCGCATCTTTCTGTAAAACTGTAAACTTGCTTTCACCAACCACATCTTGAATTTGACGCTGTGCTGCAATTGCACGATCATCTTTCTCAATCACAAAAACATGCTTTGGGCTGCCTTCTAAGAAAAAAGAGCGCGTCAGCCCGCCTGGACCTGGACCAACCTCAATAACATCAAAGCCTTCTATACTCCCCGCTGCGCGAACAATTTTACATGTAAGATTGAGGTCAAAAAGAAAGTTCTGCCCTAAAGACTTCTTTGGCTGCAAATCAAATTCTTCAACAACTTGCCGAAGGGGAGGAAGGCTTTGGATACTCAAAACTTTACTTCCAAATGTACGTTACGACGATGCTTATTCATGAGGTGCTTTGACAAAGCTGTAAGGTTTTTCTTACGCAAAGCCTCCTCCAGTGACTGGCGCCACTCTTCCCTTTTATCTTCATCTGGCAACTCTAAAGTGCGCATGCCCTGGACAAATAAAACATGGTACCCTTCATCAGACTTTATAACGCTCGAAACCTCTTTTTCACTCAAATCTTTCGAGGCTTCTTTTAGATGTTTTTCCAAGTCTTCTAGACGAACCCAACCAATTTCTCCCCCTCTAGAGGCTGAAGGTGTTTTGGAGACCTCCTTCGAGGTTTGCACAAAGTTATTTTTAATATTCTTCCTTTTTTCCTCTAGCTCATTGCTATCAAAAGAAAACATTTCATATAGATGCTTTTGTTGCACACCTTCTTCTTTAGACAGTCTTGCAATGATATTCTCAACATCTTCTGCCTCACGAAAATCGCTTTCTCTGTACTTAATACCAACATACTTACCCCACGAAACACCCGCTCGAATTTGCTGTTCTAGACTGTTAATCGGAACGCCTTTTTCTTTAAAAAAGTCATCTACCGTATCTGGTGTGACATCAGCAGAGTTCACCATTCTGAGCTTGGCATTCGTTATTTCTTCTTCCCTGACACGAATTGACTCACTTGCAGCCGCCTGTATTTGTATCTTCTCATCGATAAGCCCCTTCATGACCATTGGTAGAATTTTCTGACGCAACTCGAAAGAGTCTTTTATCTTATTAGAAGCAATAATAAGCTGCATACGGTCGATAACATCCCCTGCTGTCACGATACTGCCGTTAACTTTCGCAACAATACGACTGCCAAATATAGGGTTAGCTTGAAGAGGAGGGGCAATCAGAACTAAGACGATAAAAAGTTTAATTAATTTAATCATTTCCTACTGAATCTCCTAAATGTGTAAGTGATATACGCAAATTAATACTGTCTTCAGGGTCTAAATCACCATCCCTTGTGAAGCGTCTTTCCGCCTTCAATGTAAGAGACAGACACTCATCATTATAATATAACTGTAAAGCGGCCGAACGTGTCCCATCATTATTTTTCTCTAAAGAGTGTACAGCATCTGCAGACACTGACCAAAACTCGTTCAAGCGCACCCCAACCTGACCTGAAATTTGCTCACGATTTTTAGATGTTGCTAAACCAGGTTGTTCCACAAGATAAATATAATCCCCCATTACCCAATACATCGGGTCACGCACAATAACACCAAGCTCACTTCTTTCAGCATCTCCTGTCTCATCATCAAATCTAAAACGATATAAGAAATCTGCGTAGCTACCTGGCGTATAATGGATCTTCCCAACAATATCTGAGACATCTTCACGTAAACCTGACTGTTCTGGGAACGCTAAATCACTTTTACCATCTAGGCGATAAGATTGACCCAAGAAAGCCTCTAAAGTACCAAGCGAAGGATCAAAATGTTTGTAGTTAAAACCATAATCAACGCGAGACCCTAATGTTAAAAGATCATAGCCAGCAAACCTGTTTAAGCTGAATAGGTTTGTCTCGTCAAAAACAAAACCTTCACTGTCTTCATTTGGTATATTATTAAGCTTTTTGTCATTTGGTGCGAAAACAAGGGACACAACAGGCTCAATCAAGTCATAAGATTTTTTGTTATATCTTATGAAAGGATAACGCACACCAAGGCTTGCTTCTGGGAAAAAGCGCGCCTCTTTGCGCCAATCGTCTTCACCGTCATCTCGAACCAAAAAACCATCTGCTTGTGCAGATAAAGCCACATCATAAATATAGCCCATTGAAGAATGGAAAGGTCTTTCCCATTTTCCTTTCACCGTAACACCGTGGCTTTTAGAACCTGTACGACGGCGTATCGAACGAAGGCGACTCTCAAACGATACCGTTCCACCAATTAAACTCGGCTTTCCTTCCACAAAGTATTCAATTTCTGGCAGCACAAGTGGAATCTGATCTTCATCATCTGTCGAGCGTAAGCCTTGGAATTTGTAAGCTGAAGCCGAGAAATAAGATGCCTGATCCAAGCGTTCAAGGTAAGCTCTAGATGTGAGAGTGTCTTCGTCACTAAAGTCGTATTTTTTTAAATAAAGCCTGTCTTTTACACGATTAAGCTCTAACCCTCCTGTCCAATCCTCATCCATTTTATAACGCAATTTTGAGAAAATATGGCCTTGCCAATCATTTTGCTCGAACCCTGACTGTGATTCACTGAACTGTGCAATACTCCCTTTAATTTCAGCTTCACCATATTGAAATTTCTGACGATAATGTGTTTCAAATATTGTTCCCTCTTTTGAAACAATCGTTGGGGTGATCGTGACGTCATAGCTGGGAGACGGTGCAACATAATAAGGAATGCGTGTAATAAAGCCATATTCACTCGACTGCTCAAAACTGGGCATTAAAAATCCGCTACGTCGCTTAACATCCGGAGCCGGATGGAAGAAATAAGGAACATAAAAAATGGGAACACCAAAAACTTCCAGCCAAGCGTGCTTGTAAAATAAATCTTTTTCTTTTAAATCATGCTCAATTTCATAAGCCCCCAAAGACCATAAAGGAACCTCCGTCCCAAAAGCGTTACATAATTTGCAAGGAGAAAAGTGCGCCTTTTCAAGCTCGTGGGTTTCACCGTTAATACGTTTGCCATATTCTGCTGAAAGGCGGCTATGACCACCCATCTTGATGCGCACATTCTTCATGTCTGCATTCTTAAAGCCTTTACCTAACTCAGCTTTGTCTGCCAGCACTTCATCACCATTTTTTTCAGTGATTTTAATTTTTCCTTTGACTTTTATTTTACCTTTTTTCTCGTCATAACTCACTTCGTTCGCACGCAGTTTTGCACCATCTTGTTTTAAAACAACATCTCCTTTTGCTTGATAAACTTTTTTTTCTTGATGATAGCTGAAATTATCCGCTTCAAAGTCAACAGGCGCATCACGGTTGCTTTGCGCCAAGACGACAGAAGGCTGAAACAGTAAGAAAATAAGAAAAATAATAAACTTACCCCTCATCACCCATCCTCCAAATGAAGAATAGCAGCCATACCAAGCAAAGAAACAACAACACCAGGCACCCATGCGGAAACTGACACAGGCAATCGACCAACAAGACCCATCGCCATAATAACGTCAGACATAATATGCAGTAAGAAACTTGCAAAAATACATCCAACAAACGCATAAAAAACTTTTGCATGCCTTGAACGAATATGAACTGTAAACGCCATTGCGACCAAAATCATAGCACATAATAACAGTGGTGTAGAAAGCAAGACGTGGTAGTGCAAACGATGTCTTGCAGAAGAAAAACCTGAACTTTCAAGAGTATGAATAAAGTCTTTTAAATTCCAAAAAGAGATTGTTTCAGGCGGCGCGAAACTGTCTTGGATTTTTTCAGGTGTTAGATCCGTCTCTAGAACATATTCTTTTTGATTTAGAATAGGATGATCAACTTTTGAAATTCGTACATTCTCAAGCCGCCATTTTCCTTGCATTAAAACGGCACGACCCGCATCAATTCGACTGATAAAAGAGTCTTTATTGTCATAAATAAAAACAGACGGAAGTGTCAGATGTGATCCATCCGTTGAAATTTGTTGTGCATATATAATCGCATAATTCTCTTCAAGAGATTGACGCAACCATAAACCTGATGGAGAAACAGCCATAAAGCTTCCTTTACCTTTTAAATAACGCGCCTCTAAATGTTCAAAGCGAGAAAGAGTTGCAGCTTCAAAAGGGTTAAAAACAAAGGCTCTAAAAGTACCAAGAAGAAGGCCTAGGATTATTAAAGGTAAAAGAACCTGCCAAATTGATATGCCCGCGGCACGCACGACGACAAGCTCTTGATTACGAATCATACGCCACAATGTCATCATAGAAGCAAAGAGAACAGAAAATGGCAAAAGCTTACCAGCCATTGATGGCGCCTTTAAAAAAGCCATTCTAAGCAAAACACGCAAATCAATATTTTGATCAGAAGCACGCCTCAAAAGTTCCATAAAATCAACTAAGAAGACGATCACAAAAAAGATTGCCACGACATAAACAACCCAAACGAAAAATTGACGTGCAAGATATTTATAAAAAGTTATTGGCATTTTTCATTTAACTGTTAATTTATAGGTCGGACAGGCTACACTATAATCACAAACGAAACATCATGACAGATAAAAAAACCTCCTTAGCAGAAATCAGACAAGAAATAGATGAGGTTGATAACAAAATCCTTTCACTTCTTGATCAAAGGAGCCAGATCGTTGAACGTGTGAAGAAGATAAAAACAGGGCACATTTTTCGCCCCGCGCGCGAAGCAGACATGCTGCGCACTCTGCACCAAAAATACCAGGGAATCTATCCTTTCAGTGCCATCTATACAATATGGCGTGAAATTATCGCCGCGACACTACGGCAAGAAGGTAAGTTCAATCTTGTAACACTTGGAGATGACCAAAACTTGACGAAGCTTTGCTATCACCAGTTTGGTGTTCTAACGCCTCTTGTTTGCATGAAAGATGTTGAACATTTTTTTGAAAAAATATCAAATGATGACGTCGCCGTGGGCATTGTAAAACTTGATGATTTTAAATCATGGGGTGCAGACCTCTATAAATATCAAAAAAACTTATCTATTGTCGGAGGACTACCTTATCTGACTTGCAACAATATACCTTATGCAATGATGATTTCTCAAACAATCCCAGAACCCTCTAAAAATGATCAAAAGCTTTATCTAGAGAAAACACTTCAAGCATCCGACTCTACGATCACAATTGGGAATGACCTATATAAACTAACGCATATTGGTAACGACGAGAGAGCTCCTGAAGGCGCAGTTGAAGTCGGACGTTATGCAACCCCTATTTTTGATGAATCAATTCCATTTTAATCTATAAATAGCTTTTCAAAACAGGCTCAATGGGCATGGGGTGTACATCTAGATCACGCAATGACTTTGCATCTTTACTAACAATATTATCTTGGCGCAATAATTCAACTTGACCGCGCGTTAAAAGAGGAATGCGGAAAACCTCCATAAAACTTGCTTGTATCTTTGCCAACCAAAATGGGAGTGACATTATCAATGCTTTGCTTTTTGTAATACTTAACATTAACAGCATCAGCTCTTCGAATGTATAAGTCTTTGGTCCCCCTATTTCATAAACACCCCCTTGATAGGATGTCGAAGAAACTGCATTCACAATAGCCTCAGCAACATTTTCAACATAAACAGGTTGAAATTTTGTCTGCCCACCAATCAAAGGTAAAACAGGCGAATATTTAGCCATTTTTGCAAACAGGTTAAAGAAATTGTCCTCCCTGCCACAAATAATACTGGGTCGCATAATGATTGCACGTGGCACATATTGACGAATTGTTTTTTCAGACTCTCCTTTTGTACGCGCATACTCTACGTTCGAAGATGTATCAGCTCCAATTGCCGAGACATGTACCAGTGAAGGCACAGCAAAATCTTTTACAGCCTTAGCAATGTATTTTGCACCGTCAACATGAACAGCTTGAAAATTCTGAAGTCCGCGCGGAAACATAATACCCACAAGGTTTATGACAGCATCCGATCCTTTGACAGCCGCACGCACAGCAACTTCACTTTGCAAAGGGGCAGCAATTGGTGTCACTTGACCAACTTGTCCCATGACTTTTAAGAACTTCGCTTTTTCAGGTGAATTAACAGCGGCGCGCACTATATAACCTGCTGTGGCAAGTCGTGCAACAACATGTCGTCCCAAAAAACCTGATGCGCCAAAAACAGTTACGATTTTTGCCATTTTTACCCCCTTTAAATAAATTACACCCTATGTAAACATTGAAAGCTGTTGACAGCAATCATTTTTTCGGGCGGTATGATGACATAAGGAGGAATAAAAATGACACAAGAACATTATATTAGTGGCCATCAAATCTTTGTTCACCAACAGGATTTACCTGACCATGTAGACCTTGGCAATATCGTTGCGATTGATACAGAAACAATGGGACTACGTTTTGAAAGAGATCGGCTTTGTGTTGTTCAACTTTCAAATGGTGATGGTTCAGCACATTTAGTTCAAGTTCACAAAGGACAAACCGAAGCGCCCAACCTTAAAAAAATTATTGAAGATCAAGATATTGTTAAAATATTTCACTTTGCACGCTTTGATATTGCAACACTGTACAAATATTTAGGGGCACTAACATCTCCCGTTTTTTGTACAAAAATTGCTTCAAAATTGATACGCACATACACAGATCGGCATGGACTAAAAAACCTTACTAAAGACCTTCTTGGCGTTGAACTCTCTAAGCAACAGCAAACATCTGATTGGGGCGCACCGGACCTTGATGAAAATCAAATTCAGTATGCTGCCTCTGATGTTTTATACCTGCACCAAATTCGTGAAAAACTTATCGATCTTCTAGAACGCGAAGGAAGAACAGGCCTTGCAGAAGCATGCTTCGAATTTCTTCCAACGCGCTCTCTGCTTGACCTAGAGGGTTGGAATGACGTTGACATCTTTGCACATTCTTGATTCACACAAAAGACTTGCACAGAACCTTCGTTTTAGGCTATCATTGCGCCTCTTTGATATGCGCCCCTAGCTCAGCTGGATAGAGCGTCTGACTACGGATCAGAAGGTCGGGGGTTCGAATCCTCCGGGGCGCGCCATCTCAATCATTTCATGAACTCGCCCAGGACTTTTAGTATTCGAACTTCGTTCGCGGCGGCGCGCCAACAAAATCAATCTTTTATTCCAATCAAAATTCTACGCACCCATAAAAAGTATGGATGCCACACTATTCAAGCGTTCTTTTTTAATGCTGGGAATGCTTTAAAAAGAAAGAAGACACCTAAATAAACAAAAGCTGTGTCACTTAATGCCAACATATAGCGCACTAGCAAATTATTGGTATACAAGCTTGTCCAGTTTTCAAAAGACATCGTGCCGATAAATGCGATGGAAAGAAAAATTGTGTTTGCCAATGTTTGAGAGATCAATGTTGATAAATTATTTCTAATCCATAAATGCTTTCCCTTTGTTTTCTGACGAAGGATGCTAAAGATATAAATATCAAAAAACTGTGTAATAAGATATGAGACCAACGCAGCAACTGCAACACGCAAGCTTGTTCCTAAAACCAGCTGAAAAGCCTCTTGTTTCTGCCAAAAAGGGGCCGCAGGCATCGCAATAGAAAGTTGTATCGTAATAATGGCTAAAGCAAATGCGACAAAGCCACCTAGAACCATTTTATTGGCATATTTCCGACCATAAACCTCAGCCACAATATCTGAGCACGGATACGTTATCGCCCAGATAAAAACAGAAGATGGTAAAACCATTCCCCAAATCTCGACAACCTTTGAAGCTACAATGACATTTGTCACAAGACCAGAAACAAAAACACCAAAAACAATGCAGTATCCTGTCATCGCTTGATGATCGACAGGTGACACTTCTTTTGAATTTTCTTTTTTTGACATGTAAAACTCCTATCTGTCATTTAATCTAAACAAAGAAAATAAACCAATACCTTTTGAAATATCTAACTTACAGTGGTATTGTTCAAATTACTGTCGACATATTTCGACAACAAAGGCAGAAAAATGTTAGAACAGATTTTTAAAGAGTTCGACCTCTCAGAGAAAGAAGCAGAAATTTATCTGTGCCTCTTAGAGCATGGCGCCAAAAACGCAACGCCACTTGCAAAGGATTTGGGACTGCCAAGAGCGACTCTTTACGGCCACCTTGAAAAGTTAAAAGATGCTGGATTTGTGATCGATGCTTTGCAAAATAATGTCAAAGTTTTTACAGCTGAGCACCCTGAAAAACTCAACCTTTTATATAAACAAAAACTCGACAACATGCATATTACACAGCAGCAATTTGAAAAAACACTTCCAGAATTGATTGCTAAAGCAGGAAGCAAGAACTTAAAGCCTCGCCTGCAGTATTTTGAGAACAGAAACGCCTTACACAATATGCTGAATGACATTCTTCTTTATGAGAATATTGAGGTTTTTTCCTTCTGGCCTGTTCAATCAATGATTGCAGCAATTGGCGAAGATTACCTGACATATTTCAATATTGCGCGTATCAGAAAAAACATCAATTTAAAAGCCATATGGCCACCAGCACAGTCTATAGATGTAAAAAGGTATCCATTTATGGGATCAGGCAAAGCTTTTTTAAGGGAAATGCGCATCGCACCAGAGAGAATTAATGCGCGATTAAGTTATATGGTTTACGAAGACAAAGTGATGGTTACGTCTTCACGACATGAAGGATATGGCTTCATTTTACAAAGCTCCGATATGGCTAATATGCTGATCGATCAGTTTATGATGATTTGGAATACCTCTAAGCCAGTCTTGCATTCTGCAAGTGATGGCAATCGCTTCCTAAATTTACTAGAAGAAGGTCAAGAGTGAATTTAGTTCACTAATCAATATCTTCAGTCACCTTTACGCAACCAAATAAACTTTCTAACTGTTGGAACACCATATCTTATACTGACATTATTGACTTTCCCCTAAAAACCAACCAGTCTCTATCTTAGATTGTGCATCGTCCAAAGATCGCAACTGGTGCTGTTTTCAGCTCAATCAAAACAAAGCCTGGCAGAGTTCAAAAGTATTAAAATGAATGATACAGCAGAAAAAAAACCTCTATACCATGAAGTCAACGGCAAACCTATTGAGATTGGCTTTCAGACCGCAACTATTGATACTATTAAGCGTACTTACTATCGTGGCTATGACGATATTTCCAAAAAATTATCTGAAGAAGCAAATATCAAAGATAATATCCTTGGAAATGCAAACATAGCAGTCGAAGTTCTTCTCAACCTGCAAGGAGAGAAAAAAGCACGGCGCATTCTTGGATCTGATGGTAAAACTGTCAAAAAATCATTTAAGTATAATACTGAACAGCAAGTTATCGAAGAGGTAGTCCTCAAAGATAAGTCTCTGTTTAAAACGACCTTTGAGTATTCTAAAAAACACCTTGTCAAAAAAACCAGCTACCAAGATGATGGGCATACGTTAAAAACAGAAGAAAGTTTTAATCAAAACAAACAAGTCATCTCTTTTAAGCAATTTGATCAAAAAGGCCGCATTGATTTCACTGTTGATTACAGCTATTTCAGTAATGGTGTGCTAAAAGAAAAAAAACACTCTGATAAAGATAGACAAAAACTAATACAAACAGAGACTTTTGATGAAAAAGGCTTCTTAGTTTCAAAAGTCAATCATCTCGGAAAAAAATCAAATAATAGCGCGCAGCGCTATTTTTATGGCGACTCTTACCATCTTGAAAAAATCATTGAATATAGAGATGGCTCCGAAAAAATATCGAAAGTAAAAGAATATGATGAAGACCAACAAGTCTCGAAGCTAAAACTCTATCAAAGAAACGGCCATCAAGTTGCGACTGAAATTGAATTCCATCCAAACGGCAAAAAGAAAAAAGAAACTTTCTTTAAAGACAAAACCTCACTACCTGTAAAAATTACAGAGTATGACAATGATGAAAACTTAACACTTGCAACATCCATTCGCTACAATGGGCGAAAAAGAAAAAAAACCACAATTGCCCAACAGCCCTATCATGGTGATGATGAAAGCTTGAAAGGAGAAACAGCATACACAAAGATTGTGAAATATTATAATTCGAAATCTGGCAATGCAACCAAAGGAGATGTTTACGACCCTTTTGGTAACGTTATTATCCCTCTCTATTATCACCATAAGACAAATGAACGCCTTGATGCCCACACTGTGACAGCAAAAAAATCTAATTTCAGAAGACTTGCTTTTGTTTCAATGACAATGGGAGTTGTTTCTTTTTTACTTGGTATGATGTCATTAGAAACATCAAAAGGTGCATTTGCTCTTCTTTTTTTCGAGGTTTTGTCTGCCCTTCTTTATCTTTTCTCAGAAAAAATGGCGATCAATTCTACCTTCAAAAAACATAAGATTATTCCCGAAGAGGTTACCTTTGAGAAAATAGGAGAAAAAATGGAACACCTTGAAGCTAACAAAAAGCTCTACAAAAAACATGCCGACGAATACATACAAAAAGAAAAAGAAGATGCGTTAAAACAAACAAAAGAAAATATGAATCTTTTCAAAAAGAAGTATTTTGTTAAAGCCTTTGACAAAAAAACAATACTCTACCAAGAAATTATGGCAAAGTCTTTTGGCTATTTTGTTTCATCAAAAGACTTCTCAAAAACACAAAAAGACATTCATAGCCTGCTAAAGCTTATCAGTGATTGGAATAATTCTTTTGATGTGCAAGTGCGTGACGTTAAGGTTTATCGTAATCTCTATCAAAGATGTCTCACTGCACAAAAAAAAGCGCTCTTCTCAAAAGGCAACCTTGCTGACTTTGTGGATGAGTTTGCCCTTTTTTATAAAAGCATTCGTCCAATGATTGGGCCTGCTGTGAAAAATGCTGATGCAAAAAATATTGATACATTATCAAGTGTAGAAATTCTTCTCATTGCAGAACAAGAAATTATGGAACTTGAAAAACTTGAAAACTAAGTCAACAAGTGTTCTACAACTTTATTGAGACAGTTTCGCCCTTGGTCTGTCAGTCTAAAAGATGCTTCATCTTCTATATAAAAACCGTCAATCAATTTTATCTTGTTTACATCCAACAACTCTGAAAAACAGTGACCGCCTGATATTTCTCGGAAGCTTGCCTTAGAAACACCTTCTTTTAAGCGCAGTCCCATCATTAAAAACTCTTCTATTTGTGACTGTACAGAAAGAGCTTCAAATGTTTGTGTTGCATGACTTTCAGCTTTCACACGGTCAAGCCAAATCTGTGGCGCACGGTGCTGGCGCGTCGCATATTTCTTACCATCAACCGTAATACGACCATGTGCGCCAGGCCCAACACCTATATAATCCTGATACTGCCAGTAAGCTAAATTATGTCGACAGGCATGACCTGGCAGCGCATAATTTGAAACTTCGTAGGAAGAAAAGCCTTTCTCCTTTACCATTTGCTCTGTTAAGTCATAAAAGTCTGCTGACAAATCTTCGTCAGGCATAACAAAATCACCCTTCAAATACGCATGATAAAAAGGTGTGCCTTTTTCAATTGTCAACTGATACAGAGATAAATGAGAGCGCGCGAACTGTAATGCTTCGTCAAGCTCTGTTTGCCACTGGTTTAATGTTTGATCAGGCCGTGCATAAATAAGATCGAACGAATAGCGGTCAAATGTTGATGACACTTTCTCAAGAGCTTTCAAGGCATCACTTGCGCTATGTTGTCTTCCTAAAAATTTAAGTGCCTGGTCATCCAAAGACTGGATCCCCATTGAAAGACGATTAACGCCAGCTGTTTTAAAGTCTTTTAATTTACCTAACTCTATGGATGTGGGATTCGCCTCCAAGGTCACTTCAACATCTTGGTCCAACTGCATAAATGTTAATAGAGACTCAACTGTCTTGGTCTCCATCAAAGAAGGTGTGCCACCACCAAAAAAAACACTTGTGATCGCTGCGCAATCAATTTTCTCTAAATAATAGGCAAGCTCATCAATCAAAGATTGAGACCACTGTTTGTGGTCAATATTTTCACTGACATGAGAATTAAAGTCGCAATAAGGACATTTTGACAAGCAAAACGGCCAATGAATATATATTGCAAGGTTTCTTTTTTCGACCATTTTATTCTTTTTGTAGTTTTTGTTGACAAATAGGATACATTTTATTATATTCATCCTGATTTTGGAAGGATAGCATAGAAAAATGAAAAAATATCTTGGTATTATTTTAAGCTTTGTTGCGCCATCATTCTTTATAGCGAATGTGGAGGACGACCATAAAAAATCGTTGAGCTGCAAACAACAAACGACTCACTTACAGAGGCGCTGACAGATGAAAAGCTTAAGAGTGTTGGTATTCAGTCTCTATTAACACAATTCCAAAATCTCCAGAACGACATTAAAGAAAATGATGACAACTTTGTTTACAAAGTAAATGCACTTGAAAGAATGACAACTCTTCCCGACAGCAGTGTTTTTTATGCTACTGAAAACCTGAACATTGCCTATCATTGCGATACCGTCGGACCGCTCTGGGAAATAGAAAAGTCTATTTCGCAAATAATGATCCTCAAACATGAAGAAAGAATGAGTCAGTCAACATTAGACGTTGTTAAAAATGACTCAACACTCTCTGCAAATGAATTCCGGAAATATGTACAAGCCTACCGCAGCTTGATGAATAAGTAGTTTTACGCAGAGAAATAATCCATCAAGTTAGCAAAAGCATGCGCGCGGTGATTCATTTTATTTTTTTCCAACTGCTTCATTTCACCAAAAGTGCGCGTATCATTTTCTGGTACAAACATTGGGTCATATCCAAATCCATTCTCGCCACGTGGCGGCCAAACAAGCTCACCATCGATGTGACCATCAAAAACATCCACTTCACCATCTGGCCATGCCAAAGCCAGGGAACAAAAGAAAAATGCTGAACGATCTTTATTGTCACCAAGCTCATCATTGACACGTTTCATAGCAGCGTTAAAATCTTTTTTTTCTCCCCCCCAACGCGCAGAGTAAATTCCCGGCTGTCCATCAAGTGCATTAACACACATACCTGAATCATCAGCAAGCGCAGGTAATCCCGTCGCTTTCATCGCCAAAATTGCTTTAAGAGCTGCATTTTCTTGGAAGGTTTCCCCTGTTTCTTCTGGTTCGGGCAAGTCAAACTCGGCAGCAGAAATGATTTCAACTTCATAACCATCAAACATTTCGCGAAATTCAGATACTTTTCCTTGGTTATGCGTTGCAAGTACTATTTTTTTAAATTTTTTCATCTTCTAATCCTTTGAAAGCGCCATTTTTGTCATAAACTTCTCAGGAGATGTTAAGGCCATATCAAAATTATCTAAGATACCCCCCAAAACATCTGGCAACCAACCATTCATTTCCGCCTTTGTAAAGTTTGAAAGAACATAATTCGAAACAGCGTCTTCATGGGTTGCATCTTGTGGACGGCCAATACCAACACGCATGCGATGATAATTCTTACCAATATGTTTGTCTATGTCCCTGATGCCATTATGTCCACCATGCCCACCACCTTGCTTAAGGCGAATTTTTGCAGGAGGTAGTTCTAATTCATCATGAACCACAAGAACTTCTTCAGGTTTAATTTTATAAAACTGCATGGCTTTTTGTACAGCATTGCCCGACAGGTTCATAAACGTCTGTGGTTTTAGGAAAATAAGCTTGTGCCCTGCAACCGCACCATCTGACAACTGACCATCAAACTTTTCACGCCATGGTGAAAAATGGTTATTATCGGCAAGCGCATCAAGGACTAAAAAGCCTATATTATGTCGATTAAGTTTATATTTATCACCAGGGTTTCCAAGGCCAACAATAAGGCGCATGGCATCCCCCAGCGACTATTCTTCTGTAGAAGCTTCTTTAGAGCCTTCTTCGCCCTCTGCTTCTTCGCCTTCTGCTTCTTCATCAGCAGTTTCTTCAACAGCTTTCTCAAGACGTGGCGCAAGAATATTTGCGATTGTGTAATCACGTTGATTTGGCTCTTGCTCAACACCTTCAGGAAGATTGATGGCACTAAAGTGAACTGTCTCACCAACATTCAATGTCGTCAGGTCAACTGTCACATGTGTTGGAATATTTGCTGGAGAACAGTAAAGGCCAACAACTGCGCGTACAACATTTAAAACACCACCACGCTTCAGGCCTGGAGATTTCTCTTTTCCTTCGAAGTGAACAGGAATTGAAACCACAATTTTTGATTTCTCATCAACGCGTACAAAGTCTGCATGTAAAGGACGCTCAGTCACAGGGTGAAATTGAACATCTTTTGTCAGAACCATTTGATTCTTACCATCAACCTTAATATCAAAAAGCTTTGCGAAAAATCCTTCTTTATGAAGTTCCTGCGTGAAAACCTTTTCTTCCATCAAAACATGATCTACAGCAGCGTTTCCACCGTAAATAACTGCAGGAAGGAGGCCTTCATTTCTATACGCGCGAGAATTTCCTGTACCAGTGCTTTCTCTTTTTTGAGCCTCAAGTGTAACTCTCTCAGACATTTCCAAAACCTTTCTTATTATTTTTCTTTTATTTCAAAAAGTTACCTCACAAAAAGCAACTTAAAGATCATTAAATTCAATACAAGGAGGACCGTTCTACACCAAAAATTGAGCAAAAACAAGCCTAAATACGAAGAAAATAATGCTCACCGTAAATGTTTTTCTACTCAAATAGGGTAGAGACTGAACGCTCTTCATGAACACGACGCATCGCTTCACCGATAAGAGGGGCAATATCAAGGTACTCAACCTTATCACAAGCACCTTCTTTACTTGCGATTGTATTTGTCACAATAAGCTTTTCCAATGGCGAAGATTTTATTCTTTCAAAAGCAGGACCAGAAAAAACACCATGTGTCGCATAGGCTGAAACAGCACTTGCACCGGCATCCACCAATGCTTTTGCCGCATTACAAAGTGTGCCTGCAGAATCAACAATATCATCAACCAAAATACATTTCTTTCCTTCAACATTCCCAATGATGTTCATCACCTCTGACACGCCAGCTTTTTCACGACGTTTATCAATAATTGCAAGCCCTGCATCAATACGCTTCGCAAGCTTGCGTGCGCGAACAACACCACCAACATCTGGTGAAACAAGAACGATATTATCACCTTCGCCGTAACGTTTTTTAATATCACGTGCAAAAACAGGCAGCGCGTAAAGGTTATCTGTTGGTATATCAAAAAATCCCTGTATTTGACCTGCATGCAAATCTAGTGTCAAAACACGGTCAGCACCCGCTGTTTGAATAAGGTTTGCAACAAGCTTTGCCGAGATTGGTGTTCTCGGGCCTGTTTTCCGATCTTGACGCGCATAACCATAATAGGGAATAACGGCTGTAATGCGACGTGCAGAACCACGTTTTACAGCATCAATCATCACCAGCAGTTCCATTAAATGGTCATTAGCAGGATAAGAAGTCGACTGGATCAAAAAAACATCTTCGCCACGTACATTTTCAAAAATTTCTACAAAAACTTCTTCGTCTAAAAATCTTTTAACACTTGCATCTGTTAGCGGCATTTCGAGGTGATCGCCAACACCAGAGGCAAACTCTAAGTTACTGTTTCCTGTGATAATTTTCATTTTGCCGCGCGCACTCATGCCTTCAACCTTATTTTTATGTATGTCTGGGGAGGTCTTTATAGCACAAAATAGTCCTCTTTCCACACGTTTTTTCAGTTTACAAAAAACCCTTTATATCTCTATATTCATACTTCTAATTTTAGGAGATTTTTGTGTCAAATAACCGCCACCATATGCCTGAAAACCCTGTCATCGCAATTGGCAGCGATCATCATGGCTTATCTTTAAAGCCAGCCCTTAAAAAAAGCATAGAAGCCTTAAAAGGCGAATGGCTAGACCTGGGACCTCATAATGAAGACTCTGTTGACTATCCAGACTATGCAAATGATGTTGTGAATGCAATCACATCAGGGCGTGCACATTACGGCATTTTAATTTGCGGCAGTGGTATTGGTATGAGTATGGTAGCAAATCGTGACCCCTCTATTCGTGCTGCACTATGCCACGATGTTGAAGCCGCAACGATGACGCGCAAGCACAATGATGCAAATATTCTCGTCCTTTCGGCAAAAAGCACAGCGCCAGAAACAGCTGCCAATCTCATAAAGGCATTTTTAACAACTGACTTTGAAGGCGGTCGCCACCAACGACGTATTGAAAAATTCTCAGAAAGGCCCAAAACATGAGTTCTTTTTTCTCAAACACACTCCAAGAATCTGACAAAGCTATTTTTGATATTATTGGCAAAGAAAAAAAGCGCCAACAAGAATGCATTGAGCTTATTGCCTCTGAAAACATCGTGTCACGTGCCGTTCTAGAAGCACAAGGATCAATTCTGACAAATAAATACGCTGAAGGATATCCTGGCAAACGTTACTATGATGGCTGTGAATATGTTGACCAAGCCGAAGATTTAGCACGTGAACGCGCAAAAGAAATTTTTGGGTGTTCTTACGTCAATGTCCAACCACACTCTGGATCGACAGCAAATCAAGCTGTTTTTCTTGCCTTACTACAACCTGGCGACACCTTTATGGGTATGTCATTGGATGCAGGTGGGCATTTGACACATGGCTCTCCTGTAAACCTTTCTGGAAAATGGTTTAATGCTGTTTCTTATGGTGTGCAGGCTGAAGACGGACTCATCGATTATGATGCACTGGAGGCACAAGCGGTCGCAACAAAACCTAAGTTAATCATTGCAGGAGGATCTGCATATCCAAGAACCCTCGACTTTAAAAGGTTCCGTGAAATTGCTGACAAAGTCGGCGCCTACTTACATGTTGATATGGCTCATTTTGCAGGGCTTGTCGCGGGTGGCCAGCACCCTTCTCCCTTTCCACATGCACATGTTGTCACAACAACAACACATAAAACGCTTCGTGGCCCAAGATCAGGGATGATTCTGAGTGATGATGAAGATTTGGGTAAGAAGTTTAATTCTGCAATTTTTCCTGGTCTTCAAGGTGGCCCACTGATGCATGTTGTTGCAGCAAAGGCTGTTGCGTTCGGTGAAATTCTACAGCCATCTTTCAAAGAATATGCTGCACAAGTCATCAAAAATGCTCAAGCTTTGGGTAAGTCATTAATGGATCGTGGATATGATTTGGTCTCAGGTGGGACAGACACACATCTTATCTTAATTGATTTGCGCGCAAAAAACTTAACTGGAAAAGCGGCGACAACATCTATGGACAAAGCAGGCTTAACATCAAACAAAAATACTGTTCCTTTTGACCCACAGTCTCCCTTTGTAACCTCTGGTGTACGCTTAGGGTCACCTGCCGGAACAACGAGAGGATTTAAAGAAGCCGAGTTTATAGAAGTTGGGAATCTTATCGCTGATGTCATTGATGGACTGGCGCAAGAAGGTGACAACAACGATGCTGCGGAACGCAAGGCACATGAGAAAGTTCTTGATTTATGTACGCGTTTTCCTATTTACTAAGCGCGAAACAAACACGGAGACTGAAGTAAATGCGTTGTCCTTTTTGTGGTCACTTAGACACCCAGGTTAAAGATTCTCGTCCAACAGAAGACAACTCTGCCATCCGTAGACGTCGCGCCTGTACAAATTGTGGCGCAAGATTTACAACCTTTGAACGCATCCAATTACGCGAGCTGACTGTCGTTAAACGTGACAGCAAACGTGAGCCTTTCGATCGTGACAAACTAGCACGTGCGCTTCATATTGCTTTGCGCAAGCGCCCTGTTGAGTCTGAGCGTATTGAACGTGTTGCCAACGGTATTGTCCGCCAACTTGAAAATGCTGGTGAAAGTGAAATTCCATCAGAAGCAATTGGGCAAGCTGTTATGGACGCTTTAGAAACCCTCGACAAAGTGGCTTATATTCGCTTTGCCTCTGTTTACAAAAACTTCCGTGAAGCCAGTGACTTTGGTGAGTTTGTCGACAGACTTGATGACGACGCCCCTAAAAAATAATTTCTTTTTATTACTCTAAGCAGTATTGTTCACATCATGATTGATGAACGATTTATGCATATTGCACTTATGCTGGCACGCCGTGGCCTAGGTACAGCCGCGCCCAACCCTTCTGTAGGATGCGTGATCGTCAAAAACAATCAAATCATTTCACAAGGTTGGACACAACCAGGTGGACGACCGCATGCTGAAGCACACGCACTCTCAAAAACAAAAGACACAGAAAATGCAACGGCTTACGTTACTTTAGAGCCCTGTGCGCACACAGGAAAAACACCACCTTGTTGCGAAGCCCTTGTGAAGGCGGGTATTAAAAAAGTTGTTATTGGTTGTATGGACCCAGATCCACGCGTCAATGGCAAGGGTATGACATACTTGAAAGAAAACAATATCGAAGTGATATCTAATGTCTTAGAGAAAGAATCTTACGAGATAAACCGTGGGTTCTTCTTGTCAGTACAGGAAAACAGACCTTTGGTAACGCTAAAGCTTGCAACGTCAAAAGACTTTAAAATTGCATGGCCAAATCATAATCCAAAATGGGTTACCAACAAGCAATCACGCTTGAAAGGGCACCTTTTACGCCACACACATGATGCAATTCTGGTTGGCATTGGCACAGTGCTGGCTGATGACCCCCTATTAACATGCCGCTTACCTGGTCTGAAAAACCCAATACGTGTTGTGCTTGATACAGATGGAAAAATACCAGCAGACTCAAAACTTTTATCTAGTTTAAATGAAGCACCTGTATGGGTATTCTCAAAAAACCAAACACCCAATGTGAGAAGTTTTGAAACTGAAATCGGAGATTCAGGCCTTGACCTGCACGCTGTGCTGAACACACTTAGCAAACAAGGAATCACACGCCTACTTATTGAAGGCGGCGCAAGAGTGGCAGCATCATTTCTAGAAGCTGGACTGGTCGATCAAATTTATCACTTTCAAAGCGATGATATTATTGGAGAGAAAGGCATCAAGGCACTACACAATAATAGCTTAGAAAAAATACTTTCACATGACTTTATGAGAAGAGAAGTGAAAAAAATTGAGAATAACCACCTCAATATTTATCAAAAACTTAAGTAAAACGACAAATTCTGGAAAAGAGTGCGATCTTCTTCGACAAATGACCCACCAAAGGAATCTATTACACCTTCAAAAGAACACTTGCGGGAGCATGGTCTGAAGGCCTTTCCCAATCTCTTGCTTCTGATTTTACAGAGAACTTTTTCAACTTATCTTCCAAAGAAGGGGTTGCCCAAATATGGTCTAAGCGCCTTCCTCGATTTGACTTCTTCCAATCACGATTACGGTAACTCCACCAGGTATAGAGCTTTTCTTCCATTGGCGTGAAATGGCGCCCGACATCTATCCAATTAAGAGTTTCATATAAGCCTGTCATCCGTTCGATCTCAGGTGCGGTATGTGAAACTACATTTCTCAATTGCTTAGAAGACCAAACATCATGTTCAAAAGGCGCTATGTTCAAATCTCCAACCAGAATAATTTTGTCATCTTGAGAACGCCCTTTGAAAAGAGCTGTCATTTCATCAACATAATCAAGCTTGCACGCGTATTTTGGATTTACCTTAGGGTCAGGTTCATCACCGCCTGCGGGGACATAAAAGTTGTGCACTTCAATATCATTTTCCAACACAACAGAGACATGGCGCCCCTTAAGCTGTTGATCCTGTTCGTATGAATTTTCTGCACAAAACTGATAGCTATCAACAGCCTTAAAAGGTATTTTCGAAAGAATCGCAACCCCATTATATCCTTTGTGCCCTGCATAATGTAAATGATCATATCCCTTTGCACGAATATCAACCTCAGGGAAAGCTTCATTGGGACATTTCGTTTCTTGCAAACAAATCACATCAGGGTTTTCTTGGTCCATTAAGTCAAAGAGTTGCGGTAGACGCAGTCGAACCGAGTTAATATTCCATGTCGTAATGTTTAGAAACATTTTGTGATTTCCTTCAAAGGTCGAAAATAGGTAGTTTACTTAGTCAATGTTTGAATGTACAGGCAGGAGAATAAAAATGCCCGAAATCACACTTTCTTCCCCTGATGGAGAGTTTTCAGCTTACTTAACTGGCGATACTGGACCAGGAATCGTACTGGCTCAAGAAATATTTGGCGTTAATGATGTCATGCGTGAAACAGCTGATCAATTCGCAAAACAAGGCTATAAAGTTATTTGTCCTGACCTGTTCTGGCGACAAGAACCAGGAATCCAAATTACTGACAAAACAGAAAAAGACTGGGAAAAAGCATTCTCACTTTATCAGGGGTTCGATGAAGATAAGGGGATAGAAGACTTAAAACTAGCCCTCAATTTCTTGCGCGATCAAGGATGTAAAAAAGTTGGCTCTGTCGGATATTGCTTGGGAGGAAAACTGTCCTATTTAATGGCAACACGCAGCAATGCTGATTGTAATGTAAGTTATTATGGTGTTGGTATTGATGCCGCATTAAGTGAAGCAGATAACATTAAAAACCCACTCATTCTTCATATCGCAGAAGAAGATGGCTTTGTTGATAAGGCGGCACAAGAGAAAATCAAACAGTCTCTAACGTCTAATCATATTACAATTCACTCTTATACAGGTGTTGACCATGCTTTCGCGCGGATTGAAGGGATAAATTTTGATGAAAAAGCAGCGCAGTCTGCCAATGAAAGAACATCTACTTTCTTTGAGGAGCACTTGAAATAATGTGCGGTATTATTGGAATTCTTAGCCAAGAAAATGTTGTACCACGATTAATTGAAGGTCTAAGACGGCTGGAGTATCGTGGGTATGATTCTGCAGGAATTGCGGTTATCAACAATGAAATTGACCGCCGACGTGCCGAAGGAAAATTGGTTAACCTTGAGAAGCTTTTAGAAAAAACACCTTTATCTGGTACGATTGGAATTGGCCACACACGTTGGGCCACACATGGTATGCCTAATGAAGCAAACGCACACCCACACGCAAATGACAAAGTAGCTGTCGTACATAATGGCATTATCGAGAACTTTGCAGAACTTCGTACACAATTAGAAGCGAAAAAACACATCTTTAAAAGCGATACAGACACAGAAGTTATTGTGCATCTCATGACAGCATTTCTCGATCAAGGCCTTACAAATGAAGACGCATTCAAAAAAACGATTGCAGAACTGAAAGGTGCTTTCGCCCTCGTCGTTTTAACGTCATCAGATAAAGAAAAAATGTTTTGCGCGCGCAAAGGGTCGCCTCTTGCTATTGGATATGGCGAAAGTGAAATGTTTATTGGCTCAGATGCACTTGCTTTGGCGCCCTTAACACAAAAGCTAACCTATCTAGAAGAAGGTGATATCGCAATTGTCGAACAGAATCATGTGCATATATTTGATGCCGATTCTAATACCGTAGAACGCCCCATAAAAAAAACAAGCTTCAGTGGTGCGATGATCGGTAAAGGTAACTATCGACACTTTATGCAAAAAGAGATTTTTGAGCAGCCCGTTGTTCTTGGTGATACATTTCACACCTTTTTTAATACACATGACAAATGTATTGCGATGCCTGACTTGAAACTTAATCTTACCAATATCCCCAAAGTGACAATACTTGCATGTGGGACATCATTTTATGCAGGCATGGTAGCAAAATACTGGCTGGAACAAGTTGCTGAAATTCCAACGGAAGTCGATATCGCATCAGAATTCAGGTACCGCGCCCCTAAAATGCCTAAAGATGGCCTTGTTATTTGCATTTCCCAATCAGGGGAAACAGCAGACACGCTTGCAGCACTTCGGTATGCAAAAACACAAAATCAAAAAGTACTTAGTATTGTAAATGTTGCGGAAAGCACAATGACACGCGAAGCAGATGCGCACCTATTAACGCTGGCTGGACCTGAAATTGGCGTTGCATCAACAAAAGCATTCACAACACAACTGATGACCTTGGCATGCTTAACCGTGCACCTGGCAAGTATAAACAAAACGATTACACAAGAAAAGTCTGACGAACTGACACAAGCCTTAGCGGAAGTTCCTGCGCTGAGTGTACAGGTTCTAGAAAAAGATGCCCAAATACTCGCGCTGGCAAAAAAGCGGCTAGAGCATGTAAAAGGTGCTTTATATCTGGGGCGTGGGTCCAATTATCCAATTGCAATGGAAGGGGCACTAAAGTTAAAAGAACTTGCATACACCCATGCAGAAGGATACGCGGCAGGAGAAATGAAACATGGTCCTATCGCATTGATTGATGAAAACCTACCTGTCATCGTGATTTCTCCAACAGGTATGCTGTTTGAAAAAATGATCTCTAACCTACAAGAAGTCAAAGCACGTGGCGGACAAATTATTTTACTGAGTGATAGTCACGGCCTTGAGATTGCAGGCAAAGACCCCAACATATCAACACTAGAAATGCCGCATGTTCATTCTTTCGTCGCGCCTATTCTTTATGCGTTACCTGTCCAAATGCTCGCATATCATACAGCCGCCTTGAAAGGAACAGATGTAGATCAGCCAAGGAATTTGGCAAAATCTGTCACGGTTGAATAAGAGAATTTGAACCAAAATCTATCAAATACAAAATTAAAGGAAATAAAGTGAAAATAAAAAACATGCTCAAACTGGCAGCCATCAGTTTCATAACCTTACTACCACTAAAAGGCATTGCTCAAGTTAAAGACTCACTATCTGCCGACAAAAAGAAATATCCACATATTGGTTATGACGCTAAAGTCGACATACGACCAGAAGTTTTTCTACAAAACAACGAAGCATTCTTTAATCCATGGGCAACCCTGTCACCAGGAGACCTAAACATTTCCTTTTCAAAAAGATCCAGCGTTAATTTAAAAGCTTTCTTGGGCCCAGAAACGCAAAGCCTAGACTCAATCCCCAATATGCCGCGAACACAACACCAAGGCCAAGTCTCTCAAGTAAGTTTTGACTATAATGCTAAAAACTTCTTTTCAAGGATTGGCGTGTTGCCTGCTACGGCCCAAAACACTCTTTATCCACCTATCAACACATCGCTCAATGCGTCTTTAATATCGCGACGCAACATTCCTATTAATCCTGCTTTAGAAGTAGGACTTCAAGGTCAGAAACAAGGAAAAGAAGGGTGGGTTTACAAAATAAAAGCTTCAACAATGATGCACTCCAACCGTTTTCAATTACCAAGCTACAGCGGTATAAGAAGACAATTCTCTGGACTGCAAAAGCGCAACGAAAGAGATGTTATAAAAGGCATGTCCTTCTCTAGTAAAGGCACGATAATATCGCAAGAGCAAGATTTCAAACTTAACGGCTCTCTCACTCTAAACCTTACACAAAATGCTTTCAGACAAATTGGTATAGACGCTGCGGCATCAGGAAACATTCAATATACTTATAAAAAGTCTTCTGTCGAAGCTGGCGGGCAGCTCGTATATAATACACCTGATCTTGAGGGCTATTATATAGGTTCTAATTTATATCTTTTGATAAAAGACCTAGAAAAAAAGAGATCTTTGGGAGTGGCAAGACACCACATTACACATAATCGCATTGATAACTCCTTCGGGGAAGGACAAAACTATGTTGTCCGAATTGATAAAGAGCTCTCTCAGAAAACAAGTGTTGGGGCCAATGCATCTATTAGCTTTTTTAAGCATGGAAATACAGATTATCATTCATCTCTTGCTGCAGGCATAAGCGCACAATATCACTTTAAAAGATAGAGGTTTATATACTTGTCACCTCTTCAAGCAACTGAGAAGCAACTGTCACGATTCTAGCGTTCGCACTGTATGCTCGCTGGATCACAATCATTTTCGTGAATTCGTCTGCTAGATCCACATTAGACCTCTCTATCGAATTCGATGTGAAAGTGCCAACGCCATTCTCACCTGCATGTGTATAAAAAGCGTCACCAGAAAAAGAGGTTACTGTGTAGGCATTGCCGTGTGTTAATTGCAATCCGTCATAGTTTGAGAATTGTGCCATTGGAATTTTGTAATAAGCCTGAGACGTGCCATTATCATAATCGATATTAACAACGCCATCTCCATCAATACTTAGATCCTGCATCGTGCCAGCTGGCTTACCATCTTGGCTCAATTCTAGAACGTCAACATCATCTGTATCCCATGAAACAGTAGAGTTTTCTAAAGACCTTGTTTCTCCAAGATCTATTGTTATATTTTGTGTTGTTCCCGTTAGGTAAGAACCTGAATAAGTTAACTCAAAACTGAAATCAGCCGAGACGTTACCAGTACCCCCTGACAAAGGAGGTACACCACCATCATCATAATATGAAAGCCCAATTGTGTTTGTGATAATACCACCAATCGATCTTGGTTCTCCAGGTTGGTTCTCTCTGAAACCAATAAGAGCATCCATCATATCCATTGGACCATTGATAGCAGTCCCTGTTATAGGACTGATACCACGCACCGTCATTGTATTTCCTGGAATGGTGGAATCGAACATAACCGTCAAAGCATAAAAACCAAAGTTAGGATTCGAGTATGCAGCTGGGGCTCCTGCACGCGTGTCTGTGAAACGCGTCCAATACAAAGACATTGTGTGTTCACCTCCCAATGAATCATAGAAAACGATTTGATCTGGGCCAAAAACAGAATTATGCGCGGGATGATTCGGGTCGTCTAAAATTGCTTGAGGACTCGCCTCAGCAGCAATATCAACTCTCTCAACAGGTGTTACATCAGAAGGAACAATAGCCTGATAATCAACTTGTGTTGTTGCTGTAGGAGATGAAACAAGACCCGTAACTCTTAATGGTTGAATTTGTGATACGTTTTGTACATCGCCATTTGCATCTAAATTCCAGCCTTGCAGGTAATATCCATTTCCATTTTTTAGATACCCGTTTTCATCAATGCCGAAATCACCTGCACGCGTATAATAGAAGTTCTGTCCAAAAGAGGTCAAAGGAGTATTAGAAACCTCATCTGTCACAACAAACATCCCTGAACCCGTTACAGACATATGTGTTCCCACATCCGACTGCTCCTGAAGTCCTTGAGCGTTAATCCTATATTGAGGGGTGGTTACTGCTCCCCCTGCAGAATGAACTCGACCATTTGATGTCGTTACAAGCGTTTGAAAACGTGTGTCCACACGCTTGTAACCAACCGTTGTTACATTCGCAATATTGTCAGATATATGATTCAAAGAAGAACCTGTTCCCTTTAAACCAGACACACCTGTCGTTAATGCACCAAAAATACCAGTCATAATAATACTCCTTATTCTGAAGAATAAGGAGGCAGCAAGTATGCCAAAAGTGTTTTTGAGGTTTTTTTAAGAAGACTTCAAAAGTAAAAATGAAAAGAAGTGTGTCTTATTTACATCAAAAAAAAGCCCCGATCACACCGTGACCGAGGCCTCTTATTTTCAAGAAAATGTTTGATTTAGGCGCTGTAAGCAGCCTCATCAATTGCATCTTCTTCGAAGTCGTCTTCAACTTCGGTATTTTCAGCTGGCAAATCAATACCTCTTTGTGCTGCAAGCTTACGAAGCTCAGCAACCTTACTTCCCGTCCCTGCTGGCACCAAGCGCCCAACAATAACGTTCTCTTTAAGGCCATCCAACGTATCAATACGACCTGCAACAGCAGCTTCCGTCAACACACGTGTTGTTTCTTGGAACGATGCTGCAGAGATGAATGACTTCGTCTGCAAGCTTGCCTTAGTAATACCTTGCAAGACTGGCTTAGCTGTAGCCAACTTACCGCCATCAGCAGCTGTTTTATCATTTTCTTGCTCGAAGATATCACGATCAACAATTTCACCTGTCAAGAATGTAGACTCGCCAGGGTCAGCAACCTCAACCTTACGCAACATCTGACGAACAATCACTTCAATGTGCTTGTCGTTGATCTTCACGCCTTGTAATCGGTAAACCTCTTGAATTTCATTAATCAGATAATCAGCCAACGCTTCAACACCCATGACATTTAAAATATCGTGTGGAACAGGGTTCCCATCAAGAAGAAGGTCACCTTTACGAACCATATCACCCTCATGAACAGCCAAGTGCTTACCTTTTGGAATAAGATATTCCATTGGCTCTTGCTCTGCATCAATCGGCACAACCATCAAGCGACGTTTTGTTTTGTGATCTTTACCAAATTCAATACGGCCCTCAATTTCACTGATGATCGCATGATCCTTTGGTTTTCTCGCCTCAAACAACTCAGCCACACGTGGAAGACCACCCGTAATATCACGTGTTTTAGAAGATTCACGTGGAATACGACCCAGAATATCTCCAGGGCGAACTTCTGCACCATTCGCAACATTCAAAATTGCATTGGTTGGCATGAAGTATCGTGCCTCCAAACCGTTATCAAGATTAATAACTTCACCATCTTTCGTGCGCAGCGTAATACGTGGCTTCAAGTCTTGACCTTTCGCTTGACCTTTTGAGTCAATAATTGTCTTACTTGAAATACCTGTTGCCTCATCAACAACCTCACGCATTGTAACACCCTCAACAAGGTCAACATAGCTCGCGACACCACCTTTTTCTGTCACAATTGGAATAGTATAAGGATCCCAATCTGCCAGTTTCTCACCAGCCTTTGCCTTATCCCCATCATCGAAGTAAAGCTTAGAACCATAAGGAACTTTATAACGTGCTTTTTCACGGCCTTTTGAGTCTTGTAAAATGACTTCAGTGTTACGTCCCATAACAATTGGATGTCCATCTGGCGTCATAACAACATTGCGGTTCTCAATCTTAATTGTTGCTGCAAAACCAGCTTCAATATGAGATTGTTCAGCACCTCTTTGTGCCGCACCACCAATATGGAATGTTCTCATCGTCAGCTGTGTTCCAGGTTCACCAATTGATTGAGCAGCAATAACACCAACAGCTTCACCTGTGTTAACAGATGTACCACGTGCAAGGTCACGTCCATAACATGCAGCACAAATACCTGTTTCTGCTTCACATGTTAGAGCTGACCTGATCTTCACTTGATCAATACCTGTTGAGTCAATCTTATCAATCGCGACTTCATCAATAATTTCACCTGCTGGAACAATAACTTCGTCCGTATTAGGGTCTGTGATATCTTCTGAAGCACCACGGCCTAGAATACGCTCAGACAATGGAACGATAATGTTCCCACCATCAATAACTGCGCGTACAGTTAAGCCATTTTGTGTTCCACAGTCACGAATATTAACGATACAGTCTTGTGCAACATCAACCAAACGACGCGTCAGATAACCCGAGTTCGCTGTCTTCAGTGCAGTATCCGCAAGACCCTTACGTGCTCCGTGTGTTGAGTTAAAGTACTCAAGCACGGTCAAACCTTCTTTAAAGTTTGAAATAATTGGCGTTTCAATAATTTCACCAGATGGTTTTGCCATCAGACCACGCATCCCTGCAAGCTGCTTAATCTGCGCTGCAGAACCACGTGCACCGGAGTGCGCCATCATATAAATTGAGTTAACATCACGCCCTTCACCGCTGCCTTCGATCGTTTTCATCATTTCATCAGCAACTTTATCTGTCAGGTTTGACCAAACATCAACAACCTTGTTGTACTTCTCACCTTGCGTGATAAGACCATCAAGATACTGTTGTTCGAACTCTTTAACTGTCTCCTTCGCGCCGCCAACAAGAGCAGCTTTTGAGTCAGGAATAATCATATCATCCTTACCAAAAGAAATACCCGAGTGACATGCATATGAGAAACCAAGTGTCATCACTTGATCTGCAAAGATAACCGTCTCTTTCTGGCCAGAATGACGATAAACAGCGTCAATAATGTCAGAAATTTCACGTTTCGTGATCAAGCGGTTTACAAGATCAAAATTTAGGGTTGTGCTCTCTGGAAGCAATTCATATACGAGCAAGCGGCCAGGCGTTGTATCAACAACCTTATAAGCTTCAGAACCATCGTCAGCCGTATACTTAATTCTTGCCTTCACTTTACTGTGAAGAGACACTTTGTCGTTATCTAGCGCATGGTGAACTTCAGCCAAATCAGTGAATGACATGCCTTCACCTTTTTCGCCATCAGTTGCCATCGTAAGATAGTAAATACCCAAAACAATATCCTGCGTCGGAACAATAATAGGTTTACCATTTGCAGGAGAAAGAATGTTATTTGTCGACATCATCAAGACACGTGCTTCAAGCTGCGCCTCTAGAGACAACGGAACGTGTACGGCCATTTGATCACCATCAAAATCGGCGTTAAAGGCTGTACAAACAAGTGGGTGCAGATGAATCGCTTTACCTTCCACAAGAACAGGCTCAAATGCCTGAACCCCTAAACGGTGAAGTGTTGGTGCACGGTTCAAAAGAACTGGATGCTCACGAATAACTTCTTCTAGGATATCCCAAACTTCAGGACGCTCTTTCTCAACCATTTTCTTCGCAGCTTTAATGGTTGGCGCCATACCATAATGCTCTAGGCGTGAGTAAATGAAAGGCTTAAATAGCTCTAGCGCCATTTTCTTCGGCAAACCACACTGATGGAGTTTCAATGTTGGCCCAACAACGATCACAGAACGACCAGAGTAATCAACACGCTTACCAAGAAGGTTTTGACGGAAACGACCTTGCTTCCCTTTCAACATATCTGAAAGTGATTTAAGTGGACGCTTGTTTGTGCCAGTGATTGCACGGCCACGACGACCATTATCAAACAAAGCATCAACAGCTTCTTGCAACATTCTTTTCTCGTTACGAACAATAATATCCGGTGCGCGCAATTCAATAAGACGCTTTAGACGATTGTTTCTGTTAATAACACGACGGTAAAGATCATTCAGATCAGATGTCGCAAAACGACCTCCATCAAGTGGAACAAGCGGACGTAGCTCAGGTGGAATGACCGGAACAATATCTAAAATCATCCATTCTGGTTTTGTCTCAGAGTCAAGAAATGCCTCAACAACTTTCAATCTTTTAATGAGTTTTTTACGCTTTGCTTCCGAGTTGCTGTCTCTCAATTCCATACGAATTGTTTTTTGCATCTCGTCCAAATCAAGCTCTTGCATCATTGCTTTAATTGCTTCTGCACCGATACCCGCCTGGAAGTTCTCTTCGCCAAACTCGTCTTGCAAGTCCATATACTCATCTTCGCTAAGAAGTTGACCATATTTCAGAGATGTAAGGCCAGGCTCTGTTACAACGAAGTTTTCGAAGTATAAAACACGCTCTAGATCTTTCAATGTCATATCAAGCAACAAACCAATACGACTTGGCAAAGACTTCATAAACCAAATATGTGCAACTGGGGCGGCAAGCTCGATATGTCCCATGCGCTCACGGCGCACCTTAGACAAAGTCACCTCAACACCACATTTTTCACAAACAATTCCTTTATACTTCATACGCTTGTATTTACCGCATAAGCACTCATAATCTTTTACTGGACCAAAAATTCTTGCACAGAAAAGACCATCTCTTTCAGGTTTGAAAGTACGATAGTTAATTGTTTCAGGCTTTTTAATTTCACCAAAAGACCATGATCTGATTCGCTCAGGAGAAGCAATCGAGATACGAAGTTGGTCAAAACTCTGTGGTCCATTTAAGCGACCGAAAAGGCTCATTACATCGTTCATTATTTTATCTCCGTTTCTAAGAGTTTGCTTCTAAAAGTTCAACATTCAACGCTAGTGAACGAAGTTCTTTCATCAAAACATTAAAGGATTCAGGCAAGCCAGCTTCAAAGTTATCGTCTCCACGAACGATCGACTCGTAAACTTTTGTTCTACCTGAAACATCATCAGATTTCACTGTTAGCATTTCCTGCAAGGTATAAGCAGCACCATAAGCTTCTAGTGCCCACACTTCCATCTCACCAAAACGCTGACCACCAAACTGTGCTTTACCACCAAGCGGCTGTTGCGTGACAAGTGAGTAAGGACCAACAGAACGTGCGTGAATTTTATCATCAACCAAGTGATGTAGTTTCAGCATGTAAATATAACCAACAGTCACCTTGCGATCAAAAGATTCACCCGTACGACCATCAATTAAGGTAACCTGTCCTGATCTTTCTAGGCCTGATTTCTCAAGCATATCACCAACATCAGATTCTAATGCACCGTCAAATACAGGCGTTGCCATTGGCACACCTTTTTGAAGGTTTTTAGCCAACTCGACAACCTCGTCATCAGACATATCATCCAAAACAATTTGCTGAATTTCGTCACCGTAAATCGTGTTTAGCTGATCTTTCAACTGGGAGATTTGACCTGCTCGTGCTGCCTCAAGAGATTCTTGAATTTGCTGCCCCATACCATGTGCAGCCCACCCAAGATGCGTCTCCAGAATCTGACCAACGTTCATACGCGATGGAACACCTAATGGGTTCAATACGATATCAACAGCCGTACCATCTTCAAGATATGGCATATCTTCGATTGGCAAGATTTTTGAAATAACACCTTTGTTTCCATGACGACCAGCCATCTTATCACCAGGCTGAAGCTTACGCTTCACAGCAATAAAGACCTTCACCATCTTCATGACACCAGGTGGCAATTCATCACCCGCTTGAAGTTTTTCAACTTTATTCTCAAAACGCTTTTTCAAAAGATCGATTGAGAAATCAAAGTTTTTCGTGATGTTCTCAACTTCTGCAGCAATTGACTCGTCTTTAACAACGATCTGACGCCACTGACCTTGCGTTAAGTCTGCAAGCACTTTGTCTGTCAATTTTGTATTTGCCTTCAGTCCTTTTGGACCCTTCACAGCAACTTGACCAACCAAAAGCTCTGACAAACGTCCATAATATCCACGCTCTAGAATGCGACGCTCATCATCACGATCTTTGGCAAGACGTTCGATTTCCATTTGCTCAATCGCAAGAGCACGTTCATCTTTATCAACACCGCGACGAGAGAAAACACGTACTTCAACAACGGTTCCTGAAACCCCAGGAGGCACACGTAGAGACGTATCTTTAACATCACTTGCTTTCTCACCAAAAATAGCACGAAGCAATCTTTCTTCTGGTGTTAAAGGAGACTCACCCTTTGGTGTTACCTTACCGACAAGCACATCACCTGGATTTACCTCTGCACCAATAAAGACCATACCAGCCTCATCAAGGTTACGCAGGGCCTCTTCACCAACATTTGGAATATCGCGTGTGATTTCTTCTTGTCCAAGCTTTGTATCACGCGCCATCACGTCAAACTCTTCAAGATGAATTGACGTAAACATATCATCACGCACAATCTTTTCAGAAATCAAAATTGAATCCTCAAAGTTATATCCGTTCCACGGCATAAATGCGACAAGCACATTACGACCCAAGGCCAACTCACCAAGATCAGTCGAAGGACCATCAGCAATAATATCACCGGCCTTAACCATATCACCAACCTTCACCAAAGGACGCTGGTTGATACATGTGTTTTGGTTAGAACGCTGGAACTTTAAAAGGTTATAAATATCAACTTGTGATGCTGCACTTGGGTCATTATCTGTCGACTTCACAACGATACGCATTGCATCTACTTGGTCAACAACACCACTTCTTTTTGCAGCAATCGTCACACCAGAATCACTTGCAACAGGATACTCCATCCCTGTTCCAACGAAAGGTGCTTCAGGCTGAATCAATGGCACAGCTTGACGTTGCATGTTTGATCCCATCAATGCACGGTTCGCATCATCATTCTCTAGGAACGGAATCAAGCTAGCGGCCACAGAAACAAGTTGCTTCGGTGAAACATCCATGTACTCAATATCTTCTGGGCGATACATCCCAAGATCACCAGCAATACGACAGTTCACAAGGTCTGTGTCGAACTTGTTATCTTTTGTCAGCGGTGCGTTCGCCTGAGCAATCACATATTTACTTTCTTCAATTGCAGACAGGTAATGCACTTCATCCGTCACATGTCCATCAACAACTTTTCTGTATGGTGTCTCAATAAAGCCATATTTATTCACACGCGCATATGTTGCAAGTGAGTTAATCAAACCAATATTCGGTCCTTCAGGCGTTTCAATTGGACAGATACGACCATAATGGGTCGGGTGCACATCACGCACTTCAAAACCAGCACGCTCACGCGTTAAACCACCTGGGCCAAGCGCTGAAAGACGACGCTTATGCGTAATTTCAGAAAGTGGATTTGTTTGATCCATAAACTGAGACAGTTGTGATGAACCAAAAAATTCACGAACAGCGGCTGCAGCAGGTTTCGCATTAATCAAGTCATGCGGCATAGCCGTTTCAATTTCCAAAGAGCTCATACGCTCACGAATTGCACGCTCCATACGCAGCAAGCCAATACGATACTGATTTTCCATCAACTCACCAACCGAACGAACACGACGGTTACCAAGGTTATCAATATCATCAATCTCGCCATTACCGTCTTTCAAACCGATAAGTGTACGAACGATCTCTAAAATATCTTCTTTGCGAAGTGTTCTGACTGTATCTTCTGCCTCAAGGTCTAGACGTGCATTCATTTTCACACGACCAACCGCAGAAAGATCATATCTCTCAGGGTCAAAGAACAAGCTGTTAAATAAGTTTTCAGCAGATTCTGGTGTCGCAGGCTCACCTGGACGCATCACACGATAGATATCTAATAATGCTTCGATTTTGTTAGAGTTTTTATCAGCAAGAAGTGTGTCTCTAAGGTAAGAACCAACATTCACATGGTCAATTGCCAGTGTGTTGATTTCTTTCACGCCAGCATCAGATAATGTTGCAATCACTTCTTCCGAAATTTCATCACCAGCCTCAGCCAATACTTCACCTGTTTTCTCATCAATGATTTGATTTGCTAAGTAACGACCAACCATTTGATCAGGCTTCACAAGATATTCTGTTACGCCAGACTCTTCTAGTTTTTTCAAAGATCTTACTGTCAGTTTCTGACCAATCTCAGCAACAACCTTCCCTGTCTTTGCATCAACAAGATCGCGGGTCAACTTAGTACCTTTGAGAACATCGTGATTAACTGGTGTTTTCCAGTCTTTTTTATGCTGCTTGAAAGGAACAACATCATAGAATGTATTAAGAATTTCTTCGCGCGACATGCCGCCAGCTTCAGAAATATCAAGAACCTTACCTTCTTTCGCCATTTCTTCGCGCTTTTTAACTGTTTCTGCGCTATCTAATGCCATCAAAAGTGTTGAAATTGGCAGCTTACGACGACGATCAATACGAACATACATAAGATCTTTGGCATCAAACTCAAGATCCAGCCAAGAACCGCGGTAAGGAATAACACGTGCAGCGAAAAGATATTTACCAGATGCGTGTGTTTTACCTTTATCATGATCAAAGAAAACGCCAGGAGATCTGTGCATTTGTGAGACAATAACACGCTCAATACCATTAATAATGAACGTTCCGTTTTCTGTCATCACAGGCATATCACCCATGTAAACATCTTGTTCTTTAATGTCACGGATCGAACGAGCACCTGTGTCTTCGTCAACATCCCAAACAACCAAGCGCAATGTAACTTTTAATGGAACAGCATATGTCAGATCACGTTGCTGACATTCTTCAACATCATATTTTGGCTCTTCAAGAGCATATTTTACAAACTCTAGCTGAGAACGATCTTGAAAATCTTTAACAGGAAAAACTGATTTAAAAACAGCTTGAACACCAACATCTTCTCTCTTATCAGCAGGAACACCCACCTGCAAGAAGGTGTCATATGAGTTTTTTTGCATCTCAATAAGGTTCGGCATTGGTAGAACTTCGGAAATACGACCAAAACTTTTTCTAATTCTTTTGCGACCCGTGAAAGATTTAATTTGATTAAGATTATAGACTGATTTTTTAGAAGATTTTGCTGATTTTGCCATCCTGATTAACCCTTAAATCCGTGAAATGAAGACCTATCGACCCCAAAGTAAACATCTTTATCGATGCTTTTTAATTTTTAAAATACAAAAAACACAAGAAAGGGAGCTTTATACAAAGCACCCTTCCTCGCAATAAATTGGAAACTTAAGAAAGTTTCGCTGTAGCACCTGCTTCTTGAAGCTTCTTAACAAGCTCTTCAGCTTCAGCCTTAGCAACACCTTCTTTAAGTGTTTTAGGCGCGCCTTCAACCAAGTCTTTTGCTTCCTTAAGACCAAGACCTGTGATACCACGAACCTCTTTAATGATCGCAATTTTCTTATCAGCTGGGAAAGCCTCAAGAACGATGTCAAACTCATCTTTCTCTTCAGCAGCAGCTTCACCACCAGCAGCGCCAGCAGCAGCAACAGCAACAGGAGCAGCAGCAGAAACGCCCCACTTTTCTTCCAACATTTTAGAAAGCTCTGCAGCTTCCAAAACAGTTAAAACTGATAATTCTTCTACAATTTTATCTAAATTAGCCATTTTAAATTCCTTTTCTAACTTCTAATTTTTAAACAAATTTTGTTCAAGAGCTTGTAAATTTCCAAACAGATTAACTGTTTGAAGATCCATAAGCACCGAAAACACGTGCCAATTGCCCCGCTGGAGCCTGAGTCACGCTGGCAATTTTCCCTGCAGGTGCTTGCAAAAGACCCACAATTTTGCCGCGCAGCTCGTCCAGTGAAGGAAGAGAGGCGAGTGCTTTCACTTGATTAACTTCTAGTACCTGGTCGTTATACCCAGCACACAAAACGACAAGTTTCTCGTTCTTTTTCGCGAAATCGACTGTTACCTTCGCAGCAGTCACGGGATCATTAGAATAAGCAATCGCCGTTGTTCCTGAAAAATAGGATTCCAACGCTTCATACTTTGTTCCTTTGAGAGCTAATTTCGTTAAACGATTCTTTGTCACTCGAAACTGAGCACCAGCTTCACGAACCTGCTCGCGAAGAGACGTCATCTCTTCTGCGTCAAGACCATTCTGCTGAGCAACGACAACAAGCTGAGCTTCTTGAAAAACTTGATTCAAGGACTCAACAACTTCTATTTTTTGAGCTCGTTGCACTTTTTTTCTCCGAACAAAAGTTAAACCAATAAACCAATCTGCCCGTAGAAAAAAAATAAAACTTTTATTTTCTTTCTTCGTCTCATGCGGGCCATATATTTAAACCATTCACCCCTAAAGGCTTCAAGCACCCACAATCTCGGACAGCAAACAGTTAAGAGTTACCCCTTAACCGATATCGACCCGAAAGCCGATATTCCGTTACGCTGCAAAACTTGCAACGTCAATCTTAACACCAGGACCCATCGTAGAACTGATCGCAACTTTTTGCATATAAGTCCCTTTGGCACCTGATGGCTTTGCTTTATTTAAAGCGTCGATGAAAGCCAATACGTTCTCTTTAAGTTTTGGTAAATCAAAGCTTGCCTTACCAACACCTGCATGAATAATGCCTTCTTTTTCAACGCGAAACTCAATTTGACCAGCTTTTGCAGCATCAATAGCCTGTGTAACATCCATTGTTACCGTGCCAAGCTTTGGATTAGGCATCAAACCTTTAGGGCCAAGAACTTTACCTAGACGACCAACAACTGCCATCATATCAGGCGTTGCAACAATACGGTCATAATCAAGGTTACCGGCCTGCATATCTTCCATAAGATCTTCAGCACCGACCTTGTCAGCCCCTGCTTTTTTTGCTTCTTCTGCTTTTGCGCCACGCGCAAAAACAGCAACCTTCATTGCTTTACCCAAACTGTTCGGCAGCGTGATCATGCCACGAACATTTTGATCAGCATGACGTGGATCAACACTTAATTGAATTGCAACATCAATCGTCTCATCAAACTTTGTTTTTGAGTTTTCCTTAACAAGCTTCAAAGCATCATCCAAAGCGTAGAGCTTATCGATCTCAACAGCTTTTTGTGCTTCAACAAATCTTTTTCCTGCTTTTGCCATTTTTATTATCCTTCCAGTACTTCGATTCCCATGGAACGAGCTGTTCCAGCAATCATACTTGCAGCTGCATCCATATCACCTGCGTTTAGATCTTGCATTTTTTGCTCTGCAATCTCATGAATTTGCTTCATTGTAACTTTACCAGCAAAACCACCGCGACCAACTGTCCCAGAACCTTTTTTGATTTTTGCTGCCTGCTTTAAGAAAAAGCTCACAGGAGGCTGCTTTGTTACAAATGTAAAGCTACGATCTGCATAAACAGTAATCTTTACAGGAATAGGAATTCCTGGCTGCAAAGACTGTGTTGCCGCATTAAACGCCTTACAGAATTCCATAATATTTACACCTTTTTGACCCAAAGCTGGACCAACAGGAGGAGAAGGGTTCGCCTTCCCCGCCGCAATCTGTAGACTTATATATCCATCAATTTTTTTTGCCATTTTATTGCCTCACCTTACTTTTAATTTATGACACGCGTTCAACTTGCTCGAACTCCAGCTCAACCGGCGTTGATCGACCAAAAATAGAAACTGCGACTTTTAACTTGCCCTTTTCATCATCAACCTCTTCAACCATACCGTTGAAAGATGCAAAAGGACCATCGTTAACACGAACCTGCTCACCAACATCAAATGTGATAGAAGACTTCGGACGATCAACACCCTCTTCAAGCTGCCTCAAGATCTCCTGCGCCTCACGCTCACTAATTGGTGATGGCTTATTACCACGGCCACCCAAGAACCCTGTAACTTTTGGTGTGTCTTTCACCAAAACCCAAGACTCATCATTCATTTCCATTTTTACCAAGATATAACCTGGGAAAAACTTACGTTCGGCATTAACTTTCTTACCACGACGGACTTCAACAACTTCTTCTGTTGGCACAAGAACCTGCTCAAAATAACCTTCAATACCTTTTCGACGCGCCTGTTCGTTAATTGAGGCTGCTACTTTCTTTTCACCACCCGACAAAACATGTACGACATACCATCTATGAGCCATTGTTTTTTTAAACCTTCTCTTTACGCACCAAGACCTAAAATAGTCCGAACACCTACCGCTAAAATCTTATCAACAAAGAAAAAGAAGAAAGCCGCTGCAACAACCATCGCAAAAACCATCAAAGTTGCCGATACAGTCTCTTTTCGCGTCGGCCAAGTAACCTTAGAAACCTCTGAACGCACATCTTTAAAAAAACGAAAAAGATTAAATCTCTTTTTCTTAACAGATGCTTGAACTGCTGACTTCGACTCGCTCGTTGCTGTATTTTTAGCAACTGAACGCTTTTTAACTTTATTTTTTCTTTTTTTTGCCATCACAAAACTCTTTTTTAAAAAAAGAGCATATCCTTAAAATTAAAAGGAGAAGCTCTCCCCTACCCCTGCTCTTATAAAGTGGCAGGAGCGAAGGGAATCGAACCCCCAACCCCCGGTTTTGGAGACCGGTGCTCTACCAATTGAGCTACACTCCTACAACCCAACTAAAACTATTCAATAATTTTAGAGACGACCCCTGCACCGACGGTACGGCCACCTTCACGAATCGCAAAGCGTAAACCTTCATCCATCGCAATCGGCGCACCCAATGTCACAGACATCTTAATGTTATCACCAGGCATAACCATCTCAACACCATCAGGCAACACAACATCACCCGTCACATCCGTCGTACGGAAGTAAAACTGTGGACGATAACCACTAAAAAATGGTGTATGACGACCACCTTCTTCTTTCGTCAAAATATAAGCCTCAGCTTCAAACTTCGTATGAGGCTTAATCGAACCAGGCGCACACAACACCTGACCACGCTCAACATCCTCACGCTTCAAACCACGAAGCAAAGCACCTACATTATCGCCAGCCTCACCACTATCAAGAAGCTTACGGAACATCTCAACACCTGTAATCGTCGTCTTCTGTGTATCACGAATACCAACAATCTCAATCTCGTCACCAACGTTCACAACACCCTGCTCAATACGACCCGTCGTCACTGTACCACGACCAGAAATACTAAACACATCCTCAATCGGCATCAAAAATGGCTTGTCCTTCGGACGATTAGGCTCAGGAATATAAGTATCAACAGCATCCATCAATTCCATAATCTTCTTCGAACCAATCTCCTCATCACGACCCTCAAGGGCAGCCAAAGCTGAACCAGCAATAATCGGAATATCGTCGCCAGGAAAATCATAAGAACTTAAAAGCTCACGAACTTCAAGCTCAACCAACTCTAACAACTCAGCATCATCAACCATGTCAACTTTGTTCAAAAAGACAACCAAAGCAGGAACACCAACCTGACGCGCCAACAAAATATGCTCACGTGTCTGTGGCATAGGACCATCAGCAGCGTTCACAACCAAAATCGCACCATCCATCTGAGCAGCACCAGTAATCATGTTCTTCACATAATCAGCGTGACCAGGACAATCAACGTGCGCATAGTGACGATTCGCAGTCTCATACTCAATATGAGCAGCACTAATCGTAATACCACGCTCCTTCTCCTCAGGAGCCTTATCAATACCATCAAAATCAACCTTCGCAGCCAAACCAGCATCACTCAATACACGACTAATCGCAGCCGTCAAAGTCGTCTTACCGTGATCAACGTGACCAATCGTCCCAACATTCACATGTGGCTTATTACGCTCAAACTTCTCTTTAGACATATCGAATCTTCTCCATTTTTACTTTTTGCAATACACTCTACCTACAAACCATTCCGCCCTAGCTGGAGCGGGTGAAGGGAATCGAACCCTCATGACCAGCTTGGAAGGCTGGGGCTTTACCATTAAGCTACACCCGCACTATCCGTGCTACTCTTCAACTATCCCTCACCTTTTTAAGGTGGTGGAGGGGGTAGGATTCGAACCTACGTAGACCGAAGTCGGCGGATTTACAGTCCGCTGCATTTGACCGCTCTGCCACCCCTCCGAAACTCACTACGGAACCCAAAAAACACCACATACCCCAGAAATTTTAAAAGCCAAAATCCAGGCACACTTCTAGAGTATAAAAAGGATAGGGGAGCGCATTATGCCTGGTTTACACCTTAAGTCAAGGAGAAAGTTGCGATTTTTGAAGGAAAATACACATAAATTTTTTACAAAATAAAATTACTACTAACGTGCTTTTTCTATGCGATCTTGAGAAGGTTTTTTTGCAGGCCTTGGGAAAGTCGTTGTGCCTTCTTCTTTGATAATAGGGTTAGGCAAATTCAAACCACCCCTGACAACCCCCTTAAAACGAGATGTCATGTAGCTGCTATACAAACCTTGAAGAGTATCAATATATGCATCGGCACCCTTTAGCCTATGAACTTCTGAAAATATAATATCTGAAAACCTTTCATCTGCATCGTTTTTGTCATTGGCAGACTGAAACTCTTCTTGGAGCACAAGAGGATCTTTTTTACCAACAAAACCCGGAACCAGCAGGGCAGTGTTTTCTAATGAAGTTAAATGACATCCTTTTCTAAGAGTCCTTAACACTCTTCGACGCCAAATCTCTTGAGCACTCCGATCAAGGAAAACAAGCGCATCAACAGGCAGCTCATCTTGCCCTGCACCTAATGGCTTACGCGTTTTCTCGCCATACTCATGATCTGGTGAGACATCAAAAATATCTGGCCGAGGATGATAGTAAACCCCCTTGTATCCCTCTGTTCTATTGATACGATTAGAATCCCTAAAAAAATACTCACCACTTCTTATCTCATAAAAAGGCTGCTCCAAGTCTTTCAAGAAAGTACGTACAGTTGTATCCCTGTCGTGAAACATCACACCAACCGAACAGACAATATCCCTTTTTTCTGAAAGGAACTTCGCCAATTCTTGCTTTAAGATGGTATATTTACCGCCAGATTGACTCGTATAATCCTTGCCAACAAGATGAATATGAAACTTATCTGTCATTTCACTGACAGCTTCAGCATATGATGGATTTACAGCATGCATTTTTTATTTCTCAAAAAGATCATTTTTGAATAATAACAACACAGGTGTATCTTTTCAAGAAAATATATTCTTAGGTATCCGCTAACAACTTTAATGCATCTTGTAATTTTTGTCGCTTCATCTGCAAATCGCTCTGCTCTTTTTTCGCCTTAGCAACAACTTCTGGCTTCGCCTTCTGGCTGAACTGCGGGTTTGACAAACGCTTATCAAGCTTCTCAAGATCAGTAGCCAACTTATCAAGCTCTTTACCCAAACGCGCACGCTCTGCACCCGCATCTATGATATCAGCCAACGGTAATAAGATAGTTGTCTGTCCAAAAACAGACTGCATAGCACCTTCAGGAACCTGATCAACAAAATCGATCTTCTCGATACGTGTTATTTTATGGATCATATTTTGATGAATATGATACCAGTTTTGCAATTCTTCTGTAGCGTCTTTCATCATAACAGGAATAATGTTTTTTGGTGGCACATTGACCTCGGACCGCAAAGATCTGATATGTGCAACCAAGCTTTGCACCCAAGACACTTGTTCTGCAGCAGACATATCTATCCCCGCAAGATCGCCCTGAATCTCTTGGTTCATTAACATGTTACGTTGACTTAACTCTTGCCAAAGATGCTCCGTCACAAATGGCATCAAAGGGTGAAGTGTTTTCAAAATTTGGTCGAACACCCATCCTGTCACAAGCCTAATTTCGGACTTAGCAGCATCATCATCGCCCTGCAAAACAGGCTTTGTGAACTCTAAATACCAATCACAGAACGTGCCCCACACAAAGTGATAAAGGTGATCCGCAATTTGATCAAAACGATAATTTTCATAATCAGCTTGAAGCTGGGATTGCAGTTTCAAGAGCTCGCTTAATATCCAATGATTTAAAGGGTGCTTAACATCATCAATACTTAGGTCAGATCCAAATACAGCCTCATTCATTTGGCAATATTTTGCGGCATTCCAGATTTTTGTAACAAAGTTACGCCCCAACTCAACCTGACTTTCAGCCAACTTAATATCTTGACCAGGAACTGAAAGAGAAGCCAGCGTGTAACGCAACGCATCAGCACCAAACTTATCAATCAAAACACGTGGGTCTATTACATTCCCTTTTGATTTTGACATCTTATTACCGTGCTCATCACGCACAAGCGCATGCACATACACATCCTTAAACGGCACATCTTCCATAAAATGCATGCCCATCATCATCATGCGTGCTACCCAAAAGAAAATAATATCAAAACCAGTCACCAAAACAGATGTTGGATAGTACTGCTTCAGCTCACCGCTTTCTTCTGGCCAATCAAGCGTAGAAAATGGCCAAAGCGCGGAAGAAAACCAAGTGTCTAACACATCTTCATCTTGAGTCAGCGCAACATCCCTGCCATAATGCACCTTTGCTTTTTCAAGTGCCTCTGCTTCATTATGCGCAACAAAGAATTCGCCATCTGGTCCATACCATGCAGGAATACGATGCCCCCACCAAAGCTGGCGGGAAATACACCAAGGCTGTATGTTTTCAAGCCAGTTAAAGTATGTTTTCTCCCAAAGCTCGGGGACAAATTTTGTGTCACCTTTTTTGACTGCTTCAAGTGCCGGTTGAGCAAGCGTTTCCGCATCCACATACCATTGATCAGTCAGCCAAGGCTCAATCACCACACCACCACGATCACCATATGGCACCATATGTGTTGTTGGTTCAATTTTTTCTAGTAATCCTAATTCTTCAAAAGCCTTCACGACTTCTTTTCTGGCCTTAAAGCGTTCCATTCCTTGGAATTTTTCTGGAACATTTTCATTTAAATGTGCCGTCTCGTCCAAGATATTAATCATTTCCAGATTATTGCGCTGCCCAACCTCATAATCATTAAAGTCGTGTGCAGGGGTAATTTTCACAGCACCTGTCCCTTTTTCAGGATCAGAATACTCATCAGCAATAATAGGAATTTTACGACTGACCAACGGCAAAAGAATATTCTTACCGACTAAGTCTTTATAACGCTCATCGTCTGGATGAACAGCAACGCCGCTGTCCCCAAACATCGTTTCAGGACGTGTTGTTGCAACAACAACGAACTGATCAGAATTTTCGATTGGATATTTAAAATAATAATAATTGCCTTGAGACTCTTTCTGCTCAACTTCTAAATCTGAAATGGCTGTTTTTAGCTTTGGATCCCAGTTTACTAAGCGTTTATCACGGTAGATCAAGCCTTGGTCAAAAAGCGTTACAAAAACTTCACGTACAGCTTTTGAAAGCCCTTCATCCATCGTGAAACGTTCGCGCTCCCAGTCTGGTGAGATACCCAAACGACGGAAAGCATTCATAATCATGCCGCCAGATTCTTCTTTCCACTGCCAAACACGTTCTAGAAACTTTTCTCGGCCCAAATCATGGCGTGATACACCTTCACCATCCAGCATACGCTCGACAAGATTTTGCGTTGCAATTCCTGCATGGTCCATTCCTGGCTGCCACAAAACATCACGGCCTTGTGTGCGGTGATAGCGCACCAAAACATCTTGCAAGGTAAACGTCAGCGCATGACCAATATGAAGCGATCCTGTCACGTTTGGGGGCGGCATCATGATACAAAAAGGCTCTTTAGAAGAGTCTATTTTTGACTCAAAGCACCCAGCATCTTCCCAGGATTTGTATAAAGATTCTTCGACCGCCTGAGCGTTAAATGATTTTTCTAGCATGCCTTTTTATCTTTAATCTTTGCGACGTGCTTGGTGGGAAATACGCTCAACTTCTTCTTTGACAACATTTTCAACAACAGAAGCAAGGTTATTATCCAGCCATTCTTTCAGCATTGGTTTTAATAATTGCATCGTCATCTGTTCTAAAGTCATACCGCTTGCTCCAATTGAAACCGATTGCACAACCTGTGATTCAACCGTTTTTGATAGATCGGCAAAAGCCGAACCAGCTTTTGACACAACGCCTTCATCCGACAGCATTGTAGGATTATCGTCTTGAACAGCTTCTGCCGAAGCTTCTTCAATAACAGGCTCTTGTGTAGCCGTTACACTTGGCTCCTCTTTTTGCACCTCAACAACTGGCGCGCCATAATCTTCATCATCCTCTGCGGGGGCCAGCTCTTCTTCGCTATCATCATCGGCCAATGCAGATGCCATCGCAGCCTTCAAGTCTAAGGGCTTTGCATCCTGGATAATTTCTATTTCTTCTTCTGAATTATCTGTCATTTCTTGCTCGTCTGCCTGATCTTCTGCCTGATCTTGACTGACTTCCTCAGCAGATTCAAGAATTTCTTGATTTTCTTCTTCCACTTTTGGGGGTGCTTCACTTTCTTGCAAGGGCTCTGCCTCTACAGCTTCTGGCTCTTCAGCAAGCGTCTCTTCCTCAACGGGAGCGGACTCTGCTGGCTCTTCCGCAACAGATTCTTCTACAACCTCTTCTTCAGGTGCTTGTTCTTCCACACCTCCCTCTTCCTTCGCAGGCTCTTCTACGGCTTCTTCTTTGAGGTCTTTAATTGTTCCGTCTTCTTCCACAACTTCTGTCAATTCGATCATCTCATCCTCACTTGCAGCTTCAGCATTTGAATCACCCTCGACAACACTTCCATCACCATCCTCTGAGATGATTTGTCTTATGGATGATAAAATTTCATCCATTGAAGGTTCATTTTCTTTTGCTTCTTCACTCATCTTCGCCAAACACCGACCAATTGGTTAAATTATTCCAAAGACTTTCTTGCACTTCTTCTTGACTTAAATAATCTTCTAAGACAGGCAAGCCTATATATTCAGGCGTTAAGCGCCCCATAACAGCCAAAAGTTCAAAACGCTGAACAATCTCTTCTCTAGAAGCACGCACAAGATTTACCTCAGCTTGAAGAAGCTCTTGCTGTGCATCTAAAACGTCCAAAACAGTTCTTGAGCCAACTTTTGCTTCTTGTTGAACACCATCATAAGCAAGCTCTGCTGACCTAACAGCAGCCTTAAATGCCTTAATTTGTGCGATAGCTGTCTGCCACGCTTGCCAAGAGGACGCCGTATCATCTGTTGCCGCACGACGGCCTTCCAAAACACGCTGAACACTTAGGTCTGCATTATGCTTCGATTGTCTTTCGCGCGATGCCAAAGAGCCACCTTGATAAAGAGGCATGCGCAACTGTGCTTTTAACTCCCATTCGTCATAATCATGACCGGCATTACTGTTGTCATGAGAAGTCTCATAGGTCCCGACAACATCTACCTCAGGAAGCATTTCGCCTCTTGCTTCACGAATACGCTCTTGCGCAGACTTCTCTTCTGCCATTAATTGTAACACCCTTGGGTTTCCTTGCAACGCAATTTGCGTGGCTTCTGCTAAGCTTTGAGGTAGAGGAAAATTCATCAAAGGCGGCTGCAAATCTTGTGGTGCACGCCCAACAACTCTTTCAAAAGCACTGTAAGATGTTTCTAGATCACCTTTTGCTCGCAGCTTTTCTGCTGTGGCTTGGGAGAAACGAGACTCAGCCTGTGAAACATCTGTTTTTGTAACTTCGCCAACACTTCGCCTTGCAAGGGTAGCATCCAATTGTTGCTTCAGCCTGTCTTCGTTTTTAATTGTTAAATCATAAACTGCTTTATTGCGAATAACATCCGTGTAAGCACGCACTGTACGCAGGAATATTTCCTGGTTTACATCTTGAATAGCTGCAAGACCTGCGGCGATCTCGTTTTTCACACGTGCATTTTGTGCATCTGTTTTCCATCCCTTGAAAATAGGTTGCGTCACAATAACAGCACCATACAGTGGCGCTCTATCAGTTGGCTCCCCAGAACCAAAATCTATTTCTGCATCAAACTTTGACACTTCTAACGAAACGCTCGGCAAGTAACCTGCCTTGGCTTGTTCCAAGTTTTCTTTTGTTGCAGCAAGGCGCGACTTCTCACCTATAATATTAGGGTTTGTTTTGTAAGCAGATATCAGTGCTTCCTCCAAAGTCATCGCATGCGCTGGAAGCGATAAGAGGACAAACGCTATCAAAAAATATTTGATGTTATTTAATTTCATTTAAAAAACCTTTTTAGTATTTTGCCATTTGTGGCTCACAGTCATCTGCCCATTTATCTATACCACCTTGCAAGTTGACAACACCCTCAACATTGTTTGACAAGAGCCAACGACAAGCATGATAACTTCTTACACCATGATGACAGACCACAACAAGAAGCTTACCTTTACGTACTTCATCCTCTATTTTATCTAATGAATTGGGTAAATTGTCCAGAGGAACATGCATAAATTGAGGAAATGAGCAAATATCAGTCTCCCATTTCTGGCGCACATCCAATATGGTGATCGGAATATTATTATCAAGCTTGTCACGAAGCTCTGAACAGGAAATATTTTGAACTGACATAATGCTTAAAGCTTCTAACTAAAATTCAAAACGTTCGCGAAGAGCCGAGAACGCAGATATTTCGGGGGTTACCGTTTCCATTAGAACATGAGATGTGACCGCATCTCCATGTTTCTTATACTTTACAAGTCGTGATAGAGAAGCGTCTCCTTCAACTGCTACCAAGCGACCTTTCTCAGCAAGTTGATCGAGCAATGATTGTGGCACTTCCGCAACGTTACCTTCAATCAAAATAACATCAAAAGGAGCCAATTTAGGCAGGCCTTTTTCGATATGCCCCATTTGATATGTGACGTTATCAACTTCAAGTGCAGCAAGCGCTTTCTTACCATGCTCAACTAAAGACATCTGATCTTCCATAATATAAACATGCAAGCAAAATGGCGATAACAACGCTGCGCTATATCCTGTTCCTCCAGCAATACTTAAAACAACATCTGTTTTCTTAACATCAGCCATTTGCAGCATCTTTGCCATAACCATCGGTTCTAGCACAAAACGGTTTGTATCTAAAAGCTCTAGCGGCCTGTCCATGTAGCAAATAGAGCGCTGCTCTTCGCCAACGAAGATTTCCTTTGGAACTGACTTGAAAGAAGCAATTAATTTTTCGTCCATGATTTGGTTTGTAAGAAGTTGTGTATTGACCATATTCTTGCGTACCTGGTCATATTTCGTTTTTAACTTCTTCTTTGAAACTGACTTGTTTGATTTTCTCGCTGGTGTTGCCATTGATCAATCACCCCCTCGTTTGTTAAGCATGATATGCACACAATATGACGAAACTCGACTTAAAAAACAATTTTTTTCTTCACGCATCTCTTGACCAAAGGACACAAAACACCTTATATCTCTTGATCCATTTTGAATTTATTCCAAAGGCCGGGTGGCAGAGTGGTTATGCAGAGGACTGCAAATCCTTGTAGGCCCGTTCGATTCGGGTCCCGGCCTCCACAAATGATTAGCTTTTTGCAGGAATGATTTTGACAGATGTAATTTGATTTTTACGTCGACGAAGTACTTCGAAGCGAAAGCCATGAAAACTAAATTCTTTACCAACTTCTGGAATTTCTCTGGCTTCATGAATCATAAGGCCTGCGATCGTTGCGGCTTCTTCATCGGGCAGCCCCCAATCAAATTCACGGTTTAGGTCACGAATCGTCACATCGCCATCTACTGTTACAAAACCATCTTTTTTCACTTTGATACCAAGCACGCTAATATCGCTTTCATCCTTAATATCGCCAACAATTTCTTCTAAAATATCTTCCAGAGTCACAATACCCATGAAAGTACCATATTCATCAACAACAACTGCGAAATGTGCATTTCTTTTTTGAAAGGCCTGCAACTGATCAAGCAAGCTCGTACTCTCTGAAATAAACCAAGGATCAACCGTAATGTCTTCAACCTTCAGGTCTTTTAAATCTTTCCCTTGCAAGGCATGCTCACGTACCTCTCGTAACACAAGCTTGCTGTTTAAAACGCCGATAATGTTATCAGGGTTTTTTCGCCACACAGGGATGCGCGAATAAGGACTTTTAATGACTTCATCGACCAAAACATCAATCCCAAGATTAGCATCTAAAAGGGTGACATTTTTACGGTGCGTCATAATTTCATCAACGGTCACATCATCTAAGTCTAGGATAGAGCGCAGCATTTGACGCTCTTGCTGCTCATCCTCACCTTTAACACCATGCAAATCAATCGCACCAAGCAACTCTTCCAAACTAACATGAAGATGGTGGTCAGAAGGAACACCGCCGACTGTTTTCATACAAAAATGAGATATTTTCCGTAAAATTTTTGTAATTGGCCCCAATAAAACTGAGATCAAATGAATCATTGGTGCAAAAATAAGCGCAATTTTTTCGGCATGATAAATGGCATATGTTTTCGGAATAACCTCAGCGATGATAAGCACTAAAACAGTCATCACAATCGTCGCATAAATAACACCCGCCGAACCAAAGATCTGTACGAATAAATTTGTTGCCAATGCAGAGGCCAAAATATTAACAAGATTATTCCCCAGCAATAATGTCGTGATCAACTGGTCTGTATCTTGGCGCAACCTATTAACAAGCCCTGCCTTTTTATTTCCTTGCTGCTCAAGCCTATACATACGCGGCCTTGAAGCAGCTGTCAGCGCTGTCTCAGAAGACGAGAAAAAGGCAGAGCAAAGCAATAAAACCAAAACGATTAATGCCACGGTGATGATCATTCAGCGCATACCTTTTCTAAATAATGTTGCAAATCAGCTTCTTTAACATTTTCTTCAATATAGGACTGCCCTATCGCTTTTGCCAGAATCAGACGAAGCTTGCCATCAACAACCTTCTTATCACGTGACATGTGTTCTAAAAATCTATCAGCACTCACAGAAGAAAGCAGATCAGAAGGCTTTGATGGCATCTGCAACGAAGTCAGCAAGGCTGCAAGCCTCTCAACATCTTTGATGTCACACTGCCCAACGGCATGGCTAAACTGGAATGCCATTAGTAACCCAACAGAAACAGCCTCGCCATGTAAAACAGTTCCGTCATAACCAGCTTCAATTTCAATAGCATGCGCAAATGTATGTCCTAAATTTAACAAAGCACGTACATTTGACTCTTTTTCATCAGCGGCAACAATTTCAGCTTTCAGCTCACAACTTCTACGAATGGCTTTCGCCAAGACTTCCGAATCTCCCTTAAGAATCTTTTCAGCACCATCAATAAGATAGTCGAAAAACACAACATCATTGATCAAACCATATTTGATAATTTCTGCCAAACCTGCCTTAAGGTGCCTTTGAGGTAATGTTTTAAGAACAGCCAAGTCAATTAAAACCGCTTGCGGCTGATAAAACGTACCAATCAAGTTCTTACCAAAACCTGAGTTAATGGCCGTCTTCCCCCCAACACTACTGTCAACCTGAGAAAGAAGTGTTGTTGGCACCTGGATAAAAGGAATGCCACGCAACACAATGCTTGCCGCAAACCCTGTTAGGTCGCCAATGACGCCACCACCTAATGCAATAAGTGTCGTTTTGCGATCTATTTTTTTCTCAAGAAGCGTATTCAAAACTTCTTGCAAAACATTAAATGATTTTAGGTTTTCCCCTTCTGAAGGCAAAACAATTGTTTCAAGATGTATATCATTTGCACAAAAATCTTTTTCTAATACTGGTAAATACTGATCCGCAACAGTTTGCTCTGTCAAAATGACCGCACGTTTTGTCGCAAGAAAGGGCTTAAGATAGCCCAATGAGTCTTCCAGCATTCCTTCCCCAACAAAAATAGGGTAAGAACGGTCGCCGAGCTGAACTGTGACAGTGTGATGAAGAGACATAATATTTTAGTACATGCCTCCGCCTAGGCCTTCGGCTTTGAAATTATAATTCATCTTATCTTGATCTGATTGAAACCCATGATGATCCACCAGTGTTGCTTTGATGCTGATACCACAAAAGTTACGAAGACGCATCAACAAGGAAGGAATAAATAAGAACTGAAAACAACTAAGAATAATGGCCGGGTACCCTGAATACATTGTTTTTGTCGCAGGGAAAGCCTCAACAATGAAAGGGTAAATAAGGAATGCAACAACCCCTGCACCAACACAGCACATAACACCTGTCAAAAACAACATGCCATAGTAAAGTATGTTTGCAATTATTGTCATAATAATAGACATTTTGTCATTTTCCTCAAATTTTCTTTAGGACCGATTCTACCACATTTTTAGGGGCCACGCCACTACTATCAACGGCGACCATAGCCCTTGAATAGAAAGGGTTTCGCTGTTCAAACAACATTCTAAATTTAGTTTCTGGGTCTTCATCTTTCAACATCGGCATTGTTTTTTTTCTTGCGCTGACGCGTTGAAAAAGTTCTTCAAAACTTGCACGCAGCCAAACTGTCGTGGTTTTTTCATCTAAGACAGACCTTGTTTGGTCATGAATGTAAGCGCCGCCACCTGTTGAAAGTACACAAACACCTTTTTTCAATATGTTTTCAATAACCTCTTTTTCTTTTTGTCGGAAATAACCCTCACCATAGAGGTCAAAAATTTCTTCTATGGTTTGTTGTGAGCGCGCCTCAATTTCAGCATCACTGTCATAAAAAGGAACATCCAATGCCTTTGCTAAAGCACGACCAATCGTCGTTTTGCCAGCGCCCATCATACCAATAAGAGAAATTGATCTCGAAATTCCAAAAGAAGACATCATTAAATCCGTTTGCGTTCTTACATTTTTTGACTTAGGCTGGTGCCTAGAGTTAAAAATTTAATATTTAATTGTTAAGGTAAGCCTAGCAGATGAGACGCTCTTCTTCACGAAAAAATTGGAAAACACCCCTTATTTTAGGTATTATTATTGCTGCGCTCTTTTATTTTTCGCGCGACATTCCACCGCCACAGCAAACATTGGTAGAAAAACCTCTTTCCATAACGCTTAAAAAACACCCTTAAAGTTTGTCAATGAAAGAAATTGACTTTTTTATCGAAATGCTGGTTGCCGAAAGAGGGGCCTCAGAAAACACTGTGGAGTCTTATCGTCGAGATCTAGATGACTTTACACGTTTTATCAAAAAAACGCCTGTAGAAAAAATCTCTGAAAAACACATTGAAGACTTTTTAAGTGATCTAAAAAAAAGAGCCTTTGCAGCAACAAGTATGGCACGCAAACTTTCAACATTACGCCAATTTTTTAAGTTCTTACTGGCAGAAGAAATAATAACCCAAAACCCAACACATATCATAGACAGCCCCAAGCAATCTAAGCCTCTACCCAAAACACTTGCCGTGGATGATGTTCTAAAACTTCTTAATGCTATTTATAATGACCAAAAAACGCCCGAGAAACTGAGGCTTGGCGCATTACTTGAGCTGCTTTATGCAACAGGCATGCGTGTCTCCGAGCTTGTTTCCCTTCCTCTTTCAACCATCAATGCCAAAGAATTCATGGTGATTAGAGGAAAAGGTGATAAAGAAAGAATGGTGCCACTTTCAACGCCCGCACAAAAAGCTGTTAAACAATACTTAGAGACACGTAAGTTTTTTCTTAAAAAAGGGCAAAAAGAATCGCCATATCTATTTCCTTCCTCTTCAAAACAAGGATATCTAACACGGCAACGTTTTGGACAGCTACTTAAAGAACTTGCTGTTGAAGCAGGGCTTGATTCTTCAAAAGTTTCTCCACATGTTATTCGCCATGCATTTGCAACACATCTTCTGGAATACGGTGCAGATTTACGCAGTGTACAACAAATGTTAGGACATGCAGATATCTCAACAACACAGATTTATACACATGTTTTAGAAAGCAAGCTGAAAGACCTTGTTGAGACACATCATCCGCTTGCAACACAAAATAAAAAGAGGAAATAGACAAAGATGATAAAATCTGCTAGATTCCCTGACCGATTAAAAACAATTAAGAGCTAAGAAATGCGTTTATTTTTAGATTTTGAAAAGCCAATTGCCGAACTTGAAAGCCGCATCGAAGACCTAAGGCGTCTTGATGGGAACAAGACAGATAACGGATTAAATATTTCTGAGGAAGTGTCACGCCTGCAAAAGAAAGCAGATAAGCTTCTGAAAGAAACTTACAAAAAACTCTCACCATGGCAAAAAGTTCAGGTCGCAAGACACCCTGACAGGCCTCACTTTGAAGATATCGAGAAGTACTTACTAGAAGACTTTATGCCTCTTGCTGGTGATCGTGGATTTGCAGAAGACCACGCTATTGTCGGAGGACTGGCAAAGTTTCGTGGGACATCTGTTATGGTGATCTCACATGAAAAAGGACGCGAAACAGAAGAGCGTTTAAAACACAACTTTGGGATGGCGCGCCCTGAAGGCTACCGTAAAGCACAACGCCTCATGGATATGGCTGATCGCTTTAAATTACCTGTTTTGTCTTTTGTTGACACACCAGGTGCCTACCCAGGTGTCGGTGCAGAACAACGCGGTCAAGCAGAGGCGATTGCAAGATCAATTGAAAAATGTCTTTCAATCAAAGTACCTTTTATCTCAACCATTGTTGGTGAAGGAGGGTCGGGTGGTGCCATTGCATTGGCAGCATCAAATGTCGTTTTAATGCTTGAGCATTCTGTCTATTCTGTTATCTCACCAGAAGGATGTGCTTCTATTTTATGGAGAAGTTCTGATTACGCAAAACAGGCAGCAGAAGCCCTCAAAATGACTTCTGAAGATTTGTTAGAGCTGAAAGTGATTGATGAAATTATCACTGAACCTGTTGGGGGTGCTCACAGGGATAAAGCAAAAACACTGCAAGATTTGGGTAACGTGATTGAGAAGTCACTTAAAAGCCTTGTTAACTACGATGGACAGCAACTTAAAAGCCACCGTCGTGAGAAGTTCCTAAAAATGGGTCGCGATTTTAACTAGGAGTCCCCCAATGACATCGCAAAAATCTCCTTTTGCACCAGATCAGTTCCCTATCGTTCATCCTGTCAAAGGTGTGAAACTAGGAGGTATTGAAGTTGGAATTCGATATAAAGATAGACCTGACCTTTTTCTAGCAGAGCTTTGTGAAGGCACAACGATTGCAGGTGTTTTGACAACATCATCAACATGCTCTGCGGCCGTTAATATTTGTAAAAAGCACCTAAAACAAGGCCACGCACGCGCGATCATCGTTAATGCAGGTAATGCAAACACCTTTACTGGTGACAAAGAAAAAACATCTGCAACCGCAATTGTCGAAGCAACAGCCAACATATTAGAATGCCCTGTTGACAATGTGTTTCATGCGTCGACAGGCGTTATTGGTGAACCGCTAGCACATGAGAGGATTATTGAAAAGATTGCACCACTACATGATGCAATTGATGAAAACAGCTGGCAAGAAGCAGCACACGCTATTTTAACAACGGATACCTTCGCCAAAGCAGCCTCTGTACAAACCGAAATTGACGGTAAAACTATTACAATATCAGGCTTCACAAAAGGATCAGGCATGATCGCACCAAACATGGCAACGATGCTGGGATTCATTTTTACAGACGCGAAAATTCCGGCAACTCTTTTACAAGAAATGTTGACAGATATTAACCAAAAAACGTTCAACTCCATCACAGTTGATAGTGATACATCAACAAGTGATACAGTGTTATTGTGTGCAACAGGGCAGGTTCCTCACAAAGAGGTCTTAGGGATAAATGACACGCATATGCAGGCTTTTAAAACAGCTCTTTTCAATTTGATGAAAGATTTGGCACATCAAATTGTCAAAGATGGTGAAGGGGCTTCAAAATTCATAACAATTAATGTAAAAGGCGCAACATCAAATCAATCGGCCCATATTATTGCACTCTCAATCGCAAATTCACCTTTGGTCAAAACCGCGCTAGCAGCAAGTGACGCAAACTGGGGACGTGTGGTTGCAGCCGTTGGAAAGTCAGGCGAACCTGTTGACCGAAACAAACTTTCCGTTGGCTTTGGCGGCATTACGATTGCACAAGAAGGCCAACTTAAAGACGACTTTGATGAAACGCCTGTTGCAAAACACCTCCAAAATCGTGAGATTAATATCGATGTCGACCTCAATCTAAGCGATGGAAGCGCAACTGTTTGGACATGCGACCTGACGCACGGCTACATTGATATTAACGCAAGCTACCGCTCATAGCACTGCACCTAGTTTTATCACGAAAAATAGGGTATAATAGAGTAGTAACAGGTTAACGATAGGTAAAACCACTATATGTTTCGTATCATTATTATTTTTCTATCCTTATCAGGGTTTGCATATATTTTTGGCTTCACAAGCTCGCAACCTTCTTTCGAATTAGAACCTGATGCTACTATTCCTAGCTTGGCCAAAAAGGCTGCCAAATTTAACCCCCTTGATATTTCACCTGGACAATTAGAAGCGCTAAGCAAAGTGCCTCTCGCACAGTCACAAAAAGACATTCGAAGACGCAGCGAACAGGTCAAAAGAACTTACTGGAACACGATGGTTGATTGGACAAAAGATTTCAACCTCGGCGCAATGGCGCGCGTCATGAAAAGCTTCCCGACTGTTGTCTCAAATCTTTTTAGTAAATTATCCCTGACAGGGAACGAAAGTAGAGCGACATCTGGCAGTCGCGGTAATATCATTCTTAAAAGCAAAGCCGATACAGGAAGGTAGACGTTACTTTTTAAGTCTTCTTGCGGCTTCTGCACGTAATTTTTCACCTTCTCTGGCGAGCAATCCTGTCACCTGTTTTGCCTTTTCAGGGTCCATTTTTGCAAGGATTAAGGCTGTTTTATTTTCTTTCATACGGGCGAATAGATTTAGCAGAATCATGTTATCCATTTCATTGAAAATGATTGCTGCGTTCTTTGCCTTCATTGTTTCGTAGATCTTAACCAAGCTACGCATTTTCTCTTCTTCATGGCTTTCAAGATTGCCAATTAACGTTTGAATTTCTTTTTTGATAGAGGACAAGTCATCAATTTTCTTATCAAGACGCTTTTCTGCAGCCTTCAAAAGGGCTTCACGGTTTTCAACATTTTCAATTCTTGATTCAATCTCTTTACGTCTTTCAGCAAGAGCCTGCAAAAGTTCAACTTCCGACTGTTCAAAAATGAGTTCTCCTGTTAAATCATTCTTCTTCTTTTTTTTCTTTTTCTTCTTCTTTTTTTTGTCACTTTCACCGTCTTCAGCTTTTTCGTCTTCTTTTTTTGTTGTTTTTTTCTTCTTCTCTTTTTTTTCTTCGCTTTTCTTTTCTGAAGCGGCGCTTGCGTCAATGACTTGATATGCCGAATAGTTTGACAACCAAAAGCTTTCAATCACCTTAACGCCAAAAAGCAGAAACAATGCAAATATTGTTATTGGTAAAATTCTCATAAAAAAGATGTCCTATCGCATTGATCTAAGTGTTTTAAGTAGCTCTTCTTCTTCCTTCGATCTTGGGGCAAGATCTTTATCGGATGACAAAGGAGAAGGTTTTTCTGACTCAGGATAATACGGTGCGGAAGAAGCTTCAAGTTCAATATTTTGTGAGTCACCCTCAAAATCACCAGCACCAAGAATTGGCTCTCGCTTAATAGGTGAGTGATCAAGGTTCGCGGCACGCTCTTTAAAGTCAACACCTCTATCCATAGCTGTTTTTTCTTGCTTCTGTGCTTCACCAAGAACTTTATCAAGGCGTGTCACAGCTAGCTCTCCTCTTTCGACCATAAAGGTGATTTCGTCACGAATCAGTTCAGCTTTACGCATTGAACCACTAATAATCTGATCTGCTTCTGATGCTGCATTCTTAAGGTCAACAATACATGCCTCGGCCTGCATCGCTGCTTGTGTTATCTGCAACGCAAGCGCTTCAAACTCACCTTTATTTGCACGAAGATTAGATAGTCTTTTGTTGAGCTTCATAGAATAATAAATCGTGACAGCAAGAAGAAGCATCACCAAGGCGTCAACAAAAGGCGGTATTGTCATGACAAATTAATCCATTTTCTTAAGTTGTTTATCAATTTGAATGGCAATGTTACCATTACGTTGGCCCATATAACCAGAATAAAGCGTCACATTCTCACAACGTAAATTAATCGGCGAGTCTGACTTCGCAGGCAAGATAACCTGGGAGCCAACCTCCCAGTTTAAGACGTCATTCAAAGAAATTTCAGCCTCCATCAGAACAGCCTCCATATCAACGTCTGTGTTCCATAAGCGACCCGCAAGGTGGCCCTCCCAAATAGAGTCACGACCAAACTTCTCACCCATAAACATTTGCAAAAGAAGCTCACGAATAGGCTCGAGCGTTGCATAAGGAAGAAGAAGTTCAATGTTACCGCCACGGTCATCCATATCAACAGAGAATTTTGTCAGGATAGAAACATTTGCAGGACGCACAATGACAGCAAAACGCGGATTAATTTCTAATCGATCAAATCGGAATGTTACTGGACTTAATGGGTCAAAAGCTGCACTTAGATCATTCAAAATAATAACCAACATACGCTCAACCAAAGAACGTTCAATTGTTGTATAAGGGCGCCCTTCAACTTTCATAGGCTCTCCACGACGTCCCCCAAGAAGCACATCGACAATCGAGTAAATGAGCTCACTATCAACTGTGATAAGACCATGATTATCCCACTCTTCAGCCTTAAAAACACCAATCATTGCAGGCAGAGAAATCGTATCAAGATAATCGCCAAAGCGAACAGATGTAATAGACTCTAGAGTTATTTCAACATTGTCAGAAGTAAAGTTACGCAAAGATGTAGACATCATCCGCACAAGGCGGTCAAACACAACTTCAAGCATTGGTAGGCGCTCAGAAGTTACATTTGAAGTATCAAGCAGTTTTAAAAGCGCGCTTTTGGTGTCATCACCTTCGTTACCGTCCATACCAAGAAGATTATCAATTTCATCTTGGTCTAATGTCCGGCCATCACCTGCTTCAGCCATGGCTTCGGCCATGGCGTCGTCATCACCACCTTCGCCCATGCCCTCCATGGCCTTGGCCATGTCTTCTTCCGAAGTCGCTGCGCCTTCTTCGTCAGCCATAAAACTAAACGCCTTCCTTCATTTTTACGTCCCGTTGACTACCTCTATTGTACCAACATTTCCTGGAATAGAACATCAGAAATTACAATAGGGTCAGAAACAGCATTTGCTCTGGTCAACAATTCTTCACGAAGCCTGTACAAACCTGCAGATCCACGAAGGTCTTGAACGCGTAATTCTCTGAGGTAAATATGGAATTTATCAATAATTCTCGGCAGAAGCTTCTCTAACTTCACACGCTCAGCCTCAGACTCAACCTGAAGACTTAATCTTAACTTTAGGAAGTTTGTCCGCCTACCAGTACCATGAAGATCAACAACAAACTCTGGAAGCTCAAGAAATGCTGGTCCAGCAGCGGCACCATGACCGTCACCATCCTCGCCATGATCGTCTGACTCATCACCATGGTCATCGGCCTCGTCACCATGCTCTTCTTCGCCATGCTCTTCTTCCTCGTCACTGTGCTCTTCCTCAACAGCTTCTTCAGGCTGCGTCAATGCAGGCACAACAAAAGTTCCTATCAAAGCACCACCAACAAGCATGAGAACTAAAAGAACAATAAGAAGTAGTTTTTTCTTGCGACGACTTTTGTCATCACCGCCTGACTCACCTTCTTCACCCTCTTTACCTTCTTCAGCTTCTGTTGTTTCGCCTTCTGCTGCTGGCTCTTTTTTTTCTTCTTCCAAAAAGTCTGACATTTCTTAAATCCCCTCTAAAAAATAAATCTCTAACATTTGTTATAATGAAAAATCTGTCTACAGAGTAGTATTTTCGACATATATAGACAAGATTATTAACAAAAAACGAAAAAAACCATCATCAAATCTTTTTATGTTGGCAAGGAAAGGAAAAGTAAAATAGTGGCCCCGCTACAACATTTCATTTTTTAACACCCGCCTCATAATTTTGGCACAATTCTTGCTTGAGGTAACAGGAAACTTTTGAACACAAGGGTTTCAGAAGATTTTTTAAAAACAAGTTTGGTCAAAAATGGAAAATACATCTTACATTAGCCTCTCAAGACAAATGGCTGTCGAAAGACAAATGGAAAGTGTTGCAAATAATCTCGCTAACGTTAACACGACCTCCTACAAAACAGATCGTACAATTTTTTCCGAATTTCTCACAACACCACCAAACCCTGAAGAGGCAACGTCTTTTGTGCATGACTTGCGTGTTTACAGAGTGCCAGAACAAGGCGCAATCAGGCAAACAGGTGAGATGACAGACTTTTCACTAAACGGTGATGGATATTTTATTGTTGAAACACCAGACAAGCGTGAACGCTATTACACACGTGACGGTATGTTGCGCCTGGACAATGAACGATATCTTTCAACGCAAGATGGATTACGCCTCGTCAGCGTTGATGAAAATGAGCAAGAGTCTTTTATCGAGGTGCCTGAAAGTGTCACAGATATGACAGTTGCTAGAGATGGATCTGTCTTGGACCAAGACGGCAGACGCCTAGGGCGCATAAAACTAGCCGGATTTGAAGATGAGCAAGAACTAAAGAAAATTGGAGAAAACCGTTATAGCGGCGACAAAAAGCTTGAGCGCGACAGACCTGATACAGAAGTTGTTCAGTATACACTGGAATCTTCAAACGTTAATTCAATAACAGAGATTACAAATATGATGGAATTGCTTCGTCACTATGAGGCCGTTCAAAAAATGGTGGAAAATGACCACGATCGCCAAACAAAAGTTATCCAAGCACTTTCATCTGCACCTAATTAATAAAGCTTAACAGGAGATAAACATGAGATCACTATACATTGGTACAACGGGCATGACGGCCCAACAATTCAACATTGATACGATTGCCAACAATATGGCCAACGTCACAACCAATGGCTATAAAAAGTCTCGTGCAAGCTTCCAAGACCTTCTATATCAACACCATCGTTCAGTCGGTGCCACATCATCTGATGCAGGAACAATCGTCCCAACAGGGAAATATCGTGGAACAGGTGTTCAAGTGGTAGGAACCTACAGAATCAACGAACAAGGAAGCCTGAAACAAACAGACAATGATTTTGATATGGCTATAAATGGCAAAGGATATTTCCAAGTTGAGCTGCCAAGTGGTGAAACAGCATATACACGCGATGGAGCCTTTCATGTGAGCGCCGATGGTGAGATTGTGACCTCGGAAGGGTATCGTGTTTTACCTGGCATCACAGTCCCAGAAGATGCCATTGAAATCGTTGTCAGCAAAACAGGGCTAGCGCAAGCCATCATCGAAGGAGACCCAGATCCACAAGAAATCGGTCAGTTTGAAATTTCTAACTTTATAAACCAAGCAGGACTAAAGGCAATCGGAGATAACTTACTTCTTCAAACGGCCGCATCAGGAGACCCCATTCTTGGTAATCCAGGGGATCAAGGATTTGGCTCAATTGCTCACAGGTTTCTTGAAACATCAAATGTTGACATTGTGACAGAAGTAACAGGCATGATCGAAGCACAAAGAGCTTATGAGTTAAACTCAAGAGTGCTTGAAACAACGAATGAAATGATGGGTACAATCACCAACCTAAGATAAGGTAAATAAGTAGTGTTAAAATACATCTCACGAGTCTTTTTGATTCTCCTTTTCACTTTCCCAGCATTTGCTGTGGAAAGTGAAGAGATGATTCTTGTGCCTGTCCTAAAAGAAGCCATGGGACCAGGACAAATCATTCAACAATCTGATGTAGACCTCATCGACTTGCCCGCATCAAAGATCAATAAATATACGATTGCTGAAATTGATCAGCTTGTTGGCAAAACACCAAAACGCTTTTTAAAAGCAAATGAAACAATTCGTCACCGAGAAGTAAAAGACCCTATTATGGTAGAGCGAAAGAATCTTGTGACAATTGTTTTGAAAAGCTCGCGCATGCTTCTAACGGCTCAAGGACAAGCCATGGAAAGCGGCGCTGAGGGAGACGTTATACGTGTCATGAACATCAACTCGAGAAAAGTTGTTGCAGGAAGAATTGTTTCTGCCAACCGTGTTGATGTCGTATTATCTAACCAACTTGCTTTGCACGAATAGAGGGCCGCATGAACCATAAAATAGCACTTCTTATTATGATTTTTTTCGTTACAAATGCTTGCTCAGGGCTTTACGATAAAATCTCTAATGTTGGACAACCACCTGCAGTATCGAAAATTGAAAACCCTGTCAAAAGAGCTGATTATCGTCCAATCAGCATGCCAATGCCGCCTAAATGGGAAGAGAAAAGACAACCTAATTCTTTATGGCGCTCAGGTGCAAAAACATTTTTCAAAGATCAACGTGCAAGGCAAGTCGGTGATATCGTGACAATCACTGTCAACATTAGTGATAATGCATCTTTCGACGCAACCTCAACACGGTCACGCAACAACACAGAAAATGCAGGAATTGACAACCTACTTGGTATCGAAGGCAGCCTGAACAAAGTTCTGCCAGAAGCTGTTGATGCGGGCAGCCTTGTCGGCATGACAAATACAACAAACAACAGCGGCACAGGGTCAACAGATCGAACAGAAACGATCAGTTTAAAAGTTTCGGCTGTGATCACGCAAATTCTGCCTAATGGGAACATGGTTGTTCATGGTCGTCAGGAAACACGCCTAAACTATGAAATCCGTGAGTTACAGATTTCAGGCATCATTCGTCCAGGTGATATCACCAGCACAAACACGATCAACTATGAACAAATTGCCGAGGCAAGATTGTCTTATGGTGGGCGCGGTCATATTTCTGACTTCCAACAACCTAGATATGGGTCACAAGTCTTGGATGTCGTTTTACCCTTCTAGCGTAACAGAGACGTAATGAGCGTTCTGAATAGCTTCTGGCTTACGAAGTTCTAGTGTCACATGATTTACGCGGTCAAAACTCTTAAGGCGTGAGAGCATTTCTGCCCCCAGCTTCTCAAGTAATTGAAAGCATGTTGACTCTGCATAATGAACAACTTCTTGCACTAAATCATAATCAAACGTATCTGCTAAGTTGTCTGACTGGCAAGAAGCTGTGCCATCAAAGTCTATCGTTATATTTGCAATCACTTTTTGTTTCGCATCACGCTCGTGCGGATAAACACCAATAATTGACTCAAACTCTAATTGATTAATTTTTATTATCATAAGACTTTATACCTTAGCAGCATTGCCCCTTCGTCATTGAGTGTTTGATGCCCTATTGCCTGCAAACTCTGATCATGATTCAGTTCAGAGAAAAGGGGCAAACCTTTGTTAAAAATAATCGGCTCGATTGTTAAGCGCAATTCATCCACAAACCCTTCATTCAAAAAGTATTTATAAACCTCTTGTCCACCTAGAATAGAAACTTTTTGAAAGTTATGATCCTCAAGAAAAGTCCTTAAAGACGTTTTCTCAGGGTTCATTTTCCAATCTTTCTCTGACACCTTCACAAGACCATCAACACTTTTGGTTAAGATAAGGCATGGGTACTTCTCAAATGCAGATGACGAAAGATCATATGTTTTACGCCCGATAATGCAAATATCTGTTTGCTTCTCCAAGAATTCATGGAGCTGTGCTTTATCTTCTTTTGATGGCCAAGCCATTTCGTCATTCTCACAGCGCGCAAGATGTCCACCTAAACTTGTTACAGCAACCAACGTTGATTTAATCATTTTGGAATCTTTCTAAGATAGGATCATAAAGATCTTCGTTTCTTTTAATATAAAAGTTTTCGCTATAATCTTTTGTAGAAAACATAATATTTTCATAGCCTCTTAAAATGACGACAGGAACGCCCTCATTTCCTTCACCCATTAATAAAACAGCCATAGCTGATAAAGCATCTGCGATATTCGACTGAGACATCTGAAGTTTTCTGTCGAACAAATCTTTCTCTCCACGATAGTCTCGCAGAGGATTAAAGCCATAAACGCCTGTCGAAATACCAACAACACCACTGCGCAAAGGTAAGGTGTGGCTATCAGTCGAAACCAATCCCAGATTTTCAATGTTATTTTTCTTACATAAAAACAAATGGATTTCTTTTAAAAGCTCTCTGACATTTTCAGGCCACAAAACATAATGCTGGTTTGAATTGCTTTCATCAATACCAGCCGATGGAATAAGCGTATGATCTTTGATCGTCAGAACAACATGGTGCTGCTGTGTTCCTGGACGTGGGATATAACTATCTGCTTCTTGAAAAATAAGAGCATCTTTGTTTTCAATATCATCCATTGCAATACAGCGACCTTGATGAATCGCCAGAATTTTTGATGTAATAAAAACCACGTCACCCTCATTCAAGGAAGGCATATTTTCTAACACGTCGAAAATATCATCTTGTGGTGGATTCAAAATACGTGTTTTAACAGGTAGAAATTGCATTTTCATAAAGGCGTCTGACATTATTTGTGACAGGCGCATCCTTTGTATAAGTTACATTATCAAGTTGAATGACTGATCTAATGCCTTGAACGGCATTTGTCAAAAAGATTTCATCGACATTATATAGTTCATCAAGCAATACCTTTCTCTCTTCGACTTTTTCTCTCCCTAAAATCACCTGTCGCGTAACACCAGGCAAAGCACCAACAGAAAGAGGCGGCGTATAAAGCTGACCAGATTTAACCCAAAATAGGTTTGCTGTGATTGCCTCACACACATGACCTTGTGTATTTAAAAACACACCGTCATCGCAGTTTTTTTCTACAACCTCTTTTTTCGCCAGAATTGCTTCTAAATAATTAAGGCTTTTTATGCCAACCAAAGGGCTTTTTTCATTTTTAGGAAAAGAGATTGTTGAAATTGATATTGCAGTTTCGGCTGGCTTTAAAGGGTATGATTGTGCACAAACAAATGGCACAGAATCAACAGGCCATAATCCTCTTTCCTTTGAAGCGCCACGTGAAACTGTTAAACGAATAACATTGTTATCAGGAAACTTATCAAACACATTTTCAAAATATTCTTCATCATAAGAAAGAAACAAGTCCAACCGTTTTAAAGAAGAAAACAAACGCGCCATATGCGCTTTGAAAAAAGGAATGCGACCATCTTTTTTGATAAAGGTTTCAAAAAGACCATCTCCCAATAAAAACCCCCTATCAAAAGCAGACAGTTTGTTGTCTTCCGAAAACTGTCCATTAATCCACAACATCAAGCACCCTCCAAAAAGTTTTTAATCAACGCATGCCCATGTTCTGTCATGTAAGCTTCCGGATGAAACTGAACACCATAAACAGGGTGTTCTTTATGACGCAAGGCCATAACTGAACCATCATTCAGCCATGCCGTTTTTTCTAAACAGACTGGAAATCCATCTTCTGAAACAGTCAGTGAATGATAACGCGTTACCATATAAGGTGAAGGAATGTCTTTAAAAACATCATTCCCTGTATGTGAAATAGAAGAAGTAATACCATGAATCGGAGGCGTATATTTTTCTACTTTTGCGCCAAAAACCTGTGCGATGGCCTGATGACCTAAACAAACGCCCAGTATTGGCAATGCTTTATAAAAATGTTTAATTGCTGACAGAGAAACCCCTGCTTCATTTGGCGTACAGGGTCCAGGAGATACAATTAAGTGAGATGGTTTCTCCCTCTCAATATCTTGAAGATCAACAGCATCATTCCGCACTATTTTTGTTGCATATCCTAACTCACGCACATACATAGCAAGAATATCAACAAAAGAGTCATAATTATCAATAATCAAAATCATATCAGTAAACCTTGCAGCTTGCTCAAAGCTTCTTCATATTCTTCATCAGGATTAGATAATGCCGTAATACCACACCCTGCCGACGTTTTAATTTTTGTTCCTTTTGCTTCTAACGTTCTGATCGCGATACTGAGATCAGCATCGCCATTAAAAGAAATATAACCTATAGAGCCGCAATACACACCTCTGCCATATTGCTCAAGCTCGGATATTATTTGCATGGCACGCACCTTAGGAACACCTGTGATGGACCCACCAGGAAACACAGCGCGCAAAACATCTACTGCATCCATGTCGGGATTTAGGTGCCCTTCCACATGTGATATTAAGTGGTGAACTTTTGCAAAAGAATTGGGCGATGCAAACTCTTTCACCTTTATAGAATGAGGCCGACAAACTTTTGCTAGATCATTTCGCAACAAATCAACAATCATCAAGTTTTCTGCCCTGTCCTTGTCACTTTCTAAAAGCTCTTTTAAAAAGTCTTTGTCTTGTTGTTTAGTTTTTCCTCTGGGACGCGTTCCTTTTATCGGGCTTGTTAAAACCTGATCATTTCTTATTTTGATAAATCTTTCTGGCGATGCAGATAAAACATAAACATCATCAAAATTAACAAAAGCAGAAAAAGGAGCGGGATTTTTTATTTTCATTTTTTGATAATAATCATAAGGATGAAAGTCTTTAGAAAGCGCACCCAAATAAGACATCGAAATATTAGCCTGATAAATATCGCCTTCTTCAATATAGCGTATCGTTCTCTTCACGCTATGAATGAAATCATCCTTTGACCATTTATGCTGCCAAACAATCGCTGGCGGTGATGTTGTTTTTCTTTTTGGTATTTGGGTAAAGCTTTGTGCCAAAACAGTGGCCTTCTTACGCGCTTCTTGTCGCCTGACACCTTCACTGTCACCAGGCAATCCAGTCGAAATCAAATACGTTTTTTCGGATTTGTGATCTCTAGCAAGAACCGTATCATAAAAACCAAGAATCATATCAGGGTTACTGATCTCGTCTCGAACAAGTGGGAAACCTATACTTTCTAATTGGTGCAATAAATCATAGCCAAAATAACCACAGATACCACCTTGGAAAGAGGGCATACCTTCACACGTTTCTAGTCGCCACCTTTTTAAATAAGCTTGAAGTGTTCTGAAAGGATCTCCTTCAATTTTTTCTGTATGCCCATCATCAAATTGAAAAATCATTTGATTATTTTTTGCATACATCACCATAAAAGGAGAGAAAGAAAGATAACTATACCCATCTCCACAAGAGTCCAAAAATATTGTGCCTGGAATATGCGCTAAATGGTCCGCAATAACCTGAAAGTCGGTATCAATTTCTATAAAAATAGGCTTCACGTTTTTACCGATATAGTTGATTATCTTTGTGGTTGCCCACCAGAATTAGGCTTAACTTCAGCCCCCCATTCTTCAACAATTTCATTTTGTTTTTTACGAAAACGAATGATTTTTTCTTCAAACCAAAAAACAAAAATATATGTCACAATCGTAGAAACAATATAAAAAATAACTAGCCCAGCAAAAGATGCACCATACATAACAAACCAAGTATACGGGTCTTGAAGAATATAAAACACCATTGCCAAGTCATGCTGTTCAAACCAAAGACGAGAAAGGTATGGAAGTACACCAGCGACGTTCATAACGCCAATACTTGTTAATCTGTATGGCTCACTTTTAACAGCAACAACATACGCCACCAAAGTCGGTAACATACCACAAGCTGCCAACACACCGGTAGGCAGGTAGAATGTACCAAACAAAGCCAACGCTATCCATATTCCTACATGATTCATGGCATTATAAACCCTGCTATTAGTGTTATGTAAGAGATGACAGCAGCCAATACAAAACAGACAAATGCACCAAGCTTGCGTCCAAAAGAATTTTCAGGTGAAAGAAGTTCATCCTTCTTTTTTGTGAGCATTTTTATATTCATGCCAAAAAGTGCATAATTACGCCTTGCTTCAATAAAGCCTGCGCGATCTTTCTTGCGCTCATCTTCATCGTCAATTAAGTCAACCAAGTCTTTCAACATGCCTGACTTCGCTGCAGCAGTCATTTTCTTTTCTATTTTCGCGCGTCTTTTTCGGTTGTGATAAACCTTTACAACAGGCATAAGCTTGTCTGCCAGCCATGTCGTAAGCTGGTTTAAGGGGCCTTCTTTCGTTTTCTCCTGAATATGAGACAACATTCGAATAATGTTAAGCCAAATGCCCGCTTGGCCTTGTGTTGTTTTTAACTCGGCCAGCCAATGTGAAGGAAACGTTTCACAGCGCGCCAATAAGAAAGATATAAAATGCTGTTCATTAAGTGTTTCTGGTTTTTTACGACTACTCGCAATTTTCTCAAGCGCTGGTAAAATATCACTTAGTTTATAAACATAATACTGACTCAAGAAAGGGCTGAAGCATTTCAAATAAGGATTTTGCTCATACAAACATCTCTCATAACCATATCCAGCAGCATTGATTCTTAAAAAATTACTGACAATCGTAACTTCTTTTTCTTCCTTTTTTTGTATTTTTAATCTTTCTTCAGAAAGCGCGTCATCATCTTCATCTTTATACCTGTTAAGGTACTCACGATGGAGTTTTTTATCAAAAATCTCTAATATTTGACCTTGTATCTCTGGATGCGTAAGCCCTTCAACAAAAGCCGGACCCAAGCCATCTAGCATATATCCTGATGATTTAAAACGGAGAGGCGATCTGGGATCAAGCTTCATACAAATACGCGCGATCTGAACATCATCTCCACTTTTAACACCGCCGCCCTGAACTTGGCGAAAAGGATCAACCAAAGATGTCCAACGAACATCCAGGTTATTATCTTCAATTTGTTGTTTAATCCAATTATCTAAAGGTGTTCTTTCTGCTAAATGCTTCGCTGTTTTACGCCAATTTCTATTGAAGTTTTGTGTAAGTGAACGAAGAGATTCATGTTCGTGAGACAAAAACTCGACTGTTCTAGAGGCACTTTTTCTAACCTGGGAACGGTTTTCATCAACTGTCATACCACCAGCCCAGGACCTTATTTTATCTAAGTTCCACCTTGTTACTACATCATCGCGCAAAACCCCACCAAGAAAACGACGCATCGACCCTGATAAGTTTAACCCCGCAGTTAATGCATCAAAAGAACCTTCATCTAATTTTTTATATAATAAGGAGGTATTATCCATTTGAATAGGTCGCCCGCCCTCATGTAAAAACAAGGCTAAAACACCTAGTGCATATATATCATCTGCAATTGTCCCCTCGCCTCTTGCTGAAATATGCGTCATGGCACTTTCAACTGTCTCAAAGATATCGTCCTGAGCATAGGCTGGTGGCTCTGTAACTGCATCGCCAAAAAATATTTTCCGGGTATCATCGTTTGAAACATAAATATTGGAAATACGGAAACTACGAAAAGTTTTATCAGAGGCCGCTAGTTCACCCAAAATCTCAATAGCTGGCGCAATAAGATTTTTTTTAATTTCTTCTTCGCTGAATGGTGTAAAAGGTGAAGATGTTGAGGGCGCCAATTTATTTGCATCAGGCTTAGAAACAACTAAAACAAGACGCTCAATACCGTCAGACCAAACAACACGCCCCCAATCATATGGCTTCAACAAAGACCTAGAAGCACTTCCAGCAAGAACAGATGCTAAATCAAGCCTAAAGGCATGAACAGATGTTGCAACGTAACAAAACTTATGTTCAATACCACCATCATTTACAAGGTAAGCTGACGCAGTTTGCGTATCAAACTCTTCAAGGCGTTGGTTTGCCAAAAGCGTAAAGCTATTCTTTGTTCTCTCACCAACAAACTTGAAGCCTTCAGCAGATTTCTGTGCTGTATCTTGTGCTTCTTTCTGTTGTTTAGATTGAGACAAAGAAACTTCTTTTTTAGGCGTCACCTCTGCAGGTGCCTTGGGCTTCACACTATCGGCTGCTTTTGCTAGTTTCTCTAGCTCTTCATCTGTAGGTAATGCCATCTCTCAACTCTTTTTGCCCTTTTCTAAAAAGGGTCATTTATCAAAATTGTGTCTTCTCTTTCTGGCCCTGTCGATAAAACAGTGACAGGAATACCAACAAGTTCTTCTATACGGCCAATATATTCTTTTGCAGCAGTGGGAAGCTCATCCCAGTTTCTTACGCCCTCAACAGGCTCATCCCACCCTGGAAGCGTTTGATAAACAGGCTTCATCACCGACTGGCCTACAGCGTTGGCCGGCAGATAGTCGTATTTTACACCATTGTCTTCATATCCAACACAAATTTTCAGTTCTTTTAAACCATCAAGCACATCTATTTTTGTCATAGCAAGGCCTGTGATGCCTGAAAGCTGCACAATCTGGCGCACTGCAACGGCATCAAACCACCCACATCTTCGAGCCCGCCCTGTCACGGTCCCAAATTCATGGCCTTTTTCACCAATCTGCTGACCAATTTCATCGTTTAACTCTGTTGGGAAGGGCCCTTCACCAACACGTGTTGTATATGCTTTAATAAGGCCTAAAACATTTTGTATATGTGTTGGTCCAAAACCTGACCCGACACAAGCTTGCCCCGCAATTGTGTTTGATGATGTCACGAATGGATACGTCCCATGATCAACATCAAGAAGAGCGCCCTGCGCCCCTTCAAATAAAATTTTATTGCCTTGCTCTTTCGCTTCGTGCAATACACGCCACACAGGGACAGCATAAGGAAGTATTTTTGGCGCAACATCCAAAAGATCCTGAAACAGCTTCTCTTTGCACACTTCTTCTTCACCAAAACCTCTTAAAATTGCATTATGGTGATTCAACAAAACATCTAAACGTTTTGACAAAGATGCTGGATCAGCTAGATCACAAACACGTATAGAACGACGCCCTGCTTTATCTTCATACGCAGGGCCAATACCGCGACCTGTCGTTCCAATTTTATCTTGGCCTCTCGCGCGCTCTCTTGCTTGGTCAACAAGACGATGTGGTGGCAAAATAAGTGTCGCGCTTTCTGAAATTTTTAAGCGCTCTGGGTTCACATCAATGCCTTGTGAACGAATTTTTTCTGCCTCTTCGAGAAAAACCCAAGGCTCGACCACAACACCATTCCCAATCAAAGAAACCGTATCCTGACGCACAATACCAGACGGGATAACACTTAACTTGTAAACTTTCTCACCAACAACAAGCGTATGACCTGCATTATGACCGCCCTGGAAGCGCACAACATAATCCGCACGCTCAGACAACCAATCAACAATTTTACCTTTTCCTTCATCGCCCCATTGGGCACCAACAACAATAAGATTTGTCATGTGTCTTCCTCTATTTTTTATATTTATCTCTTATAATGTTATAGGCATATTCAATCCAGGGATATAATTTTTCTAAATCTTCTGCCTCGATTGTAATACCAGACCAAATGCGAAGACTTGGAGGAGCCGCCTTATGATTATTAAAATCAAACCCTGCGCCCTCAGCCTCTACAATTGAAACCATTTCTTTTAGAATTGTGCGTTGCTTTTCTTCTGTTTCTTCTTGAAACCAGTTTGCAACAACTTTTAAGCAAACAGATGTCTTAGAACGAATATCTTCACGTGCAACAAAATACTCTAACCAGCTTGTGCCCCAAACCCATTTGTCATGCACCTGAAGATTCTTATCCAGACGAAGGCACATAGCCTGGGCACCACCAGACTTCTCAATCCAATCAAGCGCATCCAACACGTCTTCAACGCATAGCATCGAAGGGGTATTAATCGTAACACCTGTGTATATATCACGAAACTGCTTTAACCGAAAAAGCTTAGGTATTGGCCAGGGTGGTTGATAGTTGTCCAGGCGCTCCATCGCGCGCGGGCTCATCACAACAATACCATGCTGGGCCTCACCTCCCATGACTTTTTGCCAAGAATAAGTTGTCACATCCAATTTAGACCAAGGTAAATCATAAATATTTGCAGATGTCGCATCACAGATCGTCAGACCTGTCCTGGTATCAGAAATCCAATCACCATCAGGCACACAAACACCTGATGTTGTACCATTCCATGTAAAAACAATATCTCTTGTAGGGTCTGCTTGACTGAGGTTGGGCAGATCTCCATAATCTGCAATATAGGCCTTAACATCTTTGATTTTCAGCTCTTCTTGAATATCACGCACCCAGTCTAGTCCAAATGACTCCCAAGCGAAAACATCAACACCACGCGCACCCAAAAAGTTCCAAAGCACCATCTCAACTGCCCCTGTATCAGATGCTGGCACAAGACCTATCAGATAATCATCAGGAATACCTAAAACCCTCCTGGAACGGAGCAAAACCTCATTTAAGCGGTCTTTACCTAACTGTGAACGATGCGAGCGCCCTCGTGTTAGATACGCATAAGACCCATCCCATCCAGGTCGTTTAGCACACGGTCCTGATGCAAAATGTGGCGTCTTTGGTTTTTCTGTTGGTTTATTCATTTTTATACACCTTAAGCAAACAACTCACTATAATATGTAGCCGCAATCTAGTCCACAGCCATATGATTTAAGGGGCCATGCCCACTTCCTATTTTAGGTGCCTGACGAATCGCCTCTAAAACATATTCTCTGGCTTTTTCAACAGCATCAACCATTGTTATTTCTTGTGCGAGACTTGTTGCAATAGCACTTGCAAGTGTACAGCCAGTACCATGTGTATGTTTTGTATGTATACGAGACGACGTAAAAATATGGTTTTGTGTTGGCGTGATAAGTAAATCAACGATCATATCACCTTCAAGATGCCCACCTTTTAAAAGAATGTTTTCAGCACCTAGTGCCAAAAGATCTGGTACGGCAGACTGCATATCATCAATTGTTACTATTTTTTTTCCCGTAAGAATTTCTGCTTCTGGTATATTGGGCGTAATCAAGTTGGATAAAGGAATCAAATGATTTTTGAGTGCATCAACTGCCGCATCTTCTAAAAGCGAAGCACCCCCTTTTGCAACCATGACGGGGTCAACCACAACAGGACAATCAAAAGCGTCAAGTTGCTCTGCCACTGCCGTGACAATATCAGCGTTAGACAGCATGCCTGTTTTAAACGCATCAATTTCAAAATCGGATGTAACTGATTTAAGTTGTTCAAGGATAAAGTCTTGAGGAATATCTAAAATATTCTGAACACCTGTTGTGTTTTGAGCTGTCAATGCTGTCACAGTCGTTGAAGCATACCCACCAAGCGCTGTAACCGTCTTAATATCAGCCTGGATACCTGCACCACCACCACTATCTGACCCAGCAATAATGTGAATATGCCCCTTCATGAGGCAAGTTCTTTTGTCAAATGGTTAGAAATATTACTAACAAGTGTTTTATTTTTTCCTTCGACCATAATACGAAGAATTGCTTCAGTGCCTGACTTGCGGATAAGAAGGCGTCCTTCTCCATTCAATTCTTTTTCATGCCGCGCAACCAAATCTTTAATCTTAGCATCATGCATCGGATCCTCTGCAGATGTATAAGGAACGCTTGTAAGAAGCTGTGGAAAGGGATCAAAACAATGTGCAAGTTTAGAAACTTTTTGTTGCTTGCTGACCATAAGAGCCAGCACCTGAAGCGCGCAAATCAAACCATCGCCCGTTGTTGCATAATCATTTAAAATCATATGCCCAGATTGCTCACCACCAACATTACAATTTTTATCCTTCATCATCTCAACAACATGTCTGTCACCGACTTTGGCGCGGTGTAAAGTCAATCCAAGGTCTTCAAGGTACTTCTCAAGACCCATATTTGACATAACAGTCGCGACAACACCATTACCTGACAACTGTTTATTTTCGTGCCACGACGATGCAATCATCGCCATAATTTGATCACCATCAATAATGCGGCCTTTTTCATCAGCAAGAATCAGACGGTCTGCATCACCATCCAAGGCAATACCAATATCTGCGTCTTCTTCTTTCACTTTTTCACTCATTTTTCCAGGCGATGTTGCACCACAAGAGTCATTGATATTGGTGCCATTGGGTTGAACGCCGATCGCAACAACTTCAGCGCCAAGCTCGCTCAATACTTTTGGCGCAACCTTATAAGCAGCACCATGCGCACAATCAATGACAACTTTAACCCCATCCAAACGGAGTGTTTCTGGGAAACTATTCTTCGCAAACTCAATATAACGACCTGCGACGTCATCAAGACGTCTTGCACGTCCTAAAAGCTCTGGCGCAACAAGTCCATGCTCAACGCCTTTGTCAAAGTTTTCTTCAATTTGTGCTTCAACATCATCTGATAGCTTTGCGCCGTCAGGACCAAAAAGCTTTATACCATTGTCAGAAAAAACATTATGAGATGCTGAAAGCATAACACCTAGGTTCGCACGCAAAGAAGGTGTCAGCATTGCAATTGCTGGTGTAGGCATTGGCCCAACCAGGACAACATCCATTCCCATCCCAATAAACCCTGCTGTCAACGCAGGCTCTAACATATAACCAGAAAGCCTTGTGTCCTTACCAATGACAACCAGTGGACGACGCTGATTTGCATAAATAGCCTCACGAAACTGGTACGCAGCTGCCATCGCAATTTGAACAACACTCAAAGCTGTAATCGGGTTAGAATTTGTAACACCACGAATACCATCTGTTCCAAACAATTTTTTCATGCTTTTATTTCACTTTTTTCTTATTTAAGATCAAATATGATATAAATATATCGTTTTATTAAAGCGAAGGCAAAACAAGTTAAAGACATGGAACAATTTCTTCTCTCAACCGCCTTAATATCAATTATAACAACGGCTGTAAGCCTGACAGTTAGCGACCTGTTCCCCAGCATAAACTTGTCACTTGTGACGAAATTATCATTTTTTACATCAATCTTTGCGGGTGGAGCGTATGTTGTATACTACTAATGAGGGTGAATCTGTATAATGCCTGCATGCAAATATCATAAAATTGAGAGATGTTAGAATGACACAAACTAAAATTCTGGCCATTGATGATGAAGACTTTAACCTTGAAATCATAGAAGAGATTCTTGGATTTGCTGATTACAATGTCATCACCGCATTAAATGGCGAAGAAGGATTAAAAGCCCTAGAAGAGAACAACGATATCTCCGTTATTGTTCTGGATCGTATGATGCCTGTTATGAACGGCATACAATTTATGAGCCACCTAAAAGAAAATGAAGATTATGCACAAATACCCGTTATCATGCAAACTGCAGCAACCAGCCAAAAAGAAATCATGGAAGGCATCAACACAGGTGTCTATTACTACCTGACAAAGCCTTATGATGCCGAAGTACTTCTTTCAATTGTTAGAGCCGCCGAAAAAGATGCGCAGCATAAACACAAAATGCTGGCGAATGTGCAGGATTATCAATTTGCTCTTGGCATGATGGAATCCGCTGTTTTTAAATTTAAGTCACTGCAAGAAACGGCTAACCTTGCTTGCTTTATTGCAAATTGCTTCCCTGTGCCAGAGCGCGTTGTCCTGGGGATTTCAGAATTAATGGTCAATGCTATTGAACACGGCAACTTGGGAATAAGCTGTGAAGAAAAAACGGCCCTCATACAGGATGGCAGGTGGAAAAACGAAGTGGAAAACAGACTTGATCAAAAAAAATATGAAGACAAGGCAGCAACTCTAAAATACGAAAACCTAACAGACAAGATCCAAATCACAATCACGGATCAAGGCAAGGGATTTGATTGGAAAAGCAAACTAGACTTCAGCAATATTGATATGACAGCGCCTAATGGGCGCGGCATCATGATGGCAAAAACGATAAGTTTTGACGAATTATTTTACAACAAAGTAGGAAACGAAGTGACCTGTATCGTCACCAAATAATTTCTTTCTTCACGGGCCCTAACAAAGTCAAGGTCGGCGCAGAAGACAGCAGCCTTTCTTGAACTCTTTTTAAATCACCAACGGTGACAGACTCTATTTTCCTACTCATTTCTTCCATGGTCTCAACCCCGCCATGAATGAGAACTTGCTGAGCAATATAATCACAAAGAGAAGATGTTTTTTCTAAAGACATTATCGTGTTCGACTTTGTTGCTGCCTTTGCCCTTTCAACTTCTTCATCTGAAAAATTATCAAGCTCTATTTGCTGGCGAACAACACCACATAATTCATCAATATGTTCAGGCCCTGTGCCTGCATAGATATTGAAAAGCCCACCATCTAAGTAATAAGATGCATAACTATACACAGAGTAAACAAGCCCTCTTTTTTCACGAACTTCTTGGAAAAGTCTGGACGAAAGCCCTCCTCCCATAATGTTTGAAAACACTGTTAACGCATAATAATCATTATCAGTATGCTTAAAACCTTCGAAGCCGAGAAGAAAATGAACCTGGTCTAAATCTCTCTCTTTTATTGTTTGCCCTCCTTGATAAGAGGCTTTTTCAAACGCTATTTCCTTCACAGATGAAAGGTGAGAAAATCGTTCCTCAACCTCTTTGACAAGTGCATCATGATCAATATGTCCTGCTGCTGCAAACACCATCTGAGACGGTCCATAATTCGAAATAAATGCTTTCAATTGATCTGCTGTAATTGACTTAACATTTTCTTCTGGCCCCAGAATCGGACGCCCAAGAGCCTGATTCGGGTAAGCTGCTTCTTGGAAATAATCAAAAACAATATCATCTGGTGTATCATTTGTTTGACCTATCTCTTGCAGGATAACACCTCTTTCACGTTCTAACTCGACCTCATCAAAAGTCGGGTCTAAGACAATGTCCGAAATAATATCAACGCCCAAGCGCCAATCTTCTTTCATCACTTTCGCATAATAAGACGTATACTCTCTAGATGTGCATGCATTTAAATACCCGCCGACGCGCTCTATTTCTTCTGCAATCTGTAAAGCTGTTCTTTTCGTTGTTCCTTTAAAAACCATATGCTCAAGAAAATGTGCGATGCCATTTATTTCGGGACGCTCATGTCGTGACCCTACATTCACCCAAACACCCAAAGAGACACTATGAATAGCCGGCATAAATGCAGAAACGACGCGGAAGCCATTCTTTAATGTTGTTGTTCTTATCATTTATTATCTTTTCTTTTGTAAAAAAGGACGACAATCCCGATTAAAGCAATTGCCAAGCTAAACCAGGTCGCTGCATATTGTAAATGATGATTGTGAAAATCTATAGAAAGTGGTTGGGGGTGAATAGAGCGCGAGATCTTATCTTGTAGATGCACAAGATTCGGATAATATTTTTTACACCCCATTGCCAAGCACATTTCAGCAAAATCCATTTTAAACCAATGGTTATCCTCAACATCATTTTTAGGTGTATAACTGTTACTTGACCACACAGGCACGACAATGCCTTGAAAACGGTTTTTTGACAGCACCTGAAAATTTTCTTTCTGGTCCTCTGCAAGCCAACCAGCAAAAACAAAAACCGTTTCACCGGCTGCTAAAGACACAGGCAAGACAACGAAAACACCAGGTTTTCCATTTTTTGGTGGAGCCTGGAAGAAAAACCTATGCGCTTTATCTACTGTTCCTGAAAGTAAAACATCTTGGTATATCAAAGGTAAATCATTGGCCGTTTTGATAACAAAAGCCTTATGCTGTCGCACGCGTTCATAGTCTTGAATAATCTCTTGTTTCCATGCATGGCGCTGAAGCTGCCAAATACATAATGCAACCAAAACCAAAAACACGATAAAAACTGAGGCAAGCTGGTAAGGTTTCATCAAACTTTTCACGTGTCCTTTTTTGATGCACGGAAATACCACTGGCAATAAATCCAAACTGCTTTGACAGGCCGTAACATCAAAACTGTACCGATAAAAATCAACGCTGTCCAAGCAACAATATGAACCCATAAAGCAGGCTCAAAAGCGACCTCTACCCAAATTGCTAACGGCACAACAACAGCACAAAGAATCGATAACACAAAAAAAGCAGGACCATCATCTTTGACCCATTGTGTATACTCAAAAGAACACGATGGACATTGAGGAAGAAAACCTACAAATTTTTGGAATAAGTAACCATCACCGCATGCTGGACAGCGCGGCCTAAAGAGAGTTCTCCAGAACCCTTCTTGGAAAGATTTCATGACGCTACCTTAAAATATTGTGGGCTTATCTACAGTTAGGCATTTCCATACCAATAAACCGCGACAAACAAGAACAACCATACAACATCAACAAAATGCCAATACCATGCAGCAGCTTCAAAGCCGACATGCCTATTTGGTGTAAAGTGCCCTTTTCTTGCACGGAAGAAACACACGGCTAAGAAAATCGTTCCGACAATCACATGAAAACCATGAAAACCTGTCGCCATATAAAATACCGAAGGATATATACCATCCTTAAACCCAAAAGCCAGCTCTGCATATTCGTAGGCTTGAAGGCCTAAAAATAAGATACCAAGAAGAACCGAAAAACCTAACCCCTTGATTAACTGATCTCTTTTTCCTTCAAGCAAAGCATGGTGCGCCCAAGTAACCGTTGTACCGGACAACAAAAGAAGCAATGTGTTTAAGAAAGGCAGATCAAATGTATGTGGCGTTTTGATATCGCTTGGGGGCCAAATGCCGCCTATTGCCTCTGTCGGAAAAAGACTTGCATTGAAATACGCCCAGAAAAAAGCAAAAAAGAACATCACCTCAGAAGAAATAAATAAAGCCATTCCCATACGAAGCCCCGTTCTGGCCTCAACACTATGTGCTTTTTGAAAATGCGCTTCATGAATAACATCTTTCCACCAGCCATACATTGTAAAAACAATCGCAGCAATACCAATTGGAACACCCCAAGTCGTAATATCATGCATGTATAAGATCATGCCAACCGAAAATAAAAGGCCTGCAAAAGCACCAATAATGGGCCATGGGCTTGGATCAACAAGATGGTATGGGTGTTGTGGTTTACCAGACATTTTTTTCCCTCTTCCTCTGTCTAAAAAAACATATAAGGCGAATATACACGATATGATGTAAAAAAAGGAAAGATTTTTTATAATTTTCCTTGATTATAGGTAGAAAGTTGTGATTAAAATGCGTTCTTCTAAAAAATGCCGCTTTAGCTCAGTTCGGTAGAGCAACTGATTTGTAATCAGTGGGTCGGGAGTTCGAATCTCTCAAGCGGCACCATTTTCAATACTCTAGAATCTAACTGATACACTTAATGCGCCGAATTTATCGCGTGCTTGCTGCTGTTTAAATTCCTTACTTCTGACAACATGCGTATAGGCAATACGTAGATCTCCATAAGTAAAAGCAACACCAGCTTGGATATCACCGACGAAGCCTTTTCTATCAACGCTGTGACTGTCATCAAATGTGTTACCATCTAGAAAGATATTCCTTGCAATAGCACGCCCCTCAGCGCCTGCAAATAGATACCAACCAACTTGCTTGGTTGGTACAAAAAAGTCAGATCCTGGTAAAGATGGTTGAATGCGAGGGGGGCCGAAATCTGATGGCAAGTCATAACCTATACGGGCTGTTAGACCTGTTGCTGCATAGGTATAAACATTACCAATAGCACCACCAAGATGAGGGGTAAAATCCATTGCTAAACCAAAAGGAGAAAACTGATAAATATTTCTCCACTTTGTTTCATATCTTAGAATCACACCCAGCTCGTCGCTCAACTGATGTGACCACCCTTTAGGGTCTTGAGAATCTGTCCATTCATGCACTCTTTTCTGAGAAAGCTCACTTCCTGAAGAAGGCCCAACAACACCAACCGTTAACTGAATGTTATCATAAGAAGTTCCTTTATCTGAAATAATACCAAATCCCAGATAGCTCCATCCTGCGTAAGGACGATCAGACACGATCAGATCACTACGTGTAATATCTCGAGGAGTGAAAATATTTTGACCGACAGAAAGTGAGTATCTTTTCTGACCTGATTCATCAAAAAAAGGAAGAAGCTCTGAAAAAGAATACAACCATTTTGGAATCTCTTCTTCTGCAGAGAGCCAAGAAAAGCGTACGCCATTTGTAAAATGACGATCCCTGTCTGCAAAGTAATCATTCTCAAAGTTGAACGTCAAGATACCTGCATCATCTTCTTCATCACGATAAACGTGGCTTTCCTCAGCAAAAACCGGTAAAGAAAAGAAGCAAAAAAACAAAAAGAATATAAAAGATATTTTCATGTCAAAATTATTCCCTAGTAACATAAACATTAAGCTGATGGAATAAGTTCTAACGACCTCCAAACAAGATATCAATCAAGTTTTGTATCGATTGGTGTGAGTTCGTCATTGAGAACAAACTCAATTGCTCGCGTGTCTCAAGGGCCAGTCTGTTAGCAGATTCTTCTTCTAAATCTGCCAGCGTCAGTTTATCGCCTGCTTCTTCATGCGTATTGACTAAGTCTTCTGTCAGCTCTAGGCGGGTTTGTAATAATGCAAAATCTGCTGCATATGAAGCAGCTGTTGTTTTCAGTTTGTTTAAAGCACGGTCTAATTTTTCGATTGTAAAGTCAACGGTTTGATAACTTAAGAAATTGATTTCACTTTTTGGAATACCCAATGCTTCTTGACGCACATCCGTTCCTTCAATTGAAAGAGATGTATCATCTGAAAAATCGACAACAAACTCTATAGGCTTTCCACTATCATAGACTGTTAATCCATCTGTTGAATCCGTTACATAAATCAAATCTTCATAAGGATGTAAGTACCCTGCGTTTGCAGTTGTTGGAATATTATTAAGGTAATTTAACGTTCCATCATTGTTAACTTCATAGACTTCTATACCATTTGTTGTTGTTGCATAAACATAGTCATCATCACCACGTACGCTGCTGTAATCTCCTGCTTGCTTATCTGTATCAATTGCTGTCAGTGCACCATTGGCGTCAACACTATGTGATCGTATACCACCTGTACGAGAAACACTGTAAATATATTGACCATCACCCCATATGCCTGTTTCATCATCAGCTGCGCCAGGATTTGTAGACATGTGTGTGAGTGTACCATCTTCTGCGATATCATATGTGTGAATACCACCGGCTTGTGCCGCAACATACAAAAAGTTGCCATCACTAAATATGTCGTTATAAGACCCGCCTTGATCATCTGTATCAACAAGGCTCAGCTGGCCATTGCCATCCACATCATAAACGTAAATACCAGAAGAATAGCCTGTTTGATAAATATAATCACCATCGCCATAAATACGACGTGTTTCTCCAGGACCTGGTGTAATTTGATCAACAAGAACGGCCGTACCGTCATCAGCAACATCATAAACACTAACATTCGAAGTAGCTACACCTGCAGGATATGTTGTATAAGCAACATACAAAAAGTTGCCATCGCTCCAAGAGTCTTGAACATCATTTCCAGCAATCGTACTCACATTGGTTAACGTTCCATCATCATTTTGTGTGTATATTTCAACGTTGCTGCGGTTAGACAAGTAGACAAAGCGATCATCTACTTCCATGCGCACTGGAGTCCCCCCAGGATTATCACTGTCCAATAATGTTGGTGTTGTAGTATTATCTTCAACGAGAAGATTGACGCCATTATGATGTGAGTCTTCAGCAATCTTTGTGATTTCCTCCATAAGTTTTTGTGCCTGAGCTTGAAGAATAGTGCGCTGTTCTCCATTCGCTGTTTTTGCTTCTTCGGCCAGACCTTTTGCCTGCTTAACAAGTGTTTCTATTGCCACAATGCCATGCTGCGTTGCTTTCAACGTACTGATCGCCTGATCAATATCGTCTTTGCGTTTCAGTAGGCTATCCGCCTTGTCATAAAGGCCCTTCGCTTTGAAGTACTCAACAGGACCATCCAGAATGTCGTTGACCTTCTTACCTGTCGCCAGGCGCTTCTCAACAGTCGCTGTCAGATCCTTGATCTGCTGATGGTTCAACAAACTGTTTCTCATCGCAGAGGTGAGCTTAATGTCATTGATCATGACCCACCTCCATATGTTGTCCCAACATCTCGCGATAAGATGATGATACGCCACGCGCTACGCGCTTCGGCTATGAGGGCAGAGATGAGCTTAATGTCATTGATCATGACCCACCTCCAAACAAGATATCAATCAAGTTCTGTACCGACTGGTGCGAGTTCGTCATTGAGAACAAACTCAGTTGCTCACGTGTCTCAAGAGCCAATCTATTCGCAGATTCTTCTTCTAAATCTGCCAGCGTCAGTTTATCGCCTGCTTCTTCATGCGTGTTGACTAAGTCTTCTGTCAGCTCTAGGCGGGTTTGTAATAACGCAAAGTCTGTGGCGTAAGATGCGGCTGCTGTATCCGTTTTTGCGATTGCCTGATCTAAGCGTTCAAGAAAGCCGTCAATATGTTTCGCGCTACCAAAGTCAATCGTAGGCGCTTGAATACCAAGATTATAGCTGTTCAGGTTTGTACCATATATTGTTTGTGAGGTGTCATCACTAAACTCAACTTCCATTTGGAAACCGTTTGTGCGAACATCGAACACATCAATCCCATTCTCATGGTTGGCTAAGTAAACATGAGTCCCATTGGCCCAAATATCAATCCGTGTATTGGCTGAAACAGTTGGTGGACTCATCGCACCAACGCTGGTAATCTGTCCAGCATCATCAACGGTGTAAATTTCAACACCATCTGTTAATGTTGCGCCGTAGTAATAAGTTCCATCAAGCGCAATAGAATAAACATTATCGTTCAAATCATCAGCATCTATTTGAACAAGTGTGTTTGTTGCTTCATCAAATCGCATTGATCTGACATCATTTCCTCCATCGGCAACTAAAAGATTTACCCCATCACCTTTAATTTCGTGAGCATCAAATGTATCTCTTTCATCAAGCCAAGTAAGTTGGCCTGTGTTTGGATCAACATCATAAACATGCACACCATCACGTGTCGTATTGAAATAGAGGTGGTTACCATCTGTAAAGATGCCAGCTGGACCTGTGCTACCAGCAGGGGTTGTGACTGCTGAGATATCCTGTCGATCTAACTCCGTTAGTGTGCCATCCTCATGGCGTTCTAGAACGATGATCTCAGCATTGTTTCCACCCGTATCGTTAGCAACATATAGAAATTTGTCATCTCCCCATACATCGGTCAGATCAACACTAGATCCTAAAGTATAATATGTTGTATATGATAGTGTTCCATCCGAACGATTAATCTCATGAAGGTAAAGTCGGTTGCTTTGTGATACTGTATACAGATGTGTTTCATCTCCCCATACATCGTAAGAGTTCTGTGTTCCACCATAATATGTAAGCGTTAACTCGCCTGTTATATCATCAATTTCATAAACTGAAACAAACTCGCTTTCCCCAGCAACATAAACATAATCATCATCACCCCAAATAGACATTGCGTGACCTGAACCAGAGAGCGGAACATTCTGAACATGACTCCCTCCTATATTTGGCTCATTGTAAATAAGGTTTGTGCCATTCATGCTTGAATCTTTCAATATTTTGTCGTACTCGCGCATAAGTTTCTGAGCCTGGTCTTGTAGCTTCTGTTTTTTAGCAGCCGATGCGTTGCGCGCCTCTTCTGCCAAACCTTTGATTTGATCTAAGATCACGCTGGCATGTGTAATGCCATTTTGTGCGCCCTTCAATACACTAATACCTTGAGCAATCCCCTCTTTGCGTTTTAAGAGATCATCTGCCTTGTCATAAAGACCCTTCGCTTTGAAGTACTCAACAGGACCATCCAGAATGTCGTTGACCTTCTTACCTGTCGCCAGGCGCTTCTCAACAGTCGCTGTCAGATCCTTGATCTGTTGATGGTTCAACAAGCTGTTTCTCATCGCGGAAGTGAGCTTAATGTCATTGATCATGACCCACCTCCATATGTTGTCCCAACATCTCGCGATGAGATGATGATACGCCACGCGCTACGCGCTTCGGCTATGAGGGCAGAGATGAGCTTAATGTCATTGATCATGACCCACCTCCAAACAAGATATCAATCAAGTTCTGTACCGACTGGTGCGAGTTCGTCATTGAGAACAAACTCAATTGCTCACGTGTCTCAAGAGCCAATCTATTCGCAGATTCTTCTTCTAAATCTGCCAGCGTCAGTTTATCGCCTGCTTCTTCATGCGTGTTGATCAGATCTTCTGTGAACTCAAGGCGGGTTTGTAATAATGCAAAGTCCGTCGCAAAACTGGCAGCAGTGCTGTCCATCCTGCTCAGGGCAGCGTCAATTCTGTCTATTGTTGTATCAACCCCTAAGGAAGAAAAATCAAGGAAGGAAAGACCGATGCCGCTTGACCTTAGATTAACACCATCAATGAGATGTGAGGTATCATCTGAGAAGTCAACATTCAGATTGTGTGCAAAGTCTTCGTCAAAAGAGTTCGCCCAGAAGTCAGCTGGTGTAATGTTGCCCAAGGTTCCATCATTACCATTCCCAGAGTTATCATACGCAATTGTTCCAGATCCTTCAATTAACGGATAATCAAAGAGAATGGCACCACCACTTGTCATGCTCGCACCATCCATCATGCCGCCGAAAGAATTGGACCCACCAGTCGCACGCGCACCCACCCAGAAACCTGACCCTGTCGTTGGAGACCCTGCTGCAGGAATACTAATAACCTGGACACCATTTACGCTCACCGTCGCAACACCGCCGCTGTAAGTCATCGTAATATCTTGATAATTGTTAACATCAATCACGTTATTAGCCGTGACTGTCGAACCATTTATCAGAAGGCTAATATCGCCATTAGATATGTAAAGATCAAAGCGGGCAGTGCTATCTATCGGAGAAAGTAATGTTTGACGTGATGTATCACCATCAGGATTCATGCTTGTTCTAAAGGTAAAGTCATTTCCTGCAGGCACACCATAAGGGGCAACAAGACGGTCATCAACCCCATCAAAGGTTGCAACAGGAGATTCTTCCAATAAGTTAACGCCATCTTTATGAGTGTCATGAATAAGGTTGTTATACTCACCCAGCAGTTTATTAGCCTGCGCTTCTAGGATGATTCTCTGTGCTGCAGATGCATTGCGTGCTTCTTCAGCCAGGCCCTTGACCTGCTCAATAATCATGCGACCATTTGTGATACCATGCTGTGTTGCTTTCAACGTGCTGATCGCCTGATCAATATCGTCTTTACGTTTCAGTAACCCATCCGCCTTGTCATAAAGACCCTTCGCTTTGAAGTACTCAACAGGACCGTCCAGAATGTCGTTGACCTTCTTACCTGTCGCCAGGCGCTTCTCAACAGTCGCTGTCAGATCCTTGATCTGCTGATGGTTCAACAAACTGTTTCTCATCGCAGAGGTGAGCTTAATGTCATTGATCATGACCCACCTCCATATGTTGTCCCAACATCTCGCGATAAGATGATGATACGCCACGCGCTACGCGCTTCGGCTATGAGGGCGGAAGTGAGCTTAATGTCATTGATCATGACCCACCTCCAAACAAGATATCAATCAAGTTCTGTATTGATCGGTTTGAGTTCGTCATTGAGAAAATGCTCAATTGCTCACGTGTCTCAAGGGCCAATCTGTTAGCAGATTCTTCTTCTAAATCTGCCAGTGTCAGTTTGTCGCCGGCTTCTTCATGCGTGTTGATCAGATCTTCTGTCAACTCTAGGCGGGTTTGTAATAATGCAAAGTCTGTTGCAAAGCTGGCAGCAGTGCTGTCCATCCTGTTCAGGGCTGTATCCATACGTGCAATAAACCCATCAATATGCTCGGCACTGCCGAAATTAATCGTAGGCGCTTGAATGCCTAGGCTGTAACTGCTTAGATTTGTGCCATTAATTGTATGGAATGTCGTATCAGAAAAATCGACCGTGATGTCAAAACTATTAGAACGTATATCAAAAACATCAACACCTGTACTGTAATTTGCATAATAGACATGAGTGCCATTTGTCCAAACATCGACCTGAGAGTTGCCGTTGACAGCAGGAGGTGACAGGGTCGTTTCTCTTGTTATTTGGCCTGTGTCATCTAGGCTGTAAACTGTTATGCCTGTTGTGCTATTGGCGCCATAATAATAAGTACCATCTGTTGCGATACCATAAATATTATCATTGACATCAATTCCATCATTTTGAATCAGTTGTCCAGTTGCGCTATCAAAATAGAAAGAGCGTGCATCTCTTCCTGCATCTGCAAGGAAGAGGTTTTCACCATCTCCTGTAATTTGTCTTGCGTCAAATGTGTCATACTCATCAATCCATGTTAATTGTCCTGTATTTGGATCGACTTCAAAAGTGTGCACCCCGTCACGTGTTGTTGAAAGATATGTATAATCACCATCAGTAAACATGCCAGCAGGATCAGTACCAGCTGCAGGCGCTGTGAAGTTGGCAATTTCTTCTCTATCAAGCTCTGTTAATGTGCCATCCGCGTGTCTTTCAAGAACAATAAGCTCCGCAGTGCTTCCGCCAGAGTCATTTGCGACAAATAGATATTTATCATCTCCCCAAACATCCGTGAGTTGAACTGTGCCAAGGGTATAGTTAGCAACAGTTGTGTAGGTTCCTGTTGTGCGGTCAATATCATAAACGTAAACACGGTTGGCATTAGAAATAGAATAGAGGTACTCACCATCTGACCAAATATCATATGAATCTGTGCCACCGCCAGATTGTGTTAATGTCAGCTCTCCAGTGACATCATCAATCTCATAAACAGATGGAGCAGACCCTCTCCCCGAGACATATAAAAAGTCACTATCACCCCATAAAGCAACTGCATCGCCTGCTGGAGTGACATTTTGAACATGCTGCGCACCAATAATATTTGGCTCATTGTATACAAGGTTTACATTGTTAACAGACGCATCTTTTAAGATTTTGTCATATTCTTTGATAAGCTTTTTCGCCTGGTTTTCTAAAATCTGCTTTTGCACAGGACTTGCGTTGCGTGCCTCCTCAGCCAACCCTTTAATTTGCTCTAACAATAATTGGCTGTTATCAATACCATTCTGTGCGCCTTTCAACGCGCTGATCGCCTGATCTATTCCTTCTTTACGCCTCAACAATCCATCCGCCTTGTCATAAAGGCCCTTCGCTTTGAAGTACTCAACAGGACCGTCCAGAATGTCATTAACCTTCTTACCTGTCGCCAGGCGCTTCTCAACAGTCGCTGTCAGATCCTTGATCTGTTGATGGTTCAACAAGCTGTTTCTCATCGCGGAAGTGAGCTTAATGTCATTGATCATGACCCACCTCCATATGTTGTGTGCAGACACAAAACAGTACGCAGGAGCAAGCCCATGGCATCTGCCATGTTCTCTTTCCTTCTAAACTGTCTTGCGCACATCTTCAGCACGTTATTCTCCATATAATTTGAACTTCAAAGCTCATAGAGCTTTGGATGCCAAATACGTGCCGAAGAAGTGTTCTTTCTAAAATCAGAAGAGAAATAAAAAAGAAAAAGAAAGTCTCGTTGCAAACGCACAACGGATAAAAGAGAAATAGCTATGATTATGTTCCTGAACGGAATATGCTGACGGATAGATATATGTGGAACATGTGATGAAAGTTATTATTTTTGGTGGTGGTGTAATTGGCGTTATCAGCGCCTACTATCTCTTGAAAAAAGGGGCTAGTGTTACGCTCCTAGAATCCTCATCAGATGTTGCAACTAAGGCCAGCGGTTCGAATGCAGCACAACTCTCCTACACCTATATCAACCCCATCGGTAATCCGGATATTTTTAGATTAATCCCAAAACTTATTTTAGGAAAAAATGAAAACTTTAAAATCAAGCGCTTTGACCCTATGTTTTTGGCTTGGGCATCAAAGCTGCTTATGCAAAGCACCAAAAGCCAGTTCGAAAGAAACCGTCAAACACTTCTAGCGCTTTCTCTAAGAAGCCAAAGTTTATTGGTAGAAATGGCAAAAGAAATGAACCTTAACTTTGGATACAAAAAGCCAGGGAAACTTCATATTTTTGAAAAAAGAAGAAGCTTTCATCAGCTCAAGGACTTTTCGGATCAGTTAAAAGAATACTCTATATATCAAAAAATAATGAACGAAAAAGAGTGTAGAGATTTTTCACCACGTTTTTGCAAAACAATTCAAAGTATTGCTGGTGGTATTTTTTCTGACGTGGACGCGATCGGAGAATGTCATCAATTTACAAAACAGCTTTTGATAAATCTAGAAAATAACTTCTCCAACTTTAGGATTGTATTCGATGCACATGTCAAAAAAATAGTGAGAGAAAAAAGAGTAATAGAAGCTGTGGAAACGACTGATGGAAAGACCTATCAGGGCGATAAGTTTCTGATCACAGCAGGAGCTTATACCAACAAAATACTTCGCCCCATCAACCTCTCTCTTCCCATATATCCTATCAAAGGGTATTCGGTAACAGTGCCTGCTGAAAAACCAAACGACTACATTCCCTGCAGTATCACAGACCACAGCGCTAAGATGGTTTATGTTCCCTTGGAAAAATCAATACGTATCTCAGGCCTTTTCCGCTTCAATAAATTTGACGAAGGGTTGACAATAAAAACGGTGGAATATATCAAAAAATTAGCGCGACAAAGGTTTCCCGATTTAGCTTTTAATAAAGCAACTGTCAAAACAGGGCTTCGACCAACGACGCCTTCCTGTGTCCCCTACATTCAAAGAATGAAATATGAGAATTTATATATCAACGCAGGACACGGAATGCTGGGATGGACATTGGCACATGCATCAGGCGAAAGAATAGCAGAGACAATCCTTCATCAACCATAGAAATTCATTAAATATCCTAAGACAAGAATTTGCGGCAATGTGAAAAGAGGCAAAAATAATGCTATTTTCCATGATCCAGTTGTCTCACGAAGACTCAGCATTTCAGTGTAGTCCGTCGACACACCTGCCATTAGAAAAGTAAAGGCATTTCCCGGCGCAGCCGCGCGTGTAAACAAATCATACGCAATGGGTATTGAGCCTTCTGAACATACCTCAAATAAAGTCGCAAACACTAATGTCATCCCCAGCCCCATTAATGATGGACCAAAATATTGACGCATCATGTCGCCATCAACAAAAACTTGAATCAGTCCCGCCAACACAACGCCGAAAAAAAGCCAGCGTAAAACCATTTGACTTTCAATGACTGCACGGCCTAATAGCCTGCCAACACCCAAAACAGACAAGTCAGCTTCTTTTCTTTTTATTGCAAAAGCTTGCTTAACCGTTTCTTCAGAAAGCTTCTGAGGCGTGTTTGGATTTGCTGGCAAGACACCGCGATGGACAAGTGCATCAAAGATATAACCTGTAACAAATGCCATGATCATTGAGAGGATAAGAAACAAAGCCGTCCATCCCCAGCCAATAAAAGAAACTAAAATAACCGTCAATGAAATTGAATTCCAAGGACTGGCAATTAAAAAGGCCATAACCTGCCCCAAACGCGCACCTTGCTTATAAAGCTTCATACCAATTAATAAAATACCATGCGAACAGAGGTCAAACAAAACACCTGCCAGCGTTGCACGCCACAAGCCTTTCATTTTTTTCTCACTTGCGAGAAATTTTAGAAGTACATTTTTGGGAATAAGATCCATCACAGCAATAAAGAAAACGCCCGTCAAAATACCAATCCACATCTTATCGAGAAGCTCTGAAATTTTTTGGCTGTACTCAAAAACAAACCCAGGATGAAAGCTTTCTATATATAAAAAATCATATATATAAAATGGAACTGTTAGAAAAAGGGACCCCCACAAAATCCAATCAAATTTTTTCTCTGATTTATTTTGGGATGGACAACAGCTAGACATGTTTTCCTACTCTCTTAAACTGACTTACCACTTCATCTCCCTTTGCAAGTTCAATAAGCTTTTCCAAGAAAGCCGTTGGATATAGCGAGGGCGTTTCAGCAAGGGCCTGATGGTAAATCACTGTTGAAGGCGTTAAGCCTGGTAGTGAATTGGCTTCAATCACAATCACATCACCTGAATCAATGTTGAGAAAATAATCAATGCGGCTATAATTCCCAATGCCAATGGCATTCGCAACACGTGCGATTTTCTCACGAGAAGCATCCACAATTTCTTGTGAAACAATTGATGTTGGTGGTGGTGTAATATTCACGCCTGTCCCACCTTGGAACTTCTCTTCCAATGATAAAACATTTCCTTCTGCAACCGTGATGCTAGGGTTCATGGGGTAGTAATTTCTACCCTGCTCTAGCACGCCAAGCGTCAACTCGATCCAGCCTTCATTTTTCACATGTTTTAATTGTGCGCCTTCGATAATCACTTCATCTGTTTCAATAAAACTTTCAACTAAGAAGAAAAAGTTCTCCATCTCTGACAACTCGATAATCTCGGTTTGGTTTGTAAACGTGCCAGGTGGAATAAGCGTGCTGCGATCAAGTGTCATTTCAACATAAGATTGCAGTTCATTGGCATTATAAAGTCTAACGATACCTGCAGAGCAACCATCACCATTTGGCTTGATAATAAATGTTTGTGTTTTTAATTTATCCTGTAAATCTTTCCAGAATTCCTGAAAATCCGAAGCCGTATAATCTCGGAATAATCTAAAATCCATTTCAATCTTTGGGGCTGTCATAATGGTTGAATCACCCAAAGCTTCGACGACCTTCCCTGTTTGCGCCTTATCCATCGCAATTTGCGCGCCATCAAAACCCGAACCATTATGACCTATTCCTTTTGCCTCAAGACGTTTTGCCCAATGACCATCTTCGCCTTCGCCGCCATGCAAAGCCAAAAAGACAAATGTCTTGTCATCAAGAAAATCTTCCATTGCGATAGGCTGAGGTGAAATTTTTAAATCAGTTTCATTGTTTAAGCTAAGTTTCTTACGCACCTGCTCTGCCATTGGCAGCAAGCGCGCCATAATTTCATTTGCATGGCGACAATGATGATGAATTTCTTCTACTGTATGGTTTAAAGTGAAAGCATAAGGTAATGTCCAGATCTGTCCCTTTTTATCTAACAGATAAGGAGATGGATCATATTTTTCAGATTGCTTTAGTTTTAACCAAACGTTCGTGCCGCTCATTAATGAAACTTGGCGCTCAGCAGTTTTACCACCAAATAAAATGCGGATTTTTTCTTTATTTTTTACAGCCAATTTTTCAGCAGGAAAGGTCAGATCTTCGCGCTTGCAAGCAGAACCAACAACATAAGACAACATATCACGATGCGTCATACCAACACGGGCACCTTGTTGGAACAAAAAGCTGTTTTGTTCCATGCCACTAAGTGGGTTAATGTCAGAGAACCAAATATTCCCATCATCCAAAACCCATCCATCAATACGTACAAAGTCTCGCATCCCAAAAAGGTCAAAAATCTTTTCTGCTTGCGACTGGATACTTGTAATAACTTCATCCGAGAAACGCGGTGGCGTATGATAAATAACCTGAGCAGTCGGCAGGTATTTATTACGATAATCAAAAATGCGGCGCTTATCATCTGCGCGACCAACAAGCATTTCAATTTCTGAAGGGACAAGCGCAACAGGGTCTCCATCAGGATTCTGCAAAATAATAACCGTAAATTCCTTACCTTCAGCATATGGCTCAATATAAGCATCTGTGCCAGGAGTATCTTTCAATGCTTGGCGTGTCATTTCAATAGCTTCTTCTTCGCCAATGGCCACCTGAACACCAATACTTGAACCACCTTCAGCAGGCTTTATCACACATCTTAGTAAATCATTTTTATCAAAAAACTGTAAAATGCGTTGTTTGATATCTTGTGTTTTTGTTGAAACTGTCAAAGAGTCTGGAATATAAAAACCTGCATCTTTCAGCGTTTTTTGTGCCAATGATTTATTAAACATTTTACGACAGGCTTGTGCATTTGAAGCGACAAAAGGAATATCATTTCTTTCCAATAAGTCTTGCAACCCACCATCTTCACCAAACTCACCGTGCATAGCCGGAAAAACAAGATCGACTGACTTCAAACGCTCAATCAACTGGTCTTGTGTTAATGTCGTTGCGGTTTGTTTTAATTTGAAATCAAAATCAGAAGGTGTATTAGAATAAAGCTGAGAAGGTGAAACTTCGTAGAATTCTTTTTCAAGATCAACATAAATAGGAACAATTTGAACAGCATCACTTTGCAAATGATCCATCACTGAACGTGCAGAATTAAGAGATATGCCTCTCTCGGCCGATGGCCCTCCACAAATTACAGCAAGCTTAAACATAAAAGCACTCCTCTTTAAAGCATTCCCACTATAAAAGGAGTTGAAGAGAGATACTAGATCTTATTTTTCTGTTACCTAGCTTGGAAAGTATTTAAAACAATGTCGGTATCATATTTTTGGCTTGCGCATAGGTTTCAGGTAAACCTATATCAAGGAAAAATCCAGGATACTCACGGCCCATGATTTTACCGTCTTCAACCAGCCTGGGGAAAACATCTTGTTCAAGATTGGAAAATCCGGGCTCAATATAGTCCAAGACATTACGACTCATATGGTAAACACCACCATTAATGAGACCTTCTTCTGCTTGCTCTTTCTTTTCATGAAAAGCTGTGACTTTTGGTCCTGTCAATTCAACAGATCCATAACGTGACGCATCTTTGACGCGACGCAAAGCCAGCTGTGCATAATTTGTTGTTAATGGATCTATAACAAACTCGCGGTAATCAAACTGAAATAGCGAGTCTCCATTCATTAATAAGAACTCGTCTTCCAAAACATCTGCGGCATTCTTTAGCGCACCTGCTGTACCAAGCGGCTCGCTTTCTGAAAGAATTGTATAATAATCTTTGTCATAACCTTGAAAATGCTTATTCACAACAGCAGCTTTGTAACCTGCCAAGAAAACAAAACGTGAAAAACCATAAATCTCACATTGATGAATTAAATAATCTAGAAAGGTTTGATCTCCCACAGGAAGAAGCGGCTTAGGTGTGTCCGCAACAATTTCGCCGAGACGCGACCCCATTCCACCAATAAGAAAAACAACCTGCCTAATACGTGCGTTCTGCGTCATGAGCCACCTTCTTTAAAAATTAAAATCTTGACGACGATACCACGCCATTGTTTTTTTGAAGCCTTCTTCTAAAGACACTTCTGTCTCAAACCCTAACATATTTTTTGCACGCTCAACATTAAATAATTTAATAGGTGCCGTTGATGGTTTGCTTGGGTCATAGTTAACAACAGCATCCGTATAATCATCAACCTTCATTGCAGTTTCTAAAAGCTGCTTGATGGAATGGCCCTGACCTGAAGCAATATTAACTTCTAAGTAGTCATCTGTTTTTTCAAATGCTGTCATGATGCCACGAATAAAGTCATCAATGTAAATGAGGTCGCGAACATCTTCACCTGTTCCCCAAATATCCATTGGATTTTCACGTGTGACAACACGGCGAATCAAAGCTGCTGTGACATGCGACTTTTCAGGATGAAATTTGTCCCATGGTCCATAAGCATTACTGGGACGCACAACAACACAAGGCATTGGCTTTTTGATTTTTGTAGCATAGGTTTTACACAAGATTTCGGTATAACGCTTCATCCAAGCAACTGCAAAATAAACACCCAGCGGATCACCATCATGCATCTCATCTTCTTGGGCAGGATGTGCGCCTGCATCAGGATAAGCTGCCCCACTAGAAATAAAGAGAAATTTGCTGACACCCGCAGCATAAGCAGCCTCTAACATATAAGCATTCATCACAACATTTGGTGTCACATGGACAAGGGGCGTCTCAACCATAACAGCAGCACCTGCTGTATTTGCAGCAGCATGAAAAACATAGTCCATGCCCTCCATAACTTTCTGACAATTTTCTTGCAATCTTAGGTCTGCCTTCACCCATTCAACACCAGGAGTTTCACATTTTGGATCATTCTCAAAGTGTACTGCACGGATTTTTTCACACCCCTGCTCGGCCAAGTGCAACAAGATATTTGTGCCTAAAAATCCACTACCACCGGCAACTAAAATATTTTTACCTTTAAATTGTAACATCTTCTTTTCCTCTCCATTTCAATACACCAACATCATACTGCCTAAGGTAAAAAAATATCAAAATGATTCTCTGTCAACAGAATGATATTAAAACAAATTGTTTCTCTTTTATTATAATCACTTGAAATGATTCCTTTTAGGATATATAATTGCCTCAACAATATCACAAAAAATAGGGAAGTATTATGAGTAATGAGAAATACCGCTGGAAACCAGAGCATGTTGAAGCTGTTCAGGCGCAAAGAAATAAACTGCCAAAAACAAAACGGCATCCCAAACAAGGCCTTATTGATGACATGGTTCCCTTGGAGTTCTTCAAAGATGACAAACCCCTTCACCTTGTGATACCAGAAAACATTAATTTTGAAGCTGTTTTTAATTTTATTCAGAAAAAAATTACAGATCTTGACATCCAGCCATCACAAAACCCAGAAGTTCTTTTCGTTGTGGGACTTCCCGCATCTGGCAAAAAAACCTTTATTGAGCAAAGCGCTCAAAAGAAGCTTGTAGAAGGCAAACCATATTTACGTGACAATGCTGCAATTGGCACAGAAATCAGTAATGACCAGGAACTTCTAAACAGCTTCCATCTTGACCCTTCGAAGGAACAAACAAACCCTTGGAAACTAGCTAACTTCATCAGTAACGAGTTGATGCGTTATGCTCTTTCTATTGGTGCAACAATGGCCTGGAAATCAAGTGGCGCAGAGGCATCAACGCAAGAAACAATTAAGAAGCTTGGAGCAATTGGATATAAACGTGACCTCGTAGTGATCTCACGTGACCTGAATAAAAGCTGGGAAAGCAAACAAGAGTTTGACAATGCGCACACAAATCCAAAATTCCGCATGCAAAAAGAACAGTTTCACCACTTTGCTGAAGGGCTTTATCAGAATTTACCTGAAATGCTGAATGGCAATGAATATGAATCAAAGATTATTCTTGATAATAATGGCGAAAAGGATGATTACACCGTTGCAGTCACTGTGGATAAAAAAGGTAAAACAACTGTTTATGACCTAGGCGCCTATGATGAATTTGCAAAAACAGATTACAAAATTGAATATTCAGGGCTAGACATGGCTGAGAAAGGCAGAGCAGCAATGGAAACTTATCAAAAAATATTCAAAAGCTCGGCAGATAGCAGCCCACCACTCAATGCACTTCTAATGGAGCTTCATAAAGGAGAAGCTCAAGAGGGCGATACTTTCACAGACAGTATTCTTAGCGCCTACAAACGTCACCGCAGTCGCGCTTAAAGACCTTGGTCTCGCGGTGACAAAATAGGATTCTCAACAGGCCACCAAAAATTGAACGCCGGGTCATTCCACAAAATCGTAAATTGGCCGTCACGGTTATAATACGTGTTTTGCTTATAGTGAAAAATTGCATCATCAGACATAACAAGGTGACCATTACCAAACTTTGGCGGAATAAGAACTTGTTTTCTGTTTTTATCCGATAATGTAAATTTGGTCCATTTTTTGTACTGTGGTGAATCAGGGTCATTGTTCACAACGATCAAATAAAAAGACCCTTTTAAGCAACTTACCAATTTCCATGTTTTTTGATCACCATGCAGTCCACGCAAAACATGTTTACGTGAAACAGAAATATCATCTTGGATAAAATCAACCGATATACCTGCGTCTTTATACATTTGCTGATTATAAGTTTCTATGTACTCACCACGATAGTCTTCAAAAATAGTTGGTGGTGTTATCAGCAAAACGCCATCTAAGTCTGTTTGCTCTACATGAAGCTTCATGTGATTCTCCCTTAAGTAATAAGAAAAATCATAATCAGAATTAAAGGAAAGGGAAAGAACTTAATCTTATAAGCGTCAAGTCATGCTTGTTTTTATTGCGACAAAATCACTTGATTTTTTGGTGATAAAATTTAGCGCTCCTTATCCATTTCATCACGCACGCTGATCACATCCTTCAGTCCACCCAATTGTATCATTTGTTTTTCCAAACTTTTAAGCATCAGAGAATGGTGTGAATATTTTTCAAAAACATTTTCGCCAACAAAAGTAAAGGTTGTATAGGGATGACGTTTTTCTAATCCATCCTCCTTATACATCTCAATAATGTCATTTGGGTTACTAACACTTGTAAACCTATTATGCTTTAACCAGCTCTCAATATATTCTAGGTCTTTCATAGCAACATTGTCGGAAACAAAGAATTTTTCCATAAACCACTTCAAGGCACTTAAAGCAGGCCTAGAGGTTTCGCGCGTCAAAGGAACATCCATTTCTGGATGACCATAATGGTTCTCAACCATACTTATGATATATTCCCCTGCACCCAAAGAACGGGCCATCTTAAAGGGAAAAAGTTTTAAAGTTTCTGTCACAACCTTTGGTGAAATTTCTGGTGCCATTTTATATTCTTCTCTTTTTCGAAGAATATTAACAGAAATACCTAATCTTTAAAATAGTTTTGTTTCTTTTCGAATTCATTTTGATTTTCTAGAAACCACTCCCACGTCTCTTTCAAGCCATCCTTTAAAGAAGTTGTGGGGTTATAATCAATCCATTCTTGCGCACGTGAAATATCCATCACGCGACGTGGAAAACCAGAATCCTTACTGACATCAAACTCATACGCAAAACCGACAACCTCAGCCAAGGTTTCAACCAACTCTTTAATGCTTACACCCGTTCCACTAGCAAGATTCACAAAAGACCCTTTGGTACCGTGATATGCTGCCAAAATAACGCCCTCTGCTGCGTCACGCGAAAAAGCAAAATCACGAATTGCGCTGCCATCGCCCCAAACTTTCAGAGGGTTCTCACCATTATGTACGCGATACATTAATGACGGAATTACCATCGCGTTTTCAGGATCAAAATTATCACCGGGACCATAAACATTACAGGGGCGTGTTACTGCAAAATTCTTTAATCCATATTGAATTTGATAGGCTTCAACCTGCATTTCGGCCATGCGCTTTGCCCAACCAGGAAACATATCCATTGGTGGTTTCGAAGGGTCATGATCATCTTCATGGAAAACTTCGGCAGGTGAATAAGCGCCGATTGAGCTTGTATACACAACTTTCTCAACATTGTTACGACGCGCTGCTTCCAGCATGTTTGTATTCATCATCAAAAGCGGTACAAAAAAACTAGCAGGTTTTTCTTTTGTGACATTAATCGATCCTTTGATGCCTGCAACATGAAAAACTGCGTCCATATCTTTCGTCATTTCTTGACAGAAATTAAAATCTGTCAAATCCCCAAAAACATGTTCTGCCTTTGGATGAACTTCTAGCTTATCAAGTGAAACAGAGCGTACATTTGCGCCTGCATCAGCCAACATTTTGACAACCTCACGACCAATCAATCCTGTACCACCTGTCACCACACAGTTTTTGTCGTTAAAATAGTTTAACACTTCATCTTTAATCATTTTTATTCTCCCTATACCACTTAACCGTTTCTATTAAACCTTCTTCTAAAGAAGTTTTGGCGGCAAATTCCAAAACTTCTTCCGCAAGCCCTGTATCAATGATGCGCTGTGGAATTGCTGTTGGTTTTGTTACATCATACTCAATTTTTGGATCATACCCTGTTACTTTTATAACAGTTTCAACAAGCTGCTTAATCGTAACTTTCTCACCTGCGGCAATATTGATAGGCATCGCATCATTTGAGGTTTCAACAGCTTTTAAAAAACCTTCTACAGCATCTTCTACAAAAATAAAATCACGAATCGCAGTGCCATCACCCCACACAGGGAAAGGATCCAACCCTTCAACGGCTTTATTGATTGTCGCAGGAATAACGTTACATCGTCCAAGATCAAAGCTGTCACGTGGGCCATAGATATTACTCATACGAACGACTGAAATATTCAAGCCACATGCTTGGTGAAAATATGCAGCGAGCTTTTCCATATATAAATTCATCCAACCAATCCCTAGATATCCTTCATATGGCTCATGACCCATCATATCAGACTCTTTAAGAGGTTCGCTAGAAAGTGGATAAACTGTTGTCGAGCTGACAAGACCAAAATGAGAAACCTTTTTTTTAACTGCAGCCTCTAACATATTTTGTGTCATGCGGATTGTATCAAGAACAGGCTGCGTCGGATTATCCTGGAAAGACCCAGCACCACCTTTAACAGCTGCACAGTGTAAAACAACATCCATTTCTTGGACAGCATTAAAACAATTATCCAAATTAAGGAGATCATTTTTAACCTGTATCACGCCCTCTATATGGAATGATTTTTGGTGGGTATTGGCATAGACTTTTGCACCAAGTTTTACCAGCTCTTTCACACAGTGACTGCCCAACAATCCTGCTGCACCTGTTACAAGAACTTTCTTATCTTTATAAAAACTCACCCGACTGGCTCCCACACATGACAACTATAACTTTCATGATAAAGGCTGCCAAAATAAAGGCGCTTTGATTTAAGGATCTTAATTTTTCCTTCGACCTCTAATGCACGCAAGCGCGTGTAATAACCATCTAAGTACTCACGCCATTTGTGGTATCGAATCGCAAGCGCATCGGTTGTGTTTTCAGGGTCGTAATACTCAATTGTAGGCTCCATATGCAAAACAATTTTAGGTTTTTTTGATAAGATAAAATCTAGGATCTGACCAAAATTACCACCAATTTGTTCCAGGGCACAAAATGTCATCACTGCTGAATTATCAGGAATTTCTAAAGATACATCCGGATTGAAAAAGTCAAAACGACGACCAACCAAATTCATCTGGTGATGCCCAGCAAGTGCCTTCGCAATTTTTTGTGATGCCGGTGCCCAGTCAAGACCTGTTAATTTTTTTTGTGGGTATAACTGCGCCAGCGCTGCAAGATTGAAAACACTGCCACAACCAAATTCAAAAACATGGTCTATTTCTTTGAGGTAAGTTTCAAAAAGCCAGTTCCTAAAAAGCGCGAAAAACGCAAGTTCGAAACGCGGATTCAACGCTTTTACAAAGCGCTGGTTTAGCCTTATAATGGGCGCAGCACTCATAAACTTAGGATCAAGTTCTGCAATATCATATCCACTTTTCTCAAACGCAAGCCATACATCTTCCCATGCATCACGCCATATATTCTCGCGATGTTGTCCTACTTTTGTAAACTGTTCTGCATCTATTTTTTGCGTAATATCACTGGCAACTTGCCGTGCTTCATCGGCCGAAAGCTCTTCGTAAGATAAGTTTGCTTTTTCTAAAGAATTTGCAAAATCGGATGAAAAACTTTCAACGCCATATGACTTTTCCAAGTCTTTTAAATTTATTTTTTTCATACGTTTTCAACCAATATCTAAAATATCATTATAGTCAAATGTTGAGCGTCTCTTGTCAAAAAATTTACCTAAATGAATATTTGCATTTTCAGGATCAGCCTTCATTTTTTTCAAAACAGCCTCAACATCCTCAATCGCATCTTGTGGATCAGCAAACGCATAGCTTTCAATCATAGAAAGAACATTCTTTTGTTCATTTTTTGTTTTTGCCCACGTTTTTTCTGCAATTTCGAAGGCAAAGTCGTAATAGCCAAAAAGCATAGCAGATAAGAAAAGCGCATATTTTTGGCGCTGCGAGATTTCGACTTTTTTTTCATTGTAAGGGTCTTTAAAGAAAATTGCATCAGTGTGTTGTAAGCGCTCACGACCAATCACATTTTTTTTACCCACACGACGGCGAGAGCGGAGGAACATGTCATCAAACCCATAAAAAGAAAATCCTAAATCACGTAGGAATATTTCTATGTCTGAAAACAGCTTTTGATTTTGATAAATCTGAAAAAACTCAACCTCAACTGTCACTGCGACACATCGTTCTTGCAGCGTCTTTTTCGCACCTTCTAAAATATCAAACTCTGATCCTTGTGTGTCTAGCTTGATAAACTCACCCCAAAAAGGCTGGCTGATGCGTTCTTCAAAAAGAATCTTATCCAATGTCGTCGTACGCAGTTCACTTGATCCAGTTTGTACAAATTTTGGTGTGTTATAACGCTCAATAAAAAACTTGCTTGGCGGCAATAGAGAGTCATTTGTTGACGCTTCTAGCAAATAAATTGTCGCGTCTTTTTCCTTTTCTGCAAGTGCTTGAGCCTCAACTTCGTACATCGCATAATGCAGCCCATTCACTTCTTTTAGAAGCCTTTCTTGTTCTTCTTTGTTCGGCTCAAAGCCCATCACAGCTGTTAACTTAGATGCAGGATCAATAATTTCATGAATCCCTCCTCTGGCACCTACATCAATAAACCCAAAAGGCGTTTGTGAGAGTGCCTCAAAAACGGGGGTTTTTTGAAAAAACTCGTTATCAAATAATGTATTACTCATAAACGTTTACAGCCTCTCTTTTTGCTTCTCGTCCTTCTCTGAAAGGCTCTCCTTCACGTACATAAGTAATCAGAAGAACACGACGAAAACGATCTTTTGACGTATTATCATGAGATTTATGTGCGACATGACCATGAATAAAAACACCTGATCCGGCCTCAGCATGAACGTCCAGCGGCTTGTATTTATCGGGCAGAACAAGTTCTTGCCTTAGTGCATTTGGTGCCTGGCCAAAAGAATCTATCGGCCCTTCTACTTCTTCAAAAGGCAAGATGTCTTCTTTGTGACTTTCAGGATAAACAATTAGTCCACCATTTCCAGGGTCTGTGTCTTCTAAGGGTATCCACGCAGAGCCAAAGCCATCTGGTTTCGCTTGCACATAGTAGTTATCTTGATGACAGTTAAATCCTTTGGTGCCTGGCCTCCCAAAGAAAAATTGGGTTTGAATACCGCTGACACGGCCAAGGAGAAGTTTCTCCATAATTGCAATCAGCTTTGGGGTTTTCATTGCTTTGAGAAAAATATCATGCTCTTTATGTGGCTGGAAAACAGGAATCAAAGAACCGTCTTCATATGTTGGCAGTTTCTCAGAAAAAGCGATCAACGCATTACATTGTTCAGCAGAAAAAACATCAGGAACCTGACAAAAACCTTCATCAAAATACTGTTGCAATGCGATAGACATCAGAATTCTTTCCCTTTGATATTAGAAAGGACCTTTAAATTTACGCTCGTGACTAAAGAGATCTTGTGATGATAGATCTGATTTCGGCAAACCAAGCTTTTCTTCAACAGCGCGAACAATCGTTTTAGCATTTGGATAAAAAGCGTTCTCAAGCTTACGAACAGTCGGACATGGAGTGTGTTCAAAACCAATTCTTGTAACCGGTTTTTTCAAACTATCAAAAGCTTTTTCTGCAACCAGTGCCGAAAGCTCTGCGCCAAACCCAGAAAAAGACCAATCATTATCCGCAACAATACAATGGCCTGTCTTACGAACAGATGAAAGAATAATTTCTTCGTCTAGTGGCGCAATTGTTCTAGGGTCAATAATTTCTACCTCAACACCATGATATTCTTTCAACATTTTTGCTGCTTCCATGGCCTCAATATTCATCCATGAGGTTGCGATGATACTAAGATCATTGCCTTCTCTTAAAACTTTACCTTTGCCCAAAGGAATAGAGAAGTCACCTTCTGGTACATCTTCTTCAGCAAAATAAAGCCAGCGATGTTCAATAAAAATAACAGGATTGTCATCACGGATCGCTGACGTCAAAAGACCTTTTGCATCACTTGGTGTCGTCGGCAAAACGACTTTTAAACCAGGAATATGGGAAAAATAAGAATGTAATGTTTTACTATGCTGATAGCCCTGCCCCCAACCTCGACCAATAATGGCACGAATAACCATTGGAGCTTTGAGTTTTCCACAAGAACCATAAGAGGCACAAGATAACATGTTTACAATCTGATTCATGGCAAGCAAGACAAAATCCATACGAATATGTACATGAATTGGGCGCATACCATTCATTGCCGCACCAAGACCAAACCCCGTCATAGAGTCTTCTGCCAGAGGCGTTTCTAAGCACCTATTCTCACCAAATTTCTCAACAAGCCCTGTTGTTGTCCCAAAAATATTTTTGTGATCTGGCGCACCAATACCATATACAAAGACAGAGTCATCACGTGCCATCTCTAATGTTGTGGCATCAAGTAAAGCATCTTGGAATGTCATTTTAACCATAAAACACTCCTTCATATAACTCATCATCTTCAGGGAACTTTTCTGCTTTGGCAGCCATCAACGCATTCTCAACACGTGTCTCAATTTCTTGCTCTAACTGTACAATGTCTTTTTCGTCCATACCCTGATCTAGTAAACGCTGTCGTTGAACGCGCAAAGCACCGCTATCATACCAACTTTCTTCTTTTTCTCTGTATCCTGCATCAAAATCTTCATAGACACCAACATGCTCTAAATAACGATAACATTCTAAATGCATAAAAACAGGTTTTTGCGTTTTATCAATCACATCCATTGCCTCTTTGACAAGGCCATGAATTTCTTCTGCATCGGTACTCTTGCTTGTGATGACATGCACATCAAAATGACGAATGATATCGGGTAAGTTTTTATAACCTTGGCGCTGTCGCTTTGACGTATGAACAGCCAGCCCGTTATCCTCACAAATGAACAAAGCAGGTGTTTGCATCAAAGCAGAAATATTCATACTTTCCCAAAAACATCCCTCATCAACAGCACCATCCCCAAAAAAAACGGCGGCTATTTTATCAGTGTTTTTCATTTTGTTTGCCCATGCAGCACCCACAACAACAGGAATCAAACTAGAAACGATAGCAGAAGCACACATGTGACCAAGGTCAGGGTTTGATAGATGCATAGACCCCCCTTTACCACGCATGGGCCCAGAAATTTTTCCATACATTTCACCAAAAAAGCCTTCAACATCATCTGTCCGACACAAATACGGTGCATGAGACCGATACGACGTGAAAATCTGACCACGCTCACCAAGCGCCTGACAAACAGCCGCAGGAATGAACTCTTGCCCCATCGACATATGCATGGGCGTTTTCATATCATCTTCGTGGTAATACTTCATGATGCATTCTTCCGCCGCACGTGACAGAAAAAGTTTTTTATATAAATCAAGACTCAAAGAAGACATCTTTAAAACCCCTATAAAATCTATTTCTAATATTTATGATTCTAGGTATTTCATCAACAAGTTTCTCTACACACATCCTTTATTCAAAAACAAAAAAGGAACACAGAGATATTTATGATGCAAATTCCAGAACCATATTCATAAAATTATCCATATTGTGCCATTTTCTAAAATCGTCTGCTGCAGCTTTTGCTTTCTTTGATTGCGTTTCGAAATCTTCAACAGCTTCCTTTAATGCGCCATATATCTCTCGAATTTTATCATTCTGAAAGGATTTCCCGCCGCCATTATATTTGATAAGCTCTCGTTCGATCCAGGTGTCTCCTGGCACAACAACCACTTTACCAAGTGACATTGCTTCCGTAAAAACACCAGAGGTCGAATACATATAAGAAATCTTCTTATATGGTAAAAAGATGATGTCTGCGTCCATCATCAAATTGAGATACTTTTCTTTTGACAACTTTCCTGAATAAATAGAAACCCCTTTATCAAATCTCTCCAATCCCTCACGCACATCTTCCAAATTGTTTAAGATACTGAGCTGAATATGAAATTCTACGTTTAAATTGTCTGCCTGTGCACGCCTTACAATTGAAGATAAATACTGCGTACCCTTTCCTGTGCGACCATGCCCGAGATAAGTAATACGCAAAGGGCCAGATTTTCTCTCTGATACAGGAGGAGGAACGAAGTCAACAATCGGCACGGGAATAATAGACACGTCACGCCCTGCTAAATCACTATAAATACGACATATCTTATCTTCTGTAGAGGTGAGTAAAATTTTATCTGTTTTCGGTAAATGGGATAGCCCTTCATGATAAAGCTCGCTGCCAATATTCACATTGCTGACTCTTATCAGAAAGTCTGCAAAAGGCAAAATGACAAAAACATACGGCATTTTGTCACCAAATTTCTGCAGCCATTTTGCAAAGCCCATCATTTGATTGTAATTTGCCGTGTGCAATAAAATAACATCTTCTTCTTTGATTTTTGACATATCAAGGGAGCACAAATCATCAAAATAGGCCTGATTAAAATCTCTAAAATCTCTGCGATAATCGGAAGCACCAGGCGTTTCACCCAGATTCACACTGTAAAGACTAAACCTAAAGAGCGGCGTAACATCTAACTCTTCTGCTATATCTTTCTCAATATTTTTTGCACCATATATTTGATATGGAATGTTTTTCTTCTCCAAAAATCCTGCCATCGCCTTGTTTTGATGATAGTGGTGCCCCATTCTATTTTTAAGACCACTGTCTATAATATGAAAAAACATTTCTTCCTCACTCACCTTATTATGGCTTTAATCCCATATGATCAAAAACAATATTCACAAAATTTTCTATATTATGGTATTCACGGAATTTCTTAGAGGTTTCCTGCGATTGCTTACGCAGCTTCTCAAAGTTTATAACTGCTTCTCGTACAGCGTTGGCAATGTTCTCTGGCTCAGCCTCATCAAAAGAAGAACCCCCACCGCCAAATCTTGCCCATTCTGATGCCATCCATGTGTTGTTTGGTAAAACCATGACTTTCCCCAGGCCTGCGGACTCTGAAAAAAGACCAGAACTTTCATATTTATAAGATTTTGGACTGTAAGGCATAAACATAATATCTGTTTTATTTAACTGATCGTAAAAATCTTCTTCTTCCAAAACATCTGGATATATTGTGATTTTATCACCCAGTTTTTTAAGGCGCCGGTGCTCTTTTTTCATTTTATCCGCAGGTGTAAGCTGGATAAAAATATCAAGCTTTTCAGCAATGTCCAATGCTGTGATCTCTTGTACAATTTCTGGTAAAATTAAGAGACTTTTTTGTCGTCGAGAATGTCCCAAATATGTGAGGCGTATTTTCCCTTTTTTCTTCTGGGAAGATAGATTCAGAGCATCATTATATTCCACAGGCATCGGAATTTTATGAACCTTTGTGCCGTCACTAATATCACTATATACCTTCGCCAGCTCTTCTGATGTTGAAGCAATAAAAGTCTTTTTATTGTTTTTAAGAATCTTCAATGCGTGGCTGTAAAACATAGCAAGCGTTGTATGTGCCCCTTGTTTATTAACAGGGTGAGAAAAAGGTAGTAAGATATAAACATATGGCTTTTCATCTTCTGGGAATTCCGACAGCCAGTGAGCCAGCCCTAAAAGCATGTTCTGTGTCGCCGTATGAATAATAATAACGTCGTCGGGTTTTAAGTTTTGCGATTTAATACGCTTTAAGTCTTTCAAATATTGATGATTTAAAAATAAAAAATTATCTAAAGGCTTTGAAAGTTTATCCTTAAACGGACGATCATAAATTGTATACGCAAAGAAAGGTTCAATACGAAAAGGTTGATCTGGCGTGTTAACAACTTTTTTAGGACCCAGGATCCTCACATCAATATTTTTAAGCTGTAGCTGCTTAAATAACTTTAGGTTCAAGTTGTAATGATGGCCAGATTTATCTGTCAAACCATTATCAAAAATAAAGACACGCACAAATTGATCCCTTAATATTTAGAAAAGATAATTTTTTCTTGGCAAAGTAAGAAGAATAGTATTTGTTTATAGCTCAAATATCCAGTTCAAATTGAGGGAAAAATGGACGTTCTTATTACAGGCATCACAGGCATGGTTGGCAGCCACCTGGCAGAATATATCCTAGAAAATCATCCGAATGTGACCATTCACGGCTTAGTACGTTGGCGCAGTCCGCTGGATAACATCAAACACATAAAAGATAAGATAAATCTTCACTGCGCAGAATTACGTGACTTGAATTCATTAATCCTTCTTTTAAACAAGGTAAAGCCTTCAAAAATCTTCCACTTGGCTGCACAATCTTACGTCATGACAAGTTTTGATGCGCCTGCAGACACCTTGCAAACCAATGTGATTGGCACAACAAATTTACTTGATGCTGTGCGTATTACAGGCATTGATCCCGTCATTCATATTTGCAGCTCATCAGAGGTTTACGGTCAGGTCAGTGAAGAAGACGTACCGATTGTTGAATCATGCCCTCTAAGACCAGCAAGCCCTTATGCTGTTTCAAAGGTTGGTGAAGATATGGTGGCGTATCAGTATTACCAATCTTATGGTATCAAAACAATTCGCACACGCATGTTCACACATACCGGACCAAGACGCGGCGATGTTTTTGCTGAAAGCGCATTTGCTAAACAAATTGCCGAAATTGAAGCAGGCGTCCGCGAGAATCCGATGAAAGTTGGCAATCTCGACAGTGTGCGCACTTTTGCTGATGTCCGTGATGCTGTTCACGCTTACTGGCTCTTACTGGAAAAATGCACACCAGGCGAAGTCTATAATATTGGTGGGGTCGAGACGATGACAATTGGTGAAATGCTTGATGCACTAAGAGAGCATGCAACATGTGAAATTCATCATGAAGTTGACCCGAAGCTTTTGAGGCCTTCGGATGTTACGCTTCAGGTGCCAAATATTTCAAAATTTGTTGACCAAACAGGGTGGAAGCCAGAAATTTCAACAAAACAAACTTTGAAAGATCTTTTAGACTACCATCGGGAACGCATTAAAAATGGCGGATGACAAATATACAAAAGACGTCATTATTTCCCGCACGCCTTTTAGAGTCTCTTTTTTCGGAGGTGGCACAGACTATCCACAATGGTACTTAAATGAATCTGGTGGTGGATCATGCCTCTCAACAACAATCGATAAGTATTGTTATATCTCAGCAAGGTATTTACCACCATTTTTCAGTAACAAGCACCGCATCGTTTGGTCTCATATTGAAAATGTTAGCAGCTACCAAGAAATTCTTCACCCTGCCGTTAGAAATATTTTCCCTTTCTTAAAACTTGATGACTCTGTTGGGCTTGAAATTCATCATCAAGGCGACCTACCTGCAAGATCTGGCATGGGATCTAGCTCCTCATTTGCTGTAGGACTGATTAACGCGCTGAGGCACCTAAATGGTGAAAAACCAACCAAGCACGAACTTGCTCTCGATGCTATTGATTTTGAACAAAATGCACTTGGTGATACCGTTGGATCGCAAGATCAAACAGCTGCGGCTTATGGTGGGTTTAATATTATTCACTTTCGTCAAGATGGATCCATAGAAGTTGAACCCTTGAAAATAGATAAAAAAAGAAAAAAAGAACTCGACCAAAACTTAATGATGTTTTTTACAGGCACATCAAGATTTGCCTCGAAAGTTGCTGCTAATGTTGTCTCAAGTTTTAATAAAACCTCAAGCCATATCCGACAAATGCATCAAATGGTTTCCCAGGCAAAGGAAATTCTAGAATCTGATGCCTCACTAGATGAGTTTGGTAAACTTCTTGATGACACATGGCAACTGAAAAGGTCACTCGCAGATGATGTTTCAAATGCACATGTTGATAACATCTATAATATTGCCAAAGAAGCTGGCGCCCTTGGCGGCAAGCTTCTGGGTGCAGGGTCATCGGGGTTTATGATTTTTTATGTGCCAAAAGAAAACCAAGCTGTCGTAAAATCTGTTCTTTCAAAACTTCTACACGTTCCCTTCGACTTCGAAGAAAAAGGCAGTATTATTCTGCGGAATCCTTAAAAGCAGCCCTTAGCAACTGAAGTCTTTCTTGTACAACACTGCCATCACAGATATAGCGGTTATTCGTAAAGCTTAACTTCACATCAAAAGGTTCAACCTTTAATAACGTTTGTTGCAACAGTTTTGTTGTTCCTGCCGCGATACCATGTGCAAGATAAAGCCCCAAACCAACTAACAATGCATCGCGCTGCATTTCTTCATCTAACAAGTCTTGAACCTGTCGCAATGATGATTCCAGCCCTTTACCCCCATATCGTATCGCAAGTGCGAAAGCCAAATAAGCGCGCTCGGCATGAGAAATACCAATCACACTTAATGTCATTACGCGCCTAAAGGCGTAAGATGCTCTAAATTCTGGCTGCTCATGCCAAGCCATATCACTTAGATAAGAGGCTGCTTGACGCAAGCGTGCATATTTCTCATCCTCAAACAAAGGAGAAATCCAACTATAAAAACTTTGTCCTGAGAATTCTATACGCGATTCTTTGTCCATCAAGGTATCACATGCCGCAATCAAAGGGTCACGCTTCTTTTCTTGAAGAGACAGCGCCTTAAACAAGCACCCTTCACGCAAACCAGAAGATGAAATATAAATCTCAGATGGATTGCCTGCCTCAATAACCTTTTGAAGTACAAGGGCAGAAAGCGGAAGATTTTCTGATTTTCTTTTCATTTTTTGTAATAGCTTTGAATACTTATTTTTTTTCTTAGAAAGCTCTTCAAAAAATTCTTTGAACTCTTCTGGGATCATTTTGTAATGATGCACCATATCAAGTGGATAATTGTTTACAGCCATATGCAGCTTTGCCAAACGACGCCAAGAGCCACCAACCAGATACAAGCTTCTGCCTTTCAAATGCTGCAACCATTTTATTTCTGAAAGTGCTTTATCAAGAACTTCGTTTTGGCGCTCAACAGCAAGAGGTTCAAGCTTAGACATACCCAAAGGAAGAGAGACACCATCATAAGTCACACCATCGCTAATATCGATCAACTCTAGACTACCACCACCAAGATCAGCAACAACACCATCAGCCCCAGGAATAGCAGCCGCCACACCAAGCGCTGAAAAAGCTGCCTCCTCTTTACCTGATAAAACTTTTAAGTGAAGCCCTGTTTCGTCTTCTACTTGCTTAACAAATGCCTCACCATCAGTCGCATCGCGCAGCGCAGCAGTTGCCACAGCTTCAACATGACTAACCGTCATCGCCTGCAATAAAGATGTAAAGCGTTTTAAATTCACTAAAGCCAGTTTGACTCCTTCGGGAGAAAGGTGCCCTGTCTTGTTCATGTCACGCCCAAGGCCACAAAAAACTTTTTCTGTATGTAATGTGAAAGGCCCCAGGCTAAGGCGGTCATAAATTACCAACCTCACTGCGTTTGACCCTAAATCGATAACACCAAACCGAGACATTTTTTTCCTACAACATTAAATATAATTTACAAAAATGAGCGCACATTTTTGTATGTTCAAAATGTAGAAAAACTTATAACGAATTTTATCTTGTTGGTACAGGGGTTTCACCAGAATAATCGTAAAAACCTTTACCTGTTTTACGACCAAGCCAGCCCGCTTCAACATATTTAACCAAAAGCGGACAAGGATGATATTTCCCATCACGAAGACCTTCTTGAAGAACTTTCATGATCGCAAGACACGTATCCAGACCAATAAAATCTGCAAGCTCAAACGGTCCCATTGGGTGAGCAGCACCCAGCTTCATCGCACTATCAATTGAAGTAACGTCACCGACACCTTCATTCAGTGTGTAAACAGCCTCATTAATCATGGGAATCAAAATACGGTTCACGATAAATGCTGGATAATCTTGTGCGACCGAAGCAATTTTGCCCATTTTTTTTGCAACTTCACTAATCGCTTCGAAAGTCTCATCTGATGTTGCAATACCGCGGATCAGCTCAACAAGCTTCATCACAGGAACAGGGTTCATAAAATGCATCCCCATAAAACGTTCTGGACGATCCGTGTACCCTGCAAGCATTGTGATTGAGATTGAAGATGTGTTTGTACAAACATAAGCATGATCTGCCAAATTAGGAACCAATGCCTCGATAATCTTTTTCTTAATATCACTGTTTTCAGAAGCTGCCTCAATCACAAGATCAGCTGTTTTGAAAATACTATAATCTGTTGACGTTTCAATACGCCCCAGCGCTGTTGCTTTATCTTCTTCGGTAATTTTTTCTTTTTTGATCTGACGGTCCATATTTTTTGTAATACCAGCGATTGCCTTATCCAAAGCTTCTTCAGCCACATCAAGCAACTTCACATCATACCCCGAAAGCGCTGCGACATGTACAATACCTGATCCCATTTGTCCGGCACCAATCACACCAATTGTTTTAATTTCAGTCATTTTATTCTCCTTTAACCCCTAAACCATCATTGCCACGGCAAATAAACAAACTGCAAAAGCTTGTGACACCACTCGTGCACGCATTAATTTATTACTATATTTTTTGTTAAAATCACCGCCGATGACCATCCCAGCGATCCCGGTGAGCAAGACCAGAAAAGTCACAGCCATTGCGATAAACATTAAAACACTTGATAATTCCATTGTATAAACTCACATTGATTTACAATTAAAGCCATGATATATCAGCTTTTCCAAACGCTAAAGGACAGCACATGAAAAAGATGACAACCACAAGGCTTCAGTCGCTGAAGGGCGACAGGCCAATTGTATGCCTAACGGCTTATACAACCCCAATCGCAAAGGTTTTGGATGAGCATGTTGACCTCATTCTGGTCGGCGATTCTGTTGGTATGGTTTTGCACGGCTTTGATTCAACAGTCCCTGTTACCTTGGATATGATGACCATGCACGGTGCAGCTGTAAGGCGCGGTACAAAAAAATCTCTTCTTGTAGTTGATATGCCTTTTGGCAGCTATCAAGAGTCCCCCATGCAAGCCTATCGCAACGCCAAACATCTGATGCAAGAAACAGGATGTGATGCTGTGAAATTAGAGGGCGGCGCTGACTTTACCGAGACCATTTATCACTTAACTTCTGGCGGTATTCCTGTGATGGGCCATATTGGGCTTTTGCCGCAATCAGTCAACGTTGACGGCGGATATAAAATCAAAGGGCGCGATAGCAAGACACATAAAAAACACCTCGAAGATGCAAAGGCGATTGAACAAGCTGGTGTCTTTGCATTCGTTATCGAAGGCACAACCGAGAAACTTGCTACAAAAATTTCCAAAGCTGTCAGTATACCCACAATTGGTATTGGTTCAGGTGTTGGATGTGATGGGCAAATTCTTGTCACTGACGATATGATTAATATGTTCCCAGACTTTACACCAACATTTTTAAAGAAATATGCTGACGCACACGACCTTATTGAAAAAGCTGTCAAAGATTATACGAAAGATGTAAAATCCAAGAAATTTCCTGGATCAGAAAATAGTTTTTAAGAAGGACAATCCAATGTTTAACTTGTTCACGAATGAAAAAGGATTTGTCGATAAGTTATTAGACGCAGCTTTGGCAGACAATATCAACATGGTTAAGAAAGTTATCGATGAGCAAGAGTCAGATATTGTTTCTGTAGACATTACCGATGGAAAGGGCTGTTTATTAGAAGGCTTCCGCAATAAGTTTAGATACCACAGAAATAATAAATGTCTCCTCTATCTTGAAAAACTCGCGGAGCACGCTTATTACAAAGAACTTAAGCATAATGAACATAAGCATGCTAAGAAAATAGAAAATCCTGGATGGTTCACAAGTGTAAACAAAAGAACAATAAAACTAGAAAAAATACAGAGTGATCTCGTTGCTCTCAAGAAAAGGCAACAAAATAGGTATTCTCGCTAATTACCTTAAAGCCACCACACACCAAAGATGTCAAGGCAAAGAAGTTCCCTGGGAAAAAAGAGTTTTTGGTACATATGTCGCGTGCCATATTAATGCAAACGCATACTGCCTGAGATATCTGCAGCACTTTGATGGAAGCGTGCTTTTAAATTATTTGTCCCCAGCATAACAATAACAAGGTCAAGCGGACGATGTGACATCAAACATGGTGTCAAACATGTTAAGCCATTGCGATGTGGTTCTAGCGGATCATCACATGTTGTTGTACGCCCAGGAAGCCCTTCTGTCACAACATGGAAGTTTTCACCCAAGCGTGCGCTTAAAAGAGAAGGCCATGTTAAATGAATCGGATAACGTTCACCATTGGCAGGGTTATACCCCCACATATTTGAATCACCATAGCATAAAATATGCTTCATGAGTCTTTTGACCACCTTAATACAGGCTGCCTTGCAGCCAGTGTCTCATCCAGGCGGCGACGTGGTGAATACACAGGTGCCTGCGCAAAAAAATCTGTTTCCCCTGCTTTGGCTTTTTCAGCCAAATGACGCATAGCAGCGATGAACTCATCCAGTTTTTCTTTGCTTTCTGTTTCTGTGGGCTCAATCAACATGGCACCATGTACGACCAATGGGAAATACATCGTCATTGGGTGATAGCCTTCATCGATCATTGCTTTTGAGAAATCAAGTGTTGAAACGCCTGTGTCTTTCAAGAACTTATCATCGAATAAGCACTCATGCATACAGGATCCTTCATAGGCTGGGCTCATCACATCTTTCAAAGAGGCAAGAACATAATTTGCGTTCAAAACTGCATCTTCTGCAACTTGACGCAAGCCATCTGCACCATGACTCATCATATAAGAAAGCGCACGCACAAACATCCCCATTTGACCATGGAAGCCCTTCATACGACCAAAAGATTTTGTTTCACCAACATGCTCAATCAGATCCAACTGATCACCATTTTTCACAACAATTGGCACAGGCGCATAGGGCGCAAGTTCAGCCGACAATGTCACAGGACCACTGCCAGGACCGCCGCCACCATGAGGTGTTGAAAATGTTTTATGCAAATTCATGTGCATACAATCAATACCCAAATCGCCAGGACGCACACGCCCAACAATCGCGTTAAAGTTCGCGCCATCACAATAGAAAAATGCACCGACTTTCTTAAGCTCTTTGGAAATCTCTAAAATATCAGTCTCAAACAAACCACATGTATTCGGGTTTGTCAGCATCAATGCAGCAACACGATCATTCAGCGCTTCTTTAAACGCACCCAGTTCAACACGTCCAAATTCATCACAAGGAATGGACTGTATTTTATATCCACACAGCGCAGCCGTTGCAGGGTTTGTACCATGTGCAGATTCTGGCACCAAAACGATTTCACGCTTATCACCTTTGGCTTCAAGCGCTGAACGAATCGCCATCATACCACAAAGCTCGCCATGTGCACCCGCAGCAGGTGACATTGCAATTGCAGGAAGACCTGTAAGTTCAACCAGCCATTCATGTAAGTCATAAATCACCTGTAAGGCACCTTGTGCTGTTTTCACAGGCTGCAAAGGATGGACATCGGCCATACCAGGAAGTCTAGCAACACGCTCATTCAGTCGTGGATTGTGCTTCATCGTACACGAGCCAAGCGGATAAAAGCCCATATCGATTGCATAATTCATACGACTAAGACGCGTATAATGTCGGATCGTTTCAGGCTCAGAAAGACCCGCTAGACCAATTTGACCTTCTCGATTGATGCCGCCTAGTTTATCACCAGAAATTTCCGGGGCATCATCAAAGTCAACGCCTGTTTGGTTAAAAGCATCAGGCTTCTCAAAGATCAAAGATTCTTCAAGCTCCAAAGCTTTGTTTCCTGTGAATGTTGCAAAATCATTTGCAACAGCGCCTTCTTCAAAATTGCTTAAAGATTGACTCCAGCTACTCATGACAACAGCCCTCCCAAAGCAGTTACAAACTTATCCATATCTTGCTCACTACATGTCTCAGTTGCGGCCACCAAAAGAAGATCTTTCTGATCATCATAAAAACGCGAAACAGGTACACCAGCCAAAATTTCTTGATCTGCAAGCATGTCAACAACCTCTGCTGCAGGCTTTGAGAGACGAATTGTAAACTCGTTAAAAAATGTTTCATTTACAAGCTCAACACCTTCAAGCTTGGTCAGTTTTTCAGAAAGCTGAACAGCTTTGGCGTGATTAATTTTAGCAAGCTGCTTAAAACCTTTTTCACCCAACAATGTCATGTGAATTGTAAAAGCAGTCGCACATAATCCAGCATTTGTACAAATATTACTGGTCGCCTTTTCACGGCGAATATGCTGTTCACGCGTTGAAAGTGTCAGCACAAATCCACGCTTACCATCTTTGTCTTTGGTCTCACCACAAACACGCCCTGGCATTTGACGAATATATTTTTGCTTGGTCGCAAAAAGACCTAAATACGGCCCACCAAAGTTTAGTGAATTCCCAATTGACTGACCTTCACCAACAACAATATCGGCACCCATCTCACCTGGTGACTTAATCGCGCCAAGCGAAACAACCTCAGAAAACACAACAACCAACAAAACGCCTTTTTCATGAGCGGCTTCTGCCAGCTTAGAAAGATCCCTAACATGCCCGAAAAAGCTTGGGTTCTGAACAACCAAACATGACACATCATCTGCAATATACTGCGTTAAGTCTTCGACGCCCTCAGCATCAACATCAGAAAGCACAACATCAAAATCAGAAAACCTTCCTTGGCATTCAACAATATCGCGATATTGTGGATGCAACCCACCAGAAAGCACCGCTTTTTTACGACGCGTTACACGATTAGCCATCATCACAGCTTCATTACACCCTGTTGAACCATCATACAAAGATGCATTTGCTACTTCCATACCCGTAATCGCCGCAACTTGTGTTTGAAACTCAAACAAAGCCATTAATGTTCCTTGCGTAATCTCAGGCTGATAAGGTGTGTAAGATGTCAAAAACTCACCACGCTGAATTAAATAATCAACTGTGGAAGGTACATGGTGGCGATATGCCCCGGCACCAATAAAAAACGGCACCTGACCTGCAACAATATTCCTTGCACTTTGTGCTTGGAAATATTTTTCAACAGCCATCTCAGATTGCTTGTTCGGCAGATCAAACAATCCATCAACACGCGCCTCTTGCGGGACGTTTTCAAAAAATGCATCAACACTTGAAACGCCAATTTTATCAAGCATTTCTTGGCGATCATTATCAGTTAAAGGAAGATATCTCATGTGCTCTTTTCTTTTATCAGTTTATAGGGTTTTAGGGTGATCGTTTTTAACACAAAAACTCTTTTCTTATCAACAAAACAAGGTTTACAGATCGGCAATAAATTCGTTATATGCGTCTTCGTCCATCATCTCTTCTAACTCTGCTGCGTCTGATACTTTTAATTTAAAAAACCAGCCTTCACCGAGAGGATCTTCGTTTACCATTCCAGGATTGTCTGCAAGAACTTGGTTACCTTCTGTTACTTCCCCTGAAAGCGGTGCATAAACTTCACTGGCAGCCTTAACAGACTCAACAACCGCAGCATCATCACCCTGCGAGAAGGTTGCACCTGCTTCTGGCACTTCAACAAAAACAACATCGCCCAATGCATCTGCTGCGTATTGTGTAATGCCAACAGTCGCAACATCACCATCAACTTCGACCCACTCATGGTCTTTTGAAAATTTAAGCATTTTTTTCTCCTTAACTTAAATTAGCCTCTGTAATAACGATGCGGTGCAAAAGGCATTTCAACAATATTTGCTGGCATTGCCTTGCCACGAATCATCAAATTTATTTTTTCACCAATGCCTGATTTTGAAGCTTCTACATATCCCATAGCGACGGGACCTTGAACAGTGGGGCCAAAACCACCACTTGTCACAACGCCTATTTTATTACCATCACTATCGACAATCTCAACACCTTCACGTGCAGGCGCACGTCCTTCTGGCTTAATGCCAACACGGATCTTTTCTGGGCCATTTTCTAATTGATCTAGAATTTTATCAGCCCCCGGGAAACCTTTTTCCTCACGACGACGCTTTTGGATGATCCAGCGCAGACCTGCCTGAATTGGATTTATTGTCTCATCCATATCATGACCATAAAGACATAGACCTGCTTCTAGGCGCAAAGAATCACGCGCACCCAAACCGGCTGGCTTGACAAACTCACTCTCTAACAACAAACGAGAAAGTTCTTCCACATCATTATTATGTACTGAAATCTCAAATCCATCTTCACCTGTATATCCAGAACGCGTAATATAAACAGACATCCCTGCAAGCTCTAATGTTTGGCCTGTCATAAATTTCATTGTTGCACAAACCGGATTAAGAGCAGATAAAACATCAACAGCCTTTGGCCCCTGCAAAGCAATAAGAGACCGTTCTTCAATATAGTTAATTTCTGCATCCAAATGTTGACGCAAATAAGCAAGATCTTCATCTTTACGTGAAGCGTTAACGACAAGATACAAGTGATCACCGCGGTGTGTCACAAGAAGATCATCCAAAATACCACCTTCTTCATTCAGTAGAACTGTATAACGGGTCTGCCCCTGCGTTAAGTTTTGTATACTGCTTGGTACAAGCTTCTCAAGCTCTGCACCTAAAACCGTGCTCTTTAAAATCAACTGGCCCATATGAGACACATCAAAAAGAGAGGCCGATTCGCGTGTGTGTTGATGCTCTGACAAAACACCGGCAGGGTATTGAACGGGCATTTGATAACCCGCAAACTCAACCATTTTTCCACCAAGTTCAACATGTAGGTCGTAAAGGGGTGTTTTTTGCATTTTTTCTTCTTACTATAAAGTTATGGTTTAATGTTCAGAAATGTTATAAGAATTATTTCCAATTAGCAAAGAGTAAGATCAATAAAATGACAAAAAATGACCTTAGAATCCTCCTCTCTTCACCACGCGGTTTTTGTGCAGGCGTTGACCGTGCAATCCAAATTGTTGAAAAGTCTTTAAAAAAATTCGGGGCGCCTGTTTATGTCCGACATGAAATCGTCCACAACAAGCTTGTGGTTGAAGATCTAAAAGAAAAAGGTGCCATTTTTGTCAAAGAGCTTGATGAAATTCCAGACAGCGACCAGCCCGTTATTTTTTCAGCGCATGGCGTCCCCAAATCTGTGCCTGAAGCTGCGCGCTTTCGTAATATGGAGTATATCGACGCAACGTGCCCACTGGTCAGCAAGGTTCATCGCGAAGCAGAAAACTTGCATAAGGATAATTATCACATCTTATTGATTGGTCACGACGGTCATCCAGAGGTCGTTGGTACCATGGGGCAACTACCCAAAGGCAGCATCACCTTAATCGAAGACATCGAAGAAGCTACATCCATCAACCTACAAGAAGAAAAGCTAGCCTTTATTACTCAGACAACACTTTCCGTTGATGATACATCCGACATCATCTTAAAACTGAAAGAACGTTTTCCGCACATTCACAGCCCTAAGAAAGAAGATATTTGTTATGCAACCACCAATCGCCAAAAGGCCGTGAAAGATATTGCAGTACAAGCGGACCTGTTTTTGGTTTTGGGGTCTTCAAATTCTTCAAATTCTAAGCGCCTCGTCGAAGTTGCCTTAAAAAATGGGTGTGCCAAGGCATACTTAATTCAGGATGTGTCTGCCATTGATTGGTCTTGGTTTGAAAATGTTCAAACACTGGGTCTTAGCGCAGGGGCTTCTGCACCAGAATCTGTTGTTATAGAAGTCATAGAAACATGCAAAGAGAAATTCAATGTCACAATTGAAGAGATCACAGCGATGGAAGAAAATGTCGTTTTTCACGTGCCAGGATCGCTTAGAGACGTCGTATAATGACTAAGGTTGTTGAGATTTTTACTGACGGTGCGTGCAGCGGCAATCCTGGCCCTGGAGGCTGGGGCGCAATATTACGCTATAATGGTGTTGAAAAAGAACTGAGTGGATCTGAACCTGACACTACCAATAATCGCATGGAACTGATGGCTGTAATTCAAGCCCTAGAAACACTAACGCGCCCCATAAAAGTCAAAATTTATACCGACAGCACTTATGTACAAAAAGGGATGACAGAATGGATTGAAGGTTGGAAAGCTAAAAACTGGAAAAAAGTCAAAAACGTCGATCTTTGGCAACGCTTGGACCAAGCTGCAGCACCTCATGACACAGAGTGGTTATGGGTTAAAGGACATGCGGGACATCCCGAGAATGAGCGCGCTGATACGTTAGCCACCAGCGCAATCAAGCTCACTTAACTACCATGAGAATCTCTGGAATTAATAACTTCATTAACAAGGGCTTTCGTATCCTTGCTCATTGGCGCATAACCGGGGATAACTTCCCACTGGTAATGCTCTAGCTGCTCTTTTAACTGCTGCTTTGAAGCGTTCGGTTTTTGGTTAATGAGAAAAGGAATAACTTTATCATTATGTGCTTTATCTCTGTCATAATGAGCTTTTAAAATCAAACCCTGCAGCCCAAAAAAAGCGACGGCACCATAGGATAATATTCTTTTAAAGTCATCTGGTATAACGCGTGCAACTTGACGGTCAAGAAAACTTAAAGGCGATTTTAAAAACTTTTTCATTTCTCATCTCCTCTTGTTGAAAAGTTTTAAAAAGCAACTCTTATATACACAAAAAGTTTCCACTTGTCAACAACTGTCAACAAACCACTTACTTTCTTTTTTCTTGCTGCATACCTTGCAACACAATAACCATTAAATCTCTATGGTTATTGTGTATAAGGCTATAGAGACTCATACCCAACATCTAAAACATGAATATTAGGGATATTTTCTTGAGAGAGAATGTCATAAGCCACACGACATCTTTTTCCTTTTAGGCAATATAATGCCAAGGGCTTGTCAACAGGTAAATCATGTTTTCTCGAGGCAATTTCATCAAGCGGTATATTGAGCGCGCCAGCAATATGACCCGCGGCAAACTCATCAACGGATCTTACATCAATCCAATAAAATACATCTTTTCTATTCTCTAAATCTTCTTTCGAAACTGTTTTGACACCTGTATCACACATTATTTTTTCCTCCTCTAAATGCTTAATTTTTGGATTCTCGGAACATATTGGACATGACTTGTCCTTTGTAAGGGTGTATTTCCTTATTTGCCAATTTAACAAATTCACCTTCAAAACTTTACCTGACAAACATTCACCAATATTGCCCAGGAACTTAACAGCCTCTGTTGCCTGTATAAGGCCAAAAAAACCAGGCGTGACACCAAGAACACCTGCATCACTACAGCTTGGAATTTGTGATGAATCAACTTGAGGGTATAAACAACGATAACAGGCAATTTTTTTATCAAACAACCCAACGATCCCCTCAAAACCTTCAACAGCAGAAGATAGAAAAGGTTTAGATTCTATGACACAAGCATCATTAATAAGGTAGCGTGTTTGAAAATTATCTGATCCATCAATAATAAGGTCATAATTTTTGACAAGACTTTGCGCATTTTCGACGGAAAATTTTTCTTTATAAAGGTCAAACAAAATATGTGGGTTAATCTTGCGTAATACTTTCAACGCTATCTCGGCTTTTTCATAACCAACATCACTCATATTATAAAGAATTTGGCGCTGCAGGTTGCTTGCATCAACTACGTCAAAGTCAATGAGACCAATTCGCCCAACACCTGCACGTGCTATGTATTGAGCCGCTGGTGTTCCAAGTCCACCCAGACCAATAATCAAAACCGAAGATGATTTCAGACTTTCTTGTGCCGCCTCACCAAATCCATCTAAAGAAAGGTGACGCGCATAATAGTCTTTCTCTGCATTATTAAGAGTCATTTTCTTTCAATAATTCCAACCATTGTTTTGCACGATTTTCGGGATGCTGATGGTATATGACATCTGAAACAACAGCAATACTCTGTGCACCAGCGGTCAAAACATCTACTGCGCGATCAAGTGTGATTCCACCGATTGCAATAAGCGGACAATTGATTTTTTCTTTCCAGATTTTTATTTTTTCTAAACCTTGCGGCAACCACTTTACTTTCTTGGATGTTGTTTTGTAAATTGGACCCAAAGCAATGTAAGCCGGCCTTAGATCAACTGCAACAGCAAGCTCTTGCTCATCATGTGTACTGATACCAAACTGTATGCCTGCATCACGAACTGCTGTTAGATCAGCCTCAACCAAATCTTCTTGCCCCAAATGCAAATAAGAAGCACCACTTTCAATGGCAAGTTGCCAATGATCATTAATAATAAGTTGGCAATCAAACGCCTTTGCATACTGAACAGATTGCTTAATTTGCTCTTTGAGTTGTGTCGGAGGCAAATCTTTAATGCGCAACTGAATTGTCTTCACACCCTGCGGTAACAGACGCTCTAGCCAATGATAATCATCGACAATTGGATAAAAGCCGTAAATACCATCAAATCGCATTTTTTTCATGCCAAAAAGGTGTACCAAGCGTTGGTGTTGAAGGGTTTGCCATATCACGCCTTTGCATCATGCCTGCTTGATATGCTTCACGCCCTGCTTCAATAGACTGTCCAAAAGCATGGGCCATTTGTATAGGGTCCGTTGCTTTTGCAACTGCTGTGTTTAATAATACGCCATCCATCCCCATCTCCATTGCCTGCACTGCATGAGACGGCTTTCCCATTCCGGCATCAACAATAATTGTGGCTTCAGGAAAGCGTGCACGCATTGTTTTTAAAGCATATGGATTATTAAGGCCTTGCCCAGAACCAATCGGCGCACCCCAAGGCATTAAAATTTTGCATCCCACATTCATAAGCCTTTCAGCCAAAATAAGGTCATCTGTCATATAGGGAAAAACTTCAAAATCTTGTTTGATCAATTCTTCTGCAGCTTCGGCAAGCAGGAAAATGTCTGGTTGAAGCGTATAATCATCACCAATGACTTCTAGTTTAATCCAGTTTGTTTCAAAAACCTCACGGGCCATTTGCGCTGTTGTGATGACCTCACCAACTGTTTTACATCCAGCCGTATTTGGCAGAAAATTGACATCTAGTTTTTTCAGAAGATTCCAAAAGCTCTCACCACCCGCAGCCGAAGGCGACTCACGACGCAGTGAAACCGTGACAACTTCTGCTCCAGAAGCCTTAACAGATTCCCCTAGAACTTTAGGAGAAGGGTAGCCTGCTGTACCTAGGAAAAACCGTGAGTTTAACTGTTTACCACCAATATTAAACATACTCACCCTCCCTGCATTGGCGCAACAATGTCAATTTCATCACCATCATTAACTTGAAGCGTTTCATGCGCCGACTTTGGGACAAAAGTACCATTAATTGCAACAGCCATATGCGATGAATGATATCCCTGTGATATCATCATATCTTTTAACCGAGTTTCAGAAACGCTAACGCGCTTACCATTTAAAGAAATTGTAATCACTTATGCCTCTTCAAATAATTCTTGGGCTTCTTCTGATATATGTCCTTTATCAAGATATGACAAGACATGCTCCGTCAATGCTGGCGCAAGAAGAAAGCCATGACGATAAAGTCCATTTACTGAAATGACATTTTTATTGATTTTAATTTTAGGTAAGTTGTCTGCATAAGCAGGTCTGAAACTTACACCAAATTCTAGAATTTCTGCCTCACTAAACGCAGGATGCAAGCTATAGGCTGCTGACAAAAGCTCTAGCGCAGAACGCACCGTCATTTCACGCGCATCTTCACTTTCAAGCTGTGTTGCGCCAATCATATAGTGTCCATTAGGACGTGGAATAATATAAATCGGGTAACGTGGATGCATCATACGTATGGGGCGAGTTAATGCAACATCAGGGGCGTGAATCAGGAGCATTTCACCGCGCACTCCGCGCAAATTATCATTGTCACTTTTGCCACCAAGACCGCGGCAATCAATAATAATATCGCCTTCTAGGTCTTCAGGTACATCCACCATCGTATGAAAATGTATTCGATCTTTTAGAATATCACGCAGCGCGTACAATACTGAACGAGGGCCGATTTGAGCCTCATCTTTAAAATAAAGTGCCTTGTTAAAGCGCCCTTTTAGGTCAGACTCTCGCTTTGTGATGCCAGCACCATCTAGCATAACAACTTTACTTCCGAAACCCGTATGAGAAATACGATTAAACAAGTTAAAAAGTTCTGGCTCGTCTTGATTATGCGCAACAACCATCGATCCATTCTTTTGGAAATAAACAGGATGACCCAAAACATCATCAACAGGATAATTTTTATTTATTTCTTCGATATAATCCTGCCATAAGTCGATTGATTTTTCGCCAAGTTGCGCAATTAATGGCTCAGCTGTTTCTAGCTCACAATAAGGAGCCAACATGCCGCCCGCCCAAAAGCTTGCACTTTCAACCAGGTCAGGTCCGGACTTCTCATAAAGCGTGACATCATGACCCTCAGCCATCAAACGATAGCCTAATGTCATGCCCATAATACCCGCACCAATAATTGATATTTTTTTCTTCATTACAGCACTTTATAGAGGAATTTAGCCAGAGGCTAGTAGTAATTTAAGCAACTAAATCATCTCTTCTAGCTTATCCAGCAAACGCTGCGCAACTTCTTGCTTGGTAATAAGAGGCCATGGCTCATGTCCTTTATTTGTGACCCAGCCGACTTGATTATTATCGCTGCCGAATGGATCATGCCAATCAGATATCTCGTTTACAACAAGGGCATCACAGTTTTTCTTTAAAAGCTTTTGTTTTACATTCGCCTCAACTTTATCAGTCTCTGCTGCAAAACCTATCACAACTTTAGGGCGTTTTTTGTGCATCGAAAGATCGCGTAAAATATCTGGGTTTTTAATAAAACGAATATCCCAATGATCTGTGTTTTCTTCTTTCTTAATTTTCTGTTTTCCTGGGCTTTCAGGACGCCAATCGGCCACCGCAGCACAGCAAATTGCCACATCAGCAGGCATTAATCCCATGCACGCCTCATGCATTTCAAGTGCTGAACTGACGTGTATAACATCCGCACCAGGCACGTCTTCAAGGTGGCTTGGCCCCATTACAAGTGTCACCTTCATACCCGCATCAACACATGCCACAGCAATTGCATGACCTTGTTTTCCAGACGAGTTATTGGCCATATAACGCACAGGGTCAATCGGCTCATGCGTTGGCCCTGCTGTGATCAATACATGCTTATCTTTCAGTTTTTCAGAAGGGTTCAAAAGGCGCACAGACTTCTGAGCAATCTCTTCGATATCAGCGAGACGACCTGCACCTATTTCACCACAGGCCATACTGCCCACATCAGGGCCGACAAAATGATGACCACGGGTTTTTAACGTGCGTACATTATCACTCGTCGCACCATTCTCCCACATTTTCACATTCATCGCAGGTGCGATAAGCATTTTTGTATCAGCCGCAAGCATTAACGTAGAGGCCAAATCATCACCAATGCCACGACAAATTTTTGTGATAAAATCTGCACTTGCAGGACATACAATAATCAGGTCTGCTTCACGCGCCAAACGAATATGCCCCATTTCACTTTCATCAGTCAGAGAAAAAAGCTCACCATACACTTTACTTTCAGATAAAGCAGAAACAGAAAGTGGCGTGACAAACTGCGCAGAAGATTTTGTCATAACAGGTCGAACTTCTGCACCAAGCTCACGCAATCGACGGATCAAGTCCAATGACTTATAAGCAGCAATACCACCTGTAATAATAAGAAGGATCGTTTTGTTTTTAAGCACGATATGGCATCACTTTCTTTTTTATTTAAGACTTTAGACTTACCTCAATATTATCAATCAACCTTGTATTACCAAGCATTGCAGCGGCAAAAAGACGGCTGGTTTGTGTTATATCTTTTTCCACTAAAGCCAAAGACGCGATCTCCCTAACCTCAAAGTAGTCTATGTCAAAACCTAGATCTTTCAACCTCTTTTTAGAGACCTGTAAAACAGACTCTATTTTCTTACCAGAGGTCATTTCTTGGACCGCTTTTTGCATTTCTTGATATAAAGCCGGGGCCATTGCACGCTCTTCTTCTGATAGGTATTTATTACGTGAAGACATTGCTAAACCGTCTTGCTCACGAATAATTGGACACCCCTCAACAGTTATAGGAAGACCTAAATCTTTAACAAGTTGCTTGACGATTAAAAGTTGTTGATAGTCTTTTTCACCAAAAAATGTGACATCCGGATTAACTTGTAAAAATAAACGTGCAAGAACGGTGGCAATGCCTGTAAAAAACTGAGGACGAGATGCACCACATAAAACACCATCTAGCGCAGGAACCTGAATAACAGTCTTAAAGTCGGGCGGGTATATTTCTTCCACTTCTGGGATATAAACAACATGACACCCCTCCTCTTCAAACATCGCAACATCTGTCGTATGATCTCGAGGATAAGAATCAAAATCTTCAGTCGGACCAAATTGTTTTGGATTAACAAAAATACTTGCAATAACGACATCTGCGGTGACTTTTGCATGTTTCACAAGTGATAAATGTCCTTTGTGAAGTCCCCCCATTGTTGGAACAAAAGCAATACGCTGGCCTTTTTTTCTGTAAAACTCGACACGTTCTTTTAAAGCACTGCTGCGTTGAACGACACTCATAGTAGGCTGTTGCAAGTGCGGCATAGAATCCATTAGTTTATTAACTCCTTTAATCCTTCTAAAAAGAAATCAGATTCTGGATAAAGTTTTGTAAACAAGTTTGCTTGATTTTCTTCATCAACATCTCTCCTAGCATGGGTAAAGTGAAGATACAATCTTAGCAACCATTTTATCTCTTCCGCACGAAAAACACGCTCATCAAATATTGTATTGTTTTTTTGATATCCCGCTATAAAAGACTGGTATAATTCATCATCTCTAATCAACAAGCCATCATTACCAATCCGTGTAAAGTATTTCTGACTAACCAGATCAGATTCTGGCCGATTGACCTCCCAAACATCCCAATCAATAACCTTATATGCATTGTCACAAACCAAAATATTACCGCCTGTATAATCATTGTGAACCAAACAAGCGTTGCCTATTTCATCGTCTAATTTCAGCGCTGCAACCGCATTTCTGATCTCTTCAATAAATATAGCAGGCAGTGTTTCGCGTGCTTTTTCCAAGTAAAAGGACATACGACCCCAGTATTTTTCGACATAACTTTGTTTCTGACCAATACTTACAGCTTGTAAATCTTCATAAAAACTATCAAATGTAATGTGATGAAAAGTGGCTAATAATTCGCCAACATTTCCATAGTGTTTGGCTATGTCTTGCTGGCAAAACCACAAACAGTCTCCTTCGTTCCACTTGTAAAATGTATATGGTTGTGAAAATGACTGTTGTGACCAGTCATAATAGATGATGTCTTTGACAAGACTGCTTGTGATATTTTCGCCTGATTCCTGCTTTAAAAGTTCTTTAAATTCTTCTTGAATTTCGCGCGAGGTCAGCTTTTTCTCTTGCATCAAAAAGATTGCAAAAACTTCTTTAATAATTTTTTGCTCAAAAATTTTTGTTTGAAAATCCTGTGTTCGCACACGCAATCCATAATTCTGATCACCTACAGATACTTTGTATATATCATTCATGTTGCCTAGAATGCGCAACTGAATTTCAGGAATATTTTCACAGGACAAATGGTCGCTTGTTAACCTGACAAGTAGCTGTTGTATTTCTCGAATTGTCATAAAAAAATCTTGCCTTTTTACTCATTTTCGGTCAAACCATAAACCCATGACTGAAAATTTCAAAATAAATATGTCAAATGCGGCACAAGACACAGCAAAAATTCTTATTGAAACAGGTGCTGTGAACGTCAATTTTGATAATATGTTTACATTAACATCAGGCAGGAAAAGCCCTGTATATGTTGATTGCAGGCGCTTTATTTCTTTTCCAAAAGAAAGGTCGATTCTTACGCAACACATGCAACTTGTTTTAAAAGAAAAACTTGATGAAACTGTCGATGTTATTGCTGGCGGTGAAACGGCAGGCATTCCCTATGCTGCATTTTTAGCAGATAAAATGAATCTTCCTATGCTATATGTCCGCAAAAAGCCAAAAGGCTTTGGGCGCATGGCACAAATTGAGGGCGTTTTCAATAAAGGTGACCATGTTGTTTTGGTCGAAGACATGGCAACCGATGGCGGCAGCAAACTTCTTTTTGTTGACGCACTTCGTGAGGCAGATGCAAAAATAGAACATTGCATCGTTCCATTTTATTACGGCATTTTTGATGAAGGCTTAAAAAAGCTCCAAGACAACAACATCACAATGCATTACCTTGCAACATGGTGGGATGTTTTGGCATATGCCGAAAATGAAAAAATATATACTCCCGAGACACTCTCAAAGCTCCGCGAATTTTTGGAGAATCCACAAAATTCATAGGGTTGATTGATCCTTTGAAAACGTTTATATTGCCACGCTGTGCTTTAGGTTAAGGAAAAATAATGAAAAAAGTAGATTCAATAAAAGTCTTTGGAAAAGAAGTTTTACCACTGGTTGAAGGCGGTAAAGGTGTTTCTGTCACAACAGGTGAAACAGCAGGCGCATGGGCGGCAGCTGGTGGCATTGGAACTTTCTCTGGTGTGAATGCAGATTTTTATGATGAAAATGGCCAGATTGTCTCCCAGGTTTATCATGGGAAAACACGTGGCGACCGTCATAAAGAACTGATTGAATATGGTATCAAAGGCGGCATTGCTCAGGCAAAAATTGCACATGAAAGATCAAATGGTAACGGTCTCATTCATATGAATGTTCTATGGGAAATGGGCGGCGTGCAAGACATTCTTCACGGTGTTCTAGAAAATACCAAGGGTATGATCCAAGGCGTCACATGTGGTGCGGGTATGCCTTACAAGCTTTCTGAAATTTGTGCAAAATATGGTGTTAATTACTATCCTATCGTTTCATCAGCGCGTGCACTTCGTGCCCTCTGGAAGCGTGCTTACAACAAGTTTTCTGATTTCTTAGGAGGCGTTGTTTACGAAGATCCTTGGATGGCTGGTGGTCATAACGGTTTATCAAACAGCGAAGATCCAAAAATCCCACAAGACCCTTATCCAAGGCTTGTTGCTCTGCGTAAACAAATGAATGAGTTTGGCCTGAACGAAACACCTATTATTATGGCTGGTGGTGTTTGGTATCTACGTGATTGGGAAGATTACCTAGACAACCCTGAGATTGGCCCAATTATGTTTCAATTTGGGACACGCCCTCTTTTGACACAAGAAAGCCCAATTGGGGATGCATGGAAAAAGAAGCTTCCTCTTTTGAAAAAAGGTGAGATCTTTTTGAATCGCTATTCTCCAACAGGATTTTATTCCTCTGCAGTTAATAATGACTTTATCCAAGAATTGCGTGGCAGATCAGAACGACAGGTTTCATACTCACGCAAACCATCTGAAGACCATACGGCTGAATTTCCTGTTGGTCCACGTGCACGCATTCATTATTTCAAGCCAGACGATATTGAAAAAATGAAAGGTTGGATTGCAGAAGGGCACGACGAAATGCTTAAAACGCCTGACGATACATTTATTTTTGTTGGGAAAGAGCGTGCTGATAAAATTCTGACAGATCAAATTGAATGCATGGGCTGCTTAAGTGCTTGTATGTTCAGCAACTGGTCGCAGCATGAAGGTGGAACAACGGGAAGACGTACAGATCCTAGGTCTTTCTGTATTCAAAAAACATTACAAGATATCTCGCACCAAGGCGACATTGATCACAACTTAATGTTTGCAGGTCATGCAGCATATAAATTTGGTCAAGATCCGTTTTATAAAGACGGCTTCGTTCCAACTGTAAAACAGTTGGTTGATCGCATTATGACAGGTGATTAGTCTTCCTCTGCACGCGGATGTGCAGCAGCGTAGACTTTCTTAAGGCTTTGATAATCGACTTTTGTGTAACGCTGCGTTGTTGACAGTGATGCATGACCTAATAGCTCTTGAATTGTACGTAAATCACCCCCACGCCCTAGCAAATGTGTTGCAAAGCTGTGACGCAGAGCATGAGGCGTGACTGTATCAGACAAACCCAACATAGAACGCATTAAGCGAATCTGCTTCTGCGCCATCCCTGGATTAAGTTTTTTACCCTTCACCCCAATAAAAAGAGGATCATCAACATTCTGTGCAAAAGGACATACTGATAAATACTGATCGACAATCTGATGCACACCATCCAGCAAAGGAACCAAACGCTCTTTCTTCCCTTTTCCTGTAATACGCAACATATCTTTTGTGCCCTTCCAAATGCCCACTGTCAAATCAAGCGCCTCACTAATCCGTAAACCACATCCATATATTAATGTGAAAAGCGCCGTATCACGTTTATTCAGCCATTCCTCTTCGTGAAGACTCTCAAGAAGTTCTAATGCACTTACCGTTTCTTCTTCACTTAAGGCTTTTGGAACAGTTTCTGGCAACCTAGGGGAACGTACAGTCCCAATTGCACTGTTCACACCATGTCCTTTTTTATCCAGAAACTTGTAGAAACTTCGTAAAACAGAAAGGTTTCGTGCAAGCGACGTCTTGCTTAACCCACTCACCTTACGTTTTGCAAGATAAGACCGAAAGTCGGCAGCCTTTAAAGTTAAAACATCATGTAGTGTTGGCGTTTTCCCTAAATGGCCTTGTAAGAATTCAATAAAAAAAAACAAATCACGACTGTAAGCCGTCAATGTGTGGTCGGATAAATTCTTCTCGGCCCTAAGCCAGCTCTGGAAATCTTCAATAATTGGACTGAGCATATTTCCTCCTGATGGAATCATTATAACACACACATAAATTTCTACACAAAAAATGAAGAAGCCTTCATTTTGCTGACTAAAGATACAAAATTATCTATAAAAGATAAAAAAATAAGCGGGGAACACAATATGTCTTTGGAAAAGGATCTTTTTGTTGGCAAAAGGTTTAAAGTAGAATCACCAGCACCTTACTGGATTAATGTAGAAAACTTCCGTGAAGTATTAAAACCAGGAAAAAAAATGGTTTCACGACCTGTTTATCGATCTCCAGAGTTGGTTTTTTTAGGTGAAATCATAGATCGAGCCCTGCAGCCTCAAGGTGATGAAGTTATTCGCCTTGAAAAACAATATTCTGCAGAGTTTAAAAATCTGAAAAAAGAAGCAGAAGAAAGTGGTCAAAATCCAATGATCGTATTCCTGGGGTGGATGCTAGGAGCAACAGAGCTTTTCAAAGATGAATTGGTAAAAAAATTCAAAGGTGCAGAAAAACTAAAGAATATTGGCAAGCATCACTTTTTTAGTCTTGCAAAATTCGCCGCAGAACGCTTCCAAACATGGGCTGATGTTATCAATCCTGAAAGAAGCATTATAGATTATACAGGATTTACTTTACGGTATAATCTTGCCAAGCTTGGTCCAGAGGCACAACCCATAAAAGATGCCTTTCATCTAGACATGGGGCATGAACAAAGCGAGTTCACAGCAGCCCTGACGCATGTTTATGGCGCAGAAGATTCAGCAACAATATATACAGACAAGGCTGAACTTTTGGAAGGTTATGAGAGAAACAAGTTATCTGAGCAGCTGAAAAAAACAGGGCGCATTGGACATATCAAAGAAGAGTTCGCACACCTGGAGAAACAGCTTCCACCATTTCACGAAACCTTTTCAACAATGCTGGGTGGGGAACAAGAGCCTTGGCCACACAGAGCTGCAACGCTTAAACCAGGAGACCCTGTTAGGTTGACTGTTGTCGGTATGCTTTCAAAAATCAAATGATTTAAAAGACTATCCGATCTTCTGACCCGATTTTTCCCAATCTTTAAGAAATGCAGCAAGGCCCTTATCTGTTAATGGATGCTTATACATTTGATCTAAAACTTTTGCAGGGAAAGTTGCAACATCTGCACCCATTTTCGCAGCCTCAAGCATATGGAATGGATGACGAATAGAAGCTGCAAGAATCTGTGTTGCGAAACCATAATTATCGTATATTTCCTTAATATCGCCAATTAATTGCATACCGTCTAAACCAATATCATCAACACGGCCTACAAAAGGAGAAATAAACGTCGCACCTGACTTTGCAGCCAGCAGCGCCTGAAGTGGCGAAAAACAAAGCGTGACATTCACCTTAATACCTTCTTGTGAGAATGTATAACATGCTTTTAAGCCATCTTCTGTCAGCGGCACTTTAACGACCACATTATCAGCAATCTTTGCCAAACCACGTCCTTCAGAAATCATTTCACTGTATTCAGTGGCAACAACTTCGGCAGAAACAGGACCAGGAATAATATCACAAATCTCTGCGATCACTTCTTCAATCTTACGACCCGATTTTACAATCAAAGAAGGGTTTGTTGTTACGCCATCAACAAGTCCTGTATCGGCGTATTGTTTAATTTCATCCGTGATTGCTGTGTCTAAGAAAAATTTCATTTTTATCTCCTGGTTAATTTGGCGCAACTATCTCACAACAGTGCTTTACTTTCAATATCGATTTTGATTAAGTCACTTCTTCATACTTGGAGAAATACGATGCCATTATGGTTGCTCTACTCGCTTGCTTCATCTGCTTCTTATGGTTTTTGTAATATCTTTGATAAATATTTACCAAACAAGATAGATATTGCCGTCACAACGCACTTTATGCTGAATGCTTTTATGACGCTTATCAGCATGATTGTTGCCATCACCATTTGGCCTTTGCAACCGCTTGCAGTCGAGATTATGATACTTGCCACAGCAACTGGCATTATTGTTGGATTTAGTTTTTTTTGTTATTTTCAAGCTGCGGCAACTCTAGAAGCTCCTGTTGTTTCAGCCTTCTGGCAAATCGGGCGCGTTTTCGCGATTCTGATCGGGTATTATGTATTTGATGAGCGCTTCACATTGATCCAGGGATTTGGGATCATTATTGTCATTTTAGGGTCTGTTCTACTTTCAACAGACTACAAGATCAGTCGTCTTCTCCCTAAAAATAGCCATCACATTGCACATGGTTTTTATTGGATGTTGGGTGCCTCTCTTCTTTTGAGTATTGGAAATGGTTTCGAAAAACATCTCCTTTTTACTATTAGCACACCAACTATTTTTTTCTATGGATCCCTTGGATATGTTTTGGCTGGCCTTTGTGGGTTCTTATTCTCAAGCTCATCACAAACTTTCAAGAAAGATATAAAAAAAATACGGCCAAAAACATTCGGCCTTCTCATTATTCGCAAGCTCTGTGGGTCTTGTGGGTTGATTGCTGTTCTCTTTGCCTTTTCAGTTGGACCACTTTCGCTCGTAACAGCATCGCGAGCACTGCAAAGTTTAATCGTTTTTATTTATATCCTCATTTTGCCAAAACTGGGCTTAACATTTGTCAAACAAGGCCATGAAAAAACATATCAAAAACTCCCCGCCATGATTATGGTGATTCTCGGCGTCTTTCTCGCTGCAGAAGTGTTTTAGACGCCTAAATGGTTTGTTGTCTTCACCTCATCGCCTTATTCTTACGGCGGAGAAATGTCACTTGTTAGCGCAACCTTGGCATTGCAAGGTCTGTCCGCTTTTGTTTTACTCACTCTTTTCGGCGCAACAAATATTGCCTTTGTTGATGATTACCGTAACAATCACTTCAAGAAAATTCCTGGCCTTGTGATTTCTTTGATTGGTGTTTTGCTTGCGGTCGGCATCCTGAAGTAGCTAATTTCTTATAGCTTACCATGACAATGTTTGTACTTTGCTCCGCTGCCACATGGGCATGGATCGTTGCGTCTTGATTTTCCCCATGTTTCAGGGTCTTTTTTATCAAATGGCTTATCCGACTTATTAACGACTGTATTGCCTTTGACAACACCTTTTTGTCCTGGCGTCATGACAGGCGCACCAGGAATATAATCATTAGCCTTATCAGCACCAGGATGAACGGCTTTCATATCTTGAACAGGGCCACGCTCAAAGAAACCTTCAAGTGCTTTAAAATTTTGTTCAAAGTGACAAAGGGCAGCCGTTGCTTGCTCACGCAAAGACGACAAAAGACCTGCAAAAAGTTGGAACGCTTCACTTTTATATTCATTCAATGGATCTTTTTGGCCATAAGCACGTAGGTTAATTCCCTGACGCAAGTGATCTAATGCAAGCAAATGGTCTTTCCACTGAGCGTCCATCAAATTTAGTAACAGAGCTTTTTGCATTGTCTCAACAAACTCAGGCGCAAATTTCGAAAGCATCTCTGCTGTATTTGTATTTGACATTTCAACCAAGCGGTCATGAACAACTTGCTTATCAACACCCTCTTCTTCTGACCATGCCTTTACATCAATTTTTAACGCTAAAACTTCTTCTGCAAATTCATTTAATGTCTCAACGTCCCAATGCTCAGGGTAAGTACCTTCAGGGATGGTCATATCAACAGTATCTTCAATGACTTGAAGGCGCATATCATCAAGGACATCACCAATATCATCGCCTGCCAATATTTCACGACGCTGTTCATAGACCACCTTACGCTGATCATTCATCACATCATCAAACTTCAAAAGGTTTTTACGGATATCAAAGTTACGCCCCTCGACACGCTTTTGGGCTTTTTCAAGAGCCTTACTAATCCATGGGTGTGTAATTGCATCTTTTTGTTCTAGGTTAAGTCGCTGCATAAATACTTCCAACTTCATACCGCCAAAAATACGCATCAAATCATCTTCTAAAGAAAGGAAGAATTTTGACCGGCCAGGGTCCCCTTGACGACCAGAACGACCGCGCAATTGGTTATCAATTCGACGTGACTCATGGCGCTCTGTCCCAATGACAAAAAGGCCACCTGCATCTAAAACAGTCTGCTTGTCTTTTTCAAAAGACTTAGTTATTTCAGCAATTTTTGCAGCACGTTTTTTCTCATCTTTCATTTTAGAAGCGCCTTCTAATTGTGCCTCTAAATTTCCACCAAGTTGAATATCAGTCCCACGACCCGCCATATTTGTTGCAATCGTGACCCCGCCAGGGCGCCCTGCTTGGATAATAATCTCAGCCTCTTGCGCGTGGAGTTTTGCGTTCAACACTTTATGCGCGATTTTCTCTTTCTTAAGAAGAGCGGCTAAATATTCAGATTTTTCAATACTGACTGTTCCAACCAAAACAGGTTGCTTTTTCTTATGCGCACCTTTAATCGCTTCAACAATTGCTTCATATTTTTGCGTAATATCGCGGTAAATGTCGTCTTCTTCATCAAGACGTGCAAGCGGTTTATTCGTAGGAATTTCAACAACGTGAAGCCCGTAAATTTCCATGAACTCTGCAGCTTCTGTCATGGCTGTTCCTGTCATACCTGCAAGCTTTGGATACATACGGAAAAAGTTTTGGAAAGTGATCGATGCCAGCGTCTGATTTTCAACCTGGATCTGCGCACCTTCTTTTGCTTCAAGTGCCTGATGCAAGCCTTCACCATAACGGCGACCTTCCATCATACGACCTGTAAACTCATCAATAATGACAACTTTGTTGTTTGCCACAATATAGTCTGTATCTTTGGTAAATAACTTATGTGCCCGCAACGCTTGATTGACATGGTGGATAAGACTGATATTTTCAGGGTCATAAAGCCCACCTATCTCCAGCAAGCCTTTTTCACGTAAAATTTCCTCAGCATGCTCTGACCCTATATCAGTCAGAATCACTGTCTTCGTCTTTTCTTCTTTTTCATAGTCTTCTTCATTCAAAAGCGGAATGATTTTATCTATTTTCTTATAAAGGTCTGAAGAATCTTCAGCAGGTCCAGAAATAATTAAAGGTGTTCTGGCTTCATCAATCAAAATTGAATCAACTTCATCAATAATCGTGAAGTGAAACCCACGCCCAACCATTTTCTCAATGTCGTGCTTCATATTATCACGCAAATAATCAAACCCAAGCTCGTTATTCGTCGCATACATAATGTCACATGCGTATGCTTCTTTGCGTTCTTTGTCTTTCATACCGGGCACAAGGCAGCCAATAGAAAGGCCTAGGAATTCGTATAACTGACCCATCCACGCCGCATCACGCTTGGCCAGATAATCATTGACGGTCACAACATGCACACCTTTTCCGCAAAGGGCATTCAAATAAACAGCCAGGGTTGCAACAAGGGTTTTACCTTCCCCTGTTTTCATTTCTGCAATAGAGCCGCTGTGAAGAACCATTCCGCCAACAAGCTGCACATCAAAATGACGCATACTCAAAACGCGCTTCGAAGCTTCTCTAACAGTTGCAAAAGCTTCTACAAGAAGGTCATCTTCTGTCTCACCCTTATCCAGGCGTGATTTGAACTCTATCGTTTTATCTTGTATTTGTTTGTCAGAAAGCTTCTGAAAACTTTCTTCAAGTGCGTTAATTTCTTCGACTTTTTTTGAGAACGTTTTAACAGTCCTGTCGTTTGCCGACCCAAATAGTTTTTGTACCAGTGACGTTAACATCATCTTCCTTAAAATATCATAAAAAAGCGGGGGCAATGGCCCCCGACTTGCTCAAGCTGAGATCGCAACATCTTAAGGCCAAATAACGTTTGGTGGCAAGGACATAAGTATCGCCTCTGTGTTCCCACCTGTTTTCAAGCCAAATTCAGTCCCACGATCATAGAGAAGGTTAAACTCAACATAACGCCCACGCTTAATAAGCTGCGCACGTTTTTCTTCCTCTGTCCATTGTTGTGCCGCACGACGGCGTACAATTTCAGAAAATGTTCTTTTAAATGTTTTGCCAACATCACGTGTAAAAGAAAAGTCTTTATCAAAATCGCCACTGTCTATGTAATCATAGAAAATACCACCAACGCCACGTGGTTCTTCTCTGTGTGGAAGATAAAAATATTGATCACACCATTCTTTGAAACGTGTGTAGTAATTGGGATCATATTTATTACACATCACTTCTAAGGCGCCATGAAAAGCTTCTGTGTCTTCATCATAAAGATGTGTTGGCGTCAAATCCATGCCGCCACCAAACCAAGCCTTAGATGTTATAATATAGCGTGTATTCATGTGAACAGACGGAACATGTGGGTTAAACATGTGTGCAACCAAAGAAACGCCTGCCGCCCAAAATTGTGGATTTTCTTCTGCGCCTGGAATTTTGTGCCTAAACTCTTCCGAGAACTTGCCTTCAACAACAGATATGTTCACACCAACTTTTTCAAAAACACGGCCATGCATAATCGACATCACACCACCGCCGCCTTCTGAACCGTCTTCGTTTTGACGCTCCCAAGACTTTTGTTCAAAACGCCCCGTAGATGCTGGTTGCTCGGCGCCCAATCCTGGACCCGTTACAGCCTTAAACTCATCTTCAATAGCTTCAAACTCTTGACAAATGTCATCACGAATTTCTTTAAACCATTCTGACGCCAATTTTTTTCGTTCTTCAAGCTGTGGCATGTTTTTCTCCCTCAATTAACTTTAAGTACCATCAGGAAAAGCACCTGTTTGTCGCAGAGCTTCACCTAAAACCATTGATGTCGCAACAGCCACATTCAAAGATCTGCACGATGCCGCGCTCGGAATCTTGATTCCCGCATGACATGTTTCACGCACATCTTCTGTAACTCCTACACTCTCCCGCCCTAGCAGAAGAATATCATCACGTTCAAAAGCAAAGTCACAATAACGGATTTGAGATTTTGTTGAAAGCAAAACAAGACGAGGATTATCTGTTTTTTTGTTAACACCTGACTTTTCAGACAACAAATTGTGGTATTTTAAGAAATCTTGCCACGCGTCATGGATCTTTAAATCTACATGATCAATATAATCCATTCCCGCACGACGAAAATTTTTATGCTGAAAAACAAAGCCGCAAGGCTCAATAATATCAACGGCAACATCCATACAAGCAGCCAGTCTCAGGATCGTTCCAGTGTTCTGTGGTATGTCGGGTTCAAACAACGCAACTCTCATTTTTTTCAACCTTTTTTGATCATCCTCTTTTCAAACGTTTTTTTTTAGATTATTACTCTACTATACTCTATGAGGGAGAGGACTATGTCAAAAGACAAAAAAGATTCAAATTCTGAAACATCACGTCGCGACTTTCTAAATATGACAGGAAGCGCTGTGGGGGCTGTGGGCGTTGCTGCCTGTGCCGTTCCTTTTATACAAAGCATGAACCCAGCGGCAGATACACTTGCCTTGGCAACAATAGAGGTTGATATCTCAAAGCTGGAAGCTGGACAAGGCATGACTGTCACATGGCAAGGAAAGCCTGTATTTATTAAGCGTAGGACAGCACAGGAAATTAAAGAAGCACGTAATGTTGATTTAAAAGATTTACCAGATCCTGAAAAAGACGAAGACCGCGTTCAAAAAGAAGAGTGGTTGGTCGCAATTGGGATTTGTACGCATCTGGGGTGTGTACCTTTAGGACAAAAGCCAACAGATGTTCACGGCGACTTCAATGGATATTTCTGTCCTTGTCACGGTTCACACTATGACACATCAGGACGCATCAGAAGGGGTCCAGCCCCAAAAAACCTTGCTGTACCACCATACGAATTTGTTAACAATACTACCATTAAAATTGGTTAGGAGCTTTTATTATGCGCTGGCAACAAACAAAAGACTGGATTGAACATCGCCTTCCAATCTTCAGCTTTTTGGACAAAGAGCTGAATAAATACCCTGCCCCAAAAAACCTAAACTATATGTGGAACTTTGGATCACTAGCAGGCATCATCTTAATGATCATGATTGCGACAGGTATTTTTCTTGCGATGCATTACACGCCGCATGTTGATCATGCATTCAACAGTGTCGAGCGTATCATGCGCGATGTGAATTATGGCTGGCTCATTCGCTATATTCATACGAATGGCGCCTCCATGTTCTTTATTGTTGTTTATCTTCATATCTTCCGCGGACTTTACTATGGCTCATATAAAGCCCCGCGTGAACTTTTGTGGATCATGGGCGTTGTGATTCTGTTCCTTATGATGGGAACAGCCTTCATGGGATATGTTCTGCCTTGGGGTCAAATGAGCTTCTGGGGTGCAACGGTGATCACAAACCTTTTCTCCGCAATTCCGGTGATTGGCGACGATATTGTTACACTTTTATGGGGTGGTTTTTCGGTTGATAACCCGACATTGAACCGTTTCTTTGTTCTGCATTATCTGTTTCCTTTCTTAATCGTAGGCCTTGCGGGTCTCCATGTTATTGCCCTTCACGTACATGGGTCCAACAACCCAACAGGCGTGGAAAAGAAAACAAAAAAAGATACTGTTCCTTTCCATCCTTACTACACGGTGAAAGATCTTTTTGGACTTGGCGTTTTCTTGATTGTCTTTGCATTGTTTATTTTTTATGCGCCAAATTACCTTGGTCATCCAGACAACTATATTCCTGCAAACCCATTGGTAACACCTGCACACATTGTACCTGAATGGTATTTCTTACCGTTTTACGCAGTGTTGCGTGCGATTACTTTTGATATTGGCATTCCTTTTACAGACATTGTTCTTATAGAAGCAAAGTTTGGTGGTGTTCTTGCGATGGGTGGTGCCGTTGGTATCTTAGCACTACTTCCTTGGCTTGATACACACCCTGTAAAAAGTGCGCGATATCGCCCAACTTTTAGAAAGTTTTTCTGGTTTTTTGTAATTGATGCACTCGTTCTTGGGTGGGTTGGTGGAAAACCTGCTGAAGGGGTTTACATTTATATTGGACAAGCAGCAACGGCTTACTACTTCTTCCACTTCCTCATTCTTTTGCCATACTTATCAAGGAATGAACAAGCCATGCCCCTCCCCGCAAGCATTGACGATGCTGTGCAGGCACGCAAAAAATATGGAGCAAAAAAATGAGGTCTATTCTTTCTATCGTTTTGTTTTCTGTCTTTTTCTCTTTTTCTGCTCTTGCCGCAGGAGGCAATATTCACCTACCAGAAAAAGAGTGGTCATTTGACGGCTTTTTAGGATCATTTGATCGTGCATCTGCACAACGTGGCCTGCAGGTTTATAAAGAAGTTTGCGCAGCATGCCATGGCCTAGACCTGGTTAGCTACCGGAACCTAGAAATTCTTGGGTTCAATGAAAACGAAATTAAAGCTATTGCAGCTGAATACACCGTGGTTGACGGCCCAAATGATGAAGGCGAAATGTTTGAACGACCAGCAAAACCTGCTGACAGATTCTCAAACCCTTTCACAAATGAGCAAGCTGCAAGAGCTGCTAATAATGGGGCATATCCTCCTGACCTTTCCTTAATGACTGAAGCGCGTCCAAACGGAGCTAACTATGTATACGCCCTTTTAACAGGGTATAAGGATGCGCCAAAAGACGTTAAAATGATGGACGGCATGTATTACAATGAATACTTCCCTGGACACCAAATTGCTATGGCATCACCTCTTTCTGATGACCTTGTTGAATATGCAGATGGAACAGAAGCAACCGTCGACCAGATGGCGCAAGATGTTGTAAATTTCCTCAGCTGGGCTGCAGAGCCTAACCTGGAAGACCGCAAAAAAATGGGATTGAAAGTTCTTATCTTTCTTGCCTTCTTTACAATTATCTTTTACTTGATGAAAAAACGCATTTGGAGCGATCTTCATTAAAGGGTAAACATGTGTCAGGTGAAAATAACTGCACTTAAAACAAAGGTTTTGGGTTTGAGGTCTTTGACGCTGAAAAGTATGTTTACAAGACAAATGGTTCTTAACTAAACTTGTTACACTTACAAAAAGTTTTTAAAAAGAGTTTAAAATGATTCTTACATGCCCTGCGTGTTCAACTAAATTTAATGTCGATGCTGCACTGTTTCGCGAAGAGGCTGTAGAAGTGCGTTGTGGATCTTGTAAGCATGTATGGGTGCAAGGACCAATCGAAGATGAAGCGCTTTTCGAGGAAAAACCATCTGTACCTGAAGAAAACACAGCAGAGCCTGATAAAAAAGCTACTGAAGAAGATGCTGTAGAGCCAACTGAAGAACCTGCCCCAATAGAAGAGCCTACAGAAAAAAGCCCCGAAGAATTACCTGCAGAAGAAAACAACAACACAGATCCTGATACAGAAGTACAGCCCCCTGCTGAAGAAGCTGCGCCAACAGAAGAAAAGGAGAAAGAAGCTTCTGACACCGAAGAAAAGCCCGAAACAAAAGAAGAAGCTGGCGAAAAAGCTGAAGAAAATACAGAAACACCTACAGAAGAGGGTGACAACACAGATCCTGATACAGAAGCACAGCCTCTTGCTGAAGAAACTGAAATACCTGCAGCAGAAAAACCTGATACAGCAGATTCAGAAAAAATTCCGGAAGAATCACCACTTGCAGAAGCACCAAAAGAAATTGATGAATTTGCAGAAGAACAAACACCAGTCGGCAATCTTTCAAAAGAAGAAATCGCAGCACAGCGACAACAAGCACGCAAATTAGAAGAAGCAACGGCTAGAAAGAAATCAAAAGGCGTTCTAAAACTTCTTTTCTTTTTTATTCTTTTTTGTGCCCTTAGCCTTGTTTTATTGCGACAGGTTTTGGTTGACTATGTAACACCACAAGCGCCTTTAATTTCCAAGAACTTTCTGTCGATCGGCTTGCCAACTTATTTGAAGAAACATCATCTTATTTTTTCTAAGCCAAAAACAACCTCTCAAAAAATGAGCGGCGAACATGTTCTTGTTGTTTCAGGATCTGTTGGCAATGTATCTGACTTGAGCGGGAAAGTTCCTCCTTTATATATTAGCGCAATTGGGCAAGACGGCACAACACTTGCAAAATGGGGCGTGACGATTGAAAAAGATCTTTTACCACGCAAAAAAACGGACTTTAGTTTAATCATCGATGATTTGCCAGACGGCACAAAGAAAATGTCTTTGATGCTACAGGAGGCAAACAAAACAAAAGATCTTTTAAAAGTGATCGAAGACTTACTGCCTCAAGACTATCAAAAGTCATTAGAAGAAAAAACAAACTCAGGAGGCTCGGCTATTTTGGGCCTGGCAGAAGAAGCCGTCAAAACAATCGATAAAATCAAAGATAAAGATGAAGACAAAAAAATGAAGAAGAAAAAGCCTTCTAAAAAGACAAAAAAAGATCACTCAGAAAGCCATTGAGCGAGCGGTTCACGGGCAAAAATTTCTTCATATGTCGGACGCGGACGAATCACAGAGAACTGATCTCCTTTCACCAATACCTCAGGCACCAAAAGCCTTGTATTATAATAGGAAGACATCGTTGCACCATACGCACCGGCATCATGAATCAAAACGATATCTCCAGGACTTGGGCGCACAAAAGAACGTGACGTTCCAAAAACATCAGATGATTCACAAACAGGGCCAACAACATCAAACTGTTCTTCTGCACCTGTATTCTTCGTCAGGACGCTGATATGGTGATAAGCATCGTAAAGTGCCTGACGCTTCAAATCGTTCATTGCACCATCAACAATGATAAAGTCGCGAATGGCGCCTTTTTTGACATACAAAACTTCACTAACTAACACACCTGCCTCACCAGCAAGTGAACGACCCGGCTCAAAAACAAACTGGACATCAAGATCTTTAAAAACATCCTGAATTACTGCCGCATAATCTTGCATGGTAAAAGACAGTTTTTCTTGATAAGGAATGCCAATACCACCACCCAAGTCTAGACGTTCTAAGCGAATGCCATGTTTTTGATCAATCTCTTCAAATAATATTCTGATCTTTTGAAACGCTTGTGAAAAAGGCTCAAGCTGTGTCAGCTGTGACCCGATATGCGTTGATATTCCCTTCAACCTCAAATAAGTTGAGTCTTTGATGAAATCAATCAATTCATCCAGAAAGTCAATTGAAACACCAAACTTATCTTGTTTGCGACCTGTTGAAATTTTACTGTGGCTTAAGGCATCAACATCTGGATTAACACGAATCGATATATTCGCTTCTTTGCCCAGCCTTGTGGCAACATCGTTAATAGACTCTAATTCAGGCAAAGACTCTACATTGAATTGATAGATTCCTGCCATCAAAGCAAACTCTATTTCACTAACGGCTTTACCAACGCCTGCAAAAACAATTTTTTCTGGCGAGATACCGGCCTTCAAAGCACGACGCAACTCACCTTCTGAAACAACATCGGCACCGCCGCCCATGCTGCCAAAAGTTTTCAAAACTGAAAGATTAGAGTTTGCTTTGACAGCAAAGCAAATTAACGCGTTCACATCTGATAAGGCTTCTGAGAGAAGCTGATAGTTTTTACGTAAAACAGCATCACTATAAACGTAAAAAGGCGTGCCTACAGAAGCTGCTATCTGCTTGATAGAAACAGACTCAACAAAAAAATCCCCATTTTTTGTAACAAAACTCATTTTTTATACTCTTCTCTCTTGTCATGTAACCTCGAAACTCATAGCATATCCTAACCCATGAAGAAAAGGGAAGGTTATTTTAGAGACGATGGTTCAATGATTAACGTTACATTACCTGACGGTGCAGTCCGCCAAATCGATGCGGGAACAACCATTCACGACTTCGCTGGTTCAATCAGCAAATCCCTTCAAAAAGCCGCTCTTGTTGGACGCCTTGATGGTGAGCTTGTTGACTTGTCAACACCGCTTGAAAAAGATTCAAAGGTTGAAATCCTAACAAAAAAAGAGGAAGACACGCTAGAAGTCATCCGACATGATGCAGCTCACGTGCTTGCAGAGGCCGTAAAAGAGCTTTATCCAGAAGTGCAAATTACGATTGGCCCTGTTATTGATAATGGGTTTTATTATGATATCCATCGTGAAGAATCCTTCACACCCGAAGACCTTGAAAAAATTGAAAAACGCATGGCGCAAATTGTTGATCGGAATGAAACAATTGCACGTGAAGTTTGGGACCGCGATGAAGCGGTTAAATTTTTTAAGTCTATTGGTGAAGACTTTAAAGCAGAAATCATTTCTGACCTTCCAAAAGGAGAAGAAATTTCCCTTTATCGTCAGGGCGAGTTTATCGACCTTTGTCGCGGCCCCCACCTACCGTCTACAGGAAAGCTAGGAAAAGCCTTTAAGCTTATGAAGCTTGCAGGGGCGTATTGGCGCGGTGACTCAAACAACGTTATGCTGCAACGTATCTATGGTACAGCTTGGCGAGATGAGAAAGAGCTAAAAGCGTATCTTCACATGTTGGAAGAAGCCGAAAAGCGTGATCACAGAAGGCTTGGTAAAGAAATGGGCCTGTTCCACTTTCAAGAAGAAGCCCCGGGTAGCGTTTTCTGGCATGATAAAGGCTGGAAAATTTATTATACGATCGAAGCTTATATTCGCCGTAAAATTGGTGCTGTTGGGTATGGTGAGGTCAAAACACCCATGCTTGTTGATAGAACGCTATGGGAAAAATCGGGTCATTGGGAAAAGTTCCGTGAGAATATGTTTACATCTGAATCTGAAGAACGTGTTTTCGCACTTAAACCAATGAATTGCCCATGCCATGTACAAATCTTCAATCAAGGCATCAAAAGTTATCGTGACCTTCCTTTGCGTATGGCAGAGTTTGGATCATGCCACAGAAATGAGCCTTCAGGCGCACTTCATGGGCTGATGCGCGTACGTGCTTTTACACAGGATGATGCGCATGTTTTCTGCACTGAAGATCAAATCATCTCTGAAAGTAAGGCATTTTGTGACCTTTTGCTTTCAGTATATAAAGATTTTGGTTTTGAAGATGTGGCCGTCAAGTTTTCTGACAGACCTGAGGTTCGCGCAGGCACTGACGCCATCTGGGATAAAGCTGAGAATGCTCTAAAAGAAGCAGTTGAAGCTGCTGACCTCCCCTACACCATGAACCCTGGTGAAGGCGCTTTTTATGGACCAAAGTTAGAGTTTGTGCTGAAAGATTCGATTGGACGTGAATGGCAATGTGGAACACTGCAAGTGGACTTTGTGATGCCTGAACGCCTGGATGCAAATTATATTGGTGAAGACGGGAACAAGCATCGCCCTGTCATGCTGCACCGTGCTATTTTAGGATCTTTCGAAAGGTTTATTGGCATCCTGATTGAAAATTATGCGGGAAAACTGCCCTTATGGTTGGCGCCGACTCAAATTGTGGTAGCACCAATCACCGAAACATTTAATAATTATGCTGTTGAAATTTATGAAAAAATGCGCGAAGCTGGGCTGCGTTGCGAAACGGATCTTCGGAATGAAAAAGTCAGCTATAAAATCAGAGAGCATAGCCACAGCAAAACACCTATCATCTTGGTCATTGGTGAACGCGAATCAAACGAAAAAACTGTGACGATACGTCGCCTTGGGACGAAAAACCAAGAAACCTTGGCATTAAGTGATGCGATTGATTTATTTGTCAATGAAGCAAAAATGCCTTAAATTTGGATTAATCAACAAAGGAGATGAACAATTAGTAAATTTAAAGAAGAAGACACTGTAAGGGTCAATGAAAGAATTAAAGCTGAGAGCGTTCGCGTTGTTGGCGCAGAGGGTGAAATGTTAGGCGTTATGTCTGTTGATCAAGGCATTATACATGCCGAAGAGGCAGGATTGGACTTGGTAGAAGTATCACCAAATGCAGAGCCGCCTGTCTGTAAAATCTTGGACTATGGAAAATTTAAATACGAAGAACAGAAAAGAAAAAACCAAGCCAAGAAAAAACAAACAAAAATTACGGTTAAAGAAATCAAGGTCAGACCAACAATCGAAGAGCATGATCTTCAGGTCAAATCACGTGCCATTGCAAAATTTCTAGAAGCTGGAAATAAAGTCAAAGTAAGTCTTCGTTTCCGCGGACGTGAAATGGCACACCAAAATGTTGGCCGAGACCTTTTGATTCGTATCCGTGACCAATTCAGCGAAGCTAAAGTAGAGCTTGAGCCGAAAATGGAAGGCCGTCAAATGATCATGGTGCTTGCACCGTAAAAGAACAGGATAAGAGCGTGGTAAGACTGTTTTTAATATTATGGGCGTTTCTTCTGATAGCGCCGAATCATTCTTACGCGCAAGATTACTACAACAACTACAGCGTTCCCCAATTTAGAGAAATGCCACAGAGGTCGCCTGTGCGTGGAGATTTCCCACGCAAATCTGCCAGATCTGCCTTGACGGAAGGGCAGGTTTTTTTCTCTACACGCTTTCGGTTTGAAAATCTCAAAAACTCGGGATATCGCAATGACAGCACAGCTTCAACATTGCGCACAACACTAGGTTATGAAACAAAAAAATATAAAGGGTTTTCTGGGTTTATAGAGGTGGAAAATATTGCCAACCTTGCCAAAGATACCTTTTATGATGGACAAAATGGGGAAACTGCTCGCCCCCTTATCGCAGATCCTGACAGCACAGAAATCAATCAAGCATATTTACACTTTAAAGCCCATAAGGGGCTAGAAGCACAGCTGGGGCGTTTTGAGATAACTCTGGGCAATGAAAGATTTATCTCCAACAATCCATGGCGTCAAAACCATCAGTCCTTTGATGGCTTTTTATTCAAAAGCGACATGCTCTTGAAAAATTCAGAAGTCCTTTATGGTTATCTTGTGAATGTAAATACCTTTGATGGTAATCACGGCTCGAACGGAGATATGAAAGGGGATAACCATCTTCTCAATATCCTACATAACTATAAAGGCGGGACAGCAACTGGCTATGCCTATTTGCTGGACTTTAACAACCAAACCAGTCTTTCAACCCAAACACTTGGCATTAACTTCAGCGGCACAGCAGACACGTATACTCTCTTTGATGTTGGATATGATATTGAGTTTGCAATGCAAAGTGACTATGGCAGCAACCCAAACGGCTATGATGTAAACTATTTTAAATTAGAGCCTAACTTATCTTACAAAGGCTTCGACTTAAAAGCAGGACTAGAGATTTTAGAAAGTGATGGTGTAAATGCCTTTATCACACCACTGGCAAATACACATAAGTTTAATGGCTTCACAGACCAGTTTGTCTCAACACCTGCGAATGGCTTGCAAACATGGTACCTAGAGGCTGGTATGGCTTTTAAATCAGGACATAAGTCTTTTGGAGACCTTTATACAAAAACAGCTTTCTATTCTTTCCAAGCTGAGAATGGAAATGATAATTACGGCTCTGAATGGTCTATCCAGTTTTCTCAAAAAGTTTTTGATGATTATGATGTTGGGTTTTTATACGCAAGTTTTGATGCAGAAGACTATACAACAAATGCCCAAAAGGCTGCACTTATGGTACAAACAAAATTCTAGGATAAAAAATGGAAAGACCCCTTCCCAATTTAAAACTTTCAACACAAAGCCTTCTTGATATTGAATCTCTTTCGACACAAGAAATTCTGACATTATTAGAGCTGGGGAACTATTACGCCGAAAACAAACCTTCTCCAAAAACAGGGCAAGGGCGCATCTTAATGAACCTTTTTTTCGAAACATCTACACGCACGAAGCTTTCTTTTGAAGTTTCTAGTCAGCGTCTTGGATTTACGTCGATAAACTTCGATCCTGCAACATCTGCAATGTTTAAAAAAGGTGAAACACTTATTGATACCATACAAACGCTAAATGCTCTTGGGCCAGATATCGCAGTCATTCGACATGGTACAGCCGAATCAACAAAAAAACTCGCCGGCCTTTTTGAATGCCCTGTTCTAAATGCAGGAGACGGACTGCATGCACACCCAACACAGGCGTTGCTAGATGCATTGACGATCCAACGTAAAAAAGGGCCTATTCAAGGATTAAACATTCTTATTTGCGGAGACATTCTTCACAGTCGTGTTGCAAAATCCAACATAGAACTTCTGACACGTCTAGGTGCACATATTAGTGTTATGGGACCTGCTTCTCTTCTACCAGACAATATAGACAACATGGACGTGAAAATTTTTCATGACTTCGACCAGGCTCTTGAAGGGCAAGATGTCGTGATGATGCTACGCATCCAGAAGGAACGTATGGAAGAGCACAACATTCCAGAAAACAAAGCATACCATAAACTCTACGGCCTCACTGCTGAAAGATTAGCGCGCGCCAATAAAGGTGCTATTTTAATGCACCCTGGCCCTGTTAATCGAGACATCGAGGTTTCAAGCGACGTGCTTGATAACTCAAAACAGTCTGTTATTAACTATCAAGTTAAAATGGGTGTCGCGATGCGCATGGCCATTTTAGATCTACTGACAAGGTAAGGCCGTGATCGCAATTTTTATTGGTTATCTGATTGGTGCAATCCCCTTTGGTCTTATTCTGTCCAAAAGTTTTGGCTTAGGCGATATCCGTAAAATCGGCTCTGGCAATATCGGCGCCACAAATGTTTTACGCACGGGCAATAAGAAAATTGCATTCATCACACTGCTATTAGATATTTTAAAAGCTGTGATTGCAGGTGCAGTAACATATCAACTGACACACAGCCTTCCACAAAGCGACCTTGCTGCAATTGCTGCGGTCATTGGTCATATTTTCCCCATTTGGTTAAAGTTCAAAGGCGGGAAAGGTGTTGCAACAGGCGTTGGAGCTATTCTTTTTATTGATCCTTTGGCGGCTCTCTTTACGTGTCTTATGTGGCTTGTGATTGCCTTTACATTTAAATACTCCTCACTTGCCGCCTTAATAAGCTTTTCTCTTCTCCCCTTTTTCGAATTATTCATAATGGGTAATTTCCCAATATTCTGTTTGTTTTTATTTTTGTCATTGGTTATCGTTGCACGACACCATCAAAACATTAAACGCCTTATAAAAGGCGAAGAATCGAAAGTAACCTTTTAATGCCATCAAAAAAACAAGAAGAAATAATATCTTGGCTTCAATTGTATAGAAGTGAGAATGTTGGCCCCATTACTTTTTCCAAACTAATAAACTATTTTGGCACAGCAGAAAAGGCGCTTGAAAAGCTTCCTTCTATGGCAGCAAAAGGTGGCAAAAAAAATATTAAAATTTATGATAGAAAAAAAGTCATCCAAGAAATTGAAAGCATTGAATCTCTTCATGGACATGTCCTGTTGAAAAAAGATGAAGCATACCCCGCTCTTTTAAAACAAGTTGACGATGCGCCCCCTGTTCTTTTTGCAATTGGTCAACTTCACCTTCTAGAAAAAGAGATTATTGCCATTGTTGGCGCTAGAAATGCATCAACAAATGCATGTCGCTTTACTACCAAACTTGTTAATGACCTTGGCAAAGCAGGCTATGTTATTTCTTCAGGGCTCGCTCGCGGCATTGACACACAAGCACACAAAGCATCACTAACAACTGGCACAGTTGCTGTAACGGCATGTGGTCTAGATGTTATTTATCCATCAGAAAACGAAGAACTGTATATACAAATTAAAGAAGCCGGCGTTATCTTAAGTGAATATCCCTGTGGTACCAAACCACAGGCCAGACAGTTTCCTGCACGCAATAAAATTATATCAGGCATAGCAAAAGGAACTGTTGTTGTTGAGGCTTCTTTAAAGTCTGGCTCCTTGATCACAGCAAAATATGCACTGGACCAGGGTCGTGATGTTTTTGCTGTTCCAGGATCACCACTCGACCCAAGATCCGGCGGTGGAAATAAGCTTATTAAAGAAGGTGCAAAGCTTGTACAAGATGCAGAAGATATTATTGAAGAAGTTTCTTGCACGCATTTCACATTAAAAGAAAACACCCAAGACTTTAAGAACATGCCGTTATTTGAAAATTTTGAAAAAAATATTGGTGATCAAGATATTGAAAAATCTAGAGAAATCATAACATCTGCTTTAAGCACATCGCCAACCCCTATTGACGAATTGGTTCGAACCTGTCAAATCTCTATCCCAATCGTCATGACAATTCTCCTTGAGCTAGAATTGGCGGGACGCCTTGAAAGACATTCTGGCAACCAAGTTGTCTTACTATATTAAAGAGAAAACTACACATGAACGTTGTTATTGTTGAATCCCCAGCCAAAGCAAAAACGATTAATAAATATCTTGGGTCAGACTATAAGGTCCTTGCAAGTTTTGGACATGTACGTGACTTACCTTCCAAAGATGGCTCGGTAGATCCAGAAAAAGACTTTGATATGAAGTGGTCGGTTGACAGTCGTGCAGAGAGCACACTCAAAGAAATCACCAAAGCTGTTAAAGGTGCAGAAAAACTCATTCTAGCAACCGATCCAGACCGCGAAGGCGAAGCAATTTCTTGGCATATTCTAGAAGAGTTAAAACGCAGAAAAGCAGTCTCTGAAACGCTACAAATTGAACGTGTTGTTTTTAACGCAATCACGAAAACAGCCATTCTAGAGGCCATGAACACACCACGTGACATTGCCACTGACTTGGTAGATGCTTACCTTGCTCGTCGTGCCTTGGATTACCTTGTTGGCTTCACACTTTCTCCGGTTTTATGGCGGAAGCTTCCTGGAAGCCGTTCTGCGGGTCGCGTACAATCTGTTGCATTAAGATTAATTTGCGAACGCGAAGCTGAAATTGAAATCTTCCAGCCCCAAGAATATTGGTCTATTGTCACTGACGCTTTCGGGGATGAGAAAAAAAAGTTTGAAGCACGACTTTTTGGGCTAGATGATAAAAAACTTGGAAAATTCTCACTGGCAAATGAAGCAGACGCAAAAAAAGCTGCCGATAAAATTAAAGCTGGTAAATTTCAGATATCTAAAATTGAGAAAAAAACAGTCGCAAGACACCCTTCCCCTCCCTTTATCACTTCAACGCTACAACAAGAGGCCTCTCGCAAACTAGGGTTTGGTGCCTCAAAGACCATGCGTACGGCTCAGAAACTCTACGAAGGCGTGACACTAAGCGGAGAAACAGTCGGACTGATTACATATATGAGAACAGACTCAATCACAATGGTTGGTGAAGCATTACATGATGCCAGAAAAGTGATCGAATCTGAATTTGGTAATGCCTATCTTCCCGAAAAACCACGTGCTTATAAAAGCAAAGCAAAAAATGCGCAGGAGGCGCACGAAGCTATTCGCCCGACACGCTTGTCACGTCATCCCAAAACACTTTCAAAATTTCTCAGCAGCGATGAAATGAAGCTCTATACACTTATCTGGAAGCGCGCAATTGCCTCACAGATGAAGTCAGCTGCACTTGATCAAACAACGATTCAAATACACACGCAAAACAAAGATGTTGAATTGCGTGCAACAGGAACAATGGTAAAATTTGATGGGTTCTTCAAACTCTACCAAGAAGGTCAAGACGATAAAGAAGATGATAAAGAAGAACAATCTCTCCCTTCTTTAAAAGAAGGTGAAAAAATCACAATTAAAAAAATTGATCCAAAACAACACTTCACACAACCTCCTCCACGATATAGCGAGGCAAGCCTTGTCAAAAGATTAGAAGAACTCGGTATTGGAAGACCTTCTACTTACGCGTCTATTTTACAAGTTTTACAAGATCGTGATTATGTCACACTTGATAAAAAGCGCTTTATACCAGAAGACCGCGGAAGACTTGTCACAAGTTTCTTAAAGCATTTTTTCTTAACATATGTTGAATATGACTTTACGGCAGAGCTAGAAAATAAGCTGGATGAAGTTTCTGACGGTGGCCTCAGCTGGAAGTCTGTTTTGCAAGAATTCTGGGGAAGCTTTAATACCGCAACAAAAGAAGCACAAAAACTAACAATTACAGAAGTCATCGATAAACTTGATGCTGCGCTTGAAAAACATTTTTTTCCTGTCACAGAAAAAAGCCCAAAACCTCGCAAATGTCCAACATGTGATAACGGTCGACTCGGCTTAAAACTTGCTCGTACAGGCGGATTTATTGGATGCTCTAACTATCCAGAATGCAAGCATACTCAACCTCTGTCTGTTGTCGGTGAGGATAATGGAGAACAAGCATTTCCTAAAGAACTTGGCGTTGATGATAATGGTGAAAAAATCGCCATTAAAAAAGGGCCTTATGGACTTTATGTCCAGCTAGGCGAGGGTGATAAACCAAAACGCAGCACAATACCGAAAGGAATGTCAGCTGATAAAATGACATTAGAGGATGCAAAAAACTTATTGAAACTACCGAGGGAAGTTGGCGAATATCCTGAAACAGGACAAATGATTCATGCAGGACTCGGGCGTTTTGGGCCTTATTTAAAAATTGGCAATAGCTTTGTCTCTTTGAAAGAAGATAATGTTCTAGAAGTTGGCCTGAATCGCTCTATTGCCTTGATCCATGAATATATGGAAAAGAACAAGCCTTTAAAAGAATTTGGCAACCACCCAGAGTCCGGCGACCCTATTGAAGCAAAAAAAGGACGCTATGGTCCCTTCCTTGCATGTGGACGCAAGAAGGTTCCATTAAAAGATATCGATATTGACTCGCTATCAACTGAAGATGCTGTTAAGATGGTGGACGATTATAAAAAACCAACGAAGACAAAAGCCAAGACAAAGGCAAAACCCAAAACAAAGAAAGCGAGTTCTTAAGCTTTGCAAAAAAAAGTAAAAAGAAACAACCATAAACGCCCACAAAATAAAAAACCTGATGCAGACGACCCTATTTTGGGTATCGTTATTCCTGAGAAAACGGGGTACTCTTTCCAGCCTGTAAGTAAGAAGTTCCACAAAACTTTACAGCTTATAACGCAAGAGAAACTGAGTGAAAACGACCTGGTCTTTGCAAAAGTTGATCGCCTAAAGCGCGCGCACTTTGTTGAAAAAGTTGACCGGTACAATGACTTTGATTCCCCTGTAAAAATCAGTATACACGAACGAGACCTACCACATGTTTTCCCCAAAAGCGTTATCGAAGAGTCTGAAAATCTAGAAGCGGCTCAACTCGAAAATCGCACAGACCTTAGAAATATTCCCTTGGTAACAATAGATGGCAGTGATGCAAAAGATTTTGATGATGCTGTTTGGGCAGAGGCGGATCCAAACCCTAAAAACAAAGGTGGATGGCACATTCTTGTTGCAATCGCAGATGTTTCTCACTACGTCAAACCAGGCTCTCCTCTCGACAACGAAGCCTTAAAAAGAGGAAATTCTGTTTACTTTCCACGTTTTGTTATTCCCATGCTGCCAGAGCGCTTAAGCAATGATCTTTGTTCACTCAAGCCAAATGTTGACCGTGCTTGCTTGGCTGTTCACATGTGGATTAACAAAGAAGGGAAGTTGATCAATCATAAATTCGTCCGTGGGCTAATGAAGTCACATGCACGATTGACTTATGAACAAGTTCAAGAAGCAAAAGACAATTATGAGAGCTTTAATAAAAATGATCTTTTGAAAAGCGTTCTGCCAGGCTTATATGGAGCTTTTGAATGTTTAGATCATGCGAGAAAAGAGCGCGGCACGTTAGAATTCGATCTACCTGAATACCAAATTAATTTAAATAAAAACCATAAAGTTGAATCTGTGGATGTGCGCGAAAGACTTGATTCGCACAAAATGATCGAAGAGTTTATGATTTTATCAAATGTTGCTGCAGCACAGACTTTAACTAAAAGAAAAGCCCTTGCGATGTACCGTATACACGGCACACCACCAAGAGACAATCTAGAAAACCTTCTCGGATTCTTAAAGCAAGTTGGTATCAATGTTAATCTGCCATCAGAAATTACCCCTGAATTTTTTCAAAACATTCTTGCGCGTGTCAGCGGAACAACGCTTGAACATATTATCTCTGTCCTCATTTTAAGATCACAATCACAAGCTATTTATAGCCCTCACCTAGATGAAGAAGATCACTACGGTCATTTTGGTCTCGCACTAAAGCTTTATGCTCACTTTACATCACCAATCAGAAGATACGCAGACCTCCTGGTTCACAGAGCATTGGTGTCAGAGCTGGGTCTTGGTGAGAAAATGGACTATACAGCTGAACAATTTGAAGAAATCGGACAAAATATTTCACAGACAGAAAGGCGGGCAGCCTTAGCAGAAAGAGATACAAAAGATCGTTACATGGCCTCTTATTGTGAACAGAAAACAGAACAGATTTTCGACGCACGCATCAGCGGCGTAGGAAGATTTGGTGTCTTTGCTGCAATTAAAGAGTTTGGTGCAGAAGGCCTTATTCCCTTCAGAAACCTACCAAGAGATCATTATATTTTTGATGAAACAAAGCACATGCTGATCGGTAAAGTTTCTAAGAGAACTTTTAAGCTGGGAGACACCATCAGGGTTAAAATATTAGAAGCATCAGGTCTCACGGGTAGTATGAGAATGAAAATCATGGATAATAAAAAGTCCGCAAAAAAACCACAAAGATCCAGAAAACCTTCGAAAAACAACCATCAACATGAAAGAAAGCCTTCAAAAAAGAGAAGGAAGTAGGTTAAGCTTGACCTCTATTAAAAATAATTAAGCAGGCACACAATGGTCAAAAACTCTGAGCTTTTTAAAAAAATTATTCATATCCTAGAAAAAGAATATAGCGCATCAGACATCGACAACCTCAAACGCTTTGTCAAAGGCTTTTATGATGAGACGCCTTTTGAGAACCTAACGACTGTTGATGCGCATGAGCTGCTGGAATATGCATTATCAGGGTGGAGGTGCTTTGAAAAAAGACAAAAAAGCAAAAACAAAGTTGAATTCCTTCGCCATGAAAAAGCAGATGATGAAGGCACAACAATCACAAACGTGATCAGTGATGAAATTACTTTTAACGTTGAGTCTATTAAAACTGTTTTTCATTATTATGACATTGGCATTGACTTCCATGTACACCCTGTTTTTCATGCAAAAAGAGACGGTAACGGTAAACTTATAGAGCTTATTCCTACTGAAGAATCGGTTGCAAAAAATGCTGAATCTCTCATTCAAATTCATACAAAGTTATTAAGTGAACAAGAAATAGCGAAAATAAAAAATGCTATTGAAAAAGGACTTGATGACACACAAAGCGCTGTTGAAGACTGGATTGCAATGCGCAATAAAGTTGACCATATTGCAGAAGAGTTCCAAGATCATACAAAATCAATTGATCTTCACCAAGCACAAGAAGCTGTTGAGTTTCTACAGTGGCTTAAAGAAGAAAACTTTACATTCTTAGGTTACAGATCTTTTTCTTTTCTTGAACACAACAAAGAGCAGACAATTGGTATTGATAAAAATTCCGGGTCTGGAATCTTAAAAGACGAAAATATTCAAGTTTTTGAGAATCTCAGAAAAGCAGGAAAAATACCTGATCATATTTTACAGTTCCTCAAAATGCCTAATATCATTTTGATTAATAAAGCAGACATGCTTTCAACGGTTCGACATAAACTGCCGCTAGATACTGTTTCAATAAAAAGATTTAACAAAAATGGAAAAGTCATCGGAGAACATCTTTTTGTCGGCCTGTTTAGCCCCAAAATTTACATGAACCCTGCACGCCAAATTCCTATTCTTCGACATAAAATCAAAGAAGTCCTAGAAAAATCCCAATGTAGTCCAGGAGGATATAAGCACAAAGCGCTTAAAAGAATTCTTGATAATATCCAACGTGACGAACTGTTCCAAATTTCGCCTGATGACCTTCATAAACTAGCAACAGGTATTTTATATTTAGAAGAAAAACCACGCGTCGCACTTTTTGTTAGACGGGATCCTTTTGATCGCTTTATGTCCTGTTTGTTCTTTTGCCCACCAGAAATTTTTAATACAGACCTTAGAAAAAATGTTGAGAGAGTCTTAGAAAAACACTTCAACGGTGTTTCAGCCTCCTTCACAACACATTTTTCTGAATCACAACTTGCCTCTGTTTACATTTCTATTAAAACAAAACCGGGAAAAATTCCAAAGTATAGCGTTAAAAAAATCGAGAAAGAACTTCGTGAAATGTCCAGATCATGGACAGATCTACTAGAAGAAAGGCTAAAAGAAAGCTTTGGGAATAAAGTTGGAAAACCACTTTTCAAAACTTATAAAACTGCCTTTCCAACAGCCTATCAAGAGAGTTTTTCTATCGATAAATGTATCGAACACATCTCTCTTATTGAAGAGATCATGGAGAGTCAAAAAACACGCATTATCTTAGAAAAGTCAGAGGAAAAAGATCACTATAATCTGATTCTTTTAGGGTTGGGAACACCTCCAACACTTTCAAAAATTCTCTCCACATTTGAGAATATGGGTATCTCTGTTTTATCAGAGGTTCCACATCGTATTACACCATCAAACAATGAAAGTTTATGGATCAGTGATTTCAACATTACATTCAGGAATGAAGAAAAAATCAGAATATCCGAATACCAGTCTCTGATTGAAGACTCTCTCAATTGGATTTGGTCAGATCAAGGCATTAATGATGAATTTAACTCTCTGATTATTGCCTCAAAAATCACATGGAAAGAAGCGCGTATTTTAAGGGCCTACTACAAATATTTAAGACAATTAAGAACAAACTTTTCACAAAAAGCGATTGAGATTGCTTTGTGTAGTTATCCGAAAATAACACGTTTACTTATTACACTTTTTGATGAGAAATTTAATCCTGCACATGACGAAGCAACAAGAAGTAAGGCTAAAAAAACAAGTGAAAAAATTATCAAAGAAATAAATAAAATAACCAACATCAACCACGATAAAATATTTAGTCGTTTTCTCAATCTTCTTCAGGCAACGGTCAGAACAAATGCTTATCAAGAAAAGGACTATTTCTCCTTTAAATTTGATTGTGAAAAAATTGATCACATGCCTCTTCCTAAACCGATGTTTGAAATTTTTGTTTATGCTTCTGACATGGAAGGAATTCACCTAAGAGGTGGGAAAGTAGCACGAGGTGGATTGCGCTGGTCAGATCGTATTGAAGATTTTCGTACTGAGATTTTAGGGCTTGTAAAAGCACAGTTTGTCAAAAATGCTGTGATTGTTCCCACAGGATCAAAAGGTGGTTTTGTTATCAAGCGCCAAGAGCGTGACCTAGGTCGAGAAGCCTTTCTTGAAAAAGGGATTGCATCTTACAAAAGATTCATTTCTGGCCTCCTTGATATTACAGACAATCTGGATGCCAACGATAATGTTATCCATCCACCAAAAGTTGTTTGTCATGATGATAAAGACCCTTATTTGGTCGTCGCAGCAGACAAAGGAACAGCCACTTTTTCTGATATTGCCAATGAAATCGCCGATCAATATAACTTTTGGCTAGGGGACGCATTCGCATCTGGCGGATCACTCGGATATGACCACAAGAAAATGGGGATTACCGCAAAAGGTGCCTGGGAATGTGTTAAAAAACGATTCCGTGAAATTAATATCAATACACAAACTGATGAATTCACAGCGATTGGCGTTGGCGATATGGCAGGAGATGTTTTTGGAAATGGGATGCTTCTTTCCAAGCACACAAAAATGGTTGCGGCCTTTAATCATATGCATATTTTTATCGATCCGAACCCAGATTGCCTGAAAAGTTATAAAGAACGTAAACGTCTTTTTGATCTCCCAAGGTCAACATGGATGGACTTTAACGATAAAGCTATATCTAAGGGTGGAGGCATTTTTGATAGATCAAGTAAGGTCATCAAACTGAGTAAAGAGATGCAAACCCTTTTAAACACAGATGTTAAGCAATTGTCACCCGACGACCTTATCCAAAAAATTCTAAAATTGAATGTTGATTTATTGTGGTTTGGCGGCATTGGAACATTTATCAAGTCTTCAAAAGAAACACATGCTGACGTTGGCGACAAAAATAATGACCACGTACGTATTAATGCAACCGATTTGAACTGTAAAATTATTGGTGAAGGTGCAAATCTTGGGATCACTCAAAGAGGACGCATTGAATTTGCAAATAAAAATGGTCGTGTTAATGCTGACTTTATTGATAATTGTGGCGGAGTAAGTTGCTCGGATCATGAAGTAAATATCAAAATATTTATGAATAAGTTGGTCAGAACAAAGGCCATTTCTGAGAAGAAAAGAAACGCAACGCTCGTTGAAATGACAGAAGATGTTTCAGAACTGGTCTTGCAAGATAGTTATGACCAATCAAATGCTATGTCATTGGCAACGGCACAAGCATATGACAGCTTTGAGTCTAATGTTGACCTCATGCAATCTCTTGAAAAAACAGGATTGTTAAATAGAGAAGTTGAATTCCTACCCAACGAAGAAGAGTTAGCTAAACGCATCAAAAACAATAAGGTTTTTACAGGCCCAGAGCTGGCTGTTCTCATGGCATACTCTAAAATATCTATTTATGATATTTTACGACAATCCGATTTCTCGGACCAAAAATACCTACAAAAAGTCCTTGTTGACTACTTCCCCACACAGTTGAGGAAGAAATATAAGAATGATATTCTTAATCATCCCCTCAAAAAAGAAATCATCTCGACTGTCATCGCAAATGATATGGTGAACAAGTTAAGCTTAAGTTTCTTCAACAACACCATGAAGCAGTTTAGATGTGATATTCCACAACTTGCAAAAGCCTATATTGTTGCAAAAAATGTTCTAAAAGCAGATGAGCTGTGGAAAGAAATTGTTTCACTAGACAATCTTGTCAATGATGATATACAAGCGGAAGCACTTCTAAAGTTACGCCACATCATTGAGCGAGCAACAATGTGGTTCGTCTCAAAAGAAGGTAGCATTGAAGAGCTTGTAGACTTCTTTGAACCAAAGCTTGATATTTTGTTAAAAAATCTTTCGTCTTACATACCACAGCCTATTGAAGACGAAATCCGTATTTACTCTCAATATCTCACAGAACAAGATCTTCCCGAAAAGCTTGCCCTTAAAATTGCCTGGCTTTCTTCCTTACGCGGATTTGGTGAAATCATTTTGACGGCTAACAAGCACAAGTGCTCGCCTGTTGTTGCTGCAAAAGTTTATTTTGATCTTGGCAGTGGCCTTGGCATTTCGTGGATTGCAAAAGAAATTGAGAAAATACCTACCGAAACCATTTGGCAAAAACAAGCTCTTGAATCTCTCTTAAGAACATTCAGGATGCATCAGTCTTTTATTGCTTCGCGTATTTTGTCCGAAACAAAGGATAAATGCCTCAATAATTGGTTTGAAGAGCGCCTAGAAGAAAAAGAACACTTCATAGAAACGATTGAAAAGTTCAAAAAAGCAAAGCAAATAGACTTAGCGATGGTTGCAGTGGCCAGCGAACAACTCAAAGTTCTTGCAAATTCTTAATTTTTTTAGCCAAGCTCCTTGACGGATTCAATCGTCTACGCCATTTTAGGGAAAACTTTATTAAACAAACTAAAAGAGAAGGTTAACCATGCAAATAACAGAATTAAAAAATGAAGGCTTGGAGAGGGAATTTAAAGTTGTTGTTCCATCAAAAGATATGGAAACAAAAATTAATGAAGAACTAATGAAACTTGGAAAAACAGTAAAAGTTTCTGGTTTCCGCCAAGGTAAAGTTCCTTTGGAAGTATTACGTCAGAAATATATTTCAAATGTCGTTCCTGACGTTGTCCGCAATGTTCTAAACGAAACAGCAGATAGCGTTCTAAAAGAAAAAGATCTGAAGCCTGTCATGCAGCCAAATGTTGAAATTACATCTTTTGATGAAGGACAAGACCTAGAATACAAAATGTCTTTTGAAATTGTTCCTGATATTAAGCTTGCTGATTTTTCAAAAATAACACTTGAGAAACTCAAAGCTGAGGTAACGAAGGAAAGCATCGAAGAAGGTTTGAAGCTTATCGCAAACCAACAAAAAACATCTCAAGAACTTAAAACGGCGCGCCCTGCCCAACAAGGCGACACTGTTGTCATGGACTTTGTTGGAAAAGTTGATGGTGAAGTTTTTGAAGGTGGAACAGCAGATGATTTCTCTATCGAAATTGGTTCCAAAGGTCTGATTGACACTTTTGAAGACCAACTTGTTGGCCTCAATGTTGGTGACACAAAGCTTGTCAAAGTCACTTTTCCTGAAGAGTATGGCAATGCTGAACTCGCTAATAAAAAAGCAACCTTTGATGTAACAGTGAAAGATATTCGCGAAACGGTTCCTGTAAACCTTGATGATGAATTTGCAAAATCTCTAGGCTTTGAATCGCTTGAAGCGCTTAGCAAGACATTTGAAGAAAAAATGGAAGCTGATTACGAGAATGCCTCAAAGCAAAAGCTGAAGGTAAAACTTTTGGAAGAGCTGGACAAAAAGCACAAGTTTGATCTGCCAAAAACAGCTGTTATGGCTGAGTTTAACAACATGGCACATCAAAACCACCCCGACCTTCACAAGCATGATCATGATCATGACCACCAAAAAGGTGAGCATGACCACACGAAAGATCTGCCCAAAGATAAAGTTGATGAGTACATGAAAGAAGCTGAACGCCAGGTAAAGCTTGGCCTTGTCTTGTCAGAAGTGGGTCGCGTTAACGACATTAAAATTGACCAAAACCGCGTGCAGCAGGCAATTATGCAAGAAGCACAACGTTTTCAAGGGCAAGAGCAGAAAGTTTTCGATTACTATCGCAACAACCCAGATGCAGCTATGAGATTACAGATGCCTATTCTAGAGGATCAAGTAATGGAATTCATCTTGGAAAAATGTGAAACGACAGATAAGGTTGTATCTGTAGATGATCTTTTCAAAGCTGAATAAGATCGACTGATTGGAAGAGGGAATAAAGAAATGAGTGATATTCAAGATACTTTTACAAATACACTGGTGCCGATGGTTGTTGAACAAACTGCACGCGGCGAAAGATCCTACGATATCTACTCACGTCTTTTAAAAGAACGTATTATTTTTCTAACGGGTGGTGTCAATGACAACATTTCTAGCTTAATATGCGCACAACTCCTCTTCCTTGAGTCAGAAGACCCTAAAAAAGATATTTATTTCTACATTAATTCTCCTGGTGGCGTTGTAACTTCGGGGATGGCAATGTATGACACGATGCAATTTATTAAACCAGATGTCTCGACTCTTTGTATTGGACAGGCATGCTCTATGGGGTCTTTACTTCTAACAGCGGGAACTGCAGGAAAGCGTTTTGCACTACCGAACTCACGCATCATGATTCACCAGCCTTCAGGCGGTGCACGCGGACAGGCTTCTGATATTGAGATTCAAGCACGTGAAATCTTAAAGCTACGCGAAAAACTCAATCAGGTTTATGTCAATCACACAGGCCGCAAGCTGAAAGAAATTGAAAAAGCTATGGACCGTGACAACTTTATGTCTGCCGAGGAAGCTAAAAAGTTCGGCTTGATTGATGAAGTGATTGATAAGCGCCCGAACGAAGAAGACGAAAGCAACACAAAAGGCAAAAAATAGCCCTTCCTAACCTCGCTTTTGACAACCAAATTTAATACATTTTTGGAAGTGAAGCACGCTTCCTATTCTCCCATTACTTCTTGGGTTTTCTTCAATACATCGCGTGCGATCGGAGCTGCTGCCGTTGAACCACTCCCCCCATGCTCAACAACAACACTGATGGCATATTTAGGGTTCTTTTGAGGAGCATAACCAACAAACAATGCATGATCACGTTTCTTCCAAGCAATGTCTTTGTTTTTCTTTACACCTTCCAAGCGCTCTTCTTGTGTAATGCGTCTCACCTGAGCTGTTCCTGTTTTTCCTGCCATTTCCCTAGAACGATCACCAATTCTTGACCAATACGCTGTTCCATGAGAGGAACTGACAGCATCTGACATCGCCTTTAGGATAATATCCAAATGCTTTTGTTTTATACCAACAGGCTCAAAGACATGTTCTTCAGCGCCTTCTTCAGAAGTTTTCATGACAATATTGGGGGTCACCTTCACTCCTGTACTGAGGCGTGCAGTCATCAAAGCAAGTTGAATAGGCGTTGTTAAGACGTATCCTTGTCCAATAGAAGCAAGAACGGTTTCACCGACATGCCAAGATTGTTTGAAATGTCTTCTTTTCCATTCTTTCGTCGGGATAAGTCCGGATTTCTCAAAAGGTAGTGAAACACCAGTTGGCGCACCAAGACCAAGCTTCTTAGACATTGCAGCAATGTTTTGGATACCAACCTTTTTCGCAAGTTCGTAAAAATATACATCACATGACTCAATAATCGAGTCACTCATATCCACAGTGCCATGACCCTCACGCTTCCAACAGTGGAAGCGACGATTCCCAACCTGTAAATGTCCTGGACAATATGTTGTCTCATAAGGTGAAATGACCTTGTTCTCAAGCGCAGCAAGGGCAACAACCATTTTAAATGTTGATCCAGGGGCATATTGTCCTGTTAAGACCTTATTACTCATGGGCTTTTTAATATTTCCCATCAACTCACGCCACTGAGTGTTATTAACACCCTGGCTAAGAATATTAGGATCAAAACTTGGTGAAGAAACAAAAGCTAGAATATCCCCTGTTTTCACATCCATCACGACCACAGAAGCACTTAATCCTTCAACTCTTTTTTGTGTGAAGTCTTGAAGCGAAGCATCAATCGTTAGATAAAGATTTTCTCCTAAATCCCCTTGCTTATGTGCCAACTGGCGCAGCACACGACCGTAAGCATTTACTTCTTCTTCAATGCGCCCGAATTCACCTTGAAGATCCTTATTAAACTGCTTTTCAACACCTGTTTTTCCCGTTCTGACATCTGGCAGTGTTGTCTTTGGTAAGTGCTTTAAGTCTTTTTTCGAATATTCACCAACATAGCCAACCAAGTGAGCAGTCGAAGCGCCGTATGGATAGTAACGCCTTTGACCAACATCAATCGACAAGCCTGGCAGGTCTGGTGCATTCACCTCCATTTTTGAAACTTGTTCCCACGTCAAATCTTCTTTCACAATAATAGGTGCAAAAGGGGCATTTCTTTTCATTTCTTTGAAAATACGTTTCCTATCAGCGTCTGATATTTCAACAGTCTGAGAGATCATCTTCAGAACCTTATCAACTTGCCCGGCATCTTCTGGCACTAAAATAAGACGGTAATTCTCTTTATTAGTTGCAATCGGAACACCAAAACGGTCAAAAACCTTTCCACGCACAGGCGATAAAAGCCGCACACTAATACGGTTTTCTTCTGCTAAAACAGCATATTTATCTGATTTTAAAACCTGAAGCTGAAACAAGCGCCCTAGCATGATAAAGCCTAGAAAGGCTTTCCCACCTGCAAGGGCAAAGGTCCTGCGTGAAAATGTTCTAAAACGATCAACATCGTGACTCATAAACGATACTTTTCCTAAAAAAATCAAATAAGACTTGTCATTGACCTTAAATTTATATATGGTTCCGATCCGCTTTAAAAGTAAAGACATTCAGATTATTAAGAATAAGAGTAAGAAAATGAAAAAAGATATTCACCCTGACTACCACACCATCAAAGTTGTTATGACTGATGGAACAGAGTTTGAAACACGTTCAACTTACGGATCTGAAGGCGACACGTTGCGCCTGGAAGTTGATATCAAGTCACACCCAGCATGGACTGGTGGCCAACAGAAAATTTCTGAACGCGGTCAGATGGCACGATTTAAAGCTAAATTCGGTGATTTAGGTTAATTCCAGTTTTTCGGCATATTTTTCTATCTTCTGCCTTCTGTGGATTAAGGCGTAAATCTTTCTGTGCATAATTCATTGGACCAATAACGCTCAAAACAACTTGATTACGTTATATAGTAGAAATCTGTTTTCTGATTGTTGACTTACCTTTTTCAAGGGAGTACCCTCGCATCACAAATGACATTGAGTGGAGAGAGCGCATTATGTCACATTATGATTCGTCTTCAGGGCGACCTTTATCGCCGCATTTACAGGTTTACAGACCACAAATTTCTTCTGTTTTATCGATCATGCATCGTGGAACAGGTGTTTTTCTAAGCCTTGGCACACTAGCTATTGTTTACTGGTTATTTTCGCTTGCAACAGGCCCACAAGCTTATGCCCAAGCGTTAGAATGTTTCCGTTCAACACTGGGCCAAGTTTTACTCGCCGGTTGGACCTTCTCTATTTTTTATCATCTTTTCAACGGAATCCGTCACTTGAACTGGGATCTTGGAAAAGGCTTTGAACTTTGCAGTATGCGTATGACCGGTATTCTTGTTGTTCTCGCTGCGCTTGCTTCAACGGCCTATGTTTGGCAAGGGTTTTTGATGGGGGTTTTATCATGAAGTATCGCTCTCCAATGAAAAAGGCAAAAGGTCTTGGATCATCACATCATGGCGCTGACCACTGGATGATGCAACGCTTAACCGCTATTGCGCTTATTCCCTTAATGCTATGGTTGATGTCTTATGGTATTGACGTCATGAATCAGCCTTTTGAAACAGCAAAGGCGATTGTTGCAACACCTTATGTATCGATCGTACTGATTCTTCTGATGGTTGCAATGCTGTACCACGCAATGCTAGGCCTTCAAGTTGTGATTGAAGACTATGTCAGCTGTTCATGCGGCCGACCATTCCTCATAATTTTGACAAAACTGGGGCTTTTTACCTTGGGTGTTATTTCTGTTTATTCAATTTTAAAAATTTCGTTCGGAGCTTAGAAAATGGCAACAAAAGGCGATTATAAAATCATAGACCACACATACGACGTTGTTGTTGTGGGTGCAGGTGGTGCAGGGCTTCGCGCAACACTAGGCTTATCAATGGCTGGATTGAAAGCAGCTTGTGTCACAAAAGTTTTCCCTACACGCTCGCACACTGTTGCAGCACAAGGTGGGATTGGCGCCTCTCTAGGGAATATGTCAGAAGACAAATGGCAATGGCATATGTATGACACAGTGAAAGGGTCTGACTGGCTCGGCGACCAAGATGCGATTGAGTATCTGTGTAAAAATGCCACGACAGCTGTGTATGAGCTTGAGCATTTCGGCGTACCCTTCTCGCGCACTGAAGAAGGTAAAATCTATCAAAGACCATTTGGTGGTCACACACAAAACTATGGTGAATCGATGGCACACCGTGCTTGTGCAGCGGCTGACCGCACAGGTCATGCTATTTTGCATACATTGTATCAACAATGCCTGAAGCACAAAGCGCAATTCTTTATTGAGCATTTTGCGATGGACCTGATTATGGATGATGAAGGCGCCTGCGTTGGTGTTATGACATGGGATCTAGAAACAGGTGAAATCCACCGCTTTAACTCACGTCACGTTATCTTAGCAACGGGTGGCTGTGGTCGCGTCTTTTTCTCTTGTACATCTGCACACACATGCACAGGTGACGGAAATGCGATGGCGCTACGTGCTGGCCTTCCGTTACAAGACATGGAATTCATTCAATTCCATCCGACAGGAATTTATGGATCTGGCTGCCTTATTACAGAAGGTGTGCGTGGTGAAGGTGGCTACCTAACAAACTCAGAAGGTGAACGCTTTATGGAGCGCTATGCGCCTTCAGCAAAAGATCTTGCCTCACGCGATGTTGTCAGCCGTGCAATGACGGTTGAAGTACGTGAAGGGCGTGGGATTGGAAAAGAAAAAGATCACATTAATCTACATCTTGAACACCTTGATCCTGATGTTATCCACAAACGTCTTCCTGGCATCTCTGAGACAGCGAAGATTTTTGCAGGTGTTGATGTGACAAAAGAGCCTATCCCTGTTATTCCAACAGTTCACTATAACATGGGCGGTGTGCCAACAAATTATCAAGGTGAAGTTCTTCGCCCCAAAAAAGGAAAAGAAGATGAAGTTTGCCCAGGCTTATTTGCCGCAGGCGAAGCTGCATCGGCTTCCGTCCACGGCGCTAACCGTTTAGGAACAAATTCATTGATTGATCTTGTTGTTTTTGGCCGCGCAACAGCGCTGCGTGCAGCCGAGTTGATCGAGAAAGAAGGCGAACACGTCAAGCCTCTTCCAAAAAATGCTGGTGAAGAAGCTATTGCACGTCTAGATAAAATGCGCCATGCAAAAGGTAAACTTAAAACGGGTGAGATTCGCTTGGAAATGCAAAAAACGATGCAAAGTAATTGTGCTGTTTTCAGAACGAAAGACCTGCTTGCCGAAGGCGTGAAGAAAATTGAAACTGTTTCTAAAAAAATGTCATCAATTGGCATTTCTGATAGGTCGATGATTTGGAACACTGACTTGGTAGAAGCTTTAGAGCTTGATAACCTCATGGCACAGGCCCAGGTTACAATCGCTTCTGCAAATGCCCGCCAAGAAAGTCGTGGTGCGCATGCACATGAAGATTACCCAGATCGCGATGACAAAAAATGGATGAAACACACACTTGCTTACAATGATGGTAAAGCAAAAGGTTCTGTTAAGCTTGGCTATCGCAAAGTGCACACATATACACTGACAGATGAAGTCGAGTATATTAAACCGAAAAAACGAGTATATTAGGAGATAAATAAGATGGCAAAATTTACGCTTCCTAAAAATTCAAAAATTAAAAAAGGCCGCAAATGGGCCTCGGAAACGTCTTCCCAAAACATGAAGAATTTCAAAATTTACCGCTGGTCACCAGACAGTGGTGAAAACCCTAGCCTTGATACATACGCGGTTGATCTAGACGAGTGTGGCCCAATGGTGCTGGATGCACTTATCAAGATCAAAAATGAAACCGATACATCTCTTACATTCAGACGATCATGTCGTGAAGGCATTTGTGGATCATGCGCGATGAACATTGATGGCACAAATACGCTGGCATGCACAAAGCCGATTGAAGAGATTAAAGGCGATGCTAAGATTTACCCCCTTCCACATATGGAAGTCGTAAAAGATTTGGTACCAAATCTAACACATGCTTATGCACAACTCGCCTCTATCGAACCTTGGATGAAATCTGATACAGAAGTCTCTGCAAAGGAAGAGCGCCTGCAAAGCCCAGAAGACAGAGATAAGCTTGATGGATTATGGGAATGTATTCTTTGCTTCTGCTGTACAACATCCTGCCCAAGCTACTGGTGGAATGGTGATAAATATCTCGGCCCTGCGACTCTTCTTCAAGCAGCACGCTGGGTTGAAGACACACGTGATGACCACACAGGCGAACGCCTTGAAGAGCTGGAAGATCCTTTTAAGCTTTATCGTTGTCACACAATTATGAATTGTACAAACACATGTCCAAAGGGTCTGAACCCTGCAAAAGCAATTGGTCAAATTAAGTCTAAGATTGCAAAAAAACACATGGGACTGTCGGCGGACTAAAAGGTTCCTCGACGAAAATGCTGATGAAAAAAATTTTTCTTCTCGTCTGTTTCACTTTTTTACTCAATGCAGCAGCCACAGCGCATGCCATAGAGATGGAAGAAGACAAAATATCCCTGAACCTCACTGAAGAAGCATGGATCACAGCCAAAACAGCAGAAGTTCATATCGCTATTCACGCCTCAATCCGGCCGCAAGAGGCAAAAAGAACGATTAACAAAATTAATAATGGTCTTGAGAAAATATCAAAAACAAAATGGCGTTTTACAAGGTTCAATACATCACGTGATAAAACAGATACTGAAAAATGGCAGATCACAGCACAAACACGCCTAGACACAAAGGCCCTGACAGGTATCAGCGCGATTGTTAATAATCTCTCGGCACCTGGATTGCGCTTTAACATTGAAACAATTGTGATTGATCCCGCACCACAAACCTATGCTGAAGCTATCTCTCATTTACGAAAAACGATTATCGCCAAAGCCATGGATGAAAAAAACAAGCTACAAACGGCTATGCCTGGCAATAAGCTGCGCCTTAAAACACTAAGATTTAGAACATCTCATCACAATCCTGTCGTCCAAACATCTCATAAAAGAACTATGGAAATGAACATTTTAAAGGTCAGAAAAAACAATCTTTCCCAAGGTTACGAACTACCACTCTCCAAAAAGCTGTTTTTATCTGCTGATATAGAGTTTGCGATTGTAAAATAATGAAAACACCCCTTCGCCTTTACAGTGATGCCATCAAAGACGGCCAGGTCATCCCTGATCCTGTACAGGAACATGCCGTTGATATTCTTGAGAAACTCCACCAAAATCTCATTAAAATGGCGCTCAAAAGAAAGTCTTTTTCACATAAAATTTTAGGAAAAAAAGGGCAACCACCAAAAAGTGTTTATATGTTTGGTGATGTTGGCCGTGGAAAATCTATGTTAATGGACCTTTTCGCCTCTTGCTCGCCCCTACCAACAAGGACATCACGTGTCCACTTTCACCAATTCATGCAAGATATTCACACACAACTTCATGAACTAAGACAAGACGGTGCCAATACTTCCGATGCCCTCGCACCAATTGCTGCAAAAATGGCAAAAGAAATCGATATTTTGTGCTTTGATGAGTTCTTTGTCACAAATATTGCGGATGCGATGATCTTGCAGCGCCTCTTAGAGCTTCTCTTAAAGCATAGAATTGTCTTAGTCGCGACATCTAACCGTCACCCTGATGCACTTTACAAGAATGGCTTACAAAGAGAACGTTTTATGGACTGCATAGAACTGATCAAAGAAAAATTCGAGATTGTAGAGGTAAATGGCAAAACAGACTATCGCACAACAAAACAAAAAGAAGACACTAAATACCTTTATCCATTAAATAATAAAAATACAGAAACGCTTCGTGCTCTTTTCAAAAAACACATCAATAACAAAACACCGCGCGCAAAAAAAATCATCGCAAAAGGTCGAGAAATCAAAATCGCGCAGTCTGGAAAAAAGACTGCCTATGTTACATTTGATGAAATGTGTCGTGAAAACCGTGGTACATCTGACTTTCTAGCAATTACAAAGAACTTCGATACTCTTTTTCTTGAAGGTATTCCACAACTAAAGGATGAAGACAGAAATGAAGCCTCCCGCTTTGTTACATTGGTCGATACACTTTATGAAAAAAAAATTAATTTTTATTGTTCTGCTGCAACACCTCCAGATGAATTATATGTCAAAGGCGAGGGTTCCTTTGAGTTTCAAAGAACTGCTTCCAGATTAAAAGAGATGTCATCACAAAATTGGCAAAAAACTGACTGATTGATTTTTTTGACTTTTTTGAAACATGCCTACGACCCCATAAATATTGTGAGTATTATTTACTAGACCTACTACATATAGATGTTCTATAAATAAATGGGTGGCATAATTTTGTCACTTTCTCTTGTCAGACGGGTCAAATAAAGCTACTTTATTAACCCGTCTTTCGGCAACTTGTCGATATAAGATCGAGATTATTATGGGGGTAAAATGCTTAACGTCATACAACTTGAAAATGGAAATCGTGTTCAATCTGATTATGCAAGAGATGCTAGTCTAACAGAATTTGGAAAATCTACATTGAAAGATCGATATCTTTTACCTGATGAAACTTTTCAGGATAGATTTTCAAAAGTTGCAGCATATTTTGCTGACGACTCTGCGCACGCCCAACGTATGTATGAATATATAAGTAATCTTTGGTTTATGCCTTCTACGCCTGTCCTAAGTAACGGCGGCACAGATCGCGGACTTCCTATTTCATGCTTTCTCAACGAAGCCAATGACAGCCTTGAAGGCATTGTTAACACATGGAATGAAAATGTTTGGCTGGCCGCAAAAGGTGGTGGCATCGGGAGCTACTGGGGAAACCTAAGATCGATCGGTGAAACTGTCCGTGGAAATGGTAAAACATCTGGTATTATTCCTTTTATTCGTGTGATGGACTCACTCACGCTTGCGATTTCTCAGGGAAGTCTGCGCCGTGGAAGTGCCGCTGTTTACTTGCCAATAGACCATCCAGAAATTGAAGAATTTATCGAACTACGACGCCCAACAGGTGGTGATCCAAATCGTAAGGCCTTAAACTTACACAATGCCGTTGTTGTTAATGACGACTTTATGCGCGCTGTTGAAAAAGATGAAGAATGGAAATTAACAAGCCCTAAAACAGGTGAGACTGTTCGCAAAGTTAAAGCGCGTGACCTATGGATTCGTATTTTAACAGGCCGTATCGAAACAGGTGAGCCATATATCATTTATGTTGACCATATCAACCGCGCTCTTCCAGAGCACCAAAAGCTTGCTGGCCTGACTGTGAAAATGTCTAACTTATGTACAGAAATTACATTGCCAACCGGCATCGACCAGTACGGAAAAGACCGCACAGCCGTATGTTGTTTAGGATCTGTTAATGTTGAGTTTTATAAAGAATGGAAAGATAACCCTCTTTTCATCGAAGATCTTATGCGATTCTTGGATAATGTCTTGACCGATTTTATTAATCGTGCACCAGATTCTATGGAAAAAGCACGCTATTCTGCGATACGTGAAAGAAGTGTCGGGTTGGGCGTTATGGGCTTCCACTCGTTCCTACAGTCACAAATGATTCCTATGGAATCAGCCATGGCAAAAGTTTGGAACATGAAAATCTTCAAGCAGATTCGCAAAGAAGCTGACGAAGCCTCTAAAAAACTTGCAGAAGAAAGAGGGCCATGCCCAGATGCAGCCGATTACGGTATTATGGAACGTTTTTCTAACAAGCTGGCAATTGCGCCAAATGCATCGTCTTCTATTATTTGTGGTGGCACATCGCCTGGTATTGAGCCTTACACAGCAAACAGCTTTACGCACAAAACATTAAACGGCTCTTTCCCTGTCCGGAACAAGCATCTTCAGAAAATCTTGGCCGAAAAAGGGAAAGATAATGCAGAAGTTTGGTCTTCGATCACAGTGCACGATGGCTCAGTTCAACATCTCGACTTCTTAACAGAAGACGAAAAATCTGTCTTTAAAACAGCCTTTGAAATTGACCAGCGCTGGCTGATCGATCATGCGGGCGACAGAACACCTTATATCTGCCAAGCGCAATCTTTAAATGTCTTCTTGCCTGCAGATGTTCACAAGCGCGACCTGCATGAAATTCATTTCCGTGCATGGGAAAAAGGCGTTAAAAGCCTTTATTACTGTCGTTCAAAGTCAATGCAACGCGCCGATTACGTTGCCACATTGAATTCTGAGTATACAAAACCCAAAGCAGTAAAAGCTGAACCTTTCCAGCAACCGCTTGATAAAGAAGACATGTATGACGAATGCTTGGCGTGTCAGTAAACTGACCGCGAGCATTTTTATCTATAAAGTCAAAATAAATTCGTTTATTTCTTGCCCAAGAAGGGCTGCATGTAGTATTTTACCAACAGTTTAATTCTATATATTGTGAAAAACTCACAATATTTTGAAATCCAAAGTAAAAAGCTAGGATTTATGTGTTTTGGCATGCAAGTTGCATGTGCCTGTGTGTATTTATATATTTAGAGGATAATAATGTCACTTCTTGAGCCTAGAGCTGTTTACAAACCGTTTCGATACCCATGGGCATACGATGCATGGCTTATGCAGCAGCGCATTCACTGGCTACCTGAAGAAGTTCCTTTAGCGGAAGATGTAAAAGACTGGCACAAGAACCTTAGCAAAAAAGAGGTCAATCTACTCACGCAGATCTTTAGATTTTTTACACAAGCCGACATTGAAGTAAATAATTGCTATATGAAGCACTACTCTCAGGTTTTTGGCCCCACAGAGGTTCAAATGATGCTCGCGGCATTTTCAAACATGGAAACCGTTCATATTGCAGCCTACTCTCATCTGCTTGATACCATCGGCATTCCTGAAGTCGAATATCAGGCCTTTATGAAATATAAAGAGATGAAAGATAAATATGACTATATGCAAGAGTTCAATGTTAATAGCAAAGAAGATATTGCCCTAACACTCTCTGTTTTCGGTGCCTTTACAGAAGGATTGCAGCTTTTTGCTAGCTTTGCAATTCTCATGAACTTTCCACGCTTTAATAAGATGAAAGGTATGGGTCAGATCGTTTCTTGGTCTGTACGCGATGAAACACTTCATACAAATTCTATCATTAAGCTTTTCCGTACTTTTATTTCAGAAAACCCAGAGATTTGGACGGATGAGATGAAAAACAAGATTTACAATGCTTGCCAAACAATCGTCAGCCATGAAGACGCCTTTATCGACCTTGCCTTTGAGCAGGGTGGTGTACAGGGCTTAGAAGCTGAAGAGGTTAAGAAATATATTAGATATATAGCAGATTATCGTTTAACACAGCTGGATTTAGACCCCCTCTATCACGTTGGAAAAAATCCACTCCCATGGCTTGAAGAGCTTCTAAATGGTGTTGAACATACTAATTTTTTTGAAAATCGTGCAACCGAGTACTCTAAGGCGTCAACGCAAGGGACTTGGGAAGAAGCTTTTAATTAAGGAGAATAGAAATGGCCGATATTTCACTTACTGCTGGGATGCGAAGCAATCTTTTGACTTTGAAGACGACCAATTCTTTGATCTCAAGAACTGAAGGAAGACTCTCGAGCGGTAGAAAAATCAACTCTATTCTTGATAATGCTGTCGGCTACTTTAAGGCAAAAGGCATCTTTGACCGATCCGAAGATCTTGAAGGATACAAAGACGAAATCGATCAAGGCATTAGTACGGTTAAAGCAACAGTGCAGGCGATTGAAGCCGCAACAAAGATTGTTGAACAAATGGCTGGCCTCGCACAAGAAGCCCTGAACGCAGACGCGACAAATGCAACAACACTGCAAGCAAAGGCCGTTGCCTTAACAACAGCGCTTGATGATCTTCTTCGTGATGCAAGCTTTAATGGTGTAAACTTACTTTATGATAACAGCCTAAATATTTACGCCACAAGCCTACATGTTGACTTTACTGATGATACATTCACAACAATTAATAGTGTTGATACAACTTCAGCAGCGATTGGCATCACAGGCGCAAGCATTAACTTTGGTGCGTTAACAATCCAGACGACCATCGCCAGCATTGAAGCTGCGCTTGATACATTGGATGCGCGCGGTGCTACTTTTGCAACAGATGTCTCTCTTCTTCAGGTAAGGCTAAGCTTTACAACAGACTTCGTTAACACCCTGGAAGAAGCAGGCGATAAGATCGTTCTTGCTGACTTAGAGGAAGAAAGTGCAAACTTACTGGCGCTTCAGACACGTCAACAGCTTGGATTACAGGCCATATCGTTTGCAGCACAGTCTGAGCAGTCTATCTTAAGCTTGTTCCGTTAAAAACTTCTTTTCATTTTTTTATTTGACGGCAAAAAGAAAATCAGCTACTTGTAAATCTGTTATTGATATGGTAACATGTATCTATGGGCACAACGCCCACTATGTTACTTCAAAAGGAGGTTTATTATGGCTACAGATATTTCACTAACATCAGCGTCACGTAACTCGCTGCTTTCTCTACAAGGTACTGTTGATCTTATTGGTCGTACGCAAGGGCGTCTTTCGAGCGGATTAAAGGTTGCAAAAATCGAAGATGATGCGGTTAACTTTTTCAAAGCGAAAGCTCTGAATAACAAAGCCGACGATCGTCTGAGTTACAAAGATAACATTGAGCAAGGTATCAGTGTTATTAAAGGAACACTCGACGCGATTGAAGCAGCGACAGATCTTTACAATCTTGCCTTAGGTTTGGCACAAGAAGCTTTGAATGCAAATGCAACAAATGCTGCGACGCTTCAGACAAAAGCACGTGACACTTTAGCAAAAGCGGATCAATTATTCCGTGATGCTGAAATTAACGGTGTTAACCTTGGTTACTTTAACTCAGCAGCTGGTCAAACGACTTTGACTTTTGATCTTTCTGAGAACAACACATTTACTGCTAATGGTCAGAACCTGACAACAGTTGGTGTTGGCGCAACAACAGGAAGTATTAACTTTGGCTCGTTGACTGTTCAAACAACAATTGCATCGATTGAAGCAGCCATTTCAACACTTGAAACAGCAGCCTCAACATATGCAACAGATGTTGCACTTCTTGGTGTTAACTCTGACTTCTCGACTGGGCTTGCGAATACATTGCAAGAAGCAGCTGGAAAACTGACACTTGCTGATCTTAACGAAGAAGGCGCGAATCTACTTGCCCTTCAGACACGTCAGCAGCTTGGTATTCAGTCTCTTGGATTTGCTGCAGATTCAGAAAGAAGTATTTTGGGTCTATTCTAGGAATACTTTACATATTTTTCTGTATACGAAGAGGGAATTGGACTTTCAATTCCCTCTTTTGTATTATATGCTTTGTTTGGTTTAAAATTCAAAGAAGTGTATTAAAATGTCACTCAAAATTAACGTAAAGTCTGGTGAAAGACTTCTTATAAATGGCTCCGTCGTCGTAAATGCGGGCCGAGACACATCTTTGGTATTTGAAACACCAACTTGCTTCCTCCTTGAACGTGACGTTATGACTTTAGAAGAAGCCGACACGCCTGCAAAACGCATCTATCTTGTCCTTCAAATGCTCTATATTTTTCCAGAAGGCGACCCTTCACGGGTTAAGATTTTCGAAGAACTTTTGACACAATTTGTTAAAGCGGCCCCCAGCAGCGTCGAAATTGCTACCAAAATAGCCGATGCAGCCAAAGAAAAAAGGTTTTTTAAAGCCCTAAAGTCCTGTAAAGACCTAATGAAACTTGAAGAAGAAAGGTTACAAAATGGATCCAACTAATCAAGAGGGATATGCCTCTCAACAAGGATTTGTATCAAACCCTCGTCAAACAGAAGGACGTGCACTGGCTGAAGTTGCTAGAAGGCTTAGCGCTGCTCAAGAGTCTGGTAATGAAGACCAAATATTAGAAGCTGTAAGGCTTAATATGCGTCTGTGGACAATCTTTCAGGCAGAACTTTTGCAACCAGACTGCCCTGTTCCTCTTGAAATAAGACAAAATGTGCTTTCTTTAGCATCTTTTATTGATAGAAGAATTGCAGATCTTTTGTTTAAGCCAGAAGAGACTGAAAAAATTACTGTGCTTGTTAATATTAATCGTCATCTTGCCGCTGGCCTTCTTGCCAACACAGAAGAAGAAGCTTTAGAGGCTGAAGATAGCACTTCTGAGGATGCTCAACCCAGCAGTTTTAACGAAGAGATTTAGAAGAAAGACTAAAAAATGAGCAAGCGCTATTTTTATAAGTTTGATGAGCTTCCCGGCAATGCCGTTGAGCTTTTTAAGCAAGGGAACCTTTCTCAATGTATCGAAATTTGTGAGCAAGCTATTGAAGAAGAAACGGCGGTAGCAGCCGCCTTTTACCTCATTGGGGGATGTTCGGTTCGCGCAGGAGAAATAGAATTAGCTGGAAAATTTTTTAGCTTAGCCCTAAATGCAAGGCCTGAAATCCCAAACCCTTATTTTGCGCTGTCTATTCTTAACAACTATCATGGTGATCGCAACCTATCTCTCTCTTTACACAAAAAAGGCTTGCTACGTGCCGACCCTGTTTTGCTGAAAAAAACGAATGTGCTATACGATGAAGCAAACTTCCTTGTTAGCCAGCAAGAATATGAAGAAGCTGTTGAGCTTATTGAAGAAGCCCTAGAAATGACGCCTTTTCTTGCACCTCTACTGAGGCGTCTTGGCGACTGCTATCATGACCTAAAACAATTTGAACGGGCGGAAGAAGTATATAGAGAGTGCCTTCTACAAAACCCTGTTTTTATTGAGCCTTACAGAAACCTTGCTGTTTGTGTAGATAAAATCCACCACGACCCTTATCGTGCCATCCCTATCTTGGAAGAAGCTTTGCGGATATGGGATAAATACACAGAAGCCCGCTATTATCTTGGTGAGCTTTTTAGGCGTCTTGATAAACCTGCTGAAGCATACGAACATTATAGGTTTATCACAGAGAACGATCCTGATTATACAGAAGCATATCGTCGTCGTGCCGATTCCATACGTGACATTGGTGGCATTGAAGAAGCTATTGAATATTATAACATATACAAAGAGAAAAACCCTTCTAGGGAAAGCTCGGTAAAAATGGACATTGCTTTTTCCATTCCCCCTATTCTTGATTCAAAAGAAGAGGCCGAAGAATACCATGACAAGCTGGAAAACACCCTTAAGGAATACCAAAACGACACTTTTTCTATCGTTGACCCTGCACGCGACATCAGAGGCGTAAACTTTTACAGCGCCTATCTTGGTAAGAATGAGAGGGACATTCAGAAGATGACAGCAAACATCTTCCGCAAAAGCTCCCCTCTACTGCGATACAAATCAAAGCATCTTGATAAGCCACGTAAAGAAGGAAAAATACGTCTTGGGATTTTTTCTTGCAGCCTAAAGCGTCATAGCGTCGGCCGCCTTTTATACAGAACAATTCTACAGCTTCCAAGAGATGTTTTTGACATCACAATTATTTTCGGTGATCAAACAAATGATGAAATTGTTCAAATCCTCAAAGGCCAGTTTAACTGGATTAATGTGCATAAATCAATCTCTGAAGGACATATGCAGGAGGCACAAGAGGATGTGAATGCGCTAGAGCTTGATATTTTATACTATCCAGATATTGGGATGGATGTTCAATCTTATTTTATGGCATATTCTCGCTTTGCACCTGTTCAAATCGTTAGCTGGCATCACCCACTGACAACAGGGATTGATACAATCGACTACACAATATCCAGTAAAAAGTTTGAAGTCGAAGAAGCACAAAATCACTTCACTGAAAAGCTCATTTTATTTGAATCAACAATTCAAAACTTTGAACGTATTAGAAACTATAAATGTCAGAAAACACGTCAAGACTTTGGATTCTCTGATGATGACAATCTCTATGGTTGTCCACAAAGCTCGTTTAAAATACATCCTGACTTTGATGATATTTTCAAAGGTATTCTTGAAAAAGACCCCAAGGCACTCATTCTGCTTCTTGAAGCCCACAAAGGCCCATGGGATGAAGCTTTGAAAAAACGCTTTGCAAAAACAATGCCTGATGTCATGGACCGTATTAGGTTTCTTGACCGCACAACAATTACAGGCGTTCACGATTATATGAATATATTTGATGTTTCACTTGATCCTCCACATTGGAGTGGTGGCGTGACTTCTCTAGAAGCATTCTCTCAGGGCTGCCCTGTAATTACACTACCAAGCCCCTATACACGCGCACGGTTAACATATGGTTTCTACCTGGAAATGGGGATAGAGGACTGTATTGCATCAACGCCTGAGGAATATATTGATATTGCAGTGAAGGTGGCTTCTGACAGAAAAATACGCAAGGATATTTCTGAAAGAATTCTTGAAAAATGTGATGTCCTCTACGACAACCCTGAATGTGCAATCGAACTTGCTGAGTTCTTCCAACTTGCTTTTGAAGCACATCAAAAAGGCGAAAAGATAGAAAGCTTTAAATAAAATGATCCCAAGATATTCACGTGAAAAAATGGCCAGCATCTGGTCACCCGAAAACAAATTCAAAATCTGGCTGGAAATTGAGGCGTATGCCTGTGAAGCACAAGAAAAACTGGGTGTTATTCCGGAAGGAACAGCAAAAGCAGTATGGGAACGCGGGGCATTTGATGTCGCGCGCATTGACGAAATCGAGAAAGATGTCAAACATGATGTCATTGCTTTTCTTACAAATTTGGCTGAAAATATTGGTGATGAAGCACGATTTGTTCATCAAGGCATGACATCGTCTGATGTTGTTGATACATGTTTTGCTGTGCAACTCAAACAAGCTGGAGATATTTTAATTGAGAATGTTCAAAGGCTTATCGATGTTTTGAAAGAACAAGCGATTAAGCACAAAGAAACCCTCTGTATCGGTCGCTCTCATGGTATTCATGGAGAACCAACAACATTTGGCCTGAAAATACTTGGCTTTTACGCAGAATTTAAAAGAAACAAAGAACGTCTGCAGCGCGCCCGTGATGGCATTGCTGTTTGTGCGATTTCTGGTGCTGTTGGAACATATGCAACAATTGACCCATCAGTCGAAGCATATGTTGCGGACAAAATGGGGCTGATTGGTGAAGATGTCTCTACACAGGTTATTCCTCGTGACAGACATGCTGAATTCTTTTCAGCTTTGGCTATTACTGCCAGCTCAATCGAAAGGTTAGCTGTTGAAATCAGACATCTACAACGTAGCGAAGTGCGTGAAGCTGAAGAGTTTTTCTCTGAAAAACAAAAAGGGTCCAGCGCTATGCCACATAAACGCAATCCAATCCTAACAGAGAATGCAACAGGGCTTGCACGTGTTGTCAGGTCATCTGTTATTCCTGCCCTAGAAAATGTTGCGCTTTGGCATGAAAGAGATATCTCTCACTCATCTGTCGAACGTATGATCGGTCCAGATGCAACCGTAACGCTTGATTTCGTCCTAGCGCGTATGACAAGTGTTATGAAAAATCTTCTGGTTTATCCAGACCGCATGCAAGAAAACCTTGAGCTTCTTGGCGGCCTTGTTTTCTCACAACGCGTTCTACTGAGCCTTACACAAGCAGGTATATCACGTGAAGAAGCCTACCGAATTGTTCAACGTAATGCGATGAAGGTTTGGGAAAGGCCCACCTATGAGCGTAAAGGTGTTTTCTTAGAGCTTCTTAAATCTGATGATGGCGTACCACTTTCCGGTGAAGAGCTTGAAGGTATCTTCTCTTATGATCATTACACGAAACATATTGATCAAATTTTCAAACGTGTCCTAGAAAACTAACACCAAAACATGTTGACAATAAGGATATTTACTCATATATTGTATCCTTATCGGAATAATATGCGAGGAAAAGTAATGGGTTTAAATTATATAAAAACAAGAAAAAAGAAACGTGCCATCCTGAAAACATTTGATCTTGATGGGGCTTATAACAATTATGTATCAGCGTTAAAAGACCGTAATGCAAGTTTAGCAGAAGCATCAATAATCGGAGGTGTAATCGCAATACCCGTATTAGGAGCTGCAACAGCCATCATCGCAGGTGCCGCCATCATAGGGTCAGCATCCGTGGCAGCAGGTGCTATCATCGGCGGCGCAGGAGTAGGAGGCGTCGCAATCGTATCAGCAAAAATAGCAAAAGAAGCCCATTTAATGCGAAGAATAAAAATATTCAAGAGAGACAGAGCATCTGCTAGAGGCAATAAACGTCATACTGAAAGAGGACTGGCAACGGCGATTCAAAAGAAAATCAAAGAAATAGGTTCTGAAAAACCAGGAGCCGCGAAAGCTTTGGATGTTTACATTGAAGAAGTTCAAGGCCTTTATGATAAGAAAACAGAAAAAATCATTCCGATCAGAAATGCGGCGAAGCTAGGGACTTTGAAACAGATTTACAAAAACATAGGAAAAGCGGCTTAATAAAGTGCGCTTTTTCCTTCAAATTGTCTTCAACGCGCCACCAAATAGAGAACACCAAAGCCAATAAGGTAAATCAAGCCAATAACTGTGATGATTTGCTGTCTGCGCGACGGCTGATCTTTTTTCAAAGTCTTTATCAGCTTGTAATTCATCCATGCGAAGACTGGAGCAGAAAGAAAAGCAACTGTTGTGACAAGGTCAATGAGAAGCTTAAAATGCTCAACAAAATGTGAAATCAGAAGAATCCCAAAAACTGATGTTAACGCCATCCAAAGAAAACGAAGCGTTCTTTCAGAAAAACGTATGCTCGGATAAAGTGTTTTATACGTCACAGCAATTGACCGAGAATACCCATCCATGACCGTCAATGATGTTGAAAATATCGCCGAAAAAGCAGCCAGTTTCACAATTGGTGCGGCCCAAGGGCCAATTGTATGAATGTAAAGATATTCAAACTGTGCAGCAAAGCTATGTGGCTTATCAGCATATTCAACTCCAGAACCGAACATGACAAGCGCACCTAACGCAACGAACATAAGCGCCGTCACAGTCGTTGTCCAGTAACCCAAATGAAAGTCTAGCTTCGCCTCTTGTAATGTCATGGCCTTGCCTAAGTCTCTTTTTTTTGCCTGTATCCACAAAGATTGCCAGCTCGAAACTTCAATTGGGGCCGGCATCCATCCCATTAAAGCGATAAGAAAAGGAATGGACGAAAGCTGCCATATTGTTGGCGCAATAGTGGGAGGCGCATGTGCAGCACCATTATATATTGAAACAAAAAGCGCTATTATTGTTGAAAGACACAACACGACCATTAAAATTTTTATAACATTATCTAATAAATGATAACGACCCATGACAAGTAACGTGACCGAAACTGCAACGACAACAAAAACCCACTCTAAAATATCAAGCACGCCCGGAAAAAGGTTTTGTATAATAGCTGCTGCAACAAAGTTAACACCCGCAATCGTCCCAATAGAAGCAATAATGTTTAAAGCAAAAAATATACCTAAATAAGACCTTCCCAATCGCAAGTATCCCTGCAAAAGGTTTTCACCTGTTACAACAGTATAACGATGGCCTGCTTCAAAAAAAGGATACTTTAAAACATTAGCAACAAGCACCAGAAATAAAATAGAAAACCCATAATCAGCACCTGCGCGTGTAGATTGCACAAGGTGTGAAACACCCATGGCGGCACCTGCCATCAAAATCCCAGGACCCAATGTTTTTAGAAGGCTGCGCACAGACGACATTTACTTATCCTGAAAGTCTGGCTTTCTCTTTTCAGCGAAAGCGGCCATTCCCTCTTTTTGATCTTGCGTCGCGAAAGTTGACTGGAACAAACGGCGCTCGAACATAACACCTTCTTTAAGTGTTGTTTCAAATGCTTTATTGACGGCTTCTTTTGCCATCATTAACGTCGGCAAAGACATTTTCGCCATTTTACTAGCTGTTTTCAGCACTTCTTCCATTAACGCATCATCTGAAACAACACGTGACACAAGCCCTGCACGTTCTGCCTCTTCAGCATCCATCATGCGACCCGTTAGACACAAGTCCATTGCCTTTGCTTTTCCGACAGCACGCGTCAATCTCTGCGTACCACCAGCACCTGGAATAATACCGAGTGTGATTTCGGGCTGTCCAAACTTTGCTGACTCACCTGCAATAATGAAGTCACACATCATCGCAACTTCGTTTCCACCGCCCAATGCGAATCCTTGTACGCCTGCAATAATAGGCTTTCGAAATTTAGAAACTTGCTCCCAGCCCTTTGTAATAAAGTCTTCTAGATATGTTTCAGGATATGTTTTGTCCTTCATTTCTTTGATATCAGCACCTGCTGCAAAAGCTTTTTCACCGCCCGTCAGCACAGCAACTTTTATGTTTGAATCCTCTTCCAAGTCAGACAAAGCTGACCCAAGCTCATCAACAAGTTGATCACAAAGCGCGTTTAATGCTTTTGGTCGGTTAAAGGTGATAACGCCAACACCTTCCTTTTTCTCTAGTTCGATCATTTCATAAGCCATTTTAATTTCCCCTTCTATGTAAGTTTCGGTAAGCCTTCAATGGTAATTGTTTTAACCTTACAACACTAAAATCTGATTTCTTTGAAATATTCATTAACAAGACATCAACACCACGTCGATAGTTTCCTGAACGATCGCGGATCCAACCCAGGTTCTTCAACGTGTCATCATAGTATTTTAAAACATCTTCAACAGGATTTCTTGTTTTAAACTCTGCGGTTACGACACTACCTTCTGGGCTATCAAAAGAAAAGCTACGGTCTCCTGACCATATCATTCCCTGCATCACAGGCACATCTTCAAAGCCTGGTATAAATTCTGGTTGTGCAGATAATTGTGATGATTGATATAAAAAGAAAAACGCGGTAAGAATAAATAAAATATTTATGCCAAAAATTTTCATTTATATATTCCCCTAACCCCTTTGAATCAAAATAAATACTAAGGAAAACAATGAGAAAATTCTATAAACAAGTCGAAATCTGCAATCAAACGGATGCTAATCCTAAGAAACGTTGCTATACCATCACATTGGATGGCAAGCCTATTAAAACACCTTTAAAAAACCCTCTAAACTTAGAAAGCAAAAAGCTTTCAGAGAAAATAGCAGCCGAATGGATCGCGCAAGAAGAAGAAATCATTCCACATACGATGCCGCTTACACAAATCACCAACACTGCGCTTGATAAACAAAAAAGTGATGTTGAAAATCTCTTTCCTTTTATCGAAACAGACCTGCTCGTTTATCGTGCTCCCAAAGAAGAAAAAGCGTTGGTAGAAAAGCAAAATGAGCTCTGGGATAAGCCTCTTTTATTTATTGAAAAAGAATTTGATATTAATTTCAAGATAACAAACCAAATAATACCTATTCAACAACCCGCAGAAACCATCCAAAAACTACAAAAATTTCTTTACGATCTTCCTGCATTTAAACGCGCAGCCTACCTAAATCTTGTACCGCTAACGGGTTCTGTTGTTTTGCCTATTTACGCTTTTTATAATGCCCTTTCTGCAGAAGATGTTTTGAACATTTCTTGCATTGATGAACTCCACCAAATTGAAAGATGGGGCCATGATGAAGAGTTATTACAAAGCCTTCAAAATACAAAAAAAGAAATAAGCATTATCTTGGATTTCTACCGATTTTCAGAGGAAGGTTAGCATGCCTGCCTATCACGTGCTTATTACTGGAAAAGTTCAAGGCGTTTATTACCGCAAATGGACCGTCGCACAGGCAAAGCATTTGGAATTAACAGGGTGGGTTAGAAACTTAAAAGATGGCCGTGTTGAAGCATTTATTCAAGGCAGTGAAATAAATACAAAAGAAATGATTGCGCAATTCCATAGAGGCCCTAAACATGCTAAAGTGAATGATGTTAAAGCAATCAAAACAGATAAAGACTTAACATTAAAACATTTTAGAAAAAGAGACACGCGATGAGTATTACGTCAGGAATTGTTGTTTATATTGTTGTTTGGTGGATGGTTTTTCTAGCCTCTCTTTCTTTCGGGATTGAAGTGCCAGAAAAACAAAAAAAAGGGCATGCGACCAGCGCGCCAAAAGACCCTCTTATCTTAAAAAAAGCTATCATTACAACGATTATATCATTTGTTGTTTGGTATGCTATTGACCGTATTATTGATGCCAGTGTCTTTAATCTTCGACCAACACAAATTCCATGAGAAAAACTTACCTTAACGCATCAGACAATCTAAAAGGTATTTTTTGGATTCTTGTCTCGTCGATTTGTTTTACAATGATGACAGCTTACGTAAAAATGCTTAGCCAAGGTTTTGCCTTGGTAGAAATTATATTTTTTCGCTTTCTTTTTGCCTTCATTCCTCTTGTTTTTATGATTCATTTTCGTGGGTGGGCGCGTATTAAAACAAATAAAATAAAGATTCACTTTATTCGTTCTTTTATCGGGTTTGGAGCTGCTTTATCAGGCTTTTATGCTCTCTCAAAAGCGCCTCTCGCCGAAGCGATGACCCTTAATCAAACAATTCCTCTTTTCATGGTTTTTTGGGCGGCTTTTTTTCTAGGTGAAACTGTTTACTGGCGGCGCAAGCTTGCAACATTGGTTGGGTTTATTGGTGTTATGATTATTTTTCGACCAGGATTTGACGAGCCTAATTTTTACCTTCTTTTTGCTTTACTCGGTGCTTTTTTTATTTCTATAAGCTTGGTTCTTGTCAAACGTTTAACGCGCACAGAAGACCCTTTCGGTATGATTTTCTATCTTAGTCTTTTCATTTTTGCTTTTTCTGGCATCCCCATGCTTTTTTTCTGGAAAACACCCGATTTAGGTGAGTGGATATACCTGCTTGCCTCAGGCATCTTTGGCTTCGGTGGACAAGTCGGAATGGTTCTTGGTTATAAATATGCAGAAGCATCTGTTGCAGCACCAATTGGCTATATTACAATTCCTTTCTCGTTTTTTGCAGGCATTTGGTTTTTTGGTGAAACCATTGATATTTGGTTGATCATGGGAGCAAGTTTGATTATTGCCAGCATGACGTATTTGGCATATCGCGAAGAACAATTAAAAAGACAAAACAGACAATGACAGATTATTGTGAAATTGCCAAAGACCACCCGCTTCATGGTCCATACCATGATCACGAATACGGCTTTCCACAAACAGAAGATACTGTTTTATTTGAACGCCTCATCTTAGAACTTAACCAAGCCGGTCTTTCTTGGGCCACAATTCTTAAAAAACGTGACGGTTTCACAAAAGCCTATGAAGGGTTTAATATTCAAAAAATTGCGCTCTACCAAGAACGTGATATTGAAAGATTGCTAAGCGATAAAAGTATCATACGCAATCGCCTAAAGATTAAGGCTGCAATTTATAACGCAAACCAGGTTATCAAACTACAAAATGAATTTGGGTCTTTTAAAGCATGGCTTGATCACCATCACCCAAAACAAAAAAAAGAGTGGGTTATACTTTTTCGCAAAACATTTAAGTTCATGGGGCCAGAAATCGTCGGTGAATTTCTTATGAGTCTTGGATATCTGCCAGGAGCACATCATCAATCCTGCCCTATTTACAAAGAAATAGAAGAAGACTACCCACCTTTTATATCCCAAACTGCACAAGATAAATAACATAAGCACAAAGTAGTAAAGCGCCTTCAAAGCGTGATATTTTACCTTTGTGGTATGCAAAAGCACCCATCAACAAAGTGGCCCCTAACAGCACCCACATGTCACGATTAATAACTTCTGCATCAATCGGATAAGGCTTTACGATGGAAGTACTTCCCATAATCAGAAGGATATTAAAAATATTACTGCCAATCACATTACCAAGCGCCATCTCAGTATGCTTACGAAATGCAGCAACAACACTTGCAACTAACTCAGGTAAGGATGTACCAAGCGCCACAATTGTCAGTCCAATCACAGCTTCGCTAATGCCAAAGCTACGCGCAAGATCTGCGGCACCATCGACAAAAATGTTAGCAGAAAAATACAAAAGGCCAAAGCCCACAAGAACCAGAATTAAGGCAACGCCGAGATTTGATTTAACAATAAGCTCTTCGACTTCTTCAGCTGCCCCTTCAATCTTTCCATGTTTGTAAGATATCCTTAAATAAGCACCAAGAAGAAAAAGCATAAAGATACCTGTCATCATACCTAAGGAACCTATTAAAAGGCTAATGACAACGAAAACACATGTGGTGATCAACAGCATACCACCATCACGAAATAAAGTTTCTTTGTTTGTCAGAACAGGATAAAGAGCACTTACCGCACCAAGAACCAATAACGAGTTTGTAATATTACTGCCAACAGCATTCCCAATGGCAATCCCTGGAAGTCCCATCAATACAGAACGCATCGAAACAACAAGTTCAGGAAGAGACGTAGCAAGCGCCAAAACAGTCAATCCAATCAGCATCGGAGAAAGCTTTAAACGGCTAGCAAGTGAAACAGCCCCACGCACCATCACTTCGCCACCGAAAAAAAGACCAATCACGCCGATTAGAATATTGATATACATTTGAAGACTCCCTATAGTTAGGCCGCAGTTTAAACAAAGGAACAAAAAATGACAAACCAATTAACAGGACCCGCTCTCCCCCCACTTTCAGGCAACAAACCAAAACAACTTGTTGTTATTTTGCATGGATATGGAGCAGATGGTGCAAACCTTATTGGTCTTGGATTTGAATGGCAACAAGATTTGCCGGATGCAGAGTTTCTTGCACCCAATGCTCACCAATTCTGTGAAATGGGTGGTGGTGGATATCAATGGTTTTCATTGATGGAACGCAGCCGTGAGAACTATCTGAGAGGCGCAAAAGCAGCAGCCCCTATTTTGGATGCTTATTTGGATGAAGAGCTTAAAAAGCGTGATTTAAGCGACAAAGACCTTGCTCTTGTCGGCTTTTCACAAGGCACAATGATGTCGCTTTACAATGCGCCAAGACGTCAAAATGCATGTGCAGGCGTTTTGGGTTATTCAGGCAGACTACTAGGTGAGGACACATTAAAAGACACATCCGCACGCCCTCCAGTTCGCCTGGTTCATGGTGAAGCAGATGATGTCGTTCCTTTTGAGTCAATGGCACATGCCGAGAGCCATCTCAGCAATGCAGGGTTTTCCGTCGACAGTTTTGGCCGTCCAGGATTACCACACAGTATTGATGACAAAGGTATAAAGCTTGGGCGAGAGTTCTTGAAAAGTGTTTTTTAAAAACGTTTTGACAACCAAATAGCCAGCTTTGATCCAGCTTTAATAGCACCGCTAAGAACTTCATAACCAATAGCTTCACGTCCGCCATACTCAATTCCTATATCACGATGATGTAGTTCATCTTCACGGAATTTGATAAGCTTCTTTTTTAACTCTTCTTCTTCATCACCTAATGCTTCTATTTGCTCTTGATAGTGTTCATCAATTGTTTCTTCCACTGCGATCGTACAGGCCATCGCCGCTTTTTCACCCATCAAAGCTGTCGCAGCGCCAAGTGCAAAACCAGCAACATGCCAGAGGGGTGTGAAAACTGTTGGACGCACACGGCGTTGAGCAATCAGCTCTTCAAAAGCGTCTAAATGCTCTTGTTCATGCGCTAACATCTCTTCTAGAACAGGTGTGTTTTTTAGAATTGCCATCTGGCCTTTATAAATACGAATTGCACCATATTCGCCAGCATGATCAACACGAATCATTTGTTCAATTTCTTGTGCCTTATCCAAATCACCTGGCCATTTAGGCTTTGCTTTCATGACGCAACCTCCAAACACTAAAAACTGTCAACCCCATCGAAAGAAGCATGCTGTAAGCTGCCAATGAGAGACCTAAAAAAGACCACTGCACTTCATCACAACGTACAATAGGAGCCGTCATGATTTGATTAATAAGCTCTTCCATTGTTTCAACATTTGTGCCGCTACAGGCTGTAAACCCCTCCCACCAGCTTTGCTCAATACCAACATGATAAAAACCCAGCAAAACATTTACGGAAAAAATGATAATAAACTCTATTAAAACAAGACGACGCAAGCCAGGCCTTTTCCAACCCAAAAGCGCAACGACAAGACCAATAACATATGGCCAGCGCTGATAAAGACAGAGTGGGCAAGGGTGAAGTCCAACAACAAATTGGAAAAAAATTGCCATCACAAGGCTTGCTGCACAAACAGCAAAAACAATCTGGAAAAAGTATTTATTTAAATGATCATTCATTACATAAAGCCATAAGGGTCAATATCAATCTTCATTTTTATTCTACTCGGACACCCTATCTTTGCAATCCAATTCCGTAGAAAAGGTTGAAGAAGTTTTTCTCTTGGCCCCATCACAAGAAAACGCCGACGATGATGCTGTCGCAATAAGCGCATTGGCGCAGGCGCAGGACCTAAAACCTTTAGTCCGTCTTCACGTGGAACAGCACGGCTTAGGGCATGGCAATACTGATCCAGAAATCCCTCATTAGTCGAAGATAAAATAAGCGCTGCCATCCGCCCAAAAGGAGGCAGCAAACCCTGACGCCTGATATCACGTTCGCTTTCCATGAAAGCGTCCCGGTCCCAATTTTTAAGAGCTTGCATAACAGGATGGTTGGCCTGATGTGTTTGGATATAAACCTCACCTGATTTCTCTTCACGCCCTGCTCGCCCTGCAACCTGGTGCAACATTTGGTATGTTTTCTCGCCTGCCCTGAAATCACCGCCCATCAAGCCAAGATCTGCATCAACAACACCAACAAGTGTCAGGTGAGGAAAGTGATGCCCCTTTGCGACCATTTGCGTGCCAATAATAATGTCTATTTCCCGTGCTTCTATTTTTTCAATGAGAACACCTAGATCATCTGTTGTCTTGATATGATCACTTGTCATAAAACCCAGCCGGGCATCAGGAAAAAGAGAAGAAACTTCTTCGGCAAGCCTCTCAACACCAGGTCCGCATGCTGCAAAAGAATCCTCCTCTTCACAAGAAGGGCACGCTTCCGGCAACCACCCTTTATGCCCACAGTGATGACACTGCAAAGACATTTTATTTTTATGCGAATGTGCAACAAGCCATGCTGAGCAGCTGGGGCACTCAAACCGATATCCACATGTCCGACAAAGAATAAGGGGCGCATATCCACGGCGGTTTAAAAAAAGAAGGCTTTGATCACCTGCCTCTATATTTAACTTTAAAGCCGCCTTTAAAGGTGTTGAAATCCATGTCTGTGATGCCAGCTTTTCTTCTTCAAGATTGATGATTTTGACATCTGGCAATTGCGCTTCTTTGTGTCGCGATGGAAGGTGTAAAAGAGTGTATTTTCCTTCTTTATAATTTGTATAACTTTCAACAGAAGGTGTTGCAGAAGCAAGTACAATAGGGATATTTTCTTCTCTGGCACGCACCACTGCCATATCACGCGCATGGTAGAGCAGTCCACCATCTTCTTGCTTGAAGCTATGCTCATGCTCTTCATCGACAATGATTGCCTTTAGGTTATTAAAAGGAAGGAAAAGCGAAGAACGGGCACCCACAACAACATTCACGTTGCCTTGAATAACAGCTTTCCATGTTTCCCTTTTCTCAGCAGCCCCAACATGACTATGCCAAACACCAGGCGCCACACCAAAACGATTCTTAAAGCGTTCCAACCATTGTGAAGACAGAGCAATTTCGGGCAACAAGACAAGAATTTGACAGGCTTTTTCTCTCTTGATCAATTGATCAATAAAATCAAAATAAACCTCTGTTTTTCCTGATCCAGTCACACCATCTAAAATATTAACTGAGAAGTTTTTTTCTTGAGAAAGAGCTTGCGAAGATGCTTTTTGCTGGTCGGAGAGTTTTAATTCATCATGTAAAAGAGGTGTCTCAAAAACAAATTTCTTTCTTGTTTTTTTGTTCAGAAAAACATCTTTCGGTGGCAAAGCAGCGCGAACAACTTCTCCTATTGGCGCCATTGTATAAGAAGAGATCCACTTTATAAAATTAAGATAACTATTCTTTAGCTTCGGAAAATCATGAAAAACTGATTCAATACTCTTAATTTTTGAGGCGTCTAAAGAAGGCTCGTTTTTTGAAACAACAATCCCAATGGCAGAACCTGAACCAAAAGGCACTCTAACAAAATGACCGATCTCGATAGATCCCAGAGAATCGTCATAAAAATAATCAAAAAACTTATCAAACGGTCTCGGAACGACAACTTGAACACATTTCAATTTATTTACCCACTATCTTCGCATTTAAGTTTGTCGCAAGCGCAGAAGGTGAAACCAATATAAGCTGTGTCATTTCACCCACACTTATTGGAAGGCGCGGTCGTAAAGAAAAAGAGATACTGTTTTTGTTTTTTAAGAAGGTTTTGATCGCTTCATGCGCCTCCATTTTCAGCATTGTCTTTTGTGGGCCCATTGCCTCATCGAAAGCAGCTAAAATATTTTCATGAATTTTCTCTTCTGTGATACCGTTTTTTTCTGCCCTAAAAGCAAACCCTTTTTCCATCAATCCATGATCCATGTAAGAAAGATTAAAGTCTTTTAACTCAATTGTTTTGACAAAAAACACCTCATCAACCGATGTAACATAAGAGGGGTCTATGTTCGTGAAAACAGCATCAAATCGAACACCAAAATTTCGAAGAAGATCCAGATCCAAGTCCAGCCTTATACTCTTATCTTCACGGTCAAAATCATAAGAGAATTTATAGGCACCCTGGATATCATTTCCGCCCAATGCTTTGATAAGACCAAACTCCTGCCTTACAGCAAGAATATTTTTATTCTCTTCTTCCATGATTTTTTGCAAGCGTTCAAGAGGTACGAAAAACTGGAAACCCTCAACTGACTGCTGAAGAGACGTAGGAAAAACACCATCAACCTTCTTTGACCATTTCACAGCATCTGCCTTCACAGTCAAGTCAAGACGCGGAATGCCGAAATGAAGTGCACGCAAAATGTGCTGTGCAACGTCTAAGTCTCTTTCATACAAAAAAGAAAGCGCATAAGGCAGAGGATCAGAATCAACTTTTTCTGGTGTCGGGCGCTTTTCAACACCCTCCTCTTGCAAAGCATATTGCTTGATTGAGCCCGCCTCCGAATCCTCTAATAATCCTTTGAGACTGAAGGTCAATGATGTGATTAAGCCATCCTTTTTTTTTATGTCTCCAAAATTAATTTCCGAGAACTTGTAGGCCGGCAACCCCTCTTCATCAAGTATTGCAATATCACGCAGAATAATATCATCATTTGTTTTTTGGTATTTTAAAGAAGCAGCATGATAAACAACTGACTGGTTCGACCCTTTAGAGATCCAGCCTTCGATAAAAAGATCAATGAGGTCAGCTTTTAAATGAAAACTGGAGACCTTTCCAGAAGACAGACCAACATCAGAAATTGTCACCTTACCTGCACCTAAACGGTTTTGAGGCTTCTTGAGAAAACCACCAACCTCAAGGTCCTCAATCACAACGCGCCGACGAAAAGGATTAACGTCTATCTTATTAAAAGACACATCATATTGGCTTAAAGAGGCATAAATAGCCTTTTCGATTTTGCTTTTCAGATATGCATGTGCTCCCCATAGACCAGCTCCAATAAAAAGAGCAGAAAAGAGCAGAATAAGTATCTTTTTACGTTGCAATATTATCTCCCGTCGCTGTTTTTTACATCCTAATATGATTTATAAGACAAGTCTACTGATAGTGCTTGATAAGCGCTCTAATATTTGGCATTTTGGGTAAGCCATTATATAGGCGGTCGTGGCGGAATTGGTAGACGCGCAGCGTTGAGGTCGCTGTGGGAGATTTATCCCGTGGAAGTTCGAGTCTTCTCGACCGCACCAAATTGGTAAATGATTTACCGCCTGCGGGTTTAGAGGAGTAACTTATGGATCAAGAGCATGCCAAGAAAGCCCTGAAATACCATCGCGAGCCTCGCCCTGGAAAACTTGAAGTTGTTGCAACAAAACCCCTTGAAACACAAAGAGACCTGTCACTTGCATATTCACCAGGTGTTGCAGAAGCATGCCGTGTCATTTGTGAAGACCCTGCTGAAGCAGCAAACGTCACCGCACGCGCCAACTTAATTGGCGTCATCACGAATGGAACAGCAGTTTTGGGTCTTGGCGACATTGGGCCACTCGCATCAAAACCTGTCATGGAAGGAAAATCTGTTCTTTTCAAACAGTTTGCAAATATTGATGCCTTTGACATTGAAATCGATGAAAAAGATCCTGACAAATTTGTCGACATCGTCTCTGCGTTAGAGCCGACTTTTGGAGGAATCAATCTTGAAGATATAAAGGCGCCAGAATGCTTTGAAATCGAGGAAAGACTTAAAAAGAAAATGAATATTCCTGTCTTTCATGATGATCAACATGGAACAGCAATTATTGTTGCAGCAGGTATTTTAAACGGCCTACGCCTTATAAAGAAAGATATTAAAAAAGTAAAACTTGTCGCCTCTGGTGCTGGAGCTGCTGCACTTTCATGTCTCGACCTTTTGGTTGATATGGGAGTAAATCCAAAAAATATTTCTGTTTGTGACATTGATGGCCTTATCTACAAAGGACGTGAAAAAATTGGTGAAAGACAGAAGAAATATGCTCATAAAACTGACAAACGCACACTGGATGACGTCATCAGCAATGCGGATATTTTTCTTGGTCTTTCTGCCCCTGGTGTTTTAACGGGTGACATGGTCAAGAAGATGGCTGCAAGACCGCTTATTTTTGCACTTGCCAATCCAACACCCGAGATTATGCCAGAAGAAGCAAAAAAAGCCAAACCAGATGCCATCATAGCAACAGGCCGAACGGACTATCCGAATCAAATTAATAATGTTTTATGTTTTCCTTTTATTTTTCGTGGTGCCCTAGATGTTGGCGCAACTGAAATTAATACAGAAATGAAAATCGCATGTGTAGAAGCAATCGCAGACCTTGCACATGCCGAGGCATCTGATGTCGTCTCTAAGGCTTACGATGGTAGTAGCTCGACATTCGGCGAAGAACACTTAATTCCAAAGCCATTTGACCCGCGCCTTATCTTAAAAATCTCACCAGCTGTTGCCAAGGCTGCAATGGACAGCGGTGTTGCAACACGCCCCATTAAAGATTTTGAAGAATACCAACAAAAACTGACACACCTTGTTTACAGATCTGGCCTTTTAATGAAAAACATTTTTGAACAGGCTAAAACAAAAGAAAAAGAAACCCGCATTGTTTATGCAGATGGCGAAGAATATCAGGTTCTGCAAGCCGTACAAGCTGTTATTGATGAGGGTATTGCCCGCCCTATTTTGGTCGGTCGACCATATGTCATTGAACAACGGATTCAACGTTTGGGCCTACGCCTTCAAGCAGATAAAGATTTTGATATTGTTAACCCTGAATCCAGCCCACTTTATCGTGACTTCTGGGAGCTTTATGTTGACCTTGTCGGGCGTAAAGGGGTTTCTGTTGACATGGCAAGAACACGTGTTCGAACAAACAACACTGTTATTGCGGCCCTTATGCTTTACCGAAAAGAAGCAGATGCAATGCTATGCGGTGCAACAGGAACGTTTGAAGAGCATAAAAAACATATTGAAGAAATCATTGGGCTGAAACCCGGTGTAAAAAATCTTTCCGCAATGAGTGTTGTGGTTATGCCGAAAGGCACTGTCTTTATTTCTGATACACATGTTTGCTCTAACCCAGATGCAGAGGCTATAAGCGATTCTGTATTCCTTGCTGCAGAAGAAGTGAGACATTTCGGGTTAACACCTAAAGTCGCACTGGTGTGTTACTCAAACTTCGGCAGCAAAGGGAATGCTTCTGCCATTAAAATGAGAGAAGCCATGAAAGTTATTGCGGATAAAAATCCTGACTTTGAAGTAGATGGAGAAATGCAAGCAGGCCTTGCTTTATCAGAAGAAATGAGGCATCGTGTTTTCCCAAAATCACTGCTAAAAGGCGCAGCAAACATTTTGGTCATGCCTAATATTGATGCTGCAAATACAAGCTTTAATTTACTACGTGAATTAGGTGGTGGGATAAGTGTTGGTCCCCTTTTATTGGGTACTGCTTTACCTGTGCAAATCCTAACACGCTCTTCAACGGCCAGAGGGATTTTCAATATGAGTGCGCTTGCCGCAACAAACCCCTCTTTGCAGGAGTAAAATGTGAAAGAGAATAACGAAGAACTTTCAAATATGTACGGTATATCAGAGGACTTACTGCAGTCTATTCTGGATTCTATCGACATGCCAAGAAAGCTGAAACAACTTATCACACCACTCCACCCTTCTGATATTGCAACGCTTGTTCAGCAGTCTAGCAGCACCGACAGAGAAAAAATCATTCACGTTCTAAAAAAAGATTTTAATCCTGAAATTCTTTCTCACCTTGATGAAGCCCTTCGAGAAGAAGTCTTCGAATCACTCGGAACAAAAAAAATTGCAGAAGCCATCACAGAGCTTGAAAGTGATGATGCTATTGATGTTCTTGAGGACTTAGAAGATGAAGAAAGAAGTCAAATTCTTGATTCAGTTTCTGCTCATGAGCGTTTTATCTTTGAACAAAGTTTAAGCTTCCCCGAGGAAAGTGCTGGACGCTTGATGAAGCGTGAATTTGTTGCTGTTCCTGCACATTGGAAAGTATCAACTGTTCAAGGCTTTCTTGATAAAAACAAAAACCAACTTCCGCAACAGTTTCATGCTATTTTTATTGTTGATGAGAAATACAAGCCAATCGGGAAAATCTCTTTAAGCTCTTTCATTCAAGCACCAAAACAAAAAAAGATGCTGGATTTAATCGAAGGCGAAACACAGGTGATTCCTGTAAACATGAACCAAGAAGATGTCGCATATCTTTTCCGTCACTACAACCTGATCACCGCGCCTGTTGTAAATGAAGATGACAGGTTACTAGGGGTTATTACTGTTGATGACATTGTTTATGTTATTAATGAAGAAGCCGAGAAAGACTTTATGGCCCTTGGTGGTGTACGTGAACGCGATATTTATCGCGATGCCATCAATGCGACAAGAACGCGCTTTTACTGGCTTATTCTGAACCTTTTAACAGCGATTATTGCTTCTATGGTCATTTCTGCATTTGACCAAACCATTGAAAAAATGGTTGCACTTGCTGTACTTATGCCAATTGTTGCCTCAATGGGCGGAAATGCAGGCACCCAAACATTAACTGTTGTCATTCGTGCGCTAGCAACGAAAGAAATTTCATCGTCTAACCCATTTAGAATGATTTGGAAAGAGACACTCATTGGAACACTGAATGGTGCTATTTTTGCCTTCTTAACAGGCTCTATCGTTTGGTTATGGTTTGCAAGCTTTAAGCTAGGTCTTGTTGCTGCAGGTGCTATGGTTATTAATATGATCTGCGCAGGGCTTGCAGGAATTATTATTCCTCTTGGCTTGGACCGCATGAAGATTGACCCTGCAATCGCATCAAGCGTTTTTGTGACAACAATCACAGATGTTATTGGCTTCTGTACGTTCCTTGGGTTCGCTGCAATGTTTTTAATGTAACTAGAAAAACTTCTTTTTAAGCTCGTAGATATAGCTGATAACCTCAGCGACCGCTTTATAGTATTGCTCTGGAATTTCTTCATCCACTTCAACACCATCGTAAAGAGCACGCGCTAGAGGTGGGTTCTCAACAATTGGAATGTCATGCTCCTCAGCAACCCCTCTAATTCTTAAGGCCAAATGGTCTAGTCCTTTTGCAACAAGAACAGGGGCTTCCATATCCTCCATTTGATACTTCAAAGCAATGGCATAATGCGTCGGGTTTGTAATCACAACATCTGCCTGTGCAACATCTTGCATCATACGTTTTCTAAACTTCTCCATTCTCAATTGTCTTAGTTTGGCTTTAATTTGAGGGTCCCCATCTGACTCTTTTGCCTCGTCTTTGACTTCTTGTTTTGTCATTTTCATGCGTTGAATGTATGAGTATTTCTGATATGCAAGATCACCCCCTGCAATAATTGTTAAAAAAACAGAAACAATCAAAATAAAAGATTTAATTTGCTCATAAAGCTCAACCAAAAGCGTTTGTGACGTTGCACCGACCATCACATATATCTTGTCCATTGATGCTGCAACGAGGAAATAAGCAATAATAGTAATAATAGCAAGCTTAGATAAGTTCTTTAAAAATTCGACAAGACTTCTCATAGAAAAAAGCCTTTTAACCCCAGCAAGCGGAGAAATTTTCTCAAGCTTTGGTGTCACAGATTTAAGGCTTAGAATCCAACCATTTTGAACATATCCAGCAAGAACCGCAGCGATATAAAGCAACACAAAAGGAATTGCGAGTGTTTTTAAAATCTGTAAAAGAATATCATTAAAGAGAACAATGAAGCTTTCAGAAGAAAGCAGCACATCATGAGGCTGCTCTATAAAGCGATAATAAGAAACCTTAAAACTGTTTGCCATTGAACCAAAGAGCGCGAAAACAATCACAGAGCCCATAAGCAGAATGAACCAAGTATAAACCTCTTTGGATGTAGGAACATTTCCTTCTTCTCTCGCTTTGGCGAGACGTTTCTCGGTCGGGTCTTCGGTTTTCTGCGAGTCATCTTGATCATCAGCCATTACCGAAGCACCTTACTAACCTATAAACAAAAAAATGTTTTCTTTTAAAACAGAAAAAAACCACGACATCATCGCTGTCATCGTCATCATCATGACAACAATACCAACAACTACCTGAATAGGTAAAGAGACGAAGAAAATATTAATGCTGGGAACAAGTTTGGCAATCATCCCCATTGAAAGATGAATAACAAAAGAAATCAAAATGACAGGTGCACTTAACTGAAAACCAAGTTCAAATGATTTAGAAACCGAATGTGTAACGACTTCCGAGAAATTGCCCATTGGAGGCATATTCCCTGGTGGGAACAATTCATAGCTTCCAATAATGGCTGCAAGAATATTGTGATGGGTATCTGTTACAAACATAATGAAGATCCCTGCAGCAGATAGTAATGCGCCGTAAACAGCCCCTTGCTGTGCCAGACCTGGGTTAAAGATCTGTGCGGCCGCAAGGCCTGTTTGGTTACTGATTAAAACACCTGCTATTTGAAGGCTCTCGAAAATAAGCTTGATAACAATTGCAATGAAAAGCCCAATAAAAACCTCGATGAAGATAAGAAAAACAAGCAGCTCTAAAGAGTCAGGAGTCGGTGGGAACTTTGGTTTTAGAACAGGCAAGACAACCAGTGAAATTGCAAATGCAAGCAAAAGTCTTGATTTGCTCATCACATGACGCTCAGAGAAACCAGGCATCATTGACAGTGCAACACCAATTCTCATAAAAATAAGAAAAAAATGAAAAAACTCATTGGTGATAAAGTTTTGCAGCATTTAGACCTGTAACAATCCCATAATATCACGCACATCATGCATGTTTTTCATTGCAATATCAGCAGCTTTTTCTGCACCTGTTTTTAAAATATTATCAAGCTCTACCTGGTCTTTCATAAACTCTTTCATTTTTTCACGAACAGGAGAAAGGCTTTCGATTATCCTATCAGATAAAACAGGCTTGAATTCAGAAAATGGCTTACCGCCAAACTCTGTACAAATTTGGGACAACTCTTTGCCTTCTAATGCGGCATATATTGTCATAAGGTTTTTCGCCTCAGGGCGCCCTTCAAAGCCTGACAACTCTGATGGTAATGACTCAGGGTCTGTTTTTGCCTTTTTGATTTTCAGAGCAATCACATCATCTTCGTCTGTTAAATTAATACGTGAATAATCTGACGGATCTGACTTACTCATCTTATTTGTTCCATCGCGCAAACTCATAACACGCGTTGCGTCACCCAGTATTTGAGGCTCTGGCAATGGAAAGAACTCTTTTTCATAACGTGCATTAAAAGCACCAGCAATATCACGCGCAAGCTCAACATGCTGCTTTTGATCATCGCCAACAGGAACATGGGTTGCTTTATAAAGTAAAATATCCGCAGCCATTAATGTCGGATACCCGTAAAGCCCTAACGAAGCTTGGTCTTTTTTCTTTCCTGCCTTGTCTTTAAATTGTGTCATACGGTTTAACCAACCAAGCGGCGTTAAACACCCCAACAACCAAGAAAGTTCACTGTGACCAGCAACAGCACTTTGATGGAAAACAATAGAATTTGTATAGTCAATACCACATGCAAAATAAGCAGCGGCTGTTTCGCGCGTTTGTTTGCGTAGCTTTTCTGGATCTTGAGGAACAGTCAATGCGTGTAAATCAACAACACAATAAAGACTGCTTTCATGACCTTCTTTCAGGCCAACCCAGTTTTTTATCGCGCCTAAGTAATTACCTAATGTGAGATTACTCGTTGGCTGAATACCTGAAAAAACGCGTGACATCTATGAACCCTTTTTCTTTACAAAAACAGATTTTAATTCCGAAATATTTAATGCTCCAGTGATATAGCTTGTTGTGAAAAAAATCAATGCGCCCAAACTAATTTGCGCCAAAAGAAGAGCGACCTTTATTTCACCTAAAGGAAAATCAAGGCCCTTCAAAAAGACAAGAGACGCCGCCATCACACAACTAGAAAAAAGAATTTTTAAGAGATTTTTCAAAAGCCTATTATCAGGCTTGAAATGGCCTCTTCTGACTAAAATAACAAGCAATAAAGATGCGTTTACCCATGCGGCAATCGCCGTTGCAAGAGCAAGCCCAACATGTGCAAAATACTGCATCAAAATAAGGTTAAGAGCCAGATTAACGATTAATGCCACTGCACCTGTTTTGACAGGTGTTAGCGTGTCTTCATGTGCATAAAACGCTGGGCTCAAGACCTTGATGAGGATATAAGCAGGCAAGCCAACAGCATAGGCACTTAAAGCTTGTGAAGACATAAGGCTCTCAAAAGCACCAAAAGCACCACGTTCAAACAATGCCGTCATAATAATGAAAGATAAAACACCCAGACCAATCGCTGCGGGTAAAGATATGAGAAGAGCATATTCAAGCGACCTATTCATCGTATTATTGGCACGCTTTAAATCGCCTGAGCGAAATTGACGTGTTAATAACGGCAACATCGCTGTTGCGAAAGCAATCCCGATAACACCCAGCGGCAATTGGTTTAAGCGATCTGCATAATAAAGATAAGAAATAGAACCGGTCGGCAGCAATGATGCCAACAACACATCAACAAGAATATTGATTTGTGTCACACCTGCACCAACCAATCCTGGCACCATTATTTTTAGTAAATGTTTCGTTTGTTGATTGAACCTTGGGCGTACAATTTTCAAATTTGCCTTGGCACGAAAAAGCCCCAGAACCATCCAAAGAAACTGGCAGACACCTGCTATCAAAACCCCATAAGCAAGAGCAAACCCAGCATTTGGAAAAAACCTTGTCAAAAAAACAAGAGAAAGAATAAAGCAAATATTGAGAATAATAGGTGCTGCGGCAAACTCTGAAAACCTGTCGAGAGAATTTAAAATCCCCCCCATTAAGGCCACAATCACAATAAAAAACAAATATGGCATTGTAATATGCGCAAACTCAACGGCAAGAGATGCCAACTCTGGTACATCACGAAATCCGGGTGCAAGAACAGAAATAACCGTCGGCATAAAAAGCTCGAAAACGACAATCAATAAAATAAGAATAACCAGCATCCACGAGAAAATATTAGAAGAAAAGGCCAAAGCTTCTTCTTTTGATTGCTTAGTCAGAATTGTTGAGAATTTAGGAACAAAAGCAGCACTAAAAGCCCCCTCACCAATAAAGCGGCGAAAAAAATTCGGCAGCTTAAACGCGACAAAAAAGGCATCAGCAACGGGTCCGGCACCAAGATAATAAGCAGTTAAAAGTTCACGTATAAAACCAAAAACACGACTAGCAAGCGTAAGGGATCCAACAGAAAGGACTGATTTTGCAAATGACACGGCTTACTCAAACTTAACACTAAGAATTTCATAGGTCTGAACACCTTTTGGCGCTTGGACATCAACGCTGTCACCAACAGCCTTTCCGATCAATGCGCGTGAGATTGGAGATGTAAAAGACATTAATCCCTCTTTTACATTTGCCTCATCTTCACCAACAATCTTAAATGTTTTTTCTTCTTCTGTATCTTCATCAACAACAGTCACCGTTGAAGCAAAGACGACTTTGTCCCCTGATAAGCTTTTTGGATCAATAACTTGTGCACGTCCGATTTTGGCATCAAGCTCAAGAATGCGTCCCTCAATAAAGCTCTGACGCTCGCGTGCAGCATGATACTCAGCATTCTCTTTCAAGTCACCATGATCACGCGCCACAGCAATGGCATCAATCACTTCGGGACGTTGATTTTTCTTGAGGTCTTCTAATTCTTCTACAAGCCTCTTATGCCCAGTTACAGTCATCGGGTATCGTTCATTGGACATATCAGACTCCTCTATAAGGTATTGTTTTTTAATGTTTATGAATTATATGCTTGTAAAGAACAAACGTCCAGATCTTCCTTCAATTCTTGCGAAAGAACGCGGGTCACAGCTTTGGCACCTGCAAGCGTTGTATAATAAGGAATTCTGTTAATAAGAGCTGTCCGACGCAAACTAAAGCTATCACGAATAGCCTGCTCACCAGCGGTCGTGTTAAACATAAGATTAATTTTCTTATCTTGCATAGCATCAACAATATGAGGAGATCCTTCACTGACTTTATTAATAGCAGTCACTGGAATATTTTGCTCCTCAAGAAATTTAGCTGTTCCTTTTGTCGCAATGACTTCATAGCCAGCGGACGAAAGCTGTGCGGCAAGGTCAGCAAATGCTTGTTTGTCTTCATCTTTAACAGACAAGAAGACAGCACCCTCATGAGGCAAACGCAGTCCAGCTGCCATTTGTGACTTTGCAAAAGCACGTGTGAAATCTCGGTCAATTCCCATAACCTCGCCTGTTGATTTCATTTCTGGACCCAAAATAACATCAACACCAGGAAAACGATCGAAGGGGAATACAGCTTCTTTGACGGAGACATGCTGAGGCCTTGCGCAAGAGTCATCTGGCCACTCAATATTTTGTCCTGCCATAATTTTCGCCGCAAGACCTGCTAAAGGCACGTTTGTTGCCTTTGCAACAAATGGTACTGTACGACTGGCTCTTGGGTTGACCTCTAGAACATAGACGCTGTCATCTTTGACTGCAAACTGAACATTCATCAATCCAATCACACCAAGCTCTAATGCCATTGCCTCAGTTTGACGGCTAATTTCTGCAACAATTTCTTCTGGCAGGTTTTGTGTTGGCAAGGAACATGCAGAGTCACCTGAATGAATACCAGCTTCTTCAATATGTTCCATAATACCTGCAACATAGACCTTCTTACCATCACAAAGCGCGTCCACATCAACCTCAACAGCATCTTTTAAGAACGAGTCTATTAACACAGGATTCTTTCCCGAGACCTCAACAGCCGTCGTCATGTAATGACGGAGACTTTTTTCGTCATGAACAATTTCCATGCCACGACCACCCAACACATAAGACGGACGAACGACAACAGGATAACCAATGTCATTAACAATCTTAATGGCCTCTTCAGTGGAAGTCGCTGTACCATTATCCGGCTGCGTCAAACCAAGCTTATGAAGAAGTTTTTGGAATCTATCGCGATCTTCTGCCAAGTCAATTGCATCTGGACTTGTTCCAAGAATCGGCACACCTGCAGCTTCAAGTTCATAAGCTAAACGCAAAGGTGTTTGACCACCAAACTGAACAAAGACACCTAAAAAATCGCCTTTTTGTTTTTCTACACGGATTATCTCTAAAACATCTTCTGCTGTTAGTGGCTCAAAATAAAGCCTGTCAGCTGTGTCATAATCTGTTGAAACTGTTTCAGGGTTACAATTAACCATGATTGCCTCAATACCAACCTGCTGAAGAGCATACACAGCATGTACACAACAATAGTCAAACTCAATACCCTGACCAATTCTGTTAGGACCGCCACCTAAAATAATCACTTTCTTGCGATCATTGACTTCGGCTTCGCACTCAGGATTTTCATCCAACTCGTATGCGGAATAAAGATAAGGCGTCTGTGATTCAAACTCTGCCGCACATGTATCAATTCTCTTGTAAACAGGGTGTGCGTTCAAGCCAGTACGCTTGGCATAGACGTCTTCAAAAGAAATGCCTGCAAGCTCGGCTAAGCGCTGATCCGAGAAGCCTTTAGACTTAAGGGATAAAAATGCGTCTCTACCATCTGGCAAACCTTGTTTCTTGATCTCTTCTTCGATTTCGATAAGCTCTTGAATTTGTGCCAAAAACCATGGCTCAAACCCTGTTAGATCTTTTATTTCATCTAACCCTAGTCCCACACGAAATGCCTGAGCAATAAAAAGTATTCTTTCATGCGATTGTGTTTGCAGAAGATCTCTTAGATCTTCAACTGAAACATCCACATCATTCAGGCCAGTCAAACCAATTTCCATTGAACGCAATACTTTTTGCAAAGACTCTTGGAAACATCTGCCAATTGACATTGCTTCTCCAACTGACTTCATAGCTGTTGTTAAAGTAGGGTCAGCGCCTTTAAATTTCTCAAAAGTAAAGCGCGGCATTTTCGTGACAACATAGTCTATCGTTGGCTCAAAAGAAGCAGGCGTTTGACCGCCTGTAATATCATTACCAAGCTCATCTAGTGTATACCCAACAGCAAGTTTTGCCGCAATCTTAGCAATTGGAAAGCCTGTCGCTTTTGATGCCAATGCAGATGATCTTGAAACACGTGGATTCATTTCAATAACAATCATTCGTCCATCTTTTGGATTGACACAAAACTGAACATTCGACCCACCTGTTTCAACGCCAATCTCACGCAAAATTGCAATCGAAGCACTGCGCATTAATTGATATTCTTTATCGGTGAGGGTCAAAGCAGGAGCGACAGTAATACTATCACCTGTGTGAATTCCCATAGGATCAACATTTTCAATTGAACAGATAATGATGGCGTTATCAGCTTTATCCCTGACAACCTCCATTTCATATTCTTTCCAGCCAACCAAAGACTCTTCCACAAGAATTGATGTGACAGGAGATGCGTCTAGCCCTGACTTCGCAATACGCTCAAACTCTTGGAGTGTGCTTGCAAAACCACCGCCTGTACCACCCATGGTGAAACTTGGGCGAATAATAACAGGGAGACCTATTTCTTCCATGGCGCGACGCGCCTCTTCCATAGAGCAAACCAAATGACTTTTTGCAGACTCAAGACCAATTTTATCCATGGCTTCACGGAACAGCTTACGATCTTCTGCTTTTTCAATTGCCTCTTCTGTTGCGCCAATAACCTCGATACCAAGACGGTCAACAACCCCGGATCGAACAAGCTCCAACGTTGTGTTCAAGGCCGTCTGGCCACCCATTGTTGGGAGAATTGCATCAGGCTTTTCCTTGATCAGGATTTTTTCAACAATGTCAGCCGTGATCGGCTCAACATAGGTTGCATCGGCAATGACAGGGTCTGTCATGATTGTTGCAGGATTAGAGTTCACGAGAACAACGCGGTACCCTTCTTCTTTCAAGGCCTTACAGGCTTGAACACCTGAATAATCAAACTCACAAGCCTGGCCGATAACAATCGGTCCAGCTCCGATAACAAGAATGGATTTAATATCTGTTCTTTTTGGCATTTTCTATTCTACTTTAATAAGCCTGCGTTTTTAATCTTCACGCACTTTATACTCTCTTGACCAAGATTTCAAAAAGTCTTTTAGACTTTCATCTGGTTCGGTTGGCAATACTACCTTTAAACGGACGTATTGGTCACCCTTTTTTTTCGATTTTTTATTATAAAGGCCTCGCCCACGAAGACGCAAGAGATCGCCACTGTTAGAGTTCTCTGGTATGCGAAGCGCAACACGGCCTTCAAATGTAGGCACATCAACCCGATCACCAAAGACAGCTTCCTTCAGGTCCAGCGCTAAATCAAGAAAAACATCACCGTTATCTTGAACGGTGAACAGGCCTTGAGAGACCCCTTCTTGAAACTCTTTCATTTTCTGGCGATGCTTTTTCTCTTGAATAATTTTTTCAGGGAAAATGTCCACAGCCGATTTCATTTGATCCTTAAGAACCTTTGCGAAAGAAGTTGCTTTTTCTTTTGCTTTTTCTACCTTTTCAATAGGCATTCTTAACCACATCATGCGATCAACTTGCGCACGCTTTTTGGGATCAAGCAAAAGCCCATATGCATCTGTCACTTCTCTGAAGATTTCTTCTGCTCGTGCATTACCAGGGTTAATATCTGGATGAAACTCTCTGACCAAACGACGAAACGCAGACTTTATCTCCTGCTCATCCGCGCCAGCTTTGACGTTCAGAATATTATATGGGTTTCTCGTCATTTTTTAACGGCCTTCCATTTTGGCGTTTCTCCTCGACACGCAAGACCAAAACTTGTCAAAGAGTCTCCTCGGACGACAACTTCATTTTTAAATTGTCGACACGTCAGGCCACTTGGTGCATTGAATGTTTCAATCGGCGTGACGTAACCATATACTTGAGAGGCACGATTTTCCCAGTAAGATGTTTTCCCGGTGGTCATATTTTCAAGGCTGTGTTGTATTGCCGCATATAAAAAACGGCGGTCATCCTCGTCTAACACAAAATAATGACTCGAAAGAAGGGATATTTTCAAAAAATCATTTGCTGACTTCTCAGTTGAAGAGTGTGTCTCGAAATAATATAACCCTGGCGTATGGGACTGGTTATCTAAAACCGTGATATCATCAAGAGGATCATAAAGATGACAACTTGAAATCAGCAGCAAAAGGAATATACTTACAAAACATTTCATAACAGCCAACTATAATAGGATCGCATGTAAATGACGAGTAAAAACATCTTCCAAAATCCACCTACTAATCCCCTTCTCATTTTTGAAGAATGGTACAATATGGCGCAAGAAAATGAGATTAATGATCCAGGCGCTGTCAGCCTTGCAACTGTTGACGCATCAGGACAACCACATTCTCGCATTGTTCTCATAAGAGAGGTTTCCACAGAAAAAGGGTTTTGTTTTTTCACCAACACACATAGTTTTAAAGGCCAACAAATTGGCGAAAACCCTAAAGTAGCCCTCTGCTTTCATTGGAAGTCTTTACGTAAACAAGTCCGCATTGAAGGAACGGCACATCTCACCTCTGACGAAGCCGCGGATCAGTATTTTGCGGGACGCCACCGCCAAAGCCAAGTTGGTGCGTGGGCCTCTAAACAATCTGAAGTCTATGAAAATCGCGCTGTTTTTGATCAGGCATTTGAAGAAGCAGAAAAAAGATTTGAAGGACAAGACGTGCCACGACCACCACACTGGTCAGGCTATCAAGTTACCCCTCACCGCATTGAATTTTGGTCGGATGGCGAGTTCAGGTTACATGATAGAATTTTATATACACGCAAAGCCTCCGAAAATGACTGGGAAACAGAACTTTTATACCCTTAGTCATTTTAGGTGACGTGATGCAAGGGCGCCGCGCACAACCATTGACTGAATTGTTGGCAGCATCCCTGCAAAATAGCGCGTTTGTTTTCTGTAAACAGATTGCCCTTCTGGGGTTTTATAAAAAGTGATCAAGGCACGCAGGTCTTCAGAAGAGTATTGTTTTTCTAGATTTTGTTGATGGGCTATCTCCAGCTCACGAATATTAAAAACCTCATTTAGAAACTTCGCTTTTTTAGAAGCCTCGTTAACAGGAATGTGCCGCGCAGCCTGCTCTACAAAGTGTTTAATTGTCGGGCGAATAGGTGTTAATTCCATCAACTCCCGAACCAAGGCCTTTTTACTAGATGCATCCAGAGTATTTGCTGCTTTTCTTTCTTTTGCTGACTTTGATTTCTGACGTGCGGTATTATTCTTGGTCGTACTGTGCTTATAGCTTCTTTTTGTATGTGTTTTTTGAACATCTTCCTCAGACTCCTCTAACGCAGGCACGTCAACATACTCTTCTGAAAAGCCTTTTTCTTGATCATAAACAACTTCCGCTCCTTGACCTGGGCGCTCCAAGACAAAACCGGCCTGTGCAAATGACAATGAGGGTAGGACAACTAAAAAAAACAGCACCTTGATCAAGAGCTAAGTCCTTTCTCAATAACATCAAAAATATTCTCTCTGAATGTTGCAGAGTCCTGCAACGGCTCACCTTCAATTATATGAGCAAGATCAAAAAGAAGAAAGACAACTTTTTCAATATCCTTCTTTGATTTATTCTTCAAGCCTTCCGACACTTTTTTAACCAATGTGTGAGATGGATTAATTTCTAAAACACGCACCAGATCTGTTTTCTCAAGCTCCTGCGCACCCTTAAGTAGACGTGTTAAACGCATATCCATATCACCCGCATCAGCAACCAAACAGACTGGAGAACCTTGAAGGCGACTTGAAGGCTTCACATCTTTGACCTTATCTTTGAGTGTCTCCTTAAAAAAAGCAATAACATCAGAGATATCCTCTAAAGGCTCTTGAGCCTCTTTTTGAGAAGATTTGAACTTTGAAAGATCAATGTCACCTTTTGTAACAGACTGAAAGCTCTTCTCTTTATACGCGCCAACAGGGACAGCCCAAAAATCGTCTATTGGGTCCGTCAATAATAAAACATTAATACCGCGCTCTTTGAAACCTTCGATTTGTGGGCTTCTTTTCAGCGCTTCAACTGAGTCGCCAGTGATATAATAAATATGCTCCTGATCAGGCAACATCGCATCAACATATTCCTGTAATGATATTTTTTTGTCATCTATAAGGCTCGGGAAAAGAGAAATATCCATGATCTTTTCACGCATTTTCATGTCTTCATAAATACCTTCCTTCAAAACTGACCCAAACAAATCCCAAAACACCTCATAAACACTTCGATCATTTTTGAATTGTTTTTCTAACTCGCTCAGGACATGTTTTGTTAAAGACGTTTTTATTTTCGTCATTGTTGTGTCTTGCTGCAGCATTTCACGGGAAATGTTCAGGGACAAATCATCACAGTCAACAACACCCCGCAAAAACCTTAAATAACTTGGAACAAGTTCAGAACAATCATCCATGATCAATACGCGCTGAACATATAGTTTTACTTTTGGCAGCCTATCTGGGTTAAACAAATCAAGAGGACGCTTTGATGGAATATAAAGCAAAGATGTGTACTCCAAAGATCCTTCCGTTTTACGGTGAAGAGTCATGCCAGGCTCTTCTTTCATGTCTGGCGTTAAAGCAACCTCACGATAAAAAGCATTATATTCTTCTTCTGTAATTTCATCTTTTGATCTACGCCATATGGCCTGCGCCTTGTTTAACTGTACACCAAATTCATCAACAGCTTCGCCTTCCTCTCCAACAAGCATAATAGGGTAAGGAATATGATCTGAATAACGCTTTACAATATGCCTCAAGCGGACTTCCTCTAGAAACTCTTTTGCATCATCTTTGAGATGTAGAATGATTGTTGTTCCGCACTGGTCACGCGTTGCAGGTTCAATTTCAAAATTTCCCTTTCCATCAGATCGCCATGCAAATGCCTCATCTGACTTTGCATGTTGACTAATCACTTCAACATACTCAGAAACCATAAAAGCTGCGTAGAATCCGACCCCAAATTGACCAATGAGATTGGCATCATTTTTTTCATCCCCTGTTAAATGAGAAACAAAGTCAGAGGTGCCTGATTTTGCAATTGTTCCTAAATTCTCAATCAACTCTTCCTGCGTCATGCCGATGCCATTATCGTGAATGATCAACTGATTTTTTTTAACATTCACCTCAACAGCAATACGAAATGGTTTTATCTTATCCGCTAGCTTTTTATCTTTGACAGACTCATAACGCAGCTTGTCACAAGCATCTGACGCATTTGATAACAGCTCACGTAAAAAAATCTGACGGTCACTGTAAAGCGCGTTTGCGACAATATCCAAAAGCTTTGAAACTTCGGTCTGGAAAGAATGTTTTTTTACCTGCTTTGTCATTTTATTCTCCAAAACTGTTTATCAAGAAAAAGCATTACTTCCAATATTTAGGCATTAATTTTCTCAAGAAAAGGGGGCGCACTGCCTACTTGTCTAAAAAATCGATCTAGAGTAATGTGTTCAGATTAAACTTTAAGAAAAAGAAGATTACAAATGAACTTGCCTTTTAAGCTGCAACCTGTTTTCTACGTCATTGGCATTTTTGTTAGTGCAATTGGTGTGCTGATGCTTATTCCAGGGCTGATTGACTATTTACATGGCCACACGGACTGGCATGTTTTTGTTGTTTCTTCGTTTGTAACTGTTTTTATTGGTATTGTCCTAATTCTAGCGAATCAAACTCAAAGTATTCAGCTGAATAACCGGCAAACCTTCTTGTTGACAACAACAAGCTGGGTGGCTGCAAGTGTTTTTGCTGCCCTTCCTTTTATTTTTTCAACTGTAGCTTTATCCCCAATTGATGGCTTCTTCGAAGCGATGTCTGGCCTGACAACAACAGGCGCAACTGTCATTACAAATCTTTCTTATGCCTCAGACGGCATTATTTTCTGGCGTGCAATGCTTCATGCAATTGGTGGGGTTGGGATTGTTGTTATGGCTGTGTTGGTTCTACCGTTTCTACGCATTGGCGGGTTTCAGCTTTTCAAGTCAGAATCGTCCGATAACTCTGAAAAGCTTTTCCCACGTATGGGTCAAGTGGCTGGTGCAATTTTAACCATTTATTTTGCTTTCATTACAATCTGTGCTTTCGCTTTGTGGTGGGCAGGAATGACAAGTTTTGATGCGATTATTCATTCAATGGCAACCATTTCAACAGGCGGATTTTCATCAAAAGATGCTTCTATTGCCTACTTTCAAAACCCTGGAATTGAGTGGATCTTAACATTTGGTATGATGGCCAGCGGCTTGCCACTTCTTTATTATGTACGCCTGATTCATGGCCAAGGAAAAAGCTTCATTAAAACACTTTCTGACGACAGCCAAGTCACAACATTTATTGGCACCTTGTTTGTGTTTATTATTATCATGACCATTTGGCTGCGTGTTGGACAACACTTTCCAATTGCTGATGCAATAAGACTTGCGGCCTTTAATGTTGTTTCTATTGTCACAACAACAGGATTTGTCAGCGCAGATTATGGGGCATGGGGACACTTTGCTGTTATCTCTTTTTTCTTTCTATCTTTTGTTGGCGGTTGCACAGGGTCAACATCAGGGTCTGTGAAAATATTTAGATGGCAGATTCTATATAATATGGTTTTTGAGCAGACCAAGAAGATGCTTCAACCACATAGAATTGTGACCGTTTCACATAACCATAAACCTGTTGGCGAAGACATTATGTTTTCTGTTGCAAACTTCTTGTTCTTATATCTGGCGACATTTGTCATCCTGTCACTCATGATGGGAATGTTGGGGCTTGATTACATTACTGCCGTAAGCGCCGTTGCCTCTTGTATCACAAACGTTGGACCTGGCATTGGGGATGTTGTTGGGCCGACAGGAAACTTTGCAACGCTACCAGATATGGCAAAATTCTTATTAAGTATTGCGATGTTATTTGGAAGGCTTGAGCTTCTGACAGTCTTTGTTATTCTAACACCAACATTCTGGAAAAAGTAATTCCCTCATACTGGTTTAGGACTTATGTTGTTTAGCACCGACAACCTTCTTGCGGATTTCGCGTGTCCTTGTGAAAATCTCCTTCAGACTTTTCCCATCACCTTTTTCAATCAAGTCGCGAAACATATCCAGATTATCACGAAAGTGATCAAGCATTTCTAGCGTCGCCTCTTTATTCGTTAAAAAAACGTCACGCCACATAACAGGATCAGACCCTCCCATACGAGTAGAATCACGAAACCCGCCTGCAGAAAAACGAATAACATCTGTCTCCATAATATTTTCAATATGGTCAGCAGTATAAACCATATTATAAGCAATCAGATGAGGGATATGTGATGTCACAGCAAGCGTACGATCATGCTGTTCAGGCGCCATTAATTCGACTTTGCTACCAAGGCTTTCCCAAAAATTACGCAAGCGATCAATAGAGGTTAGGTTACTATTGGGCAGCGGCGTCAGAACACACCAACGGTTTTCAAAAAGCCCTTCTACAAAATTCTGTGGACCTGATTTTTCACTTCCTGCAATAGGATGCCCTGGAATGATCTTCTTTTGATCAATAAAGGCAGACAGAGCATCAACAACGTACCCTTTAACAGATCCAAGATCAGAAACAATCACATCTTCTTCTAAAGCGTCAGCAATATGTTCAGCAATATCTGGAAATGTCTTAACAGGTGTCGCCAGCACGACCAGATCAGCCCCTATAACAGCCTCTGCAGGGTCTTCACATACTTCATCAACAAGCCCAGATTCAAGCGCAGCATTCAAATTCTCTTCTGAACGATCACATGCGATAATCACATCCGAAAGATTGTATTTCTTCACAGCATGCGCAAGGGATCCCCCCATCATACCCATACCAATAATACAAAGTTTCTTGAACATCTAAGACCTTAAAACAGCACCTGTCGATTTTGCTGCTGCATTAATAATTTTATTTGAAATTTCTTCTAGAACTTCATCCGTAAAGCTTTCATTTACTGGTTGAAGTAAAACATCAATAGCAATTGATTTTTTATTATCGCCTAGTGCTTCACCTTCAAAAACATCAAAAACACTGACGCTCTGAATATACTTCTTTTCAGCGCCCTTAACCGCACGCACAAGATCAGCTGCGAAAATATCTTGGTCAACAATAAAAGCAAAGTCACGTGACGCTGGTTGCAAGTTATTGAGCTTCAGAAGCTGCTTTGCTGCTTTTTTCTTAGAGGCGGGAAGATTGTCCATAAATATTTCGAATCCAAAAATAGGCACTTTCAACTTATAAGCTTTCGCTACTTTTGGATGAATTTCACCAAATTCAGCAAGCTTGTTTTTAGGCCCCAAACAAAGAGAACCAGACTTCCCAGGATGATACCAACCAGATGATTCTGTCTTCACTTGAAGCTTATCTGTTGAAAGACCAATACCTTCTAGAACAGCATAAATATCTGATTTCACCGTGTAAACATCAGGTTTTTCTGCCTGCCCAGACCAATGACGAAGGCCTTTACCAAAACGCACACCCGCAACAACAGATTGTTGATTCATATCACAATCTTCATTAAAAACAGGACCTGTTTCGAACAAAGCACCATTGTCCAAACTGCGCTTTTCGTTTTGTTTTGCGGCATCAATCAAATTCGGTAAAACAGACGGACGCATAACATTTAATTCTGCAGAAATAGGGTTAGAAACATTCAAATTATCTGATTGCCCACCAAAAAGATCAGCATATTTAGAAGACATAAATGAGTATGTCACAACTTCATGCATACCGTTTGCTGCCAAAATACGGCGCGCCTTAAATGCGCGATCAAAGTTTTGGGTTAAAACACCGTCTTTCTTTTCCAAAGGTGGTAAAGATACAAGTGGAATATCATCCATACCATTCAAGCGCATAATTTCTTCAACAAGATCTTCTTCCAGCTCTAAGTCAAAACGCCATGAAGGAGGACTCACTTTCCAAATATCTTCTTTAACAATATCACACCCAAGCGCTGTGAAAATATCGGCCATTTTTTTCTCATCAACGCTAAGAGCTGTCAATTCTTGGACACGTGAAGGACGAAAGAAAATTTCTTTCCGCCAGCCAGGCTCTGAACCAGCAACCGCAATGTCGCCAGCTTCTCCGCCACATAAATCAAGGATAAGCTGCGTTGCAAAATCCAGCCCCTGCTTGACAGCAGCAGGATCAACACCACGCTCAAAGCGGTAACGTGCATCACTAATAAGGCCAAGTGTGCGACCAGCTTTCGCAATAGCAAGTGGGTCAAAAAGAGCTGACTCAATATAAACATTAACCGTATCATGATGGCTACCTGTTGACAGGCCACCCATTACACCTGCAAGAGAAATAACGCCGCTGTCATCTGAAATGACAACCATATCTTCTTGTAGTTTTTGTTCATTTTCTTTCAAATCAATAAATGTCTCGCCGTCTTTTGCCAGACGGACAACCATATCGCCCTTCAGCTTATCAGCATCAAAAACATGCAAAGGACGACCACGGTCAAAGGACAGATAATTTGTAATATCTACTAAAATAGAGTGCGATGTGACGTTGCATGCAGCAAGCTTTTGCTTGAGCCAGTCTGGGCTTTCGCCATTTTTAACGCCCTTAATCAAGCGCCCCATAAACAATGGACATGCACGTTCGTTCTCGATTCTAATTTTTGGTGATGATGAAAACTTTTCATCAATACGATGGTCTGGCAAAACATTAAGTGTTCCCAGTCCAGAAGCCGCAAGATCACGCGCAACACCATAAACACCTAAGCAATCTGCACGATCAGGTGTAATAGCAATTTCAATAATAGGATCATCAGCGCCAACATAGCCCGCAAAACTTTCGCCAATTTTCGCGCTTTCTGGCAACTCCATGATGCCTTCAGCATTTTCACCTAAAGCCATCTCATCAGCTGAACACATCATACCTTGACTATCAACGTCACGAATTTTTGTGGGCTTCAATGTCATACCATTAGCAGGAATAGTCGTTCCAATCGCCGCAAAAACTGTTTTTAACCCTTTGCGTGCATTTGGGGCGCCACAAACGATTTGAAGCTCACCTTCATGTGTTGCAACACGACAAACCTTCAAGCGATCTGCATTTGGATGCTGTTCAGCATCTAAGATTTCAGCAACCGTGAACGGCGCAAGCACATCTGCCCGATCAATAACCTCTTCAACCTCAAGGCCGATCATTGTAAGGCGATCAACAATCTCATCAAGTGTCGCTGTCGTTTCTAGATACTCTTTTAACCAACTTAACGAGAATCTCATGATACAGACCTCTCTTTCGACGGCATATCTTGGTGAGAAAAGCCATAGTATTCAAGCCAGCGCATATCACTCTCAAAGAAGGGGCGCAAATCAGGCATCCCATATTTCAGCATAGAAATACGCTCCAACCCAACACCGAATGCAAATCCTTGATGTTCTTGTGGGTTCAAGCCACAGTTCTTCAAAACATTGGGATGAACCATCCCAGCACCTAAAATCTCTAACCAATCTTCACCAGCACCAATTTCCAAGCCTTTATCTGTTTTCTTACAGCCAATATCAACTTCAACAGATGGCTCAGTAAAAGGGAAAAAAGAAGGACGAAAACGCATTGGCAAATCTGTAACACCAAAAAACTGCTCACAAAAAGATTTAAGCGTCGCCTTCAAATGCCCCATATGAATGCCTTTTTCAATCACTAGCCCTTCCACCTGGTGGAACATTGGGGAATGCGTCGCATCGTGATCACAACGATATGTACGCCCAGGAACAATAATACGAATCGGCGCCTCTTCAGTTAACATTGTACGAATTTGAACAGGAGAAGTGTGTGTTCTTAAGACCATTGGCTGGTCATCATGTGTTTTATTTAAATAAAAGGTGTCTTGCATCTCACGTGCAGGGTGACCCTTAGGAAAGTTTAAAGCTTCGAAGTTATGAAAATCATCTTCAATGTCTGGGCCCTCGGCAACGTTAAAACCCATTTTACCAAAAATTTCGACGATTTCTTCAATGGTTTGTGAAATAGGATGCACAGATCCTTTTAAAGCCGGAGAAGGCTGAAGCGTTACATCAATAGACTCGCTTTTCAGCTTTTCATCTAAGGCTGCAGCATCAAGGGCTTGCTTCTTTACATCAAGCGCCTTTGCAATCTCACCTTTTGCTTTATTTAACTCTTGTCCTTGGATTTTTCGGGCATCGCCATCAAGTTGCCCAAGCGTTTTCATTTGCTCGGTCAAAAAGCCCTTTTTACCCAGCGCGCTGACACGAATCTCGTCAAGTGCTTCTGGTGTAGAAGCCTCCTCAGCAGCCTTTAATGTTTGCTGCAAGAAAGTGACGAGATCGGTCATGGCTTTTGTCTTTAAGCAGCATTAAGTGCTTTTTGTGCCTGATCAACAACTGACTTAAACGCTTGCGGGTCGCGCACAGCCAAATCAGCCAAAACTTTGCGATCCATTTCAATGCCAGCTTTTTTGATACCATTCATGAACACAGAATACGTCAAACCGTACTGACGTACACCAGCGTTAATACGCTGAATCCATAAGGCACGGAACGTACGCTTTTTAACGCGACGGTCGCGGTATGCATACTGAAGTGCTTTTTCTACACGCTGAAGGGCTGGACGGTAACAATTACTTGAACGACCGCGATATCCTTTAGCAAGTTTGATAACTTTATTATGACGTGCTTTTTTGACTGTACCGTTTTTAACTCTAGACATGTCTCTTATCCTCTCTTAATTTTTAGTGTTGGAAGCCATTTACGAACGATCTTTTGATCACCCGACGCAAGAACAAACATTCCGCGAGACTGCCTTTTAGCTTTTTGAGAGCGTTTACGAAGATTGTGTCTTTTGAAAGCAAATCCAGCTTTGACTTTGCCAGAAGACGTGACTTTGAAGCGTTTTTTGACGCCACTTTTGGTTTTTAGCTTGGACATTTTTTTCTCCTTAAATATAAAACTAATAAATTAGCGCTGACGAGGCATGTCCTTTTAGCCCACATTCAGCTTGGGGAGATGAGTTATACACGAGAATGAAAAGGCTGGCAAGGGGAAAATATGAAGGAAAATAAACGTTCACTTACCAGAAAAACAAGAGTGCATATTAAAGGTTTATTCCCACTCAATCGTGCCTGGAGGCTTTGATGTGATGTCATAGACGATGCGGTTAATGCCACGGACTTCATTGACAATGCGGGTAGAGGTTTTGCCCAAGAACTCATGAGTGAAGGGGTAATAGTCTGCTGTCATCCCATCTGTTGAGGTCACAGCACGCAAAGCACAGACATATTCATATGTTCTGCCATCACCCATCACGCCGACTGTTTTAACAGGCAGCAACACAGCGAAAGCTTGCCAAATTTCGTTGTAAAGCCCAGCTTTTTTGATTTCTTCGAGATAAATTGCATCAGCTTCTTGTAAAATGCTGATTTTCTCACGTGTAATTTCACCTGGAATACGGATCGCCAAACCTGGCCCTGGGAAAGGATGACGGTCAACAAGATCATCTGCCATACCAAGCTCGCGCCCTAAGTTACGAACTTCATCTTTGAACAATTCACGCAAAGGCTCAACGATCTTCAGATTCATTTTTTCTGGCAGACCGCCCACATTATGATGAGATTTAATTGTAACCGATGGACCGCCTGTGAAAGACACAGACTCAATCACGTCAGGATAAAGTGTGCCTTGCGCCAACCACTTCGCATCTTCGATCTTGCCCGCCTCTTCATCAAACACATCAATGAAAAGCTTACCGATTGTTTTACGTTTGACTTCTGGATCTGTAACGCCTTCAAGCTCACCCAGAAACAGATCAGACACATCTTTATGAATCAGCGGAATGTTGTAATGATCACGAAACAGTTTCACAACCTGGGTCGCTTCGTCTTTCCGCAACAATCCATGGTCAACAAACACACACGTTAACTGATCACCAATGGCTTCATGTAAAAGCACAGCCGTAACTGATGAATCAACACCACCAGAGAGACCACAAATGACCCTATCACGACCAACTTGTTCTTTAATTTTCTTAATAGATTCTTCACGAAATGCCGCCATCGTCCAATCACCACTGCATCCACAAATCTTGAGGACAAAGTTTTCTAATAACTTTGCACCTTCCGGTGTGTGAACAACCTCTGGATGGAATTGAACACCGAATATTTTTTTGTCTTCATGTGCAATCGCGGCATAAGGTGCACCGCCCGAGGTTGCAACAACCTCGAAACCTTGTGGAATTGCACTGACGGAGTCGCCATGGCTCATCCACACTTGATAAGATTGACCCTGATGCCACACATTTTGGAAGAGAGAGCACTCTTGAGAAACCGTCACATCTGCGCGTCCAAACTCACGTACATTCGAAGGTGAAACCTGACCACCCATTTGCTCTGTGATTGTTTGCTGACCATAACAAATCCCAAAAATTGGAACGCCCAGCTCAAAAACGACTTCTGGCGCACGAGGCGAGTTTTCTTCTGTTACTGAACTAGGACCGCCCGAAAGAATAATACCTTTTGGGTTAAAGCCTTTTATTTTCTGAACGTCTACATTGAATGGGAAGACCTCACAATAAACGCCTGCCTCACGAACACGGCGCGCGATAAGTTGCGTCACTTGTGAACCAAAATCTAAAATAAGAATATGATCGTGCTGCATGCTTGCTAACTTCCTTTTTAACTACGGCGATAATTCGGTGCTTCGCGTGTAATCGCAACACCGTGAACATGACTCTCACGAAAACCTGATGATGTAATGCGTACAAATTCAGCATTCTTTTTCATCTCATCAATCGTCCCATTTCCTGTATAGCCCATTGAAGAGCGCAAGCCGCCAATTAACTGATGAATCGCGTTACTAAGTGGTCCTTTGTAAGGAACACGACCCTCAACACCTTCGGGCACAAGCTTGTGAGACTCTTGGATTTCGCCTTGGAAATAACGATCTGCAGACCCACGCGCCATCGCACCCAGTGACCCCATACCACGATAAGACTTATAAGAACGACCTTCATATAAGAACACTTCGCCAGGGCTTTCTTCTGTTCCTGCAAAAAGAGAACCAAGCATCACAAGGTCAGCACCCGCAGCAATTGCCTTTGCAAGATCGCCCGATGTTCTAATGCCACCATCTGCAATAAGTGGTATTTTTCTCTTACGACACACAGATGAGACATCTTGAATCGCTGTCAACTGTGGCACCCCAACACCTGCAACGATACGTGTTGTACAAATAGATCCCGGTCCAATACCAACTTTCACAGCATCAACACCAACATCAATCAAAGCCTTGGCAGCATCTGCCGTAGCAATATTTCCTGCAATAATCTGCGTGTCTTTTTTCATTTTCACAATAGACTTAACCGTGTCTAATACGTACTGGGAATGACCATGGGCTGTATCGACCACAACAATATCAGCGCCAGCCTCAATCAAAGCTTCAGCACGCTCAACACCATCTGGACCTGTTCCTGTTGCAGCCGCAACGCGCAAACGTCCCATTTCGTCTTTACAGGCGTTTGGGAACTGTGAGGCTTTTTCCATATCGCGTACAGTAATTAAGCCAACACAACGAAAAGCATCATCAACAATAAGTAATTTTTCAATACGGTTTTTATGAAGCAACTTTGTTGCCTCTTCGCGTGAAACTTTTTTGTTTGCTGTCACCAGGTTCTTTGAAGTCATATAATCACTGATTGGCTTTTCATAATTTTCGGCAAAACGAATATCACGGTTTGTCAAAATACCCGCCAGCTTACCGCCTTTTTCTTCCGTGATTGGAATCCCAGAAATACTATATTCTTCCATCATTGCCAGAGCTTCAGAGAGTGGTTGATCAGGGCGCATTGTCAACGGATCAACAATCATCCCAGATTCAAATTTTTTCACTTTCTTAACATGCGAAGCCTGCTTTTCAATATCCATGTTACGATGAACAACACCGATGCCACCTTCTTGTGCCATGGCAATCGCCAAACGACCTTCAGTCACCGTATCCATCGCTGCGGATATAATAGGAATACCCAATTCAATTGTTTTTGTGATTTTTGTTCTGACAGAGACATCTGCAGGCAGCACATCAGAATGTGCGGGCTTTAAAAGAACGTCATCAAAAGTTAGTGCTTCTTGTAATTTTGTCATTTTCTTATCCCATCCGAGCTTAAGTGGCTTCAGGTAAATTGGCGGGATTATATAGAAAAACCCTCAAGAAGGGAAGGGTTTTTATGATTTATTTTAAAACACCATCTTTGGCAGGGTTTTTATTCCAGCAATCAAGCGACCATTCATCGTTTTTAAAAGTAAACTGGGAAATATTCCCTGTAGCCATCTTAAAGGCTTCTTCTTCGACTTTTTGTTCGAAAGCGCCTTCAACATTTTTCAGGAAATACCTTAAAACGCCATTACTAGAAACAGCAACAACGACATCCTCTTCACCGTGACGCGCAAGTAAATCATCAACAAATCCACGTGTTGCAGAGACAATCACATCCTCTCCACCACCCCAACCAGCATCAACAGGCCACTCACTACGTTTTGACCATCCGTCCAAAGCTTTTTCAGCTTTTTTCCCAAACTGGTCCACAATTTCTTGATTCGAAAGCCCTGTCCATTCACCATAGTCAACTTCATCTAGGCGCTTATCTTCAATTTCAGCGCGCTCAATACCTAATTCTTCCATAAGAATATGAGCATAGTCACGAGAACGCTTTAACGTACCACAATAAATTTCCGTTGGCATGACGCCTGCCTTTTTCAAAGCAGCTGCAAAACGACGCGCTTGCTCAAAGCCTTCATCAACAAGCGGCAGATCATTACGAGACCCAACCCAACAGACCTTGTCACCAGGACCAAATGTATTTCCGTGACGAGATAAAATTAGCTTCACTTAACTCAACTCCACAAGTTCGCCTTCTTTGGCAATAATGTCTTCAGTTTTTGCTATATCTTCAGGATTGTCAACAGATCCGTGCGTCCGACCACGATAATCAACCAAGACAATCTTTACAAACATCCCAGTTTCCAACGCACGCAGCTGTTCTAATTGTTCAATTTTTTCTAGTGGCGTTGGCGATGTTGCGACATATTTCTTTAAACTGTCGTAACGATAACCATAAAGACCAATGTGACGATAAAAAGGCGGATCTGTTATTTCTTTTGTGCGTACAAAAGGAATGGGATTTTTTGAGAAATATAACGCTTTGCGCCTTTCATCAAATACGACTGTTGTGCCACCTGCTTTTCCTGTCTTTGCGCTTTCTAGTAATGTATTAAAATATTCAGGACTAATCTTTACTGCAGGCGTCACAATATCAGCCGAACGATCCACTTTCATTTCAGCAATCATATCTTCCAAGATCCATGGCGGCGTCAGCACAGCGTCACCTTGCAAGTTCAAGATAATATCTGGCTTCTCGGCCAGCTTGTTCACAGCCTCAAAAACACGCTCTGATCCATTTGCGCACGCAGGATCCGTCATTACTGCTTGCCCCCCGAAACCTTCAACGTGCTCCATAATACGCTGATCATCTGTTGCAATCACAACCTCGTCAGCGCCTTCAACATTGGACGCAATAGACCACATACGCTTGATCATTGAGTGACCAGCAATTTCTTTCAAAGGCTTAGCAGGAAGGCGATAAGATCCATAACGCGCAGGAATGATAATCGTTGTTTTTGTCATATTTAATCCCAGCTTTGCAGTTCAATAATATTGTCTTCAGGGTCAGCAGCATAAACAACTGTGATAATACCTGCTCCTGGTACTTCTTTTTTTGTGACTTTACCAATTTCCCGACCACCTGCATCGATGACTTTTTCAAGACAAGATGTCACGTCATCAACTTCAAATGCTAAATGACCATAACCTTTACGATTCGCAAGTGCGATCGGCTTTTCTTCCATGTTTTTATAACTATAAATTTCTAGCGTAGGACCATTTTTTCCATGCCCAGGAAGACGTAGATGCACACCTTCAAGCGCAGCATCTTTTACACCTGTCGCATCATCCAACCACTGACCAGATTGTAAGCGTTGGGGCGGCACGAAAACACAATCAAAAACACTCTCATAAAATGCCATCAAACCGCGCCAGTCTTGCGCTATAATATTTGTATGGGCATATCTTATAGACATTTTTGCTTCTCACTTTGCTTAAATTAGATCTTACTTTACATCCTCTAGGGGCTCTCACACAATAGCCTTATGAACAAGAAGATAAAGCTCTATAACGCCGAGAGATTAAGTCATATAAAGGGAATCACAAAGCATTGTGTACATATTATGCAACAAAAAATGTTCATAACAACCCTAATGTAGCGCACAAAACTTAAACATCTAGGTTTGAAACACGCAGGGCATTTTCTTGGATAAACTCACGACGTGGCTCGACAACATCACCCATCAAGGTTGTGAAGACCTCATCTGCTTTGTCGAAGTGACCAATTTTCACTTGCAACAATGTTCTGGCATCTGCGTCCAAAGTCGTTTCCCACAGCTGATCGGGATTCATTTCACCAAGACCCTTATAGCGCTGGATTGAGACCCCTTTACGGCCCATCTCAGAAATAGCATCAACCATATCATTCGGCCCAAAAATATCATACTCCTTATCACCAACCTGTAAAACGCTTGGCGCGGCAAAGACTTCCTGGACACGCTTTGTAAATTCTTCGCCTTTAAAATCTTCATTATCTGTAAAGAACGACAAGTCTATGAAGAAATCTTCTGAAACACCTTTTTCAGCACGTGTAAAAACGACTTTTCCATCAACCTGTGAAACAGACCACTTTATTTCATCTGAGTTCTCAATCTTCATGAGGCGCTCACATACATCATAAGAAACCTTCTCAATCTGCGCAGCATCCAGACCGGGCATGAAAAGGCCTTCAATAACAGCTTGCTCTGCCAAAGCCTGGTGGTTTAAGCGACGCGCAATAAAAGAGATTGTCTTTTTCTGTATAAAGGCACGCTTAATTTGTGCGACCAAGTCTTTACCAACAGATTTTGATCCATTTGAATGCACCAAAGCAGCGCCATCAGAACCATTATCAATTAAATAACCTTCAAGTGCGACATCATCCTTCAGATACACTTGTGAATTTCCACGCTTCATACGATAAAGCGGCGGCTGAGCAATATAAAGATAGCCTCTCTCGATTAATTCAGGCATTTGACGATAGAAAAATGTCAGAAGAAGCGTTCGAATGTGACTACCATCAACATCGGCATCGGTCATGATGATGACTTTGTGGTAGCGTAGCTTTTCAATGTTAAAGTCTTCTTTCCCTATCCCTGTTCCCAATGCTGTAACCAGCGTTCCAATTTCCTGAGAATTGAGCATTTTATCAAATCGCGCACGCTCAACATTCAAAATTTTCCCCCGAAGCGGCAAAATAGCTTGTGTCTTCCGATCGCGCCCTTGCTTTGCAGAACCGCCAGCAGAGTCACCCTCAACGATAAACAGCTCAGAAAGCGAAGGATCTTTTTCTTGGCAATCCGCCAATTTCCCTGGCAAGTTCGCAATATCCAGCGCACCTTTGCGGCGCGTTAACTCACGTGCCTTACGCGCAGCCTCACGCGCGGCTGCAGCCTCAACAACCTTCTCAATAACTTTTTTGGCATCTTGTGGATGCTCTTCAAACCACTGACTTAATTTCTCGCCAACGATGCCTTCAACAACAGGCCTAACCTCGGAAGAAACAAGCTTGTCTTTGGTTTGAGATGAGAACTTAGGATCAGGAACCTTTACAGACAACACACAAGTCAAGCCTTCACGCGCGTCATCCCCTGTTACCTTAATCTTCTTATTTGTTTGATCTGCGTAAGAGTTAATACAACGCGTCAACGCCGCACGAAACCCGGCTAAATGCGTTCCACCATCACGTTGCGGAATATTGTTCGTAAAACAAAGAGTATTTTCGTGATAACTGTCTGTCCACTGCATTGACAACTCAACCGACATACCGTCTGTCTCACCCATAACGGTAATCGGCTCATGAAAACCTGTCTTGTTGCGGTTCAGATAATCAACAAAAGCCTGAATACCACCCTCATAATGCAACTGAGTTTCTATTGGCTCTTCCGCGCGACGATCAACAAGCAACAGATTCACACCAGAGTTCAGAAATGCCAACTCACGCAAACGATGAAGCAATGTATTATAATCAAAATCAACCATCGTAAATGTTTCACTTGATGGCATGAATGTGACTTCTGTTCCTGTTTTATCGCCACAAGACCCCACAACCTGCAAATCGCCATCTGGCTCACCATGATGAAAACGCAGGAAATGCTCAGATCCATCACGCCAAACACGCAGCTCAAGCCACTCTGAAAGAGCATTCACAACGGAGACCCCAACACCGTGAAGTCCACCAGAAACCTTGTAGGAGTTTTGATCAAACTTACCGCCAGCATGAAGTTGTGTCATAATCACAGCAGCTGCAGAAATGCCCTCTCCTTTGTGAAGGGAAACAGGAATCCCACGCCCGTTATCACGAACAGTTACAGATCCATCAATATTAATAATTGCCTCAACAAGATCACAATGCCCTGCCAAAGATTCATCGATCGAATTGTCAACAACCTCGTAAACCATATGATGCAGACCAGACCCATCGTCTGTATCCCCGATATACATTCCAGGCCTTTTACGAACAGCCTCAAGCCCTTTTAAAACCTTAATGGAATCGGCGCTATATTCTTGCTCTTGATTTTGGCCTAAATCTTTGTTTTCTTGGGCCATTTCTGCCGCATCTGTCATGTAGAAATCTCCTTGATTTATAACAGATCTAAATTAGCAGAAAAAACACCTTAAAAACAAGTAAAACTGTCATATATTGTATATAGGATCGAAGAAAACCCCAAAAAATTGTGGTTTTCTTCTATAATATATTTTTATGTACAACTTTATATCAAAGTATGTTATTTTTATCCAAAATAGATAATAAAAAATGAGGACGATGATCATGAAAAACAATAAAGGTTTTAATCCAGAGGGTATGGGAAATTTTGCTTACAGCTTTAACATGCAAGGTCTGGCAAGCCAAAATGGGGATCGCGTAAACCAGGCTCTAATCCTTCTATCTACGGCGCTCACTGAAGGAGATATGAGCGAATCACAGGCTTCTGCATTTATCTCAACAGGCTGCAAAGCTGTGAAGAAACACGGAGACTTTCTGAAAAGAAATGTTATTGGTGGGAATCCACCCGTTAATGGTGGATTTTTTCACGCAGCCCTTAGCTCTTTTAACGCTCAAAGATAGCTTTTATACTTTACAAAGCGCCCCTGACTGAACATCAAAAACGTCAGAATCAGAAAAAAGAGACGAGAATATCTCACGGTCTGTACCGGTATACCAGGCTTGGGCACCTGTTTTCTTAACTTCATCGAACAAGTCTGCACATCTTTTCTCGTCCAGATGCGCGGCGATTTCATCCAACAATAGAACCGGTGTGCCACTTCCAAGCTTTGTCATCAGTCTGACCGCCGAAAACATAATTGAAATCAACAATGCCTTTTGCTCGCCTGTTGAACATAAATGCGCGCCAATTTCTTTTTCAACAAAGACTGCACGAAAATCGGTGCGATTCGGGCCAACAGAAGTGCGTCCCGACTGCTGATCTTCTGACCTTGTACGCTGCAACGCTTCGGCATAACTGTCTTCTGCTTGCAGGGATGTTTTTTCAGACAACCAGGCCTCCAACTGACCCGTCAAAGACAAAGAAACTGAAGGGAAGGCACCTTTTACTTCATTTTGTGCCTGATTAATCTTTTCTATTAAATCCTGCCGCGAAGCAGCCAATGCGATTCCCACTTCAACAATTTTTGCTTCAACAGAAGACAGCCAACTTGCTTGCGCTGTGCCTCCGGATGTTTTGAGTATTTTCATCCTCTCACGCGTCAAGGCTTCATACTTATACAGCCTGGCTGTGTGGTCATAGTCAAACAAAGCAACAAGCCGATCAAAAAAGCGTCTCTTTTCTGATTTGTTTTCTGAGAATAAGCGGTCCATTTGCGGCGTTAACCAAATAACAGAAGCAAAACGATTAAGCCCTGCTTGGTTTTTCAAGACATTGCCATCAACCTTAATAATCCGACGTTCTGCCATCGGATTTTCTGGGTCTGCACCCGTGCTCACCTGGTGATCACCTGAAGGTCCATCAATATGCGCCGAAACACCCCATAAAGGGTTTTTAGCAGAAAAATGCCTAAAATCTGAAAGTTTTGCCGAACGCATTCCGCGCCCGGAAGAGAACAGAGAAAGCGCTTCTAATATATTGGTTTTGCCCACACCATTAGGACCACATAGCACAATAGATGCGCTTTGCGGCACAACCAAAAGATCTGCATAGGATCTAAAATTCGTTAGACTTAGTTTAGAGATAGAATAGGAACGCTGCGACAAATTACACACGCATTGGCATTAAAACGTACAGAGCATCCTTTTCACCACTGTCTTTTAAGACTGCTGGCGCTGCAGAATCTGCAAAGTCGAACTGAACCTCATCACTTTCAATTTGCTGCATAATATCGAGAAGATATCTTGCATTAAAGCCAATAGAAATCTCACCTTGATTGTAGGAGATCTCAAGGTCTTCCTCTGCTGACCCCATTTCAGGGCTGCTCGCTGAGATAGAAAGCTTACCTTCATTAATGTTCAACTTAACTGAACGCGTCTTATCCGTTGAAATGATCGCCACACGATCCACCGCGGAAGAAAACAAGTCACAATTCAATTGTAATGTTTTGTCATTTCCTGTTGGAATAACACGCACATAATCAGGGAAAGTTCCATCGATAAGCTTCGATGTTAAAACAACATCACCAAAAGCAAAACGAATAACTGTCTCAGAAAGTGAAATATCAACATCTGACGACTCACCATCAATCATCTTACGCAGCTCACCAACCATCTTACGTGGCAAAATAACACCTGGTATATCACTTGCCCCAGAAGGGATATCAGCGTCAAAACGGGCTAAGCGGTGACCATCTGTCGCAACAGCGCGCAAAACTTTTCGGCCATCAATTTCTGAAGAGTGCAGATAAATACCATTCAGATAATACCTTGTCTCTTCCGTTGACATTGCAAAACGTGTTTTATCAATCATTTTACCCAAAGCCGAAGCAGATAACTTGAAACTGTGAGAAAGGTCTTCTGCATGTAAAAGAGGAAAATCTTCTGCCGGCAAAGTTGCAAGCGAGAAGTTTGATCTGCCAGCCTTAACACTTAAACGATCAGAGGAAAGTGAGAAGTCAACTTCAGCACCGTCTGGGAGTTTACGAATAATTTCATAAAGCATATGAGCAGCAACTGTCACAGCCCCTGCCGTTTCAATTTTTGCTGTCACCTTCTCACGCACTTCCATGTCCATATCTGTCGCTGTAATGTGAAGGGATTCACCTTCTACACTCAACTGCACATTCGCGAGAATGGGAACTGTATTGCGTCTTTCTACAATAGACTGAACATGGGAAAGGGGCTTTAAAATCGAAGCTTTATCAATTGTAAATTTCATTTTGTGATCACTCTTGTTCTAAGTTGGTATTATTTCTCCACAGACTTAACCAAAAAATGAGAACAAAGACAAGAGGGAATAGACGTTTTAATGTAAATGACTGCCATTCGGAACAAATTGTGATGGACGCGCAAGAATAATGTCGCCTTTTTCATCTGCTGCTCCCAACACCAGCACCTCAGACATAAAAGGCCCGATTTGTTTAGGAGGGAAGTTCGTAACAGCAAGAACCTGGGTGCCAACTAAGTCGCTACAAAGATAATTTTTTGTAATTTGTGCGGATGTTTTTCTCACACCAATTTCTGATCCAAAATCAATGATGAGCTTATAAGCCGGTTTATGTGCCTCTGGAAACTCTTCTGCTGATTGAATTGTGCCGACACGAATATCAACTTTTAGAAAGTCATTAAACGTAATGAGCACCTCAGCCGCCAAGGCTTCTTTGAAGAATTTCGACATCTTCTGTAACATTCTGATCTGATGCCATAAGCTCTTGCACTTTTTTCACAGCATGCATCACTGTTGTGTGATCACGCCCACCAAAAGACCTGCCAATATCAGGCAAAGAACGTGCTGTCAGCTGCTTGCAAAGATACATGGCGATTTGTCTTGGTCTGGCAATTGAGCGAGAACGTCGCGCAGAATGCATATCACTAATTTTAACATTAAAGTGCTGAGCAACAACTTTTTGAATATCCTCGACCGTGACACGACGATCATTCGCGCGCAACAGATCACGCAAAACCTCTTGTGTTGTCTCCATTGTAATCGCACGACCAACCAAAGTTGCGTGCGCAATAACACGCGTCAAAGCGCCCTCCAGTTCGCGCACATTAGATGTTATGCGGTGCGCAAGGAATTCTAAAACATTAAGGGGTAAATCAACATTCTTCTGCTCTGCTTTTGCCTGCAAAATACCTAGACGCAGTTCATAATTTGTTGGGTGAATATCTGCAACCAACCCCCAACCAAGGCGTGAACGCAAGCGCTCTTCAAGGCCTTCAAGATCAGAAGGTGATTTATCAGCAGAGATAATAATTTGTCGATTCTGATCAACAAGCGCATTGAACGTGTGAAAAAACTCTTCTTGTGTTGAGTCTTTACCACAAATGAACTGCACGTCATCAATCATCAAAACATCAACCGAACGAAATTGTTCTTTAAAGTCCATCATGCTTTTATGGCGAATGGCACGAATAAACTGGAACATAAATGCTTCTGCAGAAAGATAAATAACCTTTCTCTCTGGCGTTTTTTCACGAATGGCCCATGCAATGGCGTGCATTAAATGTGTTTTACCAAGGCCAACGCCACCATACAAAAAAAGCGGGTTAAAACGAACCGTCTCATCTTCAGCGATTCTTTTTGCAGCTGAAAAAGCTAACTCATTCGGCCGGCCAACCACAAAGTTATCAAATGTAAAACGAGGATCTAAATTAACATCGAAAGATTCAATAAGAGGTTCTATGTTTTTTGAAGTGTCTGAAGATTTTTCTGGCTGAGAGGAAGGCGTAATTTCATTATTATTTGAGAGCGTTACTGGCGGCATTGTGTCATAATCCTTGATTACAAGCTCAACAACCCTGACCTCTGGATTAACCTCGTTCCAGAAAAAACGCAAGCGGTCCATGTATTGTCTTTGTATCCAGTCTTTTAAGAACTTTGTTGGGGAGCTAAGGATAACTGTGTTTTCATCTATGTTTTCGAAATTTAAGGGCGCCAGCCAGCTTTTGAAAGCAGCATCACCAAATTCAGCCCGAAGACTGTTTTGAACTTCCGTCCATTGGTGGTTTGGTGCTTTCATCAATTGTCCCTCATGTTAAATTATCTCCCTAAAAAAAGACGCAAGAATAGCGCTTTCTTGACAGGGGCTGTCAAAAAATCAATGTATGCTACTGGGCATTAATTACCCTTGAGCAGACAAAGCCTTCACTTTTTTTGAAAGGCGAGAAATTGTTCTTGCTGCTGTGTTTTTATGCATCAAGCCTTTTGTCACACCACGGTGAATTTCAGGCTGAGCAGCTTGAAGCGCCTCTTTTGCAAGAGATGCATCACCAGCTTCCGCAGCAACCAAAACTTTTTTAATAAATGTTCTGATGCGACTACGACGCGTCTTATTGATCTCAGTACGACGCGCAGAAGAACGTATTCTTTTCTTAGCAGATTTTATGTTTGCCATTTTTTATCCTAAATTTACTTCAAAATATTTAATTTTTGTTGGGGAGCAGAAAGTACTGCATTCGCCCTATCTCGTCAACACTTCGTCACTAAAAAATTTTTACTTTTTTCAATTGACTACAACATATTGTGACTAATTTGTATCAGCAGACGACATTTTGTTATATAGGCTAAATCTTAATTTATCCACAAGCAAAGACTTTTATACAGGCAGACCAGAAACCCAAATGAAACCGCGCGTATAACGTGATAAAAAACTTGACAGTTTGCAAAAACTTTCCTAGATTCCGTCGCACTAGCGGTTTTATTAGAAGTGCAGTTGTTTTAATTTCGAAACTCGGCGACTTAAGTAAAGCTTATTATAATAACAGTTCACCGAGGAGAAAAAGTAATGGCGACTGGTACAGTAAAATGGTTTAACACAACCAAAGGTTTTGGATTCATTCAACCAGATGACGGCGGAAATGACGTATTTGTACACATTTCAGCTCTTGAGCAAGCGGGCATCCGCGGTCTTGACGAAGGTCAAAAGGTTTCTTTTGAACTTGTTGAGAACAGAGGAAAAACAGCAGCAGGCGATCTTAAGCTAGCTGAGTAATTTCTTTGGAAATCAAAAAAAGAAGGTCTGTGGGAAACCATAGGCCTTTTTTTATGGCTATATAATATGTGTCTATTTTGCCAATTTTTTTTACAAATTATTTTATTTTCAATGTTTTTCTTGTATCCATAAAAAAAACGTGTATACTCCCCTTCAAGTTATCTAGCAACTCTTTGCATTTGCCAGCTGCTCGTATTATAAGCAGCATGCCTTTTGAAAAGGCATAATTAAGATCTTCAAGATTGTTGATTCAGAGCGTATGACCGAGAGTGACCAGCTTCCTTTTAAAACAGGATTGTTTGGGCAAGATCTCTTCGCGTCAAAGTCACTTCGTGTTGAAGCGGCTAAGCATGTCAACGTCTTAAGGAGACTAAAAATGGCAAACGGTACTGTAAAATGGTTTAACTCAACAAAAGGCTTCGGTTTTATCGAGCCAGAACAAGGCCAAGGTGATGGTGATGTATTTGTACACATCACAGCGCTTGAGCGTGCAGGAATAACAAGCCTTACGGAAGGTCAAAAGGTTTCTTTTGAACTTGCTACAGAAAAAGGTAAAACAGCAGCAGCAAACCTAAAGCTGCTTGATGCTGACGCTGCTTAAACTCTAAAAACAAAAATCTTAAGCCTGCATTTTTGCAACTGGTATTTTGCGATCTATGCATCGTATATGTGCTGCTGCTTTGCATTGGCTATGATATAAATTAAAGGAAAAAACAAATGGAAAACTTTAAATCTCTTGGCTTGCCTCAGCTTCTGATGCATTCACTCGAAAAAATGAATTTCACAACACCAACACCTATCCAAGCAGAATCTATTCCTTCTGCTTTAAAGGGCCGCGATATCTTAGGTTCTGCACAAACAGGAACAGGGAAAACAGCCGCTTTTGGTATTCCCTTGGTTGCCAGACTGATGACTGACCCAAACAGTGCAGCTATTATCATGACGCCAACACGTGAGCTAGCAACACAAGTTATGAAAGCCCTACGAGAAATAATGGGCCGAGAAAGCGGCATTAAAACAGCCGTTCTTATTGGCGGAGAGCCTATGCCAAAACAGTTCCAACAGCTGCGCAATAGACCAAGGCTTGTCGTTGGAACACCTGGTCGTATTAATGATCACCTAGAACGTCGCAGCCTTAAACTAGACGAGACGAACTTTCTGGTACTTGATGAAACAGATCGTATGCTTGATATGGGCTTTACAGAACAAATTGAACGTGTTGTCGCACATCTTCCTAAAAGCCGCCAAACTCTTTTGTTCTCAGCAACGTTCCCGAAAAATATTACAAAAATTGCTGGCAAATACTTGAATGATCCCGTGCGCGTTTCAATTGGATCAACAACATCGCCTGCAAAAAACATCAAACAAGAAACTTTGCGTGTTGAAGAAAAAGATAAATACCAACAGCTTGTTGAACAACTTCATGAACGCCAAGGATCTATCATTGTTTTTGTAAAAACGAAGTGGAATGCTGAGAAAATGGCAAAACGCCTGCGCTCTGAAGACCATAGTGCAGATGCAATTCACGGTGACTTACGCCAGAACAGGCGCGATAAAGTTATCCAATCTTTCCGTAAACGGAAAAACCGTATTCTGGTTGCAACAGATATTGCTGCACGTGGCTTAGATATTCCACATGTTGAACACGTCATTAACTATGACCTTCCACAATGCCCTGAAGATTATATTCACCGTATTGGACGCACAGCGCGTGCTGGCGCGAAAGGATCGGCACTTTGTTTGATCACATCCGCTGATGGGAAGAAATGGAACGCAATTGCACGCCTCATTAACCCAGATGCAAAACCTGAGTTCAAAGAAGAAAAGTCTTCAGGAGGTCGAAATCGTAGAAATTCTAGTGGCCCAAAGAAATTTGGAAAATACCGTAAGGATAAACAAAAAAGTTCATTCAGCGAAGGAAAGCCAAGATTTGAAAGAGATGGTGAGAAAAAGCCCTTTAAGAAAAGAGCAGAAAGCCCAACTCGTGGCGCACACCAAAAATCAAGCGAAGAAGGATCTTCTGAAAAGTCTTCTTGGGTAAAGAAAAAGCGTGCGACACACAACGGCGATGGAAAGCCTGCACGTTTTGAAAAACAAAATGACGGCAACGCTAAACCTGAATGGAAAGGCAAGAAAAAGCCTTCGAATAGCAAAAAAGTTAAACCATTTAGAAAAGATGGCCAAAAAAAATCATTCGGCGGAGGGCAACAGAGTCTTCCTAAGAAAAGGTCATCAAGCCACTCAAAAGGCGGGCATCAGAGTCTTCAAAGAAGAACAAGCTAACATCATCAAAAAGGGTCATATGAAAATATGGCCCTTTTTATTTATCTGAACAACAAAACTGGCACATTCGTTTTGTGAATAAGATTTGTCGTTGAACTGCCTAAAATAAAACTACGAACACGTGAGTGCCCATACGCACCAATCGCCAACAGATCAATATCATTTTTCTCAATATAATCGGACACAACCGTTGAAACAGGCTTTCCTTGTTGAAGCGACGCCTTCACATTAAACCCTGCACTTTTAAGTTTTTCTTCAGCTTGATTAAGAATTTCCTCAGCCTTACCACTTGCTTCACACACTTTTACAAGGTGACATTCCAAACCTTTTAAAAGTGGGCTCTTCATAACATATTCAACAGCTGTCTTAGCGCTTTCACTACCATCATATGCCAACAAGAAACGCTTTACAGGGCTAGGGTCTTTTGTTGCAACAAGAAGGGGCTTTGTCACTGCGCGCGCAACACGCTCCAGGTTTGATCCTAAGTGATCAGGAGCATTTTCAGCTTGCTCGCCGCGCTTTCCTATGACAATTAACTCAGCCTGATCTTCTAACTCAGAAATTGTTTCAACTAAAGACCCACGACGATGCAAGATATCAACTGATTTAATGTCCTTTTTACCTAGTTCTTCTTGTGCGTGCGCCAACATGAGTTGACCTTTTTTTTGTTCTAGCTTGCCGCGTGCCTCATCCATTTCTGTCAGTTCTTTTAACAGGTCGCTTTTTGCACCAAGGCCAATAGATCCACTTAAATCACCTTTTGCGGCCACATCGCCATGTGGCGCAACAACATGTAATAAAGCAATTTCTGATGCAGACTTTTCTGCAGCCCAGGCACTTAAAAAACAGACGCTATCTGCCCATACAGACCCATCAATACATGCGATTACTTTACCCATCATAAAAACCCCTTTTTAATGTTCTGGCATAAGCTCCATAGCGTTAGGCTTATCATGTACGCCTAACTCATCAACAATTGTCGCGCTTGCTTCATTCAGACCAACCAACTCAACCTCCGTTCCCTCACGGCGGAACTTTAACACAACATTATCAAGGGCACCAACGGCAGATAAATCCCAAAAGTGGCCTTGTGTTAAGTCAATTGTGACTTTTTCTACAACTTCTTTAAAATCAAATGCAGCTCTAAACTCGTCTGCTGAGGCGAAAAAGATCTGCCCTAAAATCCGATATGTGCGGTGCTTCTTATCGGCAGAAAGCTCAGAATTAATTTCCAATAATTGCCCAACCTTGCGCGCAAAAAACAGGGCGCTCATCAAAACCCCAACAAATACACCTTGTGCAAGATCATGTGTCACAACAACAACAGCAACCGTTGTGATCATAACCAAGCTTGATGTCTTCGGGTTTGTTCTCAGATTCTTAATTGAAATCCAGTTAAACGTTCCGATCGATACCATAATCATTACAGCCACTAGTGCAGCCATCGGAATTTGGCTGACCCAATCATTTAGGACAAGAATAAGAAATAATAAAAACGACCCTGCAAAAAAAGTAGAAAGACGGCCTCGACCACCTGACTTCACATTAATTACAGACTGACCAATCATTGCGCAACCAGCCATACCGCCAAATAAGCCTGAGACAATATTTGCAATTCCTTGCCCTGCACATTCACGATTTTTTGCACTTGGCGTATCTGTCAAATCATCAACAATCACAGCTGTCATAAGTGACTCTAACAAGCCAACAGCTGTCAATGTAACAGCGTATGGGAAAATAATATAAAACGTTTCCATTGTCAGAGGGACATCTGGAAATAAAAACATTGGTAATGTATCTGGTAATTGCCCCATATCACCAACGGTACGAAGGTCTAAACCAAAGAACATGCTAAACGCTGTTAAAAAAACAATCGCAACCAAAGGGGAGGGAACAGCACGCGTGAGATAAGGAAAAAGATAAATAATGCCAAGACCCGCGACAACCATCGCGTACATTTGCCAGCCAGCGCCACTAAACTCTGGTAATTGTGCCATAAAAATAAGGATTGCCAGCGCGTTTACAAACCCAGTCATCACTGACCGTGACACAAAACGTAACAAGGATCCCAACTTTAAGAAGCCTGCAATTATTTGCAAAACACCCGTCAATAAGGTCGCTGCCATCAAGTATTCCAGGCCATGATCTTTGACAAGCGTCACCATCACCAAGGCCATTGCCCCTGTCGCCGCAGAAATCATTCCTGGTCGACCACCAACAAAAGCAATCACAACAGCAATACAAAAAGATGCATACAGACCAACCTTGGGGTCCACCCCGGCAATAATTGAAAAGGCAATCGCTTCGGGAATCAGCGCAAGCGCAACAACCATACCAGCAAGCAAGTCGCTACGAATATTTCCAAACCATTCCATTTTAAGGCGAGAGAAAGACATGTGAACCCTTATATTTATTCGTTCCAAAGCACCCATTTGTATAGAGACAAAGCCAACAGGTCAAGTCACGTTAGGCAGCCAGGATAACATCCAAAAAAACAGCACCGTAACGATCGAGTTTTGATTGACCGATACCACTAATTTCTAACATTTCTTGCAATGATTGGGGCTTTTGATGAGCAAGCTCTATAAGCGTTTTGTCATGAAAAATAACATATGCCGGTACATTCTTTTCTTGTGCAATTTCTTGTCGGGTTGTTCTTAACGTTTCAAATAATGCCTGATCGTCTTCTGTTGTAAGTTGTGTTGCCAGCTTTGAAGGTTCCCTTCTTGTGCGACTATTTTTAAGCTTTTGATAGCTGCGTAAGTCTATCACCTCTTTATCGCGAAGAAAGGAACGACCTTTTTTGGTAATACTCAGCCCACCGTGGCCAACAATATCAACAGCCAATAAATTTTGCGCGACCAATTGGCGGAAAATATTTTGCCATTCATGTTTATTAAACTCTTCTCCTATACCGTAGGTACTGAGCTTATCATGGCCAAAATTAATAATACGTTCAGTCTCCTTGCCTAATAATACATCGATCAAATAAGACACACCAAAACGTTCACCCGTTCGGTGTACACAAGATAAAGCTTTTTGCGCAGCGATTGTGCCATCAAATGTCTCAGGCTTTGTCTGGCAAGTATCACAATTATTGCACGGCGTACACTGATCTCCAAAGTACTCTAAGACAATTTGTCGTCGACAACAGGCTGCCTCACACAAGCCAAGTAAAGCATTTAGTTTCTGGTGTTCGACTCTTTTCTGCGTGTCATCTGCTTCGGAATTTTCAATCCAATGACGTTGAATCGCGACATCACCAAGAGCATACAGCATATACGCATTAGACGGCAAACCATCGCGACCGGCACGCCCTGTCTCTTGATAATAGGCTTCAATATTCTTGGGAATATTCATATGAACAACAAACCTAACATCAGGCTTATCAATTCCCATACCAAAAGCAACTGTTGCAACAATAATTACATTGTCTTCACGTAAAAAACGATTCTGATTTTCTGTGCGGTCCTCTGTTGATAGGCCCGCGTGATAAGGCAGCGCGTTAGTACCACGCGCCTTCAGCCATGCTGCTATATCTTCAACCTTTTTGCGCGAACTACAATAAATAATACCGCTGTCCTCTGCATGAGAAGATTGTATAAAGTCCCATAATTGCTTTTTAGGGTTATCAGAAGGCATAATTGTATAATGAATGTTTGGACGATCAAACCCACTGACAAATGTCTGACCATCCTGAAGACCCAAACGCTCGATAATATCTCTGCGTGTTGCAATATCAGCCGTCGCTGTCAATGCAATCCGCGGCACATCTGGAAATCGGTCAGCCAGCAAAGACAGTTCAACATAATCAGGTCGAAAATCATGCCCCCATTGCGACACACAATGCGCCTCATCGATGGCAAAGAGAGAAATTGGGCATTCCGCCAAAAGATCCAGGAACTCTGGCATTACTAATCTTTCAGGGGCAACATACAACAAGTCAATTTCGCCATTGCGCATTTGATCTTTCATGTCTCGAACATGCGACATCGACATCGCAGAATTAATAGCACCTGCTGAAATACCCAACTGGTCAAGTGCTGCAATCTGATCCTGCATCAATGCAATAAGCGGCGAGATAATAATACCAACACCTTCTCGGCACAGTGCAGGAATCTGATAACACAGAGACTTTCCACCACCTGTTGGCATTAAAACGAATGCATTTCTGCCCGCAAGAACATGATTTATAATATCAGCCTGCTTATCTCTGAACGCATCATAACCATAGCGTTCACGCAAAATGTCGAGTGGGTTTTTCATAAAATAACTATAGACGATAAAAAATAAGTTTACAGAATAATGTTATCACACAGAATGATGCTTTGACTAATCTGTTACCTTCTTCACAAACATTGATTTTAAACCCATTGGACCAACCCCAGGAATTTTACAATCAATATCGTGATCACCATCAACAAGACGAATATTTTTTACCTTTGTGCCAACTTTGACGACAGAAGATGATCCTTTCACCTTCAAGTCTTTGATAACCGTTACAGTATCGCCATCCTGTAACACGTTCCCATTTGCATCATGCACAGATTGAGCATCTGACGATGTATCAGCGCTACCAGACCACTCATGCGCACATTCGGGACAGACCAACAAGCTGCCATCTTCATAGGCATAAGACGATTGGCATTTGGGGCACGGCGGAAGATCGCTCATAATTATTGTTCCTTTAATTTGTCCTGCAAGTCGATAAAAGGGGTTTTAAGAGATAAAGTGGTGATATATAGCTCTATACACCAATAACTTTGTTAAAACAAATAATCGCCCTGAAAACAATGAAAAGCAAGTTTTATGTTGCAACCGCATTATGCAAAGCTTCAGTAATGTTTTCAGAAGCTTATTCATTTTGCTATTCTGGTGTATTTTTAGTATATTGTTCATCATCTTTTAGGAAGACAATAAATATTAACAAAAATTGCACAAAGAAAGAATGGAGAATTTATACGTCTCAGGATATTTTTAAATGTAGTTTTGGGACATTTCATTATTATTCAATGAACTAAGAGGGATACATGACAGAAGCCATTGTGAATAAGAAAAACACTATCCTGATCGTAGATGACGAGCCACAGATCAGGAAGCTGCTTAAAATCACGTTAAAAGATGAAGGTTATAAAACGGAAGAATGTGAGAAAGGTGCGCAGGCTGTACGCATGACTGCTTCAATTAAACCTGATCTTATTATTCTGGACTTGGGTTTGCCGGACATGGACGGTAAAGAAGTCATCGATGCAATCCGCGAATGGTCCCAAGTGCCAATTATCGTTTGTTCCGTACGCGATGCAGACAAGGAGGTGGTCGATGCGCTAGGGCGCGGTGCAGATGATTATGTCACTAAACCGTTCAACCCCGATGTATTAATTGCGCGCATTGAAGCAAATATTCGCAAGTCGGTAACACAGGAAGCTGGCGAACCAGATCTAGAAAATGGACGCATCCGTATGGACTTGGTACGTCATGAAGTATTTGTCGATGGCGAGAGCACATTCTTCACCCCGAAAGAGTATGAACTATTGCGCTACTTTATGATTAATCGCGGTAAAATGATCACCCATAAACAGCTGCTCAAAGATGTGTGGGGACCAGCGCATGGAGATGATATGCAATATCTTCGTGTCTATGTAAGCCAGCTGCGTGAGAAGATCGAGCCCAACCTGAAAGAGCCAAGCTATGTGGTGACAGAACCAGGTATTGGGTACCGGATGGAAGTGATAGAGCTATCTGAAAACACTGAAGATCAATCCAACACAGCCTAAAGATAGTGTCTAAATGGCAGCAACACACAGCCTGCTATTTTTTGTGACACAGGTCGCGCTTGCCAGTCCGCATAAGAAAAGCGTACAGAACTAGATTTATCAACTTCAAAATGTTTATCCAACGAGGCGGTGAATTCTGGATACACAGATACCAGCATCACTTCCTGATTATGATGGATGCTTAGGCCGTCCAAGTTACAACTACCAATGGCTGACCACTCACTATCTATGATCATCATTTTTAGATGTAGCATGGTGGGTTCATAATAATAGATATGCGCGCCGTGTTCGATAAGCCTTCCACACTGCATTTTCCCTACGACGTAAGGTAGATACTTCGAGTAGTTAGAAAGCAGTATTTCCAATTTTACATTACGTGATAATGCGTCTTGCATTACAGGAAGCAGCTTTTCGCCTGGTGTAAAATATGGTGATGTTAGCTTGATACTGTGTTTTGCACTTTTAATGCGATCAATCAGCTTATCAACAAAATGGTTTTCGTTTGAATCCGGGGCATTGGCATACACAGAAAAGCCACTGCTCGTTTCAAAGCTAGGATTAGCTGTTATATCGCGCTCATCTCCTTCAACTTTTTGCCACATGCGGTGGAAGGTATGCAGGAATTGCTCAGTTATAGAACCAGATAGTTCAACCATGGTATCACGCCAGTGGGTAATATTGTCGTAAATACATACTCCGCCCACAAAAGTAATTGCATCATCCAATATCAATAATTTACGATGATCTCTGGGAAATAGACGAGGGCTTTTCATCAACCAATCCCATTTTGGCGGCCTGAAAAAATGCACCTGCACCCCAGAATCCAGCAGGCGCTGATATTGCTCCGACTTTTTTAGGTCACGACAGCCGTACCAATCTAACAAAAGCTTAACAGTTAAGCCTTCTTGTGCCTTACGCGAAAGCACATCAACAAAAGCTGTGCCAATCGTGTCTGGGCTAAGAATATACTCTTCTAGATAAATAGATTTTTTGGCGTCAGAACAGGCCTTCAGCATAGCATGCCATGCATCAGTGGTAGAGGTGTGGAATTGATATTGAGGAGTTGAGTCGGTCATAACAAAGTGATAGCACTCTTTCCGTTAAGAAAGAGTGCTATTCCAGGCAGTGTTCTATGCAGCAATGTTATGTGCGTCTTCCTTTTTAAATAACTCTTTGACGCGATTTGCACGCTCAGAGCTATTAGCTTCAACAGCCACTAACACAGCACCATTTTTGATCTCGTCCTCATAGCGCTTAGCTTCGTACTCTGGGATGCCAAGACCGATAAGCGCGCCCATCAAGCTACCAGCGGCACCGCCAACACCTGCACCAGCAGCAGCGGCAATAGCCGTTCCGTATATCAATAGATTAACACCAGGAATAACAACGCTTCCGGTCGCTGCAAGGCCAGCAGCAATTGCGCCAATTAAGCCACCTGTTGCGCCACCGATGGCACTACCCTCCGCAGCCTTATTTTCTTTTTCAATATTAAATGACTGGCCAATGCTATCATCAGTTGCAACGATACTGATTTGTTTTTCAGTGAAACCAGCAGCTTCGAGCTTCAGTAATGCCTTACGTGCTGCTGCCAATGTCTTAAAAGTAGCGGATATAGTATTGCTCATGGGTTTCTCCTTAATTTGTTTAACAAAAGAAGCATTCGCTTCAGTTAGAAGATTAGAAAATGACAGATTAAGTTACGAGACGATGAAGCATCATAAGTTATCAATGCGGCATAAATGGTTTATGTCTTGACCTTCTTTTGAGCTTCTTTAAGCGCAGTCTTCAGCCCCTCTTCTAGAGTTGGGTGATAGAATGGTGTTTTAAGTAACTTCTTCAGTGTTAGATGTTGCGTGAGCGCTTGTGCTAGAAAATGAGCCAGGTGCTCTGCCGCCGGGGCCATAATTTCTGCTCCGCGAATATAGCCTCCTTCTTCATCAGCAAAGAGGCGAATCTTGCCAAAATTCTTATCTTCCAGTGTCGCGCGACCCTGATTTTCAAAATCCGCCTCACCGATCACAGTGCGATCATGGCGCAGAGCATAAGCCGTATCACCGACAACGGCGATCACCGGCTTAGTAAAAATAATCTGCATTTGCGGATAACGCGGAGAGTGAGCTTTATCAACCTTCAGCGCATGAAAGGCTGCACGGATGCCTTCATCGCTGGCCTCATGCAAAATCATGCGTTCATCCGTTACATCGCCAGCAATGTAAATGGGATAATTGGGAATCTGCATCGTATAGCGATTAAAAAGCGGTACACCACTGCCATTGACATCAATACCCATGCGTTTTAGGCCAAGACTGCTCAGATTTGGCTTTCTACCTGCTGCCATAAAAATTCCATCAACAATGGCTTCCTTTTCTTTTGTATGTAACACAATGCCATCTTTGGTCTGCCTTACATCTGGGTCTGTATTAACCCAAACTTTCATATCTTCAGCAAGTGCTTCTAAAATCGTATCATTAATTTTAGGGTCATTCACTACCCCCACTTTCTTGTTTTTGTTAATAGCGGTTACATCAATACCCAACATGGCAAAGGCTTGTGCCATTTCCAGGCCGATAGCTCCCATACCAACCACCGCCATACGCTTTGGCAAGTCTTTACGTTCGAAGAGAGTATCGGAGGTGATGATATGTGGCTTGTAATCTCGATACTTCATGGGAATGAAGGGGCTAGAGCCAGTGGCAATGATACTCGCTTTGGTGTGCAGGAGCTTACCATCAACCCGAATGGTAGTAGGTGATTCGTATCGGGCAGTGCCCTGAATAATAAAGTCTTCCAACGATTCAGTTTCTTCTTTCATATGCGACACGAAATGATCGCGCTTCTCTCTCACTTTTGTGAGAATGCGAGGAATGTCCGGACTTAACCCCTGCGAACCTATGATACCGGCTGCTGGCATTTTTTTATGTGAATCATAAAGCTTCGCTGCATGAATGAGCGACTTAGAAGGCATGCACCCAACGCGCGCACATGTGGTACCCTCCGGACCGCCATGAATCAGAAGCACATTACTTGTATGCTTTCTCGCTTCTTTAAGGGCAGATATCCCTGCAGTGCCAGCGCCAATAATAATCAAATCAAACGTGTGATAGGTACGTGCCATTATATTCTCCTTTCTACAAAAAGAATATAATGACCAATCATCAGAGCACTATCTGAGAAAAGGCTTAATAACATAAAGCAAACATAAGTCTTTCATATCTCACTTATACTGCCTTGATATTATGAGCCATCCATCCAATAGAATGTTGACCCGAAATAGTAAAGAATGACAGAAAATTAAGGAGATTATTATGCTTGGATGGTCAATCACATTTTTCTTACTGGCAATTATTGCGGCTGTGTTTGGATTTGGCGGATTAGCTGGTACATTTGCCTGGGCTGCAAAGTGGTTTTTTGTCGCGTTTATCATACTTTTTGTGATTACGCTTATTGCCAATATATTGACAGGTAAAAAGACAAATCCACCAATATAAAAACAATTAATACCACTTTCAGTTGTTTTATTTTCGCTTTTCATAGACATACTCTCACCTAGAACTTGATAAAGTGAGAAAAGTCTATGAAAAGCATCACCGATGATATACTCAAAATCACCTATGAACTGAGGGATGAATTAAAGGTGCTGGAGGAACGCATTAATCATTACGACAATAACAAAGCACTGAATGAGGAGGAATATAAAGTTTACAAAATGCTATTAGAAAAATGTCATGATAGTCTGCGCAAAAAAATTCATTTGCTTGCAACAATACTGGAGACAGATTCTACCGAAATTTTAGATATCGTAGAACAAAAAAAACTTGTTTAGCTTTTCTTCTTCTGGTTGTTGGCAACATCGCCTTCATCGCTTTCCAAATCACCCCGACATTTTACACGCAACCATCCAACAATTGCTAAGATAAAAAACGCATAGCCTGCCATAATGACAGCATGCCAATAAAATCCATAACCACATGCAACGCCAATGGCTCCGCACACCCAAATACTTGCACCAGTAGCAACTCCGGTAACATGACCTTTGGCCTGCAAGATGGCACCTCCTCCTAAAAATCCAATGCCAGTGACCACACCCTGAATCACGCGTGTGGGGTCAGGGTTTATTGTTTTATAAATAGTGGTATAAAAATGTGTCATCTCTAACGTCATCAGAGAAAACCCAGCAGCACCCAAACAAACCAACAAGTAAGTGCGTACTCCAACATTTTTATGCTTAATCTCACGATCTAACCCAACAAATAAACCACAAAACACAGCAATGCCTAAGCGTAGCATTATTTCTTCTGGCGTCAGAACATTCATGATTCTATTTCCTTTTCAATGATTTCAAGAAGGTCTTCTACCATAAAGGGTTTTGTAAGGTAGCCGTTTGCCCCCTTTTCAAAAGCTTCATGGATAGTTTCCTTACCTTTGCGTACTGTGAGTACAATCACCGGAGGATTGTCACCAGGTTGCGTTTCTTTGATCTGTGGCAAAATATCTAGCCCATCTACATCTGGCAGGCCAAGGTCAAGCACAACCAAGTCTGGGGATATTTTTTTACACAGCTCCAATCCATCCTTCGCTGTGTATGCTTCATGAAACTCAGCACCTTCATATTCCAGCGACACACGTAAAAATGTGCGAATGGAGGGTGTGTCATCAATAACAACTATCTTACTACCCTCTAACGTCATGCCACCTCGTTCCTTTCTTTCTCGTTTATTCTCATGTTAGGAAACCACAAAGTAAACTCTGCACCACCGTCTAGATGGTTATGCACAGAAATAGTGCCACCCTGTTTTTCCATTACTGCCTTAGCAATTGCGAGCCCCAGACCTGTTCCAGCCACCTTACTATCTGATTGCTTCAATCGCTCATATTTATCAAAAACCGCCTCCAACTTATCTTCTGGAATACCAATACCGCGGTCTCGGATGACATAAGCAAAACCATCGCCATGCTTACCATAAGTAAGGTCAATTTCAGTTTTATAAGGTGAATACTTCACGGCATTGTCAATGACGTTTTGTAACACCTGTTCTGTCATCATTTCATCCATCTGCACTTCCATCTCACCATGAGGGCTATAGATATTCAGCATATGATGGCTGAGCCGTTGGCGCAGGCGCTTTTTCACATTCCTAACTGGCTTTGAGGCATCTATCCATTCTTCGGCAAACGTAATTTCTCCGCTTTCAATACGAGTCATGTCGAGAATATTGGAGATAAAACTGTCCAGCCGCTGCGCTTCATCTAACGTGGTTTCAACCAATTCATCGGCGGTTTCATCATTCAGTCTCCTTGCTTTTCTCATACGCTTATAGACACTCATAGAACCAATAATAGAGGCAAGTGGTGTTTTTAAGTCATGCGAAACACTGGAAAGCAGCATAGCACGTAGTTTTTCCCGCTCTTCACGCATCCGGCTTTCAGACATCATTTTTGTCAGCTCTAAGCGCTCTAGAATACTGGAAGCTTGATCAGCCAATGCTGTGATCAGCCTACCAAACGAAGCATCCAAACGGACATGCATTGGCACCTTAACAGCCATCACACCTATCTCACTATTTGGTGTAGACAACGGTTCAAACCGCCAAAATGAATCAAAACGATTGACAGTGCCAAGCCCAGTGGTACGAACTTCTTCCCAACACGCAATGAGAGATTGCCTGTCTTTTTCAGAAAAATCCAAATTCTTTGGGTAGGCCAACTCAATCGCATCTGGATTCATAGTAGGGGGTAGAAAAAAAGCTATCTCCATTTCCAGTAGCTGCATCAGCTCTTCATATAAAGTTTTAAATGCCTCATCGCGATCAGTAGCTTCACTCGCCAGCCGATGCACTTTATAAAGTGCCTGTGACCTTCTCTCCTTACGCGCCAGCGCAGCATTCGTGGCACGGCTGAAAGCCCCCATCAAAGACAACACAACCGCAGAAGTCAGAAAAACAGAAAGACTGATACCATCACCAGAATGATCTATACTAAAGCTATGTAATGGAGCGGTGTAAAAATAATTAATCGTCGAGAAGCCGATGATTGCCGATAGTAGTCCTGGTATTAAACCATATCGTAGCGCAGATATAATCGTAGCAATGAGGAAAAATGCTGTAACATTGTGTGCTTGAGCTTGCCATTCTGTATTAGTGACACTGGCACGTAATATTTCAGACGCAAAATATGCGGTAATCACCGCAAAAAATGCAAAACTTATCTCTTTTAACCTCACGTCACGCAACTGCAACCTGTCAAACCAACTAGATGTATATTGCCTACCTGAGAGTGGAATAATCTGTACTTGTGTGTTGTGTTTGCGGAGCTTCCTAGTTACGCGTTCTGCAAGAGACGCCCGCAATTCATTAAAGAAACCCTCTTTACTGCTTTGCCCCATAATGAGGTGTTCCACCTGTGAGTCACGAATGAAACTTGTTATACTCTGAAGAACATCGCTATTCTCCATGTGACATACTCTGCCCCCCATTTCTTCTGCCAGTGTTAAGAAACGCAGCATGCGCTCACGCGATTCGCGTTCGTCTGCATAGTGATCAGGGGTTTCTACATATAATACTGACCAAGGAACGCCCAGTTTTTTAGCTTTACTTGCCGCAGCGCGCAGCAATATATTCGTTTTCGGGTGGGCGTTGATACAAACAGCTATGGTCGATTTTTCTGGCATTTTTAACTTTTTCCTTAGAGCGTTTTCATACAGACCTTATTATATGCCGCATAAATTCTCCATAAAAAGAAGCGTTATTCTCTGCAAAAGGTGACCTGCCTGAGCAAGTCACCCCTTCAACATAAAAAATAAAACACCTAAGAAATTCTAGCGCGCAGCATCTTCGATAGCATCACCTGCATCATCTGCAAGCCGCCTTACAGCCTCGCCTGTTTTTTCTGCAGGAGACTCATTTTCTTCATGAACCATGAAGGCACCAATAGCTAAAACTGAAGCCAAAATTAATATTAAAATCATTCTATTAGACATTGCTTTTTTCCTTGAATTATTGATTAAATTAAATTGCAATACACCTTGCAATTGGTACTAAATGTATAACTTTACCTCTTGAAGCAAATCGTTCTTGGATAAAGGACACACCACATTACCGGGAATAAACTGTAACATATCGTGTTCTGGCAAAAGCATATCATCCAGCCTATCTGTATAATCTTGTTTCAACATTGTGATCTCCTTTTGAGTTGTTACTCTCTGAAATATATAAGATATCATTTCAGGGCGCAGCATGGTGATATGCACACCTTCATCAACAGAGCATAAATCAAGATTTCTTCTTATTCTTTGGTGCCGCCTTCAACCCTTCCAGGCCACTGCGAATATGCAGATCACGCTGCGGAAAAGGAATCTCGATATCATGCTCTTTAAACGCATCCCAAATTGCAAACATCACATCGCTTTTCGCGCGCCAACGGCCTGTTGTCACATCCTCCAACCAAAAGGTGAGTAGAAAATTAACCGAGCTATCACCATATTCTCGTAAGAAACATTTGGGCTTATGATCGTCATCAGTCTGCAGAGATTTTTCATAATCGTTCGCGGCTTTCAAAATCAGATCATAAGCAAGGTGAAGGTCAGTATCATAGGAAACACCCACCGGTATCTCGATACGTCCATTAGTACTGCTATGCGTCAAGTTAGAGACACGGGAGGTAATAAAGTCCTCATTCGGCACCATTACCTCTTTACCATCAAATGTTTCAACAATGCTAGCTCTGGCTCCCAATTTGCGGACATACCCAAAAACACCATCATCCATCTCAATAAGGTTGTTTATGTTAATAGATTTCTCTGTAAGTAATATAAGTCCGCTAATAAAGTTGGAGGCTACTTTCTGTAGTCCAAACCCCAAACCAACACCCAGCGCACCACCAAAAACAGCTAGCGCCGTTAAGTCAATACCAATCAAATTAAGAGTGATTAAGAAAAGAATTGAATAAAGCACAATATCAAAAAGCTTAACAAGCAACTCCTTGGTTGGACGTGTTAGTGATGTATTGCTACGAATATATCCTTCGCCACTATTACTAATCAACTTACCAAGCCAGATCACGATACTGACAAAGAAAATTGATTTCACAAAGGTATAAGCAGTGATTTCCACCTCACCTAATGTAAAGCCATAACCATTGAGATAACTTACCGTTGCATCAAACCAACCAAACAGCTGTAGCAATGCAGCAGGAAGCAATATCCATATGCCTACGGTACGCACCAAAGTACTGGTCACAAAAGCCTTCAATGCGACCCATAAAAGCCAAATAAATGCTACCCGTTGCCCCGCATGAATCACCTCTACATGTTTTATAAGTTGCTGAGAAGCAGCCTCAGCAACACTGAGGAATATAATTGTAAGTAATGGATAAATTAATCGCCCAGAACGACGCATAAACCAGCGTCTGGAGAAAGCTTTTACCCGACCATCCGGTTCTTTTACTGCAAGCACATAATGCCTGACGAGCTTAGTAATGCCATAAGCCAACAAAACTGCTATCGCTATAGAAAATGCTTGGTAATAGGTGTATGGCGCAGACAGCCACACCATAGCTCCTTCATAAAGAGGTGTTAAAGTTTTTTCTGCAGCTTCAATATATTCTTCTGTGGGTTCCATAATATTTCCATATCTAATAATTTAAAGCCGTAGAATAAATGAAATGGTATAAGGTTGCCGTTAGAAGAGGCTGCATTAAAGATCAACCAAGCATCAATTGATGCTCTCTTAATACCTATTCAAACCACATCCTATTTAAAGCTGATGTGCAAACTGCCATTCTTTGTCATGCGTCATGAGACGTACTCAACTAACGAAAGGAGAAAACCTATGAATAGTGATATTATTAAAGGTAAATGGGATCAGTTGAAGGGCTCTGTACAGAGTCAATGGGGCAAGCTGACAGATGATGAGGTGGACCAAATCAAAGGTGATGCAACAAAGCTTTCTGGCTTACTGCAAGAACAATATGGCAAGTCGAAAGAAGAGGCTGAGCGTGAAATCAATGAATGGCAAGAAAAAACCGCCGCATAAATCAGGAGAATACAATGGATTTAATTCGTATACTTTTCGCCATTTTACTGCCACCGCTTGGGGTCTTTCTTCAGGTTGGCATCGGGAAGCATTTCTGGCTCAACCTTCTGCTAACAATTTTGGGGTATATTCCAGGGATTGTTCATGCAGTCTACATCATTGCATCACGCCCAGAAATGCCACATGAAGCCGTCTGAGCATCCTATTGATCTTATTTTGCTCACGCTGCTCAGCGCCTCGTTGCTGATTTTATGCGGGGCGCTGTTGCGCAAACTGTTTCCCATATTAGAGCGCTTGCACCTCCCTGCATCAGTCATTGGTGGCGTATTGGGCGTGATTATCGGACCCCAAATTCTGACTGGTATAGTGTTCAGCGGTACGAAGTTTGGCGACACAGTTCATGAACTCTACGCCATCGGCAAAAGCCTACCGAGTTACTTAATTGTTGTCGTCTTTGCTGCGCTCATGATGGGCAAAACCATTCCTTCACCAAGAAAAATTTGGTCAAATGCTTCGTCACATCTGGTGATCGGTTACGGCCTAGCGTGGGGACAGTACGTGGTTGGGATTTTGTTGACACTGCTAGTGCTAATTCCATTCTTTGATGCCAATCCACTCAGCGGCGCATTGATTGCTATCGGCTTCCAAGGAGGCTATGGAACTGCTGCCGGGCTGGGGGATGTGTATAATCAACTGGGATTTGAGAGTGGCTATGACCTAGCTCTTGGAATGGCGACAGCAGGCAAGGTATCTGCTATATTGGTTGGTATTGCTCTAATCAATCTGGCAACACGCCGCAATCAGATAGAATCACCGAAGCAAAAACGCGAAAAAGAAGAGCGCGAGAAAGTGCCAGAAAAAAAAGCGAAAGCGCTTTATAAAAAACAGCAAAAAGAAAAGCATTTTTCAGCAGACAGCCTGATTTTGCATTTTGCGTTGTTATGTACGGCCATTGTTTTGGGGTGGACATTAAGAAAGGGTCTATTGCTTATTGAAGTGTTATTCCTCGCAGAAGGTTCCGAAGGTGTGATACAATATATTCCCCTTTTCCCAATGGCATTGATTGGTGGTATTATATTACAGCTGCTTATCACTAAATTAAGTAAAGAGAAGATGGTAAATGCTCATCATCTGCACTCCATCAGTCACAGTTTCTTGGATTTGTTAATTGTTGTTGCTATTGCTTCACTTTCTCTCAAAGCCCTAGCTGCAAACTGGGAGATACTGGCCATATTGATTGCCACAGGGATTAGCTGGAACCTGTGTGTCTTTTTCCTGATAGCTCCAAGACTATATCAGAACGCACCATGGACACGTGGCTTGGGAGACTTCGCTCACTCAACTGGGGCCACCACCACTGGCCTGCTGCTCATGAAAATTGTTGATCCTAGCGATAAGACCGGCGCTAAATCAAGCTTCAGTATGAAACAACCACTTTATGAGCCAATCATCGGTGGTGGCTTTGTCACTGCGCTTGCTTTACCGCTCATTCATTCTATAGGGCTGTGGGGAGCATTGGTAGTGTTTTCAATATTACTAATTCTTGTAATACTGGCTGGCGTCAAAACACTTACCATCAAACCAAAAAACCCTGTACTGAGAAGCTGATTTATACCCACTTGATGTCATCTGATAGAACAACCTATCGAGATCTGACGAAAATCCTGAAAAACTGTTCTAGTCAATATAACTGATAGTCAAAAGGAGATTTAAATAATGGCTACTACTCAAAAAGAAGTGAAAAATATGAAACAAGATATCGCTCAGATTAAAGATATGCTAGCGGATCAACTAGAAGAAATACCCACCAACGGGAAAACGAAAAACATTTTCAATAAAGAAGATCTGCAGAGCATAGCAAACCAAGCTGGTAAGGGAGTGAGAGCCTTCTTCTCTGACAAACAAAAACAGCTTGAAGAAGTAAAAACAGCGTGCAAAAAAACTATCAAAGAGCGCCCTCTGACCAGCGCTGCAGTCGCATTTGCTGGCGGCATGCTGATCACCACATTACTGAGGAAGAAATAAAATGCAGTCAAGCACCCCAGAATTGATGAAGCGGCTTGGGTTGGCTGTGATCGGGCATGTCTTACCAAAAACCTCTGCTCTTTCTGATATTATTCGTGATGTCCACCGTGGCTTATTGGCCGCTGTCATCACTGGCGTGCTATTATCATCTCTCGTATTGCTGGGGTGCTTGATGTTTTATCAATTCCTAATCGCGGAAGGCTTATCCCATCACGGTGCTGTTGGTTTGAGTGCTGGATTATTATTTCTTTTAACCATCATCAGTGGACTGATTGCGGAAAAATATACATCTAAAGCAAAGCAAGCAAAGAAAAAACTAACACCATTTACCGCTGATAAAACAGAAGCAAATACCGCCAGCATCGAATCCCTTCTTCAGGCATTTATAGACGGTCTATGTGAAGAAAAAGACTCTGTCAAAAAACAATCAGGTCATAGGTAGGCACATGAAACGCTGGCATATTCACAAAGCCCTGCTGGACAGCCTATGTATGTCTACCCTTAATGTGAGTTTCGCGCTTTTACCATATTGTACAGGATTTAAGAATGGCCAATAAAAAAACACAGCAATATCGTTATTTGGGGTTTATCTGCCTGGTGCTGGGCTTTGCCGTAATACACTGGCTAAAGCCAGTGCTTTTGCCACTGGTCATTGCATTATTCATGATTGCAGTAGCATGGCCTATTACCATCTGGCTGAATAAATTATTTCCAAAGCACATCAGCTATGTTCTTTCATATGTAGCCTTGGTCGCTATCCTTGGTACATTTGGTGGCATTGTGTATCTATCAATTTCTGAACTGACAAACCAGCTGCCTCAATATGAAGAGCAATTTCTTGCGCTATTAAAAGAGGCTCGCCTCATATTAAGAAGCTACGGCCTTCCAGCGCCGCAAGAGTTCAACCCTGAACATTTACAAAGCTTCATCACACCACTTATCGGGACATTTTATACCATGATGGGGCATGTTATTCTCATTGTAGCACTTGTGATACTTGGGCTTCCTGAACTGGTGTTTTGGGAAGATAAGCTGGAAAACTGCCTTGGCAAAGATGGAAGTAGCTGGCAAAAAGCGGGGGCCGAGGCTGCGGCGTCATTCCAAAGATATATGACCGTGATGACCGGTATCGGTCTAATTGCTGCTGCACTTACAGCAGGATTCTCATGGATAGTCGGGTTGGATTTTGCCCTGCTATGGGGATTAATTGCTTTTATCATGAACTTTATACCCGTGCTGGGCGCAGTCTTAGTGCTGATACCACCTGTATTAATCGCTATGATGCAGTTTTCTGATCCCGCACAAGTCTGGGCCGTAGTAGCTGGGATTGGCCTCATTCAATTCTTCATGGGAAATGTGATTGATCCGAAATTCCAAGGCAAGTTTCTCTCCATGTCCCCGGTCGTGATATTAATGAGTATTGCTTTCTGGAGCTTTCTTTGGGGTCCAGCTGGCGCGTTTTTGGCTGTGCCTCTCACCCACATTTTTATGGTGGTATGTTATCAGTTTACGAATACAAAGCGGATTGCCTGTCTGCTTTCTGAAGGAAGAGGAACGTGTAAATAGTTAATTTATGCTGCGCTGATGGACTGGCGAAGGCCTTCGAATTGAACACTGACTTGTTACTCCATACTCTCTAGACTACATCAAGTGATGTTCTGCTAACCTAACTAAAGGAGAAAGCTATGCTGAATAAAGTGAAGTTACTTTCTATTACTGTTGCGCTTTTCAGCCTTGTTGCCCTCAGTGCGTGTAATACCATTGAAGGTGCAGGCGAAGATATCAAAGCTGCCGGCGAAAAAATTGGAGAAACAGCTTCTGAGAACAAAAACTATTAAAGGAGACAACCATGTTACGTTTATCACTCATGTTTTTTGTTGTGGCCATTGTCGCAGCCTTATTTGGCTTCGGCGGAATTGCTGCGGCATCTACTGAAATTGCACAGTTTATTTTCTTCATCTTTGTGGCGCTCTTAGTCGTTTCCCTTATTTTTGGGGCAATTGACAGACGATCTGGCCTCAAATAAACCTTAACAGGGCACTCTTGAAGCGTGCCCTGTTTTTTTACCTATTATAAATAATTACTACCTATTCGTCATCAATACTCCCACTGTAACCGGAAAGATATAAAACAATTTCGCAGATTAGTTTATGGAAGAAAAACACTCTATTAACAAGTATATTGCTCAGAAAATGCGTGCCCGTAGAGCGGCGTTAGGCATTACTCAGGCAGAGCTGGCATATCGCATGGCAATTAGCCCACAACAAATACAAAAATACGAAAGTGGGAAAAGCAGCATGTCCGTACACAGGTTGCTGCAAATCTGCAGGGTGCTTGAAGTTAAAACCTCTTATTTTCTAGATCATTATACGCCATCTAATTAATCAGATATCTCAACGGAATATTTGTGGTATGTATCGGATTATGATGAATGGCGGAGAGGATGGGATTCGAACCCACGATACGAGTATTCCCCGTATAACGGTTTAGCAAACCGCCGCCTTCAGCCTCTCGGCCACCTCTCCAACCTGGACCCTTCAAGCATAAAGCTGAAGGACTGGCACTATAAAGGAAAAAAGTGCTACTTATCAAGCATCATATTAATCAAAGCTTATTTTTCTTAAAACGTCTTCAAGCAAAATATCAGATTGCAAGTCTTGTCCGATCAACGATATCACCTTCTTTGATTTTGGCGCACAGCGATGTGGTTCAGAAGCTTCTGCGAAAAGCATTACGCCTTTTACGCCAAGAGCGGCTATCAAGTGCGCTGGCCCTGTGTCGTTCCCAACAAAAAATTCTGCATCACGGGCCAAATCTGCTAGATCATCAAAACTTGTTTGGCCAATGAGAATCTCTGCACGCAAACAGCGTTGTTCAATTTCAGGGATAAGGTTTCTTTCTGCATCACTTCCGATAAAGACAGGAACAACATCATGCTCTAGAATTTTATTTGCAAGCTCAATAAAATAAGGCCACCTTTTAAAGGTTTTCCCCTTAGAGGCACCTGGGATAAGAATAGCATATGGTTTTTGTACCTTCATGTCCCTTCCCTGTCCTAGCCAAGAAAAATCTGCCGCCTTAACAGGCTTGACGCCGGCTATTTTAATTTGTTCGTCCAGACGATCGACATTATGCATATCACGTCGACCTTCCAAATTTTGAGGGTGAGAACATCCTGCTGCAATCCCACACCATTCAGGCTTTGGTTTTCCAAGCATTTTAAAATAAAAACCTGTGCGATCAGAGTTTTGAAGATCATAAATACGACTTATTTCTTCATGCTCAATTCTTTTCTTAAGCCTGCGCCAGTCAAATGTCCAAAGTGCCTTTCGCTGATCAGTCCAAACGGCGTCAAAACAACCCATTTTTTCCATTAAGTCTTTATAAGGTGGCGTTGTTAAAAGAATTAAGCGATCATTTTTATGGTGCTTCCGTAACGCCTGAAAGTGTCCAACTGCTTGAACAGTGTCACCAAATGCGCCATGCTTTATAACAAGAATGTTTTTTGTCATTTCAAAATGCTTTTATAAATTTTGACAGTTTGCTCACACATTTTAAGTTTGGTAAAATTCTGTGCATTTATGATAGCAGCTTTTATGGTTTTATCACGCATCGGCTTTGAAAGATTCAAAGCATTGATCAATGCATCAGCTAAACTATCAACATCACCAGGCGTAACAAGCCACCCTGTTTTATTATCTTTCACAGTCTCACAAGCACCACCATGTTTGGAAGCAATTGTTAAGCGGCCCATCGCCTGAGCTTCAATCGCTGTACGGCCAAAGGCCTCTGGCTTTGTTGAAGGACAAACAACAATATCAGCAACCATATAGGCCGCTGGCATATCACGACAGACACCCGCCAAAACAACTTTTCCTGCAAGACCTTCATTTTCAATGAGCTGCGTTAAATGAGAGACGTAACTTTCACGGCCTTCTCCTATGAATAAACACTGAATATTTTCTTTTTCTTGTAGAACCTTTTTCAGGGCAGAAATTAAATCCTCATGGCCCTTCCAATGGGTCAAACGGCCTGGCAACATAATAATATGTGCATCTTCTTTCACACGCCACTGACTGATAAGGTTTGCGATACGCACTTCAGAAACTTTATCTGGATGAAATGTTTCAACATCAACCCCTCTTGGAACAACTGTTATCTTCTGATTTTCTGCTAAATAGTCACTATATACATCTTCAATATGCTTCTTGATGTACTTTGAAGGTGCAATCACCTGCTGCCCTCTAAGCATCCCACTATTATACCAGCGCTTCAGACGAGACGCATGTCCATACGCACCATGAAATGTTGTCAGCATTGGCACATCAGCCAAACGGCAAGCACGCGACGCAACCCAAGCAGGGCCACGCGATCGAACATGAACAAGATCAATTTCATGATCTTGGATAAACTTTTTCAGGACGTGTGATTGACGAAGATAATGAAGAGGATTTTTTGATTTTATTTTTGGAAAAATATCATGTCTTATCAAGGCGCGATCTAACTCTACAACCATAGGACCGCCAGAAGAAATAACATAAGGATCCCATCCAATAGATTTTAAATGTTTTGCTGTATCAATCGTTCCTCTTTCAACACCACCAGAAACCAAAGAAGGAAGAATTTGTAGAATTTTGGGCATCAAAATTCCTTTAAATACGGCTGAGCGTCGTTTGAAGGTCATCTCGAAGAGACTTCAGCGTTGACAGAACACGCTTAAGAGACTGTTCCTGGCTGTCTGTAATAGGCTGAATATTGATGTCACGATCTTGAGGCGCATCGGATAAATGCGGAAGATCTTGTGACGTTTTTAGGTATTTCTGCGCGCCCTTAATCGTAAAGCCCTCATCATGAAGAAGTGTACGAAGCTTTATCAAAAACGAAATATCCTCTGCGCGGTAATAGCGCCTTCCGGAACCTCTTTTGACAGGGTCTATCTGCTTAAATTTCTTTTCCCAAAAGCGCAAAACATGCGGCTCAACACCGACTTCTTTTGCGGCTTCACCAATTGTTCGGAGGGCATCTTTAGATTTCTCTGGCACGTTTTAACACCTTATGATGTTGAAGACTCACCTGAGTTTACCTTATTACGCATCATTCTTGAAGAGCGAAATGTAACAACACGACGCGGCGTAATCATCACTTCTTCTTTGGTCTTTGGGTTTCGGCCAATTCTCTCTGTTTTCTTACGTGTAACAAATGTACCAAACCCAGCAAGCTTAACCTGTTCTTCTGTTTCCAAAGATTTTGATATTATTTCTAGAAAATCATCAATAATATCAAGAGATTCTGTTCTAGAAAGACCGACTTCCTTAAAAATTGCTTCGCTCAAGAATGCTCTTGTAACCGTTTGATTTGACATTTTTACCTCTTTTATATTGTGCCTAAGATGAGTAAGGTTGACGTAAGTAGCATATAATCCAACGCCTGGTCAACCAACAAAAGGGCGGAAATCGCGGTTTATGGCAAAAAAATTTGAACAAAAACATGAAGGTATCTAAATGTCGGAAGATAATTTAAAATCTGAGTTCCTCAAAACCATTTCTGAACGAGGGTTTATTCACCAATGCACAGCGATAGAAGAGCTAGACACACAGCTTTCCAAAGAAAAAATATCTGCTTATATCGGCTTTGACTGTACAGCAGACAGCCTTCATGTCGGCAGCCTTGTGTCAATTATGCTACTAAGGTGGCTGCAAAAATTTGGACACACCCCCATTGTTCTAATGGGTGGCGGCACAACAAAGATTGGCGACCCCTCTGGAAAAGATGAAGCACGACAACTTCTTTCAAGCGAAGGTATCCATAAAAACATGATGGGTATCCGAGAGGTGTTTACAAAATATATCGACTTTACAGATAATATCAAAAACCCTGGGTTTATGGTAAACAACGCAGACTGGCTTGATACCCTCAACTATATAGGTCTTTTAAGAGATGTTGGTCGTCACTTCTCAATTAATCGCATGCTGACATTTGATTCTGTAAAACTGCGCCTTGAGAGGGAACAAAACCTCAGCTTCTTAGAGTTTAACTACATGATTTTACAATCATATGATTTTGTTGAGCTTAATAAGCGATTTGATTGTACATTACAAATGGGCGGATCTGACCAATGGGGTAACATTGTCAGCGGTGTTGACCTTGGACGCAAAATGGGTGCCGACCAGCTTTTCGGCCTCACAACCCCGCTTATCACAACAGCAAGTGGGGCAAAAATGGGTAAAACAGCAAATGGTGCTGTTTGGTTAAATGAAGCACGCCTTTCTGCTTATGACTACTGGCAATTCTGGCGCAATACAGAAGATAATGATGTTGGCAAGTTTCTAAAACTGTTTACCGAGCTCCCCATGAGTGAAATTGCAAAACTTGAGAGCCTTGAAGGTGCAGAAATAAATGAAGCAAAAAAAGTGCTTGCCTTTGAAGCAACAAAGCTTTGTCACGGAGAAGAAGCCGCACTAAATGCTCAGAAAACGGCAGAGAACGTCTTTGAAAAAGGAAACACAGACCAAGACCTGCCAACAAAGATACTCAATAAAGAGGCGCAATCACTTCTTGATATTTTAGTTGAAATGGAGCTGTGTAAAAGCAAAGGTGAAGCACGGAGACTTGTTCAGCAAGGCGGCGTTAAATTAGATGACAAAGCCTTGGATGACACCACAAAAGAAATTGTATCAAGCGACTTTGATGGCAAAGAAACAATAAAACTTTCTGTCGGGAAAAAGAAGCATGTGCTTCTTAAAAAAGGCTAACTACCGCCGCCAAAAAGATCTCTTATAACGCCAGGAACAAGTGCCGTAAGTGGGTTTACCGTTATTTTAGGGGATGAAACATCTCCTTTTACATCATAACTCACGGCAATAATTCCCTCTTTCTTAAACCCGGTTAAAACTTGGCCCACCAAAGGGATATTACCCAAAACTTTATTGAGTGTATTCGCCGGTATAAGAAGGCCGCTTAGATTAATGTTTTGGCTTTTGCTGTTGTAATTCCCTTTAGCTGTGAAGCCAATAGAGGGGCCATTTAAAACAGCATCTTCAAAGCTGACATCCGCGCCTGATTTTTTAAAGGGAGCTTCCATCTTATCAAATTTAATCCCCTTACCGCGCAAATTATCCTGGGCACCGTGTAAAGAGGCGACATTTAAAAGCTGCATGACTGTAGGCGCTCGGACCAAGCGAAAATCTTCAACAACAAGCTTGCCTTTCAGGCTTGGAATCTTGGCAACGTCATCAAAAAAGCCTGCAATTGAAATCACACCACCCATAATATTCTCATACAACCCAACCTCTCTAAGAAAAGCACCGGCATCATCGCTATAAACCCACAAACGTCTTGATCTGCCCTTCCCTGAAGAATCTGGGTAAATACCAACCTCAACCTTTTTAGAAGAAGCAAGCGTTCCACCAAAGATAAGCTTAGAAGACTTTTCACCATCATAAACCCACTCTACATCAACGCCCCCAACATCCTGGCCGCTACCTGCAAGAGAGACTCTCTCAAAATTACCCTTTAAAGAAAGAGGCGGGAAAGATACATCATCACCACCATCCATACCCTCTAACAAAAATGCACCATCAAATTGCTTGCCTTTTAAGGCTATATCCAAAGCGCCTTTCGGACTTCTTTGCACAAGGCCACTTAAAGATGTTTTGCCAATATTAGCCTTTCTAATGTTTGTCATAAGCCAGCCATTAGAAGCACGCTTTGCATCAGCTTGAATCTCCAAGCCTGGTGATGTTGCCGTTAAGTTGTTTATTTTAATAACTTCATTATTCTTCAAACGAAGTGTAGAAAAAAGACGGCCTGGCGTTTTTTGTTGCTTCTTCCAACCCAAAAGGTTTAGGGATGCATTTTCAAAATCAAGGTTTATTTTGGCCTGCATGTTTTTTGTATTTCCTGATACAAAAACATCCGCAAAAACCTTCCCGTCGAATATTTCTGGCGCACCAAGGTTTAAAGCCTTAAGGTCTTCAGGTCGCAACTTGGACGTCAATGATATTTCTGACTCTCCGTTGTCGAAAGGCTCTTTCCACTCAACGTTTACGGCGACATCATTGATGTTGGCTGGCCCCATTATTTTCATGCCTTTTCCTGTCAAATCAAGGCCTAGGTCACCATGACTAATAGAATATCCTTTTGCAAAGTCCTTATATGAGAATTTCTTAACATCTCCTTTTACATGTATACCAACATCCTGCATTGGAAGATTGCTAAGAAGAGGAAGCTTGAAGTTCAAACTCATATTAACAAAGCCGGCAGCCTTCTCTTGCTCAATACCAAGCTTATCGATATACCCTAGTCGTGGTGTATTAATAACCGAGAAAACCTTTTCCAGGGGCCCTTCCACAAACAAATCAATGTCGGCCATCGGCCTTTCATCATATAGGTTTGTTAATTCAACGACACCAGATTTAAGGCTAACACCCTTCAAGACACCGTTATTCAGATTCAGATCAAACCGGTCATTTTTGAATTGGGCAATCCCTGAAACATTTTCCACAGGCGGCATGCCATCCATATACTTAACTGTTAGGCCTTCATATAAGAGTGTCCCCCGAATATCTTGAGGCTCCACACGAAGTCCTGCCACACCTGAAGAAACCTGGCCTTTATAATAAAGCTTTCCTTCAACAATATCACCCTTCGAAAGATTTTCTGTTACCCATTCACGCGGGTTTTTGGCCAAATCGCTCGGCCAATATTTCTCAAGTGTGTCTATTTTTAGATCGGATAGAGTCGCGTCAACATCTATCTTATTACCAACAAGCGAGCCTTTTATTTTTGTTTTAAGCGCACCAAAATCCATACTGAGGTTCTTCAGGTGAACAGAGGCTGTTTGATCTTGCGTAACGTTCCCAGTTAATTCAACCATAGAGACAACATGGTCTGCATAGCCAAACTGTGAAAGGCGGACAACACCAGGACCACCATACAAATCAAAATCAAACTTTTTAAGCTGTAGCTGAGAGCCGGCAATAGGGTCATTTATAATCTTTGAGAAATCAAGAATCAGGCGCCCGTTGACAGGCACGTCAAAAAGGTTAAAGAACTGTCTATTTCCTTCACTTAAGGTCGGTAAAAACTTAAGAACTTTTTCTGTTTCAAGGTTACTTAATGTTAGCTCCACACGATTACCTGTCTCAGATAGTCGAGCTGCGACACCAACAGAGGCATAACCTAAAGGCACACGGCCTGAAAAACCAATACCATCAGCTTCTCTTGTCAAAACAGCATCAACATCCACCAGATTCCAGGTGCTCTCTCTCAACTGGTCCTGAACAATAATGTCGGCCTCACGAACGTCAATTGTTTGCATATCTCTTAAAAACGACACATCTTCAAAAACCTTGTTGTCATCATCAGATTCAAAAACAGAGGACTCAGACAAAGAGAAAGAAAAAGCACCGCCTGGGCTTCTGACAAGCACAATTTTTGGATCTATAAGAACAGCCTTTTTGGGAACAAGCTGGAGTGCAAATAAGTGTGGAATACTAAAGCCAACAGATATTTCAGGGAGATAAGCGACAGGGTCCCCACCAGGGTTTTTCATAGAAACGGACCTAAGGCGTACACTTAACGGCTGCCGCCACCCCATCCAAATAAGTTCAGCTGATTTTATATTAAGAATAGAGCCGCTTTCTCCTTGCAGCGCACCTTCAATAAACCCTTTTGCAAAAGGAATAGATAATGGTGAGTGAGAAATGCGCCAAGAAAGGGCGCCAAATAAAATAAGAAAAGAAAGGCTTGCTATTGCAAAAATCCGACCCAACTTTATAGTAAGGTTTCGAAAAGGTGATGAATTGTCCCGTCTTTTTCTGGGAAGTTGTCTTTTCGAGTGAATAATCTGAATATCAGTCATGTGCTTTTTCTAATCAATACCGTAGGAGCTTACTATGTCAGTCGAAATTGGATCACCCGCACCATCGTTTACCCTTCCAACAGACAGTAACGGAACCATAACGCTTTCTGACCTAAAGGGGAAGAAAGTTGTACTTTATTTTTACCCAAAAGACAATACACCCGGGTGCACTCAAGAATCTTGTGACTTTAGAGACAATGTTTCAAAGTTCACAGATGCAAACACCGAAATTATTGGTATTTCAAAAGATAGCGTCAAATCGCACGACAACTTTAAAGGTAAATATAATCTTCCTTTTGTTTTGGCATCCGATCAAGATGGCACAACATGCGAAGATTACGGTGTTTGGGTGGAAAAAAACATGTATGGCAAAAAATACATGGGCATTGAGCGCGCAACATTTCTAATCGATGAAAATGGCATCATTCAACATATTTGGCGTAAAGTAAAAGTCAAAAACCATGTCGATGATGTTCTTGCAACGGCAATATAATAAAGGGTCTTAAAATGGCAGCGTTACAACCTCCTGTTTGTGAATTTGGATGGAAAGCAAAAGACTTCTCGCTTAAAGGTGTTGATGGAGAAATCCACAGCCTGGAGAATGTACGAGGAGAAAACGGTACACTGGTTATGTTCATTTGTAATCACTGTCCTTTCGTTAAATCTGTTATTGATCGCATTGTCAGAGACGCAAAAGAACTAGAGTCTTTGGGCATTAAAACTGTCGCGATCATGTCAAATGATACTGAGAAGTATCCTGAAGACTCTTTTGACAACATGATCACCTTTGCACAAAACAACCATTTCTCTTTTCCCTATGTTATTGATGAAACACAAGAGGTTGCAAAACTATATAATGCGATTTGCACACCTGATTTCTTTGGATTTAACAAAGATCTTGAATTACAATACAGGGGACGCCTTGACCCCTCTCGAATGGAGCCTATTCCTGACGCACCACGAGAGCTGTTTGATGCAATGACACTCGTTGCTAAAACAGGAAAAGGCCCAGAAAAGCAGATACCTAGCATTGGGTGCTCTATTAAATGGAAAGAAAGCATATAAATGACACAGCCCGAAGAAAGTTTTATCAAGGAAATTGAATCTGAACTTCGCGATGAAAAAATCGCCCAGGCATGGCAAAAATGGCGACGCCATATTATTGCTGGTATTTCTTTCGTTGCCCTGACTGCATTTGCTGTCTCAAATTGGAACCACTATCAACACAAAGAAGTTCTGAAAAAGTCAAAAGGATATATTTCTGCTCTTATTCTTCAAGAAGAAGGAAATAAAACTGCTGCAAAACAAAGGCTAGAATCACTTTCTCAAAAGGGCGGCAACTATGGTGTGCTTGCATCAATTAACAATAATACTCTTGATAAAACTGCCCACCTAAAAGCTGAAAATGAAGCCCTTCAAAACTACAAAACATACCTCACTGTTCTCAACAGTATTGGAAAAGAAGAGGCCTCGGTTCTTAAAAAAAGGCTTAAACCCCTCCTTGCTAAGAACGATTCATGGAAAGCCAGCGCAATGGAGCTTAAGGGCTTTATTGAAATTCAGGCTGGACAAAATGATGAGGCGAAAAAGTCTTTGGAAAGCCTCTTGGCACTCAAAAATATTCCCGAATCCCTTAGGCTTCGATCTTTAAATCTTTTATCAATCTTGAATGTTGAGAAAAATGCTCAAAAACCTCTTTCTTAAAAGCCTTGTCTTTTTATTGGTTTTATCTGGATGCTCTACAGCAGAAGTAGAAGAAGTAAAGCTAAGCGGAAAACGCATACCTCTTTTTGAAATCCAGAAAATACAAAGAAGCAACAAGTTGTCACTTCCATCTTTACTGCCCGCAGAAGAGAACCAGAGCTGGCAACAGCCGGGGCACAACCCTGCGCACCTTATCGGACACCATAAGGTAAACACCCCTCTAAACTTAAAATGGTCCTTTGATATCGGTAGCGAGATTGATGAAAACACCCCCTATATTCCGGCACCAATTGCATCAGAAGAAGGTATTTTTATTTTAAATGCCGAAGGCGTTATAACGCATCTTGACCGCAAGGATGGACACACAAAATGGCAGAAAAGCCTACGATCCGGGAAAGATAACTTTATCCCAAGAGGCGGGCTTTCTTATCAAGAAAAAAAGGTTTTTGTGACGCTTGGTTACAACCAAGTTATTTGTATTTCTGCTGAAAATGGTGAAGTACTTTGGACACAAGATAAGTTCGATGTGCCGGTTAAATCCGCCCCAACGCTTTATAATGGTCGTGCCTTTGTCATCACAATTGATGATAAGCTTTATGCGCTTGACCAGAACACAGGTGACATTCTTTGGCAATATGCAAACGTCTCTGAAAATGCTGCAACACTTAACGCTGTTCGCCCATCTGCTCGTTTTAACAACATTATTGGCGCTTTTAATTCTGGGGATATTGTTGCGCTTCGCGCTGAAACAGGACTTGTTAACTGGTCAGAAAATAGCCTACCCTTTAAAAAAGCAACCTCTTTATCGCTTAACAACACAACAGCACCGCCAGCCTATGACAAAACAGGTATTCTTGTATCAAACCAACAAGGTCTTCTTACTTGGCTAAACCCTGAAACAGGAAAACAAAAATGGCAAAAGCCTTATACACTTTCACAAAGTGCTATCGTTTTTGATAACTACGTTTTTGGCCTAACAGAGGAAAGCGAGATCATTGCGCTGAACAAAAACACCGGTGATCTTTTTTGGTCAACCCAACTTGAAATCGGCAAGGGAGAAGAAAAGAAAACATGGGCTGGCCCATTACTTGTTAACAACTCGCTTGTTTTGTTAAGTAACAAAAATGATCTCATTATCATTGACCCTCTGACAGGTAATGTGAAAAAGAATGCGCTTTTTGAAACCTCTTCTGACATCGGGTCTGTTTATTCTTCACCAATCGTTGTAAATGGGTGGATTTACTACATAACCGAAGATGGCACCTTAAAAGCGTTTAATTAATATGAAAGCATATCTTGGAATCGGATCAAATATTGGCGACCGTAATGGTTTTATAGCCAAAGCACTTCAAGCAATTAATGAAGAAAACATCATACTTGAAAAGTCTTCAATCTATGAAACAGAGCCTGTTGGATACAAAGACCAAGGAAAGTTCTTAAATGCTGTCATCTTGGTAGAAACAAGAAAAACGCCGCAACAACTTTTGGCACACATATCAAAAATAGAGTCTTCCCTTGATCGAGAAAGAATTATTAAAAATGGCCCGCGCACTATTGATATAGATATATTATTTTTTGAATCAAAAATAATACAAGAAGACGCATTAACGATTCCACATCCCAGGGCACATGAAAGAGAGTTCGTTTTACAGCCTATGTGCGATATCAATAAAGACTTAATACACCCTGTTTATCAAAAAACAATGGCAACTTTATTAGAGGGCCTACAAAATGACAAAAAGTAATGCGCCTATTATCCTGCTAGCACAACCACAGCTTGGTGAGAACATTGGTGCCGCAGCACGTGCAATGCTAAATTGCGGTTTTACAGAGTTAAGATTGATCGACCCAAGAGATGGATGGCCTGGCTACACACCTATGAATTCTCGTCACAAGGGTCCACACAATGATGCCGAGACGTCTTATCAGAATGCCCTCGCGGCATCTGCTGGCGCAACGGCAGTTATTGAAAATGCCGCCATTTTTGACACGGTAGAAGAAGCAACAAAAGACCTAAAATTCGTTCTTGCCGCAACCGCACGCAACAGAGAAATGACAAAGCCAACATACAATCTGCCCGAAGGGTGTGAAAAACTCGCCAATCATAAAACTGGTATTTTATTTGGGTGTGAGAAGGCAGGACTTCTCAATGATGATATTGCCCTTTGTGATGGCATCATAACGATCCCATTAAACCCTCATTTTAGCTCGCTAAACCTTGCACAAGCTGTTTTGATTTGCTGTTATTCATGGTCTACACAAACAACCTTCCAGCCTCCTTCAACCGAAAGAGACATTTGTAGCAAAGATGATTTATATTTCTTCCTGAACAGCTTAGAGACTTCACTAAAAGAAAAGGGATTTTTCGACAAAACACCACAAAAAGAAGAGCGTATGAAGCGCAATATTAAAAACATTTTTTCACGAAACGGCCTAACGGAGACCGAAGTAAACATCCTTCACGGGATTCTGAAGGCCCTCACAAAAAAGACTACTCTTCCAGAATAAGAAGTCCTTTATCGTCATAAGCAAGGGCAATCTTACCGTCTCTAAGGTCGCTGGCGTCTTTACCAAAAACATCAAAACGCCACCCCTTTAGGAAGGCAACTTTTGAACTCCCCGAGCAGAAAAGTTCTAGGTCTTCTGTTGTTGCAACAAGTTTTTGCGCAACCTTATAATAGCGGCATTTGTTTTTAATAAGCACCTTCAATAAATCAAGTAGCGCTTCAGACTTATCGTTAAGCTTAACTCTTTTGCTATTATAAACAGGGTATTTCTTTGGAGAAAGCTTGTCTGCGCGCGCAATTGCTTCCAAGACGCCATCAACATAGTCAGACTCTGCAAAACCGCGAGGTAAAGCACGACCACGACCAAGGTCTTTTTTGCTTTTAGGCTGAATTGATGCAAGCTCAATCACAGCGTCATCACGAATAACACGACCGCGTGGAACGTTTTTCTGTTTTGCCATTTCTTCACGCCATGCTGCGACTTCCATAACATGCGCCAAAAAACGAGGTTCTTTGTTTTTTATCTTTAATCTTTTCCAAGCCTCATAAGGATCATTCTTATACTCATCCTCATTCAGCATTTTCTCGTTTTCTTCATTTAACCAGTCTGATCGTTCACCCAGCTTTTCCTTTAACTGGTCATAAATAGGCCTTAAATAAACAACATCATTAAGCGCATACTCTTCTTGATCAGACGTCAATGGACGACGAGACCAGTCAGTAAAGCGGTTCGTTTTACTAATCTTCTTGTCCAAGAATGAAGACACCAAAGATGAGAAACCAATTGCATCACCATAGCCCATAACCATTGCCGCAATTTGTGTATCAAAAAGGGGCGTTGGAAGCTTTCCCATAAGTTGATAGAAAATCTCTAAATCTTGGCGTGCTGCGTGAAACACTTTCAGGATTTTTTTATTCAATAAAACCTTAAAGAATGGCTTCATATCAAGGTCTTCAGATAAAGGGTCTATAAGAACAGCTTCTTTAGATGAAGCAACTTGTATGAGGCAAAGTTTTGCATAATATGTTGACTCTCTCAGAAACTCTGTATCAACAGCAATATATTCCTCGCCCTTTAGATTTTTACAAAACTCTTTTAACTCATCAGTTGTATTTATATATTTCATTTTAGATAGTTTTCTATTTCTTGACGTTTATTGTGATCAACCCACCAAGTGTCCAAAAATCCAAGTGCGTATTTTGGAGCCTTTGCAGGATATGCGAACTTATTCCAGTATGATACCCGATAAAGATCAATATACCAATGCGGAATCGCATAATAGCCGAATAATAAAGCGCGGTCCAATGATTGCGTATATTTTTCAACATCTTCCAAAGAAGGCGAGGAAATAATCTTTTCAACAAGCGCATCAATCGCTTTATTTTGTATGCCAGCAATATTTCTCGACCCCTCTTCGTTTGCGCGCGATGAGTGCCAGTATTCTTTTTGCTCATTCCCTGGATAGAGGGATTGACCAAGGCCAGAAACAACCATATCAAAATTGAATTTCCGGAAGTTTTGTTGATACTGAGATGGATCAACAAGACGAATTCTCGTTTTGATACCTAGTTTTTCTAGGTTTCTTGAATATGCATGTGCCACCTTTTCAAACGCGGGACTTACAAGCATAATCTCGAAAGAAAAAGGCTGTCCAGTTTCAGCGTTGACAAGCTGGTTGTTTTTAATAATCCAACCACTCTCTTTTAAAAGCTTAAAAGCCTCTCGCAAAGAAGGCCTTATCTGCCCGTCACCAGCAAAAACAGGAAGCGTAAATTCGCTCAAAATATCTGAAGGCAAAGAATCTTTGTAGGAAGAAAGGATCTTTTTTTGATCACCACTAGGAAGAGCAGGAGAAACAAAGGGAGAATTCTCAAAGAAACTTTGTGTTCTTTTATAACTGGAGTAAAAAAAGTTTTTGTTCATCCACTCAAAATCAAAAACCAAGGTTAATGCTTTACGAACATTCCGGTCTTTAAAAATATCCCGACGCGCATTAAAGAAGAAGCCCTGAAAGCCAACTGGGTTCTCATGCTGGATCTCTCTTTTTAAAACCACCCCCGCTGTTACAGCTGGAAAGTCGTAGGATTTTGCCCAATTTTTTGCGATGTTTTCTTGGCGAAAATCATATTCTCCTGATTTGAAAGCTTCTAAAGCAACATCTGCATCTCGGTAATAATCGTGCTGAATAAAGTCAAAATTATATCTGCCGACATTAACATTTAAGTTCTGTGCCCAATAATCTTTAACTCTTTCATAAACAATACGGCGGCCCTGAACAACATCTGCTATTTTATACTGACCACTTCCCAATGGACGGTCAAGACTGGGCACATCAAAAGCTCTCTCTTCCCAATAATGCTTTGGCAATATGGGCATTTGACCAATAATAAGTGGCAGCTCTTTGTTTTCACTGGATGAAAAATGGAACCGCACCTTAACCGGAGAAAGAACCTCAACGGATGAAATTGCACCATAATAGCTTCCATATGTTGGGTGCCCTTTAGACTTTAATATATCGAATGTAAACTTTACATCTTCTGCACGAATAGGATGTCCATCTTGAAACGTCGCATCTTCGTGCAAAACAAAAGTGACAGAAGAGCGATCTTTTGAAACCACAACATCTTTTGCAATAAGGCCATATGCCGTAAAGGCCTCATCTGATGATGGCGTTAACAAAGAATCATAGAGCAACCCAAGACCTGCAGCCGAGCGGCCCTTCAAAATAAACTGGTTCAGACTGTCAAAACCACCAATCGCCGCAAGCTTAACCTTCCCTCCCTTGGGAGCACGAGGATTAACATAGTCAAATTGAGAAAAATTTTGAGGATACTTTGGCTCACCCGAGATTGACAGTGCATGGCCTGCAAAACCACTTTCAGGACAGGATAAGAAAATCAAAAAGAGGACTAAAAGCTTTTTCTTCAGCATCTTACTCTTGAACTGCGACAGTTCCCGGCAGCTGAAAAGTAACACGGCCTTGATCATCTGTGTTCTGAAAAACAGAATACATTACATACATACCAACCAAGATACCTATCAACAAACGAAGCATTACATGTTACCTTTCAAAACGTTCAACGCCAAACCATGAAGCTCTTTCGATGCACCAGCAACGATCATAACCTTATGCCCTCTTGGAGCATCACCATTCCAGTCCGTCATCACGCCGCCAGCACCTTCGATAATTGCTTTTCTTGACATATAGTCCCATGATTTTAGGCCTGCTGAAAGAATAATATCAATACACCCCATTGAAAGAAGCCCTGAAGCATAACAAGAGGTTCCATATAACCCTTGCTTTGTGCTTTTTTCCACACGCACCATCGCATCTTCATAAGACTGACCAAATGTTCTCAGATAATCAGGAGATGTCACAGCAAGAACAGCTTCATCAAGCGCAGACTTGTTGCTTGTTTTAACAGTCCTGCTATTCATTGTCGTACCAATTCCAGCACCACCAATCCAACGGTCTTTTACATAAGCCTGGTCTAATCCACCAATAACTGGTTCACCCTTATGCTCCAACGCAATAAGGGTACCAAAAACAGGAATGCCACCGATAAACGCACGTGTGCCATCAATCGGATCAATATGCCACCTGTATTCAGCGTCTTCTTTTTCAACGCCGTGCTCTTCACCGATAATGCCATGATCAGGAAAAGTCGCACGAATTCTTTGACGCATTAATGTTTCAACTTCTTCATCTGCGATCGTTACAGGAGACTTATCGGACTTCGACCGAACCTTAACACCAGACCGAAAATAATGTCGAACAACATCACCCGTCTCATCAAAAACACTGTTTATAAAACGAATAATCTCTTCTATATCTGGCTGTAGAGACATAGAACTATTTCAACGGCTTGGGAGAATCACTTAGCGAGCGAAGATATGCGATGATATTTGCACGATCTTTTTCTTTTTTCAGCCCTGCAAATGCCATTTTTGTTCCTTTGACATATTTCTTAGGCTTATGAAAGAAGGCGTTTAGCTCTTCATATCCCCAGCTTCCGCTTTTCGCTTTCAAAGCAGGAGAGTAAGAAAAGCCTGCTTTCGCAGCTTTTGGCGCACCAACAATGTTATAAAGATTTGGCCCAACTTTGCTTGCGCCGTCTTTACCAGGAGTGTGACATGCGGCACATTTTTTGAACACTTTTTGTCCTTCTTCTACGGACGCAGATGCCAAAAGTGGTGTGATTGGCGCAAGAACCTCTTCTTTCACAGCGGCAACTTTATTATGCCCACCGTCTTGCGTAACGCCCTCAACAACATATGCATTTTTTTCGGGATGATCTACGTGATAAATGTGGTCTGTGGCGACTTTCGCAATCGTCGGAACCAAAATAGCAATCAGTATTGCTGCAAATATTTTATTAAATTCCATCTGGCACAATCCTTCTTCTTCAATAGAATTACCTCAAGAAAACTCTACTTCTTAAAACAAGGCTTGTCCAGAGAAGGAAATATTTAACGCTCTATGCAAGAACAGAAGTGTTCCACATTTGCTCCAAGTTGTAATGATCTCTAAGCTGTGGATGAAAAAGATGAACAATAATATCGCCAGCATCAATCAAAAGCCAGTCGCCTGCACCTTCTAAGCGAGGCTTATTATCAGCGTTTTTCAGATCCTTCAAAAGATAGCCCGCAAGTGCAGAAAGCTGTCTTTGCGAAGACCCAGAAGCAACAACCATATAATCTGCCAATGCGGCAGACTCAGGAAGAGGAATTGAAACGATGTTTTCTGCTTTGTTGCGGTCGAGACACTGGATAACGATATTGACGAGTTTCTCATTTCTGTCGAGAAGTGAACTATTTGCCTTCAATATGCTATGACCCCCCTTGCTCTATAGAAAGAGTGTTATCATTAGATGTTCTTAAGGGAAGGAGGCTACATAAATATGACGCAAAAGGAGACGTTAACTTTTTATTCTTATTTTTTTTACCAATGAGTATCGTAACTGTTCTCAAGAAAACCTCCGAAACTTATTTCTATTCACATCGTATCAAGTTAAGGCTACTTCCTCAAGAACTAGTTATCTTATTTGAAGAATACCACAAAATCTTGTCGTCTAAATACGACAATTACAGGATAAACTTCGACAAGTCGCTGTTCCTTGCGAGGTCTGCCAACTTTTCTTCGACATAGTCTGCGCTGACAACAAATTCTGTATCAGACTTGTCTGGCGCATCAAAACTAATATCTTCCAACACACGCTCCATAACGGTGTGAAGGCGCCTTGCACCGATATTTTCGACAGACTGGTTAATGTCTGCCGCCATAGAAGCAAGCGCATCAATGGCCTTGTCATCAAAGATAAGCTCTACCTTCTCGGTGCCTAAAAGCGCGACATATTGCTTCACCAGACTTGCCTTAGGCTCGGTGAGAATACGAACGAAGTCTTCTTTTGTGAGCGGCTTAAGCTCAACCCGCGTCGGCAACCTTCCCTGAAGCTCTGGCAGAAGATCAGAAGGCTTTGCAAGGTGAAAAGCGCCGGAAGCAACAAATAAAATATGGTCCGTTTTTACAGTGCCATGCTTTGTGGAAACGGATGTCCCTTCAATAAGAGGAAGCAAATCACGCTGAACACCTTCCCGGCTGACATCGCCACGAGAATTGTTTTCATATTTTGCACAGACCTTGTCTATTTCATCGATAAAGACAATGCCATTTTGCTCAACAGCCTCAATTGCATTTTTCAAAACCTTTTCTTGGTCCAAAAGCTTATCGCCCTCTTCATCAAGCAAGATAGCTTGGGCCTCGGCAACCGTAACTGTTTTCTTTTTTGTTGGCGTGCCAAACCCCTTACCCAAGACGTCGCCTAGATTAATCATACCCATCTGGGCTCCTGGCATACCTGGCACATCGAATGTTGGCATTGACGAAGAAGCTGTGTCTTGCACTTCTATCTCAACTTCTTTTTCATCCATAAGACCTTGTCGTATTTTTTTTCTAAACTTTTCACGCGTTTCATCGCTCGCCGTTTCACCAACCAAAGAGCTCAGGATCTTTTCTTCAGCTTCATGTTCTGCCTTGGCAAGAACTTCCTTACGCATAATATCTCGCTGCTGCGTAATTGAAATTTCGATCAAATCACGAATGATCTGCTCAACATCACGACCAACATAACCAACTTCTGTGAACTTTGTTGCCTCAACCTTCAAAAAAGGCGCGTCTGCAAGCTTTGCAAGTCGTCTTGCGATCTCGGTTTTCCCAACGCCTGTTGGCCCAATCATTAGAATATTCTTTGGCAGCACTTCTTCTTTTAAAGAATCATCCAGCTGCTGTCTGCGCCAGCGGTTGCGAAGCGCAACAGCAACAGCTTTTTTGGCTTCATTTTGACCAATGATATGCTTATCAAGCTCTGAAACAATTTCTCGTGGGCTGAAGTTTTTCAGTTTTATTGTCATAGTTTTTCCATCGTTACATTATCATTTGTATAAACACAAAGGTCTCCTGCTACCTTCATTGCTTTTCTAACAACGTCCTCCAAGGGAAGCTTTTCATCATCAATCAAAGCCTTTGCAGCAGCCAGCGCGAAATTACCGCCAGACCCAATCCCAATTAAACCACCTTCTGGCTCTAAAACATCTCCTGTCCCAGACAAAATAAAAGAAGCTGTTTTATCTGCAACTGCCATCATAGCCTCTAGCCGCCTTAAATATTTATCTGTGCGCCATTCTTTTGTCAGCTCGACACACGCGCGAGCAAGTTGGTCTGGATGTTTTTCAAGCTTAGCCTCTAGGCGCTCAAAAAGAGCCAGTGCATCAGCCGTTGCACCAGCAAACCCTGCAACAACTTTTCCGCCCCCAAGTGTTCTTAATTTCTTTGCATTTGGCTTGACAACAACAGATCCCATCGTCACCTGACCATCTGCTGCAATCACAACTTTATCGCCTCTTCGCGCGCACAAAACTGTTGTGCCATGCCATATTTGTTCACTCATTTTTTTCTCTTTTTGATCTGTTTATAAAGATATTGTGACACAATAACGAAATTCAAGGGACGATTTCAATGACTAAAGAGCAAGCAAATTAATTACTGAAGAAGACTTTTCTATAAACGCCTTAGGTTTTAAGAGTTCATTGCCGTAAAGAATTCGTCATTTGTTTTTGAATCTTTTAACTTCCCAATCAAGAAGTCAACAGCATCTGCTGTTCCCATAGGATCCAGCACGCGACGCAGAACCCAAATTTTCGAGAGATCTTCTTTTCCAACAAGAAGCTCTTCTTTACGTGTTCCAGATTTTGCGATGTCAATCGCAGGGAAAGTTCTTTTATCTGCAAGCTTACGGTCCAGAACAACTTCAGAGTTCCCTGTTCCTTTAAACTCTTCAAAAATAACCTCATCCATGCGTGAACCTGTTTCGATCAACGCTGTTGCAACAATTGTTAAAGAACCACCTTCTTCAATATTTCTTGCGGCACCAAAGAACCTTTTTGGCCTTTGCAAAGCATTTGCATCAACACCACCGGTTAGAACCTTACCCGAAGAGGGTAGCACAGTGTTAAAAGCACGCGCTAAACGCGTTATCGAATCAAGCAAAATAACAACATCTCTTTTGTGCTCAACAAGCCTTTTTGCCTTTTCAATAACCATCTCAGCAACACGCACATGTCGCGAAGCAGGCTCATCAAATGTTGAACTAATCACCTCACCCTTTACAGAGCGAGCCATGTCTGTCACCTCTTCAGGGCGCTCATCAATCAGAAGAACGATAAGATATGCCTCTGGATGGTTTGCTGTAATTGCGTGTGCAATTTTTTGCAGCATAACTGTTTTCCCCGTACGTGGTGGGGCAACAAGCAAACTTCTTTGTCCCTTACCAAGAGGGGCAACGATATCAATAACCCTCGATGTCATGTCTGTTGCGTCTGTTGTTTCAAGACAGATGCGATCATCAGGATAAAGTGGCGTTAAGTTATCAAAGTTAATGCGATGCTTTAAATTCGCAGGGTCCTCAAAGTTAACTTTTTCGATTTTTTCTAAAGAAAAATATCGCTCACCCTCTTTTGGCGCGCGAATCTCGCCTTCAACAGTATCTCCTGTACGAAGACCAAATCGTCTAATTTGCTGTGGAGAAATATAAATATCATCCGGGCCAGGAAGATAGTTTGATTCTGGCGCTCTTAAAAAGCCAAAGCCATCCTGTAAAACCTCAATGACACCATCTCCAACAATATAAGAATCTTTTTCGGCCATTTTCTTAAGGATCGAAAACATCATGTCTTGCTTACGCAGCGCACTTGCGCCCTCAACATCCAAGCTTTCTGCAAGCTCTAGAAGATCTTTTGGTGTTTTACTTTTTAATTCTTTTAAATGCACGAATGCCTCCCGATGGATGAAATGGCTAAGACAAAATTAAAGCGAATAGATTATTTTCCGGATTTTCGGTTTTATTTAGAGTTTAGATGTTAAAATTACTAACAATTTTTGAGTGAAAGATCAAGTTAAAAAGGTTTATTTACAACCAAAATAACAATTATAACCATCAAAACAGCTGGAACCTCATTCAAGATACGATAAAACCTTTCTGATTTCACGTTTCTATCCTGCTCAAAGTCCTTGCGATATTTGGCAAGCATGCCATGAACGCCAGACATTACAAGAACAAAAAAGATCTTTGCATGAATCCAGCCTTGTGACCAGTCTTCCCAAATATAAAGCAATAAAGACCCTGTTAAAAATGTCACAATCATCGCTGGATTAATGATAATTCTTAAAAGTCTTTTTTCCATCACTTTAAAAAGTTTTGATGTCTGTGACTCGGGCTTAACGGTTGTATGATAAACAAAAAGGCGTGGCAAATAAAGCATTCCCGCCATCCAAGAGATAACAGCCAAAATATGGATTGTTAAAAAAATCAAATAATATTCAACAAGCAGATCTCTCATTTTTATTCCTTATTTTTATGCGGGCACCCAGAAAAAAGAGGTGGGCATACTTTCTCTGGTAGATCAGACATCATATTGTCTTTAAATTCAATGATTTTTTCAACCAATTCAGCAAGCCCTTTTATAAAGGTTTTTGATTCTTGAACTGTTTGAATGCGAATATATTCCGGTATACCAAGAGCTATAGCCTCTTCTTTTACTTCCATATCAAGCTCGTAAAGTGTCTCTGAATGCTCAGAAACAAAGGCAACTGGTATAATGGCAACAGCGACTTTATCCTTTCCTGCACGTTGAATTTCGTCGTCTAGAGAAGGACCTAACCATTCTAATGGGCCAACCTTACTTTGATAACAAATGGTAGATTGTTCAAATGATTCTCTATCAAGTTTTTCTAAAACTTTATGGACTGTTTTTTCAACTTGCCATTGGTATGGATCACCTTGATCAACGATTTTCTTTGGTAGCCCATGGGCTGAAAACAAAAGGCGTGGTTTATGTTTTGCTTTTTTTAGTTCTTTTTTAATCAATCCTGTTACAGCATCAATAAAACCTTCTTCTACTGGGTAACAACAAATTGTCTTCGTCGGTGCTGTAAATCCTTTTTTTTCACAAATGTCTTTCCATTCGTTGATTGATGAGTCTGATGTTGTTGTTGAAAATTGCGGATAAAGTGGTAATAAAACAACCTTATCTGGATTATATTTTTTTACATTTTCAACAACTTCTTCTGTCATTGGATGCCAGTATCTCATACATGTAAATGTTTTTATATTCTCATTTTTGAGATTTTTTTTCAGAACTTTCTCAAGTGATTTAGCTTGTTTTTCTGTATTTTCAAGCAATGGAGATGAACCACCAATTTTTGCATAAATACCTGATGCATAAGGCGCGCGCTTTTTTGAAACAAATTTTGCTAAAGGCTTTCTGATAAAAGAAGGCATACGAAAAATAGCTGGATCATTAAAAAGGTTAAACAAAAAGGGCTGTACAGATTCTAGTTTATCTGGCGCACCAAGATTAAAAAGAATGACAGCTATTTTTTCCATGATTTTATAAACTCACTCAAAACCCCTACTTGATCAGGATTTGTATATTTCATGACACCATGGCCAAGATTAAAGATAAAACGCCTATTTTTCATCTTATGAAGAATTTTTTCTGCTTCAATTAACATTTTTTCTTCATTTCCTAAAAGAAGCCCATTATCTAAGCATCCCTGCAGAAGAACTTTTTCATCAATTGTTCCAAGTGTTAAATCCAAATCAACTGTTTCATCCAGACTAACACCATCTATACCCGTTTCTCTGACATATTTTGGAAGATTTGATCCACATTTACGCGGAAAACCGATAATAGGAATATCAGGAAAGTCAGCTTTAACACCTTCCACAATTTTTTTTGTTGGTTGAATTGAGTACTTATCAAAGTTTTCTTTTGTTAAAACACCACACCAGCTATCAAAAATTTGAAGAACTTCAGCACCAGCTTTAACCTGTTTTTTTAAATATTGGATAGATGCTTCTGCTAGAAGGTCAATCATCTCTGAAAAACTTTCTTCATCTGTGTACATCCATTTTTTCATATTTTTGAAATCTTTACTAGAACCGCCTTCAACCATGTAAGTTGCAACAGTCCAAGGTGCTCCACAAAAACCAATCAAGCTTGTTTCATTCCCAAGTTCTGATTTAATTCTATCTAGGGCTTCGTAAACAGGATTAAGACGATCAAAAGAGTCGAAAGATAGTTTTGTTAAATCTTGTGCGTTTTGTATTTGTGAAAGTTGTGGTCCTTTTCCTTCAACAAATTCAACATCAACCCCTAAACCATATGGAATCATTAAAATATCTGAAAAAAGAATAGCACCAGACATCCCAAAACGACGAATAGGTTGCAATGTTACTTCACAAGCAAGTTCAGGGTTTAAAGCAAGATTCATAAAGCTTCCTGCTTGCTTTCTTACCTCACGATATTCAGGCAAATATCTACCAGCTTGTCTCATAAACCAAAAAGGAGTCTGAGAAGAAGTTTTGTTTTGAAAAGAAGAAAGAAGAAGTTTTGTCATATCCATTATAATAATATATTATTTAATATAAAAAGGTAGTTGTTATTTGTTGTCTTCGAAAAAACAAGGATTAAATTTTGTACACAGTTTTTCCACAAAATAAAACACTTTATATTCCTTTTGTTTTGTAAGTGTTTTGATATTTTTACACCTTATTAAAACAAGTTTAAAAAAAATATCAACAAGACAGTGATTCTGTTGATAGCTTGTGACTAAAATGTGTAAAAAGTATTTTTGTAAGTTATCTTAAAGTTTTCCACAGGTTTTTAAAAAGTTATACATGACACATTTAAAAGAATCTCACATACACCTTATATCAGACGCAACGGGTGAAACAGTCCTTCAAATTTTTCAGGCGTGTACAACGTATTTCAAAGGCGTTGAGTTTCATGAACATGTTTGGTCTTTGATTCGAACCAAAACGCACCTTGAGAAGGTTTTACAGCGTGTAAAAGAACAACCTGGTATTGTTTTTTTTACAACTTCAGATCCTGAAAAAAAACTTTTAATAGAAGAGGAATGTGAAAAATTAAATGTTCCAACGTTTAATTTATTAGAGCATCCAGTTTCTGTTATTTCTGAATATTTAGGCGTTGAAACAGTTGACTTCCCTAAGACAAAGCGAAAACTGGATGAGGCTTATTTTAGGCGTATTGATGCAATGGATTTTACAATGCGTCATGATGATGGACAAATTAATGATGACCTAGATCAAGCAGATATTATTTTGGTAGGTGTTTCTAGAACATCAAAGTCTCCAACATGTATTTACCTTGCTAACAAAGGTTATAAAGCGGCTAATATTCCTTATGTAATGGAGTGTCCTCTTCCACAACAGCTTTTGGAAATGGACTCTTCAGACTTAAAAAACCCACTTATTGTTGGCCTTCATCAGGATGTTCAACTTCTTGTTAAGATTAGAACAAATCGCCTTAGAATGCTAAATTCTGATTCAAACACAAGCTATACAGATCTTGACCTTGTTAAAAAAGAAGTTAATCAGGCCCGAAGATTTTATAGTGAAAGAAAATGGCCCATCATAGATGTGACAGGCAGGTCTATCGAAGAAACTTCTGCGGCTGTCCTACAAATATATCAAAAAACAGGTCGGGAGAGACACTAATGTTTATACTTGCTTCTGCAAGCAAGGCGCGATCCTCGCTTCTAAAAAATGCACGCTTAGATTTTGATATTTATCCAGCTGATATTGATGAGTCAATCATTAAAAATAAATGCAAGTCAGAAAATAAGCCCTCTAAAGAGGCAGCTTTAGAGCTTGCGATTGATAAGGCCAAATTGATATCAAATAGATATCAAGAAAGACTTGTTGTTGGTGCTGATCAAATGATGTCTTGTGAAGGGCGGTGGTTTGATAAACCTGAAAATAAAGAAATGGCGCGTGAGCATCTTTCTTTTTTAAGAGGAAAAACGCACCTTCTTTCAAGTGCAGCTGTTGTTGTAAAAGATGGAGAGGTTGTTTGGCGGCATATTGACCAAGCCCGCTTAACAATGCGTGATTTCAGTGACGACTTTCTAAACGATTATTTAGAAGAAATGGCTGATGATACACTTCAGACAGTTGGCTCTTACCGTTTAGAAAAAAGAGGCATTCAATTATTTGATAAAATAGACGGTGATTATTTTACAATTCTGGGCTTTCCTCTTTTGGACTTTATGGGGTTTTTAAGAGAACAAAATATTGTGAGAACTTAAATGAAAAAAGCAGCTGTTATTGGGTATCCGATAAAACATTCTCTTTCTCCAACGCTTCACTCATTTTGGCTGAATGCGAATAGTATACAAGGTTCTTATGAGGCCATAGAAATAACGCCGGACACTTTCGAAGAACAAATAAAAGAATTAGCTTCTCAAGGTTATGAGGGGTTTAATGTAACGCTTCCTTTCAAAGAAAAGATTATGGATTTTTTATCCTCAATTTCACCAGAGGCTCAAGCCCTTGGCGCTGTAAATACCGTTGTTGTAAAAGATAAGAGTCTTCATGGATATAATTCAGATGTTTATGGATTTATTAAAAACATAGAAGAAAACCACCCATCTTTTAACTTTAAAGGTGCGGCCCTTATTCTTGGTGCGGGCGGTGCGTCTCGCGCAGCCATTTACGCCTTGCAACAAAAAGGTATGGAGATTTTTGTCAGTAATCGCACCAAAGAAAAAGCATTTTCACTGGAAAGTGACTTTGATGGCATCACAGTCATAGACTGGCAAGATAAGGAAAACTGCTTATCAGAAATTACGTTGCTTGTGAATACAACGTCTCTGGGAATGGCTGGAAACCCTGACTTAGAAATAGATCTAAGCGAAATCAATCAGAAGTCTTTGGTCTATGACATTGTCTATAACCCTATTGAGACAACTCTTTTAAAGAGTGCTGCCGCGCATGGGTGCAAAACACTAGATGGCATAGAAATGCTTATATATCAAGGTGTTATGGGGTTTGATATGTGGTTCGGTGTAACCCCATCTGTGACAAAAGAAATAAGAGAAAAACTATTGGAGCAATTAATATGATCGTACTTGGTCTAACAGGGTCCGCTGCGATGGGAAAATCGACGGTTGTGGAAATGTTCAAGCAGGAAGATGTTCCTGTTTTTGATAGCGATGCTGAAATTCACAAGCTGTTTGGTATTGCAGATGTCACGATTGCTTTGGAAGAGCTTTTTCCCGGTGTTTTGGTTGATGGTCAGTTTGATGCAAAACGTTTACGTGAGAAAGTTTTTGGGAACCATGAAGCGCTGAATATACTTGAAAAGTACCTTCACCCTTTGCTGCGGGAGCTGATGAAAGAATTTATCAGCAATACAAAGGCGCCCGTTATTTTATTAGATGTTCCGCTTCTTTATGAGGTTGGGTTTGATGTGTTTTGCGACCAGGTTTGTGTTGTTAATGCGCCAAAAGAAGTTCAGCTTAATCGCCTTAAAGAGCGTGGCTGGTCTGATGAGGATATTAAGTTTATCCTTGCGCGCCAAATGCCAAATGAAAAAAAGTGCGAAAAAGCAGACTTTGTTATTCCAACCAATTGTAAAGAATCTGAAACCATTCAAACGGTTAAGAATATTTTATCTTCTTTACAATAAAGATTTTTGACGGCGATATCCCAGTGCTTCGGAGATGTGAATGGCTGTGATTTCCTCTTCGCCAGCAAGGTCAGCAATGGTGCGGGCGACTTTTAGCACTTTGAAATAGGACCTGGCAGAGAGACCAAACTCTTCTGCAGCCTTCATAAGAAGCTCTTTTCCTTCTTGATTTGGGCTGGCAAACTTTTCCAAGACTTCACCTTCTATATCTGCATTCGTGCGAACGTTTTTAACGTCTTGATAGCGTTGAGATTGCTTATTTCTGGCGAGAAGGACACGAGATTTTATACTTTCTGATGATTCATTCTCACCAACATGACCCACAAGGTCTTTCGGTGTAACGGCAGGAACCTCAATATGGATATCAATGCGGTCGTAAAGCGGCTCAGAAATTTTGGCCTGGTATTTTTGAATACACCCTTTTCCTTTGCCGCAGTTTTTAATGTTTTCAGGGTTGCCACAGTAACAAGGGTTCATTGCTGTAACGAGCTGTATGTTGGCAGGGTAAGTGACATGGGCATTGGCACGCGCAATGGTGACAGACTTGCTTTCCAGCGGTTGTCTTAGGGATTCTAGGCCTTGGCGTGAGAATTCTGGTAATTCATCCAGAAAAAGGACGCCATTATGTGCGAGGGATATCTCGCCAGGTTTTGCTTTTGTGCCGCCGCCAACCAAAGCAGGCAGTGAGGCGGAGTGGTGCGGGTCGCGAAAGGGGCGTGTTGTTGTGAGTTTGCCGTCAGTGAGCATGCCTGCAATGCTGTGAATCTGGCTGACTTCCAGGGTTTCTTCAACGCCCATGCTGGGTAAAATACTGGGCAGTCGAGCTGCTAGCATTGATTTTCCTGATCCTGGTGGTCCAATCAACAAGATATTATGTCCCCCTGCTGCAGCAATTTCCATTGCACGCCTCGCAGACTCTTGTCCTTTAATGTCTTTGAAATCAGGAAGGGGTCCGGTTTCTGGTACTGAGCTTTTGATCGTTGGTGGAGATAAAACCTGTGTTCCTTTAAAGTGGTTAATAAGTTCCAGTAGGCTTTTGGGCGCAAGAATTTCTAGGTCTTCCCCCGCCCAGCAAGCTTCACCTGCACCGTCTTTAGGGCAAATAAGACCCTTTTCATGTGCATTTGCATGAATGGCAGCAGGAAGAATGCCAGCGACAGAACGCAAGGCACCATCAAGTGATAGTTCTCCCAATGCGACATAGTTTTCGATTTCTTCAGAGGGAATAACGTTCATCGCAGCAAGCAAGCCAAGTGCGATAGGTAAGTCATAGTGAGACCCTTCTTTTGAAACATCAGCAGGCGCAAGATTGACTGTGATACGACTTGCGGGAAGTGAGAGGCCAAGAGCCGTAAGAGCGGCGCGTACGCGCTCTCGTGATTCACCAACGGCTTTGTCGGGTAAGCCAACAATTGTAAATCCAGGAAGTCCAGAAGCAATATGGACTTGCACGTCAATATCTTGGATCTTAATGCCTTGAAATGAAACAGTGTGTGTTCTTGCGACCATTTATTTTACCTAAGCGGGGTTTTTCCCAAGTCTAACAGCCTTCATCGTGCGCGTAAATTTATTTTCTTAACGCAGCATAAAGTGTGACAGCAACAGCATTTGAGACATTCAAACTAGAGATAGGCGGCTGCGTTGGTAGTTTTAACAATTCATCGCAAGATTCTTTTGTCAGGCGTCTTAGCCCCTTTCCCTCCGCACCAAAAACAAGGGCGACTTTTTCGCTAAAAGATGTTGCACGTATGTCTTCGCCGCGCTCATCCAAACCATAAACCCAAAACCCACTTTCTTTTATATCATCCAACGCACGCTTTAGGTTGGTGACTTCGATAATTGGAACATGCTCCAAGCCGCCACAGGCAATTTTTGCAACAAGCCCAGAGATTTGAGGTGCGTGATCTCTTGTCACAACCAGGCCATCGATACCAAACGCTGCACATGAGCGTATGATTGCGCCAACATTATGAGGGTCTGTTACGTGGTCTAATATTGCAAGACACGCTGCATCTTTGTCCTGATTTAGAATATCCTCAAGGTGTTTTCCTTCAAGTGGGGCAACTTCTGCTGCTATACCTTGGTGAACGCTTCCAGGGGGAAGTTTCTGATCAACTTCTTTGCGTGTTAAGAGTTGTAGAGGTATTTTTTTTGGAAGGTTTTGAAGCTCTTTCTCGCTTTCTTTTGTCACAAAAACCCGAAGCACATTGCGCTTCGGGTTCTCTAGAGCTGCCTTTACAGCATGTATGCCGTAAATAAGCATTAAGCTGCAATAGCTTTCAGTACTGCTTGACCAAGGCCTGCAGGTGAGTCTGAAACAACAATGCCTGCGTCGGCCATTGCTTCAATCTTACCTTCAGCTGTGCCTTTACCACCAGAAACGATTGCACCAGCGTGGCCCATACGTTTTCCGGGAGGCGCTGTGCGACCTGCGATAAATCCAGCCATTGGCTTTTTGATTTTGTGGTTTTTAATGAACTCAGCTGCTTCTTCTTCTGCAGAGCCGCCAATTTCACCAATCATGATAATAGATTCTGTTGCATCATCATGGAGGAACATATCAATCACATCGATAAAGTTTGTCCCGTTTACGGGGTCGCCACCAATACCAACACATGTTGATTGACCAAGGCCAACAGCAGTTGTCTGTGCAACGGCTTCATATGTTAGTGTTCCAGAGCGTGAAACAACACCAACAGTGCCTGTTTTGTGAATATGACCAGGCATAATACCAATTTTACAAGCATCAGGCGTGATCACACCAGGGCAGTTTGGCCCAACAAGGCGTGTTTTTGAGCCTTGAAGCGCACGCTTTACCTTAACCATGTCAAGAACAGGAACGCCTTCTGTGATACAAATAACAAGCTCCATCTCTGCATCAATCGCTTCTAAGATTGCGCCGGCCGCAAAAGGCGGAGGGACATAAATCACAGAAGCGTTTGCGTCTGTGGCTTTCTTTGCATCAATGACTGTGTCAAAAACAGGCAATCCAAGATGTTCTGTGCCGCCTTTTTTCGGTGTTACACCACCAACCATTTGTGTGCCATAAGCAATTGCTTGCTCACTGTGGAAAGTCCCTTGAGACCCTGTGAAGCCTTGGCAGATGACCTTTGTGTTTTTATCTACGAGAATAGCCATGTTATGCCACCTTTCTTTTTTTAACTTCTTCAACAATTTTCTTTGCAGCATCGTCTAGATTGTCTGCTGAAACAATATCAAGGCCAGAGTTGTTTAATAGCTCTTTCCCTTGTTCAACATTCGTTCCTTCCAAGCGCACAACAAGCGGCACGTGAACATCAAGCTCTTTCGCTGCAGCGATAACGCCTTCTGCAATCACATCACAACGCATGATGCCGCCAAAGATGTTTACTAAGATGCCTTCAACATTTGGATCAGAAAGAATTAACTTGAATGCTGTTGAGACGCGCTCTTTCGTTGCGCCACCGCCAACATCAAGAAAGTTTGCAGGCTCAGCACCATATAGCTTAATAATGTCCATAGTTGACATTGCTAGACCAGCGCCATTTACCATACATCCAATATTTCCATCCATCTTAACGTAAGACAACTCATGATCGGCAGCTTCTTTTTCAGAAGGATCTTCTTCTGTTATGTCACGTAGTTCAACAATATCAGGATGACGGAATAAGGCATTCCCATCAAAGCTAACTTTTGCGTCAAGTGCGCGAAGACCGCCACCTTCCATAACAACAAGTGGGTTGATTTCGATCATGTCAGCATCTTTTTCTGTGTAGAACTTATACATGCTGTGAAGGAAGCTTTTAGCGTCTGCGGCTTGATCTTCAAGGCCTAGTGCAGAGGCGATTTTATCGCACTGCTCATCTGTAAGGCCGGTTGCAGGGTCAATGATAATCGTGTGTACTTTTTCAGGAGTGCTTTCTGCAACTTCTTCAATGTCCATGCCGCCTTCTGTTGAGTAAACAATAGAGATGCGACCAGAAGCACGATCCAGAACAAAGCTTAAATATAGTTCACGCGCAATGTCGCAACCATCTTCAATGTAAAGGCGCTGTACTTCTTTTCCTTCAGGGCCAGTCTGGTGCGTCACAAGTGTTGAACCAAGAAGTCTTGTTGCTTCTGTTTTCACTTCTTCGATTGTTTTAACAACTTTAACACCGCCGGCTTTACCGCGTCCACCTGCGTGAATTTGCGCTTTGACAACGTAAATTGGGCCGCCAAGCTCTTCCGCGCCTTTTACGGCTTCTTCTGGTGTAAAGGCCACACGACCTTCAGCAACATTAACGCCATACTGCTTAAGCAGTTGTTTGGCTTGATACTCATGAATATTCATTTGTGCTTCCTCTTATTTCTTTAGTTTCTTGACAATTTTCGCAAGCTCTTCAACGGCCTTTACAGACTTTTTGAATTGCTTTTTCTCGGTGGCATTTAAGTTGATCTCAACAATTTTCTCAACCCCTTTTTCACCGATTATTGCAGGCACGCCAACATAAAGGTTTTTTACGCCGTACTCGCCCTTTAAATATGCTGCACATGGCAACACACGTTTTTGATCTTTAAGATAACTCTCGGCCATTTGAATCGCACTAGACGCTGGTGCATAGAAGGCAGAACCTGTTTTCAGGTAACTAACAATTTCTGCGCCGCCGTTACGAGTGCGTTCAATAATTTCATCTAGTTTTTTTTGTGTAATCCATTTCATTTTTACCAAATCAGGAAGTGGAATTCCTGCAACAGTTGAGTAGCGTGGAAGCGGCACCATTGTATCGCCGTGACCACCCAGAACGAAGGCTGTGACATCTTCAACAGCAACCTTCATTTCTTCAGCCAGGAATGTTCTGAAGCGTGCGGAATCAAGAACGCCAGCCATGCCGACGACTTTATTATGGTTGATGCCACTTGCTTTTTGCATTACTGAAACCATAACGTCAAGCGGGTTTGTAATAACAATAACAAATGCATTTGGTGCATATTTGCCAATATTCTCACCAACTTGAGTAATGATTTTTGTGTTTGTTTCAATCAAGTCATCACGACTCATGCCAGGCTTTCTAGCAATTCCTGCTGTTACAATAACAACGTCTGATCCTTTTATAGATGTGTATTTATTGGCGCCTGTTGACCCGATGTTTGAGCCCTCAACGGCCATTGACTGTAGAATATCAAGGCCTTTTCCTTGAGGAACACCTTCTGCGATATCAACTAAAACAATATCACCTAGCTCCTTTAGTCCTGCTAAATAGGCGAGTGTTCCGCCAATATTTCCTGCACCAATAAGTGAAATTTTTGCCCGTGCCATGATAACCCCCAAATATGAAACGAAAAAAGAAATTTGTGAGGACAGACTTAACACACAAGAAGGGTGAGTCCAAGAACAAATCAGCCGTTTTATGGCTTAAACTATGTATTTGGATTAGAGTTGGATGCTGAAAGCAACAGAAACGAGAATTGTTTCATATAAAGGACGTCATACTCTTGTTCGTCTTTGAAGAAGGCAATCATCTTCTTTTCGCCAGCAGTTAGGCTTTGGAAGCCTTCAGAGTCTTTTGTTATTTCTTGAACAAGGTCATCTATTTTTGCGTAAAGTTTCTGCATTACCTTTTCAAATTTTCGTCGTGCATGTTGACCGCCAATACCATGGAGAGCTTTTAATTCTTGTTTTTTTAGCTCCATAAGTTTTTGTACATACAAAGGAATGGCTGCGTGTTCATCTCTGATCTTTTGTAGATACTCAAGCGCAGCAGCACCATATATCGAACGCTGTTGTTCATCTGGTGTGACAGAAAGAAGATGTGACTTTTGGAACAACATTTTACTTGGCAGCTTCGCTTCAATATGTGCCTTAACAAGCTTTGTAAACAGGTCTGCCCAGATTTCTGCGTGCTTTCTTGCAGCCTCCTTTTCTTGCGACAGCCTTTCTTGTCCATATGTCCTTAGAATGTTTTCTGCAAACCTGAAAAGTCTTTTTTTGAAAAAAGGGAATTTGTTAGAGAACTGCGTGGCAAAGGATGTACATCTTTCGTCATAGTCTTTTTCAATAATTGATAAGAAATTCTTCTCAAGCTTTTCTTCAAGCATGTTTTCTTTACCAAAATATTCGCCTGTTTTGATGTTGATAAAGTTATAAGCCTTGTCTAGGCAGTTTTTCATAATTGTTTCAAAGGGCTTTCGCTCTTTATACATGGGAAGCTTGGGGTCATCGAAGAAGTAATTTGCATCTAAACAAATTTTTTCTTGAGCAAAGATTGCATCGAGAATTTTTTCTTGAGCCTCTTCTTCTTTTCCTCCAAGCGCCTTCTCGACTTGTTTTTTCATTTCTGAGCGTTCGTAAACATAGTCGAAGTCATAATCGTGGTGTGATGCAAAGTCTTCGTCGCGGTATTTAACGCCCATTTCTTCTAGCTTACATTCAATTTGGTAAATAATTGAGCTTTTATATCCCGCCTCAATAACAGGTTTATACTCTTGCAGGAGCGTGCGAAGTTCTTCAATTTTACCATCTTTGTTTTCTGACATGAAATCTCCCCTTGCTTAGGGCGTTTCAACAGGTTCACGTATGATATACGGAGGCAAGGGAGGCGGATCAACCAGATGATCAAGAAGCTTTTCATTTACATTTCTTGCACAAGGGTTATCACGAACGGCTGTGTATGCTTCGTCGAACTCTTCCATGTATTCATTGAAGAGATCTGTATCAAATATTTCTTCGCCTTCTGGCGCGTCAATTTGTGCCTGTCGCCATTCATAAAACTTTTCAAGCTCTTCATGTATTCTTTCTAAGGCCGGCCTGCTGGTTGGTGTTGAGCCACCACACCCTTCTGCAGTGAAGCTCGAGCGAATTTTTGCGTACTCTAATCCTTTAACAATAATGGCGAGCCTTTCTTTGTGCATTTGGTAGATACCAAAGAAGTTTGCAACAATCTTCATTGAGATCATGAAGTTTCTCATAATCACGATGAACATTCTAAAGGAGTCAAGTGCAATCGTCAGAGACCTTGCCAGCGTGAAGACCAGTTTTTCAAGAAGACCTTTTATGGTGTTTTTGGCTTTTGTGAATATATTGCCTGCGGAAGTCTGCCCTGCTGTTGCCCTAATTTTATTTGCAATACTGTTTTTCATTGTATTCCATACAACCTTGATGGCCTGCATGAACTGTCCCTGAAGAATATGAGAAATGGCAGACATTACAGATAGAAAAACACCTTCTGCGCCATCTTTCGCTTCCTCAAGCTCGTCTCTTATGCTTGGCTTTACGTCAATGCCTGCTTCTTCAAGTTCGTCATAAACACTTTGAAGCACGGGTGACTTTAGGGTGTTTTTAACAATGTCAAAAAACCAGCCGAATGAAACAAACTTCTTCTGAGCAGCATCAATTTTTAAGGATATTTCTTCAATATCCTGACTAATTTGTTCAGGTGATGCGCCTGTTTCACAAGAAGCTGGCGTGAAGAGAGCATCATAGTTCTCATTAAAAGGTGTGATGCTTGTAAATTCTTTTGCAACATCTATTGTCAGATCTAGGAGAAGCTGGGGCATTTTCACGCCCGTACAAACAACGTCACGAATTTTGACAGATTCAGATGGTGGAAATGCTTCGCTTAAGACATTGTCTTGTTTTTTAATGTGGTCTTCAAGCTCTTCAAGTTCTTTTTTTGCCTTTTCTGGCTTCTCGTCTTCAATGTGGGCCGCAGCAGTGTCTAAGAAATCATTTGAATCAGGCGCATATTCTGAAATAACAAGAACTAGAACATCTTCTGCAAGCACATCCATCAAGCTCTGGACATTTGCTTTTTGCTCTGCATTAAAGGCATCCTTACCGTCTTTCTCGCGCGCAATGGCAAGATCAATTTCATTCATAACAAAGTCAAGTGAGGTGAGAGCTTTGTTGATGTCTACCTCGATTTCTTCTCTGTTGCGGTACATTGACTTGATGATTTCGTGCGCGGCGCCTTCAACAAGGTCTTCCAGAGAAACCTCTGTGACGTTGACGATGTAGAGGTTCATAACTTCTTTAGCAAGGTTTTCAAAAAAGGTGTTTGCAGACTCATCCATTTTCTCAAGTGTTATTTTTGCGGCTTCTGAGTCTGACATTGTAAAAATAGGACGCTTTACTAAAAGCGATTGCTCATAATTTAGGCCGCTAATGGCAAATGTAAGGGGATCGAGTTTCTTGCGCCAGTGAATAGACCTGTCGCGAACAGCATCTTCTAGTGCAATTACCGAGTCTGTTTCTAGAAGCGGAACCTCCCACTCCAGGGATGATGCATCAATCCCACGTAAAACTTCTTCCACTAATAAGTCTGAGTTGTCAGAAGACATTTTTGCAGGGTTTGAGACATTTGGCAGTTTTCCACAGGCTGTAATTTTACTGTAACACTCTTTAAGGCCACCTTCTGGTTTGATCGCACAGGGAGATAAGTCTGTTTTTTGTGCCTTTTTTTCTTCGTCAAAGCACCAATCTGGTGTTTTGCTTGCCTCTTTACACGCCCTTCTTTCTTCATAGCATGTGCTATGGAGGCCAAATGCTGGGTCAATCTGTGCTTTTAGAACAAGGTCAGAGTTACAACTCATTGGCGAGAGATTCAAAAGCATATTCAGAGACCCTGTTAGTTGGGGGAACTCTGGTAGGTAGCCAGGGTCAAAAAGGTCTTTGAAGTCATAAGATGCTTCCAGAGGGTATGGTAATGAATAAAAGCCCTCCCTTGCATAAATACATGCATTATGCAGGTTTGCGATAATATCTGCTTGTTCTTGAAGGCGTGTCAATTGAGCTTCTGGTGAAATGCTATTGTTGGTGTTGGTCTTTTTTTCTGTGAAGGCTGGATTGCGAATAAGAGTGCTTGTTGGTGGAGCTTCATCTGTTTGTCTCGTTGGTGTCGGCGGCGCTGTTGACGAAGACGTTGTTGTTGGCGGTGTTGTTGATGTTGTTGATCTTGATGTCGGCGTCGTTGACGGGGGGGTAGATGTTGTGTCTTGTGATGTAATAGAAAAATCTCTTCCTGAAAGATTCGGCCCAGAAGTGTTTGGGGTACTCTCTGTCTCGCTGGATTGAAGACTTTGAGTGCTTTCCTCTTTTGATGAGAACTGCTTTTGCCAGGCATTACGCAAGCGACCAACAAGGCTTGTATCCTCAGTTGATTCAACTTGAGATCCGGGTGTGTCACCAACAGTATTGAGTTGTGACGTGCCTGAGTCTCTTTCGCCTATGCCCGCAGACCCTGCGCCAGCATTGCCGCCTTGTGTAGACAAGCTACGCGCTTGGTCCGCTCTTGTGCCAATTTGCTCAGAGCTTTCATTCGTTGCTTGCCCAGCACTTGTTTGTGCTTCGGTAGAGCTTTGTCCAAACGTTCCTTTCGGGACTTGTCGCCCTTCTGACTCGGTTGACTGACCAGGGATGCCAGGAACTGTAAGGGTCGTATCAGGGTCGCTTGTTTCTGGCTGTGCTTGACCTGTTGTTGTGCTTTCATTTTGTCTTGCTCGTTCTGGGTCTTGCTCACCAATACTTGTTCCTGTTGGGCTTCTTTGGGTGTTTGCTGTTGTTGACTCAGAGGGTGTCTCGCTTTGTCCTGAAGCTGTTGTTTCTGGTGTATTTCGTTCATCTTGAGGGCCGCTTGCTGTGTTAAGTTGAGAGTCCGGTGTTCCTTCGCCAGAAGTGCTGCCATCTGTGTTGTTGTCTTCGGAGGCATTTTGTTCTTCCTGACCTTCGGCTTCGTCCATCCCTTCGTCTCTTTGATCTTCGTCAGACTCAAACTTTAGAATAATAGCACCCTTAACAGACCCATTTGTACCATCACCGATAGTATCGTTAAGTGTTAAGGTCATCGCCTCACTCATTGAAACGACTGCTGCAGCAAGCTTGCGATCCCTAAAAAGGGCAGCAGGAGACTTTTGTTTTTTCTTCATCCCTTTTGACTGTCTTGCGGGAACTAAGCGTACATCTGGGATTTTTAGGCCTGCTTTTTCAAGAAATTCAGATAAAAAGTTTGTTGAAGATCCATGAATTGCAATAGCTTTCCCTTTCAGGGCTTGAGGGCTCGAAGCTGCTTTTTTAAGGGCAACAATAGCAAACCCACTCTCTTGAGCGTGCACAGAAACGGGAGCGTTCAAAAGAACGACTGCAAGAAGAACAAAAAGATGGTGTATTATTCTTATTTTCATCATTGTAACCCTAAAATATTTTTACCATTGTCGGGCTTTTTATCAAAACCAATATTGTATTTATTGCTGCTTGTCATTTCTCGTGCATTCATAAATGACACCCTTGCCGCTTCTGTGACTGCTGCGTTTATTTTCTGAGCATTTTTTAATCTTTGAAGAGCAATGAGATAGTGCGTCAAAGTTCTAACGGTAACTTGTCGCTTGCCTTTAATATTCAGGTTGTCCATTAGCCGACTTAATTCACCAAAAAGACCTGCAAATTCTGTTGCCATTCCTGCGTTTTCACCAAGCTTATTAAAGAAACCGCCCATATCTTCACGATCACCTTCCGCAACACCATTTACACTTCCAAGAATGCCGTCAATCTTCTGTGGGTCATTAACGCCGTTTTCCTTAAGAAATGCGGTTTGTTCATCGACGGAGCCGTTGAACAGATTGTTAAAGTCACCAGTGTTTTCTTGTGAAAGAAAATCAACCATATCTTTGTTGCTTGTTGGATCATCAGCCCATTCTTGTAGTTTTGTTGCAGGTTTTGCGTATGCATCACCGCTTTTACCAGAGATTCCGCCAACTATTTTCGAGATGGGGTTACTTACAGGCATGGCCTTTTCAGCCGAAGAGGCAAGCCAATCCAGGTTCTTGTAGCTCGCTTCGATCAGGCCATTTGCAAGGTGAATATTTCTTAAGGCAAGCTCGTTATTAATTGCTACAACGTCTTTTTCGATCTGGTCTTTCATGATCTCTTTGTTTGTTGTCCTTGCCTGTGGCATTTTAATGGGTGCAAACATGCTTTTATCTAGTGTAATAGGACTTTGTCCCGGGCCGTCATCTTCTCCCAGAGGGCCTGGACCACCAATGGCTGCAAGTGTTTCTTCGACCTCTTCGTTGGAGATTTCCTTTTCTTTGTTTGTCTCGTTTGCAACTTCTGCCTGATACTCTGTTTGCAAGATTCCCAAAGAATCAACGAGGGAGCAAAGGGGAATGGCAAAAGGCATTGGAACATAAAAGTTACAGGTAATGATAGCATTTGCACGCTGAGGTGCTAGAAGCAAGCAAACTGTAAAGAGTAGAACTAAAGGCTTTCTCATTTTTTAGCCTCTTTTCGTTCTGCAAAACTTTGACCCCAATTCTTATTTGGTTTCGGCACGACCTCTGTATAGAGCATGTGCAGTTGTGGATAGGGTAGCCAGGCTCTTGCAACTTGTACTTGGAGTTTTGGCTTGTTTTCTAGGTATTTTGCCAGTTTTTCGATGCGATCTGGGTGTTGTGCTAAAATATGAGGGTTTTGGGCAATAAGCTCTGGTGCATGAGCAAAAAGATCGGGGTTCTTCTCAAAAAAAGAAGGATTTTCTTTGAAAAATCCAGCAAAAAAAGTCTTTTTATCAATAACTTGACCTTCTGAATTAAGGTACAGGGGCGCCTTGGTTACTTCTTTTGTCGAGACTGACCCAGCTTTTGCAGTAAAAAGAGGTGCTGTATAGCGTCCCCACTTTTGAATACCAGAAAGTTTTTCGATAAGCAGTACATTATTTTGGCCTGTAAGGCTCGTCGCATATTCTGACTCTTTCCGCCTTCCTTCCATATCTCTTACATCTGCACCATTTGAAATATCTTCTCCAAGCTCTTGAGCTATTCTTAAGGCATCTTTTGAGGTCTCATCTTTTTTCTTTTGGCGTGACTTTGTAAGGTTTGCAATCATGTTTTCATGTGATCCTGACCCTTGTGGCCCAAATTCGCCAATTCTTTTCCCAAAGGCGGACCCAGAAACACTGCCAAGAGAGTAAAAGTAGTTTTGTGTCATTTGTAACTTACCAGTTTCCGAGCAATTAATAACCGTTGACCCTGAAAACCTAGGGAATTGGAAATTTATATTTCCGTCCAATTGAGGAAGACAATTTGAAAGATCTGCATTTATGTTGCCACTTAAAATGCTGCCTGCTGTTGAAAGAAGAACAGTTTTCCACTTGTCATCTTTTAAAGCTCTTTCCAGGCGTCTTGCGTTGCGTTCTTCCTTATAGCCTTCAATTTGCTCATTTAATTTCTTGAGAGACATTCTTAGCTCTCTAATGACCTTTGTTAAGTCTGTTGTCACATTAAAGTTTGCGTAAGCTTGTTGCTTTGGCGAAAGCGATACCATCATAATAACAAGCAGGGTGAATATAAAAAAGTGCTTCAAAACAACTCCTGTTTATTTAAGCAGCATAGAGAAAATCTTTTTCGCGCGATCTGCAAACTTCTTTTCAGGTGTTTCTGGCGGAACGATTTCTGCGAAAAGTGTGTGAAGCTCTGGCGCGTTCCTCCATGCCTCCGCAAGCATGATCTTTTTTTCAGGATAGTCATCTAAATAGATTGCCATCTTTTTCTTTGCAATAGGTTCATTGTCCAAGATGTTTGGGTTGTGAACAAGAATATATGGTGATTCGATAAGAAGGTCAGGAAACTCAATAAACAACCTTGGATCGTGCGCATAAATTTTTTGAAGGTATTCTGCAGCCGTTACAGGCTGAAGGTTACTGGCAATGAAAAGAGGTGCTTCATTATTAATATATTGCATTGCCTCAAACCTTAACAGGTGACTGTCGGCGATCTGTTTTTGAGCAAGTGTTGTGTTTGCAATACTTTCCGTCAGGACAAGATTGTATTGCAGGTTAGTGAGGGCATTTGTTTCTTCCAAAGAGTCCACAATGTCCGCTGTGCTTTTAAGTGCGTGAGTCGCATTTGCTGCAATTTCACCCGATGCGCCATAAAGCTCTCTGTTTGAGTCTGCAAGCGCTTTAGCGCGCTCTTTGCGTAGAGCATCTTGATATTCTTCAACGCTTCTTCTTGCCAGTCCAAAATTGGCCACTTGATGGATCCAAAGGCTTTGTTCTCCACAGTTTTCACAAGATGCCATCTGCATTTTTGGATCATCAGGAAGCGATCTTAGGTGCGCGATAGATTTGCGGTCTAGTTCTGTTAGGGGCCCATAAAACATGCCTGACTGCTTCCCAATGGGTGTGTCCAGCGTGCCACTGCCGCTGCCTGCGCACCCTCCACCACTTTCATTAAGGCCTTTACCATCGACGGTTGCTGTTGCGCTTCCGTTTACACATCCTGCGTTATAAAAGTAGTTTTGTTGAAGTCTTAATTTGCCAGGCTCAGAACAATAAAGAGTCGTATTCCCGCTGAGAAGTTTGTCAAAATTAATGTTAAGATTTCCATTAATGTTAATTCTTGGGAGGCAGTTTGCAAGGTCTACCATTGCATTGCCTGAAGCAATGGATCCGACAGTAGCCAGCACGCGTTGCAAGCCTTTGCGGTCTTCAATAGCGCCATGTATTTGTTTGTTTGTTTCTTTGATCTTTGTTGCTGTTGCTTTGATTGTTGTGACAAGGCCACTTTGTTTCAGTTCTTCTATAAAGTTTGGCGTGTCAAAGTTAACAATTTGCGCGCTGGCTTGGTTGGTTATTGCAAGACAAAAGATAGCCAGGGTAGTAGCAGCAAGTGCAGAAAGCGAGATTGACTTTTTCATATTTTATAAACCAATGATTAAGTTACGGTAACAATTATACCATGCATTAAAGGGTAAGGTCAATTTTGTGGCTTCTCAATGAAAAACGATTCGATGATTTTTTTCACAAAGGGAAGTGTGATATTTCGCTTGTGCTTGAGGGCTTCTTCATCAAGAGCCTTAACAAGTTGTGAAAGTCTTTCTACTGATCGATCAAAGTGCGTTAAAATATATGAGACAACGGTTGGGTCGATATTCAACTGTTTGTCGTTCAAAAGCTTAATAAAAATGGATTCTAGCAAGGCGTTATCAGCGACCTCAATTCTTGCAACAGGCAACAGACTTAAGCGCGAGTCCAAGTCCTTCAGTTTTATTTGCCATTGGCTTGGTGCAGAGTTTGATAAAAGAACGAAGTATTTACCTGTCGCGTTGAAGTGGTTTATAAGGTGAAAAAGCCCTTCTTCGTCAACGCTTTCCGGGCAAAAGTTATCAAAAACAATTGCCTGATGGTTTAAAAAAACGTCTTTTTCTATTTTGCGTGCATCTGCCCAGTATGCATTTGCTTTTTCTGCCCAAACATGTCCCCAGTGTGTTTTTCCAACACCGCTTTGTCCAAACACAATCAGGCCTTTTTCAGGCCATTCAGGCCATGTGTCTACCCACTTCTTCGCCACTTTATTTGCCTCAGAAATAAGGAAGTTTTCTGGCGCATAAGATGTTTCGGCTTCAAGAGAAAAAGGAATTTGTTCCACATTTGGCTCGTTATTTTGAGTTGTAAAGCTTTGATTTCTTGTAGCTGTCTGTGAGTGCGTGCGCAAGAACGCCGATAACAGCAGCAAGCGGAAGGGCCAGTAAAATGCCAAGAAACCCTGCAAGCGCTCCACCTGCCATAAGAGAGAAAATCACCCAAACGGGATGGAGGCCAATTTTGTCGCCAACCAATGTTGGAGTCAGAAAATTTCCTTCTGCAATCTGTCCAACGGCAAAAACACCAACAACTAAGCTAATAAGAAAAGGGTCATTAAACTGAAGATACGCAAACCCAACGCTAAGAAGGAGGCCTATGAGTGTGCCTATAAATGGTACGAAAGAAAGAGCACCGCTTAGAATGCCAATGATAAAGCCATATTCCAGCCCTACAATACTAAGGCTGATAGAGTAAAAGGCCGCTAAAGTAAGGCAAACAAGTGTAATGCCTCGAAAGTATGAGGCTAAAATATTATCAATCTCCTGACATCTTTTGCGGATCGTTTTTGCATATTTTTTAGGAAGAAGATCATTGAGGCGAGATACAATCTTGTCCCAGTCACGCAGAAGAAAGAAAGTTACAACGGGTGTCACAACCATTAAAGAAAGAAAATTAAATATATAGTTGCTTCCAAAGCTTATTTTTTCAACGAATGCACCAGACCATGCAATAAGCCGTGCAGAGTTCTGCTTTGCAAGCGGCAAGAATTTTTCTGAAATCTCATCAGGGTTTTCAGACAGGAATGTTGCTATGGTGTGTGAGATTTTTTGTTGAAAATGACCTGAATATAAAAGGGCTCGATCAAGAAACCCACTGAATTGCGTTTGTAGTAGTGGTACGAGAAGGACAAAAAACCCAATAATAAGCGTAGCAAAAAGACAAAGAGCTATAAAAGTAGAAAGGGTCCGAGACCTTAAAATAGACTCAGTTCTATCTACAAGCGGGTCAAGTAAATAGGCGACAATAAATCCAATAACAAAAGGCAATAATATCGCCTGAAAGATTGAAATGAAAGCGAGACAACCACCAAGAAAAAGAAGCCCGGCATATTTTTCATAAAAAGATGCATTCATTTTTATTCTCCCGTTAGGTCTAGGTTTTTTTGTGTCAAGGCGAGGCGGAGCTGTTCAATTGTTCCAACATACCAAAGTGTTATTCTCATTGTTTCACGCGTCATAGAGGCCAGTTCAATTTTTTGAATGATAGATATTTTGCTGAGTTTTTCTTTGACGTCTGTCCAGGATCGGAGTGACTTTACCGGGAGCTCAATAGTCATTTCCTGCGGTGAATTTAGATTAACAAGGTTTGCTTGCTTCCACATTTCTTCCAGCTGAAACGCTACTTCGTAAGCTGCCTTTAAGATGCGCTGGTCAAATTCCCCTTCTTTGTCGACCGAAAAGCTAATTTGATTTTTTTGTATGTCACCATCTTGAGGTTGAAGGCTGGTAAGGTCTATGTTGATGTCCTCACCGTCAATTGTGGCAGTTACGAACAAAATACCACCTGCTTGGTATTTCTTTATAAGTGGGAGGGCTTCTTCGTAACTTTGTCTTAGCATCATCTTTTTATTAATAACCTTTTGATCTTGCAGGTCCCCTCTTGGCAAAACAAAGGGGACGAGACCAATGCGTGGAAGAATTTTGTTCCATGCTTTCATCCAGGGGTTTTTTTCTTCCCAAAGCAGGTATTCATACTCGTTCGAGAAAAAGGGAACGACCAAATAAGGCTTGCTGTCTGTTTCGGCGTAACTGATATCATTTTTTTTCAGGAAATCCCGCACTTTCGAAGATTTAAAAGAAATGTTAAGGGTTGCGATATAGCGGACAGCTGAGCTTTTTTCGCCTTGAATACCAAGGCTTTTTACCATCGCAGAGATTTCTTTTTCTTCTAAGTGGGGAAGTCGTCTTAAGTCTTCTTTCAGTAAAAGGCGACTTAAAAGAACCTTGAAACCCTTTATTTGTCCTTTGCTAAGGGCAACTTTTTTTGCTTCTCGAACAGTTGTTGCAGTCTCATCAACTGTGATGCCCCTGACGGTAAAAACATCACCCGTAGAAGCATAAGCTGTGCTGTAGGTAAAAAAAGTAAGGACAAAGATAAAAAAAGCTCTTAAAAACATAATCATTCTGACGTAAGTTAGGGTTCATTCATATAAAGCCTGTGGAGGATACCATTAAAAATTTAAAATACAAAGACTCTGGTGTGAATATAGATGCAGGAAATGATCTTGTTGATAAAATTAAACCTGACCTTAAAAAAACACACCGTCCGGGTGCAAATGTTGATATTGGTGGGTTTGGCGGCCTTTTTGATTTAAAAGCCGCAGGTTTTAAAGACCCAATTTTAGTGTCTGGTACAGACGGGGTTGGCACAAAGTTAAAAGTTGCAATTGAGACAGGTCGACATGACACGGTTGGTATCGATTTGGTTGCGATGTGCGTTAATGATCTGATTGTTCAGGGTGCTGAGCCCCTTTTCTTTCTTGATTATTATGCTTGTAGTGCGCTTGAGGTTGATGATGCAGCGGATGTGATCAAGGGCATCGCAGAAGGTTGCGCGATTTCGGGTTGTGCGCTGATTGGTGGTGAGACAGCAGAGATGCCTGGTATGTACACCAAGGGTGACTATGACCTTGCAGGGTTTTGTGTCGGTGCTGTTGAGCGTGAAGGCGTTATCACAGGCCAAAGCATTACAGAAGGTGATGTTGTTTTGGGGCTGGGTTCTAGTGGCCTACATTCAAATGGCTACTCTTTGGTGCGTAGGGTTGTTGAGCTTTCTGGCCTTACTTATGGCGATCAAAGTCCATTTTCAGAAAATATTTTAGCAGATGAGCTGCTTATCCCAACGAAGATATATGTAAAGTCACTTTTGCAGGCAATCAGGTGCGGTGGTGTGAAAGGGTTAAGTCATATCACAGGTGGTGGATTCACAGAAAATATTCCGCGCGTGATGCCTGATAACTTGGCCGTCACAATTGATTTGTCAGCATGGGATATGCCACCTGTTTTTCAGTGGCTTTCTGAGGCTGGAAACATTGAAACTTCTGAAATGTTGCGTACGTTTAACTGTGGCGTTGGCATGGTAGCGATTGTTGCAGCAGATAAGGCGGATGAAATTCAATCGACTTTAACACAAAACGGTGAGACCGTTTTTGTCCTTGGATCTGTTGTAAAAAAGACAGATGAAGCTGTGATTTATGAAAATGTGAAAGAATGAGCAATCTAAGAATTGGCATTTTGATCTCTGGGCGCGGCAGTAACATGGCTGCGTTGGTTCAGGCGTGTGAAGCTTCTGATCTTTCGGCGGAGGTTGTTTGCGTTATCAGCAATAAGAAAGATGCAAAAGGCCTTGAGAGCGCACGCGCAAAAGGAGTTTTTGCATACGCTCCAGATTTTTCTTCTAAGCAAGAGCTTGAGTCAAAAATAACAGAAGAGTTTAAAAAACAAAAAGTTGACCTGATCTGTCTTGCTGGATTTATGCAGCTTCTAAGTGCAGAATTTGTTGCTAAATGGGAAGGCAAAATTATCAATATCCACCCCTCTCTCTTGCCTAGCTTTAAGGGCTTGGATACGTATCGTCGCGCATTGCAAGAGGGCGTCAAGTTCAGTGGATGTACGGTGCATTTTGTCACAGCTGAGATGGATGTTGGTCCAATTATTATTCAGGCTGCTGTTCCTGTTCTGCCGCAGGATAGCGAAAGTGATCTTGCGGCACGCATTCTGGCGGCCGAACATAAAATTTACCCTAAAGCCGTTAAGATGATTGCAAACAAACAGGTTGAGGTTCTTTCGGGTGGGGTCAAAATCAAGGGTGAAGATTGTGAAAGCAACACTTTGTTCAATCCAAAATTGTAAGCTGTTATTTTTTTTCATTTTTTGTTGCAAAAAGGGTAGTATTTGGAGGCCGTTTGTTTTAAAACGACACCCCTTAATCTTTAGACTTGGGAATTAGAGACTATGAGAGATATCGAAGCGACGTCATTCTTAAATCCAGCAAATGTTCATTTCATATCTGAGCTTTATGCGCGCTATACACAAGACGCCTCTTCTGTGGCATCAGATTGGGTGGAGTTCTTTGAAGGCCTTGGTGATGATGAGCGAGACCTTTTGGCGGATGTTGAAGGTACTTCTTGGGCTGGGCAAACAGTTAGAGTTGTTGGTGCAAAAAACCCGTCATCAAAGCCAAAAGAAAAGAAAACAGGTGGCGCTTCAAAAGAAGATATTTTAAAAAGTATTAAGTTGAAGGCTCTTTTACAGGCACATCGTATTCATGGTCATAAGCGTGCAAAGCTTGACCCACTTGGCTTTGCAACACAAATCCCCTGTCCTGAGCTTGATCCAGAGTATTATGGTATAGAGGACTTAGATGACTCTGTTTTTGTCGCGGGTGAGTTTGGCCTGGAAGAAACAACTGTTGAAGATGCACTTAAGAAAGTGCGTGCGCTTTATTGTGGGCCGATTGGGTATGAGTTTTTTCAAGTAGAAGACCCCGAAGAGCGCGACTGGCTACAACAAAAAGCAGAAAACATTCAGGAAGCCGTCGTTGACAAAGAGTCTGCGTTTAAGTTTTTAACGCGCGTCGATGGGTTCGAAGGCTATTTAAAAACAAAATTTGTTGGTGCAAAACGTTTTGGTGTTGAGGGTGGTGATACATCTGTTCTTGCTATTAAAGAGGTTATTGACCACAGCTCTACGTTGGGCCTTAAGGATGTTGTCATTGGTATGGCGCATAGAGGTCGCCTGAACGTGCTGACTAACATTATGGGTAAGTCTTATACGGCGATGTTGTCAGAGTTCCAAGGAACGCCTGCTATTCCAGAGGATGCGCCAGGCGCTGGTGATGTGAAATACCATCTTGGGTTCTCTTCTGATAAAGATTTTCGTGGTGGCAAGGTTCACTTGTCTTTGGCGTATAACCCGTCACATCTTGAAGCTGTGAACCCTGTTGTAATGGGGAAAGTGCGTGCGCGTCAGCGTCTTCATTATGGTGTGGACCGCACAAAATCTATGCCGATTCTGATTCATGGTGATGCGGCTTTTTCTGGACAAGGTGTTGTGCCAGAAGCTTTGATGATGTCGGGTCTTGATGGGTATACGGTTGGTGGAACTGTTCATATTATTGTGAATAACCAAATTGGCTTTACAACAGACCCTAAAGACTCACGAACGACAGATTATTGTTCTGATGTTGCGCAATCTATCCGCGCGCCGATCTTTCATGTGAATGGAGACGACGCTGAAGCTGTGATGCGTGTCTCTCAGATTGCCGCGGAATATCGTCAGAAATTCCAGAAAGATGTTGTGATTGATCTCGTATGTTATCGTCGTCATGGTCATAATGAGTCTGATGAGCCTGCGTTTACACAGCCCAAAATGTACGAAAAAATTAATAAACATCCAAGTCCGCAAAAAGTCTTTGCATCAAATCTTATGCGTGATGGTGTGTTGACAGATGAACAAATCAAAAAAATTGAGGCGGATTTCAAAGCTGAAATGGATGAAGCTTTCGAAGCAGCAAAAACATATAAACCAAACCGTCCAGACTGGCTAGAGCTTGATTGGGGCGGCATTCGTTACGCCGGGCCGGAGACAACCGAGGAAGAGGCTGCAGGAAAAACAGGTGTTGACCTAAAGATCTTGAAAGAGGTTGGTGAGAAAATATCTACAATTCCTGAAGGTTTCGCTGCAAATAAGAAAATTGCTCGCCAGTTTGATGCAAAAAAAGAAATGCTTAAGTCGGGCGAAGGTTTTGACTGGGCAATGGGTGAAGGTCTTGCTTATGGCGCTTTGTTGCAAGAAGGTTCTGATATTCGTATGACAGGACAGGATGTTGAGCGTGGAACGTTCTCGCATCGTCACTGTGTGATTACATCACAAGAAGGTGAGAAATATAGTCCTTTTGGTCATATTTCAGACGATCAAGGTCGCTTTGTTGTCCATAACAGTTTTCTATCAGAGTTTGCCGTGCTTGGGTTTGAGTATGGATACAGTATTGCGAATCCAAAGCCTTTGGTTATTTGGGAAGCACAGTTTGGTGACTTTTCGAATGGTGCGCAAATTATCATTGATCAGTTTATCTCAAGTGCAGAATCAAAGTGGTTGCGTATGTCTGGCTTGGTGATGCAATTGCCACATGGTTATGAAGGTCAAGGGCCAGAGCATTCTTCTGCAAGGCCAGAGCGTTACCTTCAAATGTGCGCAGAATATAATATGCAAGTTGTGAATTGTTCAACGCCGGCAAACTTTTTCCATGCTTTGCGTCGTCAGGTGTGTCGTGATTTTAGAAAGCCGCTTATTGTTATGTCGCCGAAGTCTTTGTTACGTCACAAGCGTTGTGTTTCATCATTGGAAGATTTTGGCCCTAAAACAAAATTCCAGACGGTTATTGGCGATGATAAGGCTTCTAAGGATGTTAAGCGTGTTGTCCTTTGTACAGGGAAGGTTTACTACGACCTTCTTGAGAGGCTGGAAGAAGATAAGATTAAAGACGTTGCGCTTGTGCGTGTAGAGCAACTCTATCCTTTCCCTCAGCAATCTTTATTAAAAGAATTGAAAAAATATAAAAATGCTGAAATTATCTGGTGTCAGGAAGAGCCTAAGAATATGGGATATTGGTCGTCTGTCAGAGATGATATTGAAGATGTGTTAACAGCGCTGGGACAAAAAAATGCGCGTGCACAATTTATTGGTCGAGAGGCGGCAGCGTCTCCCGCAACAGGTTTTGCAAGCCGTCATGCGGCTGAACAGAAGGCATTGGTAGAACAGGCATTAAAAATAAAATAGAGGACTGAAAAATGGTTGATATTATTGTACCCGCATTGGGTGAGTCGGTGAGTGAGGCAACAGTTGCTACATGGTTAAAAGCATCAGGTGATGCCGTTCAAGTAGATGAACCAATTGTTGAGCTTGAGACAGATAAAATTACTGTGGAAGTGAATGCGCCGGCCTCTGGTGTGCTCTCATCTCAGGCGGTTTCAGAGGGTGACACGGTTGAAATTGGCGCTGTTCTAGGTGCCATTGAAGAGGGTGCAACAGCTGCTCCAAGTGCTGCGCCAGCAGAAAAAGAAGCAAGTCCAGCTCCTACTGCGGCCCCTGCCCCTGCTTCTTCTGGGAAGACATCTGATCATCTTTCTCCTGCGGTACAAAAGATGGTGAATGAAACGGGTGCGAACCCATCTGCAATCTCAGGTTCTGGTAAAGATGGTCGTGTAACAAAAGGAGATGTTATTTCTCACTTGCAAGATCCACAAGCTGTTGCTGCAAAAGCAGGTCAACCACGTGAAGAACGCGTGAAAATGACGCGTCTGCGTTCAACAATTGCACGTCGCTTGAAGGATGCACAAAACAATGCAGCGATTCTCACGACATTTAACGAAGTTGATATGTCTCATGTGATGGCGTTGCGTTCTTCTCATAAGGATGAGTTCGAGAAAAAGCACGGCGTGAAACTAGGATTTATGTCGTTTTTCGCAAAAGCGGCTGTGAAGGCGTTGAAAGAACTTCCAGCTGTTAACGCAGAAATTGACGGCAATGAAGTTATTTATAAGAATTATTATGATATTGGTGTTGCTGTTGGGACAGACCAAGGGCTTGTTGTGCCGATCGTACGTGATGCTGATACGCTAACTTTTGCAGGCATTGAGCAGACAATTGTTGATCTCGGTAAAAAAGCCCGTGATGGTCGCCTTTCAATGGAAGATATGACAGGTGGAACATTTACCATTTCGAATGGTGGTGTGTATGGGTCAATGATGTCGACACCGATTATTAACCCGCCACAATCTGGTATCTTGGGGCTTCACAACATTGTGCGCCGCCCTGTTGTGGTTGGCAAGGGTGAGAACGAGCGTATTGAGATTCGTCCTATTATGTATCTTGCTTTGTCCTATGATCACCGCATCATTGATGGGAAAGAAGCTGTGACATTCTTGGTGAAAATCAAACAAGCCATGGAAAACCCAGAGCGTCTTCTTTTAGGCCTATAATTTTTAAGGAAAAACAATGTCAGATAAATTTGATCTAATCGTTATTGGTGGTGGCCCTGGTGGGTATGTTGCTTCGATCCGTGCAGCGCAGCTTGGTATGAAAGTGGCTTGCGTTGAGAAGCGTGGCAGTCTGGGGGGAACATGTTTGAATGTTGGCTGTATACCGTCAAAAGCTTTGCTGAACGCATCACACAAGTTCGAAGATGCCAATAACCATTTCAAAGATTTTGGCATTGAAACAAAAGGTGTCTCACTGAACCTTTCACAAATGATGAAAGCCAAAGACAAAATCGTCTCTGACTTAACGCAAGGGATTGAGTTTCTCTTCAAGAAGAACAAAGTTACTTATATTAAGGGGCATGGCACGATTAAGTCGGTGGGCGTTGTTGATGTCGATGGTACACAGTACAAATGTGATAAAATCCTTATTGCAACAGGGTCCGAGGTCACGCCTCTTCCTGGTGTTGAGATTGATGAAGAAAAAATTGTGTCATCTACAGGTGCATTGGCGTTGAATGATGTACCAAAAGAGCTTGTTGTGATTGGTGGTGGTGTGATCGGGCTTGAGATGGGGTCTGTATGGCAGCGTCTTGGTTCTAATGTTACAGTGATTGAGTTCTTGGATAAAATAACGCCTACAATGGATGGCGAGATTTCGAAAGAATTCCAAAAGATTCTTAAAAAACAAGGCATCAAGTTTAAGCTGGGATCAAAAGTAACAGCTGCAAAGAAGACGAAGAATGGTGTTGAGTTGACGGTTGAACCTGCAAAAGGTGGTGATGCTGAAACGATGAATGCAGATATTGTTTTATTGGCGATTGGTCGTCGCGCCTATACACAAGGCCTTGGCCTTGAAGAAGTTGGCGTTAAAATGAATGAACGTGGCGTGATCGAGATCAACCACAACTTCGAAACAAATGTAAAAGGTATTTATGCCATTGGTGATGTGGTGCCTGGTCCTATGCTGGCGCATAAAGCAGAAGATGAAGGCATGGTCGCCGTTGAAATGATGGCAGGACAACAGCCCCACATTAATTATGATGCCATCCCAAGTATTGTCTACACACATCCAGAAGTTGCTTCTGTGGGCAAAACAGAGGAAGAGTTAAAGGCTGCTAGCATTGCTTATAATGTCGGCAAATTCCCTTTCCTCGCGAACTCACGCGCACGCGCAAACATGGATACAGATGGTTTTGTGAAAATCTTGGCAGATAAAACAACGGACCGCGTTCTTGGTGCGCATATTATCGGACCAGAAGCAGGCAACCTCATTCAAGAAGTTGTTACAGTTATAGAATTTGGTGGTTCAGCAGAAGACATTGCTCGCATTTGTCATGGTCACCCAACTTTGACAGAAGCCGTCAAAGAAGCCGCATTAGCCGTCGATAAAAGGCCTATTCATATTTAGTGTGAAACTAGTTCATGTCGTTGGTGATATTAATCTCGCCGTGAAGGTCTTTTTGCATCATGTTTTTGATTTGTTCATAGCTAAGCCCTTGGCCAATTAACCACCCCATTTTCACGGTCATTGATTCAATGCTCATGTCAAATGCTGGTAATGCAAGGCCCTTCTTTTTTAGATCTTGCCCCATTTGGTTTACTTGAAAGTTACTGTTCCCATTAGGACATTGTGTTGTGATAATAATGGGAATTTCTTTTTCTTTTAGGTATTCAAATGCCCCATGGAGGTTGCTGCTGGCGTCGCCTGCACCATAAGCCCTGAAAACGAACCCTTTAATATCATTATTTTCAACAAGGCTTTGAAAAAGATCTGGTGACATACCAGGAAATTCAGTTAGTGAAGCAATGCGCATATCAAAATTCGCACGAACATTAAGGCCGCTTGCTCTGAGTGCAATACTAGAGTTTTTGCTTAAGTAACTATTGTGCTTTTCAAGGTGCCCTTCTTTAATATTTATCACACGGCCAATTTGGCCTAAGGAAGCGGTAGAAAAAGATCTGAAGGCATCATAATCAAAATCGGTTGATTTTTTAACGCGTGTACCAGAGATAATGTGACTACCGAAAACAGCAATAACGCCTCTTATTTGATGATACGGCCATGCAGCAATACGCAAAGCATTGTCTAAGTTCATAAGGGCGTCAGATCCTGGCCTTCCAAGAGGTACTTGTGCACCTGTAATAATAATAGGCTTGTTTGTGTTTTCCAGCGCGAAAGACAATGCTGCTGCGGTATAACCCATTGTATTTGTACCATGAGCTACTAAAAAAGCGTCGTAGTTATCATATTCTTTGTGAATTGTGTTTATCAGGTCGGACCATATTTCAGGATTCATGTTTGAGCTGTCAACATCACAGATATCTATAGCATCGATATGGACATCTATAGCCCAGTTTTCTTTGATGTAATTAAGGGCTTGTGAGACTGTTTCTTTGAAGTCCCCCGCTTCTTTTGTTTTTTTATCTTCAACACCAGCATTTTTTGCGACATTTCCTGCAATCGTGCCGCCAGTTGAAAGTAGAAGAAGTTTCATTTGTGACATACTGAATTCCTTTTTTAAATATAAAAACTTAACAAAACAACAAGTATTGCCGCGCAAGCTTTTTTAGGAGTAGGCTTTTCTTTTAGGAGAAAAATACTAAAAATGAAAACAAAGATAGGTGTTACGTTTCCAAGTGTCACGGCGACACCCGCGCTGGTACTTTTGATTGCTTGATAAAGAAAAACCCATTGTGTGATAACAAGTAAACCTCTTAAGAAAATAACTTTATAATGATATTTTGTTATGTTTTTAAGACTGCTCTTGAAAAATAAAATAGAAAAACACCCAATTAAAGCGGCTCTTAAAAAGTAAAGTGTAGGCGCATTAACCGTCCCTAGGTCATCAAGTAAATATTTAGCAGGTATGGCTGATAGGCCAAATAAAACGCAAGATATAAGTGCTGGTGTAAGAGTTTGAGACTTTAAGTCTTTAAAAGATACATTTTTATCTAAAGAAAAGTAGATAATTGTAATAAGCATCGCAATGGCTGCTAATAAGCTTTGTAGGCTAACGGTGTCATTGATAAATAGCCATCCAAAGAAAAAAGTGAAGACAGGCGCAAGAGAAAGAATTGGTGTTGCGACAGAGCTTTCAGTTTTCTCGAATGTTTTAAAGTAAAAGTAATTAGCCGCTGTATCAATTGCAGCAATTAGAATCACGAAAAAGTGCGGCTTCACAAAGGAGGCAGCATTTGTTGATAAGGCATTTGGCTGGAATGTATAAAAATATGGGGATACCAGTGTCATTGTGGCAGCCATTATAAGAAAATTGATACCTAGTATATCTTTTGATTTAAGGTCTTTCAAAAGAGTGCGCGCCATAATATTCGCAAATGCTGCAAAAACGGCAGATAGAAGAGCCAAAACTCTTGGATCAAAAGAAGTTAAGATATTCATGATTTTACTATACCAATTTCTCCCAAACATTCAATGCCTGTTTGTGTTCTTCAACATCATGCACGCGGAGGATGTTGGCGCCTTGCATCGAAGCATACAGATGTGTTGCTAGTGTGCCTGACAGGCGATCTTTGGGGGTTTCTCCTGCATTTAAGTCTTTCATCATCGATTTGCGGCTGGCACCTATTAGGACAGGGAATCCTAACTCCTTAAAGGTTTTGATGTTTTTGAGGATGGTCAGGTTATGCTCTAATGTTTTGCCAAAGCCAATGCCTGGATCCAGGATGATTTGGTGTATACCCGATGCTTTTAAAGCCTTTATACGTTCTTTGAAGAAAGTACAGATCTCATCAACTACATCTGTATAGCTTGGGTTATTTTGCATATTTTGTGGCGTACCTTGCATGTGCATGACGATGACAGGACAATTGAATTCGGCGGCAACCTTTATCATTTCGGGGTTTGTAAAACCAGTAATATCATTGATCACCTGCATACCATTTTGCAGTGCATATTTAGCGATTTGTGGTTTGTATGTATCAATAGAAAGAGTGCATCGCGGCACTGCGATATGGGAAATATCCCCCTCTATAAATGTTTGTATACGTTGGATTTCCTCCTCTTTACTTAGAACATTTGCACCAGGGCGTGAGCTTTCTGCCCCAATATCGATCAAATCTGCGCCGCAGTGCAGCATGTTTTTTGCTTGATCCATGGCGCTGAGAGCGTTATCACCATTGTCCCTATAGAAAGAGTCTGGTGTAATGTTTAAAACACCCATAAGAAGTGTTTTTTCAGTTGTTTTGAGGGTTTCATAAAAGTTAATAAATTGCGTCATTTTTGCCCTATGGGTTAGGTGATAAAAGTTAAGGAGTTTTTACTATGTTAATCGGTGTTCCTAAAGAAATAAAGAATCATGAATATCGTGTTGGACTTGTCCCTGGAAGTGTTCGTGAATTGGTCCATCATGGTCATGACGTGATTGTTGAGACAAATGCAGGGATGGGTATCGGTTATAGTGATGATGTTTATATTAATGCTGGCGCAAAAATTGTTGGCACAGCAAAAGAAGTTTTTGATCAAGCTGATATGATTGTAAAGGTTAAAGAGCCCCTCAACCCTGAACTTGAGATGCTGAGAGAAGATCAAATTCTTTTCACATATCTACATTTAGCCGCAGATAAAAACCAAGCAGAAAAACTGATTAACTCAAAATGTATCGCGATTGCGTATGAAACAGTCACTGACAGAAATGGTCGCTTGCCACTTTTGGCACCTATGAGTGAAGTTGCTGGGCGTATGTCAATTCAGGTTGGCACAAGATTCTTAGAAAAACCACAAGGTGGAAAAGGCATCCTTATGGGTGGTGTTCCTGGTGTTGCGCCTGCGCATGTTGTTGTACTTGGTGGTGGTGTTGCAGGAACAAATGCAATGCGTATGGCGAGTGGTATGCGCGCACGTGTAACAGTTTTGGATAAGTCAATTGCACGCTTGAAAGAGTTGGATGATCTTTTCTTGGGCCGTGTTAGAACGATGTATTCAACACTTTCAACAGTTGAAAAATATGTCACAGATGCAGATTTAGTCGTTGGATCTGTGCTTTTGCCAGGTGCGTCAGCGCCGAAGGTGGTTTCAGAAGAAATGATTAAAAAGATGAAGCCAGGATCTGTCGTTGTTGATATTGCGATTGATCAAGGTGGGTGCTTTGAAACATCGCGTCCTACAAGCCATGATGACCCTGTTTATGAAAAGCATGGCATCATTCACTATTGTGTGACAAACATGCCAGGTGCAGTACCTAGGACATCTTCTTTTGCCCTCAATAATGCAACCTTACCTTTCGTTGTTGCTTTGGCTGATAAGGGGTATAAGCAAGCTCTTCAAGATGATCCTCATTTGATGAAGGGCCTGAATGTTTGCAAAGGAAAGGTAACATGTCCTGAAGTTGCAGAATCTTTGGGGTATGAGCACGTTTCAGCAGAACAGGCTCTTTAAAAAGCCTCAGCAGCCTTCACAGTGTTATAGAGCAAGCATGCAATAGTCATGGGGCCAACACCACCTGGAACAGGTGTTATTGCTCCTGCAATGTCTTTTATGTCGTCAAAGTCGACATCACCAACAAGCTTGCCTTCTTCGTTACGATTGATGCCAACATCTATTACAACAGCACCAGGCTTTACCCAGTCTTTTTTGACAAGCTTTGCTTTCCCAACAGCTGCGATTAGAATATCAGCACTACGGCATTCTTCTTCAATGTTTTGTGTGCGTGAGTGACAAACTGTGACGGTACAGCTTTCATTTAGAAGCAGCATAGACATTGGTTTACCAACAATTGTGGAACGTCCAATAATCACAGCTTTTTTTCCTGATAAATCGGGAATTACTGTTTTAAGAAGTTTTAGGCAGCCAAGAGGTGTACAAGCAACAAATCCTTCACGACCATTCACAAGCTTACCAATGTTTTCATCATGAAACCCATCAACATCTTTTTTAGGGTCAATGGTTTCAACGATTTTCTCGTAATCAATGTGACTTGGAACAGGTGACTGGACCAAGATACCATGAACATCTTCTTTGTTATTAAGATCTTGAATCAATGTAATAAGATCAGCTTCTGAAGTTGATGCATCAAGGCGATACTCAAATGAGTTCATTCCAACTTCTTTTGTTGATTTTGCCTTATTGCGAACATAGACATCGCTTGCGGGGTCGCTGCCCACAAGAACAACGGCCAGGCCAGGCTTTACAGACATGTTTTTAACTTTTTCGGTAAGCTCTGTACGAAGCTGGCTTGCGATTGTTTTGCCATCAATGATTATTGTCATTTTTTATCCTTATTTTGTGACGGGTCGTTTTTTAAAAAGCTCTAAAGACGTATTCTTGGATGAGGTTTCTAGCAAAACTAATCAGCAAAATAACCACAAGAGGCGAAAGATCCATGCCTCCAACAGGTGGAATATAGCGTCGGAAGAAGTTAAATGCAGGGTCAGTCAGGCGACGGCACGCATCATAGATAATGGCGACAAGTTTTTGGTATGGGTTAATAATATTGAAAGCCATCAACATATGTAAAACAACAGAAATAATGACAATAAAGCTATAAAGACTTAAGATTTGATCAATCAATAAAAAAAGCGACACCATTATATTTTTCTCCTTTATTAGGAGCCGGATTATAAAACAAATTTAAAGAAATATCTATGATTGCCTTGTTTAAAAAACTGAATAAATTTTATCGTGTCTTTAAAGATGCCCCAGTTGATGTTGCTGCTTTTGAGAAGGCGTATAAAAGATGTGATTTAATGTCTTGTCAGGCAATGTGTTGCAATAAGGGCGGTCCAATTGATGAGGCAGAAGAAAAGGTCATTCGAAAACTTTTAAAAAAGCACAAAACCTTTTTCGCTAAAGCAGCCAACCTACCAGAAGACCCGCTGGATGTTTTTTATATGTTGGGTGAGCGTACGATTCAAACAAAAGTAAGGCCTATGAAGTACCGTGCTGATTTAAATGTGCCTGACAAGTTCTCACCTGCGGCGTGCGTTTTTTTGGATGATGAATACCGCTGTACCCTACAAATGCTAAGCGTTGAGCTTGGAAAGCATCCTTGGCATTATAAGCCATCAGGCTGCTGGATGCACCCTGTTCAATTAGGAAGGCAAGGGAAACCAGAGATAACTGTTTTTTCAAAAGAAGAATATAACCCTTCCCAAAATGACCTAGAAGCATTCTTTGCACCTTTCACAAAATGTGGTGAGTCGTGCAAGGAAGGAACACCTGGACACGCTCTTTTTGAGGAAGAATTAAAGGTTATAGGGCAGGCACTGGGGCGTGATTTGATTTGTGAACTTAAATCAAAGATTGCAGAAAAAGAAGCAGTTGCATCAAAAGATGAGGAAGAGTAATCTCGGTTGGGCGGAATTCTTGCGCGCAGTTTATCAAAAATTTTAAGGGGAAAAATCATGACGTTTACAGATTACAAAGTTGCAGACATGTCTTTGGCAGACTGGGGCCGTAAGGAAATTGAAATTGCACAGACAGAAATGCCAGGACTTATGGCTTTGCGTGAAGAATATAAAGGAAAATCACCGCTTAAGGGCGCACGTATTGCTGGGTGCTTGCATATGACAATTCAAACGGCTGTTTTGATCGAGACACTCGTTGAGCTTGGTGCTGAAATTCGTTGGAGCTCTTGTAACATTTTCTCAACACAAGATCAGGCCGCTGCAGCTATTGCAGCAAAAAACATCCCTGTCTTTGCTTGGAAAGGTGAAACAGAGGAAGAGTTTGATTGGTGTATACATCAAACAATCAAGGGGCCTGATGGGTGGACGCCGAACATGATTTTGGATGATGGTGGTGACCTGACATTAATGGTTCATAATGACTATCCTGAACTTCTTGCAGACATTAAAGGTATTTCTGAAGAAACAACAACAGGTGTTCATCGTCTTTATGAAATGCATAAAAAAGGCGAGCTGAAAGTGCCTGCAATTAATGTGAATGATTCTGTCACAAAGTCTAAGTTTGACAATCTTTATGGGTGTCGTGAGTCTTTGGTTGATGGTATCAAGCGTGCCACAGACACAATGGTTGCTGGTAAATTGGCTGTTGTATGTGGATATGGCGATGTTGGAAAAGGGTCTGCTGGGTCGCTACGTGGCCTTGGTGCACGTGTTGTCATTACTGAAATTGATCCGATTTGTGCCTTACAGGCCACAATGGAAGGGTATCAGGTTGTTAGAATTGAAGATGTCGTGAAAGAGGCTGATATCTTTGTAACAACAACAGGAAATAAAGATATCATCACAATTGACCATATGCGCGATATGAAAGATCGTGCCATTGTTTGTAATATCGGTCACTTTGATAATGAGATCCAAATTGATGCCCTTGAGAATTATACATGGGAAGAAGTGAAACCACAGGTTGACGAAGTTGTTTTTCCTGATGGTAAGCGTCTTATTATTCTTGCCAAAGGCCGTCTTGTGAACTTGGGCTGTGGAACTGGCCACCCGAGTTTTGTGATGAGCGCATCTTTCACAAACCAAACGCTTGCACAAATTGAGTTGTGGAACAACTCTGATAATTATGAAGTTGGTGTTTATGTTTTGCCTAAGAAGCTAGATGAAAAAGTCGCTAGATTGCACCTTGGTAAAGTTGGTGCACGCCTTACAGAGCTAAGTAAAGACCAAGCAGACTATATTGGTGTCTCTGTTGATGGCCCTTACAAGCCTGAAAACTATAGATATTAGGTAGACACAAGCTTTTTGGAAAGGGCCTTCTATTGAAGGCCCTTTTTTTATTTTCTTGCTTTAATTTTTCCTGATCTAATCTTTTCAAAATAGACTTCAGTATCTTTTTTGATGTCTGGCGCCAGGATGTAAAGACCAATCATATTGGGGATAACCATGGCAAAGATACTGGCATCTGAGAAAGCTAATGCGCTATTCAAGCTGACTGATGGTCCAATAATAAGCATAAAGCAGAATAAAATCTTGAAGGCATAGTAAGAAAACTTACTTTCTCCCACCATATAGCGCAGTGACTTATCACCATAGTATTCCCAAGAAATCATAGACGAAAAGGCAAACAACAGCACTGAAACTGTTAAAACAGCAGGGAACCATGGAATGACAGTTTCAAAAGCATGGGATGTAATTTGTACCCCTGTCAGTCCAGGTGTCTGGTACGCACCTGTAATTACAACAATAAGGGCCGTTGATGTACAAACAATAATTGTATCAAAGAATGGCTCTAACAGAGCAACAAAGCCTTCGGAGACAGGGTGGCGTGTTTTCACAACCGAGTGTGCGATTGCTGCTGATCCAAGTCCTGCCTCGTTTGAGAATGCAGATCTTTTTAAACCTTGGATCATAGCGCCAATCATACCGCCAGCAACAGCTTTTGGTGCGAAGGCTGATGAAACGATGGTCATAAATGCCGCAGGAATCTGAGAATAATGCGTGATTAGGATAACAAGAACAGCACTTATATAAATAACAACCATGAGTGGGACAATGCGTTCAGTGACCTTAGCAATAGAACGAATCCCTCCAATAATTACAGATCCAACTAAAACGGCACCTATCAGGCCAAATAGAACACCTTTATTCGCCCACCAACTTGCTTCACCCCCTGTAAAGTCAACAAAAAGAGAGAAAGATTGATTAATTTGAAAGACTGCAATGGCACCAAGTGTTGCGAAGATACAAGAAACACTGAAGAAATAAGCAAAGAACTTTCCAAGTTTAGGCATGCCTTTTTCTGCGAGTCCATCTTCAAGATAGTGCATTGGACCGCCCGACCATGTATCAGGGCCAACTTTTTTGCGGTACTTTACACCCAGAGAGCATTCAACAAACTTAGAAGACATTCCGAAGAACCCTGCAATGATCATCCAAAAAGCAGCGCCAGGGCCACCAAGAGAGATCGCAATCGCTACGCCTGCAATATTGCCAAGCCCTACTGTGCCAGAGAGAGCCGTTGATAGTGCTTGGAAGTGGGTAATCATGCCTGGTGCGCGTGAGTCATCATATTTCCCTCGAATAAGGCGAAAAGCGTGTCTGAAACCACGGAAATTAATGAAGTTCATATAAAACGTGAAATAAATGGCACCTAGTAAAAGCCACATAAGGATGAGCGGTGTTTGAACGCCTGCGATAGGAATAGAATAGAAAATGACGCTTGAGACAGCATCTGCAATTGGCGCAAACGCCGTATCTATTTTTTGATCTAGAGACATTGGGCAACTCCATGGAAAATAAGAACTTTAGAAAAGACCATAAATATTTTTAGGTGCCACGTCAAATTTATGCCAAAAATCAGTTGGATAATGAGAAAAAGCTGTAATAAGCAGGAATCGCGATCAATGCAAAAAGCGTTGAAAACAACACAGCCGCGGCTGCCTTATCAGGATAAACATTAAGCTTAGAGGCGTAAGCGACTGTATTGGCTGCAAGAGGAACAATTGAAAAAAGAACAAGAAGCTCATGCGTGCTCTCTCCAAAAATCAAGAAATGACTTTTATCTAGATAGATAAACCCAAAGATAATAAGTGGCCAAAAAACAAACTTATTCACAAAGCATATCATAATAAACTTCCAGTCTGTTTTAGGTGCTTCTAATTGGCTTAGGGCGAGGCCAACAACCATCATGCCTAGGACAATATATGCTCCTTTAAACAAGGCAAGGCTTTGATAAACATATGGTGGAATTTGGAATTTCGAGAAGCTTACTAAGACGCCCAGGCCCATCGCATAAAGTGCAGGGAGAGACAAAAGCTTTTTGACAGCCTCTTTAGAGGTGTAATTCCCGCGTGCGAGGTAATAATATCCAATCGTTACCTCTCCGATCATGAGTCCTATCCCTGCTAGGGCATAAATTGCTACTTGATCAGGTGTAAAAAGAATGAGGGCGATGGGAAGCCCAAAATAACCATTATTTGCTGTGCAGCAGGACAAAGGAAGTAAGCTTCTCGTTTTATCAGTCCAGAGACGCCCCCAGACAAAATAACCTAATATAGCCATTGAGAAAGAGAATATACACATAAACCCAATAAGGCCTATATGCTTAAGTTCTATTTCTGCGCGTGAGATGAAATCAAAAAACACAAGTGGAGAAATGATATAAATAAGTAGTTTTGAGACACTTGCTGTATCAGTTTTAAAAGTCTTACCTGCAAAAAATCCAAGCAAGCCAATAAAATAAAGAGGAAGGATTTTTAGAAGAAGGGTTGTGAATATCATGCCCTATACTATCCAATAAAGGTGGTGGCCAGAGGCGGACTCGAACCGCCGACACACGGATTTTCAGTCCGTTGCTCTACCAACTGAGCTATCTGGCCTTCACCAAAGAGTATATTGAATTACACTCTCAAATAAAAGAAAGCCGCCCCGCATAAACGGAACGGCCCTCTTTTTTAAGTAAATAGTCGCTTGTCTGTCAAGCGATATTCGCTTTTTGCTTCCTAGTTAAGGAAGTTAATCAGTGCTTGGAAGGCAGCAAGTAGGAATAAACCACCAGCTAACATAAACAACCACTGGAATTTGAACTTACCCATTGCGGCCATGATCACAAGAGCAATCAAACCAAAACCAGCAAGAACATATGTGATATTACGCGTATATTTGTGCGCTGTATCAATTCTAGAAGATGCAACATCTAGGAATGTATTGTCTTCAGGAACTGTTCCAAGTGTGAAGTCTGATGTCCCAGCAGGACCAGAAACACTAAGTTGTGCGTCAGCAGATGTAACCATCACACCAACCGACATAAATAACGCAAACAATATAGTCATAAACTTATTCATCATAAAATCTCCCGTTTGAATTGTGACTATTAAACAACCTTCAAATTAAAAGGTCCAGAAAAAAAACACTTATGCCAAATCCCCACCGCCTTTCTTAGTTTAAAAAGTCGATTAATTTTTGGAATGCTGCTATCAGGAACAGTGATCCAACCATTGAAAAAAACCAAACCCAGCGGAACTTCCCGATAGCCGCCAAGATCCCAAGCCCCAGTACGCCAATACCAGAACCAACATAAAACATTTGTCTTAAATACTGATGCGAAACATCAGAACGGTCTTGTGCCGTACAGAAGAAGCTGTCAACAGATTGTTGTTGGCCAAACTGACGGTACCCTTGGGGGTCATTAATAATGTTTGGATTTCTTGCATTTTGTGGTGCACAACCACCACCGCCAAGCCCACCGCCGCCACCAAAGATGCCGCCAAGAGGGTTTTGCCAAGTGATGTCAATATCAAGCTGCGCACGCGCATCAACAGGTGTGAATGCAAATACTGCAAAGATAAGAAAGAATTTAATTAAACTTTTAAAATAATACCTACTCGAAGAAGGTTCCATTTCTGTTTATTCTCCTATTAAACCGATGACTTCATCATAGCTTTATGCCTCAACAGATGATCTGCTAATACACAAGCCATCATGGCTTCACCGACTGGGACTGCTCGGATGCCAACACATGGGTCATGTCGACCTTTTGTTCTGACTTCCGTGTCCTTAAGATCCATTGTAACAGACTTTTGAGGTAAAAGTATAGAGCTTGTGGGTTTAATGGCAAACCTAACCACAATGTCTTGGCCTGTTGATATGCCGCCAAGCAGCCCTCCAGCTTGGTTTGAGCCGAATTTAACTTTTTTATTTTTTATTTCCATTTCGTCACAATTTTCTTCTCCACGCAAAGAAGCGGCACCAAATCCTGCACCAATTTCAACCCCTTTTACAGCATTTATGCTCATCATTGCTTTTGCTAGGTCTGCATCTATCTTGTCATAAACAGGACAGCCAAGCCCAACGGGAACGCCGCTGGCAACAACTTCTATTACAGCACCAATAGAAGACCCTTCTTTACGAATGCCATCTAAGTATGTTGCAAATTCATCAACAATTCCTGCATCGGGCGTAAAAAAGGGATTATTATCAACCTCATCCCACTCCCAATTATCACGATTAATATGTTTTTCGCCCATTTGAACGAGTGCCCCACGAATTTTTATGTCCGTTCCCAAGATTTTACGTGCAATCGCACCTGCTGCAACACGCATAGCTGTTTCACGCGCAGAAGATCTTCCGCCACCACGATAATCACGAATACCATATTTTTCTTGATATGTATAATCGGCATGCCCAGGGCGGTATGTGTTTTTAATCTCTGAATAGTCTTTTGAGCGTTGATCTTGGTTCTCGATCAGCAAGCCAATAGGTGCCCCTGTCGTTTTCCCTTCAAAAACACCGGAAAGAATTTTCACTTGATCAGGCTCTTGGCGCTGGGTGGTGAATTTAGACTGTCCTGGGCGACGCTTATCAAGGTGCTTTTGAATATCTTCTTCGCTGATATCTATAAGAGAAGGCACGCCATCGACAATGCACCCTATAGAAGGGCCGTGGCTTTCACCAAAGGTTGTAAAACGAAAAAGATGGCCGAAGCTGTTCCCAGCCATAATCAAATCTACCTAATCTTTAGCAATTGAAATGTCGGGCGCATCAAGGGCTTTCATGCCGACGATATGATAGCCACAGTCAACATGATGCGTTTCACCTGTTACGCCTTGTCCAAGGTCACTTAAAAGATAAAGCCCTGCGCCACCAACATCTTCTAGTGTTGTGTTGCGTTTTAGAGGGGCATTATATTCATTCCATTTGAAAATATATCTAAAGTCGCCAATTCCTGATGCTGCAAGCGTTTTTAAAGGCCCTGCAGAGATGGCATTGACACGAATATTATCTTTTCCAAGGTCTGCCGCTAGATAGCGTACACTTGCTTCCAAGGCTGCTTTTGCGACGCCCATTACATTATAGTGTGGAAGGACACGCTCACCGCCAAGATATGTCAGCGTAACCATGCTGCCACCATCAGTCATCATTTCGCGTGCACGTTTTGCAACTGCTGTGAAAGAGTAACATGAAATGTCCATTGTGTTTTGGAAGTTTTTGCGGCTTGTGTCGACATACTCTCCTTTTAGTTCTTCTTTATCAGAATAACCAATAGCATGTACAAGAAAGTCGATTTTACCCCACTTTTCTTTGACTTCGTTAAAAGCACGATCAATATCCTCATCACTTGTCACATCACAAGGGACAACAACATCGGACCCAATTGATTCTGCAAGCGGATAAATTCTTTTCTCCAAGGCCTCACCTTGGTATGTAAAGGCGATTTCTGCCCCCTGGGCATGAAGCGCTTGGGCAATGCCCCATCCAATTGAACGATTATTGGCAACGCCCATAATAATGCCGCGCTTGCCTTTCATCAAATTACCTTCTGTCATGTCTAAGACTCTCACCTAAAAATGTTGTTCAAAAATTTCTAATGAAGCAGATTCTAACACCATGTTTTTGTAAACATCAAGCATAAGGTCTTTATTATAGCACGATGATCTGTTATTTGTGGTGCAAAGGAAAAACATGATTATGACACCAAAGATTAGTATTTCAGCATTTTTTTGCGTTGTTATTCTTTTATTCTCGACCATAGCTTATGCGCAAACAGGGCTTTCCTTGCCACGTTTCGTGTCATTGCGTGCTGGTGAAGTTAATCTGCGTTCTGGCCCTGATGTCAGTCGTTATCCTATTGATTGGGTTTATGTTCGTCGTGGATTGCCTGTCGAAGTCATTATCGAGGCAGGAACTTGGCGAAAGATAAGAGATTGGGAAGGAACGGTCGGTTGGGTGCATCAAAGCATGTTAAGCAACCAGAGAACCGTTATTGTAACGCAAGAAATGCGCCCTGTGCATGCACAGCCATCAGCCTCTTCTGCTGTTAAGGTGCACGCTGCACCAGGTGTCATCGGAGAGTTAAAGAAGTGTTCAAAAAACTGGTGCTTAGTGAATTTTTCAAGAAGTTCAGGGTGGATGCAAAAAACACATTTTTGGGGTGCATATCCTCTTGAAACGATTGATGACTAGAAAAACATATATCTTGCTTGACTTAGTGGATAAAAGTCGTTTATAAAGCCCGACCAAGTTAATTTTAGGAGTTTTGAAATGAAAAGAACATTTCAGCCAAGTAATATTGTTCGTAAGCGTCGCCATGGTTTCCGTGCGCGCAAAGCAACAGTTGGTGGTCGTTTGATTCTTGCGCGTCGTCGTTCAAAGGGCCGTAAGCGTCTTTCTGCTTAGTCTTAATAAGAAGACACAGTGACACCAAAAAGAACAAAAATTAAATCAATTAAATCAAAAAAAACATTTCAAGGCGTTTTTGATAAGGGTCAAAAATGGGTAACTCCCCATTTTATTCTTTGGGTGGAAGGTGACCTTGAGGGTGTTCCACTACTCGGTTTGTCAGCGTCAAAGAAGCTTTTTTCTCTCGCAACGCAGCGCAATAAGGCAAAACGAAGACTTAAGGAGGCCTTTCGTGAAGCTATAAATGAGAATCTTCCTTTTTATCAATCATATGTTGTTATTGCTCGCAAGGGCTCTATTGAGGCAGATTTTCAGAAGCTTGTGAAGGATATGAAGTGGGCATTGCGCAAATTGAGTGATTTAAAAAAATGAAACAAATCATTTTACTTCTCGTTTTTCTTTATCGCCTGTTTATTTCACCAGTTTTTATCCTTTTTTTTGGGCATGCATGTCGATTTAAGCCTTCATGCAGCGAGTATATGCGTTTGGCTGTATCCCATTATGGTGCTGTGAAAGGGTTTTGGATGGGTTTGGGGCGTCTGTTGCGCTGTCATCCGTTTGCAAAAGACTTTCAGCACGATCCATTAGTACTGCCATCTGGACAAAATGAGGATGAGGCGGTAGGATCCACGCCTGATACGCACAAATAAATTCTTAAAATCAAGGAAGAACAAATGGAAAATAAGAACTTTATTACCGCTTTAGCGCTCTCTTTCATCATCCTTTTTGGGTACCAGCATTTTTTTGTTATGCCAGAGATACAAAGGCAAAGCGCCCTTGAGCAGCAAGCTGTTGAGCAAAAAACGGAAGTGGCTGTTCCTGTGTTAGAAAAAGAACTTATCTCGCGTGAAGATGCTCTTGCACAAACGCCAAGAATATCTTTTGAAAATCAAAGTGTTAGGGGGTCTATTTCTCTGAGGGGAGCACGTATCGATGACCTTGCTTTGAAAAAATATAAGACTGAACTTTCTGAAGACAGCGAAGATGTTCATTTATTATCACCTCCTAAGACGCAAGATAATTATTTTTCAGAGTTTGGTTGGGCAGGGTCTCGAAATGTTCCTGTGCCAGGACCAAAAACAGTTTGGAAAATAAAAGGTCAAAACGGTGGTGTTTTGAAAGAAGGCTCTCCTGTCACGCTTTATTGGGATAATGGGAAGGGACTCGTTTTTGAGAGAGAGATATCTCTTGATAAGAATTACATGTTTATCATTGTTCAGCGCATTATTAACAATAGTGACAGCGTCAAAACATTCTCTCCTTACGGTCTTATTGCGCGCCTAAATTCACCAGAAGGTCAGAAAAATCGTTTGGTTCATGAGGGTGTTCTGGGTGTTATGAATGGGACACTTTTTGAAAAAACATATGACGAAATGCAAGACAGAGAAAGCGGTGAAGGTTTGATGAAGGTCATTCAAGAACCTAGTCAGGGCGGTTGGATTGGCGTTGGTGATAAATACTGGCTGACAGCAATTGCACCAGAGCAGTCTTCTTCTGTGAAATTCCGCTTCAGTCACCGCAAAGCAGGTGAAGACAATCAATATCAGGCAGATTATTTGGGGAACGCTATTTCTGTTGCACCAGGTCAGACTGTCTCTAACAAGACTTACTTTTTTGCGGGTGCAAAAGAATTATCTGTTCTCGATGACTATGAACAGAGGCATGGCTTGACCAACTTTGATCTTGCGATTGATTTCGGGTGGTTTTACTTTCTAACAAAGCCGCTTCTTTATATTTTATTATACTTGAATGCAGTTGTTGGTAAATTTGGTGTTGCGCTGCTTCTTTTAACAGTCATGGTACGCCTCGCGCTTTTCCCTTTGGCAAATAAATCTTATCGTTCAATGGGTCGTATGCGTACGGTGCAGCCACAAATGAAAAAGTTAATGGAGCGTCACAAGGATGATAAGACGCGCCTAAATCAAGAGATGATAGAGCTTTATAAAAAAGAAAAAATTAATCCGGCAGCTGGGTGTTTACCTATTCTTGTTCAGATGCCGATTTTCTTTGCGCTTTATAAGGTTTTATATATTGCGATTGAGATGCGTCATCAGCCTTTCTTTGGTTGGATTCAAGATCTTTCAGCGCCCGATCCAACAAATATTTTCAATTTATTTGGTCTAGCGCCGTGGGATTTTGCCCTTGTTTCTGTAGGAGTTTGGCCCATTTTGATGGGGGTCAGCATGTTTTTCCAGCAAAAGCTGATGCCGACACCTGCGACTGACCCTATGCAAACGCGCATTTTGCGTGCTCTACCATTTGTTTTCGTCTTTATTCTGGCTGGGTTTCCGTCGGGTCTTGTGATTTACTGGACTTGGAGTAACATTCTTTCTATTCTTCAGCAGTGGATTTTGCTGAAAGAGCAGCGCAACGAATCTAAATCATAGGAGTTTTCAATGCTTCAGCGTGCTTATCCTTACACAAGAATGCGCCGGTCTCGTTCTTCTGAGTGGTCGCGACGTCTTATTGCTGAAAACACGTTGACAGTTAATGATCTTGTCTGGCCTATCTTTCTTATTGATGGCGAAGGCAAAACAGAAGACATTGCTTCGATGCCTGGCGTGCAAAGGTACACAATTGACAAGCTGATTCCTGCTGTTGAAGAAGCTATAAAGCTTGGCATTCCTGCCATTGCACCCTTCCCTTATACGCGCGATGATTTGCGTGATGAAAAAGCGTCGCAAGCTGATGATCCCAATAGTCTTGTGTGTCGCATGATTCGTGAGGTCAAAAAGAATTTTGGGAGTGATATTGGTGTCATTTGCGATGTTGCTTTGGATCCATACACATCTCATGGCCATGATGGGCTGGTGATAAATGGTGAAGTTGCAAATGATCAAACAGTTGATGTTCTGGTCAGGCAGGCTTTGGTGCAAGCAGAAGCGGGTTGCGATATTTTAGCGCCTTCAGACATGATGGATGGGCGAATAGGTGCCATTCGTGAGGCTTTGGAAGAAAATGGTTTCCATAATACGCAAATAATGTCATATGCCGCAAAATATGCTTCAAAATTTTATGGTCCTTTTCGTGATGCAATTGGTTCTAAGGGCGCATTGAAGGGTGGCAGCAAGGCAACATACCAACAGGACCCTTCCAATGGTGATGAATCATTGCATGAGGTCGCACTGGACTTAGAAGAAGGTGCAGATGCCGTTATGGTGAAGCCTGGCATGCCTTATTTGGATGTTATTTCGTGCGTTAAAAAAGAATTTAACGTCCCTGTTTTTGCTTACCAAGTCAGCGGCGAGTATGCTATGTTGAAGGCGGCTATCGAGAACGGCTGGCTTGATGACGAGGTTCTTTTTGAATCTCTGCTTTGTTTTAAGCGAGCGGGAACAGATGGTATCTTTACATATCTTGCCATTGAGATGGCGAAAAAACTATCCACAATACGATAGTTCGGAGGATTTTTAAATGCTGGTTATCATAGGTTGGATTATTGTTACCGTTTGTACCTTTGGTGGGTATGTTGCCATGGGTGGTAAAATGGCGGTTCTTAACCAGCCTTTTGAGGTTGTGATTATTGTTGGATCAGGGCTGGGCGCCTTTATTGTTTCTAACACCATGCCGGTTCTAAAGGGTTCTATTGGTGGCATTGTGCGCGCCATGAAGGGGCCGAAATACAAAAAACAGGATTATCTTGAGCTTGTCAGCATGATGTATGCGCTTTTTAAGCTGATTAAAAGCAAGGGTGCGCTGGCGGCAGAGGCCCACGTTGAGAATCCTGAGGCAAGTCCAATTTTTTCAAACTTTCCTTCCTTTGCTAAGGACCATCATGCCGTTGACTTCTTTTGTGACTATATGCGGTTGGTGACATTAGGAAGTGAAAACCCCCATGAGATGGAAAACCTTATGGACCAAGAAATCGAAACGCATCATGAAGAAGAACATAGACTTTCTGCAGCTGTTCAAGGGCTGGCAGATGGCTTGCCTGCACTTGGTATTGTTGCTGCTGTTTTAGGTGTTATTAAGACGATGGGTTCTATTAGTGAGCCCCCCGAGATTCTCGGTAAAATGATTGGTGGCGCACTTGTTGGAACATTTTTGGGTGTTTTTGTGGCTTACGGCTTTGTCGGACCGCTTGCTAGTATTATGCAGCAAGTTTTCGATGCAGACAGTAAGTATTACCAGTGTATGAAAGTCGGTATTCTGGCGCATTTGGGTGGTTATGCACCTGCGGTTTCTGTTGAGTATGCGAGAAAAATTCTGACATCTGATGTTAGGCCAACTTTCTATGAAGTGGAAGAAACAGTTAACAACCTTCCGCCGTCTCTTTAATTCTAAAAGGTAAGCGTTCTTATGGCTGATGAAGAAAAAAAGACGGAAGAAAAAGCCCCTATTATTGTTAAAAAGATCAAAAAAGGTGGTCATGGACACCATGGTGGTGCATGGAAAATTGCTTATGCTGACTTTGTAACAGCAATGATGGCCTTCTTTCTTTTGATGTGGCTTTTGAACTCTGTTACGCAAGAAACGCTTGAAGGTGTTGCAGATTATTTCTCTCCTGCTTCTATTTCTGAATCAAACAGTGGCGCTGGTGGTGTTCTTGGTGGAAAGTCAATTATTGTCCCTGGTGCGAAAGTAAGCCCCATGGATGTCCAAAGCCAAGGTGCTGCAGATGATGGTTCAGGGCAATCAGAGGATGACCTAGACAGCTTGATGGAACAAATGGAAGAAGAAATGTTTAATCAGGCTGAGAGCGAACTCCGCATGGAAATAGAGAACAATCCTGAATTCAAAGGCTTAGAAGAGAACTTGATCATTGATCGCACAGAAGAAGGGTTGCGGATTCAGATTGTTGATAAAAATGGGCGTGATATGTTCCGTTCAGGTGGATCGGAGCCTTCTCAAGTGATGCGTAAGCTTCTTTCGACGATTTCAAAAGTTATTTCTAAGCTGCCAAATCAGATCTCTGTGACAGGGCACACTGATGCCTCACCTTTAAACGCGCGCGGTGGGAAATATACGAATTGGGAGCTTTCATCGGAACGCGCAAATGCATCTCGTTTTGAGTTAATCAATAGTGGTTTAGACAGGAAAAAAGTGAATAAAATCATTGGTAAGGCAGCAAAAGATCCTCTTTTGAAGGATGATCCTTCTAGCTCGGTAAATAGACGTATCAGCATTATTCTGTTAAAAGATGCTGCGTTGCGTGCCGAGTCGTCTCCATTACCTCCTTCTTTAAGAAAGAAGAACAAGTATTAGGCCTTGCCAAGTAGGAAAACTTTGTATATGTTTCATTCCCTTAAATAAAATAAGTTGGAGATTTAAATGGCCCGCGTAACGGTTGAAGATTGTGTAGATAAAGTTGATAGTCGTTTTGAGCTTGTTGTTCTTGCGTCAAAAAGAGCTCGTCAAATTTCTGGTGGTGCGCCACTAACAGTTGTACGTGATCGTGATAAGAACACGGTTGTTGCGCTTCGTGAAATAGCCGAAGAAACGGTTTCACTTGATGGCTTGAAAGAAGATCTGATCAGTAGCTACAGAAAGCCTGTTACAGCAAATACGTCAGAAGCTTCCTCTCGTCCTGATATTGACTTTTTGACAGAAGCTGGTGGTGTTCAGGTTGATGACAGTGAAGCTGTCTCTGAAGACCTTGAGGCCTCAGTAGAATCAGAAGATACACCAGAAGTTGTTGATGATGGTGTTGAAGCTGACTTTTCTGACGAAAATATTGAAGAAGAGAAGGCTTAACTCTTAAAAGGGTTAGACATATTATAGAAAAAGGGGCACAATTTAAGACCGTTGCCCCTTTTTTGTTGAGAGAAATGCGTCAAATTGAACTGATAGAAAAAATAAAGTCTTATGACCCGGAAGTTGATGAAGGTCTTCTGGGCCGTGCCTATGTTTATGCGATGGAGGCACATGGCAGTCAAACACGTGAAAGCGGTGACCCTTATTTTTCACACCCCCTAGAAGTGGCAGAAATCCTTGCAGACCTTAAATTAGATGCTGCAACAATTATTACAGCACTGTTGCACGATACAATAGAAGATACAGAAGCCACGCTGGAAGAGGTTGAAGGTTTATTTGGCAAAGAAATATCAGGGCTTGTTGATGGTGTTACAAAACTAACGCAGCTAGAGCTGCAATCAAGTCGTACTAAACAGGCAGAAAACCTAAGAAAACTTATTGTGGCGATGTCTGATGATATTCGGGTGCTGCTTGTTAAGCTGGCAGATCGTTTTCACAACATGCAAACCCTTCACTTTGTTAAAAGTCCTGAGAAAAGAAAGCGTATCGCAGAAGAAACGCTTGAAATCTATGCGCCTCTTGCTGAGCGTATCGGTCTTATAAAAATAAAAGACGAGCTTCAAGATTTGTCTTTTGCAGAGTTGCACCCTGATGCAAGAAAAGCCATTCTTGAACGTTTAGAGCATTTGAGAAAAGAAGAAGTGAGTCTTGTTGAAGAAATTCGCAAATCATTGGCAGATAATCTAAAAGCTGCAAATGTTGATGCGCAAATATCTGGGCGTGAGAAAAGCCCCTATTCCATCTGGAATAAGATGAAGAAGAAAAATGTTGGCTTTGAACAGCTTTCTGACATTATGGCCTTTCGCGTGATAACAGATTCTATTGGGTCTTGTTATCAAGCTTTAGGTACGATCCACAGCCAGTATCTTGTGATTCCAGGTCGTTTCAAGGACTATATATCTACTTCAAAATCAAATGGTTATCAGTCGCTTCATACAACTGTTATTGGCCCTAAGCAGCAAAAAATTGAGGTTCAGATTAGAACACAAGAGATGCATGATTATGCCGAGCTTGGTGTTGCTGCGCATTGGCTTTATAAGCAGGATGGAGAAAAAAACACAGAAGGACGTCAGTATCAGTGGTTAAGAGAGCTGCTTGAGATTATTGAGAATGCAGATAGTCCGGAAGAGTTTCTCGAGCATACAAAAATGAACATGTATCAAGATCAGGTTTTTTGTTTTACGCCTGGCGGTGACTTGATCTCTTTGCCACGTGGCGCTACGCCAGTGGATTTTGCTTATGCGATCCACTCAAAGGTTGGTGATACATGTACAGGCGCTAAAATTAATGGGCGTATTGTGCCGCTAAGAACAGAGCTAGAAAACGGTGATCAGATCGATATTATTCGAGACAAAAATAAGTTTCCGTCCCCAGACTGGGAACAATTTGTTGTCACAGGAAAGGCAAAATCACGCATTAGACGCTTTGTTAGACAACAAAAAAGAAGCGAATATGAGGAGTTGGGTCGTCAAATGCTGCAGAGCTATTTCCGCAAGCATGGTAAATCAGTTTCTGAGAAAAAACTGGAACAGCTTCTTGATCGTTATAATTATGCGATTGTTGATGATATTTACGCCAATGTCGGTGAAGGCTCTGTCGCACCGAAAGATATTTTTAATCAGGTTTTTGTAGACTTTCATAAGAAAGAAGAGTCAGACGAAGCGTTGTTGATAGACAACTTGCCACCACAAAAAACTGAGACAACAAAGGTTGCAGGTATATCTATACAGGGTCTTATTCCTGGTATGGCAGTGCATCTCGCAAAATGTTGTCACCCTCTTCCAGGAGATAATATTACAGGTATTATTATGACGGGGCGTGGCGTGACAATTCATACAAGTGACTGCGTAACGCTTGAAACATTTAAAAAAGAGCCAGAAAGATGGATTGATGTTTCTTGGGGAGATGACGAAGGTCAAAGCTCTTTTGTTGGTCGCCTTCACCTGACGATCGACAATATTGTTGGCAGTATTGGAAGTTTTACAACGATCATAGGCCAAAATGAGGGCGATATTCAAAATATGAAAATTATCAACCGCACCTCGAATTATTTCGAAGTTATCCTTGATTTAAGAGTGGCGAGCGTTGATAAGCTAGAGCAAGTTATTGCGGCTTTGAGGGCTTCTTCAAAAATCAAAGAGGTTAGGCGGGTACGTTCATGATGCAGGACCCTTATTATCAAGAACATATTTTCTTTTGTACGAATCAAAGGCCTCAGGGGCATAAAAGAGGCTGCTGTTATAGTAAAGACTCTGAGAGGCTGCGTGCTTATATGAAAGCTGCTGTTAAGGAAGCTGGCCTTGAAGGTGTGCGTGTGAACAAAGCAGGATGCATGGACCGGTGTGAGGCAGGACCAATTATGGTTATTTATCCTGAGGGGGTTTGGTATCGACCTGAAACAACAGAAGATATTGATAAAATTATCGAATCTCACCTCAAAAACAAAAAGCCTGTTGCGCATCTAAAACTTTTGAATCAAGATTAAAGCGATGACAGATACAATTTTTGCATGTGCTTCTGGTATGGGTCGAAGTGGCGTTGCTGTGCTTAGGATTTCTGGCCCAAAAGTATCCAAGATTTTACAAGAAATAACAGATAAAAAGAAAGATTTCGAGCCAAGACGCGCGTATTTGTGCAAGGTTATAGACCCTGTTTCACGTGAAACAATCGACCATGCTCTTGTTCTATATTTCGAAGGGCCTGCCTCTTTTACGGGAGAAGATGTTGTTGAGCTGCACCTTCATGGTTCTCCTGCTGTGCTTTCGAAAGTTACAGAGGTTTTGTTGACCTTGTGCCGTATGGCTGAGCCTGGCGAGTTTACGCGCCGTGCTTTTGAAAATGAAAAAATGGATCTGACGGCAGCAGAGGGACTTGCAGATCTTTTAGCAGCTGAAACAGATCTACAAAGGCAACAGGCCTTGCGTCAAATGGAAGGAAAATTTGCTGAGATGCTTGAGGCGTGGCGGTCTTTATTGATGCGTGCGCTGGCACATTTAGAAGCCTATATTGACTTTCCAGATGAAGACTTGCCTGAGTCGCTTGATCAAGAAATTAATAAGTATGTCAAAAGTCTTGTCACTGATATTGAACAACAACTTGACCACGGTCAAAAGAGTCAGCTTTTGCGCGATGGCGTTTTTATTTCAATTGTTGGCCCTCCTAATGCGGGTAAATCAAGTCTTTTGAATATGCTGGGGAAACGTGATGCGGCAATTGTTTCAGACCAAGCTGGGACAACACGTGACGTTGTTGAAATCAAAATGGATCTATTTGGGTATCCTGTTATTTTGGCTGATACGGCTGGTATTCGTCAATCTGACGACAATATTGAGAAAGAGGGCATTAAAAGGGCTATTAATACGCTGCAAGCATCGGATTTGACGTTGCTGATGTTTGATGCTTCTTCTTCTCTTCCTTTAGACTTTCCAGAAATTGACCCTGCAAGAACATTATTAATCTTAAATAAGGCTGATATGCTCTCAAATAATGTGGCGACAGGTGGCAAGATTTATGATATGGTCCCCATCCCTTTGTCTGTGAAAACAGGTGAAGGTGTAGAGAGTTTTTTAAGTATTCTACAGGAGAGAGTCGCAGAGATTTGCTCTTTAAGTGCTTCTCCGATGATGACACGACAGCGCCATAGGCAATGCCTAGAAGACTGTCTAAGGGCGTTAAAATCGTCTCTTAAAGTAGACCTTATAGAGTTGCGCGCAGAAGATTTAAGATACGCAATGGCTGCAATTGGTAAAATGACAGGCCGTGTCGATGTAGAAGACTTGCTGGACGTCGTTTTCAGCGATTTTTGTATTGGGAAATAAGACTTATGTCACATATAGATGTCATTGTTATTGGTGGCGGGCATGCTGGCTGTGAGGCAGCCGCAGCTGCAGCACGAATGGGCGCCAAAACACTTCTTTTAACACATAAAATTGAAACACTTGGCGTGATGTCGTGTAACCCTGCGATTGGAGGGTTGGCAAAGGGCCACTTGGTCCGTGAGATTGACGCGTTGGATGGCGTGATGGCGAAGGTGATTGATCAGTCAGGCATTCAATTCCGTATGTTGAATAAGTCTAAAGGCCCTGCTGTTTGGGGCCCGCGTGCCCAAGCTGATCGTAAGCTTTATCGTGAAGCAATGCAGCGTCTTCTTTTGAATTATGAGAACCTTACAGTTGTTGCAGACCCGGTTGAGGATTTTATACGTGATGAGAAAAATACTGTAAGTGGGGTGACTTGCGAATCTGGTAAGCAATACCATGCCTCTGCTGTTGTTTTGACAACAGGCACTTTTTTGCGTGGAATGATTCATTTAGGTGAAAAGAAAATACCTGCTGGACGTGAAGGCGAAAAACCAACAATTAAGATGGCTGAGACATTAGAATCTCTGGACTTCAAAATGGCTCGCTTGAAAACAGGAACCCCTGCCCGTTTGAATGGTAAAACAATTAATTGGGATGTTTTAGATGTTCAGGAAGGTGATAAGCCCCCTACTCCCTTTTCTTTTATGACGGATCAGGTAGAAGTCCCTCAAATTCCTTGTCATATTACATATACAAATATGGCGTCTCACAAAGTGATCCAGGATAACGCGCATAAGTCACCTGTCTATACGAAGGAAGTGGAAAGTCTTGGTCCACGCTATTGCCCTTCGATTGAAGATAAAGTGACACGTTTTTCAGATAAGGAACGTCATCAGATTTTTCTTGAACCTGAAGGACTTGATGACGATACGGTTTACCCTAATGGTATTTCGACATCAATGCCTGAAGATGTTCAATTAACATTTCTAAGAACAATTAAAGGCCTGGAAGAAGTTGAGATGCTGAAGCCTGGCTATGTCATAGAATATGACTTTATTGATCCACGAGAGCTTAAAAACACACTTGAAACCCATAAAATGGGAAACCTTTTTTTAGCAGGTCAAATTAATGGCACAACAGGATATGAAGAAGCTGCAGCGCAGGGGCTTCTGGCAGGAGTCAATGCCGCATTAAAAGCCTTTAAAAAAGAAGAGACCTTTGTGCTGGACCGCGCAGATGGTTATATGGGTGTTTTGATCGATGACTTAATTACAAAAGGCACGAGAGAGCCCTATCGTATGTTTACATCGCGTGCTGAATACAGATTATTGTTGCGTGCTGATAACGCTGACCAAAGGTTGACAGAAAAAGGTATTGCAATCGGATGTGTTTCGGATGCACGGCGCAAAGCCTTTGAAGATAAGATGAGCCGTCTAAAAACAGGCCATGATTTGGCAGACACTCTTAAAATTACGCCTTCAGATCTTAAAAAAAGAGGCATCACAATCAACCAGGATGGTGTTTATCGCTCAGTTAAGGACTTGCTTGCCTATCAAGACATCACTTTTGAGCAGCTTTCCGAGATTTGGCCACAGCTTCTTGATATTCAAGATGATGTGCGTGAACAGATCGAAATTGATGCAAAGTATGCAGCCTATATCGCACGTCAAAAGGCAGATATCGAAGCGTATCGTAAAGATGAAAATCTCAAGCTTCCTTCTTCATTGGACTATTCAAAGATTGGAGCATTATCGACAGAAATGGTGTCAAAGCTATCAGAGGTACGCCCTGAAACATTAGGTGCTGCTGGCCGTATACCAGGCGTTACGCCTGCTGCAATTATGGCCCTTCTAAAATACGTCAAAAAAGGCAAAAGCCACAACGCTGCCTAGTTTCCTTCATTAAAACTTTTCTTCGCTTACAGAGAGCCTGAAACGGTATTGTCGCCGTTTCGCTTTTTAGCGGCTTTTTAAAGAACCACTTCAAGTGACTAGGGAACCTAAAGAGTCACGTGAGATATCTTATGTTTTTCTTTATAAAACAGATTCTTAGAGAGAGTAGTTGTTTGGGCAAGAATATACATCTTGATTGTCACATTAACTTTGCGTTTTTTCTGCAATCTCTGCATAAGCTGCGTCTGGTAAGCTGCTGGGTTTGTGCACATTTTTATCATTTTATAGGTGATGTTTCACGTGAAACATACTATATTTTGTGTCTAACAGAATAAAAAGGAGCTATTGTGTCTGTATTTCAAAATATCAATCCACAAAACTTAGAAGATTTTTGGAAGACAAGGGAAGACTTGTCTCCTGCTGTTGTAAAATTGCTTGAAGCAGGAACGGGATTTTTTGATGAGAAAACAGATATTTATGCAGGCATGTTGCAAAAATGGCAGGAGAAGATAAACCTTGTCGCAAGCGGCACATTGAACGACATTCTGTCTCGCCACTTCTTGGACTCTCTTCAGCTGGCTTCTTATTTGCCAGATCCTGATCAAGTTATTTATGACTTTGGAAGCGGTGCAGGGTTTCCTGGAATGGTCTTGGCACAATTAGGGTATAGAAATGTTCACTTGATTGAATCTGACCAACGTAAATGTGTTTTCTTAAAAGAAGTTGCGCGTCAAACAAAGACAGAAGTAAATATTCGCACGGTTAGAATTGAGACATTAGAAGAAAATTCTTGCGATATTGTCGTTTCGCGTGCTTGCGCCAGCCTCGATCAATTGCTGACATGGTCACATAAGGCATTAAAAAAAGGTGGCAAATGCCTCTTTTTAAAAGGAGAAAAATTCGAAGAAGAATTGACGGCAGCACAGAAAAAATGGCATATTTTGTTACAGACATACCCAAGCTGCACAAGAAGTGGTAGTGTTGTGGTAGAAATTGAAGAATTCTCACCCTTAAAATAAGTTGATAGAAGGAGGGTTTATGCGCCAAAAAAACTTACGAATCTTAGCCGTGGCAAACCAAAAAGGTGGTGTGGGCAAGACAACGACAACTGTTAACCTTGCAACAGCATTAGCCGCAATTGGAAAAAAAGTCACATTGGTTGATCTTGATCCTCAAGGAAATGCCTCAACAGGTTTGGGTGTTGCAAAAGAAGATCGTGGCGTTGGTATTTACGGCGTTATGGCAGGCCAGGCTTCTGTCGAAGAAGCGTCACGCCAAACAATTATTCCTGGTCTTAAAATTATTCCTTCAACAATGGACTTATCAGGTGCCGAGATTGAGTTGGTGAATGTTGAGAATCGTGAATTTCTCATGAAGGGCGTTTTTGAAGACCTAGAGAGTGATCAAGATTATATTTTGATTGACTGCCCCCCATCTCTTGGGCTTTTAACATTAAACTCTTTGGTGGCGGCAGATGGTGTAATTGTTCCTTTGCAGTGCGAGTTCTATGCATTAGAAGGGCTAAGCCATTTGATCAGAACAATTCGCTCGGTTCAAAGCCGTTTTAATCCTGATTTAGAAATTCAAGGGATTGTCTTAACAATGTTTGACAGACGCAACAATCTGTCGGGTATCGTTGCAGATGATGTCAGAGAGCATATGGGAGACAAAGTTTATAATACCGTAATCCCAAGAAATGTGAAGATTCCAGAGGCATCTTCATACGGTAAGCCTGTGATGGTTTATGACTATAAATCAACAGGGGCCATGTCTTATATCATGTTGGCCAAAGAAATGATTAAACGCGAAGGTATTATTGTTACAAGCACACAAGTAGAAGGAAGAGCATAATGGAAAACACGACAAGAAATGAAGCAACAATTATTGATAGCTATCAGGGTGGTCAAACACAAAAAAGGCCTTTGGGACGCGGTCTTTCTGCATTGATGGGAGACGAGCAAGAAGACTATGCATCTTTGGACCGTGTACGTTATGTGAAAATGGTTCATACGGATAAGCTTGTGCAAGGCTCTGTTCAACCACGTTTTGAGTTTGACGAAGAGCTTTTGAAAAGCTTAGCAAAGTCAATTCAAGATAAGGGTGTACTTCAACCAATTGTTGTTCGTCGTTCAAAAGAGTCTCCTAATAAGTTAGAAATCATTGCAGGTGAACGTCGCTGGCGTGCGTCAAAAATGATTGGCATGGAAGAAGTGCCGGTTATTATTAAGGACCTTGATGACAAGTCGGCGCTTGAAATTGCGTTGATTGAAAACATACAGCGTGAAGAATTAAAACCTTTAGAAGAAGCAGAAGGTTTCAAAAGGCTGATGAACGACTATCAGTATTCACAAGAAGAAGTTGCCGATGTCATTGGCAAAAGTCGCAGCCATATCTCAAACACAATTCGTCTTTTAAGCCTGCCAGACCAGGTCAAATCATATCTTCAAAAAGGTCAAATATCGGCAGGGCATGCAAGAACACTTTTGTCTTCCAAAAACCCTGAAAAGCTGGCGGAGAAAACAATCAAAAAAGGATTGAGTGTGCGTCAGCTGGAAAAAGCAGTTCAGAAAGAATCTGAGCCACCAAAGCCAAAGGTTGAAAAAGCTGCCAATGACCAAGATGCAGATGTTGCAAAAATTATTACAGCTGGCGGTACAAAAAGTGCAGAAGTCAAAAGAATTGAAGATGAAATTGTTAATTATCTCGGCCTTAAGACATTCGTCACAGTTCCGACAGCCAAACAAGATAAGGGTCATGTTGTGATCGAATATAATGGTTTTGGGGAGCTAGATGACTTGGTTCAGCTTTTGACAGGGCGCGCGGCCAAACAAAGCCCGAGTAATTCTTGACGACAAATTGTCTGGCTCAGCGTTGTTCCGCTGAGCTTGGCCTTTTCTTCTAGTGCAATAACTTTATCAAGTGCTTTTTCAATTTTCAGGCGCGACCATCTTCTTGATTGTTGCCAGAAGCTATCTTGTACCTTAAAGAAGATAGGAGGGCGCATTTTACTCATAACTTCTCTTTTTCCCAACCCTCCCTGGCTTAGGTCTTGAATCTCAATCAATCTGCTAAGGTGACGAATAATACCGCGAATAAGTGCGATTTCAGAAAACCCTTGGCTCCAAAACATGTTTAAGTTCTTTTCAAGCCCAGCAATATTGCCGTCGAAAAGGCCTAAAATAATATCTTGTGTCGATGTATCTTGAGAGTTTTCCATACTCTCCATGACGTCTTCTAGTGTGAGATGGTCTTTGACTTCGGCAAATAGGAAGAGTTTATCCAACTCTGACCGCGCCATAAGCCTATCCTGGCTGAGGTGGTCAGTAAGATAACGAACAATATCGCCATTTAAAGGGATATTATGCTTTTTAGCCTCTTCACGGATGAGGCTGGCGATTTGACGGCTGTCATCCTCATAACAAGGAATACAACCAACTTCTTTTTCTTTTTCAAAAAGCGCACGTAAAGTAGATTTTGGCTTAAGGTCACCAGATTCTAAAATGAGATAATTAATGTCTGTGATATCATTTTCTTCAATAAAGGCTGCCAAATCTTTTGTCAGCGCATCTTCGGCACCTCTAATCCAAATCACCTTATTGCCGCCCATAAAAGGTAGAGACATGAGTTCGCTACCCAGTTTCCCAGGATCATTCTTTAATTCATCAGGGCTTAATTTGAGGACCTGGAAAGCATCCTGCAAGTCTTCTACAAAGAGCTTTGCCATAGACTTTGCGCGCTCACTGACAAGGCCGTTATTGGGCCCATAAAACAAAAACATGCGATGAGAGGGTGTTGGAGATTTTAAATAAGGATCAATTTGGTTATAGGCGAGTTTCATTTTATTGACTTTTACACACTTTAATCTTGTCTTTGTTTTGGTCGTAATAAATAGCCAAAGACTGAATCATATCATTTGCGATCACTTGAATGGATCTATTCCGAGCATCTTTTTCAGCGCGCAATGTTGCGTATGGAGAGGCTAAGATATTGTAACTATTAACAGATCTAGCAGAGGACTCAAATATTTTTAGGTCTTTTTGGTTATAAAGAGAATACGTCGCGATCAATGTCAGCTTTGCTAAGGTTGCTGAGTCATCCTGTTCGATACCAAGCTCTGCCTTATGTTCTTCTAGTGTGATATCTAAACGGTAATTTGTTTCATGAGGTTTGGTTTGAAAGCGGTGTACAAGTTCTTGTCGTAGAATCTGCTGTGTGCGTGAATGTGGTTTGGATGGATTAATTTTATTAAAGAAGCAAAAAATATCACCCGTTTTATCAACTTTGTAGAGTGGCTGAAAACCACACGAAGATAAAATAAAAGTCAATATTATCAATACCTTAAGTTGTTTCATCTAATCTTCTTTTTCATCATGTAATGCGGAATGCCTGCATCCATAAACTCGTCTCCAAAAGCTTCAAAGTCAAGTTTTTCATAAAATTTTAGAGCATGGCTTTGTGCGCCAAGTTGAATTTCGATGACAGAAGCGGATCTGTTTTTTACATCTTCAATCATAAATTCCATTAATTTTTTACCAAAGCCTTTGCCTTGGCATTCGTCTAGTACGGCGACACGTTCAATTTTCGCTGTTTCTTGATCAGGATATCTTATGCGTCCTGTTGCGACAGCTTTTTGATCATATAAACCTAAATAATGGTCACATATGTGGTCTAGCCCATCAATTTCACGGTCAAAAGCAACATCTTGCCCTATAACAAAGACTGTTTTACGAATATCAATTGCTTGGCACATGTCTGCGGCTGTTTCAATGCGTTTTGTCTTTAGGTCAGGCATTTACACCACCACATTGACAATTTTACCAGGCACAACAATGACTTTTCGAATATCTTTTCCTGCGGTGTATTCTTGGACTTTTGGGTGTCCAAGCGCTTGTTCTTCAGCCATTTTTTTATCAACATTTGCAGGCATATCAAGCGTTGCACGAAGTTTCCCATTAATTTGCACCGCCATGGTCACAGTATCTTCTTTAACCAGTTCAGGGTCATATTCGGGCCAAGCTGTGTTGCTTAGCTCTGTTGTGTGGCCTAAGTTTTGCCAGATTTCTTCAGAGATATGTGGTGTGATCGGGTTAATCATTTGTGTGGCAACTTCCACCCCTTTGCGCAAAACCCATGCTTCATCAAGGCTTGAAGGGTCTAAAGTCTCTAGCTTATTGGTCAGTTCACGAATGCCTGCCACAGCCTTGTTAAAGTGATAACCGTCAATATCATGGTCAACTTTTTGGATTGATTTATGGATGAAGCGGTTGGTTTCATCAGCTTTTTTACTAAATGTGCTAGGCTTTTCAGTTTTCCCATTAACTGTTAAAGCGAGGCGCCATAACCTATTTAGATAACGCCATGCGCCATCAATCCCGGAGTCATTCCAAGGTAGGTTTTTATCAGGCGGGCTATCAGAAAGCATAAACAGACGCGCTGCATCGCCACCATAAGAGTCAATCATCTCCATGGGGTCTACGACATTCTTTTTAGATTTACTCATTTTCTCCGAGCGTCCAACTGTTACTTTTTTCCCATCTGCTGTTTGATAAGACCCATCTTCATTTTTAATTGCGTCAGTGGGAAAAATCCACTTTCCCTCTTCATTTTTATAGGTCTCATGACAAACCATGCCTTGGGTGAGAAGCCCTTTAAAAGGCTCATCAATGGATAGATAGCCACATTTCTTCAGAGCTTTTGTAAAAAACCTGGCATAAAGCAAGTGTAAGACAGCATGTTCAACGCCACCGATATAGCCAGCAACAGGTAGCCAGTAATCCACCTCTTCTTTTGTGAAAAGCTGCTCTTTTGGGTTTTCAGAGCAAAATTGTGCAAAATACCAAGAAGATTCAAAGAAGGTATCAAATGTGTCTGTTTCACGTGTCGCAGGCTTTTGACACGTTGGACACCCAACATGCTTCCATGTTGGGTGGTGTTCAAGCGGATTGCCAGGTTTATCAAAAGAAACATCATCTGGCAGCGTTACAGGAAGCTGATCCTCAGGAACAGGGACCAGGCCACAGCTGTCACATTTAATAAAAGGAATAGGACATCCCCAATAACGTTGTCTTGAAATGCCCCAATCACGTAGGCGATATGTTGTCTCGCCTGTACCTTTACCAAGAGACTCAAGCTTATCAATCGCTTTGTTTTTTGCTTCTTCAATACTGAGGCCGTTCAGGAACTGTGAATTAAAAATGATACCACTATCTGTATAAGCTTCTGTGGTAATTTTAATATCATCTTGGTCTTTTGGACATACCACGGGCAAAACAGGAAGGTCGTATTTGTTAGCGAAGTCCAGATCGCGTTGGTCGTGTGCGGGACATCCAAAAACAGCGCCTGTTCCATATTCTAGCAAGACAAAATTGGCGATGTATAAAGGCAGCTCCCAGCTATCATCAAAAGGGTGGGTGACAGTCAAACCTGTATCAAATCCTTTTTTCTCTTGTGTTTCTAGTTCTTGTTCAGATGTTCCTGATTTGTTGCACTCTTTAATAAAGTCAGCAGCCTTTGGATTGTTCTTTGCGATTTCTAAGGCAACAGGATGATTGGCTGCGATGCCTACAAAGGAAGCCCCAAACAAGGTGTCGTGGCGCGTTGTGAATACTTCAATGCTTTCATCTTGGCCTTTTATTTTAAAGTGAATATTGGCGCCTTTGGACTTGCCAATCCAGTTTCTTTGCATGAGGCGGACATTATCAGGCCATTTTTCAAGATGATCTATTTCTGAAAGCAATTCGTCACCAAAGTCAGTGATTTTCAAAAACCATTGGGACATTTGCTTTTTCTCAACCGGCGCGCCAGAACGCCAACCCTTGCCATCAACAACTTGCTCATTGGCTAGTACGGTGTGTTCAACAGGGTCCCAGTTTACCCAAGATTCTTTACGATACGCCAATCCTGCCTCACAAAAGTCCAAGAACATTTTTTGCTCATGCCTATAGTAATAAGGTTCGCATGTTGCCAACTCACGTGACCAGTCATAAGAAAGCCCCATCGTTTTGAGCTGTTCCTTCATGGTTGAGATGTTTTCTCTTGTCCATTCTGCGGGATGTCTATTGTTTTCTATGGCGGCATTTTCAGCAGGCAAGCCAAATGCATCCCATCCCATTGGATGTAAGACATTATATCCTTTTGCGCGTTTATATCTTGCTGCAACATCACCAAGTGCATAATTACGCACATGACCCATATGAATGCGGCCTGAAGGATAGGGAAACATTTCTAAAAGAAAGTATGCGGGCTTGTCGGATTTGTGAGAAACCTTAAATGTTTCATGTGTGTCCCAGTGTTTTTGCCACTTTTTTTCAGTCGCTTTAAAGTTATAACGTTCCATTGCACCTGTCCTGTTGGTTTTTTAGTTTGCGGTTGCTGCTTTCAGCTTAAGCTGTCTCGCTCTTGTTAAGATAGCGTTTTCAATATCTGTTTGAAGGGTGGCAACGCTATTGCTGCTTGTCCATAGACCGCTTGCATCTTTTTGCTCTTTAAAGGCGGATACTCTTAAAGAAGATGTTTGAAGGTCTTGGTCTAGGATATATATATTGAGTTTAAAACGTTCATTAGGTGTTTCTGGTGGTGAATACCATTCTGTTAAGACTGTGCCGCCAAAAGGGTCTGCATTTTTAACAGGCATAAAAGAAATTGTATCTAATGTCGCGCGCCATAAAAAAAGATTTACACCGATTGAAGGTGTTGCTGTTGCATCACGATCAGCCGTTGTATCAAAAAGGGTAAGACCTCCTTCACCGAAAAGCTTACCTTTTATTTTCCTGCGTCGCAGTGGGTCAGGATATTCTGTATTGGGATCTGTTTCAATTCCTGAACACCCTACAAATAAAAGGATTGCAGCAATTGTCAGCGTCTTTCTTAAAAGGTCAAAAATCATCATTTTATGGATCCTAAAATCAAGGTAAAACCAGGTTTGATACTATGCCAGGAATGCACACCATAAGGCAAGTTCTTCTTCAACTATTTCAGTTTTGTAAAAGAATGTGAGAAGAGTTTTGCATATTTTTCTTGCAATACCCCTTGTGGAAGAACTAATGATAGTGTAGTTAGTTTATAGCTGTTTCACTGTAGACATCAGTGTGGAGTTAACGTCTTAACGATAATTATTCATGAGGTTTAAAATGAAAAAATATTTAGCAGCATTAATCGCAGCCGGTCTGGTTGCAGGTGCAGGTGCCGCCGAAGCCGGTAAAGGTAAAGCGTCATCAGGAATTAAATTGGAACTAGGTGGTTTCATGGAGCAGTGGGTTGGTTTCACTGACAACGATGTTGTTGGTACAACTGATCTTCAAGAAGTTGATGTTCAATCAGATACTGAAATCCATGTTCATGGTTCTGCAAAGCTACGTAACGGCATGACTGCTGGTGCAAAGATTGCTTTGGAAGGTAACACAGAGTCTGACAACGTTTCTTCTTCTTATGGTTACTTAAAAGGTAACTTCGGTAAAGTAATCGTTGGTTCACACTGGAACGTTTCATCTATGATGCAAGTTACATCAACTGATGTTGGTATTGGTATCAATCACGCTGATCACAAAGGCGACCAGTTCGCTTGGGTTAGCTCAACACCTGCATTTGGTTCAATGAGTGATTCTATGACTGCTTCTCCGTTGGTAACAACGACAGCTGGTCTAGGTCAACATAAAGCTCAAAAAGTATCTTACATGTCTTCACGTTCAAACGGTCTGATGGTTGGTGTATCTTACACGCCTGACGCTGATTACACTGGTGACACAAACGGTCTTGTTGACTCTAACTCTAACCTAACTGATGGTCTTGCAATTGCTGCAAACTACCAAACAAAAGTTAACGGTATGGACGTAGAGGCTTCTTTGGGCTACCAAACATTTGATGCGCCAACTGGTACATCAGACGATCCTTCAATGACAACTGCAGGTCTTAAAGTGACTAGCGGCGCTTACACAATCGGTGGTTCTTACGCTGATGTTGGTGATGGAATTGTTTCAGGTGGTATGAGCAACGAAGGTACTGGTTATGACCTAGGTGTTTCTTACGACATGGGTGCAACAGTTCTTTCTGCGAACTACTACAAAGGTGATGCTGAAGGTACAGCAGCTGACGCTGACGAGCTTGAGCAAGAAACAATGGCTGTTTCTGCTGCTTATGAGCTTGGTACAGGTGTTGAGCTTGTTGGTACTATCGGTACTGCGGAATACACAGACGAAGCTAACGTTGAAACAGACGGTACTTTCGTTGTTGTTGGTACGCGCTTTGCATTCTAATTTGATTTAAATTAGAATACCAAAAGAGAAGGGGTAGGCGGATTGCTTACCCCTTTTTTTTATGTAGGTTTTTTATGTTGCAAGAAGATAGATATAAAACATTAAAAGAAGCAATACGTAGAGAAGGCACAGGTCATTGTGGGCTTGTTGCTGTAAGTAAAAACCAATCTGTTGAGAAAATCAGGCGTCTCATAGAATTAGGCCATCGAGACTTTGGTGAAAATAAGTTACAAGACGCATTAGAGAAGTGGCCTGACTTACAAAGGCAGTATTCAGATATCTGCCTACACTTTATCGGCCCCCTTCAATCAAAAAAAACAAAAGAAGTTGTTAGAAATTTCGATGTTCTACATAGCTTGGACAGAGAAAAACTAGCCAATAAACTGTCATCTGTTCTGGCAGAAACCCCAAAGCATGGCTTTCGTTGTTTTGTTCAGGTCAATACAGGCCAAGAAAGCCAGAAGGCTGGTGTTGCACCGTCTCTTGCAGGCGACTTTATAGAGTTCTGCACAAAAGATTTAGCGCTTCCTGTTGTGGGTTTAATGTGTATTCCACCCGCAGGAGACAACCCGCGCGTACATTTCCGACTTTTGCATGCCCTTGCAAAAGAGAAAAACTTAGAGCACCTAAGTATGGGTATGAGTAATGATTACGAAATTGCACTTGAAGAAGGTGCGACTTATCTTCGGGTAGGAACATATTTGTTTGGAGAGCGTTAATGCTGCGTAATATTAAAACATTTTATTTAAAAGATATGGAAAAGTCTTTTGAGGCTGTTTTGTCGACGCTGTTGATGAAGAATGGCTTCAAGGCTGATATGCATAATCCTGATGTCATTCTGACCATAGAAGGGCCTGAGAGCTCTTCTTTAAGCGTTAAAGATAAAACTGGGCGTGCTAAATATCTTTCTTTACCATTTTCTATTTATGATCTACTTGCGTTAATACACAAATTTGATCATGAGGTGCGTGATCTGACAATTGGCCCATATCTTTTTTCTTACCAAAGAAAAGAGGTCAGTGATGGTTTGCAAGTGATGAAGCTAAGAGAGAAAGAGGCCGAGATTCTTTTGGCGCTTCAAGGGCGTATAGGTCAAATATTAACAAAAGAAGAAATGCTGGAAACAATCTGGGGCTACCAAGAAAACATTGTGACCACAACTTTAGAAACGCATATTTACAGGTTACGCAAAAAATTGAAAGAAGCAGGTATACAAATTGATATTGAAGCAAAAGAAGGTGGTTATACGATTTTTTCTGGATCTCACTAGGATCTACTGCTAGTTTTTACCCTTCAATATAATGTGGAGAATGTATTTTGAGTGATCACTTTTCTGTTAAGTTCTGGGGTGTAAGGGGCAGCATTGCTTGTCCAGGTGATAAAACAAAGAAATATGGTGGAAATACGTCTTGTTTAGAGGTGCGTTGTGGCGATGATGTTCTAATTTTTGATGCTGGAACAGGCATTCGAAACCTTGGTCATGCCCTTTTAGCCGAAGGGAAATATAATATTGACTTGTTTTTCACACATTTACATTTAGACCATATTTGTGGCTTGCCATTTTTCCCACATGCCTTCAAAAAAGAAGGTGATCTAAGGTTTTGGGCAGGGCATTTGTTGCCAGATAGGTGTTTGAAGGACTTAATTTCTACGCTGATTATTCCGCCATTTTTCCCCGTACCCGTTGAACTTTTCACTGCGAAAATCGAATATAATGATTTTGAGTACGGTCAGACATTGCAGCCTCGTGACGGTGTTGTCTTAAAGACTGTTCCTCTGAACCATCCAGATGGCGCTGTGGGATATCGCATTGAATATGGTGGGCGTTCAATTTGTTATATTACAGACACAGAGCATGTTCCTGGCAAGCCTGATGAGAAAATTCTTTCTTTTATACAAGGTGCTGATATCGTGGTGTATGATTCAACATACACAGATGAGGAGTGGCCGCTTTATAAGGGTTGGGGGCATTCTACATGGCAAGAAGGTGTTCGATTATGTGAGCAAGCCAATGTTGGGAAGCTTGTGATTTTTCATCATGATCCCTCGCATGATGATGATTTTATGGATGAGGTTGCACGCCAAGCAGAAGAAATGCGTGAAGGGACAGTCGTCGCACGTGAAGGAATGATGTTGGAGATTTAAATGACAGAAGATGTAAAAAAACTAAGTTTTGAAGATGCCTTGGAAGAGCTTGAGAAAATAGTTAAACAGCTAGAAGAGGGGCGTATACCACTTGATACAGCGGTAAGTGTCTATGAAAGAGGTGTGCAATTGAGAGGGCACTGTGAAGCTAAGTTAAAAGATGCTTCTTCAAGAATTGATAAGATTATAGAATCACCAGAAGGTGGTAATTTGTCTCTTATACCGCTTGATGAACAAGGGGCTTAAATGAGCGATCTTCACGCGCTTATTCAGAAATCAGCAGAAAAAACAGAGAGTATACTTGATGAGCTTCTTGATAAAGAAGCTGGTCTTTCTGCTCCTGTTTTCGAGGCTGCGCGCTATTCTTCTTTGATGGGTGGGAAAAGACTGCGCCCTTTCCTTGTGAAGCAAAGCTGTTCGCTTTTTGATGTTGAAGAAAAAACATCTTTACGCGTTGGCGCAGCGCTGGAAATGATTCATACATACTCTTTAATTCACGATGACTTACCTGCGATGGATGATAGTGATTTGCGTCGAGGAAAGCCAAGTTGTCATAAGGCTTTTGACGAGGTAACGGCTATTTTGGCAGGTGATGGCCTACTCACATATGCTTTTGAAGTCCTCAGTGATCAAGAGACACATCAAGATCCTGCCATCAGGTGTGAGCTTGTAAGGGAACTGGCAGTTGCAGCAGGGATGCATGGCATGGTTGGTGGTCAGATGATGGATATTGCAGCAGAAGAAAAGTCACTTACATATCAAGATATTAAGGTTTTGCAGGATAAAAAAACAGGCGCTTTGTTCCGGTTTGCCCTTCTTTCTGGTGCCATTATTGCTGGAAAAGATGATCAAATAAAAAGTGCACTTGGACAATATGCCGAAGCGTTTGGGCTTATTTTCCAGATTACAGATGACCTTTTGGATGTTGAAGGCAATGCAGACCAAATGGGCAAGCCTGTTGGTCAAGATCCAGATAAAATAACTTTTGTGACGCTGTTAGGCGTTGAGGGTGCGAAGAAAGAGCTACAAGCCTTGGAGAAGAAGGCGTTAGAAGCGATTTGTTTATTTGAAAATAAATCAGAATATTTGCGTCTTTTATTGCAGTATGTTATCTCTAGAAGAAATTAATAAGTAAAAATGGTAAAAGTATTGAAAACCCCTCTTCTTGATACAGTTAATAGTCCTGACGACTTAAAAAAGTTAGATGAAAAACAACTCGTCCAGCTAACAGAAGAATTGCGCCATGAAATGATTGATGCGGTGTCGCAAACAGGCGGGCATTTGGGCGCAGGGCTTGGTGTGGCAGAGCTGACCGTCGCACTACACTATGTTTTTAATGCACCAAAAGATAAGCTGATTTGGGATGTGGGCCATCAAGCCTATCCTCATAAGATTCTGACAGAGCGTCGTGATCGTATGCGTACAATTCGTCAAGGAAATGGCCTTTCTGGCTTTACAAAGCGTTCTGAGAGCGAATATGACCCTTTTGGTGCTGGGCATAGCTCAACATCCATTTCTGCGGCTTACGGCATGGCTGTGGCGCGCGATAAGCAAGGTGGTGACAACCATACGATCGCTGTTATTGGAGATGGCGCGATGTCTGCAGGCATGGCTTATGAGGCGATGAATAATGCAGGGTCGGGGAACTCTAAGTTAATTGTCATTTTGAACGATAATGATATGTCAATTGCGCCACCTGTTGGGGCAATGTCTGCATATCTTTCCAAGTTGATTTCGTCAAAGTCTTATCGCTCGCTACGTGATGTTGCGAAAGGCGTTGCAAAGGTTCTGCCTTCAAAGCTTGAGAAGGCCGCAAAGCAAGCCGAAGAATATGCACGTGGGATTATTGCTGGCGGTGGTACGCTCTTTGAAGAGCTTGGCTTTTATTATGTGGGTCCAATTGATGGGCATAATTTGGACCATCTTTTACCCATTCTTAAAAACATTCGCGACGCAAAGCAGAATGAGCCAGTGTTGATTCACGTCGTGACAGAAAAAGGACACGGCTATGAGCACGCTGAGAATTCAGCTGACAAATACCATGGTGTGAAGAAGTTTTGTGTTGCAACAGGTGTCCAAGAAAAGAAAACAGGTGGTGCGCCAGGCTATTCAAATGTTTTTGGCGATGCTTTGATTGCAGAAGCCAAGAAAGACGACAAAGTTATGGCTATTACAGCGGCTATGCCTTCAGGGACAGGGTTGTCAAAGTTTGCGCAAGAGTTTCCGGACCGTTTTTTTGATGTTGGTATCGCTGAGCAACATGCTGTGACGTTTGCAGCAGGGCTTGCTTGCGAAGGAATAAAACCGTTTACAGCAATTTATTCAACATTCTTACAGCGGGCTTATGACCAAGTTGTTCATGATGTTGCTATTCAAAATCTTCCTGTGCGTTTTGTCATTGATCGCGCTGGACTTGTTGGTGCAGACGGTGCCACACATGCAGGTGCTTTTGATACGGCTTATCTTGGTTGTTTGCCAAACATGGTTTTGATGGCAAGCGCTGATGAGGCAGAGCTGACGCACATGGTCGCCACAGCAAACGCATATGATATCGGTCCGATAGCGTTTAGGTTTCCACGTGGTGAGGGGACAGGTGTTTTGGTGCCTGAAAAAGGTGAAGTTCTTGAAATTGGTAAAGGGCGTATTGTCAAAGAAGGCTCAAAAGTGGCCATTCTTTCTTACGGTACGCGTCTTGGGGAAGCTTTGCTGGCTTCAGAAGAGCTAGAAAAAATGGGTATTAGCACAACTGTTGCGGATGCACGTTTTGCGAAACCTCTGGATGAAGATCTTTTGAACCAACTTGCGACACATCACGAAGTCTTAATCACCATAGAAGAAGGTTCAATTGGTGGATTTGGATCATTCGTGCTTCATGCTCTTCAAAGGCAAGGTCATTTAGATCATGGGCGTTTGAAAGTGAGAAGTTTGTTTCTTCCAGATACTTTCCAAGATCATGATAGCGCTGAGAAACAATATGAGTTTGCTGGCCTCAATGCTGCACAAGTCATCAAAACAGTTCAAAGCACTCTCGGCACACAAACGGTTAAAATGACAGCTTAAATCTTTTGCTCTTCCCAAGATCCGCTTGATGTTTGTTTGAAGTATTTTAGTTCAAACTCTTTTTCTTTGTATATTTTCCATTTTTCCCGTGCTTTTTGAAGGCTGGCCTCCATATTGCCATCGAAAACAGTTAGAACACGCTCAAAGCTTTCAACATTCTCTTCATCTGCGTCATCAACAGTGATAAGAATACTTGCCTGATTGGGGTTGGTATCTTCATCTGTGATGAAAATAGGCTGTTTGTCTTGGTGCTTATCATCATTGATCGTGCCATGTGGCAGAAATGATTCTTGCGTATACGTCCACAGTAATTGATCTAGAAACTTTACGCGTTCTTTAGTTTGTGTTTTGACGCATATTTTAAAGCCTGCAGACAAAGCCTTTCCAAGCAGCTTTGGTAGCGCTTGGTCTAGCTTTGTTGTGGTTAAATGATAAAACTGAATACTTGTCAGCGTCTTATCCTTCAAAATTATCGCGAATAAAGCGATCAAGAAGACGTACACCAAACCCTGTTGCCCCGATAGGTGAAAGGTCAGAGTTTGATTTTGACCATTCAACAGCTGCAATATCTAGGTGCGCCCACTTTGTTTTGTTTACAAAACGCTTTAGGAAGTGAGCCGCTGTGATTGTGCCAGCTCCTGTACCATTTTTAGCAATGTTTTGAACATCTGCAATTGGCGAATTGATTGCTTTATCATAGGCATCATCCAAAGGAAGTTGCCAAAGTTTCTCACCAACTTTTTTGCTTGTTTCAAAAAGCATATTTGCCAGCTTATCATCGTTTGACATAAGGCCTGCATATTCGCGTCCAAGTGCTACAACAACAGCGCCTGTCAGTGTTGCAAGGTCGATCATATATTGTGGGTCATACTTGTCTTGTGTGTACCAAAGGGCGTCAGCCAAGACTAAGCGTCCTTCTGCATCTGTATTAAGAACCTCAATTGTTTGGCCAGACATTGATTTTACAATATCACCAGGGCGTTGTGCTGTGGATGAAGGCATGTTCTCAACAGCCCCAATGACACACACAACATTTACCTTTGCTTTTCTGGCAGCGAGTGCGTGCATTAAGCCAAGAACGGCACCAGATCCTGCCATATCACCTTTCATTTCGTCCATGTTGGCAGCAGGTTTAATAGAAATTCCACCTGTATCAAAGGTGACACCTTTACCAACAAAAGCGACAGGACGCTTATCTTTGGCTTTTGGGTTTCCTTTGTATTCCATGACAATAAGTTTCGACTCAAAAGCACTTCCTTGACCAACGCCAAGCAATGCGCCCATGCCAAGCTTTTCCATTTTTTTCTCGTCCAAGACGTCAACTTTAACGCCAAGTTTTTTCAGGCCTCTTGCGCGTTCTGCCAAAGATTCAGGATAAAGAACATTTGCAGGCTCGTTCACAACATCACGTGTTGTAAAAACGCCTTCAACAACTTGCTCTTGACCATCAAAAACTTTTTTCGCAGCAGAAAAATCATCCAGCATAAAAGTAGCGGTTTTTAGCTTGGGTTTATCGCTTGCTTTTAGCTTTGTTTTATATTTGTCAAAACGGTAAGAACGCATTTTCAAACCTTCTGCCATCTTCGTTCCCTGATCGATGTCATCGGCGTAAATTGTAACTTCCGTTCCCAGTTTTTGTGTGGCTGCAAAGATAGCACCCCCCAGTTTGCAAAGTTTTTCTTCGTTTAACTCAGTCTTTTTTCCAAGACCAAATAAAATAAGATGTGATGCTTTCATACCATTTGGAGAAGGCACAACAAGAACTTGCTTAAACTTACCTGTGAAGTTTTCCGAGTCCTTCATTGCTTTTTTAATGAAGCCTTTAGATTTTTTGTCTAATTCTTTTGCCGCATCTGAAAGTTTTGACGTACCATATACACCACAAACTGTGATACCATCTGCGCTGAAATTTTGTTTTGCAAAAGTGATTTTCATTTTATTTCCTTCTTTCCTGGATTTAATTAAGAAATTTCTTTTATATGTTAGCGGTATAACGATATTTATGAAAGTGCCCAATGCAGATTGTCTCTAAATATTTTATTAGGCTTGTTGCCGTTAATACGCTTGTTGTGACATTGACATTGACGGGTGTTATTTGGTTGACGCAGTCTTTGAAGTTTATTGACTTGATTGTGAACCGCGGCTTATCTGTGCAAATATTCTTTCATTTGGTCATTTTGCTTGTTCCTCGTTTTTTGGTGGTGACATTGCCAATTGGCTTGTTGATTAGTGTGATATCGGCATACCACAAACTGCATTCTGATAGTGAGCTTGTTGTTTTACGCTCTGCAGGGTTGAAAAAGATGGATTTGGCGCGTCCAGCCATTTATTTTGCCTTTTTTGTGATGTTCTTATCCTATCTTTTGAACCTTTATATTCTTCCAAGTTCTTATTCAGGGTTTAAAGACTTGCAGCATAACATTCGCAATGATTATGGAACGTTGTTGTTGCAGGAAGGTGTTTTTAACACATTGCATGATGATTTGATGGTTTATGTTAGTGAGCGTGATGGTGCCGGCACCCTTTATGGTCTTTTAATTCATGACAATCGTAAAAAAGACAAGCCTGTCAGTATCATTGCAGAAAAAGGAACAATTGCGCCAACGAAAAAAGGGCCAGGTGTTGTGATGGTTCGTGGAAACCGGCAAGAGTTAGATCGCAAAACAGGGCAGTTAAACTTATTGTTTTTTGACAGATATGTTTTGCATTTAAGTATGTTTAATAAAGAGTTCAAGCCACGATGGAAAAGCGCCAAGGAAAGGTTTTTACCAGAGCTTTTTTGGCCAGGAAATACAAAAGATGACCTGGATAATGCTGATAAGTTGAGGGTTGAAGCTCATCGTCGATTGGTGTCTCCATTGTATAATCTAGCATTTGTTTCGGTGTCTCTTGCTGTTTTGTTGTCCGCAGGGTTTTCAAGGTCAAGGAACCCGCGTGCTGTTTTTATCGCATCATTTTTATGTGTTTTTATCCAGTTGGTTGGGTTAGGTCTAGAGAACCTTGCCGTTAAGAATGTTGCCCTCGTTCCTTTGATGTATTTGAATGTTTTGGGGGCGATTGCTGGCGGATATTTCTTACTGAAAGGCAATTATGATTTTTCTTTATGGTTTGTCAAAAAGGGAAAAAAGAAAAATGCGTGAGATTGTTCTTGATACTGAAACGACAGGTTTTGATACAAAAGAGCACCGTATTATTGAAATTGGGTGTTTAGAACTTATTAACCATATACCGACAGGAAAGACGTATCACCAGTATATTAATCCTGAAAGAGATGTGCCACAAGGCGCGTTCGAAGTTCACGGGTTAAGTGAAGACTTTCTAAGAGACTATCCTGTTTTTGCTGAAATCGCCGACGCGTTTTTGGCATTTATTGGCACGTCAAAACTGGTGATTCATAATGCTTCTTTTGATGTAGGTTTTTTAAATGCCGAGCTTCTTCGTTTGAAAAAGCCAGCCCTTCCACAGGATTGTGCGATTGATACTTTAATGATGGCACGCGAGAAGTTTCCAGGCGCCCAAAACAGCTTGGACGCTCTTTGTCGGCGTTTTGAGGTTGATAACTCGCATCGTGAATTTCACGGGGCATTATTAGATTCCGAGCTTCTGGCCGAGGTGTATCTGGAGCTTATTGGCGGCAGGCAGCAGGACCTGACATTTTCATCGGCAAATACCGCTGAAGAAGAGGTTGTTGAGGTTGTACGCGCCTATCGAGAGCCACGCTCATTTAGTGTGTCAGATCAAGAATTGCAAAACCATCAGCAAATGCTGAAAAAGCTAAATAACCCATTATGGTCTGAACAATAAATCTTTTATTCTTCGCTTGTTTCGCCCATCTCTGCAGCGCGACGATACATTTCTGCGAAGTCGATAGGCTGCATAAGAAGACGCGGGAATCCGGCGTCACGTGAAACATCAGCAATAATGCGTCTTGCAAACGGGAATAACAAGCGCGGGCATTCAACCAATAAAATGGGTGAAAGCTTCATTTCGCTGTCATCGCCTTTAATCTTGAAGATGCCGGAATAAATCAGATCAATAAAAAAGGCAACATCTTCACCATGTAGCGCCTTTGCACGCAAGAAAAGCTCAACTTCATAGCGCGAATCTTTCATTGTGTGTGCTTTGACGTCAACATTAACGCTAATTTGAGGTGGTTGACTCGATTTTGCAAAAATGGCAGGTGCATTTGGGTTTTCGAAAGACAAGTCTTTAACAAATTGCGTTTCAACAATGATAGGCGTTGGAGCATACTCACTAAGGGCTTCATCATTTGCAGGGGGCTGTGGTGGTTTTTTTGCCATTTTAAAATCCTCTTTGTTTGTCTTTTCGTTCTATTACATTATATTGTTGTGTACAACCTTGCTTTTCTTTATTCAGTCTTTATGTATAATGGTATGATGTAAGAATCCATCAATGAAGGAAGATAGATGCTTTATTTAGATATTGTTTTTTATGCAGTCGTTGCGGCGTTTTTGGCGATCAGACTAAAGGATGTTCTAGGAAAGAAAACAGAAGATGTTGAGTCTGGCGAAGCACCAAAACTGTTGACAACAAATGAGCGTTCTATCCTGAATGTGTTGGGGCATGAAGATGATGATGACTCAGGGCTTGATGATGCGCTGGAGGCCAAGCTTAAAAATGTCAAAAAACATCATCCCGCTTTTCATTTGAAAGACTTCCTGAGAGGTGCGCGTCAGGCATTTCGTATGATTGTTGTGGCGTATGCTGAAGGTGATCGCGCTGCTTTAAAAGATTTGTTAACAAACGATATGTACAAAGCGTTTGAAGACTCTTTGGAAAAACGTGATGCTGAAGGTTTACAGGTTGAACTTGAAAAGATTAGGGTTGAAAGCAGTGAGGTCGTCAACGTAGAGATTAAGAAGGCAAGCATTTTTGTAACAGTTAAGTTCTTGTCTGAGCAAACACAAACAACACTTGATAAGGATGGTGAGCCTGTCAGCGATAATGAAGGCCTTCCAGAAGATGTTGTTGACTATTGGACTTTCTCTCGTACAAAAACGTCAACAGATCCAAACTGGTCTTTGACTTCAACTTATTCGGAAGAGTAATTTAATGACGCGCTTTCTTCTTTTTCTTTTTCTTTTCGCTATTGGTTGCGCTCCCTTTCCAAAGGAAGGTGAAGAAATTTCTTTAACACCTGTTTCTTTTGATCGTTTACCTGGTTGGAAAAGTGATAATCATTCAGCGGTGTTGCCGGCTTTTAAAAATAGCTGTGATGTTTTCTTGAAAAAAGGTGATTTGACCAAGGTGATTGCAAGTGGATCAAATGCAATGTCTGCAGGCCAGGTCAGTGAATGGAAGTCTCTTTGTCAGGTTGCACAACGCTTAACAGAATATGACACGCAAGCTGTTCGGTCTTTCTTTGAGGCTTGGTTCCAGCCTTATCGTGTGCATGGTGAAGATGGTAGCGAGGGGCTTTTCACAGGATATTACGAGCCAGAACTTAATGGTTCCTATATTGCTTCTGCAAAGTTCAATACACCGCTTTATCGTCGTCCTTATGACCTTATTGATGTGAACTTAGGAGACTTTAGAGACGAATATAAGGGCGAAAAGCTCTCTGGGCGCCTTTCTAAAGGCAAGCTTGTTCCGTATTATACGCGTGAGCGGATAAGGTCTGGCGCTTTGAAGGGAATGGAGCTTTTGTGGGTTGATGATCCTGTCTCAGCTTTCTTTCTTCAAATACAAGGCTCTGGGCGCATTAAAATGGATACTGGCGAAGAAGTTCGGGTAGGATATGATGGAAAAAACGGTCACGCCTATACGTCTATCGGCAAGGTCATGGTTGAAAAGGGCTGGTTGAAGAAAGAGGATGTATCCCTTCAGTCAATTCGAGACTGGTTGTATAAAAACCCCACACAAATGAACCAGTTGCTTAACGAAAATGCCTCTTTTGTGTTTTTCAGAAAAATCCCAGGTGATGGGCCGATTGGTGGGCAGGGTGTTCCTCTAACGCCAGGGCGCTCATTGGCTGTTGATCATACGCTTGTACCATATGGTGTGCCAGTTTGGGTTGATATTGAACATCCTGAACAAAACAATAAACTAAGATTACGCCGCCTTATGATTGCGCAAGACACAGGCGGCGCGATTCGTGGTGCTGTCCGAGGTGATTTTTTCTGGGGTCATGGCGCAGTTGCAGAGCGCTTCGCGGGTAAAATGAAAAGTCGTGGGAGCTATTACATTTTGTTACCGAAAACAAAAGATCAAAAGCTTTAAATAATAGATACGATTGACTCTTTGAGCGCATCCAGCCCTGTCTTTTTCTCGGCGCTGGTTGCTAGAACGATAGGGTGTGCAGCAGGGTGCTTTTTCAAAACACTTTGAATTTTCTCTGTCAAGCTATCTAAGTCTTTTGCTTTTTTCTTATCTATTTTTGTTAAAATAACTTGATATGAAACAGCAGCTTTATCAAGCATATCCATCATCTCAGTATCGGATTCTTTGAGGCCGTGACGGCTGTCGACTAAAACACAAACGCGTCGAAGGCTTGGCCGTCCGACAAGGTATTTTCTGACAAGCTTCGTCCATTCTTTGACTTGTGATCTTGATACCTTTGCGTATCCGTAACCAGGTAAATCCACCAAAATCATTTGGTCTGCTAGATTAAAAAAGTTAAGCAATTGTGTACGTCCAGGTGTGTTTGAGGTGCGGGCCAAATCTTTTTTATTGACCAGAGCATTGATGAGGCTCGATTTCCCAACATTTGACCGCCCAATAAAAGCGATTTCGCTTAGGCTGCTTTCAGGGAGATCACGTAAATCAGCAATGCTTGTAATAAATTCGCAGTTCTGGGCGAATAAGTGGATAGGGTCGGTCATGATTTTTTCCAGTGTGAAAGGTCAAATTGTAGGAATTCAGAAAGTTCATCAATGATTGGGAAATAAATCTCGCATAAAACTTTCTCAAGGCTTGGTCGTATGGCTTGTGTTTCGTTTTGATGTTCTGCAACGCCAAGCTTATCTTCATCTATGTTATCATAAAAGGTTGGGTCTGCACCAATATGGGTGCATATATTTTGAAGTGTGATGCGTGGATTTTTACAAATATCTTCGAAAAACAAAACCATCAAATTGTGGTGATCAAAAATAGAAAGCCAGTTCTCGAAAGTTGCAACGTAATTCCCACGTGCTAAAGAGCCTTCTGACATAAAGTTTTTGATAAACCACTGGTCAGATGTTTGATCAAATTCCAGACCCGCTCTTTTTAACTCCATGAGAGCCGCAGACCATGCGCGATCTATGGGGTTGCGCATTGAAAAAAAGACTTTCATGTCGGGGTTGTAATCATATATTTCGTCTATTTTATCCATATCCAAAATGCTGTATGCGGGTGTAATTTCACCTTTTATTTTGGCGCCTTCTGCTCTGGCAAAAAGACTCTCATACCATGCCAGGTCATGCTCTTTATATTGCAGATCCCAATAATGAATCTCTTTTTCTGGTGGCAAATAAAGCTCGGGATGAATTTCTAGGCGTTTGTGAATCCATGTTGTTCCCGCTTTTTGTGCGCCAATACCGAGGAAGCTGGGTTTATTTGACATTTTTTTTCACCTTTGGTTTGAAGTCTAGGTTGGCCAGCCCAGTCATATGGGATGTGTCATTTGGAAGAACTTTAAACATATAACCATCGACAATACGATGTAAAAAGAACTGCTCTTGATCATTTATAGATGAAACACCTGCATTGATAAAAAACGCACCAGGCAATAAATTGCATGTGAAGTTATGAGAAATTTTGACTTTCTGTCCTTTTTTGACCTCTTCAATGATTTCAGGTGTTCCGCGTGTTGTTGAAGAACAAACGGCAATACCATCTGTTGTTTTAATTAAAGTTCCACAGGCAATATGCAGCGCATTTTTATCAAATGTGACATGGTACTCAACAGTATATTTCTTTCCTTGGTTAAGCAGATTTACAGGCTTTCCTTTAGGAGTCATAATTTTTAAGTCATGAATTTTGGCGCCTCGTGACTGGTATTCAATGATACTCTCTGGCACAAGAGAAGGGTCAAAAAGATCTGTTTTTTTGTAATTACTTTTTGTGGTGCTTTCTGAAAACTCACCTGACATGATTTGTTTGCGTACTTTTTCCCTGTTCTCTGGCAGCGCAAATAAAAGTTTGTGGTAAGCATTCATAATTTGCTTGGGGTCTGAAAAAATAAGTGGGTCACCTTTATCTAAAAGAAGCGCTTTGTCGCAAAGTCTGACCACTTGTTCAGCAGAGTGTGAAACAAAAAGGATGGTGCCTCCTTTTTTCTTAAATGTTTCTAGATATGCAAAACATTTTCTTTGGAAGCCTTCATCACCAACGGCCAGTGCTTCATCGATGACCAGAATCTCAGGGTCAACATGTATGGCAATTGCGAAAGCAAGGCGTACGACCATGCCACTGGAATAGGTACGAATAGGTTGCTCAAGATAGGCGCCAATATCTGCAAATTTAACAATTTTGTCAAAAGACTGTTCTATTTCATTTTTTTTCAGCCCCAAAATGGCGCCGTTCAGATAGATGTTCTCTCGCCCTGTGAATTCAGGGTTGAATCCTGCCCCTAGCTCTAAAAGTGCAGAAATGCGGCCTTTGATTTGGATGTTGCCTATTGTTGGTTTCAGCGTGCCGCAAATTAACTGTAGCAATGTTGACTTACCAGAGCCATTTTGCCCTACAATGCCAATGGTTTGGCCTTTTTCGACCTTGAGTGAGACTTTTTTTAAGGCATGATGTGCCTTGGAAAGTTGAGGGTCTTTCTTCAAGAATCGGATGGCAATAAACTGCTTCAATCGCTCCAAGGGGTTGGAGAAAAGAAAATAAGTCTTTGAAACGTTCTGGACTTTAATTGATGTTGTCATCATTCATCCCTTTTGACCCTTGCATAAATAACCAATTTCTAGTTATATCGCAGGGTTTAATAAATAAAAACCTTTTAAGATGAATATGACAACAAAATCAAATCCTATCCAGTCTAAAGCAATCCTTGTTCTTGGCATGCATCGCAGCGGCACATCTGCGTTAACGCGTGTTTTGAACCTATGTGGTGTTGATTTAAGTGATAACTTATTACCGCCCAGCACAGATAATAAAAAAGGCTTCTGGGAGCACCAAGAGATTGTTGAGATACAAGAAAACCTTTTATTGAGCATGGACTCAAGATGGGACGATGTTCGCCCGCTGCCAAAAGGCTGGCTCAACTTTAAGGAATCGCAACAGGCAATTGCAGAAATTAAAATAATTCTGGAAAGAGATTTCTCAGATTCTCAAATATGGGCCATTAAAGACCCTAGGCTTTGTCGCTTACTGCCAATGTGGGAGAAAATCTTTAAACAGCTTAAAATTACGCCTCATTATGTTTTTGCATATCGTTCACCAGAAGAGGTCGCAAAATCTCTTGAAAAGCGTGATAAGTTCTCATCAGGCAGGTCTTTTCTGTTATGGCTGGTTTATAATCTTGAGGCTGTTTTGTCTGTTAATGATCTTCCTTGCTCGGTTATTAGCTATGATTCTTTTTTAAAAGAACCGTTAAAAGCGACGCAGAAAATATCAAAAGACTTAAGTCTAAAATGGCCAGTAAAAAAAGAAAAATTTGCAAAAGAAATCGAAAACTTTATAGACCCTTCCGACAGGCATCATAAAATTGGTAAGCCAGGAAAAGACGTTCAAAAATTGGTCAACACATTCTGGAAGCTTCTTGAGAAAGCTGAAACGAAAGGCCTGTCTTCAATTACCAAAGAGTGTGAGAAAATATACCAAGACGTTTGTGATATTGTTTCGCTGTATGTAGATGTTGAAGCTGAGCATTTGGTACATCAACAAAACATTATTCACCGCGATATGTACGATCATATCAAAAAAGGTGAAGAAGCAGATGTTTTAAAATCAGAAAACAAGAGATTACAAAAAGAACTTCAAACAAAAGATAAGGTTATTTCCCTTTTTGAAAGTTCAATTTCTTTTCGTATTACCAAGCCGTTGCGTAAAGTCGCGCAGATTGTTCGGAACTTATCACTTTATCTACCTCGCAAAGAACATCATATGACATTGATGCCGAATGATCAGATTGAGGTGCAAGATCAGAGCTATAAATCAATCAGCTCGGATCCTTTCTTCCACTTGCAAAGCGATCAGGGGAAAGCGCCACGAGGCTGGACAAAAATCACATTCGATCTTGAAACAAATCTAGATTATAATGCTGTTGAGCTGCTTGTTGACCAGGGTGCAGGGTATTCAGCGGCTCTGATGGTCAAGCTGCCACCACGACAAGATGGTCCACAAAAACACCTTGTTAGATTGCCAGAGCGTGTTGCCGCTTTGCGATTTGATCCGATGAATTGTGCTGGTGAGTTCACACTTAAAGATGTCGTTTTCAAAGAGCATTCAACGCTGTCTGTTTTTTGTTTCTTTGTATGGAATCGTCTAAAACCTTTAATCAAGCACCCGAGCCTCGTCTTAGAGGCCATGCCAAGATTGTGGGCCGTATATCGTCAATATGGGTTGCGTGGTATTCGTAATCGCCTTGCAGAAGGAGAATTGCGTGTCGGCGGGGGCACAACTTATGCTCATTGGGTTAAGCTTTTTGATACGCTTTCGGATCGTGATCGCAATGATATTAAAGCACATATTGAGACATTTAATTACAAGCCGCTTATTTCCGTTGTGATGCCGACGTATAACCCGCCAATAAAATTTTTAGAAATGGCGATTGAATCAGTCCAAAAACAACTTTACGAGAATTGGGAGTTTTGTATCGCAGATGATGCGTCAACAGATCCAAAAGTAAAAGAGTGCTTGGAGAAATATGCTGCAAAAGATGATCGTATTAAAATTGTTATTCGAGAAGAAAACGGACATATATCAGCTTCGTCAAATTCCGCTTTAGAGCTTGCAACGGGTGAATTCGTAGCCTTGCTTGATCATGATGATGAGTTCACAGAGCATGCTTTATACATGGTTGTAGAAGCCCTGAATGAGAATAAAGAGTTGGATATTATCTTTAGTGATGAAGATAAAATGAATGAACAAGGAACGCGTCATGGCCCACATTTAAAGCCTGGCTGGAACCGCGCCTTATTTTATTGTCAGAATTATGTTAGTCATTTAGGTGTTTACAGAACATCAGTTTTGAAAGAGATAGGTGGTTTTAGGAAAGGGTATGAAGGCAGCCAGGATTATGACCTTGCGCTGCGTGCGCTTGAGAAAACAACAGATGCTAGAATTAAACATATTCCGCATATTCTTTATCATTGGCGTGCGATTTCTGGATCGACAGCTTTGTGCATAGATGAAAAGTCTTATGCCGTTGAGGCAGGTCGTAAGGCTTTAAAAAGTCATCTAGACCGTATTGGTATTAAGGCTGAGATTGTCCCATCAGAAATTTCAATGCATCATCGTGCTGTTTATGAACTACCTGAAGATTTACCGCTTATCAGTGTGATCATCCCCACACGCGATCAGGTTGAAACGTTAAAAACATGTGTTAATGGTCTTTTGCATGGCACAGACTATGTAAATCTTGAGGTGATTATTATGGATAACGGCTCTCAAGAAGATGAGACGTTGGCCTATTTTAAAGAGTTGAAGAAGGATAAAAGGTTTCAGGTGATTCATCACGACAAGCCGTTCAATTACTCTGAGCTGAATAATATTGGTGCAAAGCATGCAAAAGGCGACTACTTTTTGTTGCTCAACAATGATGTCGAGCCTTTGAATCGCGACTGGCTGATCGAAATGCTGCGTCAAATGGTTTTTGAAGATGTTGGTATTGTTGGTGCAAAGCTTTATTATCCAAATAAGACGTTGCAACATGCAGGGGTTGTTTTAAGCACGGTTGGTATCGCAGATCATTTGTTTAGATTTCTGACGCCGGATGATTATGGGTATTTTGCCCGTAGTAAAATGAGTCAAGAGTTTGTCGCTGTCACAGCCGCTTGTATGCTGGTCAAAAGAAAGGTATTTGAAGAGTTGGAAGGGCTTGATGATCAAAACCTTGCCGTTGCTTTCAATGATGTGGATTTTTGTTTGCGTGCACATGAAAAAGGGTATCGGATTGTCTATACACCTTTTGCCACGTTAACCCATTATGAGTCGTTGTCGCGTGGTGCAGAAGAGGGCTTTGACAAGGTGAAACGTTTTAAAGGCGAGACACATTATGTTTGGACAAAATGGAAGCCACTAATTGAATCTGACCCGTACTTAAATCCTAATTTTATTTTAGAAAGCCATAATTACTCTTTGGCTTTTCCACCAAGACATAAAAAACCATGGAGAAAGCAATGATTTGGACCATCCCAAATATGATGACATTTTTACGTATGGCCCTGATCCCTGTTATGGTCTGGATGCTATTTGTTGGTGAGGGTGTGGTTGCAACATGGGGTGTTTTTGGTGTTTACGTGATTGCCGCTGTCACAGATTTTTTTGACGGCTATATTGCACGAAAATGGGATCAATCATCTGATTTGGGCCGTTGTTTAGATCCTATTTCTGACAAGCTTTTAATCCTTCTTTTATTTGTGACATTGGTTGCGGTTGACCGCATTCATACGCCAGCACAGGTTACTTGCGTTTTAATCATTTTATTTCGTGAAATTCTTATGTCTGGGTTGCGTGAGTTTCTTTCTTCTAAGGGTTTTACAATTCATGTCACAGGTCTTGCAAAATGGAAAACCACAGTGCAAATGGTTGCCCTGGGAGGGCTTTTATTGGTGCACCCTTTAAATGATTCACTGGGGCGTTACACTTTGGATGCTTACGACTTTTTTACATATATGCTTTATGGCGCAGCAGCGTTGACGGCGATCACAGGGTATCAATATCTTGTGGGCAGCTTAAAGTTTTTTAAATCTTAACTTCTTGTGAGTTCTTTTAGCTCATTAATTTCGGCGGTCACTTCATGAATGATGTCTTGTATTTGTCCGCTGACAGATCCGGATGAAGACGAAGAGTCCACAACAGTTTTAATTTTCGTTGCAACATCTCTTGTGCCACTTGCTGCTTTTGTTACGTTTTTCGCTATTTCTTGTGTTGCAGAATCTTGCTCTTCAACGGCACTTGCGATTGCAGAAGATGTTTCACTGACTGACGTGATGGCATCTCGGATCGCTCGAATGGCTTCAACCGCGCCATTTGTAATGGATTGAATGTCACCAACTTGCGATGTGATGTCTTCAGTTGCTTTTGATGTTTGGCTGGCAAGATTTTTTACCTCACTTGCAACAACAGCGAAGCCTTTTCCTGCTTCTTGCGCACGCGCAGCTTCAATTGTTGCATTCAAGGCGAGCAGGTTTGTTTGTCCTGCAATATCGTTAATGAGTTTGACAATCTCACCAATTTTCTCACTGGCTTCAACAAGGCGGCTCACTGTTTCAGAGGCAAGCTCTGATTTCGACACAGCTTCTTCTGAAAGTGAAGAAGATTGTGAAACCTGCCTAGCTATTTCAGAGATAGAGGCAGATAATTCTTCTGCTGCTGTTGCGACAGTTTCAACATTTGAAGACGCTTCTTGTGATGTTTCGAAAACCCCTTTAGTTGTTTGCTCAACCTGTTCGTTTTCAGAAGACATTTGATTACACATATCAATAATTCTTGCGAGTTTCATGGAAAGAGAATTAACTTTCTCTTCTATGCCTTGAGGTGTCGTCGTTTGTGGTGTGGCAGTGTCAGGTGTTTCATCAAATAAGTCCTCATCTTTGGGAGGTTGTACGTCAGGAGCAGGCGCACCAGGTAAAACGAGCGACAAATCAAAGAAAGCAGCCTTAACAGCGCTTGAGAGCACTTCCGACAATCTCTTTTTGTTCCAGCGATTCTTTGCAACAGCCTCAACAACAAGGTTTTCAAGAAGAAAAGAGTAAGAGGCAACAATAAAATGCGTAGGCATTGGTGAAATGTTTTGAGAGAGGGTTTGGGCACTCACAAAAAAGTTATCGTTAAATAAACCATGACCAAGATCAAGAATATGCGCCTTATGTCGTTCTTTCAGAAGGTTTAGTTTTTCTGTATCTTTAAAAATATCTAAGTCTTCACCAATGAAAGAAAGGCGACTATAAATCTCGTCAATAATAGGGTCTAAACTCTCTTCAAGCGTTGAGAATAGTTGGTTGATATTTTGAGAGGTATTCTCATTTATACCCATTAACGTTAGATTTTCTTGCATGCTGTCTCCCCCTTAAGATAGTAAATTAACTCTCGATTCTCTCAATCATTGAACTTGTACTATGCCCGTCAACGAATTCTGCTAAAACAACCTCACCTCCATAAGATTGTACAAAATCAGCGCCAACAACATCTTCAACTTTATAGTCTGCGCCCTTCACCAGAATGTCTGGCTTTATAAACTCAATAAGCTTTTGTGGCGTGTCTTCTGTAAAGACTACGACAGCGTCAACATAAGATAAAGATGAAAGCACATCGCCGCGAGATATTTCAGATTGAACTGGCCTTGTTTCTCCTTTGAGGCGCTTGACAGAAGCGTCACTGTTCAAGCCGATAACAAGTTTGTCGCAATGTGATTTTGCCTGTTTTAGAAGTGAAATATGGCCTGGGTGTAGAAGGTCGAAACATCCATTTGTGAACCCAATTTTTTGATCTTTTTGTCTCCATTTGTCGAGGGATTCCTCAAGACGTCGAAGTGTTAGAGCTTTCTCAGATCCTTCACCACGGCTTCTGTTTTTGATAACATCGCGAATTTCACTTCTCTCGACAGTTGCTGTTCCAACTTTTCCAACAACAATACCTGCTGAGATATTTGCTAGCTCGACAGACTCTTTCATGCTGGCACCAGCAGCCAAAGCCGTTGCAAGCGTTGCCACAACAGTGTCACCTGCGCCGGAAACGTCAAAGACCTCTTTTGCTTCTGCTGGGAAATGTTGATAATCATCAGCTGTGACGAGAGACATGCCGTATTGCGAGCGGGTTACAAGAATCGAATCCACTTGATTTTCTGAGATAATTTCTCGTGCAGCAGCAATCATCTCTTCTTCATTTTTCAGGTTGTGCCCCACAGCCTGAGAAAGTTCTTGCCAGTTAGGCGTTAAAACGCTGGCACCTTTATAAAGGTCGTAGTTTGGTCTTTTGGGGTCAATAATGACCAGTTTATTCTTTTTGCGTGCAAGTGAAATCATGTCTCGTAAAAGATTGTCCGAGAAAATACCTTTTTGATAGTCTGACAAGATAATGACGTTGACATCATCAATGCCGCGATCAAAACGCTTTATTAATTCTTTTGATGTTTTATCAGAGAAAGAGTGTGCCTCTTCATGGTCAACGCGCAAAAGCTGCTGCCCACCCGCGACAAAGCGTCTTTTAATGGTGGTTGGTCTTTTTTTCTCAATTAAGATGTTTGGCTCTACCTCATGAATATCTGCGATAAGCTGTAGAACTTCTCGGCCTGCACGATCATCGCCAACGGCAGAAATAAAGCAACCTTCTGCGCCAAGCTCAACAAAGTTACGGAGAACATTCCCTGCGCCGCCCAGCATTGTGATTTCATTTTTAACGCGTAAAACAGGGACGGGTGCTTCTGGTGAAATGCGTTTGACTGAACCGTAAAGAAAACGGTCTAACATAATATCACCAATACAAAGAATTCTACTTGTTGGGAACCGGTCTATAAGGTGGATAAGGTCAACAGCACCGCTCATGAAACAAGCCCCAGCTTTAATTCAAGCGCGCCACAAAGCATTTGCCCTAGTGTAATATGCATTTCTTGAATGCGCGCTGTTGTGTTGGAGGGAACAATCAAAAGAGGGTCTGCTAAACCCTTCATATTACCACCATCTTTTCCTGTGAAGCCTGCCGCCGTGATATTCATTTGCTTTGCAACCTCAAGTGCCTTGATGACATTTGCGCTTTGTCCAGATGTTGAGATGCCAATAACAACATCTCCTGCTTTGCCCAGCGCTTCAATTTGACGAGAGAATACAAACTCATAACCATAATCATTTCCTGCAGCTGTTAGTGCAGAGGTGTCTGTTGTGAGGGCAAGCCCTGCAATTGCTGTACGATCTTTTTTATAGCGACATGAAAGTTCAGTTGCTAAGTGTTGTGCATCCGCGGCACTGCCACCATTACCAAAAAACATGATTTTACCGCCATTTTCGATACATGTGACGCAGGTATTTAAAAGCTCTTCAAAGGCTTCAAAGACGCTCTCTTTTGTTTTTTGTACAACATTTGCGTGTTCATTAAATTCAGACGTAAAAAAATCTATGATATTCATGAACTTGCTCCAGGCGTTCCTTTTGTGGTTGAGTACTCAAAGTGAAGCGCAACTTCTGGATGAATATAGTGGTAAATATCATGTGCGGCAAGTGCTGCCTCTGAAAATCCACATAAAATCAGTTTTAATTTCTTCTCGTAATCAGCCACATCGCCAATGGCATAGATGCCTGGTGTGCTTGTGGCGCAGGTCGAAGGCACAGTTTCAATTGTGTTGCGCGTTAGGTTTAGACCCCATTCAGCAATGGGACCAAGATCTGTTGCAAGGCCAAAAAACGGTAAAAGAGTATCTGCTTCAAGCGTTTTTTCATCACCATCAAGTGTTTTAACGATCACCTTGCTGAGCACACCATCTGTACCTTCAAGGCCTGCAAGTTGGTAGGGAATAACCATCTCAATTTTACCAGCTTCTTCAAGCTGCTTCATTTTTTCAACACTATCTGGTGCTGCGCGGAATTTGGGCCGACGATGGACAACCATGACATGCTCTGCAAGCTCGCTGAGTGAAAGGGCCCAGTCAACAGCAGAATCTCCACCACCCGCAATGACAATGCGTTTGCCGCGGAATTTTTCACGCTCACGCACCATGTAAAAGACAGACTTTTCTTCGAAATCCTCAATCCCTTCTAAGGGAGGTCTTTTAGGGCCAAAAGCACCTGCACCTGCTGCAATAATAATAGCATGTGCGTCAATCACAGTGCCTTTTGATGTTGTGACACGCCACTTTCCGTCATCTTTTTTTTCTAGGCCAATAGCAGATTGACCAAGATGATATGTTGGTTTGAAGGGAGCCGCTTGTTCTTCTAGCTTTTCAATTAACTCGCCACCTGTAATTGTCGGCCAAGCAGGAATATCATAAATTGGTTTCTCAGGATACAGCGCGCTGCATTGACCACCAATATCACTTAATGCATCAATCACGTGACAGTTCAGCTTGACCATGCCACATTCAAACACAGCAAAAAGTCCAACCGGGCCGGCACCAATAATAATAACATCTGTTTCATATATACTAGACATAAGGGAAAGAATGCCTTTAATTGAAGGGGGATTCAAGTGAAAATCATAAGGTAGCGGTGCGATGTCTGACTTTTTTAAGATCTATTTCAATAAACGGATCTTTCTGCTTGTTTTTCTGGGGGCTGCAAGTGGGTTGCCTTTACCTCTCACGTTATCAACATTGACAATTTGGATGGCAGAGTCTGGTGTGAGTAAAACGGCAATAGGTCTTTTTGCGTTGGCAGGTATGCCTTATGCATTAAAATTTCTTTGGGCTCCGGTTGTTGATAGCCTCAAAATTCCTTTCCTCACAAACTTACTTGGCAGAAGGCGTGCATGGATCCTGATTTCACAAGCAATGTTGATCTTTTCTATTATTGGATTGGGATTGAGTAGTCCTTCTGTTGATCCAATGATGACAGGCGTTATGGCTCTTTTTGTTGCCTTCTCTTCAGCCACTCAAGATATTGTTTTAGATGCTTACCGTGTTGAAATATTGGAAGAACATCAATATGGGGCAGGGGCTGCTAGCTTCGTTTTTGGTTATCGATTGGGGATGTTAATTTCAGGTGCAGGCGCGCTTTATCTTGCGACCTACTTTAATTGGTCTGTTGTTTATTTTGTGATGGCGTTTGTTGTTTTTGCAGGTATGGTTGCCACTTTCATGGGGCCGCGCCCTCATGTTTTACCTTCTAAAAAAAGGACACATTGGCTGAAAGAAAGTGTGATTGATCCTTTTGTTGATTTTACGACGCGTCATAATTGGTGGTTTATCCTTTTGTTTGTTGTGGCTTATAAGCTAGGCGATGCTTTGGCAGGCATTATGTCGAATCCATTTTATTTAGAATTGGGCTTTGAGAAAATAGATATTGCTAATATTACGAAGGTTTTTGGTCTTGCGGCGACATTAATTGGTGGCTTTATCGGCGGATCAATGGTTGGCCGTTATGGTATTTATAAATCCCTTTTCATTTGTGGCATTTTGCAGATGGCTTCAAATTTGATGTTTGCAGTTTTGGCGGTGACCGGGAAAGATCTTGGTATTCTAACACTAACAATTGGGGTTGAAAATTTATCAGGCGGTATGGGAACAACAGCCTTCGTGGCCTATCTTTCTATGCTGTGTTCAAAACAATACACAGCCACACAATATGCGCTTTTATCGGCACTCGCATCAATTGGCCGTACAATGCTTTCTTCCAGTGGGGGCGCCTTAGCAGACACCCTTAACTGGCCATTATTCTTTGTACTTACAACCCTCATCGCCCTACCAGGCGTTTTGATGGTGAAGTGGCTGAGAAAGTAAACTAGCCGCTGTAATACATGTCGAACTCAACAGGGTGAGGCGCATGCTCAAGGCGGATAACTTCTTCCATTTTCAAATTAATAAAGCTGTCAATCATAGCATCATTGAAAACGCCACCAGCTTTGAGGAACTTGCGATCTTCATCTAAAGCGTTTAGTGCAGCACGTAGTGAATGACAAACTGTTGGAATCTTTTTGACTTCACGCTCTGGCAGGTCATAAAGATTCTTATCCATTGCATCACCTGGATGAATTTTATTTTTAATACCATCAAGTCCAGCCATTAACAATGCTGAGAAAGCAATATAGGGATTTGCCATTGGGTCTGGGAAGCGCACCTCAAGACGCGTTGCTTTCTTATTCGTCACAATCGGAATGCGAATAGATGCTGAGCGGTTGCGTGAAGAGTATGCTAGCATGACAGGAGCTTCATACCCTGGAACCAAACGCTTATAACTGTTTGTTGATGGGTTTGTGAAAGCATTCAAAGCCTTGGCATGCTTGATAATACCACCGATGTAGTAAAGTGCGGTGTCTGAAAGGTTTGCATACCCGTCACCAAGGAAAAGAGGTTTGTTTTTTTGCCACAGAGACATATGAACATGCATGCCTGATCCATTATCACCAAAAATAGGTTTTGGCATAAAGGTTGCTGTTTTACCATATTCCATTGCAACATTATGAACGACATATTTGTATTTTTGGATGTTGTCGGCGCTGGTAACAAGCGTGTTAAATTTGATGCCGAGTTCATTTTGTGAGGGGGCTACTTCATGGTGGTGTTTCTCAGTCTCAACACCCATTTCTTCAAGTCGGCTCAACATTTCAGAGCGTATGTCGTGTGTTGAATCAAGCGGTGCAACAGGAACATAACCACTTTTGGGGCCAGGGCGATGGCCTGTGTTTGTACCTTCGTAATAACGACCGCTGTTATAGGGTCCTTCTTCGTCATCAAGCTCATAGAATGTTGAATTTTGAGAGCATTCAAATGCCACGTGGTCGAAAAGAAAGAATTCTGCTTCTGGGCCGAAATAGGCTGTATCTGCAATACCTGTATCCTTCATATATTCTTCGGCATATTTTGCGATAGAGCGTCCATCTTTGCGGTATTTTTCGCCTGTTGCAGGTTCCATTACATCACAGTTCAGAATCAGTGTAGATTGGGCGGCGAAAGGACAAGGTATTGCTGTGCTAAGGTCTGGTTTAAGAATCATATCTGATTCATTGATCGTTTTCCATCCTGCGATGGACGACCCATCAAAGAAAATACCATTATCTAACGTTTCTGTGTCAATAGTACGAACATGCTGGGTAATATGTTGCCACATGCCTTTCGTATCAGTAAAACGAAAATCAACAAACTCAATCGAATGATCTTTAATCAGTTTGGAAATATACTTGGCGCTAGACATGATGAACTCCCGTGATAGAAAAGCGTTAAGAAACAATAGATTAAACACTGTTTGCGCGCCAAAAAAAAACCCTGGCTCACGGGATTTAAGAATATCATTACTAAAAGATATAAATCAACAATTGAATTTTATTTTTTTATTTTGTATCCTCCACGTCCTTATATGGCGGGTGTAGCTCAGTTGGTTAGAGCGCTGGTTTGTGGTACCGGAGGCCGTGGGTTCAAATCCCATCATTCGCCCCATTTTTTGACTTCTGTTCCACGATTGAAAGTAGAACCGTGGAAACAGAAATCCAGAATCTTACAGAACTTCACCATTCCATAAAATGCGGTAGTCATCAAATGTTTCCGCAAATTCACGCAAATTCATTGTTTGGAAATTATCGATCCAGTCTTCAACAATAACATTTGCATGATCATAACCATCCAGATCAATCTTGAATCCTTCATCAGTTTTCTCAACCATGACATGCTCTGCTGAATAAAGCTCTGCATCATAAACGGTAAATTGCGTGCCATCTCCTAGGTCAATTAGTTCTTCAGTCATTTTCCAAGCGACATCATCCATGTTGAAAGCAATTTCATCACCATCCCACTTATTATATTGAATGCGTGTTTCAAAATCGTTTTCAATTCTTAAAAGGGAATTTGTCGTATCTGCATTGCCATGATGATCCGTGCCGCCGTGATCGATGTTGTTTGTAAAATCAATTTCGACTTCACGAGACCCACCAAAGACATAAGTATCTGCCCCACGACCAGCATTTAGATTATTGATACCCTCCACATCACCAAGTGTATCATCGCCATCGCCACCATGAAGATAATCATTGCCTTCTTCACCCCATAGTAGGTCATTGCCATCTTCACCGCCATTGACGTGATCATCCCCTTTGCCGCCCTTTAATGTATCGTCTCCACGGCCGCCATCAAGGATATCATTGCCTTGGTCTCCTTCAATGTGGTCGTTCCCACGTTGACCGTAAAGCATATCATCGCCATCAAAGCCATCGATTTCATCATCGCCTCGACCACCATAAATAGAATCTTGACCCTGGCCACCGAGAAGTCCATCGTTTCCTGCCTCACCAAATATCATGTTTTGCTCTGCGTCACCATGAACTATATCATCGCCATCGCCGCCGAAAATAGTATCAAATCCTTTTTCGGTTCCGCCGAATCCAACGCCAAACCAGTCATCGCCATCGCCACCTTTCATCAAGTCGCTGCCTTCACCGCCAAAGAGAATGTCCGCACCGTCGCCACCATCAAGGTAATCATCTCCTTCACCGCCTTTGAGAGCATCGAAATTCCGCCCACCAAATAAGCTATCGTCACCATTGCCGCCGTCTAGTTCGGCATAGTTTTTATCGTTTTGCGCCGTTCGACTTGTTTCAAATAACAAGTCTTCAAGATTATCCTGATACGTATCAATAAGGTCGTGCATATCAGCTTCGAACTGCTCTGTTGTGTAGCTAGGCTCTTCGTCGACCATCATGATATCCTCATCTCTGCTTTTAACGGTCAGCATGGGCGCAGAGCTAATCAGTTGAATAGAACCAAGTTCAAGTTCGCGGTCTGTCCAGTCATTATTAGTAGCTGGGAAGGGCATTGTTGAGAAAGGTTGTATGGATATATTACTATTTCCAAAGCCAATTGTTGGTGTATTAGAGACGCTGAGTGGGCCCTCTGTTTCAAACTTGTCAAGAACGTCTTGAAGGTTTGCGATAAAATCATCCGTCAAGTTAACCATGTCTTCACCACCGCGGAAACTGCCGACCTCTGAGAGATCGCGTGCTTCTGCGCGCAGTACATCATCACCATCATCACCAAAGATTGTGTCATAACCATCTTCACCATTAATGACATCGTTGCCGCGTCCACCACGAATCAAGTCATCTCCACGACCACCGAAAATAGTATCCATACCATTGCCACCATCAATCGAGTCATTCTCTTCTGAGAAGAAAGTTCGAACACGATCACTTACATCTTGATAGTCTGATAAAGTGTTTTTGATTTGTTCGATGAATGTTTGAGAAGACCCGCTTTCTAAAAGCCCTGTAAAGGTCTTTATGTTGTCTAGGAAATTAGAGTTTGCTTCAAAAATCCAGTCAACTGAAGGATCAACAACTGTACCAAAAGTATGGTCAATGGGTGTATCTCCATGAATGAGATCATTCCCATTATTTCCATGAAGGGCGTCGCTTCCTTCATTTCCTTCGATCGTATCGTCACCTTTACCGCCATCAACGAAATCACCACCTTCACCTCCCTCGACGAGGTCATCGCCTTTGCCACCAAGAACGCTATCGAAGTCTGTTCCGCCATAAATATGGTCGTCACCATTGCCGCCGTCCAGTGTGTTGTGGCCGTTGCGTTCGATAATAACATCATCACCATTGCCAGCATTCACATAATCATCACCTTCTTGTCCGCCAATGTAATCATCGCCGTTGCCTGCTATGATTGTGTCATGCCCTTCGCCGCCAAGAATATTATCGTCACCTGCGCCTGTTTTGATGTTGTCGTTCCCAGCATTACCGTCGACAATATTGTCGCCGCGCATATCTTTGATGTCGTCGTCATCGTTACCGCCGTCTAGTGTGTCATCACCGTGCCCACCACGCATGACATCATTGCCATTGCCGCCAAAAATATAATCATCTTCTTGATTGCCGCGAAGTGTGTCATGACCAATGCCGCCATGTAGTGAGTCTTCACCAAATCCACCTTTGATATTGTCGTCACCATCATTGCCGTAAAGGTTGTCATCACCTTCACCACCATTAATGACATCGTTATCTTTTCCGCCAATTGCTAGGTCGTTTCCATCGCCACCGTTGATGATGTCGTTTCCATCATTGCCATATAAGTCATCATCGTCTTGACCACCATCGATTTTATCATTTCCGTTGCCGCCGCGAATGACGTCATCATCTTGGCCCCCTTGCAAAACATCATTACCATCATTGCCTTCCAATGTGTCGTTGCCGCGATCGCCCATAATACGATCATCGCCATTTCCGCCCACGGCTATATCATCGCCTCGCTGACCATTCATGGTATCGTTGTCATCGCCACCGGCCATTGTATCGTCGCCGTATCCACCTCTGATTTTATCTTCACCATTGCCGCCAAGGACAATGTCATCACCATCATTACCATTCAGGTTGTCACTGCCATCACCGCCCTGCATTGAATCATCACCTTCGCCGCCGAACATGGCATCGTCACCATCACCACCATCCAGAACATCTTCGTCACGACCACCTTGAAGCGCATCATTTCCTTCGCCGCCAAGTAAAGTGTCCTGGTCACGACCGCCATCAATCACATCATTCCCTTCGTTTCCTAAGATGATATCTTGTCCACGATCTCCCAGTATCGTGTCATTTCCTTGGTTCCCTTCAATTGAATCATTACCATCTGCACCGCGTAGAGAGTCATTGCCGTACCCGCCTTTAATAACATCATCTTCTGGGCGGCCATAAACATAATCATCACCATCTTTTGCATCAATAAAGTCTTTGTTCTTTGTGCCGATAATTCGATTGTCAAAATTGTCTCCTTGCACAACATTAAAGTCGCTGAGGTTTTGGTCAAAAATATCAGGGGCTTCATCTGTGAAGTTTTCATTTTCATTCACAGGAAATATGTTGCCGAGATTATCCGTTTTTTCTTGTGGTCCCAGGTGATACTGCCAATAAGCTTCGGGCACACCATTTGCTTCGACAGTATTGATATTAAAGTACTGGTTATTCTCTACAGTTGTTTGTAATTCAGGATGACCTTGTAACCCTAGGTTAATTTCAATTTCATGCGTACCAACTTCGATGTTGAAAGTTGCTTTCTCGCTCGGCGCATCAAGGGTATCGAAAGTAATGTCATCGTGATCAACTTTGGCACGGAAAATTTCTTGGATTTGACCATTTTCAGTTGCAATAACAGTATGTGCAATAGACCTGCCTTCAACGTATTGTGACATCATGAAATACTGTCCATCAGCAAGATCACTGTCCATTTTATCTACAAGAGAAGATGCTTCATCTAAACGTGACCAATAGGTAACCATTTCGTTTTCTTGTGGCGCTTCAGGTGTGTAGAAAACAACATGCATTGGACCATGGATGGCGCCGTAATCTGTTCCCATATAGTCAAAAATAATTGTTTCAGGATTTAGGTTTCCTTTAATGATTTCTTCTGCGCCTGCCTGACTTATTGTTTTTGCTTGTCCAGGAAGATTGGAGACAATCGCAATTTCGCTTGTATAAAAATCTTGTTCTCTATCAAGGAGCTGTGTTGCATAATTGTATGTTGTAGGGTCAATTTCAAATGAGGCACGTTGATTTGCTGGCATTTTGGTTTTTCCTTTATATTAGTTTGTATTAAATTTTTTTAGGCCTTCTCTATTGTTGTGTGTACAAATGCAATTGTTGTGCCAATTCAAGGTTTTATCTGATGTATAAGTTGCCAAAAGATCTACAGAAAAAGATATTGAAAATATTAGTAATAAAAATACTTGCGGTAATAACCATATTTTATTTATGGTTTTCGCCAAGCGATCGTATTAAGGTGACAGAAGATAAGTTAGAAGAAGTTTATTTTCTGAAAAACCATAAACATTAAGTAATCAAAATTAAGGACTTTAAAGATGCTGGATTTATCAGTTGTTGAGCTATCAAGGCTTCAGTTTGGCGTGACGGCAATGTATCATTTTCTCTTTGTTCCACTGACATTGGGACTGATTTGGATTATTGCAATTATGGAGAGCGTCTATGTCATGACAGGGCGTGAAATCTGGAAGCAAATGGTTAAATTCTGGGGCGCTTTATTTGGGATTAATTTTGCTATGGGGGTCGCCACAGGGATCACGATGGAGTTTCAGTTTGGGATGAACTGGGCATATTATTCGCATTATGTTGGGGATATTTTTGGTGTGCCATTGGCGATTGAAGGTTTAATGGCCTTTTTCTTGGAAGCAACCTTTGTGGGGCTCTTTTTCTTTGGGTGGGAGCGTCTCTCAAAAGTACAGCACATGGTGGTGACATGGTTTCTGGCATTAGGAACAAACCTTTCAGCACTGTGGATTCTTATTGCAAATGGTTGGATGCAGAATCCTGTGGGATCAGCCTTTAATCCTGAAACAATGCGGATGGAGCTTACGTCTTTATGGGAGGTTTTCTTTAACCCTGTTTCTCAAGCAAAGTTTGTTCATACAGTCAGTGCAGGTTATGTGACGGGCGCAATGTTTGTGTTGTCAATTAGCGCCCTTTATTTGTTGCGTGGGAAGCATAAAGACTTGGCAATCCGCTCAATGACTGTTGCAGCAAGTTTTGGGCTGGCCTCGGTCTTATCTGTTGTTGTGCTTGGTGATGAGAGTGGATATTCCACAACTGAACATCAGAAAATGAAACTCGCTGCCATTGAGGCGATGTGGGAAACGGAAGAAGCACCTGCAAGCTTTACGCTTTTCGGTATTCCAGATATGGAAGCGCAAGAAACACATTACGAGGTAAAAGTGCCATGGATGTTAGGGTTGATGGCAACACGCTCTCTTGACCAGCAGCTTCCAGGAATCAAGGATCTTGTAGAAAGTGCTAAAGGGCGCATTGAGAACGGTCAGATCGCTTATGGGGCCTTACAAAAATTACGCAAAGACAAGAGTGACCAAGAGGCAAGAAAAGTTTTTGCGCAGCATAAGGATGATTTAGGTCATGGCTTGCTGCTGAAGAAGTTTGTTGATGATCCAACAACAGCAACAGCCAAGCATGTTGAGTTGGCCGCGCAAGAGACAGTACCACATGTTCCTTCTTTGTTCTGGGCCTTTCGTATTATGGTCGGGTGTGGCTTGGCAATGGTTCTGCTTTTTGGGTATGCATTTTATCTTTCGGCAAAGCGCCGATTAACAGAAAAAAAGTGGTTTTTACGCGTTGCTTTATGGAGTCTGCCGATGCCATGGATTGCGATACAACTTGGATGGTGGGTTGCAGAGCATGGTCGTCAGCCTTGGGTTATTGAGGGTGTGATGCCAACATTCTTGGGCGCATCTTCTGTTGCAACGTCACAAGTTTGGTTTAGTTTGATTGGTTTTGTCGTCTTTTATTCAGCGCTGCTGATTGTTGATGTGTATTTGATGGTGAAATATATCAATCTCGGCCCGAATGCTTTTGCCGAGAAAAAGCCTGTGAAGGCGGCGCCAAAGAAAAAAATAACCTCTAAAAAAGGAGCCAAGAAATGATACTAGATTATGAAATACTTCGTCTTATTTGGTGGCTTCTGCTGGGTGTTCTTTTGATTGGTTTCGCGGTGATGGATGGCTTTGATCTAGGTGTTGCTGCGCTTCTTCCTTTTGTTGCAAAAAAGGATGTTGAAAGGCGTGTTGTGATTAATACCGTTGGCCCTGTATGGGAAGGCAACCAAGTCTGGTTTATTTTGGGTGGGGGCGCAATTTTTGCTGCTTGGCCTATGTTATATGCTGTTTCATTCTCGGGTTTTTATTTAGCGATGTTTTTAGTTCTTTGCGCTTTGATTTTAAGGCCCGTGGGATTTAAATTTAGAAGTAAGGTGGATGATAAAACATGGCGTCAAATATGGGATATGTGTCTCTTTATAGGCGGTGTTGTCCCTTCGATTGTTTTTGGTGTCGCGGTAGGGAATGTTTTGTTGGGCGTTCCTTTTCACTTTGACGATACACTTCGTTCATTTTACACAGGGACATTTTGGCAGCTGCTAAACCCATTTGGACTCTATTGTGGGGTGACAAGTCTTTGTATGTTAGTGATGCATGGATCAACGTATCTTGTTCTGAAAACAGAGAAAAAAGTTCAAACACGCACACTGCTTGCAGGCCAGATTTTTGCTCTTTTAACATTTATCTTGTTCTTGGGTGGTGGTTACATTGTTGCAGGGTTAGATGGTTATGTTATTACGTCTGAGATTGTAACAGATGCCGCATCAAACCCGCTGTCCAAAACAGTCGCAAAGGTCCCAGGTGCCTGGTTAAATAATTATCATACATATCCTTGGATGGTCTTGGCGCCTCTTATTGGTTTGATTGGTTCACTGAAGGCATTTGCGTTCTTACGTATGAAAAAGTTTGGTTTTGCGTTTGTTGCAAGTGGGTTTTCGGTTGCTGGAATCATTTCAACAGTAGGTGTTTCGATTTTTCCAATGTTTCTACCTTCTTCGACTGATTTAAACAGTTCTTTAACCGTCTGGGATGCATCAAGTTCTGAAATCACATTACTTGCGATGACAGTTGCTTCAGTGATTTTTGTTCCTATTATTATTGCTTACACATCGTGGGTTTATAAAGTGATGGCAGGAACTGTGACTGAAAAGCATATTCTAGAAAATGAGAAAGAGGTTTACTAATGTGGTATTTTGCTTGGATTTTAGGGCTTGGACTGGCCTGTACGTTTGCAATTTTAAATGCTATGTGGTTTGAAATGGATCGAGATCAGAAGCTGAAGAAGTAGCTTCTTCTTCCTGGGCTCTACGCGCTTCAATATGCTTTAGTAGTGTACGCAAAATCTCTTCTGTACCTTGTTTTGCAACGGCTGAAATGTTGAAAACTTTGGTGCCAGAAGCTTTTTCCAGCAGCTTTGTTTTTTCCGTTATCTCTTCTTCTGTCAGGGCATCACATTTGTTGAGTGCAATAATTTCTTGTTTTTGAGCAAGATCTTGTCCGTATTTCTTTAATTCTTCACGGATTGTTAGATAGTTTTTAACAACCTCTTCTTCTGTGCCGTCAATTAAATGCAGAAGTACATTACAGCGCTCAATATGGCCTAAGAACCGTGTGCCAAGCCCGACACCATCTGATGCTCCTTCAATGAGGCCAGGGATGTCTGCCAGAACAAACTCTTTTTGATCAACATAAACAACCCCAAGTCCTGGGTAGAGTGTTGTAAAGGGATAGTCGGCGATTTTAGGCTTTGCGCGTGTTGTGCTTGAAAGAAAAGTAGACTTTCCAGCATTTGGAAGACCAACAAGACCCGCATCTGCAAGAAGCTTTAAGCGAAGCCAGATCCACATTTCTTCACCAGGTTCGCCTGGATCCGAGCGTCTTGGTGCGCGGTTTGTTGAAGACTTATAGTGAATGTTGCCTTTACCACCTTTACCACCCTTAAAAAAGACGACTTCCTGTCCAATTTCTGTGAGATCAGCGAGCAGCGTTTCTTTGTCTTCGGCAAATATTTGCGTGCCGACAGGTAAATCAAGGTAAACAGAGTCACCTTTTGCACCATAACGGTCTTTTCCCATGCCAGGGTTGCCTGATTTGGCTTTGAAGTGCTGTTGATAGCGATAGTCGATAAGCGTATTCAGGCCTCTGACAGCGCGTACGATAACATCACCACCACGTCCACCATCACCACCATTCGGTCCACCAAACTCGGCGAACTTTTCGCGGCGAAAACTGGTACAGCCTGGGCCACCATTTCCGCTTTTTACAAAGACTTTCGCTTCATCAAGAAATTTCATTTTAACATCCAATAAAAAACCCCAGAACAAAGCTGGGGTTTCTCAAGCTTAAGAGTTCTGCAAGCCTTATGCTGCAGTAATAACGCTTACATAGTTGCGTCCGCGTGCTTTCTCTTGGAATTTCACTTCACCGTCTGTCAAAGCAAACAATGTGTGATCTTTTCCTATTCCAACATTATCACCTGGGAAAAACTTTGTTCCACGCTGTCTAACAAGAATATTACCAGCAAGAACGTTCTCGCCACCATATTTTTTTACACCAAGGCGGCGACCTGCACTGTCTCTACCGTTTCTGGAACTACCACCTGCTTTTTTATGAGCCATTTTCTACTCCTATTATTTTGGGGCGTTAATGCCCGTCACCTTTAGAACCGTTAAAGGCTGACGGTGACCATGCTTACGACGATAATTTTGACGACGTTTTTTCTTAAAAACGATTATTTTTTTTGAACGTTTTTGCTCAACAACCTCAGTTTGAACAGAGGCACCAGCAACCAAAGGCGCGCCAATTGTTGAGTTTTTGTCATCACCAAACATCAAAACCTGATCCAAAGTGATCTTATCACCTTGTGATGCATCAAGTTTTTCAACTTCTAGAACAGTATCTTTTTCAACGCGGTACTGTTTTCCACCAGTTTTTACAACGGCAAACATTTTATATTCCTTTTATTTTTATACTTTTTTCAAAAAGAAGGGCGAAACAAATAACAGGTTTAACAGAAGTGGTCAAGCCCTTAATTAAGGAAATTAACCATTGCCTGGAACCCTGCAAGTAAAAACAACCCTCCAATTAACATGAAGAACCATTTCCACTGGAACTTACCAAAGGCAGCCATAACAACAAGTGCAATCGCACCAATTCCCGCAAGGACGTAAGAGACTTTCTTAATTGTTGCATATAAGATGTCTGCACGCTCTTCTGTTACTTCTAGGAATTTGTTATTTACGGTGCCAAAAGGAGCCGGCTCTGGCTCGTAGTATTCATCTTCTGCGACACAAGAAGGGTCATATGTGGGGTCACAGGCAAATTGTTCAGGATCATAATACTGGCCTGTTTCATCTTGAATCACAACATTGCCGCGCTGTGCATGGGCACTTGTATATGACAAAATAACGGCAAGAAGTGTTACAGTAAAACACACAGCAAGCTGTTTCATTTGTTATCTCCCAGGTTAAAAACTTACATTAAACAATCAATTTAGACATAAATATAAACACATTCTCTGATCTTTTCTAGTCACAACGCCTTTTTTCTTTATTTTGAATGCTGTTTTCAGGGGGAATTGTTATGGAGCACGGTTTGTGATATAATATGGAAAGAATTCAAAAAAGAATTTGTTGCAAAAATGTATGAAACAGAAAGTTTAAATAAGAATGATAAAAGTTGGTTCACAATTTGAAGCACATAGGGACAAGCATCAGGTTATTTTGCGCAGCAACCTTGCGCTTGCGACTGTTGATGAATCTACAAAACACCACTATCGTCACCTTCTTCGCGTTATTTCTGATGCTGATATCTATTATTTTTACAGTAATGGTGCTGAAAAGAAAGCTGCGGCAGCAAGGCAGCTGAGTGCCATTCTTCATGAAGAAATGATAAGGCAAGGCAAGGATGCTAGTCCTTATGCGCTTTCTGAAAGTGATAAAAAAGATCTGGTTGCAGTTTTTGAAAAACATTATGGAAGTGATGATTTCAACCAGATTATTGCCGATAACCCATATGTTTTTTCTCAATTTAATATTGATGATATAATTGCCTTTCAAAATTCTGATATCAAACCAGATGACTTTACAGTTGAAGGTTGGAAGACTATTACTCGTATGCCTTTTGGTTTACGCCAAACGCTGGATGGTAGTGTTATTGATGGCCTAGCGGACAGAGCGAGCACCCTAAAAAACTTTACATATGAAGATTGGCTTACATTTGGTAATGAGCACAAAGATGCGCACCAACGTCACTGGGCAAATGATTATACAGAAGCAGATTTACAAGAAATCCTGACATCAAAGGATAAAATGCGCGAAATGTTGCCTAAGCTTCGAGATGATTTGGGGCTTAGTGATGCGCAGATAATAGAAATTGAAGAGGCATACTTAAATGCACCACTGGGGACTGGAGACTACAGTACCAAGTCACTAAATGAGCTATCTTCGACACTTTTACAAGATGATAAGCGCGCTTTTTTATGCATGATGGAACGTGCGCTTGATCCAAATATCTTGAAAAAGAAACAAGAGATTACTGACAAAGACAAGACGGCGAGTGGTGAAGAGATTGCGGATGAATATCGCATTACAGATCAAGAGTGGCAGATGCTTTTTGATCTTCGTGGCTTTGAGTGTTTTGGTGCTAGTGATACAGATTGGGATCAGTATCTGACGGGTGCACCATCTGCTGTGAGGATGTCTTTATTAGAAGATTATTATTATAAGTACAAAGATCCTTCATATGCGCTGATTGCAGAAGAAGAGAGAAAAAGGCTGCTGGCCGCAAGCATTAAAGAATTTGCGGATGTTCAAGATACTTTTGAAAAAGATTCGGTGTTCTTTTTGACGGAACTAGATCGTGATGATCCTAGTGGGCGCGATTATCTTGGTGAATATCGCGGACCACATTACAAAGAAAAAATTCAGCTAGATCATTTATCCATTTATGCCACTTTTGATAAGCATATTTGGGCCCCTGATGCATCAGGTGAGAAAGCTGAAAGGCTTCAGCAAGGTTTAGAGAAATATCAAAAAGCTTCTGACGGGTATAAAAAACTTATCGGCGAATTTAAGGGGTTGGGGCAAGACCTTGATGCTCTTGATGCTGCTACGAAAAATCGTCTTGATCGTATGGTTTTGGGCAATGTTGTGATGTCAGCAATGTATTATAATTTGTGGGTGAAGCGCACAGGAAAAACGCCGCCACAGCCAGCCTTGTCACAGGCAAACCTTCAAAGTATGTCGCCATATAAATTTGTTATCAAAGACAATCAGTTGGTCTTTTTAAAAGACAAAACAGGTCAATTTATCATGAACAACAAATTTGTTGGGTATGAGGCTGTGGCAGATAAAATGGCCGAATGTGTTCAGGTTTTGGGCCAATCAACACCTGACTCAATGGTTGATCAGGATGGTAACTTTACGCTGTCAGATGCAGCAATCAATGCACTTGCAACAGATAAGTTTGTTGGTGAAAGAGCTGTGCCAAGTGTTGAAAAAGCGAAGCTTGTTATCACAAATGGCCAAAAGCGCCTTCCAACGGCAGCTGATTTCTACGCTCATAATAAAATGACGCAAGAACGATCGGATGGGCATCTAAGAAAGCACATCACAATGCTTGTTTCTGGTGAGGCGTACCGCGGTGATGAGGCTTATGAAGTTGCTTACCATAATCTTGATATTCACAGACAGCATGACTCTCGAGCGAGTGTTTCTGGCACGCCATTTTCGCTCCCACGGGAATGTTATACATGGTCAGAGGAAGATGGCGGTCATATTAAGGCAGGCGGTATCCTGGTTTCAGGACATTATGCAGCAGCTTATCTGGATTACTTTGGTTTTAAAAGAGAGGGCGTTGATCAAAATGGGAACGCTAACTTAGTCCTTGATGCTAATAACCCAGCAGGTGCTTATCATGGTTTTCTTGAGGATATGGACGCATCAAAAGAGTGTTTTAATGAGGCTGTTTTTGTCCGTAAAGTTGGGAAAAAATGGGAAGAAGTGCCAACAGATGAAGTTGATAAAACAGCAACGGATCAGTATTTGGCGGGATATCGATTCAAGGTCAATACAATGGACCAGCTGACAGAAGCACAAAGACTTTATTTGACTGATGTTGGGAAGCCTCTTGGTATGTCGCCAGCGACCATTCTTGGCGCGATGCATAATAAAAAATATCTAAAGATTGATGAAAAAACAGGTCGCTTTATTCCCAATAAGCAGAACGCAAAGTTGCAAGAAATTAGCTTGAAACTTCACCAGTTGGGTCAGGTCTCACATGTTCTAGAATGTCTGCGTATGCTGGATGATGGAAATGCGGATTCACAAGAAACATATCTTGGTGAAGGCAATAATGGCGGGCGTCGAGACTTTGGTAATTTCTTATATCGCATGATGAATGACGACGAAGCAATGAAGCCTCACATACAGACAATTCATGACCATATAGCTCTAAAAGCGGGGTATGGATACCCTCCAACTGTTGCAGAGCAAGGTTTTTTAGAGGTTTATGAGACAGACAGAAACTATTACAGAGAAAACACAGAGCTGACATTAGGTATTCCTTTGAATGACAAGGCAAAATTTATGCCTTTCGGCCGTGCCAAACAACTTCTTAATGGCGAAATAAAGCCTGGTGCAGATAATATGGATGTCACGCCAATAGGTGAAGATAAGACCGTTGCTGTCATGTCGGCTTTGAATGGAATGTCTTCATCAAGATCTTGATTCCTTGTCAAAATCTTCTATACTCGTCCTCTTTCTTTAATAAATGAGATGATAAAATGACCCAGCGTTTGGTTGTTAAGTTTGGCGGCACATCAGTTGCTGACCTTGATCGAATCCGTGTTGTTGCCGGGCGTGTTGCCAAGATGGCAGGTGATGGTACGCAAATTATTGTCGTGGTTTCAGCGATGTCGGGGCAGACAAACCAACTGGTTGAGTGGACAAGCTCTTTTGGCCAGTTACACAATTCAAAATCTTTTGATGAAGAATATGATGTTGTTGTTTCGTCAGGCGAGCAGGTTACAAGCGGCCTCATGGCCCTTGCATTACAGGAGTTAGGTCATAAAGCAAAATCCTTTCAGGGCTGGCAGGTTCCCATTATAACAGATGCGTCGCATAGCAAGGCACGCGTACAAGATATCGATAAAGAAGTGTTAGAAAATGCTTTAGCAGAAGGTTATGTCGTTATTGTTCCAGGCTTTCAGGGCATTACAGAGCATGGGCGTGTTTCAACGCTTGGTCGTGGAGGGTCTGATACAACGGCGGTGGCTCTTGCTGCTGCTTTGAAGGCAGATCGTTGTGATATTTATACAGATGTTGAGGGCGTTTATACCACTGACCCAAGACTGGTGCCTGATGCGCGTAAGCTGGATCGTCTAACGCCAGAAGAAATGTTGGAAATGGCCTCTTTGGGATCAAAAGTTTTACACACAAGGTGTGTCGAAATTGCTATGAATTATGGTGTTAAGCTACAAGTTCTATCAAGCTTTATTGATAAGCCAGGAACATTAATTACAGATGAGGAGTCAGGTGTGGAAAAGCCAGTTGTAAGCAGTGTCGCGTTCAGTAAAAATGAAGCTAAGGTAACGATTTACCAAATTCCTGATAAACCAGGTCTTTCGGCACGTATTTTTGGGAAGCTTGCAGAAGAAAATGTCAACGTAGATACGATTGTTCAAATTATTGCAGACCAAGACAGGCATACAGAAATCAGCTTCACAGTTGGTGTGCATGATATGCAAAGAACACAGGAAATGTTAGAAGTTCTACGCGCCGAAATTGGCTTTAGCCATGTTTCTGCTGAGGGCAATATTGCAAAAGTTTCAATTATTGGAGCGGGTATGCAGAGCCATGTTGGTGTTGCACAGAAAATGTTCCAGACCCTTGCAGATAATAATATAAATATCGAGTTGATTTCGACATCTGAAATTAAAGTAAGTGTTTTAATTCGCCAAGAGCATACAGATCTTGCGGTGAAAGCACTACATGATGCTTATGGGTTAAGTGGCTCAGGTTTATAGAATTGATTGCAAAACTCTTTTTTTTCTGCTAGCTCTAGGGCAGTATTAATACATATTTTAGGAGTGTTGAGTCAGAAATGACCCGTGAAACTGATAAGAAAAACAAAAAAGAGACAGAGGGCGGTCTTGGAAAGCCTTCTCAGGGTTCTCGGTCAACAAGGTCTGCAGCGCCTTCAAAAGCGCGCCATGTAGGTGCTATTTTAAAAGATAAACGCCTTGAAAAGAAAATATCATTAGGCGACGTTGTGAGTGATTTGCGTATTCAAAAAGATTACATCACGGCAATAGAGGCTTCTTCTTATAGTGACTTGCCTGCGTTGACTTATGCATGTGGTTTTGTCAAGTCATATGCGATGTATCTTGGTTTTGATGGCAATGAAATTGTTGCCAAGTTTAAAAGAGAAGCTGAAAGTCTTCAGGTTGCACCAAAAGACCTTCCTGTGCCTCCTATTTTAAAGATAGAAGATGCCGTACCAACAGGAAAGATTTTGGGTTTTTCTCTTTTAGTTCTTGTTGTTATTTATACATTATGGTCAATTTTTTCTACACCTTCTAACGTTGAAATGGATGAAGCACTGGCGCTTGACGAGCCTGTTGCCGAGCTGCCAGATCCAGGTGAGGTTGATGCCGAATCTGGTGGAAATTTAGGTGTGTCGCTGAGTGATAGAGCTGAAAAAACCCTCTCAAAAGTTGAGCAAGGTTTGGCTGTTCCAGTTGTTATTTATGCTGAAAATGATAGTTGGATTGAGATTTCTGATTATCAGTCAAAAGTCCTGATGAGTCGTATTCTCAAAGAAGGTGAGGCCTATTCACTTCCCAACCAAACGGGCTTAAAGCTTGCAACAGGAAATGCGGGTGAAATTGAAATAAGGGTAGGTGCTAAGGCGATCCCAAAAATTGGTGGCGTCGGCGTTGTGAAGCGTAATATATCTATCGATAAGCTCATCAAAGATAATCTTTAAGGTAAGTCATGTCTAAGCTTCAGCCTGTTCGTGGTACGCGTGATATTTATGGGCAATTAGCCTATCGTCACCACCATATCATAGATACATCATTCGAGGTTTGTCGACGATATGGGTATGATCGTATTTCTACGCCGATATTTGAATTTACAAATGTTTTTCTGCGCTCGATTGGTGAGACAACAGACATTGTTTCAAAAGAAATGTACAGTTTTGAAGACCGTAAAGGTGAAAGCTTGACGCTTCGCCCTGAAGGAACCGCAGGGGTTGTGAGGTCTTTGATTTCAAATGGTCGCTTTCAAGAGTTGCCTTTGAAACAATTTTACGCAGGACCAATGTTTCGTTATGAACGCCCTCAAAAAGGACGCTATCGTCAGTTTCATCAAATTGGTGCCGAGTATTTAGGCGCTGAAGAGCCACGCTCGGATGTTGAGGCTATTTCAATGGCATTCAATGTTTTGCAAGCATTGGGTTTGGATAAAAGTATTTCTTTGGAAATTAATACGCTTGGCGATGAAGATTCAAGAAGTGCTTATCGTGATGCATTGGTAGCATATTTTGCAAAATATAAGAATGATCTTTCTGCTGACAGCCAAATGCGCTTAGAAAAAAATCCTTTACGCATCTTGGATTCAAAAAATGAGACAGATAAAGAAATTTCAAGCCAAGCACCTGCTTTTGAGGCATTTTTGAATGCCTCTTCAAAAACATATTTCGAGAACGTATGCAAAGGCCTAGAAAATCTTGGTCTGAGCTATGTTCTGAATGACAAGCTCGTCAGGGGACTAGACTATTACTCACATAGTGTTTTTGAGTTTGTTACAAACGAGTTAGGCGCACAAGGGACTGTTCTGGCAGGCGGTCGCTATGATGGGCTTGTTCAACAAATGGGTGGTAAGCCAACACCCGCAATTGGATGGGCTGCAGGTATCGAAAGACTAGAGATGTTAATGCCAGATTTGGCAGAAGACTTGCCCGTTACGATGATGATGCCGATTGGCGAGACAACGTTTAGTGAGGCCGAGAAATTGATGCATGACTTGAGAAGTGCAGGTCATAAAGTCATCAGTGACTATGCGGGCAATCTAAAGAAAAGATTTGCACGCGCAGATAAGGTGGGTGCAAAACTTGCCATTATCTTAGGTGAAGAAGAATTAAGTAAGAATGTTGTTATGTTGAAGAACATGAAAACAGGTGAACAAGATGAAGTAGAAATTAATCAACTAGAAAAGAAGATCAGAGAAAACCATGAGTCTTGATGAAAAACTTTCCCATTTTATAGAGCGTCACGGTGAGGTTTCGACAAAACTCTCAGGCGGTGATTTGTCTTCTGAAGACTTTACGAAGTTATCAAAAGAGTATGCCGAGCTTGAGCCTGTTGTTGAAAAAGCAGTTCTTTATAAGGAATCGGTTGATGGGATGGCTCAAGCCAAGCTGATGATGGAAGATGATGACGCTGAAATGAAAGCATTGGCGGAAGAAGAGTATTATGCTCTCAAAACGACGATCGAAGAGCTGGAAAGTGATATCAAAGTTCTTCTGATTCCAAAAGACGAAGCAGATACTAAAAACGCAATTCTAGAAATCCGTGCGGGAACGGGAGGAGATGAGGCAGGCTTGTTTGCTGCTGATCTTTTCCGTATGTATCAGCGTTACGCAGAGTCAAAAAGATGGAAATTCGAAACCTTATCTATGTCTGATACAGGGATTGGTGGCATCAAAGAGGTCAGCGCAACAATTACAGGAAGTAATGTTTTTGCAAAGTTGAAGTTTGAATCTGGTGTGCATCGTGTGCAGAGAGTTCCAGATACTGAAACAAGTGGTCGTATTCACACGTCGGCTGCAACGGTAGCCATTTTGCCTGAGGCAGAAGAAGTTGATGTTGATATAGAAGAAAAAGATTTGAGAATTGACTTTTACCGTGCCAGTGGTCCTGGTGGACAGTCTGTCAACACAACTGATAGTGCTGTGCGCATTACCCACCTTCCAACAGGTGTTGTGGTGCAGCAGCAAGATGAGAAGTCTCAACATAAAAACAAAGCAAAGGCGATGAAAGTTTTACGTTCCCGTGTTTATGAGGCAGAACGCCAGCGCCAAATGGACGAGCGCTCACAAAACCGTAAAGACCAAGTGGGATCAGGTGACCGTTCTGAGCGTATTCGTACATATAACTTCCCACAAGGTCGTGTGACAGATCATCGCATTAACCTGACGCTTTACAAATTAGACAAAATTCTGGAAGGCGAAGGTTTGGATGAAATGATTGATGCTTTGATGGTTGAAGATCAAGCAAAAAAACTGGCGCATCTTGAAGAAGCTTCATGAAACTTGAGGCTGTTCTTAATAATGTTTCTTGCCAGCTAAAAGAGGTAGGTATCGAAAACTCGCGCCATGAAGCAAGACTTATTTTATCTCATATTTTAGGACTCTCTAAAGAAAAGATTTTCCTGGAAAAGTCTCTCAAAGTTTCGAAGAAAGATCTTGAAGATGTGTCGCGCGTGACAGAAATGAGGTGTGCCAGAAAACCTCTTTCTAAAATCAAAAATGTTAAAGAATTTTGGTCTCTTGATTTTTTTGTGAATGAAGACGTGCTTGATCCACGACCTGACTCTGAGATCTTGATAGAGGCTGTGACTGGAAGAATTAATGATAAAAATCAGAATATTAGCGTTCTTGAGTTAGGTGTTGGGAGTGGATGTTTGGTCGTGACATTGCTGCATCTTTTTGAAAATGCGAAAGCGGTGGCCACAGATATTTCATTAAACGCTTGCCAGGTGGCGCGGAAAAATGCAAAAATGCATGGCGTATCTGATAGATTAGAAGTTTGTCAGATGTCTTGGGGAAGTTCCTTGGACGGCAAGTTTGATGTGATAATATCGAACCCTCCTTATATTTCCCTAAATGATAAAAACGCCCTTCAGCCTGAAGTTCACTATGATCCTTCTATTGCCCTTTATGGGGGTGATGATGGTCTTGATTGTTACAGGTCGTTAGCACCTGATATAAGGCGCCTTTTGTCTTGTGACGGCTTTGCTGTTCTTGAAATTGGTGATGACCAGGAGAAAGATGTTGAAGGCATTTTTGCCCAAGAAGGCTTAAAAGTTTTAGAGATTAAGAAAGATTTATCATTAAAGAATCGTTGTTTGATTGTTCAACTAAAGGAGTAGTTTTTTATGACTATGAATAATGCAGAAAAAGCATCCACAAGAGCGAATACGTCATCTCATAAGAAAAGATACAATAATAACAAAAAAAGATCTGGGAACAGGTTCGACAATCCGAATAACAACCGTCATTCGAAGTCAAAGAATGGCAGACAAAATATTTTTCAAAGTTATGAAAAAAATATGAATAAGGCCAAAGAAGTTCTTTCCATGGGTGACTATATTGACGCACAAGATTATTTCCAAGCAGCTGAGCATTATTCCAGATTGATTCTAGAAAGCGGTGGTGAATTAAAACCGAAAAGAAATTCGCAGAATCAGAATGGCAATGCAAAAGCAGGTAACACACAAACAACAGACACTAAAGCGACAACAACACCTGCGAGCTCACCAACAAAGGTTGTTAAAAACACCCAAAAGACAGAGGGTAAAACATCCACGCCCACAGCGTCAAAAACAGCACCTGCCGAGACAACTTCCAGATCTAAGAATTCGGAAGCACGTATTATTGTCAGCCGCTCTCCTCATGAAAAAAATGGAAAAATTGAGGACGAGACTTTACAAGCAGTTTAATTCTCCCCATATCAATCTTAGGTATTAACCATAAAGATTGAGGGGTTTTATATGACACCTGAGAAATATTCAGAAAAGCTTAAATCTACCTTACAGAGGGCTCATTCTGCTGCTGTGCGTGCAAGCCATCAGTATATTTCTTTAACACATCTTGTGTTTGCTTTCTTAAACGATGATGAAGATAACTCTATTCGTCAGCTGGTTGATCTAGCAGGCGGTGACGCAGATCGTTTGGCACAAGATATTGACCTTATTTTGTCAAAGCAGCCAAAAGTCGAAGGTGCAGAGGCGCGTGTTTATATGAAACCCGACCTTGCTAAAACATTAGAAGACGCAGGACAGTTGGCAGCCAAGGCCGGTGACAAATATTTGACAACAGAATATGTTTTATTAGCAATTTTGTTGGGCACTAATGATTTAGTCGACATTTTTAAATCGAGCGGTGTGACGCCACAGTCTTTAAAAAAAGCAGTCAAAGAAATGCGCAAAGGTCGTACAGCCGATGAAGCAACAGCAGAAAGTCAGTATAATGCGTTGCAAAAATATGCACGTGATTTAACTGAAGTTGCAGCCGCAGGCAAGCTAGATCCTGTGATTGGGCGTGATGAAGAAATTCGTCGTACAATTCAAGTGTTATCGCGTCGTACAAAAAATAACCCTGTATTGATCGGAGAGCCAGGCGTTGGGAAGACGGCGATTATTGAAGGTATGGCTTTACGGATCATTAACGGTGACGTGCCAGAATCGTTAAAAGATAAAAGACTGCTTTCTCTTGACTTGGGCTCCTTGATCGCAGGCGCAAAATTTCGAGGTGAATTTGAAGAGAGACTCAAGGCTGTGCTTGCAGAAGTCGGTGAAGCGGCAGGACAAATTATTCTTTTTATTGATGAGCTTCATACGCTTGTTGGTGCAGGAAAAGCAGATGGTGCAATGGACGCATCCAATATGTTAAAGCCAGCTTTGGCACGTGGAGAGCTGCATTGTGTTGGTGCAACAACGCTGGATGAGTACCGTAAATACATCGAAAAAGACGCGGCACTTGCAAGGCGCTTTCAGCCTGTTTTTGTGAGTGAGCCTAGTGTTGAAGAGACCATTTCAATCCTGCGTGGTTTGAAAGAGAAGTATGAATTACACCATGGGATTCGTATTGCTGATGGTGCGCTTGTCTCTGCAACGACGTTATCAGATCGTTATATCTCGGATCGTTTCTTACCAGACAAGGCGATTGATTTGATGGATGAAGCGGCTGCACGTTTGCGTATGGTTGTTGATTCAAAGCCTGAAGAAATCGAAGATCTTGACCGTCGCATTATTCAATTGAAAATAGAACAAGAGGCGTTACGAAAAGAAAAAGACCAGGCGTCGCAAGATAGATTATCCGCTTTAGAAAGCGAGTTACCAGAACTGGAACAAAAATCTTTAGAATTAACAACAGTATGGCAAGCAGAAAAAGACAAGCTAATGGCTGCTCAGGACATTAAAGAAACCTTAGACCAAGCAAGGTCAGAGCTTGATGCAGCACAACGTGCAGGAAACCTGACGCGTGCAGGAGAGCTTTCTTATGGCGTTATTCCTGATCTTGAGAAGCGCTTGGAGGAAGCCCAAAAAGCAGCTGAGAATCGTATGATTAATGAAGAAGTTACTGCAAGCGATATTGCCGCAATTGTTTCAAAGTGGACAGGCGTGCCAGTGGATAAAATGCTGGAAGGTGAGAAAGAGAAATTACTGAGTATGGAGGCAAACCTAGCAAAACGCGTTGTTGGCCAGGCACAAGCAATTGAGTCTGTCTCACAGGCAATTCGTCGTTCACGTGCAGGGCTTCAAGATCCAAATCGTCCAATTGGGTCCTTTATGTTTTTGGGGCCAACAGGCGTTGGTAAAACAGAGCTAACAAAAGCATTGGCAGAATTTCTTTTTGATGATGAGACAGCAATGGTGCGTATTGATATGTCTGAGTATATGGAAAAACATTCTGTTTCTCGGCTTATTGGCGCCCCTCCAGGATATGTGGGGTATGATGAAGGAGGTGCATTAACAGAAGCTGTTCGTCGTCGTCCTTATCAGGTCGTTTTATTTGATGAGGTTGAGAAGGCGCACCCTGATGTTTTCAATATTTTATTACAAGTTTTGGATGATGGTCGTCTGACAGATGGTCAAGGTCGTACCGTTGATTTTAGAAATGTTATTATTATTATGACATCTAATTTGGGGAGTGAGCATCTAACACAGGCGACAACAGAAAATATGGACAAAGCGCATGCAGGTGTGATGGATGTTGTCAAAGCTTCTTTCCGTCCAGAGTTTTTAAACCGTATTGATGACATCTTGATCTTTAACAAATTAAGTCGTGAGCATATGACGAGCATTGTTGATATACAGTTGCGTCGTTTGGATAAGCTGTTGGCGGATAGAAAAATTACATTAATTCTAGACAATACCTCTAAAAAATGGATTGCAGACAAAGGGTTTGACCCTGTTTATGGCGCTCGTCCTTTAAAGCGTGTGATTCAGCAACAAGTGCAAAACCCATTAGCCGAAGCTCTTTTGAAAGGGGATATTGGTGATGGACAAGAGATAAAAGCAACAATCCAGGATGAGAAAATATCCTTTTCTTAAAAAAACCTCTTGACCTTAGTGTTTCCTAATCGTACACTTGAGGTCAAGAAGCGCTGAGTTAATATTCAACTTGCGGGCGCTATATAAAATCAGCTAAAGCGGGACGCATAAATGCCACTTTTGCCCGCGCTTAAGTGGTTTTTTTATATCTTCAGACCCGTTTCAGCTAAAAAGTTGATCGGGTTTTTTGTTTTTAATAACGGGATTTGTGAATGCTTGCGCCGTAACAGCTAAGCAAAATAACAAATCCTCAAGTCAATTGAGGAGAATTAAAATGGGTGGTATTTTCGACGGAGATAAACAAAATAAAAGATATCCTGAGGTGCCAAGTTACTCTGGGTATGAGGAGTTTGAGTTATTAAGTCGTCGTGAGGCAGAAAAATTAGGCTTAAAACAGGACCTATCTATTTCATTTAATTACAATCCAATATTATGGTTCAAAGTTAAAGGGACGGATAACATTTTTCAGGCTCATTCAGAGCAGTTCGTAGATAAAAAAGGTAATCCTTATTTCGTTCCTCATGTTGTAGATGGGAAGATATCTACTCCTAAAACTGTTGTGCGGGAATGTATTAATGGGTCTGATTTTTCTGGCCCCGTAAACGATGACAAAAAGACTAAGATAGCCCAATATTTGAAGGGCTTACCAGAAATAACACAAAATAATAATCCTTTGGTTCAAGACTTAAACATCTTAGATGGTCAAGCGAGTCAAACAGAGGCTGTGAGCTATCAGGCACAGGCACTTTCATCGAAAATACAAGAAAGTGGATATACACTTTTCGACCCAAGGTCTCTTAGCTTCACGTCAGCGCGTTAATTATGTTGAAGTGATTTTTTAACTTCTGGCGGCATGTAATTTTCGTCATGTTTCGCCAAAATGCGGTGGGCAGTGAAAAGAGTTTTAGGCTTCTCTTTGAAACTGCCCTCCGCTATCACGCCTTGCCCTTCACGAAAAAGGGCAGGGACGATACCGCTGAATTCAACCCGTATTTCATGCTTAAAGTCTGTGATGGTGAATGATGTCATTAAACCTTTTTTCTGAATGGAGTTTTCTTTGACCATACCGCCCACGCGCATTTCTTTATTTTCTTCAATACCTTTTTTAATCACATCACTAGGGCTGTAAAAATAGAGTAAATTTTCCTCCAAGCTGGTCAAAATAAGGTATGCACCAAAAGCCATGCTGAGTGCGCCAATGACAAGTGTTAGGATGCGCTTTTTTTTATTTGTCATTTTTGAAGCTTCCGCAGCTGTAAATAAGACTTTAGAAAGAGGCTGCCATAAACAGACAATCCAACAAGATAAGAACCATAAATATAAAAAGAATAATCAGGCATCACGCACCTTTTTTAGCTTCTTACGTCTTTCTTTTGCCTTTAAAAGCTCTGCTTCCATTTTCATCATAAATGTTAACAAGAAAAATCCAATAAAACCAACAAATACAATCAGAAGAGGCGTCAGCATACTGCTATGAATTGTGGGACCATCAAGGCGTATCACGCTGGCAGGCTGGTGTAGTGTGTTCCACCATTCAACAGAAAATTTAATAATAGGAATATTAACGGCACCGATTAAAATAAAGTAACGTGCAAGCCTGAGATCAGAAGATTTTGCTGTTGAGGTTGTTAGCAGCATATATCCAAGATACATAAAAAATAAAATTAAAACAGAAGTCAGGCGCGCGTCCCAAACCCACCAAGCTCCCCACATTGGTTTACCCCATAAGGATCCCGTGATAAGGCTAACAAATGTGAAGCATGCGCCAATTGGGGCAGTAACTTTGCAAGCAATATCAGCAAGTGAGTGCTGCCAAATAAAAGCACAACACGCCATCACTGTCATGAAACTATAACAAAACAAAGCCATCCAGCTACTAGGAACATGCATGTACATAATTTTAATGGTTTCACCCTGTTGGTAATCATTCGGGACATTGAGAAAAACTTGTGCATAGCCAAGTCCCAAAACAATAAATGTTAGAAAAAGAGTAGGCAAAAATATTTTGTTTTTAAGTTTTAGAAAGTTAGAAGGATTGGCAAGGAAATGAATCATTATAACCCGAGTATTTTTTGAACAACCAGTATTGTCCCCATAACAACACCCCATGACATAAATGCTAGTAAAACAGTTGAAACAACCGTTGCAATAAATCCAATAATAACAAAGACTCCATCTTTTTCAATGAGACCAAGCGCCATTAAAATCAAGCTTGCTGCAGGTGGCGGATTGCCCAATGGAATAGGCAGCATCATCGTGAAAGCTGTAAAGATTGTTAGGGCTGCAATAAAGCATTCCGCTTTTCGTGTAAAAAGCCATGAAAGCCTTGGCTTTAAGAGCTTTTCAGAAAAACGGAAAACAGGAATAACATGATTGATCACTTTAACAAATGGTTCGAAAGGAACTTCTTTTTTTGCGACAAATTTAGGGAGTATAGGGTGCTCATAGTCTTTCCACATTTGTACGCAAAGCCCCATAATCACAACTGCTAGAACAATAGAAATACCAGGAACAGAAACAGGAAGAAGATTAGGAATCGCAAGGATAACAATTAAAAGACCATAACTTCGGTCTCCTAAATAATCCATGAGGCCTTCTAGTGTAATCTTTTCTTTGTTCCAGTTTTGAACAATATTCTCCAGTATTCTGGAGATAGGAAGGCGTTCCTCGTGCGGGAGATGTTTGATCATCACGTATCTCCTGCTTCCCAAGGGAAAAAGACCCATGTGTTCTGATCGACAAGCTCAATATAATGTTTGGCCAGAGCCTTACCTTTTGGTTTTGCAAAAAGTGTTGCCAGTGTCAGCTTGGGAAATTTTTCATGAATGATTTTTGCTGTTTCACCTGTGTCAACGATATCGTCAATAACCAACCAGTTCTTAGAAAGGTCAAGATCGGGTGTCTTGAGGATCTCTAAGCTACGTTGTGACTGATCATCATAACTAGAGATACAAATTGTATCAACGACACGGATTTTTAATTCTTGCGCTATGAGGGCTGCAGGGATCATTCCACCGCGCGTAATAGCCAGAATGCCGTCCCACTTCTTGTGTGAGACATTGGCAGATAGCGCTTTGCACATATGATGAATCTCTTCCCAAGAGACGTGGCGTTCTTTTGTCATCTCGCTCATTTTAAATATAAATGAACCTCATTATTCGAAACCAGCTCACTTCTGGTTGCGCTAACGGTGATTCGGTTAAGGGGCATGCCAAGAAGCGTTATGTTTTGTAAAACTTCTTCAGCGTTGTTTTTGGCCATTTCAGCTTGCCTCATAATTTCAGCAGGAGAACCTTCATTCGGGCTGACAGTAATCAGATCAAATGATGCGTCTGGGCGGCTTCTTAATGTCTCATGTAATGCAGCTTGCAAAGCACGACGATAATCTGTTTTTTTGCCTTCTTCAAAGCGAATGACAATCAGAGGACGTCTCTGTTTTGCAGCATCAATAGACCCTTCATCTAGGCGGCTTACTTTAGAAGCTGCTAAGATTCTGTTTGTTAAAGACGGTCTGTAAAGCCAGCCATTTTGAATTGCAATATGAAGCTTTGTTAAGGCACCTTGTTCAGTGTTTTGGGTTGCATTGTTACGGACGATTTCGTTGTTTACTCTCGTGAGATCTTGATTGGTCTCAGAGAGAAGAAGTACAGCTTCTTTTTCCAATTGTGAAAGCTGAAAGCGATCTTCTTTGTTTGCCGCTGGTGAAGCATGTGCAGCGCGAATACTTTCAATGAGAAAAGAGTTGATAGAGGATGAAGATGCCATTTGCTTGGAAAGAGAATCAAGGCGTCCAAGCGCTTCATTAATTTTATCTAGGTGTGCTTTTGCGTCATTCCACTGACGAATAAGGTTCTCGTCATTTGGTGTTGTCCCAGATTGAAGTTTTGCTTTTGTAAACCCTAAGATAGAGTAGTAATTCTTTAAGTTGCCATCAATGAAAGCTTTTAAGGCTTCAAACTCAGAGCGCCTCATATCAGCGCCGTCACGCAAGACACCAACGTCACCTTTAAGCTGTTGCATGCGATGCCCTGCAAACATGCCTGGGTGTGGCGGGTTTTGTATCAATCCTTGTCGTGATGCACCTTCAATATCATAGAAGTCAATTTGCGTTGGCCCTGTTAATGACCCCATACGGTTAAGGCGGTAGCTTTCAGGTTCCTGAGGCCTTTGTGGTGTGGAAGAAGTTTTATCTGCAAATAAAGTAATGTCTTGGAAAGAATCCACAACATGTGCCCAGTCAGCACAAGCAGACAAAGAGAAGATAAGAAAAAGTAGAATTAATCGCGCCATAATATTGCCCTTATTTGTCAAAAATAACTTAACCAATGTTGCTATGAACTTCCAGCGGAATGTTTTCTAGAAGACAATTCATCAAGAAGATTTTGCTCTTTGTGTTTCAGTTCTTCATCTATTTCGTCTTGTTTCATTTCACGTGCCTTTTCAAATTTTTTAAAATCTTGGAAAGCAAGGAGAACTTTCTCGCGATGCTGTTCTGCGAGCACCTCAAGCTTTGCAATGTTTTTCTTAATATTATTTTGTTCTTGGCGCACACGCTCTATGTATCCTGGGATGAAAGATGCAACCTCGCTCTCATTTTGCTCACTGAGGCTGCGCACTTCTTCAATGAGGTTTTGCTCTAAGGTGATAATTTTCTGTTCTAAGCTCATGATTTGGGATTCTACAACACCAAGTTCTTGGCGTTTTTCATCCAATTCAAACTTATGCAGTCTCACCAAGCTGTTCAGTGTTTTCATTTTCTACTTCTTCTTGTTCATCTGAAATAAAACCAAGTATTGTTGCCAGCTCGGTATACCCTTGTTGGAAGGTATAGGCTTGTTCTTTTCGTTGGCTTAAGAACTGTTCTAATTGTGGGTGATAGTGGATGGCCTCATCAATTTGGGGATCAGAACCTTTACGATATGCACCAAGGCGGATCATCTCTGCCATGTCGTCATAAACAGACATCAACTCACGCGCGCGAGAGATGATTGTGATCTCATCTTCGGTGTTACAATTAGGCATGGTTCTTGAGACACTTCTTAAAATGTTAATAGGTGGATAGCGTCCACGCTCAGCAATTTTTCTATCTAAAACGATATGACCATCCAAAATACCACGCGCAGCGTCAGATATAGGTTCATTATGGTCATCACCTTCTACCAGAACTGTGAACAACCCTGTGATCGATCCGACTTCACCGTCTTCGTCAGGAACGCCTGGTCCGGCACGCTCTAATAGTTTTGAAAGCTCTGAGAAAACAGTAGGTGTATACCCCTTGCTTGCAGGCGGTTCGCCTACAGAAAGGCCAATTTCACGTTGCGCCATGGCAAAACGTGTTACACTATCCATCAAACAAAGAACATCCAAATTATGATCGCGGAAATATTCAGCAACAGCCATTGTTAGATAAGCAGCTTGCCTTCTCATCAAAGGAGACTCATCAGAAGTAGAGGCGATGACAACACTTCTCTTAAGACCTTCTTCGCCTAGATCATCTTCGATAAACTCTTTCAGTTCGCGTCCACGTTCACCAATCAGACCAATCACGTTTACATCGCTTGCTGTGTAGCGTGCCAGCATTGATAAAAGTGTTGATTTACCAACACCAGACCCTGCAAAAATACCCATTCTTTGGCCTTTACAGCATGTAAGGAACGTATTCATGCCGCGCACACCAAGGTCTAGTTTGCCGCCAACGCGTTCGCGGTCGTGTGCTGAAGGCGGAGAGGCACGTAAATAATAAGGCTCGTCTCCTTGAATAAGAGGTCCTAAGCCGTCAACAGGCTCTCCAAAAGCGTTAAGAACACGTCCTAACCAAGAAGGGTCAGGAAAGATGACAGAGCCTGTGTTTCTAAGTTCAGCACGACACCCGAGTGAGATCCCTTCAAGGGCGCCAAAAGGCATCGCAACAGCTTTATTTCCGTGAAAACCAACTATTTCACACATGACAGAGTTGCGATCTTTGGGCTTCAATTCACATTGATCACCAATTGATAGTTTTGTTCCAAATCCTTCGATTTCGATGGAAAGCCCAAGAACACTGGCGACACGTCCAAAATATACCTCATCATGAATGCAATCAATTTGCGATTTGATGGTGTTAAATTTATGAGAAATAGGGTTTGTTTCTTCAATCATCTCAACGTGTTGTGTCTATTATATGGAAATACCACAACATCATGTCATAAAAGGGAAAATTTTGGAAGAGAGAGATAAAAAAATATGGCCTATCTTTTGCGGAGCTTTTTCTCGATAATCTTTAACTTATCTTTCGCCATTTTAAAGTCGGCTTCGCTTGCAGCAAGATACCATTTATAGGCTTTGTCATAGTCACGTTTGACACCCAAACCTTCTTCATACATAAAGCCTAGATTATATTGTGCTTGTTCTAAGCCTTGTTCAGCCGCTTTCTGGAAAAGGTCAGCCGCTTTCTTATAGTCTTTTTCAACACTCATACCTTTGAAGTAAAAAATTCCTAAATTATATTGGGCATATTTATGTCCTAGATTGGCAGCAGACTCATACCAAACAGAAGATATTTTGAAGTTTTGTGGGACGCCGTAACCTTTTTCATATGAAACCCCGAGGCGATATTGTGTGTTTGAAATGTCCTGGCGGATAGGGTCGCGGTTCAGCGTGACTTTTTCTAGGTCTTGTGGCGCAAAATAAGCATCATCAGGATAAATCTCAGCACTGTCTTTTTCACTTCTCTCATTTTCTACAAACTCTTCATCAGTAAAGCTTGTTTCAGGAAGAGATCTATTTTGAATGTATAGTCCGATAAAAACGGCAATCAAAATGATAAAAAGGATCTCAAGAAAAGGTCTGTGAGAGTTCGCGATAGCAGGAAGATTACGTTTGCCTTTTGTCATCTCTACTTAAACCTTAAGGATTCTGATTTGGTTTGGGGGTAGAGTTACTGATCTGACTATGCAACATTGTCCAGCGACGCTGTGCAACACCAGCTGCTTTCATTGCGACACCAGATGCAATTGCCGTGGTTGCGCCTGCAACAGCCTGACCTGCGCCCGTAGAGAATTGAGATTCAGCAAACTGACCTGCCATTGCATCAGCTTTTTGTAACAAGAAGAATAATAATGCGGAGGCGAAGAACAATGCCCAGAAAGAAGGCTTATGAATCGCCATACGGTACATAAAGTTCCCAACAATTTGCGGGTTTTCTTCTAGCATGCTTGAGATATGACCTCGAAGCCTGTCACCCAGTCCACCGCCAACATTGAGACCAAAGAGCTCAAAATCTTGATCTGAAAGCTCTTCCGAGCCAACATTTCCAGAAGTTTGCTGTTCTTTTGCGATGCTGCTTTGTATTGTTGTGTTGCCAAGTGAGTAAAGAAGCGTTCCATCAATCGCTTTCATGAGGTCTCCCGGCGTTTTAATAAGAGACATTTTGAGCTTATCACATTTGGGAACGCTGGTGCCTCCTGCAGATGCAGATGTATAACCTGTTGCTTCACAAAGTTCGTCTGCAATATTACTAATGCTTTTGTAACACTGAACGATAGCTTTATATTTAGCCGTTTGTGTTGGATCAGTGATCACATCACCTTTATCATCTTTTGGAGATCCTACTAAAAAGCTTTCTTTTTCTTCGTCTGAAATAGCTTTTGCAGGTTTACATTGTTGGTTTTCATATGCTTCCGTGACATCTGTGCGGAGCTCTGTATTACCTCGAATTTTTATAGGACCCTTGATCCGAACAAAATAATTTGCTGCTTCTTGGTCGTATTCTATGACAGTCATGGTGATGGCTGCTCGTATAAGAGAAGCTGACAAAGCGACGGCAATACCAACAAAAAGAATAGCTAATGCACCGTGTAAGATCATACGAATGACTAGGCGCAGTGGTTGACGGAACGGTTTAAAGACCGCAAGTGCGATGGCCAATGGTGCAATTAATGATGCAATAGCAATACGGAAGAACACCTCAACCATTAAGAATGGGAAACCAAGCATTGCAAGGCCATAAATAAAGATCAACAAGAACCCTGCAACCATTTGCGATAGAACAGTTGGAAAAATACCTGAAAACACATCTTTAACCCAAAACTCCCAAAAGCTTGTGGCTTCACCAGGCTGTAAAAGCGCGTATATCCCAATTGTTAGACCTGTTGCCAAAAGCCTTTGGATTCCTGCTAGGCGACAATTAATGCCATCACGAATTTCTTGTGAGACGACTTTTGAGTTACCACCATAAGGGTTCACATTTGACCCACAATATTCGCCGTGAGCATTCTTTTTGCTAGCATCCTGGGTAGGATCTTTGAGAATCTCAAACCTGAATGCTTTCATAAACTCCTGACCAGAATTAACATCGCTGTCGAAATTATCAGCAATATTTGTCAGGTAAATCATCCCGACAGAGTCACCTAAAAGAATAATTCTTTTTGACCAGTCGAGCGAGATTTTTAACATGGGAACGGCTGTATAGGCGGTGAAAGTTAAGTCATTATAGCTAATTTGCTTACCTGTTTTTGCCCGCCCACTTTCATAGTTGATACTTGCGTTCATGCCAGACCCTGATGTCAAAAGACCGAAAGCCATGATGCTTAATGCGATTTTAACAAAGATATCATTAAAGACGCTGCTAACCTGGCCTGCAGGACCGAAGGGCAAGAGAATTTTACTGACCTGTATCACGAGCCAGATGGCAAGCATGGCTTTAAGTAAGTTTCCTGCCGAGACATTACTTAAGAAAAAGCCACGTACGGCAATTTCTTCTGAGATAATTGAAACAGCATCGAAAAGTGGACATGCCCAACAAGTTGAAAGAGACTCATAGCGCTCCTCTGCAGGGCCAAGTAGTGATCCTGTGATTGCTGCAACAGCCCTTTTAAATACACTCCATTTCGGATCGGCAATCAGCTCAAGAAAAGTGGGGCTTCCTAAAAGGTTTTTGGCTTTGCTAATCGTGTCTTGGGCTGCAGCATCAGAAGCAAATGTAACCAAAGAAGTCTGATGTGTATCAAAATTTGGCGTTGCAAATAATGCAAAGACAAAGAACAGGCTGAAAATAAAACCTTTTTTTAGACTCATTTTTCTTTTGTATCCTTGCTTTCTTGACCTTTTAATGTGCCACGCTTGTATCGCCAATAAGCATAGGCGACGCCACCAAGTCCTGCAATCAAAATAAGATCTGTTAAGTAAGTTCCATCAAGCAATACCCAATCAATTAAAATCAAAGCCCCTAATGTTGCAATAATTATATTGTCGCGCATTTGCTCTTTTTGAAAGATATCGTGGTTTTTTGCATTTATTTTTTGTTGTTTCTCGGGGTCGTCACGTCTTTCCATTGCGATTGAGATGGCATCGGCTAATACTTCTGGGCTGACGTTTGAGTAGTCTGAGGGACTTATTTGTTTTTTCTGATCGTTTGCTGCAGAAGGGCTTGATGATGGTTCTGATGACTCAGATGATTCTATGGAATCTTCTTTTGAAGCAATGGTCTCAGTGCTTTGAGACGTCATATTGTTATCCTCATTTAATTCTCTGTCAAAAGCAGACATGACATTTTACCATTATATCAAAATACAAGGCAAAAATAAACCCATGACACAAGATATGCTGTCAGCCTGCTGTGAAGCAAAGAAATTTAGAGTGAACAACAGCTTTCGCTGTGTGTGCGTGATATTTTGGTACTATTCTTGTCTTAAAAGATCATTAATAGATGTTTTTGAGCGCGTTCGCTCATCAACACGTTTGACAATCACAGCACAGTATAAATTAGGTCCTGGCGTACCATCAGGAAGCGGTTTCCCAGGCATTGTGCCAGAAACAACAACGCTGTATGCAGGGACGCGCCCATAATGTACCTCGCCTGTTGCGCGATCAACAATCTTTGTGCTGGCGCCTAGGTAAACACCCATTGAAAGAACAGATCCTTCTTCAACAACCACGCCTTCAGCAACTTCAGCACGCGCACCAATAAAGCAGTTGTCTTCAATAATAACGGGACCAGCTTGTAGGGGCTCCAGGACACCGCCAATGCCTGCACCACCTGAAATATGAACATTCTTACCAATTTGCGCGCAAGATCCAACAGTTGCCCATGTATCAATCATTGCACCAGAGTCAACGTAGGCACCAAGATTAACAAAGGAAGGCATCAAAACAACGTTTGGTGCAATATAGGCTGAATGTCTTACAGTACAGTTTGGTACAGCACGAAACCCTGCATTCCGGAATTCGTTTTCACCCCACCCTTCAAACTTTGAAGGGACTTTATCAAACCAGCTTGACCCATTTGGTCCCCCAGAAATAGGCGCCATATCGTTCAGGCGAAATGAAAGAAGGACAGCTTTTTTTAGCCATTGATTAACTTGCCATGTGCCATCTGTTTTCTCAGCTACACGGCGTTCGCCAGAATCAAGAAGGTTTAGAGCGGTGTTAACAGCATCTCTTGCATCGCCTTGTGTATCAATTGAAAGTCCGTCGCGGCCTTCCCAAAGTTCATTGATTGTATTTTCTAAGCTCATGATAGTTTTTCCTTTATCAGTTCAATTGTTTCATCTTTACCATACAAGGCAATAAATGATCCCATACGTGGCCCTTGATCCTGTCCAAGTAATACTTGATATAAGACTTTGAACCAAGATTTCAAATCGTTCTCAAAATATTTCTTCCCAATTGTGAAAACTTCTGTTTGAAGCTCGCCTGCATCCAGGTTGTCACCTAGGCCTTCTAAAGCCGCTTTTAGTTCTTCTATCGCTTGGCGTTCAAGGTCTGTTGGCGCGCGGTAATTCTTGTGTGGTTTTACAAAATCACGATAGTAAGTAAGTGCGTACCCAACAAGTTCATCCATCAAGGGTGCATTTGCAGGTGATAAATCTTTATCATACCGCGAGATAAATCCCCAAAGAACAGCCTTATCTTCAGTATTACAAACACTTGCTAGGTTGAGAAGGATTGAGAAGCTTAAAGGCGTTTGAGCGGCTTTCCGTGCGACAGGCAGAGATTTCTCAATATGCCATGCAGGATTATCAAATGGCTTCTCGTCATGAGCGAGTTTCCGAGAAAATGTGAGATATTCATCGACAGCCTTAGGAATCACATCAAAAAAGAGTCTTTTTGCTGTTTTTGGCTTTTGGTACATAAACAGCGCAAGGCTTTCTGCTGGTGCGTAAGTAAGCCATTCATCCAAAGAAATACCGTTTCCTTTAGATTTAGAAATCTTACTGCCTTTATCATCCAAGAAAAGTTCATAGGTTAGATTTTGCGGCGGTCTTCCACCAATAATTTTTGCAATTTTACTTGAAAGTTTTACAGATTCATCCAGGTCTTTGCCTGACATTTCATAATCAACACCTAGTGCAACCCAGCGCATTGCCCAGTCAACTTTCCATTGCAGTTTACAGTGACCACCTGTCACAGGTTGCGTGACGATTGACCCATCTTCATCTTTAAAAGTAATGGTTCCTGCTTTGACGTCTTTATCCATCAAAGGTACCTGTAGGACTTTTCCGCTGCTTGGGCTGATCGGTAGAAATGGACTGTAAGTTTGACGGCGTTCTTCACCTAGTGTTGGTAAGATAACATTGATCACATCGTCATAATTTTCCAGTATTTTCATTAATGTTTCATCAAATTCGCCAGCTTTATAGGCTTCTGTTGAGCTTTTAAACTCGTATTCAAAGCCAAACTGATCCAGAAAACGCTGAAGGCGATTATTGTTGTGCTCACCAAAGCTGTTATGTGTTTCAAAGGGATCTGGAACAACAGTGAGGGGCTTTTCTAAATGTTGCGCCAACATATCTTTGTTAGGGACGTTATCAGGCACTTTACGTAGGCCATCTAAGTCATCAGAAAAGCAAATAAGTTTTGTTGGAATGTCGCTGAGCGTTTCAAAAGCACGCTTAACCATCATTGTCCGTCCAACTTCTCCAAATGTGCCAATATGTGGCAGGCCTGATGGTCCATACCCTGTTTCAAAAAGGACGTAGCCTTTTTCGGGTATTTTGTTTTGAAGGCGTTGCAGCAATCTGCGCGCTTCTTCAAAGGGCCATGCTTTTGCAGAAGTTGGATCAGACATAATGATATTATCCAACGATTTCTTCAGGTTGGAAGAAAAAGTCAATTTCAATCGCTGCATTCTCTTCACTATCAGAACCATGTACAGAGTTTGCTTCAATTGACTCGGCAAACATTTTGCGGATTGTTCCTTCATCAGCATCTTCTGGGTTTGTTGCGCCCATCAGTTCACGGTTTTTCAATACAGCGTTCTCGCCTTCTAGAACCTGAACAACAACAGGGCCAGAAATCATAAACTCACATAGGTCATTGAAGAAAGGGCGTTCTTTGTGTACGCCGTAAAAACCTTCAGCTTGTGCACGTGTCATGTGAATGCGTTTTTGTGCAACAATGCGTAGACCGTTTTCTTCGAAAACAGCGTTGATTTTACCTGTCAGATTGCGTTTTGTTGCATCTGGCTTGATAATTGAAAAAGTTCTTTGAGTCATTTTAGTTACCTCTTTTAAATAGTTTATTGTTGTAGGGGCACTATATATAACGTTAACATCTAAGGAATTCTAGTCTTTTTAAGGAATAAAAATGAAACAAATCAACTGTGCAATTTTAGGGGCGAGTGGTTATACAGGTGCCGAGCTTGTACGTCTTCTTGAAGGCCATCCGACATTTGTTATTAAGGCACTGACTGCCAACCGCCATGCTGGCAAGCCGATGGAAGAAATTTTCCCGCATGTATCGCTGGCAAACTTACCTGAAATGGTTCGAATTGAAGATGTTCAATGGAATAATATTCAGTTGGTCTTTTGTGCTTTGCCGCATGCAACCACACAAGAAGTTATTAAAGACCTTCCAGAGCATTTAAAAATTGTTGATTTATCAGCTGATTTTCGTATTAGGGACGCCGCTGTTTATGAAGAATGGTATGGTAAACCACATGGTGCGCAGCATCTTCAGGATTTTGCGGTGTATGGTCTTGTTGAGCATTATCGTGAAGAAATAAAAAAAACTAATCTGGTTGCCTCTCCTGGGTGTTACCCGACATCAGCTTTATTGCCATTGATTCCCCTATTGGAAGAAAAATTGATTGATCCGTCATCAATTATTATTGATGCAAAGACAGGTGTCACAGGGGCGGGGCGCTCGCCAAAAGAAAGCTCTCTTTTTGCAGAAATCTCGGAAGGGATGAAGGCTTACGGTATTGGTCATCACCGACATATGGCCGAAATTGAGCAAGAGCTTAGCCTTGCTATGGGTGAAGATGTGACAATCAGTTTTACACCGCACTTGGTGCCAATGAATCGTGGAATTTTATCAACGATTTATGTTTCAACAGATCATTTTGTTGGTGATATTCGTGATGCGCTGAAAAAAAGATATCAATCTGATACCTTCGTTCACGTGTTGGATGAGGGGCAGGTTCCTGAAACACGTTATGTGCGTGGGGTTAACCATTGCGTGATGTCTGTCTTTCCTGATCGTCATGCCAGCCGTGTGATTATTGTTTCTGTGATTGATAATCTTGTTAAAGGCGCATCTGGTCAAGCGATTCAGGCGGCCAACCTTATGTTTGATTTAAGTGAAGATGATGGTCTGAAGGGGCTGCCTTTTTTCCCTTAAGTTCGTACATTAGAACGTGACAAATCTCCTTCCTTTTTATAGGTTGAAGCATTCAATGCGAAAGGATGAAACATGCAACCAAATATTATGTCTTGGCGCGGGGTTTGGCCTCGGTTTGATGACAGTGTTTACATTGCGCCTTCTAGCTCTGTGATCGGTGCTGTTGAGATTGGTGAGGGAAGCTCGATCTGGTTTGACTGTACTGTACGTGGCGATGTGAATTATATCAGAATCGGTAAGCGCACAAATATACAGGACGGGACAATTATCCATGTTACGCGTGAAACGCACCCAACAATTGTTGGTGATGATGTGACGATTGGTCATTCGGTTACGCTGCATGGTTGTACACTTCAAGATGGTTGCTTGATTGGGATGGGTGCAACGGTGATGGATGGTGCTGTTGTTGAGACGGGTGCTATGGTCGCTGCAGGGGCGCTTGTCACACCAAACAAAGTTGTAAAATCAGGTGAAGTTTGGGGAGGCTCTCCTGCTAAAATGTTGCGTGAAATAAAGCAAGAAGAGGCTGATGATATTCCTGCTTCTGCAAAGCGCTATCAAGGTTGGGCTGCTGAATATGTTGAACAGGCACGTGCTGGCACAGTTGTTGAAATTAAACGTTTAGAGAATGGTGAAGGCCTTGGCTTGCCATTTAAAGGAACAGATTTGGCTGCTGGTTTTGACGTGCATTCAGCGGAAAATGTTACATTGGAAGCTGGTGAACGTAAACTTGTTGCAAGTGGATTTGCTGTTGCTTTGCCGGACGGGTGGGAAATGCAAGTGCGTCCACGTTCAGGACTAGCGTTTAAGAACGGTCTTACTGTTTTAAACTCACCAGGCACCATTGATGCAGATTATCGCGGAGAGGTGAAGATTTTACTTCTTAATACTTCGAATGAAGCCTTTAAAATTGAGCGCGGCATGCGTATTGCTCAGTTGGTTGTCACAGAAGTAAAGCCTGTCTCGTTCCAAGAAGTACTTGAGCTTTCTGAGACAAATCGTGGTGCAGGCGGCTTTGGTTCAACAGGCGTGCAGGCGAAAGCTTAATACTCGACCTTAACAAAGTACAATCCTTCAGGTGGTGCTGTGGGGCCAGCAACTGTACGGTCTTTGGCGTCTAAGGCGACTTTCAAATCTTCTTTTGTCCATTTTTCTTCGCCGACCAAAGCAAGCGTTCCAACAAAATTCCTGATTTGGTTGTAAAGGAATGATCTAGCACTTGCCGTGATATGAATTTCTTCGTCAACACGTTTCACATCTAATTTATCTAGTGTTTTGATAGGTGATTTGGCTTGGCAAGCAACATTGCGGAAGCTGGTGAAGTCGTGATGACCAACCAGAATTTGTGCAGCATCATGCATAGCATCGACATTTAATTTGCGTGGAAAAAACCATGTATGATCACGTGTGAGTGTCAAGGGTGCGTGACGGTTATGAATGCGGTAAAGATAGTGTCTTTTGACGGCGCTGTGACGCGCATGAAAATCATCAGGAACTTCTTCAACATTAAGAATCGCAACGCGGTTGGGTTTTAGATGAAAATTCACAGCGCCTTTAATCACCTCTGGATCTTGTGCGTCTTGTAAGTCTACATGGGCAACCATTCCCAGCGCATGAACGCCTGAATCCGTACGCCCCATTCCGTAGGCTAAAACTTTCTCTCCACAAAAGCCGTGAAATGCTTCTTCGATCAATTGTTGGATTGCGATACCATTTTCTTGGCGTTGCCAACCGACAAAGCCTGTTCCCTGATATTCAATAGTAAGCTTATAGCGTGGCATTAGGCATCAGGTGTGTCTTCAGCCACAACTTCATTGCCTGGGCGTACAGAAATAACGCGTGTCGGGTCAATCTGCAGAGGGCCGATTGTCAGGAATGTGCCTTCTTCACCAGGAACTACTTGATCAACACGTCCGATAGAGCGGATTTCTGTGGCAATACTGTCATTGTCTTCATTATAAGCAGTGACACGAAGAGAGTAAACGCCATCATCTTGCTGTACATTATTGTTGCCGAGACCATCCCATGTCGCACCATGTCCGCCAGCGCTTAGATTTTCAAGTTCTTCGTTATAAACCACAGTGCCATCGCCTGTATAAATTTCAATTTTTACACGATCTGCATTTTCTTCAAGGTCAAATAAAAACTCACCATGGCTGTCTTCTACATTTAAGTAGCTACTTGCAAATTCAACATTTTTACCAAGGAAACCAAGCGCGTAAGAGACTTGGCTTTGTTCATTAATGGCAATTAAGTCATCCATTTTCTGATTGGTCTGGATTTGTTTTTCAATACCAGCAAATTGTACAAGTTGTTTTGTAAACTCTTGTGCATCCATAGGCTCAGTTGGATCTTGGTTTTGCAGCTGCGTTGTCAAAATATCAAGAAATGTGTTTAAATCTTCACCAAAAGTGATGATGTCTTCTTGGGTTTTTTGTGATTGTGTTGACGACTTATTCGTGAGGTCTTGGACAAAGTTTGTTAACTCTGGTGTTGTTGTTAATGCCATTATATTTCTCCTTAAACAACCATATTAATACGTGTGTTGATTTTATGTGCTAACGCAGAATAAGCTAATTCAGTTGGTGACAAGTGACTCATATCTTCAACAAGTTCTTCAAAACTTGTTTCTTCAAGGTTTTTGTTATTTGCATGCTCAGCAAGACCTTTCTTATGACCTTCTGGGTCTTGTTGATTCTGGTTCATGCTGAAGTTTAGGTTTTGATCTTCTGCTTCAAGGCCTGCATTCTGAAATGCTTGTATCAGGCCAGTTGTATCTTGCTTTAGAAGGCGCAGTGTTTCAGGCTCGCTTGCAGAAATATTTGCTTTGACTGTGCCGTTTTTAGCCACTTCAAATTGAATATCAACCTTTCCAAGATTTGCAGGGTCCAGTTTTATAGAGATTTTATCCGCATTTCCTTCAAATGCTTTTTGAATCTTCAAGGCAATTTGTTCTGTTGGTGTGGGATATGAAAATCCGCGCGCTGTGCCTGTAAACGCTGTGTTGGCAACTGTTGAGCTCAGTGCGCTTGTTGCTGTTGTTTGCGTGGGTTGGAAAGAAGAAGGCGTGACTTCCATTGATTCAAGGAATGTCGCGAAATTTTTCAGCGTGTGATTACTTAACACTGCATCTTGCTGGCCAAATGTCATTTTGCCAGGTGTGTAAGATTTTAAGAATGTGTCGCTGTCTCTGTTCTGCGCATCTTGTTGTAAGTTTTGCTGCTGGTTATTTGATGAGAGATTCGCTCTTTCTTTTTGATTTGCGTTACTTGTTTCTGTGCGCTCAATTTTGCGTCCAACAATTTCTTCTACGTCTGCTTCTAAGCCATCAGCATTTTGTGCATCTTGTTGCGCTTGGGCGCCGTAGGTTTGGATGGTGTTTTGTGTTGTAATCTCATTTACTTCTTCAAGAACCTCTATATCAACTCTTTCAACATTTTCTTGCACAACTTTTATTTGATTTACTTCTTCGGTAGGAATTTCTTCGTCACTGTCTATCCTTAAATCTTCAGATGTGCCACCTAATAGTGTATTTTTTGGCTCTTCATGCGTCATCTCTTCTGCACTGTTCGTGACATCATTCAGCGCAATCTGTTCTAACTCGATATTTTTTGTGTTGTTTGGTGTTTCTTTATGAACTGTAATCGTCACATTATCGACGTCCAGGTCTTGGATCGCAGCAAAAGGAGATGCTTCATTACTGACCGTTTTTAAGGCTTCTGTTCCTTGGTGTTGAACCTTAACAATAGGTTGGCTTGTTTGTGTGGGTGCTTTTTGTTCTTGTTTTGTTTGAGAAGAGCCCTTTTGAACATTTTCTTGTGAAATAACAAAATTATTTGCATTTTCAGCTTTTTGAACTTGAACTTGAACTTGAGTTTGATGCTGATGCTGAACAGTTTCTTTTGAAGTGTTGTTGAAAAGGCCTTCAGCAGGCTTGTTTTGTCCTGTGTGTAAGGTGTCAGGGGTTGTTTTTTGTGTTGCTGTTGCTTGTGGCTCTTCTGTTTGCGAGGCCTGCTGTGAAGCTTGAGGAGAAGAAGTGCCTTCTGAAAAAGCAATGTGATTTATAGGCTTTTGAGAGGCTTTTTGTGGTGTTTCGCTTTCTAATAAAGTAAAGATTTTTTGTGTGAGCTCTTCCTTTTTTTCTGGTGGAAGAGGTTGGGCAAGTTCTTGAAGTGTTTGAAGAATAGATGCAACAAAATCATTCGTATTTTCTGCATTCTCTGCTTTAGTAAAACTATTCCCATTTTCTTGCTCAGACGATAAGAAAGCGATCAGCTCATCAGCTTCTAAGTCTTCTAAAGAATCCAGATTAAAGCTTGTTTGTTCTTTGAGAAAGTTCTCAATAAGCGCTTTTAACTGGCTTAGGAGGGCGCTATCTATGTTTGTTTCAGATTCTGTTGTCAGCTTAGCTTCTAACTGTTGTAAGGCGTTTTGAAGTTCTTCAATGCCCAGAGATTGAATGTTTTCTGGAATAGGTTTTTCTTGTGTACTTTGTAGAAGCCCTGCAAAAGGAGAGAGAGAGGCCGTTTGCACTGCATTTTCAGGGTTTGTGGCGCTTTGTGACGTAGAAAGAGCGCCAACAAGACCATTAACACGAATGCCACTTTTCGCAACACCAGCACCCTGTGTGCTTTGCTGAGCAACGTTGTTAAGAATATTATCAAGGACTTGTAGCATAAATTTCTCTCTCTAAAGGTCACCAAAACCTGAGAGATCACATGCATTTATTATGCCAAATCATGTAAAAAATCATTTAAATAGAGGATATTCGAGAGGATTTTGCGTTATAAATCTCAGAAACGATATTAACGCTTGGTGCGGGTGGTGCTTCTATGGCGCTTGCTTGATTTTTTGCGGCAACGTTAATATAGCGCCCGCGATAGTCTATCAGCCTGTAGCTTTTAGGGTTTTTATCCATCTTCAGGTCGGTTACTTTTCCTGATTGTGTGTTTGTGTTGGCGTTGGTGTTTTTCACAAACTCATGGTTAACCTCAACTTTTAAGCCAATAGCTTTTAGATTGCGGTTTTGTTGTTTTGCGATCGCTTTTGAAAGACGTCCGATCTTTTTACCCTTAGCAGGCGTGTTGTTGTTTTGGGCGGCAAATATAGCTTTTTGCATGCCTCTACTTTGCTTGCTTGCTAAGATGTTTTGCATCGCCTTAGTATTCATGCTTGATTTTTGTACGCGTGTGTTCAGTTTTTTAGAAAGTTGCTTTGCTTGAGATGATCTGGCAACGGTCGCTGATCTTGCCAGCAGTTTCTTTTGTTTCTGGCTAAGTCCTTTAAAAAGGTTCGCTCGTACTTTTGTTTGCACAGATTTTTTTGGTTTTTTTGCGGGTGCTTTTTGCGCTTTTTGTTGAGGTGTGACGAGTTTCACCTGTTGTGACTGCTCTTTTACATTTGTATCAACTTTATGTGTGCCGCCTTCTTCTTCACCGGTCCTTTTTCCCATGCTGGTGCTTAAATTCAAGCCATTTCTTTCTAGCTCGCTGTCAACAGCGTTTTCTGTGCTAATTTGTGCCTGTCTGGCATCTGGTTTTGGCAGCTCAATATCGTTTGGTTCAAAGTCTTTCTGAGCAGGTTCAGCGTGTTGTGCAGGCACATCTGCTTCCATCGACATTTCAGCAATTTCTGGTGATTTTAGGCTGTCTTCAATTTTTTTCATGTCATTTAGAGCCTTGGTTTGTTCGAAAGCTTCTAAAGTTTGAAAAAGAAGAGCAGAGCTTGGTAGCAGATCTTTTTTGTGGGGTGTTTCTAGACCTTTTGCATCATATTTCGAGATTTGTTTATCGCGCAGCTTTGAACGTTGTTGTTGTGACACAAGACGGAGTTTTTCAACTTCAACGACAGATACGCCAAGTTTTTTTGCATATTGTTCTAGATCTTTATCATGGATGTAATCTCGGACTGAAGGGTTTTTCCCAGCCGCCTTTTTGCGCCGCGCTGCTTGGCGGGCTTCTGGACTGACAACTGATTTAAGTTTAGAAAATAGACCCATATATCACCTAATTTAATTCCACATTGTATCTTATTGTGGAGATGTTTATACTCATTTCCTAATAATTATATCACAAATAAGACATTTTTACCATAGCTGGGGGAAGTTCCAATTGACAATTCTTAATCAAGCCACAAATCCTTTCTTGGCGCCAGATACAACATGCTCATCAAAAGATGTTTTTGGTCTTAAAAAAGACATAAAAGTACCAGCATACACAAAACCTAATGACTATGTGCCTGCTGTTGATGAAATGTATCGCTTTGATGAAGCAACAACGCTGTCAATTCTTGCAGGGTTCAAACATAATCGTCGTGTTTTAGTGCAAGGGTATCATGGGACAGGAAAATCAACGCATATTGAACAAGTTGCGGCACGCCTAAACTGGCCTTGTTTGCGCATCAATCTAGATGGACATTTAACACGTATGGATTTGATCGGACGTGATGGCATTGCAATTGAAAATGGTAAGCAAGTAACCGTTTTCAAAGAGGGGATATTGCCATGGGCATTGCGCGTTGGCTGCGCTTTGATTTTGGATGAATATGATGCAGGTCGTCCTGATGTGATGTTTGTGATCCAGCGTGTCTTAGAAGCGGAAGGTAAGTTGACGCTTTTAGACCAAAATAAAATTATTACCCCACATCCTGTTTTTCGTCTTTTTGCGACCTCTAATACCGTGGGTTTAGGGGATATGACAGGCATGTACCATGGAACGCAGCAAATTAATCAGGGTCAAATGGATCGCTGGAATATTGTCGCCACGTTGAATTATCTTAATAAAGATGTAGAAGTTGATATTGTTGCAAAGAAAGTACCAAGTATTGATAAGTCTATTATTAAATCAATGGTATCGTTGGCCACGTTGACACGCTCTGGCTTTGCGGCAGGTGATCTTTCAACGGTTATGTCTCCGCGCACCGTCATTTCATGGGCTGAAAATCATGTTATTTTTGACGACTTGCGTCATTCTTTTGATTTAAGTTTTGCAAATAAATGCGAAGAAAGCGAAAGGGTTACGTTGGATGAGTATTACCAACGCTGCTTCGGATGACTTAAGTGACTTCCAACAAGCAACAGTTACGACGGCACGTGCGCTGGCAGATGATGCAGACTTAGAAATTCTTTTTGAAGGGGATCACCCTTTCTATACACACAAGAAAATGACACTACCTGTAACAGGCGATGTCAGTGACTTGCGCGCATTCTCAGACATGCAGGCCCTTTTTCATCGATATCATAATCATCAAATTCACCAAGAAAACGCTTCAGATATATTTGAAGTTCAGGCTGTTATGGATGATGTCGAAAAATTACGTTGTGCGGCGATTGGTGCCACAGAAATGAATGGTGTTAAAAACAACCTTAAACACCTATACCAAAAAGAGCTTGCTGAAATACCATCAGGGCAAATTGATGCATCGCAGGCCCTGTCCTTTTTTTTGCAAGAAGCGTTGCTGTCTGTAGATTTGCCAGATGATATAGAAACCGCTTCTTCAGTTTTTCGTGAAATGCTAAAAAATGATGTGAAAGACCTGGTCTCTTCTATTCATCATCAAGATGCTTTCCAGCAGAAATTAAGACATATTCTCGATGGTTTTGGAACAGGTCATGGTGTTGAGGATGCTGTTTTTGAAGCTGGTGAACAAAAAGAAATAGGATCATCAGAAGATAACGCACCTGAAGCAGAAAACAATACACAACAAGATGAAGTTGCTGAATCTGACTCTATTGCTGCTCCTGCACTGCAAACAGGAACAGGTGAAACGCATGATGACATGGGTAAAAGAGTTGATGAGGCAAGCCATGACACAGCAAATCCAGAGCCGGGTGGCAGCCCAAGTGGTGAAGCTGTTGTTCAAGCTGAATCATATAAATTCTTCACAAATGCACATGATGAAGTACTTATTCCGCGTCAATATTTATCTCTTGAAGAGCTTCATGAGTTGCGCGCTCAATTGGATCGAAAAATGGCAGACCAGTCAAAAGTTGTCAGAAGGCTCGCACAAAAACTAAAGCGTAAATTACTGTCAAAACTAAACCGCACTTGGATGTATAATGAGGATGAAGGATATATTGATGGCACACGCCTGGCACGTATTGTTATTGATCCTTTTCAGTCACTTCCTCTTAAGCGAGAATCACAAGATACTTTAACAGATACAGTTGTCACGCTTCTGATTGATAATTCCGGATCCATGCGTGGAAGACCCATCGCGACGGCTGCGATGACAGCCGATATTTTGACGCAGACATTAGAACTTTGTGGCATCAAGACAGAGGTTATTGGTTTCACAACAGCTTCTTGGCGAGGCGGTAAGTCATTGGAGAAATGGCAAAAACAGGGTAAGCCCCTTGCGCCAGGTCGCCTCAATGATTTGCGTCATATTATTTATAAAAAAGCTGATCAGCCTTGGCGGGGTGCGCGTTTGGGGTTTGGCATGATGCTTAAAGAAAACTTGTTGAAAGAAAATATTGATGGTGAGTCATTGTTGTGGGCGTGTCATCGCCTGATCAAGCGCCCTGAAAAGCGTCGTATTCTTATTGTCGTTTCTGATGGCGCACCTGTTGACGACGCGACGCTTTCTCAAAATAAATCAGGGTATTTAGATCGTCATTTGCGCGACGTGATTACAGCAATAGAGTCCACGCCAAGTGTCGAGCTGCGCGCCATCGGCATTGGTCATGATGTTGGTCGTTATTACCAAAAATCTGCTACAATCCAAACGGCAGATGACTTAGGGGAAACATTATTAAAAGAAATGGAAAGGTTGTTTAATGTCTAACGAAGAAGAATTAAAAAAGCAGAGAATGAAGCAAGAACGTGTTGCAGAGGCTCTGCGTGAGAACCTCCGCAAACGTAAAGAACAAATGCGTGCGCGTAAGACTGAAGTTAAAGAAAACACGCCAGAGTAAAGCTTTATCGTTCTTTTTTCTTTGCAAGTTCCGCACTTCTTTTCAAAGCAGCTTCCATTCCCTGATAAACCAATTCTTGCAATTTTTTTGTCATGACCTCGCGTGCTGCTTGTGTTGTGCCACCTTTGCTGGTGACCATGTCTGCGATTGCGAGAAGCCCGTGGTTTTGTTCACCATTTAACACAGTAATCGCTTGGAGATTTTGGCAGACAGCTTTTTCAGCAATGTCTCGTGGGAAGCCATTTTTTACAGCAGCTTCTAGCATCATATTTTCAAATAATGCCGAAATCCCCAAACCACTTGCAAAGTGAGCGACTGATTTTTCAACAAGCTCTTCGGAAACACGCTCGGCCATTCCGATTGATTGCAGCAGTTGCTTTACGAGCGCGCTTTGTTTTTGCGTGACAAATTGGTTTTCACAATAAAATGTTGTGCTTAACCCCAGGCTTGCCCCCAGCGTTGGCATGCTTCGTATCACAGCTGTTTTCTTCGGAAGATGTTGCTCAAAAAAGGCTACGGTCTTTCCTGCGACAATACTTAAGGCAAAAGTGTTGGGTGTGATAAAAGATGTGTATTCTTGTAATGTTTCTTCAATCACTTGAGGTTTCACACAAAAGATAAGTGCATCTGCTTTCAGTTTTTTTGGAAGCGTTTGCGCGTTGTGATAGAAACTTGCTTCAATGAACCCGCTTCTGTTTTTTTTGAGCGTATCAAAATGTTTGCCTTCATGATCAATAATATGAAGATGGTGTTGTCCTGATAGGTTTTTCTGGAAACCTTTTGCAAATGCGGACCCCATGTTTCCGCAACCGATAATAATAATATTAGACATAGCTGTCCCCTTTTTATTTTTATGCTTTTTTGCAAAAACGGTGAAACTGTTTGAATAGAATTCAGACGCATGTTTGCAATCAAGCAAATGTAAATAAATACAATAATTACAAAATTTTAGATAAGATTATGGTATTACACCCCAAGGGGAGGAGGTGTGATTTTATAGATCGAAATATGGAATAATTTTACTTTAATCATAACAAGTTCAGTCTAATGAGCAGTGTATCCATTGTCAATATTTTATTTATCTGATTTTTCTTTTTGCTGCTTTAATACCGTCTTTTTCAGCTCTTTTTTTTGCTTTGATGTTTTTAGCTTTTCCTTCAAAAGTCTTTTGTTCAGCGCGCGCAACGACCATATCATCTTCTTCAACATTTTTTGTGATCACGCTGCCTGCACCAATAATGGCACCATCTTTGATATTAACAGGTGCAATAAGCGAGCTGTTGGATCCTACAAAAACGTCTTCACCAATTTTTGTTTGTGATTTAAGAAAACCATCATAATTACATGTGATTGTTCCTGCACCAATGTTGCTGCCTGTACCAATGAAGGCATCGCCTAGATAACTTAGATGCGACGCGCTAACATTTTCATCCAGTTTTGCATTTTTCAGTTCGACAAAGTTGCCTATCTTTGTGTTGTCCCCCAAGCTTGTCCCAGGTCGAATGCGTGCGTGTGGACCAATAACACAGTTTTTGCCAATTTTAGCGCCACGTAGATTACTGAAAGAACGAATATGTGAGGTGTCGCCGATTTCTACTTTTGGGCCAAAAACAACGAAAGGATCAATGATGACATCACGTCCAAACTTTGTATCCTTGCACAAGTAAACAGTGTCTGGATCTGTCATTGTAACGCCTTTGACCAAAGCAGCTTCGCGAAGATTGTTTTGCATAATTTTTTCAGCACGTGCTAATTCAAGGCGATCATTCACACCAAGAAGTTCTTGCTCGTCTGCATCACTGTAATGACAGGGAAGGCTTTGTTTGTTAAAGACTTCAACCAAGTCCGTTAGGTAGTATTCACCTGCTGCATTATTAGTTTTTAGTTTTTTCAGGCCTTCTTTTAGTGCCACGGTTTCCATCAACATAACACCCGAGTTACAAAGTGATATTTTTTTCTCAGCAGGCGTTGCGTCTTTGAATTCTGTGATTTTTCTTAGGACATTTTTTTCCTCTGTAATCAGTCTTCCGTATTGCTTAGGGTCAAAAGCATCAAACCCCAAGACGGAGAGAGAAGACTTATTTTCGAGGTGATTCTTTATAAGCTTCTTCAGTGTTTTTGAAGAGATAAAAGGTGTATCCCCATAAAGAACAAGTACATTTTTGCCAACACCCTTAATACCTTCAAGGCCTGATTTTACAGCATGCCCTGTGCCAAGGGCTTTATCCTGAACGACACACTTATATGGCCTTACTTCCTTATCAAATGCCTCAGCATGTGGTGAACGAACAATAAAAATATTTTTTGGCTTCAGGCTTTCGGCTGTATCAATCACATGGCGAATCATTGACTGACCTGCAATCTTATGAAGTGGTTTAGGTATATCAGACTTCATTCGTGATGAGTTGCCTGCTGCTAAAATCAAAACGGTAAGTGAAGACATAAAATTAACCTTCTCGGTATTTGTTTTTAGGATAACACCCAAGGATCTTAACATTGTTCACAAAAAAACCAAGTTCTTCTAATGCCAGTTTCATGGCGGGCGCATCCTTGTGCATTTCTGCTTCAATGTAGAATTTAGCGCTTGAGAAGCGATCATCTGCACCGAGGTAACTTTCAATTTTTGTTAGGTTAATACCATTTGTCGCAAATCCACCCAAGGCTTTGTACAAAGCAGCAGGAACAGAGCGTAGTTCGAAAAAAAGTGTTGTGACTGCCTCGGTTTCCAGTGGTATATCCTGGTCTTTGCCTGATAATACAATAAAGCGTGTTACGTTATTTGACTTGTCTTCAAAGTGATCTTCCAACACTTGTAAGTCATAAAGGTCAGCACATAATGACGACGCAATAGCGCCACGTGTTAGGTCATTTTTTACAGACTCTGCCGCGCTTGAAGTGCTGGTCGTTGCAATAGGCGTCATTTTTGCATTTTTTATATTATTGCGGCACTGTGCCAGAGCTTGTGGATGCGACAATACCTCTTTAAGATTCTTCTTTTCAGTAGCTTTTGATCCCAGTAAGCAATGATGAATAGGTTGAAAGTGTTCATCAATAATAAATAAGTCTGATGTTGGCAGCAGCTCATGCACATCTGCAACGCGTCCTGCTGATGAATTTTCGATAGGGATCATGGCAAGATCTGTTATACCTGATTTTACAGCATCAAATGCATCAGCAAAAGACCCACAAGGAACAGCCTCACTGTCAGGGTATTTTGCAAGGATTGCAAGTTCAGCATACGCGCCCTTATGTCCATTAAATGCGATTTTCATGATTACTCCGGCAGTAAGATGTCACGTTTTCCTGCATGGTTTGCAGGGCCAATGACACCATTTTCTTCTAATTGTTCAACAAGTGTCGCAGCACGGTTGTACCCAATACGCAACTGGCGCTGGATAAAGCTGGTCGATGCTTTGCGATGTGTGCGAATAATGTCAACAGCCTGGCCGTAAAGCTCATCTTCTTGTCCTGTTCCTGCCTCACCAAATTCGCCGCCTTCTTCTTCGTCCTTTGTCACATCTTCAATGAAAACAGGCTTTCCTTGTGCTTTGAGGAAGTTGACAATGTCTTCAACTTCTTCATCACCAACGAATGGGCCATGCACACGTGTGATGCGTCCGCCACCTGCCATGTAAAGCATGTCACCTTTTCCAAGGAGTTGCTCTGCGCCTTGTTCACCAAGAATAGTACGACTGTCAATTTTAGAAGTAACTTGGAAGCTGATACGTGTTGGGAAGTTTGCTTTAATTGTCCCTGTAATCACATCAACAGAAGGTCTCTGTGTTGCCAGGACAACATGGATGCCGGCGGCACGTGCCATTTGTGCCAAGCGCTGAATGGCACCTTCAATATCTTTTCCTGCAACCATCATTAGGTCGGCCATTTCATCAACAATAATGACAATATAGGGCGCTTTTTTTAGCTCCATGACAACTTCTTCGTATATCGGGCCGCCAGCTCCAGGGTCGTACCCTGTCTGGACTTGCCGTGTGACGGTTTCGCCTTTTTTAATTAGGTCTTCTATTTTTTGGTTAAAACCCTCAATATTTCTGACGCCTAGCTCTGACATTAATTTATAACGATCTTCCATTTCGCGGACGGCCCATTTCAAAGCAACGACAGCCTTTTTAGGATCAGTTACAACAGGCGTCAAAAGATGTGGGATGTCTTGGTAAACTGATAACTCTAACATCTTTGGGTCAATCATAATCAAGCGGCATTCTTCAGGTGTAAGCTTGTATAACAATGACAAAATCATTGTGTTGACGGCGACAGACTTACCCGATCCCGTTGTTCCTGCAATTAATAAATGCGGCATCTTTGCTAAGTCAACAACCATAGACGAACCGCCAATGTCTTTTCCAAGGATTAAGGGAAGTTTATCATCTGAATTGTTATATGCTTTGCCTTCCACGACTTCACGTAAGTAAACCATTTCACGCTTTTCATTCGGAATCTCAATGCCCAGCGCGCTGTGTCCAGGAATAACAGCAACACGAACTGATAATGCACTCATAGAGCGTGCGATGTCCTCAGCAAGTGATATGACCTTAGCAGATTTTGTTCCAGGCGCAGGATCAAACTCATAGAGTGTTACAACAGGTCCAGGACGAATTGATTTAACTTCTCCCTCAACACCAAAGTTCTGGAGAACTTCTTTTAGTTGTGCTGCCATGCGTTGCTTTTCAGACTCGCTGATTTGGTTTTTCTGTGTCATATCCGCAGGCGTTAGAAGATCAGAGCTAGGAAATTGATAATCGCCAGACGATTTTGGTGTTGGTGCTACTTTCTTGTTAGGCATTTTTTTTGTAACCGGTTTTGGTTGTTCAAAAACAGGTGTACGTGTTGCAGCAGGAGGCGGTGTATATTTTTCTTCCTCAACCACATCAGAGGAAGGTTTGAAAATATTTATGGTTTCCATATCAATGCGTGGTTTTTTCAAGTTAATGGAGGAGAGGGATCGACCCGTATACCTTAAAGACCAGCGCGCAAAACCTTTCAAAATGTTCCTGACAATTTTCAAGAATCGGTATACATGCAATGTCAATTTTAACCAATCTTCTCGTGAAAGGCTTGAACAATAAATAAAAACAAGACCTGCTATGATGGTCAAAGCAATGGCAAAACCAGTCAAGACCTTTCCAGATACATAGGGTGTTGCTAGTCGGAAAGTGACCTCGGCAAGGGCGCCTGTTTGGGCAAGATGTCCTATTTGAGGTTGAAGAGCAAAGTTTTGTGCAAGAGAAAAAAGAAAAATAACAAGAACAGATAGGGCACATTTTAAGATAAAGCGTGGCAAGTGATGGTATTTATAAACGCGGTACCCCCAAAGCAGAATTGTCACCCCCAGAAACAAAGAAGAGTATCCGAAGTTTTGAACCAATAAATCAGAAATATATGCGCCGCCACTGCCAAAAATATTCGCTGTTTCAGTATTCCCCACGGCGTTCGCTGAGGGGTCAAGGGGGCTATAACTAAGAATGCTAAGGGAAATAAATGCACCAATCCCTAAAAGAATAAATGATACAATTTGATAAAACTGTTTACGTATAAAAACCTTAATTGAGTCAGGTAAGAGTTTCTGCGATTTTTTGGCCAAAATAAAGCACCTTATTTCATTGATTTTCTTTATCGTAAAGCTCATGTTATACCTTATCAAGACTTGAGACAAAGATTTTGGACGCAAAATGAAAACATTTGACATCACAGTCATAGGAGCAGGACCAATTGGTTCACTTTGTGCAATTTTATTGGCGCAGTTGGGGCTGAAAGTTGCCATCATTGATCGCGCGCCAAAGAAAGTGCTTGAAAATCCAACACGCGATGGGCGTGGTATTGCCCTTACTTATGGATCTAAGACGGTTTTGGAAAAGCTTAATATTTGGCAGAAAATCCCAATTTCTGAAGCTGAAGACATCAAAGAAATTCGCGTATCAGATGGGGACTCTCCCTTGTTTTTGCATTTTGATGGCGCCGAGGCCGGGGACCACCCTCTTGGTTTTATTGTTGAGTCGCATTTGGTGCGTAAGTTTATTTTTAAACACCTTGTAAAACAAAAAAATATCACAGTTTTTGATAATACAACAATTGCCAACTTTGATGTTTTGCCCGCGCACGTTGAAATTGATTTAGGTCAAGAAAAACTTAAGTCAGCACTGCTGGTTGCTGCAGATGGCAGATATTCATTTGCGCGTGAGAAAATGGGTATTGAGTATATTGATCATGACTATAAACAAATGGCGATGGTGTGTAGTGTCACGCACGACAAACCACATTTTGGTGTCGCGCATGAACGGTTCCTAACGCCAGGCCCTTTGGCCTTTTTGCCAATGACAGGTAACAAGTCATCCATTGTATGGACAGAGTCCCCGGCAAATGCTGCTGATATTATGCAGCTTTCTAATGAAAGCTTTTCAGCTTTGATGCAGAAACGCTTTGGATCACATTTAGGAAGTATTACGTTAGATGGTGGTCGATGGTCTTATCCTTTAAAAATGGTTCATGCCCGGACTTATACCAAGCAACGCTTTGCCCTTGTCGGAGACAGCGCTCATGCTGTACATCCAATTGCAGGGCAAGGGCTGAACTTGGGTTTGCGTGGTGTTTGCACGCTGGTAGAAGAGATTGAAAAGGCGCAAAAAATAGGCCTTGATATAGGGTCTTTGACACCTCTGGAGGCGTATGAGAGCCGACAAAAAACCGCTGCGATCTCAATGATTGTTGCAACGCATGGGCTGAACGCATTATTTGCAAACGACACCTTGCCTGTTAAAGTTGTGCGTGACCTTGGCCTTGCGGCGGTGAACGAAATGCCAGGCTTAAAAAATTGGTTTATGAAGCAAGCTATGGGTATTTCAACAAAGTTTTCTGGCACGCTTCCTAAAATGATGACAAAGTAGTTTCCTAAGAAACTTTTAGCTGACATGTTGTGCCTTAGAGAGCCTTAAAGCCTTTTTCTAGGTCCTGGATTAAGTCTTGCGGATCTTCTAGACCAATGCTGAGGCGTATAACAATACGGTCTTTGGACCAACAATCAAAGGCACGCTTAGGACGATCTGGGTAAATGAGACTTTCGTAAGCTCCCCAACAATGGCCCAAGTGGAAAATGTCGAGTGTATCGACAAACTTCGCGATTTTTTCTTCTGTATAATCTTTTTTCAGGACAAAACTGAATAGCGCGCTGCATCCATTGAAGTCACGCTGCCACAGGGTGTGTTGCGGATGGTCTGGGTCCATCGGGCAAGAAATGTAATCTACGGCATCTTGTGTTTTTAAGTAATTAACCACCTGTAAGGCATTTTCTTGTTGTTGTTTGAGGCGTAGTTCCACCGTCCGAAGACCGCGTAGCACAAGGTAAGCATCATCTGGTGATGTACACATGCCCATATGTGTATACATTTGATGGATTTTATCACGTACCTCTTCATTGCCTGCAGTAATCGCACCGTACATAACATCAGAGTGCCCTGACATATATTTGGTGAGAGACTGAACGGCCACATCTGCGCCTAATTTTAAAGTCTGCATCAATATAGGGCTTGCCCAACTGCCATCTGCTAAAACCAGAACGTTGTTTGCATGTGCTGCTTTTGCAATGGCAGGAATATCTTGTAGATCAAACGTGAAAGAGCCAGGAGACTCAACATGAACAAAGCGCGTATTTTCTTTAAAGTAACGAGATATTTCTCCACCAATTGTGGGTGGATAAAAATCAACCTCTATACCAAATTGAGGTAAGGTATTTTCGTAAAAATCACGTGCTGGACCATAAGCGTGATCTGTGACAAGGATGTGGTCACCCGCTGCGCAAAGAGCAAGAGAAGCGGTTGATATGGCACTCATGCCTGAAGGGGTAACGCGTGTATAGATCCCTTCTTCTAATTGACAAATAACATCTTCAACTTCACGAATAATTGATGTGCCACGCCTTGCGTAATCCAATGAAGGATAGGGGTTATGGTGTGACTGCTTGAAATCTTCATAGTTATCAAAAAGGATTGTTGATCCGCGTGTGATAGGTGGATTGACTAGGTGCACCTTTGCTGCAGATGTACGTCCCAGTGTGGCAAGTTTTGTTGAGAGTTTAGTCATTTGCTGGTCCTCTCAAAGTTTTCTTTAAGAAAGGGTGCAAATAACGGGTGTGTGATCAGAAGGTTTTTCCCAAGAGCGTGGTTCTTTATCAATGGATGCTCCTTCTAATCTATCAGATAATTTCGGAGAAAGCAGGATATAGTCGATCCGTGCGCCTTCACCTCTTGCAAACTTTCCACCTCGATAGTCCCACCAACTGTATACAGAATCAAGAGGATGTAGGATGCGATAGCTATCGACAAACCCTGTGTTAAGGATTTCGCGCAACACAAAGCGAACATCTTTGTGGTAAAGTGTGTTGTTTTGGTTTTCTTCACCGCCATAAATATCCAGTGCATAAGGCGCGATATTATAATCCCCTCCGATCGCGTATGGAATTTCACGCTTCTTAATTTCTTCCAAATATATTTTTAGCGCTGCTAAGAAACTTTTTTTATAAACATATTTTTCGTCTTCTGGATCTGATCCGTTGGGAACGTAAATAGAAGCAACTTGAATGCCATCAATTGTGGCTTCGATATAACGTGCTTGTTCATCCTCAAACCCTGGAAGTCCTTTGATAATGTTGGAAGGTTCTTTCTTGCTTAGGATTGCTACGCCATTATATGTTTTTTGACCATAAACGCTGCAATGATAACCAAGTGCCTCTAGTTCTAAAAATGGAAAGTTTTCTTCTGTGCCTTTCAGTTCTTGGAAAAGCATGACATCTGGGTCATTTTTTTTAAGATAAGCGATGACGTGATCAAGGCGCGACTTAATTGAGTTTAAATTCCAGGTAACAATTCTCATACTGCAAAAGAACTCCCGCAGCCGCATGAAGATGAGGCGTTAGGGTTTTCAACAATAAACTGTTTTGTCGTTAGGTTTTCAATAAAGTTGAGTTGCGACCCTCCGAGAAGATCAAGGGATGTTTCATCAATCACAACAACGGCACCATCTTTTTCAAAAACATGATCATCACTGTTTTTTGTTGTGTCAAAATCCATATTATATTGAAACCCAGAGCAACCACCACCAAGGATAGAAAGGCGTAGCATAGAAGTTGGATCAAGCTTATCTATTTCAATAATTTCTTTGAGGCGTTTTGATGCTGCCTCGGTAATGTCAAAATTTTGTGTCATTTTTAGGCCTTAAAACTCTTCTTTAAAAGGGCGCGCAAGCAATGCAGACATCGCCTCTTTGATAGATACATTATTATATAATACATTATAAACAGATTCACAGATAGGTACGCTAATATTTTTCTCTTTTGCGATTTCGATCACAGCTTTTGTTGTTGGAACGCCTTCCGCAACCGACTTTTGATTAAGCAGTTCTTCTCTTTTCTCGCCTTTTGCTAGGCGAATACCAAATGATGTATTGCGTGATTTCTCACTTTGACATGTTAGCGTTAAGTCTCCTACACCTGCAAGTCCCATAAAGGTTTCAGGTTGCGCGCCAAGCGCTTCACCAAAACGTTTTATTTCTATAAGGCCTCGGCTTAAAAGCGCTGCGCGTGCGTTTTGTCCCAGTTCCAGGCCTGTTACAATTCCCGAGGCGATTGCCATAATGTTTTTAAGGGCGCCACAAACTTCTACGCCAATAATATCGTTAGAAAGGTATGGTCGCAAAGACTGATGCCCAATCATTTGAGTGATTTCGCTGCCCAGTTGGTCATTCTCACAAGCAAGTGCTGTGGCTGTCGGTAGTCCTGCCGCAATTTCATGTGCAAAATTAGGGCCGGAAAGAATAGCTATTTTCTCAAAGTCATATTCATGTTTGAAAATATTACACAAAAAGTCTTTTTTGTTTTTCTCGATTCCTTTTGAACAGATCACAATAGGAACATTACGTGGAAGGTCTTTTAACTTATCTTTGAGCGCTGTAAGCGAATGTTGAACAGGAATAACCCAGAAAAAACAGTCAATATTTTCTGGTATACTTGTAGAAATGTTTAAAGTGTTTGGCAGTAAGGTGCCTGGAAGATAGGTGGTGTTCTCTCTAGATGATCTCAATGTTTCAGCGACATTTTTGTCGCGACACCAAAGTGTTACATCTGTTTTATCTAAACGACAAAAAGAGACAGCTAAAGCTGTCCCAAAGCTACCAGATCCTAGAACACAAAGATGTTTCATGAAACATTAAGCAGATGTCGATAATTCAACAGTTTTTGGCTTGAATGTTAGGATCGTGCCACTGTTGTTTTTCATTTCTTCCGATGCGTTAGAATTTGCAGGACGCAAAACAGAAGGAGAAATCTTTGACATATATTTTGTTTCGTCAGAAAGTGGTGTAATTTCTTTTGGCAAAGAGTGACGGATAACACCATCATCTGTGCTTTCTGGAATTTGGCTGACAAGTTGATCAACGATATCCTTCATATTAACAATAGACGAAAGAAATCCTTTAAAGTCAGGTGTTTTTTTATCCATTTTTTTACCTCTCAAGTTTATTAGGGCACCAGTTTTATTTGTTTTCATTCTGGTGGAAAAACCTTATTTTGCAAGGTTTTCAGGCCCAACCATGGCGGTATTGTATCACAAAATGAAGGATCCCACAATGGGGAATAAAAAAACACTATTTTGCACGTATTGGTCCTATTTTCTCACCAGCCAGAATGTGAAGGTGAAGATGTGGAACCTCCTGGCCGCCGTTCTCACCAACATTGCTGACGATGCGGAAGCCTTCTTTTTCAATATTTAATTGCTGCGCGATTTCGCCGACGGCCTTCATCAAGCTGACAATATCTTTCTCATTTCCAGTGTGGGCAAAGTCAACAGCAGAAACATAAGGATTTTTAGGGATTACAAGAATATGAATGGGGGCTTGAGGATTGATATCTTCGAAAGCCAGAACATGCTCATTTTCGAAAACTTTTTTGCAAGGAATTTCATCATTTAGTATTTTTGCAAAGATGTTGTTATTGTCGTAAGACATACGCCATTCTCCTTTATTTTAGCATCGCAATAAACTATAACAATCATCATGAAAAACACAAAAGACAAAATCATGATAGACAAAAAATCAAAGGCAGAAAACTTTCCAGTCGGCTCTCTTCTGATTGACAAGAAATATAGAAAGTATATCCACGCCTTTTATAACTTTGCACGTACGGCAGATGATATTGCTGACAACCCTAGTTTGGATACTCAAGAAAAGAAAATTATTCTTCGGATCTTTTCGAATTCATTGATCAATAAATATGAAGCCCCAAACCCTGCTTACGACTTAAGGCAGATGCTCTTGTCTTATAAGCCAGAAGCAATGCGCCATTGTCACGATTTACTGAATGCTTTTCAACAAGACTCTGCAGGTATTCAAATCAGGTCAATGGAAGCCCTTCTAGCATATTGTCGTCTTTCAGCAGCCTCTGTTGGACGTTTTGTCCTAGATATTCATGAGGAAGATACATCGCTTTATTCTTATAGTGATGCCTTGTGTAGTGTGCTTCAGATCTTAAATCATATTCAGGATATGCGGGAAGATTATATTGACTTGAACCGTATCTATCTTCCAACAAACTGGATTGAAGAAAAAGGCGCTAAAATTGAGTCGATTTCTAGGCATTCTCTAACCTCTCCCTTGCGTGAGGTTGTTTTAAAACTCTTAGATGAAGTTGATGTGATGATCGCTTTTGCTGAGCCTTTAAAATACAAAATTAAGAATCGTCGGCTTCAATACGAAATTAGTATCATTTGGGAAGTGGCAAGATCCCTAAGTGGAAAACTAAAAACACATGATGTTTTACAAGAAAAGGTTAAGCTTACAACGCTAGAGAAGATAAGATGCATCGCCAAGGGCATAACAAGAATACTGTTTGCAAAGACAAAAGACACAGAATCACAAAAATATGTGCGTAATCTTGTTGAAGGTGCGGGAACTTCTTTTTATTGGGCCATGCGGTTCTTACCTAAAAACAAACGTCATGCAATGTATGCCATCTATTCTTTTTGCTCAGAGATTGATGATATTGCCGATGGCCATTCTTCAATTGATAAGAAAAGAGAGCAATTGGCAAGATGGAAAGTTGCCTTGGATGAAGAGAGCGATCTATTCGTTGTGAAAGAATTAAAAGCTGTGACAACAGAGTTTGATCTAAACCCGGATCATTTTCATGACATTTTAAAAGGCGTTTCAATGGATCTAGAGCGCTCTATGTTTGCACCAACTTTGCCGCATTTAATGGTTTATGCATATCGTGTTGCAGGCGCTGTTGGGCTTTTGTCTTTAAATGTGTTCGGTGTTGATGCAGCAGATTCGAAAGAGTTTGGTGTAAGGATGGGTGAGGCTTTGCAGCTGACGAATATTTTGCGTGACCTTAAAGAGGATGCGGAAGATGGAAGACTTTATGTTCCGCGCGAATATTTGTTCGACGCAGGATTTGAGGCACAAGACCTGAAGAAAGATGCGATGCTTATTTTGGAAGATGAGCGGTTTGTTGTTGCACGTGAAAAAATGATTAAGCTTGCGACAGAGAAATATGATTTTATTATCCCTTATTTTAAGAAGAACAAAAAAAAGAATCTGAAATCAGCATATTTAATGATGCAAATATATTATCGTATTTTTGAGAAATTAAAATGTAGAGATGATTATTTAGAGCCAACATCTTTGAGTAAATTCGAGAAAATCATTATCAGTTTAAAAGCATATTTGACATACAAATGACGCAACCAAAAATTCATATCATTGGGGCTGGGATTGCAGGGTTAAGCGCCGCTGTTTTTTTGAAAAAGGCAGGCTATCCTGTTGTGTTGTACGAGTCTTCAAAAATGGCGGGCGGACGTTGTCGCAGTTTTTATGATGATGGTCTTGGTTGCGACATTGATAATGGAACGCATTTAATCTTAAGATGTAACACAAATGTGTTTAAATATTTAAAAATCATTAATGCCAGGTCAGAACTTGTGCCTTTTTCACCGCGCTATCAGTTTCATGACTTTAAGTCAGGTAGGCAGTGGGCTCTTAATTTCTCAAATATTTTTACTTTGTTATTTTCTAGGGTGCCAAATATACGCCGAAGAGATTTTTTAAAACTCTGGCATTTCTTTTTTGTGTCACCGGAGGTTTCTCTTGCAAAAGTGTTTGGGAATACAAGGTTCTATAAGAATGTTATAGGGCCCATAGAACATGCTGTGTTGAACACAGCGAATGGTGAAGGGCAGGCTAAGTTGTTAGTGCCTGTCTTGCGCAAAGCGTTCTTCAAAAGAAAAGGGGCAGTTCCGTACTTGGCAAAAACATCTTTGCGAGATTGTTTTGTTGACCCTGCCCTAGAATTTCTTGGTCATAAAATTACCTATAATAAGCGCCTTAAATCTATTGATTGTGAAAATGAAACTGTGCGGACGCTTTCTTTTGATGGTGAGCATATAGATGTTTCAAAAGATATTGTTGTGTTTGCGCTTCCTGTATGGCAGGTGGCAAAGTTGATGCCTGGTTTTTCTGGCCCAGATGAGTTCCAGTCGATTATTAATGTTCACTTTCAAAACCCTGGATTTCATCAGCGGCATTTTGTGGGCTGCGTTGGTGGTATAGCCGAGTGGATATTTATTTGTGAAAAAACGATTTCGGTTACAATTAGTGCGGCAGATAGATATAAAGACCTTTCCCAAGAAGATATAACGAAACTTGTTTGGCGTGAAGTTTGCGCTGTCCAAGGAGAAAAATTCAAGCAGCCTAAGCATCAGTTTATTCGTGAAAAACGTGCGACTTTTCATCAAACACCTCAGCAGGTTTTAAAGCGTCCTGGACTTGCAACGGCATATAAGAATTTATTTTTGTGCGGAGATTATGTGAATACAGGGTTGCCATCTACGATTGAAAGTACCATCTTATCATCTAAGAATGTTTGTCAGAAAATTAAAGGAGAGAGAAATGACATTTGAATTGCCACCCCTACCTTATGAGAGAAATGCACTAGAACCACATATCTCAGAAAATACGATGAACTTCCATTACGGGAAGCACCATCAGGCCTATGTAACAAATCTCAATAAAATGGTTGAAGGCACGGATATGGCTTCTAAGTCTTTAGAAGATGTTGTTAAGTCTTCTGATGGTGGCATTTTTAATAATGCAGCTCAGGTTTGGAACCATACATTTTTTTGGAACTCGATGAAACCTAACGGAGGTGGTGCACCATCTGGTGCACTTGCTGATAAGATTAACAGCGCTTTTGGGTCTTTAGATAAGTTCAAGGAAGAATTCAAAAACGCAGGTGCAACACAATTTGGAAGCGGTTGGGCTTGGCTTGTTGTTGACAGTAAGGGTGATTTAAAGATTACGAAAACAGCAAATGCTGAAACACCGTTGACTGATAATGTAACACCGCTTTTGACATGTGATGTGTGGGAACATGCGTATTATTTGGACTATCAAAACCGTCGTCCCGATTTTCTGCAGGTGTTTCTAGATAGTCTTATCAACTGGGATTTTGCTGCTGAGAATCTCGCAAAAGCATAAGCTTTGATATTTTGATAAAGGTCGATGCTGTGTGAAAAACGCGGCATCGACTTTTTTTTATTCCCATCCACGTCCATTTACTATCGGATAGCGTCTTTCTCGTGTAAAGGACAGAGACGTGACTTTCGGGCCAGGAGCAGCTTGTCTGCGTTTGTACTCATTGCGGTGAAGTAGGGTGTTAATTTTGAGAATAGTTTCTTTATCAAAGTCTTTCTCAAAAAGCTCTTTAAGTGATTTTTGTTCTTCGATCAAATGATACAATATTTGGTCTAGAATATCATATGGAGGTAAGCTATCAGAGTCTTTTTGCCCAGGTCGCAGCTCAGCTGATGGTGCCTTTTTTAGCATATGTTCGGGAATGATTTCTTCATGGCGGTTAAGCCAATGTGCAAGGCGATAAACATCTGTTTTATAAACATCTTTGATAGGCGCAAAAGCACCGCACATATCACCATATAATGTTGCATAGCCTGTTGCGTATTCTGATTTGTTACCACAAGAAAGGACTAAGTGGTTGAATTTATTGCTCAAAGCCATCAGTAAAGCGCCACGCAAACGTGATTGAATGTTTTCTTCCGTTTCATCAATCACATGTCCATCGAATGGTTTTTTAAGAATTTTGTCGAAAGCTTTCATGGCAGGCGTAATGGGATGAACTGTGTATGAAACATTAAGGTTTTCTGCAAGATCAGCTGCATCTTTCAGGCTTTCTTCAGATGTATAAGGGGATGGCATCATGACAGCAAAAACATGCTCTGGACCTAGTGCTTCAACAGCAATAGCTGCCACCATTGCCGAGTCAATGCCGCCTGAGAGACCTAATGTCACCTCTCGAAAGCCACTTTTGCGGACATAATCTTTGACTGACATAACAAGTCCACCCCATGTTTTCTCTTGCCAAGAAGGCGTTGGTGGTTTGATAGCTTGAAGAGGGGACGTGATAAGGGCAATGTCTTCTTCCCATAAGGGTGATTCGTATACTGTTTCACCATTTTTATTCAGGACGAAGCTATTACCGTCGAATAAGAGGTCATCTTGTCCACCAACTTGGTTGATATAATAAAAAGGGACACCTGCTCTAAGTGAAAACTTGTGTGCCAGCTCGAATCGTTGCGTATCTTTGTGAATTTCAAAAGGCGATGCATTTATTGAAATAAACAAATCAATTCCTTCTTTTGACAGTTGTTCTGCCATTTCTTTTTTCCACAATTCTTCACAGATCAGCAGTCCTATACGTTGGCCTTCCAGTTCGAAAATATGGTTTGTGTCCGCTTTTTCAAAATGTCTTTTTTCATCAAAGACACCATAATTAGGTAGATTGTTTTTATAAAATTTTTGTGAAACCTCACCATCTTTCAATAATAAAACAGCATTATATGTTTTTGAAAAGTCGATAACGGGTGTCCCGACAAGCATTGCAGGACCGGAAAGAGTCAATGCTGCAAGTTCAGGAATGTAATTTGCACAAGCGTCAATCATATCTTTACGTAGCAAAAGATCATCTGCTGGATAACCGCAAAGACAAAGTTCAGGAAAAACGACAAGATTTGGTGATTCTTCACGCGCTTTTAGATAATTCTTTTTGATTTTTTCAAAATTCTTTTTGATCGCGCCAACTGTTGGGTTGATTTGTGCAAGTGAAATTCTAAGCATAAAAAATATCCCTATATATTATCGGCATCAATTTTGGCTTTGATATATGACAGAAGAGGGTATAGGCCTGCACAAAGCGCAATCATGAACCCGTACAGTCCTTCTTTGTATCCTTTTCGCCGGACATAACACTTATAAAAACGCGAGAAGATACGACGAAGATAAGGGTAAAACGGCCCCATATCCTCTTTCTCGAGTAAGTCTTTGGCATGAATTGTTGAATAGCGGTCCAGGCGATGCAGCATATCTGAAATGCTTTCATCGACGTAATGTAGAAGAAAGTTTTCTAATTTGCCGCCACTCTTGCCCGTCATTTCATATGTCGCGTGGAATCTGCCATAAACCCATTTCTTGTTTTCTTTTTTAAAGAGGCCAGGATAAGATGATTTCCCAAAATAAGCCCCCCAACCGTATTGGACAGGCTTTTTTCCTATGTGATTGAGGACGGGGATATAATAATAATCGGCTTTTGCTGTCAGAATCGTTTTGACAATTTCTTGAGCTAATTTCTTCGGAATGCGTTCATCAGCATCAAGCTCTAAAACCCACTCACCCTTACAGTAATCTAACCCTTCTTGCCTGCGGTCAGCCTCTAATTCCCATGATCCTTCGATAATTTGGTCTGTAAACTTCAGTGCAATTTCTTTCGACCTATCTGTACACTTATCTAGCACAATGACAATTTCATCTGCAAAATCAAGGCATGAGAGACAGCTCTCAAGATGCTCTTCTTCATTATGTATAACAAGAAGTGCTGACAATTTCACCATGGGTTAAGCCAATTTTTCAATATCTTCATCTGAAAGTCCACCTGGAACAATCATAACAGGGATGCGTAATTTTCCTGACATTTTTCCTGCGAAATGCGAAACCAAAGCACCAGGGCTATCAGAATCTGGAGCGGCACCAAGAACAAGCATAGAGATCGTTGGATCTTCTTCGATGGCTTTTGTAACAGCTTCTTTAGCTGGCCCTTCACGGACAATAAGTTCAGGCATTTCATCATCCATTAATGCGCGCACAATGTCTGCCCATTTACTCACAGCTTTTTCCGCTTCTGCACGACGTTCTTCTTGCATCATTTTGCTGACACCCATCCAGTCTTGGAACTGATGCTGTTCAACAATAGATAAAAGAGAAATATGTGCCCCTACTTTTTTTGCACGCCTGCATGCAAATTTCAGAGCTGTTTTTACTTCTTCTGCATCTTCTAGAACAATCAGAAATAAAGGCTTTCTTTCAACTTTTTTACTTTTTTTACGCGCGCTCATTTTATCCCTTTCTAAAGAGTCGTGTTGACGCTAAACCGAAAAACACTGAAAACATAACAGCAAAAAGACCATAAAATACTCTGTGGTCATGCGCAAAAGAATAAACAGTCTTGCTGGTTCCAATTTTCCCAATCTTAAAGTGAATGACACGATGGGATGCTATTTTCTGGTCTCTGACCAAGTACACATCAATACTGTAAGGGCCAGGTTTAATATTCGCCGGGACTTTCACAGATGATTTGAAAAGATGGCGGCCCATAAATTTAACTTTAGATGGTGTTTTTGAATATAGGCCAATTTTTTGTTTTTGACGAATAAGTGCATTTTTAAATGTTATACGCGACTCGGATGTTTTCGAGGAGCGAATAGGGAAGGAAAGGTATTTGGGCCCGATTTTATGTTTTTGAAGGCCTGTATATGGAAGGATTTTACGTAAAGGGCTGGAACTTGCAATCCAATACAAAGAAGGAACATCATCAAAAATAACACGGTCACGACTGATCCACAGACCAGAAACTTTGCGCTTTCTTCTAACAATCTGTTCTTCAGAAGGCCCGCGAATAACGGTGATGATATCACCTTGGTCTGCAACACCTCCAAATAGAACAATCTCACTTCCTGTAAAGTTAAGATTAATTGCAATGAAATCGTCAACGAGATCCAGTGATATGTCTTCACTTGCCTGCACCGTTTGTGCCGAGACTGTTAACAAAAAAACAAAAGTAAGGAGGATTTTATTCAACAAAATATAAGTCCTCCGGCATTGTGATAAGGTCAAACCCTAGGCGAATACACACAACCATAATAATAGAAGCAAGAAGAAGCCGGGCATATTCGCCCTTTAGTTTCGTCGATAGTTGTACGCCAAATTGCACGCCGATAACCCCGCCGATAAGCATGAGTGTTGCAAGCACCATATCAACAGTTTGATATTTAAAAGCCTGCAGGAATGTGACGATGCCTGTGACAAACATAATTTGAAATAAAGATGTGCCACCAACCATAGAGGGAGGGATGCGTAGTAAATAAACCATTGCAGGAACCATCAAGAACCCTCCACCAATTCCTAATGTTGATACCAGAATACTCACAAAGCACCCAATCGTAAAAGGGGCCAGCATACTCATGTAAATACCTGATTTCTTAAAGCGTGTTTTGAGAGGTAAGTATTTAAACCATCTGCGCTTTTTCTTTTTTCGGTTGGACTTTCGCAAAAAAGATGTCAAAAGTCCTTCACACATCATAAGGGTTGCGATAAACCCAAGAAGAAAAACAAAACTAAGAGAAATAAAGAGGTCAATTTGACCCATTTCTTTCAGGATGCCAAACAGCCAGACACCAATAAATGAACCACAGATGCCGCCTGCCAGCATGACGCCACCCATTTTAAAATCAACGCGTCCGCGTCGCCAATGTCCAATAACGCCAGAAATCGAAACAGCAACCAATTGACTTGCTTGGCTTCCAACGGCAACAGCAGGGGGAACGCCGATGAGAATAAGAAGGGGGGTTGATAAAAAGCCGCCACCAATACCAAAAAGCCCAGAAATAAATCCAACGCCGCCACCAAGAGCCAGAAGCGTGAACAAATCAACAGAAACTTCTGCAATGGGGAGATAAACTTGCATTTTTATTCTCTATTTTCACATCATGAAATGATTCTAGAAAAATAGTAACACTTGTTTATTTGTTTGAGTAGGCTTATTTCCGACCGAAAAGCCTTTCAATGTCAGAGCGTTTCAATTTTACATAGGTTGGTCGCCCGTGATTGCATTGTCCTGAATGTGGTGTGTTCTCCATTTGTCTCAGAAGCGCGTTCATTTCTTCTGCTGTAAGGCGCCTTCCTGCACGTACACTTCCATGACATGCCATTGTTCCAAGAATTTCACCAATTTTCTCTTTCAAGCTAAGGGTTTCACCCATTTCCGCAATTTCATCGGCGAGATCGTTCATCAAAGATTTAACATCATCTTTTGCAAGAAGTGCTGGAATAGATCTTACGACAATACCTTGGTCCCCGAATGACTCAATTTCCACACCAAATTTATCAAGTTCATCAGCTTTTGACAAAAGAGATTGGGCATTTTCTGCACTGAGTTCAATGACTTCTGGAATAAGAAGGTTTTGTCTTGCGACGCCTGTTTCTTCCATATCTTTTTTCATTTTCTCATAAACCAGTCTTTCATGGGCTGCATGTTGATCAACGATGACTAGCCCATCATCTGTTTGTGAAACGATGTATGTTTCGTGTAGCTGGGCCTTCGCTAGCCCCATGGGATAAGACACAGTTTCTTGTTGGGGTTGTTCTTGCGCAGGCGCTATTGCTGTTCGAACGCTTGGCGTTTGAAGAGGCATTTGTGCTTGCATGGCTGCAGAGTAAGTACGGGGCGTTTCTTGCGCTCTTGGATAAGCAAAAGAAGATGTTGATGGTTGAGTATATTTTCCTGCCTGAAAGGAAGAAAGGGCAGCGTTGGAAATGGTTGTTGACGCTTCACCACCGCCTGCTTGCAGCGCGCGCTTCATTGAACTGATCAGTAGGCCGCGGATAAGCTGTTGATCACGAAAGCGTACTTCTGTTTTAGAAGGGTGAACATTCACATCAACTTCGTGAGAAGGTATTTCCAAAAACAATGCTAAAGAAGGATGTCGGTTGGACATTAAAAAGTCTCTGTAAGCTGCGCGTACACAACCATGTAGAATCTTGTCTTTGACAGGTCTGTTATTTACAAAGAAAAACTGCTGCTTCGTATTTGCGCGATTATATGTTGGCAGGCTGATAAGACCTTTTAGTATACAGTCTTCTTTTTCTACGTCGATTGGGATGGTGTTTTCAAGAAACTCTTTCCCAAAAATCTTACCAAAGCGCGCACTTTGTGAAGAAAACAAGTCGGCTGTCTCGGGGGGCAGATCGATAACAAATTTTTGCCCATTATGAAAGCGCAAGCCAATGCGTGGATAGGCCATCGCAATATGAGTAAGGGTTTCTTTAATATGATTGTTTTCAGTCGTTGCAGACTTTAGAAATTTGAGCCTTGCAGGGGTGGCATAAAATAAATCTTTAATTTCAACTTTTGTGCCACGCTCTAGATTGCTTGGCTGAGGAGGGTTTATTTCACCACCATGGACATCAATTTGCCAGGCATGTGCTTCGTTTGCATGTTTGCTGGTAATAGTGAGGCGGCTCACAGCGCCAATTGAGGGAAGGGCCTCACCACGAAAGCCAAAGCTGTGAATATCAAACAAATCATCATTTGGCAGCTTTGACGTTGCATGACGTTGAATGGCAAGTTGCAAGTCATCTTGTGTCATGCCATGACCGTTATCTGTTACAGTAATAGAGGTCTTTCCACCTTCTTCTGTGAAGACGTCAATTTTTGTAGCCCCTGCATCAATCGCATTTTCGACGACTTCTTTAATCGCTGCAGCGGGTCTTTCGACGACTTCGCCTGCTGCAATTTGGTTCACAAGATGATTGGGAAGAACACGTATTGTCATGATAAATACTGTTTTGTTAGAATTTTTCCTTGTTCAACAGCCGGCTGGTCAAACGGATTAACGTCAAGAAAATCTGCCATTAGAATGGTTTCAATCATAAACTGCATCAATAAACCACCCATTGTTTCTTCATCAAGGTGTGGAAGTCTAATTTCTCTGACAGGGCAGTTGTTTTCTTTTAGTACTTGTGTGATTGCACGTTGTTCGGCATCCATCAAATCACCAATTGTTTTGCCTTCAAGATAGTTTATTTTTTCAGGACAGTCTGAGAAGTGAATCGCTTGCCCTTTTTGCTTTTGGTCAAGCGTGATAACTGTGAAGATTTTATCTTTTGGCCCATCAAGCCACAGCTGTAACTGGCTGTGTTGATCAACAGTTCCCAGTGCAGGAACAGGGTTTGACCCTTTTCCACTTTTTCCAATGCTTTCTGCCCAAAGCTGTCGAAACCACAGGCCTAAATAATTTAACCTGTCTGCATAATAAAGCATGACTGTTGATGTTTTTTGATGATGTTTAAGAAATAAAAAGTTATATAAGGCCCCTTGAAGGATGTGATTATTCGCTTCAGATTTAAACTCATTGAGACATTTTTCCGCACCCATTAATATTTGGTCGATATTAAGGCCAGAAAGCAGAGCAGGTAAAAGGCCAACATTCGAAAATACAGAATACCGTCCACCAATTTCAAGGTGGTGGTTTAGGGTGTAAATTCCTTCTTGGGCAGCGATGGTTTTAAGTGAGCTCGTTTTGTCTTCTGTAATAATTAAACATTGTTTGTATGCGCTTTCACCAACATAAGACTGTAGCCATTGATAGAAAATGGAGAAAACAGAGAGTGTTTCTGCTGTTTCACCAGATTTCGAAATAGCAATAATAGCTGTTTTTTTAGGATCAGAGTCTTTGATGACTTGTTCAATCGTATCAAAGTCTGTGTTTTCAATAAAGTTTAAAGAAGCAAGATTGTTTTTTGAGAGGCCACAAAGCATTTTGCCGCCGAGGCTTGAGCCTCCTGTGCCAATAATGAGGAAATTGTTAAATGCGTCAAGATGCTCCTTTGCAGCATTAATTTCTTCCAAAGCATTTTTGTCTGAAACAATTTCTAGTGGTGCATAGCTTTGAGACATGAAATGCTCGTAGACAGACTTTGCGTGTGAATGCCCTTCTTGTTCTATGGCGTCAGTAAAAAACACTTCCCCGTCAGGTTTATGCTGAAAACCACTGATTATTTGCTCATTAAGCTTTGACACGTTTCTAAATCCTTAAATTCTGTTCGGATATATCTATCTGAAATTTTGATCAAGGACAACATTGTCATTGATAATCTTGCCTGTTTCTGTTAAATATAACAATATATAGTGTTTTTAACGCGTTATCAGATCAAGATATTCGATCATGAAAGGTGAATATGGTTCAAGCTGTTCGGGCCGAAGACTGGAAAAAAGCATTAAGAGAAACGCATCTTAAGAATCAGCAGAAAAGGGACCACGATGTGCGTGGCCTTACCAAGTATTCTTATATTGTTCCTTGTTCTTCTCGTTTTCGTGATCAAATTATGGCTTTGGCAAGGCGTCGCAATGTCTCTCCAGGTGACCTGGCAAAGGCTGCGCTTCTTCTTGTGCCTATGAAAATGATCGAGAATTACACAGACCCAGGTGAGCCGTTGACGCATGACCGTGAGCGCGTTGTTTTAAAGTCGGGCGTTTCAAAGGGCCGACGTTTGATTCGAAAGCCTCGTTTGCAAGTCCGTATGTCAGCAGGGTATGATATTGAAACGTTACGTAAGGCTTTAGCTTTAGCATATGCCATTGATCGTGGTGATGTTCCGTTGCTCAGGACAATGCCGCCAAAAGCACATCTTTCAACAGCGGAAGTGCCTCCTCAAAAAGCACAAAACGAGAATAAAAAGGTCATCCAAAAAGAAGTTATTGTTCAAAAGGATCCTGAAACAGATCTTTTAAGGCAGAAATATCATAAAGCACAAGAAAAGATAGAGCAGTTAAAGGCTTCATTGTCTGTTTTGGCTTTTGATCCGATCAGTGGTGGTGTGAAAACACGACAGGATGCATTGTTTGTTCTAGGGTTTGGGGTTAATGACCGTCCTAGTTTATCAACAGTGAAGTCAAAGTTTAAAATGTTGGCAATGATTTTTCATCCAGATGCTCCATTTGGTGATCATAACCGCATGACGCAATTAAACGCTGCGAAGAACGTTTTAGAAAAACACCCTCTCACATCAAGGCATTAAACGACTAAGCGGGACGACAACAAATTCTTTATCGTTTAGGGATGACATCCACTTATAAAGTGCATTAAAGGTTTTCTTTCTAGGGTGTCCAATGCCAACAGCCTGGCCATTTTGACGCGCTTTTTCTTCCAGTTTTTTCAGCTGTGCAAGAATCTTTTCTTCGTCATCAACATTGTCCAAAAAAACATCTCTTTCAATCGCACGTACACCATTTTTTAGCGCCTGATGATACCCATAACTTTGCGGTGTTGTGCGGGAATCAAGAAAAAGCAGCTTCTTTTTCTTGAGTGTTTTCATGACGATTTCCATGCTATTTGGCTGTGCCGTGAACTTACTTCCCATATGATTATTAATGCCAACATACCCATCAAACTGGGCAAGGTTCCACTCAAGGTTCTGCATGATTTCTGGGGCACTGTCTTTTACTTTTAGTGTGTGCGGGCCAGAATCGACACTTTCATTTAAGGGTTCCATGGGAACGTGAACCCATAGCTCGTGGCCTTTTTCCAAAGCTTTTTTTGTTTTTTCTTGAATGTCACGTCCATAGGGAAGAAAGGCTAATGTAATTTCTTTTGGCAACTTAATAGCTTCTTTTGTTATCGATTTACCAAGACCCACATCGTCAATGACAATAGCAATCAAATTCTTTTTGGGTCCCTTTTTAACTTTTTGACCCAGTTGTATTTTTGGAATTTTAAGCCCTTCTTGACCCTTTAATACCCATGGTTTAGGTGGAATTGGTGGCTGGATTGGCAGTTTTTCTATTGCAACTTTATCGGCATATGATCTATCGAGCACCTCGCTAGGTGGTTTTGATGGTGAGAAAATAAGAACCGATAACGTTAATAAAACAGCGCAAATGCACAACAAAAAAACGGTTCGTTTTTTAGGATCGAGCGAAAAAAAGGCATCAGAGCATTTTTTTAAAAGATTTTTTAGCGTAGAAAGTGTATTTTTCATGTCTTCTATTTTTTTATTAAGTTAAGAAAGCAGCATAATGTCATTGTCAGAAGAATTCAAAGCTTGTTTACGTCAAATAATGCAAAAAACATCATTATCAGAAGATGAAATGCGTTCTTGTTTTAAAGCTGTGATGTCTGGTCAGATTGACGATGTGCTTCTTTCAAGTTTTTTAACAGCCTTGGCTATGAAGGGTGAAGACGCTTGTGATGTTGCTGCTGCTGTTTCTGTGATGAAAGAAAATGCGCTGTCTTTTAAAACGCCTGCTGGATCGATTGATGTTTGTGGCACAGGGGGTGATGGGTTGGGCACATATAACATTTCAACAGCTGTTGCCTTTGTTTTGGCCGCCGCAGGTGTGCCGGTTGCTAAGCATGGAAATAAATCTGTTTCTTCAAAATCAGGTTCTTCAGAGGTGCTTTCAGCGCTTGGTGTGAATATAGATGTTTCTCCTGAGAAAATGGAGAAAATACTTGATAAAATAAACATCTGTTTTATTTATGCGCCGCTTTATCATAGCGCGATGAAGCATGTTGCTTCTGTCAGGGCCACATTAGGTTTTCGGACTATTTTCAATTTGGTAGGACCGCTTTCAAACCCTGGGAATGTTGATTTTCAATTGATTGGTGTTTTTAAAGAAGAGCTTTGTCCTGTTTTTGCAGAGGTTCTGAAATTGCGTGGTATGAAGCGTGCGATGATTGTCCATGGCGCAGATGGTCTGGATGAAGCCAGTGTGACAGGCCCTTCTTATTGCACGTTATTAGATGGCGATCAAATAACATATAAAGAAATTTCACCCCAAGACTTTGGTTTGAAGCAATGGAAAATAGATGATTTAATAGGTGGAAACCCTCAGTATAACGCACAGGCCATGCGTGGTATATTTGAGGGCGATAAAAATGCTTATCGTGACGCTGTTGTTTTGAATGCAGCCGTGGGTCTTTTTGTCGCAGAAAAGGTGGACTCAATCGCAGTTGGGGTTGAAAAAGCGCAAAGCTTACTTGATTGTGGGCTTGTGTTAGAAAAACTAGAAGCATTAAAGGTGGAAACAAATGAGTGATGTTTTAACAAAAATATGTGCAACAAAAAGCGAATATGTTGCAGAACAAAAAACAAAAGTGACGTTAGAAGAGCTAAAAAATCAGATTAATCATCAATCTGCGGCAAGAGGCTTCTACACTGCTTTGAAAAGCAAAAGTGAGAGCGGGTTGGGCGTTATTGCCGAGATCAAAAAAGCCTCTCCAAGTAAGGGGTTGATAAGAGAAGATTTTGATCCACCATCTTTGGCGGCTTCATATGAAAAAGGCGGTGCTGCATGTTTGTCGGTTCTGACTGACCAGCCTTATTTTCAAGGATCAGATGATTATTTAAAGCAGGCGCGTTCTGCTGCTTCACTTCCTGTTTTACGAAAAGACTTTATGATTGATTTGTATCAAGTTTATGAGTCACGTGCCATGGGTGCTGACTGTATTTTGTTAATTATGGCGGCATTATCCGATGGGCAAGCCCAAGAACTAGAATCTTTGGCGATGGAGCTGGGGATGGATGTTCTTGTTGAAATTCATAATGAAGCAGAATGTGAAAGAGCACTGAAGCTTTCTTCTCCTTTAATTGGTGTAAATAACCGAAACCTAAAAACGCTTGAGGTCGATTTGGTTGTGACAAAAGAAATCTCACCAATGATTCCATCTGACCGCCTTGTTGTTTGTGAGAGCGGCCTTTACACGCATCAGGATCTTGCATCTATGGCTGCAATAGGTGTGCGATCATTCTTGATTGGTGAGTCTTTAATGCGTCAAGAAAACGTTGAGATGGCTCTTAAGACCTTAATATCTGGGCATTGAGCTTGACGTTTGATAAACAATCCTCTAAACAGGGGAGCGTATTTTAAGGAAACAAGATGGCAAAAGAAGAATTATTAAAATTTCCAGGTATCGTGAATGAGATCCTTCCAAACGCGATGTTTCGTGTGGAGTTAGAAGAAAATGGCCACGTTGTGCTGGCGCATACTTCTGGTAAAATGAGAAAGAATCGTATTCGTATTCTGGTTGGCGACCGTGTCGATATTGAGATGACCCCTTATGACTTGTCTAAAGGGCGCATTGTTTACAGACATAAATAATCACGATGATTGAGCGTGCAATTTTACTAGGTCATGACGGTTGTCATGCACTGGTTTTGTGTGATGGCGCTGAGATCAAGGATTTTGTTTTTATAGAAAAAACAAGGCTCTATCAAATATATTTGGGGCGTGTCACAGCCGTTCGTGGTGACATGAATGCGGCTTTTATTGATATTGGCGGCACTTCTGTTTTTTTGAATCTAGAGAAAAATATTTTAACAAACTTGTCCGAAGGGCAGAGAATATTTGTTCAAATTATCCGTGAAGCTGATGGTGATAAAGCGCCCCAGGTGACAACAGACATTAAGCTTTTTTCACGACATTTATTGTTTTTCCCTCATCAAGATTTTATAAAATTCTCGCACAGCTTTTCAGGCGATCAAGATACCTTTATTTCAGCCTGCCCAAAAGAGCCAGGTGGTGTTCTTGTGCGCTCTCGGTGCGACTCTACAGAAAAAATGATAAAATCATACCAACATCTTTTGGCACAATGGAAAGATATGAAATCACAAAAAGAAGGATTGGTTTATAAGCCGGATATGTTGTCATTGGCATTGCATGACTTGGATGAAAATATCAAAATATCTGTCTTTAAGGCTGCACATACTCACGATATTGACACGTATAATAAAGTGCATCACGCTGGTTTTTCTGCAGTCTTTGAACTAGATGCTAAATCTTATGGCTTGTATGAGGTTGACGCTTTTCTAGAACGTTTATTCGATCCGCATATTTCAACAGAATCAGGGGCAGCTTTATGGTTCGAGAAAACAAAACTGGGTACTGTGATTGATGTTGATCGATCGCATTTTTTACAGCAACAACAGTCTAAATCTTTTTCATCTTTGCAGGTGAATCTTTCTGTTCTTCCAAGACTTTTCCAACACATTAAGTGGCGCAGTGTTGGTGGTATTATACTTGTTGATTTCTTGCGGATGAAGAAGGCAGAGGCACAAAGATTTCAGTTAAGTCTAGAACAGCATCTAAGAAAAGATAAAGCGTTGCGTTTTCTGGGGGTGTCACATGCGGGGCTTTATGAGTTTGTACGCACGAAAACAGGTCTATCCTTGGATCAGAGTTATAGCTTTAATGACCTGCAAGACATGCTGAAGCCACGCGATATTTAGGATGCTCTTTTTGTAAGTGAGCCGCTGCTTCTTGTGCAAGCTGTTTGCTTTGGAAAATACCAAAACATGTAGAGCCACTTCCTGTCATCGCGGAGAAGTCACATGACGGAAGTGTATTGAGAATATCTAGAATAATTTTAATTTCTGGGGTCAGGGCGCAAGCCGCTTTCTGTAGATCATTTCTTCTGAGGCCCAACCATTCAATAAAGCGATTGTAAGTTGTTGGGTATTGGTCATGTGCCATGTTTGGTGTGAAGTCGCCTTGCCTCTTTTGATAAACTTCTATTGTTGATGACCCAAGGTTCGGGTTAACCAATACAAAGTACATAGGGGGGAGAGGGGTGTTGTATATTTCTAGATCTGTTCCCGTTCCTGTTTTAAGGGCAGTTTTTGAGACAAGACACACAGGAATGTCCGAGCCAATTTGAGCACCAACGCTTATGAGGGTTTCTTGTTCAAGTCCCAGGTTGAAAAGTGTGTTCAATGCTTTGAGGGTTCCCGCTGCATTTGCAGATCCGCCTCCTAAACCACTTCCTAAAGGAATATTTTTGTTCACCTTTACATTAACATTTAAAGGGCGCCCTACTTTTTTTTCTAGTCCTTTTATTGCTTTATATACAAGGTTGTCTTGTGTTCTTAGGCTTTGGAGTTCTTCTTGTCCAGTACCATGTGTTGTTATGTTTATCGCTTCTGCTTTGTTGATTATTAAAGTGTCACCAAGGTCTAAGAAAACAGCCATGCTTTCTAGTAAGTGATATCCATTCTCTTTTTTGCCAGTAATATGCAGAAATAGATTTAGTTTTGCAGGACAAAAAATATTCATTTTTCTGTACTTTTAATTTTTTCTTGGATTTCTTGGCGAAGATCTTCATCTGGATCGAAACTCAAAGCTCGATTCCACTGGAAAATAGCTTCTTTTTGACGTCCTCCTGCAAGATAAGCATCTGCTAAATGGTCTGTAATGACAGCGTCATTTGGGACGTATTCCACGGCTTTTTCAAGGTACTTAATAGCTTTGTCGAATTTTTTTGTTTTGTAGTACGACCACCCTAGGCTATCTAAAATATATCCATTATTTGGGGCAAGTTTCACAGCTTTTTTAAGGAGCTTTTCGCCTTCTTCTAAATTGATATTACGGTCTATCCAACTGTATCCAAGATAGTTAAGAATATCAGGCTGGTCAGGATAAAGCTCGAGAGATTTTATAAGATCTTCCTCTGCTTCTTTCCATTTGCCCAATCTTTCTAAAACAATGCCACGGCCAAATAGAATAGGCACATGTTGTCTGTTTATTTGGTCAACATCTTTTAAGATTCTTTTATAAATAGTCAGCGCTTTTTCATAGGACTTTTCTGTGCGGTAATAATCTGCAAGCAAGAGGGGGACTTGAAGGTTTTGAGGATGTTTTTCTTCTAGTGTTTCGACCAGCCTTACCAGGCTCTTTTCATCTTTTTGTGCCTTTAGAATATCTGCTTTGATAAGTTGTCCACGCAAATAGAAAGCAGTGTCTTGTGGAATGTTTTCAAGTGATTCTAGTGCTTTTTCGTATTGATTTGCTTTGCTGTACAAAGAAGCTGCCATCAGCAAAAGACCCTCGTCGTTCGGTTTGTAGTAAAGACCATAATTGTTAAAAATAATCGCTGTATTGAGGTTGAGACCGTCAATCAGCATCAGTGTGATGTCGTAAAAACCTTCAACCATGACGTCATGGATATCTATTTCCTTTGATGTGAGGTGATAATTGGCAAAAAACTGGTCTGGCTTTTGTGCTAGCGCATCAGTTGGCTCATTGCTGTTTTCTGCATTCTCTTTGATATGAAAAAACTGATCTATTAAGACATAGAGTCTTTTAGACTTTAAAAGAGAAAGTGCTTTTTTAATTTCACTTTGTGCCTTTTTTTCTTCTTTGAAATAACTATGTAACAGGCTTTTGTGGATATGATGTAGAACTTTGTAAGAGACAAAATGTTTTAATTGTCCAATCGTCTTAAATGCCTCCTCTTTTTTTCCCATTCCTGCAAGCGACCAGCTTTCAGCAATGCTGACGATGGGGCCATATTTTATCGGGTCATTGCGAATTTGTTTGATATGGTTGTACGCTTTTTCGTGCTCACCTAGCTTCATATGTTTGATACCAAGTGTGAGGCGTCCCCAAAAAGATGAAGGATCATATTTGATCGCACGATTGCTAAGTGTGACTGCGTTTTCTATGTCTCCATTTTCTAGTGTGATTTGGAGATTTTGATTTAAAACGATAATGTTTTGTGGGTTACTTTCTAAACTGTGTTCAAGAAAATCTTCAGCTTGTTTTTTGTTGCCGTCTTCATATGCAAATAATCCTGCTAGATACGATCCTGTCGCCGAGTTTGTAGAAAGCTGTTTGGGTTTCTCTGTATATTGATAATCAGTGTTGTTACGGCTTACACCACAAGATGCTGCAAGGATAATAAGACCTGAAATAAGAAGTTTTTTCATTTTTAATCCGTTTGATTCTTAATACAGAAAGTGTACCATAGAAGCCTGATACATGAATTTCAATTTTAAAGGGCATATTGGTGCAAAATTATTCAGAAGCAGTCTTGCGATGGCACTTAGATATTGGTGTTGATGAGACGATTACGTCATCACCTGTCTCCAAGTTTAATACAGCTGATGCATTGTCAGGTGAAACCACCGCTTCTGCACCTGCTGCGCCAGTGGTAGAATCTTTGCCATTAGCGACCAAGGACAACAGCTCGCTTCCAGACAAGTCTTTGGTGGCTCCTTTTTATTCTGCAGAGGCTATCGCTGTGGAAGAAAAGCTTAAATCAATAAATACACTATCAGATTTAAAAGACTTCATAAATACATTTGATGGTTGTTCTTTAAAAAAGACGGCGACCAATACTGTTATTTCAAGGGGATCGGAAGCGTCCGAGTTGATGATCATCGGAGAAGCGCCTGGTGCTGATGAAGACCGAGAGGGGCTTCCTTTTGTTGGGCGTAGTGGCCAATTGTTAGATGCAATGCTTGCGGCTGCAGGCTTTGAAAAAGAACAAGCCTATATCACAAATATTGTTTTTTGGCGTCCGCCAGGCAATCGCAAGCCAAACCCTTCCGAGATAGGGCTTTGCTTGCCATTTGTGCGGCGACACATTGCCTTGAAAAAACCGAAGGCGATATTGCTTTTGGGAGGCGTGGCTGTGCAGTCTTTGTTTGGCGACCAAGATTTTGTACAAAACAAAGGCATTACAAAGCTAAGAGGTGACTGGATAGATTACACCTCAAAAGATTTAGAGACGTCCATTCCAACCATTGCCAGCTATCATCCGGCATATCTTCTCAGGACACCCATCGCAAAAAAACTGGCTTGGATGGACCTCTTAGAGCTTCAAGCGCGCCTTACACCAGTTCAAAAATAGCATCGACTTCGACGGCAACGCCGCGTGGTAGCGAGGGAGCACCTACGGCAAATCTTGCATGCGTGCCTTTTTCTTCAAACACACTTGCAATCATATCTGAGGCACCGTTGATAACTTTTGGTTGATCTGTGAAGTCAGGTGTGCATGCGACAAACCCGCCTAGTTTAATGCATCTTTTTACTTTAAGTAGGTCGCCTTCACAGGCTTCTTTAAGTTGGGCAATAATATTGAGGGCGCAAAGTTGCGCTGCATCAACAGCTTCGTCTACTGAAACATTTTTTCCTACAGTGCCAATAAACTTTATGTCCCCATTTAAAACAGGTATTTGTCCAGAAATATAAACTGTTTTTCCGCTTATAACATAAGGAACATAATTAGCCGCAGGAGTGCTGGCATTTGGTAGGGTAATACCAAGAGAAGTAATGCGTTGGTCGATTTGATTTGTCATTTTTGTCTCCATCCAATAACGTGTTTAAGAGGATATAAAACATGTTTAAAGTACTTTCGCAAACCTTACCAGGCCTAACCGATAAGTTTTTTCGGAAAAAAGGGTTTTTTGACCCCAAACTTGTCACATGCTGGCACGATATTGTTGGACAAGACCTTGCAGCCGTTATTTTGCCCGAGAAACTTGTGACTTCCTTGGCAAAGGATGGTGCAAAGCGTGGGGTTTTACACCTTAAGGTGTCTCCGGCATTCTCTTTGGAGGCGCAGCATTTAGAAGGCGTGATTGTCGAGAAAGTGAATCAATTTCTTGGATACAAAGCTGTTGATAGAATTATGTTACAGCAAGCTGTTATGACGCAAACTGATTCAAATAAAAAAAGATTCCAACCAGCTAAAAAACAGCCTATAAACTTAGAAGGTTTTAAAGATGATAATCTTCAGTCTTCATTGGAAAAGTTGTCGCAATATGTGATAAGTGACGACTGATAAACAAAAAGGAATATTTTATGCCAATTATTTTTTTGATAATGACATTGTTTTTTTCGAACATTGCATTTGCTGATATAGGATTGCCACCAGAACGCTCTTTGGGTAGTGAGAATGCGCCTATCAAAGTGATTGAATATGCGTCAATGACATGCCCACATTGTGCCAAGTTTCATAAAAATACATTTGGCTTGATCAAGAAAAACTATATTGATACAGGCAAGGTTCACTTTGTGTTTAGGGACTTTCCCTTTGACGAGCGTGCTTTGAAGGCGGCGACCTTGGCAAGGTGTAGCGATGAAGAAAAATTCTTTCCTGTTTTAAAGGTTATTTTTGAACAGCAAAATGACTGGGCTTTTAAAGCTAATTGGGAAGAAGAGCTTGCAAAAATTATGTCCTTAAGCGGGATGTCAGCCGAGAAGCTACAGGCCTGTTTGGCAAAGGAAGAGTTGCCGCAAGCTATTGTTTATGGTCGCCTGCATGGACATAAACAATATGAGGTTGATTCAACGCCAACCTTTATTATCAATGGTAAAAAATATGCTGGAAGTCGTCCTTATGAAGAGTTTAAAAAGATTTTTGATGCGATTTTGAAAGAGGAGCAAGAAAATCTTAAAAACGACTAAAGATGACACTCAGAAAGATGATGCTGTTTCTATTGAAGTAAAAAGAAAGCAGCAGCAGTACCTTAGGGATGTTAAGTCTGTAAGCACGTATCTCATTGGTGCGGTTCTTTTCGGGTTTCTATTCGGCAGCTTTATAGATACCATCTTGGGCACCAATTTTGTTTTCAAAATAATTTTTTTCTTTCTTGCTACTATGGCGGCTTTGTATAGAATATATCAAAAATATTCTTGAAGAAATTAACAGAGGATTGAGAGAATGATAAAAGTCGGCAAGCCGATGAAGCAGTTTGATATACATGAACTGGTTCCTTTCGAACTAGGTCAGTTTAATGTTGCTTTCACAAATTCAGCATTATGGATGGTTATTGGCATTTTAGTTATGTCTGCTTTCATTTTTATGGGAACACGTCGTGCTTCTGTTGTGCCAGGGCGCTTTCAAGCTGTTGTTGAGCTTTTTTACGAGTTTGTTTTTGGTCTTTTGCATGCGCAAACAGGTGATAAAGGGTTAAAATACTTTCCTTTTGTATTTTGTATCTTCAGCTTTGTCTTAATGGGCAACCTGCTGGGCCTTATTCCTCATAGCTTTACCTACACAAGTCATTTGGCTGTAACCTTCGCGTTGGCTTTCATTGTTATTGTTACGGTGACGCTTATTGGTATTGCGCGTCATGGCTTGCATTTTTTCTCTCTCTTCTTGCCTTCGGGAACGCCTTTGTGGATGGCCCCTTTAATGATACCGCTTGAGGTCACCTCATACCTTATGCGCCCTGTCAGTCTGTCTCTACGTTTGTTTATTAATATGATGGTTGGTCATATTTTGTTGAAGGTTTTCGCCGCGATCAGTGCATCAATTGGCATTGCTGGACTGCTGCCAACTCTTGTGAATGTTGGTATAACAGGTTTGGAACTTCTTATTGCATTCATTCAGGCTTATATTTTTGCTCTTTTAACCTCAATTTATTTGAAAGATTCTATAGACCTTCATTAATTATTGTGATAAAAGATCACGACCTTATTGAAGGCATTGGATAATTGTAAACAATAACAAAACTTAGGAGTTTGAAATGACATTTGAAATCGCAAAAGTATTCGCAGCAGCCTTCTCGGCACTTGCACTGTTTGGTGTTGCTCTTAGCATGGGGCGCGTTGTTTCTTCGGGACTTGAATCAATTGCACGTAACCCTTCAGCTTCTGGTGATATTCAGAAGTTTGGTATTCTTGGAATGGCCTTTACAGAGGCACTAGGTCTCTTTGTTCTTTTTGTCATTCTTCTTATCTTATTTGCAGTTTAATTTTAAAAGGCACGGTTCTTGCTTCTTGTGTAGAAGCGGAGGCCGTGCTTTATGAATAAAGTATCAAAAATGAAATTTTTAGGTTTTTTCACTTTTCTTTTGACGTTGTCGGAAGCTGCTTTTGCTGCCGGTTTACCGCAATTAGATTTCGGTATTTATCCAACCCAGATTTTTTGGACCTTTGTCCTGTTCTTTGTGATGTATATTGTCGTGGGGCGTTTTGCTCTACCACGTGTCTCAAATGTTGTTGAGGATCGTAAAGACAAAATCGAAGATGATGTTACCCAAGCCGCTTTGATGGAAAAAGAGGCGAATAACCTTAAGTTAGAATATGAAAACGCGATCGATCAGGTTCGCTCTCAGGCTTTTGCACTTATTAAAGAAGAGTCTCACAAATTGGATAATGAGATTATCAAGTGGACGAAAGACCTTGAAACAAAGATTAATGAGCGTTTAAAGCAGGCTGATAAACGTATTACAAAAATGAAAAACGATGTTTTGGATGATCTGCAGAATCTTTCTCAAGACATTACAAAAGATGTTGTTTCAAAGCTAACAGGTAAAACTGTTGCAAATGATGTTGTTGACGATGTTGTCAAAGAAGTTATTGATGGTATTCAATAAAGTTTAAGGTGTGAAAATGGAATTATTACATACAAAAGACTTTTGGTTTATTCTTGGTTTTGTAATTTTCGTAACTATTTTTGCGAAAAAAGCAGGTCCGTCAATTTTAGCAGGGCTTGATCAATATATTGCAAGAATTCGTGAAGAAATTCAGAAGGCTAGTCTTTCTCGTGAGAATTCGCTTGAAGCGTTGAATATGTACAAAAGAAAGCGTCAAGAGCTTACACAAGAAACAGAATCAATTCTTAATAAGGCTAAAGAGGATCTTTCACGTCAAAGAGAAGACGCGCTTCGTGCCCATCAAGAGCTTATTAAAAAGCGTGAGCATCAGGTGTTAGATAAAATCTCTTTGTTAGAAGAGCAAGCTGTTCTTGATATTCGCGAGCTTGTTTCAGAGGTAGTTCTGCGTTCATGCGCAAAAATCTTCTCTGAAGGACTAACAGAAGGTGAACGTACGCGCCTTATCGAAGATGCAGTTGAAGAAATTCAGCGTAAATTAAACTAGGCTTAGTAGCGCCTTTGAAAAGGCTTCGGCATTAAACTCTTGAAGGTCATCAAATCCTTCTCCTACGCCTAGAAAATAAATAGGCACCTCGAATTCATTTGCTAGACCTACGATCGATCCACCTTTTGCGCTGCCATCAAGTTTTGTAATGATCAGCCCATTCACATCAACCATTTCTTGGAATGCTTTTAATTGTGCATGTGTATTTTGTCCTGTTGTGGCATCCAAAACAAGAAGACAGTGGTGTGGTGCGCTTTCGTCATGTTTTTTCAGAACACGTATGATTTTCTTCAATTCATCCATAAGGCCTGCTTTGTTGTGAAGTCGACCAGCTGTATCAACAAGGATAATATCAGTGCCATCTTCCTTCGCTTTGGCATATGCTTCAAATGCAAGTGCGGCAGCGTCACTTCCGGCTTCTTTTTTATAAACGTCTAGCCCTAGGCGCTGCGCCCAAACCTCTAGTTGTTCACCAGCAGCAGCTCTGAAAGTATCTCCTGCTGCTAGCATGACAGATTTTCCTTCATCTTTAAATTTCTTAGCAAGTTTTGCAATTGTTGTTGTTTTTCCTACGCCGTTTACACCTGTCATCACAATTACATGTGGATTTGCTGTGATATTGAGGGGCTTCTCACATTTTACCAATATCTCGTTAACGCCTTCAGATAAAACTTCTTTGACTTCAGCGTCTGACACTTCTTTGTTAAAGCGTTTTTTAGAAAGTTGTTCTACGAGGTGAGAAGATGTTTCCAGGCCTAAGTCACTTGTGATAAGAAGCTCTTCTAACGCTTCAAGTGCGTCATGGTCTAGTTTACGTTTTGTGACAATATCTGTGATGCCACTGGAAAGTTTTGTTGAGCTTTTTGTTAAAGCACTTCCTAGTTTTTTGAAAAAACCTTTCATCAGATAATTTCTCCTATCAAAGCGTTTTCAGATGCTTTTTCTATCCTAACATTAACAATGTTACCAATCTCTTCATGACCATTTTCTGATAGAATTTCTATAGGAATAAAGTGATCTGTATGTCCTTTGTTATGGCTTTCTACAAGGACGCTTTCGATGGTCCCAATTTTTGATGCAAAAAGTGCATGCATTCTTTCTTTTCCTTTTTCGCGCAGCTTTGTTGCGCGTGCTTTGCGTATTTTTTTATCAACGGTAGGCATTTTTGCTGCGGGTGTGCCATCTCTTTCAGAATAAGGAAATACATGCAAAAATGTTAGATCTGTTTCATCAATAAGGTTGTATGTGTTCTCAAACATTTCATCTGTCTCAGTTGGGAACCCTGCAATAATATCTGCGCCAAATACCATGTCGGGACGTAAGTCGCGTATTTTTTTGCAAAATGAAACGACATCTTCCCTTAGGTGGCGTCTTTTCATTCTTTTTAAAACCATATCATCACCAGCTTGCAAGCTGATATGTAAGTGGGGCAAGAGGCGTTCATCCTCAGCAATAAGTTTGTATAAGTCATCATCCACTTCAACAGGATCCAGAGAAGATAACCTCAGTCTTTTAAGTTCAGGCACTTGGGCTAGAAGGCGACGAATCATTTGCCCCAAAGAGGGCTTTCCAGGCAAGTCATGTCCATAAGATGTTATATCCACACCTGTGAGAACAATTTCTTTATAATCATTTTCAAGTAGACTGCGAACTTGGTTCACAATTTCGCCAATTGGTGCAGATCTTGAATTACCACGACCAAAAGGAATAATGCAAAATGTGCATCTGTGGTCGCATCCATTTTGTACTTGTACAAATGCGCGTGTTTTTCCATCAAAGCCAGAAATAAGATGAGAGGCTGTTTCTGTCGCCTCCATAATATTTGTAATTTGCAGCCTATCTTTTGATGTATAACTCTCTACTTGCATTTTAGTTTCATTGCCCATGACCTGAGAAACACCTTCTATTTCTAGGTATGTTTCAGGGTGGATTTGTGCAGAACATCCTGTGACGATAATATTGGCGTCTGGGCGCTCGCGGTGCATACGACGAATAGATTGTCTGGCTTGTCTTTCTGCCTCTTTTGTTACAGCGCATGTATTGAAAATGACTGTATTTTCAAGGTCAATATTCTCTGTCAGCGATCGAATAACTTCTGACTCATAAATATTAAGGCGACAGCCAAAGGTTATAATTTCAGGGTTTTTCTTTGTCATTTTTATATATCTAACTCAATTTCACCTTGGAAATTCAGGTTGGCATCACCAGTCATCAAGACATGGTTATCAGATGCTTTCCATTCAATTGTCAACAAACCACCATCTAGCTCTATTTTCACAGTACGCTGCGAAAAGCCACGAATATTTGCGCTAATGGCTGTTGCGCAAGCTGCTGTTCCACATGCGCCTGTGATGCCTGCACCTCTTTCCCAAACACGCAAGCGAATATAACCTGGGTCTTTGATTTGTGCAAAGCTGACATTAGCTCTTTCAGGGTAAAGAGGATGATTCTCTAGAATAGGCCCTATTTTAGGGATATCCACTTCATCTACATTATCGACAAAGAAAACCATATGTGGGTTTCCCATATTAACAGCCGTAGGGTTTTTGACTGTCCCTAATTCAATCGGCAGAATGGTTGTATCAATATTTTCACTTAACGGGATTTTATGAGCTTCCAAAACAGGCTCTCCCATATCTATTTGGATCAACTCTGCTGAAGATGATGTGCCAACCAAAACGCCTGCATTTGTTTTTATGTGAGCCTCATTTTTTGTTGTGTTTTCTTGTAAAATAAGCTGTGCAACACATCTTGTCGCATTCCCACACGCATCAACTTCTGACCCGTCAGCATTATATATTTGCATGAAAGTGTCTTCTTCACCTTCTGTGCTAGAAAGAACAATCATTTGGTCACAGCCAATACCATTTCTTCTATCGCAAATATTTTGAACTGTTTCGACAGAGAAATATGGTAGGTCAGCTTGTTGACGTAAGTCAAAAATGACAAAATCATTTCCCAGCCCGTTCATTTTCAAAAACTTTAAACGCATTATGCTTTCCATATTATAAAAGGGTTAGGAGTGTAACAGGTTTTAAGGGGTAAGTCGATAGACACCTTTGATGCCTGCAGAGTCTTTAAATGCGTCGCAAATGCCATAAGGTGTCTCTGCGCCACCAAGGTATAAATACCCATCTTTGGAAAGAATTTTAGCGAGTTGATCAAGGACCTTTTTTTTCAAGGGAACATCAAAATAAATAAGCACGTTGCGGCACAATATAATATCGAATGAACCAAGGTCTTCCAGACCATTCATCAAGTTGTGCTGTTGGAAGTCAACAGATGAAATAATGTCGTTCGAAATACGCCATGTGCGCGTATCAATTCTGTGGAAGTATTTTTCTCTATAAAGAGGGTCAAGGCCTCGTTGCACTTCAAAGTCTGAGTAAATACCATTTTTTGCTTTGACAAGGACATGTTCTGATATGTCTGTTGCAAGAATCTGAATATCAAAATCTTTATATTCTTTTGGAAAGTGATGATCTAATATCATTGATATGGAGTATGGTTCTTGACCATTTGAACACGCAGCGCACCATATTCTTATTTTTTTTGTTTTTGCGCGTTGTTTGAAAAGAAGAGGTAGTGCTTTCTCTTTGAGATGAATAAAGGGTTTTCCATCACGAAAGAAGAAAGACTCATGTGTTGTCATGGCGTGAATGGTGTCTACTAAAAGACCTTCAGAGTCTCCTTGTTTTAATCTATTCACAAGATCTTTTAAGGACGGTATTTGTCTTTTTTCCATGACAGGTTGAAGTCTTGTTTCAAATAAGTAGTTTTTTTCATCATTTAGAATGACGCCTGTTTCATTTTTTATGAGGTTTTGGAGATATTTAAAATCAGATATATTCATCTTATCGATCCAATATAATATCAGAGGCTTTTAGGCCTATCTCGGAAATGGGAAGAATATGCGCGCATAGATTGGCTGTTGCAACAGCCCCAGGCATTCCCCAAACTACGCTTGTTTCTTTATCTTGGGCGATAACATTCCCCCCTTGGTCAACAAGCGCTTGGCAGCCTGCTAAACCATCTTTGCCCATCCCTGTTAGTACAACGGCTAAGACCCGGTCTTTAAAGATGTTTACGATGCTTTTCAGCATGGGGTCTGCCGCAGGGCGACAGAAATTTTCAGGTGGGTTTTGGTTTAATGAGATTGTAGGTTCTTCTATTGTTCCTGCAATTGTCATATGATAGTCGCCTGGCGCAACATAGATTGTGTTCTTTTCAAGATGTTCGCCATCTTCTCCTTCTTTTGCTTTCCAGCCAGACTGCCTTTCAATATGTTGGCATAAAATGGGCGTGAAGGCTGCAGGCATATGTTGTGTTAAGAGAACTGGAATGCCAATAGCTTTATCAAGATCTTTGAAAAATTGGAAAAGTGCTTGTGGGCCGCCAGTTGAGCTTGCAACAGCAAGAATTCTAGGTGTGTCACCTTTTACTTCTCGTGTACTGAAGCTTTTATTTTTTAATGGTTTGAAGGTTGATTCATATTGAACAGTTGTTTCTTCTTTTGTTTCAAGAGTTGGCATGGCGAGCTTATTTTTTCTACGCCTTCTGACGCCCCAAATACGTATTTTATCGATTAACTCTTTTTGAAAGTTTTCAGCAGAAATCATACTGCCTATTTCAGAGCTTGGTTTAGAGATATAATCTCTTGCCCCTAATGCGAGAGATTTAAGACTTATTTCTGCATTTTTACCTGTTAGGGTTGATGCCATAATAACGCGCGTGTCTTTTGTATGTTTTATGATTTCTGGTAATGCTGTCATGCCATCCATTTGAGGCATTTCGACATCAAGCGTAATAACATCTGTATCTGGATTATTTTTTGCAATTTCGATGGCTTCTATACCATTTTCGGCCTGTCCAATAACAACCATGTCTTCTTGTTTGTTAATAGATTTTTCGAAAATACCTCTGACGACAGAAGAGTCGTCAACAATAATAATTTTGAGAGGATCTTTATATTTATTCATGAAATCAATGTGTTTAGAAGCGCTTCAATATTAAGGACAACGAGTAACTCGCCTTCCATTCTGTAGACGCCAGATGATGCTTTTTTCCATTTATCATCCATTGTTCCAGGATTGTTTTCAAAGTTTTCGTCTGGTAGAGAAATAACATCGCCAACCTCGTCAACGATAAACCCAAACCATTGCCCTGCTTCTTCGATGACAATGATCATTTCTTCGTCAAGCGTTTCGTCTTTCTCAACCCCCAGAACACACCTTAAATCAATTGCCGTCACAATGTGGCCTCTGAGGTTGAGAATGCCACGAATTTCAGGTGATGCAAGGTATACCTTTGTTATAGGTTGAAAGTTTAAAACATCATTAATCATTAGGACAGGGATGCCAAATAGCTGGTTTTCTATTTTTATGGTTACAAACTCTTGATTCCCTTCGCTAGGGGAGATTACAGAAAAATCTTCTCTTTTTACAATGTTACTCATGCAGCACCTTGTTCTTCTAGCTCTTCTTCTAGCTCTTCAGCCTTAAAAGAAGCATTAAAAATATCCCTTAAAGATTCTATCAGCGCATCACGATTTGTTTTTGAAACATAGTCAGAGAATCCCGCTTGATGACCTTTTTCAAGATCTTCAGGCGTCGTGTGTGCAGAAAGCGCAATCAATGGCGTATCTTCCCATATAGAGCCTGCCTTGATGGTTTCTGCAAATTCGAATCCACTGATGCCAGGCATCTCAATATCGCTGACAATAGCGTCAAAGATCAGGCCTTTCTCACAAAGGACAAGCGCTTCTTCAGCACTTTTCACAGCTCTTACCTGATAACCGGCAACTGACAAAACAGGAGAGAGAAGATTCCTGAAGAAAGAGCTATCATCTACAAGTAAGATCTTCTTCGACCCTCCTTCAGCAGCGTCACCTTTTGCAGATCTTTGCGAAGCAAACCAGTCACCAAAAGCCTTTTCAATATAATAACTCACGTCAATAATATCCGTTGCTTTACCATTAATAATGGCGCTCCCTATGCTGCCTTCTTGATCTGAAAGAAGTTCAATACTTAGTTCTTGTTCAATGATATCAACGATATCATCCACAACAAGCCCCATCATTTTTTCATTTTCTGAGAAAACAAGAATAGGCATTTCAATATTTTCTTCAGGGATTTCTTCTTGTCCATTTGCCCAAATAAGCGGCATTAGATGATTTCTGTACTGTACGACAAATCTATTATTACTACGTTCAATATTTCCTGACCAAACCTTCTCAAGGCGTGACACAAGCGAAAGTGAAACAGCTTTCGGATTCCCTTGACCTGCGGAAAAAAGAAGGAAGTCAGTATTTTCGTTAAATCCTTCGGCGTCGTTATCGCTATCTGCCAGACTTTCGCTGGCAGCTGAATCTTGATCGACAGTTGTTGCAATGCTGTTGGGATCAAGAATCATGATAACATTTCCATCTCCAAGTATTGTATTGCCTGCATATAAGGGGATGTTTTGTAAAACTGTCGATACGGGTTTTACAACAATTTCTTCAACATCAAAAACCTTATCAACCATAATACCAAAGTTCCTAGACCCGACTTGAGAAACAACGATATAGCGATCTTTATTTTCTTCTTCGGTGTCGATATGCAGCAGGTCACGTAGCGATGTTAGAGCTAATAAATGATTGCGTAAGCGTAGTAAAGGCGCGCCATTTATATACTCGATATTATCTTTAACACGGACAAGCTCAATGACGCTTAATTGAGGAATTGCAAACCTTTCACCCGCAGATTCAACGATAAGAGCAGGCATGATGGCAAGCGTCAGAGGAATTTTAATGTAGAAAGTTGAACCTTGCCCAGTGACAGAATTCAGTTCAATTGATCCACCAATTTTTTCAATATTTGTTCTCACCACATCCATTCCAACACCCCGGCCTGAAACAGATGTCACTTCGGTGGCTGTTGAAAACCCAGGTTTGAAAATAAAAAGATGAATTTGCTGATCAGAAAGTTTTCTCATTTCTTCTTCAGTCGCTAGGCCATTTGCAACAGCCTTTTCTATAATTTTTTCAGTGTTCAGGCCTTGGCCATCATCTGCGATTTCAATAATAATATAGCCCCCTTCGTGGTAGGCGCTAAGTGTTACTTTCCCTGCTTCTGGCTTGCCAGCAGCGAGGCGTCCTTCGGTGGATTCTAGTCCATGATCTGCTGAATTTCTGACCATATGCATCAGTGGATCGCGAATCATTTCGATCACCTGGCGATCCAGCTCGGTGTCTTCGCCAATCATTGTGAAGTCAATTTTCTTATTGAGGTCATTTCCTAGATCACGAATAATTCTGGGAAGCTTACTCCATGCACTGCCAATAGGCTGCATGCGTGTTTTCATCACAGTTTCTTGTAGATCTGTTGTGATATGACTGAGGCGTTGCAGCGGCGTTGTAAAAAGGCTGTCTTGCTCATTGCGTGCAACTTGGATAAGTTGATTTCTTGTTAACACAAGCTCGCTTACAAAATTCATTAAATCTTCGAGAACATCGACATTCACACGAATACTTTGTGTTGCGATGGATCCTCCTTCTTTAGCAGGTTGTTTTGCTACAGCTGTTTCTTTTTTCTCTTCAACAGGCGGTTTGGGTGGAGGTGTCTCAGCTTGTTCTTCTTCTGGTGTTTCGGCTTCAGCTGTAAGGCCTTCTTCTTCTACAGTGCTTTCTGATGTGTTTTCTTCCGCGGGCGCTTCTTCCCCTGATGGTGCATCGCCAGCATCACCGTTATAAATGGCATCTAGGCGGTCGGTGATATCATCATCATCACCCTCGGGTTCTGCTTCTGTTTGTTCTAAAGAAACAAGAATACCTTTGATGCGGTCGAGTGTTTCTAGGATAAGGGAAACGATTTCTGGGGTTGCTTGGATTTCATTCTCACGTACGCGACCGAGAACGTTTTCGGCGCGATGTGCAACTTTCTCAAGGCGTGGAAGACCTAAAAAACCACAGGTGCCTTTAATGGTGTGCATGACACGAAAAATATTTCCTATAATTTCAGCATCATCAGGATTCTGTTCAAGGCGAATGACTTCTATGTCGAGAACATCCATGCTCTCGTTGGCTTCTGTCAGAAACTCTTCGAGTAGTTCGTCCACGAAAACCCCCGTTTAAATATACACGTGAGCCTTCATGATAAGAAACTAAAAGCAATATTGCACGATTATTTTAGATATTTTGTAAAGAAATCATTAGATAGTGCATCATGTGCCGCAAATGCAGCAGCGTTAACGATATCATTGATTGTTGATCCCATTTGGACAATCTGCACAGGTTTCTCGAGCCCCATAAGCAGCGGCCCAATAACAGTTCCGCCTGCAAGTTTTGCTAGCAAATGCTGTGAAATGTTTGCTGAATGCAAGCCCGGCATAATTAGAACATTTGCAGGCCTTGAAAGGCGACAGAACGGATACATTTTCATTAAATTAGGGTCTAAAGCAACATCTGCTGACATTTCGCCTTCGTACTCGAAATCAACTTTTTTATTATCCAAAATATTAACAGCTTCGCGAATTGTTTGTGTTTTTGAGCTGTCTGGATTTCCAAAATTTGAAAATGAAAGAAATGCGACACGTGGGTCATGACCAAATTGTTTGGCATAATCAGCTGTCATAATAGCGATATCAGCCAACTCTTCTGCTGTTGGTAGTTCATGAACACTTGTATCAGAAATAAAATACGTTTTGTTTTTCTCTATTGCCAATGACAAGCCGAATAGGCGTTTGTTTTCTGCGGCATCAAGCATGTTGTGTACATCATTGAGAGATGTTGTGAAGTTGCGTGTTAACCCTGTTACCATACCGTCTGCATCACCAATTGCTACCATAGATGCTGCGTAAATATTACGTTCTGTATTGATGATGCGCTCACAATCACGATATAAAACTCCTTTTCTTTGAAGGCGCTTATAAAGTAAGTCGGCGTATCTTTGACAGTTGCTATTTCCAAAAATATCATGGATTTCAAGGTCTCTATGCCCTGTTATGCCTGCTTTGTCTGCCGTGGCTTCAATATCGTCGCGGCGTCCAATGAGAATAGGGGTGCCATATCCAGAGTTTTTGAAAGAAATTGCTGCACGTAGCATTCTTTCTTCTTCTGCTTCTGCAAAAACAATCCTTTTTTTTGAGTTTGTCAGTTTTTGGAAAATCATTTGTAGGGTTGATGCAGATGGATTGCGTCTGGCGTAAAGCTCACGACGATAATTAATCCAGTCTTTTCTAGGGCGCAAAGAAACGCCGGAATCAACGGCTGCTTTTGCAACAGCAGGTGGAATTGTCGTAATCAAGCGAGGATCAAAAGGCACAGGAATAATATAGTTGGGCCCGTAACGTAATTTAATACCAGGATACGCTTCATCCACTTCTTCTGGTACGGGTAGCTTTGCAAGATCAGCAATTGCTTTTGCCGCAGCGATTTTCATTTCTTCATTTATGGACTTTGCACGAACATCTAAGGCCCCACGGAAAATATAAGGAAAGCCTAGAACATTGTTGACCTGGTTAGGGTAGTCTGATCGTCCTGTTGCAATGATAGCATCTTCACGAACACTTAGAACATCTTCGGGTGTTATTTCAGGGTCTGGATTTGCCATTGCAAAAATAATAGGCTTTGCGGCCATGTTTCTGACCATAGATTGTGTAACAGCCCCCTTAACAGATAGGCCAAAGAAAACATCAGCGCCTGCCATGGCTTCTTCCAATGTTCTTGCTTTTGTTTCAACAGCGTGTGCAGATTTCCACTGATTCATACGCTCTTCACGGCCTTTATAAATAACGCCTTTTGAATCACAAAGAATTGCATTCTCATGTGGCAATCCCATCGCCTTAATTAACTCGATGCAAGCAATGGCTGCAGCGCCTGCACCATTGACCACAATCTTACATTTCTTAATATCCCGACCTGTTATCTCAAGTGCGTTCAGCATACCTGCAACAGCAACAATCGCTGTCCCATGCTGGTCATCGTGAAAGATAGGAATGTCCATTAACTCTTTCAGCTTACTTTCGATGATGAAGCACTCAGGTGCCTTGATATCCTCAAGATTGATGCCTCCAAAGCTTGGGCCTAAATATCGGACAGCACTGACAAATTCATCAACATTCTCGGTATCTACTTCTAGGTCTAAGCCGTCAATATCTGCAAACCTTTTAAATAGGACAGCTTTTCCTTCCATGACAGGCTTTGAAGCTTGCGCGCCTAAGTTGCCAAGTCCTAAGACCGCAGTTCCATTTGAAATGACTGCGACAAGGTTACCTTTTGCTGTGTAATCATATGCCGCATTTGGGTTTTCTGCGATTGCCAAACAAGGGGCGCCAACGCCTGGAGAGTAGGCAAGTGCGAGGTCGCGCTGTGTTGTAAGTGGTTTTGTTGGTGTTATTTCTATTTTACCTGGTCTGCCGGAGGCATGCATCTCGAGTGATTCTTGGTCTAGAGACTTATTTGTTATGTTGCTTGTTGCTTCGCTCATTGTTTAATCACTCGCCTAATTTCATTAAAAAAGAAGGCCTAGACTACGGTGTTTCTAGGCAAAACGTCAATAAAATGTTTGAAAAACTTTCCGCAAAAGAGGAGTATAGTTCTTATGAAAATTTTAAGTTTTGATACATCTGGTGACTTTTGTTCTGTTGTGATTTCGCAAGATCAGAAAATTCTTTCGATGCAATCTGATAAAATAAAATGGGGGCATGCGGCTGCTTTGCACCCTCTTATGATGTCTTGCCTGCATGCGTGTGATCTTCAGTTAAGTGATATGGACTGTTTTGCAGTGAACACAGGGCCAGGAGGGTTTACAGGCATTCGCGTAGGCGTTGCGGCAGCCAAGGGGCTAGGTATTGCTTCACAAAAGCCTGTGGTTGGCCTTGATGGTTTTAGTGTTTTATATGAAGGTGTTATTAATCAGGTTAAAACGTCGAAAATAATGCTTGTTCTTGAAAGTCGTCGACCAGAAAAGTTTGTCAAAATAATATCTCGGCAAGGTGATGTGGTGAAAGAGCCATTTTCTGCATTACCCACACAAATGGCGTCATATATAGATGCAGAAACAAGCGTTTTTGGTAATTGTACACTGGAAAACATCAAAAGTGATTATGTAGAAATTGACATTGCACTTTTCCCACAACTGGCACATCAAAGGATCAGTAAAGATAAACTAGACCCTATAACCCCTTTGTATATAAGAGACCCAGATGTCAGCCTTCCCAAGCGTTAGACGCATAAAAAAAGAAGACTTCGCAGAAGCTTCAAAACTTCATGCGAGATGTTTTTCTGAAAAGCAATACTGGTCGCAAGCGTGTTTTGATAAATATTTTTCAAAAGAGACTGTTTTTGGGTTTGTCAGTATATGTGATGCACAGATTGCTGCGGTTGTGGTTTTGCAAAAAACAGATGAAGTCGCTGAGATTCTCACACTTTCGGTTGACCCTGATAAAAGAAGAAAAAATATTGGTTATCAGCTTATGTTGTGTGCGCTTGAGTGGGTTGAAGAAAGTGGTATTAAAGAAATATTTCTGGATGTTGCGGTCGATAATGAGGCTGCCATTTTATTGTACAAAAAACTGGGATTTCGTGAAATTGCATTGCGCGAGAATTACTATGTGCGGGCGACAAATAAGGTGAATGCATATGTTTTAAAAAAACACATTATTGCCACCGCTGCTAAAGATCATTATAGTGTCGACTGAATGAGGTTTAAGTGAGGGATATACAGATGCCGTCTAGGCTTGAAAAGTTATGTGTTGATAAGGGTTTGAAGATGACAGAGCAGCGTCGCGTCATCGCACGTGTTTTGTCCGAATCGGATGATCATCCTGATGTTGAAACCGTTTATGAGCGTTCAAATAAAATTGATTCACGTATCAGCATCGCAACTGTTTATAGAACAATGCGTCTTTTTGAAGAGGTTGATATTGTCGAAAAGCATGACTTCGGTGATGGGCGTGCAAGATATGAAGAGAGCTCAGATGATCATCATGATCATTTAATTAATGTTGAAAATGGTGAAGTGATTGAGTTTTATGACGAGGCCCTGGAAAAATTAAAAACAAAAATAGCAAAAGATCTAGGATATAAAATGGTTGATCATCGCTTGGAACTCTATGCGGTTCCGTTGAAAGGCTAGGATGTAAATGTCGTCGGTATTTCCTTTATTTAAAGATGAGAGTTTTTCACTTGAAAGTTTAAGTGATGAAACATTAACAATGCGTCTTGCATCTTCAGAAGAAGACTTGCATGCAGTACAAGCTTTGAGGTACAGGGTTTTTTATGAAGAAATGACAGCAAAGCCGACTGATGAAATGAAGGCGCTGAGAAGAGACTTTGATCATGTCGATCCTTATTGTGACCATATGATGGTCATTGATCATACAAAAGGAGACGGACCCAGTAGTGTTGTTGGTACTTATCGACTTCTTCGTCGTGATGGTGCGGCAAAAAATGGTCATTTTTATACACAAGAAGAGTTTAATTTGGATAAAGTGCTTTCTAAGCCTGGTGAGGTCCTTGAGCTCGGTCGCTCTTGTGTTGAGGCTGAATATCGTACGCAGTCAATTCTGAATCGTCTTTGGGGTGGTATTGCAGCTTATGTCATGCACTACGATGTGAAAACAATGTTTGGATGTGCGTCGCTTCCAGGGGCCGACCCTGAGAAACATAAAATTGCTCTTGCATATCTTTATCAAAACCATCTGGCAGCTGAAGATATCCGTCCTTTTGCCATTGATGGCCGTTGTGAGACAGCTTCTATGAGTGGCGCAGATATCTCTGAACTTTCACCACGAGAAATTGTTAAAAATCTTCCGCCGCTGGTTAAAGGTTATTTGCGTGTTGGTGGTGTGATTGGTGATGGTGCGGTTGTGGATCATCAGTTTGATTCTGTCGATGTGTGTATTATTGTTGAAACAGACAAAATCACCGATAAATATTCCAAGCATTTTATGAAATAATATCAGGACCTAGGACTATGGGATCTTCAATTCTTGCGCTTTATAGGCTTATTGCCGCTGTGAGTGTTTTGTTAGTATTGGCCTTTATTCAGCTTTTGCTTTGTATTGTACATCCGTTTCTTGCAAAGTACTTTGTGATTTTTGTTCACAGAAGTATGTGTCGTATTCTGGGCGTTAACATTTATATTAAGAATGTTCCTTCGAAAACAGGGCCAGTTTTCTTCGTTTCAAACCACACATCTTATATTGATATTTTTGCACTCGGGTCGATGATTAAGGGCTCTTTTATTGCAAAAAGTGAGATCAGTGGATGGCCAATTATTGGTCACTTAGCCAAGTTACAAAAAACAATTTTTATCAAACGTGATCGCAGCGCGCTGCAGGAACAAAAGGAAGTGATAAAAAAGCGTTTTGATGAAGGAGATGATTTGATTTTATTCCCTGAAGGGACAACAAATGATGGTAATAGAATCTTACCGTTTAAAAGTTCACTTTTTAGTGTTGTTGAGGGGATGGATGCTTTTGTTCAGCCTGTTTCAATATCATATGTTAACCTTGATGGATGGCCTTTAGGGCGGCGCTTGCGTCCGTTCTTCGCATGGTATGCAGATATGGCATTGGGGCCACATCTTTGGCGTATGGCTGGCCTTGGCCGGGTTGATGTTTATGTAGAATTTCATGAGCCTGTAAAAGCCTCTGACTTTAAGTCAAGGAAAGAGCTTTCGAAATATTGTGAAGAGCATGTTGAACAAGGTGTTATGAATGTCCTTTATGGTCCCAGATCTGGTTATGATGATAAAATGCCAGACGTGATCGAGGTAGACGTAAAAGAATATCAAAAAGAATTTAAGCATCTGGTCGGGAAAAGGGCGAAGGATATTATAAAAAGAAACTTTAGGAAAAAGAAGCTCGCATGACAAAAACAAAAAAACAGCTTTATATTAAGACATTTGGTTGCCAAATGAATGTGTACGATTCTGTGCGTATGAAGGATGTGCTTTCTCCGCTTGGGTACGAAGCATCGGACAGTCCAGAAGGCGCAGATATGATTGTTCTCAATACATGCCATATTCGTGAGAAAGCAACTGAGAAATTGTTTTCGGATCTAGGGCGCTTAAAAAAGCTGAAAGATAAAAAGGCGAAAGAAGACGGAGAAATGATTTTGGCTGTTGCAGGATGTGTTGCGCAGGCTGAAGGAAAAGAAATCACGCGTCGAGCGCCTTATGTCGATATGGTTTTCGGGCCGCAAGTTTATCATCGTTTGCCAGAAATGGTTGCGCGCGCAACGCGTGCGCATGCGGAAAAGAATCCAAGCCAGGTTAAAGGGGCAGGGATTCTAGATATTGATTTCCCAGTTGAATCAAAATTTGATCAGCTGCCAGAAGAGTTCGAGACGCGTGGTGCGTCAGCTTTTCTGTCGATTCAAGAAGGGTGCGACAAGTTTTGTACGTTTTGTGTTGTCCCTTATACACGCGGTGCTGAATATTCTAGGCCGTTGGAGGATATTCTTACTGAAGCAAAGCGTCTTATGGCCTCTGGTGTTAGAGAATTAACGCTTCTTGGACAGAATGTGAACGCTTATCACGGACAAAATAAATCAGGCAAAGAAGTCACGTTTACAGATCTTCTTTATCATATCGCCGAGCTTGATGGTTTAGAGCGCCTTCGCTATACAACGTCTCACCCACGTGAAATGACGCAGGACCTCATTCGCGCGCATGGCGAAATAGAAGCGATGATGCCGTATCTACACCTGCCTGTTCAAGCGGGTTCCGATCGTGTGCTTGAAGCAATGAATCGTAAGTACACAGGCGATGAATACAGAAAAATTATTGATGACTTGCGTGCTGTTAGGCCTGATATTGCCTTGTCTTCAGACTTTATTGTCGGCTTTCCCGGGGAGTCTGAAAAAGACTTTCAAGAGACCTTAAAGCTTGTCAAAGATGTTGTTTTCTCTCAGTCATATTCTTTTAAGTACAGTCCACGCCCAGGAACGCCCGGTGCACTTATGGAGTTGCAAGTTGAAGATGCGGTTGCCTCTCGCCGCTTGGAAGAGTTGCAATCTGTTTTAGATGCGCAACAATTCGCATTTAATGAAGCTTATGTTGGTCAGACCCTGCCTGTTTTATTTGATCGTCGTGGAAAAGAAAAAGGACAGTTGCTTGGACGCAGCCCTTATATGCATTCTGTTTACGTTACTGCGCCAGAGAGATTGTTTGGTGAGACAATTAATGTTAAGATACAGTCAGCAGGTCCTAAAAGTTTAACGGGCAAAATTGTAACGGGTGAGTATGACAAAAAAGATCACTTGGAAATTGAAAGGGTGAATGCTTGACGATAACCCCTCCTTCTTCTGTTGAGCTTGAGTTTCATGACAATCAGCTTTTGCCTATGTTGTATGGCGAGCAAAATGCTAACCTTAAAAGCGTCTCCAAAAAATTAAGTGTTGAGGTTGCTTGTCGCGGTAATTTACTGACGATTACAGGCGATGCGTCTTCTTCTGTTATTGCCGAGAAAGTTTTCCGTCGCCTTTATCACCAATTGCAACATGGCCAAGAAGTGACTGCGCGTGAGGTTGATGACGCAATCCGTATTATTGGTGAAGAGTCTACAGGCGCAGATCTTTTCCCTGAGCATGATTTGGTTATTAAGACATGGAAAAAGAATATTCAACCACGCTCTTTAAACCAACGAAAATATATCCAACAACTACATACTCATGATTTGGTTTTTGGTATGGGGCCCGCTGGGACAGGTAAAACATATGTTGCAGCAGCAATGGGCGTATCTTTGTTGAAACAAGGTGTTGTTGATCGTCTTATTTTATCACGTCCCGCTGTTGAAGCAGGCGAACGCATCGGTTTTCTTCCGGGTGATCTAAAAGATAAAGTCGATCCTTATTTGCGCCCATTATACGACGCTCTATATGACACAATGCCAGGCGAACAAGTTGAAAAGTGCATTGAAAATGGGGACATCGAAATTGCACCACTGGCATTTATGCGCGGACGCACCTTGTCGAATGCTTATGTGATTTTGGATGAGGCTCAAAACACGACACCTATTCAGATGAAAATGTTTTTGACGCGTCTTGGTGAAAATTCGCGAATGGTTGTTACTGGTGATGCAAGCCAGGTTGACCTGCCAAGTGGCATGCCTTCAGGCTTAAAAGATGCTGCTGACAGACTGAAAGGCTTGGATCGGGTTGCTATTGTTAATTTGACAGAAAAAGACATTGTTCGTCATGGCCTTGTGACGCAAATTGTTAATGCTTACGAATCAAAAGAATCAAAGTAATGATTAATTCTTTTTCCCAAGATGACCTGAATGGTCCTGTTGATGCTGACCCGAACGATTTGAACACAATTGATCATGTTGTGCCTCAAGACATTATTTCAATTGATGCGCAGGTTGCCTCGGATGAATGGGATAAGCTGCCGAATTGGACGACACTTTGTCAGGCGCTTATTAATGAAACAGCCATCCGTGTGCTCGTTGACTATGAGGATGCTGAAGATATCCAGCTATCCCTTGTGTTGGCAGATGATGACTTTGTCCAAAACCTCAATAAAAAATATCGTGGGAAGAATCAGCCAACAAATGTTCTTTCTTTCCCGCAAGAGCCTGATGTAGAAGAAGATGGTATTGTTTTGCTGGGCGATATTGTGATGAGTTGGCAAACCTTACGCAAAGAAGCAACAAAACAGTCTAAGAATATGGAAGATCATTTTGCACATTTACTGGTGCATGGTTTTCTGCATCTTTTAGGCTTTGATCATCAAGATGAAAAATCAGCGCTTCAGATGGAATCTTTGGAGATTGAGATTTTGCATCATTTCAATATTGCAAATCCTTATGAAATCAAGGACAATGATAAAGTAAAAACAAGTAAAGGTTGAAATGAAAGACGCATCTGAAAGCCCGAGTACGGGGCTGACACTTCTTGACAGCATTAAGCAGAAAGTGTCAGCGTACCTTAAATCTTCTTCTGACTCTTCACAAAATCCTTCTTCTGGCGATGTCATCTATAGTGACGCTTCTGAAAGTGAAGCGACACTTCTTTTGAATTTGAATAAACTTAGATCGCTTACGGCGGATGAGTTAATGGTTCCACGCGCAGATATTGCAGCTTTTAAGTCAGACGTGAAGGTTGACAGTGTTTTAAATAAAGTCGTGAAAACACGTCATACACGATACCCTGTCTATAAAGACACGTTGGATGAGGTGATTGGTCTTGTTCATGTCAAAGACCTGTTGGGATTTGTGCAGTCAAATCCAACCAAAGCAAAAAAAGAAACAACAATTGCTAAGGTGCCTGGCTTGATGCGTGATATTCCTCATATTTCTCCTTCGATGCGTGCCTTAGATTTATTGGAAGAAATGCGCCTTAAGAAAGCACATATGGCGTTGGTTGTTGATGAATATGGCGGTGTTGACGGTCTTATTACCATCGGTGATTTGTTGGAAGAAGTCGTCGGGGAGTTAGAAAGCTCTTCTCCCAATAGTCTGGAGCCTGTTGCTGTGAAAAATGACGATGGCACCATTACTGCCGATGCACGCGTTTTACTGGCAGATATTTGTCAAATGATCCAAGTTGACTTGTGTAGCGAAGAAGAACATGACGACATTGACACAATCGGTGGTTTTGTTTTCAGCTTGGCAGGACATATGCCTTCTCGTGGAGAAATCGTCAAGCATGAAGAAACAGGCATTGAATTCGAGGTCACTGAGGTTGCACCACGTCGCATTAAAACAATTACTATTTTAGCAAGCTAGATATTTTTTCGAATTGCGCTGAAAACATCTTCGAACATTTCGGTGGTGAGGCGCCCTGTGTTGGTATTATAGCGCGAGCAATGATAGCTGTCGATCAGGGTTATTTTTTCATTTAACTGGTGTTGCGCACCATGGCCGAATTTAAAGTCTTTTTGTTTCAGGCCAAATGTTTTGACCACAGACTGGTGTGATACCAAACCTAAAGATAAAATCATTTTGATGTTTTTCATCGCTTCAATCTCTTTGATCAAGAAGGGGCGACAAGCATTAATTTCTTGGGCTTCTGGTTTGTTTTGTGGTGGTACACAACGAACAGCATTGGTAATGCGACAGTTCACCATCTTCAGGCCATCTTCAGGGTCTGCTTTATAGGCGCCTTTTGCAAAGCCGAATTTGATAAGTGTTGGGTATAAAAGATCGCCTGCGTAATCGCCTGTGAAAGGGCGGCCTGAGAAATTGGCTCCTTTCAGCCCTGGTGCAAGACCAACGACAAGAAGTGATGCTGATAAATCCCCGAAGGAGGGGACGGGAGCATTATGTTTTTCTGGGAACTTTTCTTGATTCTGAATGCGGAAATCCACAAGGCGCGGACAAAGTGGACAATTTAGAGCAGGATCATGCATGATTTTTCATTCTATACTGGTTTTTTAGTTAAAAGTTTCATAAATTATATAACCTATTTAATCGAAATGAAACGAGGAAAAAAATGGATAAGCAAAAAGCACTTGATGCAGCCCTTAGTCAAATTGAACGCGCCTTCGGTAAAGGCTCTGTGATGCGCCTTGGTCAAGGTGAAACAGCTGTTGAAGTAGAATCAATTTCAACAGGGTCGCTTGGTTTAGATATCGCTTTGGGTATAGGCGGTCTTCCAAAAGGCAGAATTGTTGAAGTTTACGGCCCAGAAAGCTCAGGGAAAACAACATTGGCACTGCATGTTGTTGCGGAAGCTCAGAAAGCGGGTGGTACATGTGCTTTTGTTGATGCTGAGCATGCACTTGACCCTGCTTATGCTCGTAAGCTTGGTGTGAATTTGGAAGAGCTTCTTATTTCTCAACCTGATACGGGTGAGCAGTCGCTTGAAATTACAGATACATTAGTGCGTTCGGGTGCGGTAGATGTGTTGGTTGTTGATTCTGTCGCTGCACTTGTGCCGAAGGCTGAACTTGAAGGTGACATGGGAGATTCTCATATGGGTCTTCAAGCACGCTTGATGTCACAAGCTTTGAGAAAATTAACAGGGTCGATTTCGCGTTCAAACTGTTTGGTTATTTTCATTAACCAAATCAGATCGAAAATTGGCGTTATGTTTGGTAGTCCAGAAACAACAACAGGTGGAAATGCATTGAAATTCTATGCATCTGTTCGTTTGGATATTCGTCGTATTGGGGCGATTAAAAACAAAACAGATATTGTTGGGAATGAAACGAAAGTTAAGGTTGTTAAAAATAAAATGGCCCCTCCTTTCAAGATTGTCACTTTTGATATTATGTATGGTGAAGGCATCTCAAAAGAAGGTGAAATCATCGACCTTGGTATTGAAGCAGGCCTTGTTGAAAAGTCTGGTGCTTGGTTCTCTTATGGGACAGAGCGTATTGGGCAAGGGCGTGAAAAAGTGAAACAATACCTGAAAGACAACCCCAAAGTTTCTCAAGAAATCGAAGATGCGATTCGCTCTCAATCAGGGCTGCTTGCTGAGGCAATGTTGAATGACACAACGTCTAAGAAAGAAGCCGAAGAAGTTGAAGAAGGGGGCGTCGAGGAAGAGGCTTCGGCATAAAAATGCACTCAATTGATCGCGGTGAAGTTGAACATTTCTCAACACTTTCAGACAAGTGGTGGGATGAGAGTGGCCCCTTGTGGACATTACATCGACTTAACCCTTTGCGCCTGACTTATATTCGTGATCATTTGGTGCGTCATTTTGGTGAGCGTGCTTTAAAGAAACTAAAAGTTTTGGATGTTGGGTGCGGTGCTGGTATTTTATGCGAGCCACTAGCACGTATGGGCATGGATGTGACAGGTCTTGATGTTGTTGAAGAAAACATTAAAGCTGCAAAAACACATGCGCAAGCGCAAGGCTTAGATATCACATATTATTGTCAGCCTGTTGAAGAGCACTTGGAAGAAAATGCAGAAAAATATGATGTCGTTCTGGCTATGGAAGTTATTGAGCATGTTAGAAGCCCCGATGTGTTTGTCCAAAACCTTGCAAAAACGGCAAAGCCAAACGGGATTGTTTTGGGATCAACAATTAATCGCACGATTCCTTCTTTTTTGAAGGCAATTCTTATGGGGGAATATATTTTAAAATTAATCCCCAAGGGGACGCATGAATGGTATAAATTTATAACACCTGATGAATTTTCAGCCTTTTTGTTACAGGCAAAACTAAAGACCATTGAAACGCTTGGGTTTGATTTTTCACCTTTTTCAAAAGAATTTCGTTTTTCTGCAAATAAGAAGACAAACTACTTTATCGCAGCAACAAAGGATAAAAAATGACAACAGTCTTGTGTATTCTGGATGGGTGGGGGCATCGTGAAGAGACCCATGGAAATGCTATCCATGCTGCTCGCACACCAAATTGGGACCGTTTTTTGTCTCATTATCCTCATGCTACACTTGAAACATCAGGTGAATATGTTGGGCTGCCTGATGGGCAGATGGGGAACTCTGAAGTGGGGCATATGAATCTAGGTGCAGGGCGTGTTGTTATGCAAGACCTTCCGCGTATTGATGCTGCTTTTCAGGGCGAGGATGTAGAAAACATACCGTCTTTAAAGCGTTTTATAGAAAGCCTTAAAAAGACAGGCGGTGTTGCGCACCTTATGGGGTTACTTTCCCCTGGCGGCGTGCATTCGCATCAAAACCACATTATTGGCATGGCAAATATTATTTCTGCACAGGGTATTGAGGTGAAAATACATGGTTTTCTTGATGGGCGTGATGTGCCACCGAAAAGTGCGAAGCCTTATTTAGAAGAGTTTATATCTGCTTTGCCAGAAACTGCTGAATTGGTTTCAATTGCGGGGCGTTTTTATGCGATGGATCGCGATAAAAGATGGGATCGTGTTCAGGCTGCTTATCAAACAATGGTGAACGCTTATGGCGAGGTTGTCATCGATTTTTTTCCTGCCATAGATCTTTCTTATGAAGAAGGTATTACAGATGAATTTGTCGTACCAAAATTTGTGAATGGTTATCAAGGCATGCAAGATGGTGATGGTTTGATGATGTGTAATTTCCGTGCAGATCGCGCGCGCCAAATTCTAAGCGCCTTTGTTGATGAAGATTTTGAGGGTTTCAAACGTTCTAAAAAAGTGAATTTTTCGGCTGTGTTAGGGATGGTTGAGTATTCACAAGATTTAGCAAATAAAATGGATGTTTTGTTTCCGCCTCTTTCAATTGAAATGACATTAGGTGAAGTTATCTCTCAGCAAAACAAGAAGCAATTGCGTATTGCGGAGACTGAGAAATACGCACATGTCACTTTCTTTTTTAATGGTGGTGCAGAAATAGAATTCACAGGTGAAGAACGTATTCTAGTGCCATCACCTAATGTAAAAACATACGATCTGAAGCCTGAAATGTCTGCATCTGAACTAACAGAGAAGCTTGTTGAGGCGATTTCAAGTAAGAAATTTGACCTGATTGTTGTCAATTATGCAAATGGTGACATGGTTGGACATACAGGTGACTTTGATGCTGCAATCAAAGCTGTTGAAACATTAGATGGCTGTTTAGGCCGTTTGGAAGAAGCTGTGTTGGGTGTGGATGGAGAAATGCTTGTCACAGCTGATCATGGAAATGTGGAAGAGATGATCGCACATGATGGTGGGGTTCAAACCTCTCATAGCTGTGGCCCTGTTCCGATTGTTAGTATAGGAAAGAATGTTGCTGCCAGAAAACTTCTTAAAGGAAGCTTATCAGATGTCGCGCCAACAATTCTGGAAATAATGGGTATAGCTCAGCCAAAACAAATGACTGGGAAATCACTCTTGAAGGTAAATATGTGATGCGGTTTCTTTCTTTTTTTCTTGTTTTATTGGTGTTGTCTTCCCCTTTATCTGCTGCGAAGAAGAAGCCATCAGAAGAGTTAAAAAAAGTTGAGACGACACTTAAAAAAAGACAAGCCCTACAGAAGGATCTTAGGCAAAAGAGTCAAAGTTTAGAAAAAGAAATTGAAACACTTCAAAAACGTATGGCTTCTTTAGCCGGCACGATTCAGCGTCAAGAAGAGCTGTTAAACCGCCTTGATGACGTTATGGGGCCTTTGAATGAAAAGCTACAATCAGAAGAAAAAAGACTCAACGAAAAGCGCAGTGAAATGATAGTTTTAGTTGCAGCCTTGCAAAGGCTAGCCCTGCAGCCTCCTGAGACAATTCTTATTTCACCACAACCGCTTAATGAGGCAACAAAAGTAGGCGTTCTGTTAAAAACAGCAGTGCAGCAAGTTGAAGAAACTACATCAAAAATTGCAAATCGTATTGAGAAAATAGCTTATCTTCGTGAAGAAGTGGAAAAGAAGAAAAAGTACCAAGAAGAACTTTTTAGTAATATCCAATCTGAGAAAAGTAAGCTCCAAGAACTTTCTAAGAAAAAAGGATCTTTGCGGCAGAACACGCTTAATGAAGTAAAAGGCCTGGCGCGTGAAATTAGTAAGTTGGCAAATGAAGCCTCTTCTTTGAAAGAGTTGATGGCGAAACTAGAAAGAAAAAAGCGTCGTGCAAAAACGAAAGCGCAGATAAAAGAATCTGCAAAGTCGTTTAAAAAAAGGAGAGGTAAATTAAAACTTCCTGCTAAAGGAAGCGTCATTGCTAAGTTTAAGTCAGAAGATAAATATGGGCATCATATCAAGGGTATTAAGTTAAAAACACGTGCCAAGTCACAAGTTGTCATTCCTTATAGCGGAGATGTTATGTATGAAGGTAACTTTCGTGGGTATGGTAAAATGATGATCGTTGATCATGGCGGTGGATATATCACACTTTTAGCTGGACTTGATCGCCTAGATCGTGAGATAGGAGAAAGTCTTGTTTCTGGCGAGCCGATTGGTATTATGGGAGCAGGTAATCCTATTCTCTACATCGAACTTCGCCATAATGGGCGACCTATCGATCCGTTGAAATGGTATCGGAAATAAGGAATTGATAAAATGATAACAAAGATTTTTCAAAAAGCGACACTCGTCATTGTCTTGCTTTTGGGTGTTATAATTGGCGGCGTTATAACGATTGCAACGCAAGAAGTTGAGGCCCAAGTTAATACAGAAAAGACATATCAGCAGCTAAACTTGTTTGGAGAAGTTTTTGATCGTGTCCGTAAGTATTATGTTGAAAAAGAAGAAGATGAGAAGCTGATAGAAAATGCATTAAATGGCATGTTGTCTGCCTTGGATCCTCATTCTGGTTATTTAAACAAAAAGTCTTTTGAAGACATGCGCCTACAAACACGTGGTAAGTTTGGAGGTCTTGGTATTGAAGTAACAATGGAAAATGGCTTGGTAAAAGTTGTTTCTCCAATTGATGATACACCTGCCGCGCGTGCTGGTCTTAAGACGGGCGACCTTATTTCTCATATTGATGACAAGCCTATCATTGGAATGACGTTAAGCGATGCTGTTGATAAAATGCGCGGTAAACCAAAAACAAAAATTAAACTGACAATTCGTCGTAAGGATGTTGATCCTTTTGACGTGACGATTGTCAGAGATGTCATCACGATCAAGGCAGTAAAATGGAACCTTGAGGACGATAATATTGGCTATATTCGTATAACAACATTTAACGAGCAAACAGAGAAAAGTTTGAAAGAAGCCATAAAAGAGTTCCAGGAAAAAACGAAAGGTAAAATGATTGGTATCGTTATTGACCTTAGAAATAACCCTGGTGGTCTTTTGGACCAAGCTGTTGCAGTGTCTGATGCTTTTTTGAATAAAGGCGAAATTGTTTCAACACGTGGGCGCCAAAAAGATGATGGACAACGCTTTAATGCAAGATCAGGTGACTTGTTGGATGGCTTGCCAATCATTGTATTGATTAATGAAGGATCTGCCTCGGCTTCCGAGATTGTTGCAGGTGCATTGCAAGATCACCATCGTGCCATTCTTGTTGGTACAAAGAGCTTTGGGAAAGGTTCTGTTCAAACAATTATTCCTTTGCCTGGTCATGGGGCGATGCGTCTCACAACAGCGCGTTATTACACGCCGTCTGGAAGGTCAATTCAAGCAGAGGGTATTGTTCCTGACATTAAAGTGCAGCAAGCAGATCTAAAAATTGTTGAGCGTGCACATATTGTTCGTGAAAAAGATCTAAATGGTGCGCTGAAAAACACAGATAAATCACTTAGTGGCAGTGGTGATGAAAAACATAAAGGTGGTGATAAAGAAGCAGATAAAAAACAAGATTACCAGAAGGATCGTGCGCTTGATTTGCTGAGAGGTATTGTCCTTTATAAATCCTTTGGCCACTTATCAGCTGGAGAGCAGAAATAGTGAAGTTCTTAATACGTATCCTGACAATTCTTTTTGCATTTTTGTCCTTGGTCGTTTTGGGGCTAATCGTACGTGTTGACCTTGTTGGATCAGATAGCCCTATTTTGATGACAACTGTTTCAGAAGTTCCAATGCTAGCGGAGGATGGAGACGAGACAAGCTCTGAAGAAGAAAAGGCAGAAAAAGATGATCAAGACACTAGTCCTGAGGAGGTTGAAAAAGAGGTGGAAGTAGAGCTTCCTATCGTTCCTGAGGAAGTGAAAGAAAAGAATCTATCAGTTATTCTTGTTGGTGGTGGTACAGATTATTATCTGACTTTGCAGGCGATTCGTGATATGCCTGCAGCTGTCGCTATTTCTTTAACGCCTTATGGTAAAAGGCTTGCTGTTTATTCGAAAGCGGCCCTTTTGAAAAAGCATACTGTTTTGTTAGAAATTCCTATCGAACAGCATGATGCGACATCAGTTAAGAACGATATGCCAGAATCTATAGCGCTCCAGAAGCTAAGGGAGGTTCTTTCAAAGTTTGAGGGTTATTCAGGTGTGACAAGCCTTTCACTACACAAACTTACAAATAAGAAGCTTGTGGATGCAGTGCTGCGCGAGTTCGAAGAAAGGCAGCTAATTGTCTTTGATAATACAAATATTCAGGAAAAATCTTCACTAGAAAAATTGCCTCGCATTACTTTTGTAGATAAGACTTTGAATGAAAAAACTGCAGAAACAGTCGAAGGCCTCGTCGCAATTGAGGATCTTTTTAAGGATAAAGAGCATGTCGTTGTGATGTTGCCTATGAGTAAAGTTATTTTAGAAAACCTTAAAAACTGGTTTGATAGTTTTAAGGTGAAAAACATCAACCTTGTGCCAGCTTCATGACTTTATCATCAGATCTTCCTTATCGTAAAGGTGTGGGTATTATTTTAGTTAATCCCGCTAATCTTGTTTTTGTAGGGCGTCGCCTTGACCAGATTGGACGTGATGGCGAACATGCTTGGCAAATGCCACAAGGTGGAATTGACGAGGGCGAAGACCCACGACAAACAGCATTTCGTGAGTTAGAAGAAGAAACAGGTGTGAAGAATGCTGAATTTGTCGCAGAGACAGATGGTTGGTTAGCCTATGATTTACCAGATAACTTAGTAGGCCATGTTTGGCGCGGTAAATATCGCGGTCAAAAACAAAAATGGTTTTTGATGAAGCACCTTGGATCTGATGAAGAGATTAATATTGATACTGAAATTCCAGAATTCCGAGAGTGGAAGTGGGAAAGTTTTCATGCGATGCCAGACCTTGTTGTTCCTTTCAAGCGTGACCTGTATCTTCAAATTATTGATGCGTTCGAAGCTTATTTCTAGTTTCTGAATATATTGTGTTCTATATGGTCGCCAACTTTAATCCCTAAAGCGTCACTCGTTCCTGCGTTCACTTCTAGAACAGCAAGCACAGCCTGACCTGATGAAATTGTTTTTTCAGAGAAGGGAGTGGTGTTCTTCTCAATGCGTGTTATGACGCCATCTTCACGGATAAAGATCATATCTAGGGAAAGATATGTATTTTTCATCCACATGGTAACGTGGCGTGGCTTGCGATAGTCAAAAAGCATACCTGCATTTGGCGCAAGTGTTTTGCGAAACATAAGGCCTTTGCGCATGTCATCATGCTTACGTACAATTTCAACACTAATTTTTTGAGGTGCTTTTTCTGTGTGAATGATAACATAATTTCTTTCACCACCGCATGCAATAAGTAGAAAGAGAAGAGAAATGCTTAGAAAGCGTGTCATCCACCATAACTCCTGACAAGTGATCCTGCAACCAGGTACCATCCGTCTATCAGGACAAAGAAAATAATTTTAAAAGGTAAGGAAACAATAACAGGCGGCAGCATCATCATTCCCATTGCCATAAGGATAGAAGCAACAACCATATCAACAACAAGAAAAGGAATGAAAAGTAAAAAGCCAATCTCAAAAGCTCTTTTAAGCTCACTAATCATAAAAGCTGGAATCAAAACCCGCAAAGAAAGATCATCTTCGGACTCGGGCTGTTCAGAGTTGCTTAAGTCAAGAAAAAGTAGGATGTCTTTTTTTCGTACGTTCTCTAACATAAACTTTTTGAAAGGCGCAGTTGTTCTTTCGAAAGCGGTTGTTTCATCAATTTGTTCATTAATAAGGGGTTTAATACCTGTTTGATACGCTGCTTCGAATGTAGGCGCCATCACAAACATTGTGAGGAATAAAGCAAGTGAAACAATCACATTCGCAGGAGGTGTTTGTTGTGTGCCCATCGCATTTTTAAGAAAGGATAAAACAACAATCATCCTGGTAAAGCATGTCACCATAATCAAAATCGAAGGTGCAAGGGACAAAATTGTGAGTAAAGCAATAAGGCGTAGAACCATGCCTGATGTTGAGCCACCACCATCTGCACCAAGGTCAATGTTAACAGCTTGGGAGAATGCGGGTGTTGCAAGGATCAGAGGCAGTAAGAAAAGGCCCCATTTATAAAACTTCTTCATTTCTTGGGCCCTTTTTTTGATTTCTTAGGGGTGCTAGAAATCACTTTTTCATCATTCATGCCCAGCAATATAAGATGCTCTTGATTGTCATGCTCCATAAGAACAAGGCGTCTTTTGGGGTCTAATTGAATCGACTCAGTTAAATAAAGGCGACGATCATTTTTGCCAGTTTTTTTCATAGGCAAACCATAAAGGCGTGGCGCCAACATTGGCAGCACCTTCCCTAAAAGAAGAATTAGGCCAATAATAAAGATCAAAGCAAAAAGAGATTCTATATAGGCACTTGCTGGCATATTTTGTTATTCCTTTATATTTTCCGCGCGACGCAGTCGATCATTGATAGATTTCCCCAATCCTATGTCGGGAATGGGTGTGATCGCAATGCCTTTTAAGTTTTTTTTCTCCACGAAATCTTCTAAAACATGCAGGGCATCAAAAAGATTATGCATTGCCTCTTTTAGATCGCCTCTTTTGCTAAGGTTGAGAGTTTTATGTTTGCTTGTTAAAGATGTTTTGCCAAAACACAGTAGGACTTCATCTGCATCAATAGAGGTTGCATTTGTCCTTAACGAGCATTGAGGACTGTAATGTCGTTTCATTTGTCCAGGTGCTTTGATGGCGGTATCATCGCTACAGTGATGGATGGTAGGAAGAATGTTTTTGATTTCTTCTTGGGTAATGCCACCAGGTCTTAAAATGGCAGGTGGTGAAACGGTTGTGTCAATAATTGTAGACTCAATACCGACCAGACAAGCATCATCATCTTCTAAAATGCCATCTATTTTACCATTCAGGGTTTTTAAGACATGTGTGCTGCATGTGGGACTTAAGTGTTCTGAAAGGTTTGCGCTGGGGGCAGCCAGTGGTTTGTCGAGCGTTTTTGAAACTGCCAAAAAAGTCTCATGATTGGGCATGCGTACAGCAATCGTTTTAAGTCCTGCTGTGACAGAGGGTGCAATACTATGTGAGTTTTTTAGATCAAGAATAATTGTCAGTGCACCAGGCCAAAAGGCATCCATAAGCTTTTGAGCTGTCTCGTTTATGACTGCAAATCTCTCTATTTGTTTTGTAGAGGACACATGTACAATGAGTGGATTAACTGCTGGTCTTTGTTTTGCAGCATAAATTTTATGAACAGCACTTTCATTCGTGGCATCACCAGCAAGCCCATAAACTGTTTCGGTTGCTATCGCAATGATATCACCTTCTTTTAAGGCATTTGCGACTTCTGCGATTTCGTTCTTTGTTTTTTTGTATAGTTTTGTCATAATCTTGGAGATATTAGATTAATTCATTGATGGAGGGAAGCGTGACGGCAAAAATATTTACCATTGCACAGCAAAAAGGTGGTGCGGGGAAAACGACTCTTGTCGTTCATCTCGGGACATACTGGGCTTCGAAGAAGAAAAAAGTCTGCCTCATTGATATTGACCCACAAGGTTCTCTCTCTTTTTGGTATGAAATGCGCCTAGAAAGTGTTGGTGAAAGTCCCTCTTTCCAAGTGCGGACTGTTTCGGGCTGGCGTATTGAAAGTGAAATCCGTCGTCTTGCAGACGAGTTTGATGTTATTTTGATTGATTCGCCGCCGCATGCCGAAACAGAGTCACGTATTGCCGTGCGTGCCGCCGATCTTGTTCTTATTCCTGCACAGCCAAGTGCTGTTGATGTATGGGCAACAACACCAACATTGAAGTTGGCCTCAGATGAGGGGACAGATGCGTTGGTTGTTTTAAACCGTATTTCGCAACGCTCTATTTCATTGAATGAGGATGTTATTGCGCGTGTTAAGGAAATGGGTGCAGATGTCGCGAAGAGCGCATTACGCAATTATACAGCATTTTCGCGCAGTATTTCAGAAGGTAAGGGCGTTGCAGAAAAGCACAAAACACATAATGCAACGAAAGATATCGAAGCTTTGGCTACTGAAGTCTGGAAAAGAGCTTAGGCACTTTCTCCCAGTTCTTTCAAGACGGCAAAGGGGCTGTTTGCCTGCGTTGCTTCCGTGATAACTTTTACGTTCGAAACATTAATACCTTTTATGGCTTCAGCCAAGTTTGCGCCTGGAGAGCGCGGGTATGGATTGATGCCAAGTGAAAGTTGTTGTGCTAAAAGCTCACCAATATCTAACTGGTTATTGATGATAGGCTCAGGGCCGTCACTGAAAAATGTTTCATCAAGGCAGAAATCATCCCATGTTGTGCTTGGGTCAAACACTAGATTAAAGTCATCAACGATCGCTACCTTAAAACTGTTTAGTGTGACCACACATGTTTGGTCTAACTGAGCTTCGAGTGAGCCTTTTACTTTGATTAACCCATTTTTGCGATAAATTTTAAAAGACCCTTTCAAAGAGTGAATTGCAGAGACATGAAAGCGTGTTGCCAAGGCGGCGCGCTCTATATCTGTTGCTTCTATGTGAAACTCTGCGGGGTGTTCTTTAAGTGTTTTAACTGAAAATACACGGCTCATCTCTGGCGCGTAGAGACAGTTATCATGCTTGGATTGTAAGGGGTTTTCGAGAGTATAAGTCATTACGTCCTCCCATATCTAGGGGTGAAGGAATATCTCTATACTAAATGTACGATATATTGAATGTTTTTGCAAAAGAATCTTGTAAAACTGAGACAATTTTCTCTTTTTTAGCATCAACATTTAAGTCTGCCAAAGAGGTCACACCGTAGGTGGAAAGACCACAAGGAACGATCCCATCAAAGTGAGAAAGGTCAGGGTCAATATTAAGAGAAATGCCGTGGAACGTCACCCATTTCCTAACGCGCACGCCAATCGCTGCTATTTTTTTTTCACTGCCGTCAGGCATTTTTACCCAGATGCCAACACGATTTTCACGGCGTTCTCCGGTGATGCCAAGTTGCGACAGTGAGTTGATCAGGCATTCCTCCAAGGAACAGATGAACTTTTTTAAATCTTTCTCGCCTTTACTGAGATCTAGCATAACATAAATAACAAGCTGTCCTGGGCCGTGATAAGTGAATTGACCGCCTCGCCCTGTTTTATAAACAGGAAATCGTTCAGGTGTTAAGAGGTCTTCTTTTTGTGCGCTAACGCCTTCAGTATAAAGAGGTGGGTGTTCCAGTGCCCAAAAACATGAAGGGGATTTTCCATCAATGATATCTTGAACACGGTTTTCCATGAATGTTAATGCATCGGGATATGAAATTAAATCGGAAGCATTCTTCCATTCAACCTGTAAAGTCATGCCGCCGTTTTTGATTTTTTATGTGCATCAATCATGCTTGTAAAGCGCTCGAAAAGATAAAAGCTGTCTTGTGGACCAGGCGAGGCTTCAGGGTGATATTGAACCGCAAAAATAGGTTTGTCTTTGACAGCAATCCCTTCCAGGGTGCCATCAAACAATGAGACATGAGAGCGCATTACATTATCAGGAAGTGAATCTTCTAAAACACAAAAGCCGTGATTTTGTGATGTAATTTCTACTTTATTTGTTGTGAAGTCCTTGACGGGTTGATTGGCGCCGCGATGACCAATTGCCATTTTTGCTGTTTTCCCACCAAGCGCAATACCAAGCAGCTGATGACCTAGGCAAATTCCAAAAATAGGGAGATTTTTTTCAATCAAGGCTTGGATTGTTGGCACAGCATATTGTCCAGTTGCATGTGGATCGCCAGGACCATTTGAAAGAAAAACACCATCAGGGTTGTAGGCTAAAATCTCTTCAGCTGATGTTCGTGCTGGGACAACTGTGACGTCGCATCCCGCATCAGCCAGGCATCTTAAAATGTTTCTTTTAATACCAAAATCGATCGCAACAATCTTGTGTTTAAAGTCATTACGTTTGACATAACCTTTGCCGATTTCCCATCCACCTTCTTGCCAGTGATACGGTTGAGAGCAAGTAACGTCTTGCGCTAAGTCTAGGCCTTCCATTAATGTGTGGCCCGCTGCAACAGACTTTAAGTAATCAATATCAATTTCACCATCAGTTACATAGGCAATCGCAGCGTTACAAAAACCTGCTTTCCGAATGTGGCGTGTTAGGCGCCTGGTATCAACATTTGAAATACCGACGAGGCCATTCTTTTCTAGCCATGTTTGCAGATGGTCTTTTTTGCGCCAGTTTGCAGGCTGTGTGATATCTTCACGAACGATAAGGCCGTTACAAAACGCTTTATCTGCTTCCGTATCTTCATCATTGGTACCAACATTGCCAATATGTGGGAATGTAAAGGTGATGATTTGTCCAGCGTAAGAAGGGTCTGTTAGGATCTCTTGATAGCCTGTCATTGAGGTGTTAAAGCAAAGCTCGCCAACAGTAACACCTGTCGCGCCAATGCCCTTACCCCAAAAATGTGTGCCATCGGCTAAAACAATAACTGCGTCTTTTTTATTTATGTGCTTCATGTTATTCAAGTGATATACAACTTTCAAATTCAAACAAATTGTCTTATGTTTTATCAAACTGCTGTCGAAGGTCAATGACTTTCTTTTAAAGAAGTATAATAACGAGGTGTAAAATGACAAATAACTCTTTGCGTGAAACAATCAAAGAAGCGATGAAAACCGCTATGAAGGCAAAAAACTCGGAAGAGTTGGCAGCCATTCGAATGATTTTATCGAAAATCAAAGATGCTGATATTAATGCCAGGACAAGTGGAAATAACGATGGTATCTCAGATGCTGAGATTCTTTCTGTCTTACAAAGCATGACAAAACAGCGTCGTGAATCTATCAAAATGTATGAAGATGGTGGTCGTGATGAGTTGGCGCAAAAAGAAAAAGATGAAATTGCAGTCATCGAGAAGTTTTTGCCACAACAAATGAATGAAGTTGAAATGAAAGAGGCAATCCAAAAGCTTGTTGGTGAGGTTGGCGCACAATCTGTTAAAGACATGGGTAAAGTGATGGGTGCCTTGAAGACACAATATGCTGGCCAGCTTGATATGTCGAAGGCGGGTCCTCTTGTGAAAGAAGTATTAAACGGATGAGTGAAACACTTTTTCCTATGGATGACACGGCTCATCACGGGCAGATTGTTGCGGTTGCTTCTGGTAAGGGTGGTGTTGGTAAAACCTGGTTTTCAATCACGTTGTCACATGCGCTTGCCAAGTTGGGAAAGCGTGTCCTGCTGTTTGATGGTGACCTTGGTATGGCAAATGTTGATATCCAGTTGGGGCTGATGCCAGAAGTTGACCTTGCCGATGTTATCTCAGGGCAAAAAAACCTTAAAGATGTCATCTATCATTATACAGATAAAAGTGAAAAGGTTTCTTTCGATATTATCCCTGGTCGCTCTGGATCAACGAGCTTGACGCAGATGCCGATGTCAAAAGTGATGGCTTTGCGTGCAGATCTGGCTGTTTTGTCAAAAGATTATGATTATGTTCTCATTGATTTAGGTGCGGGTGTTGATCCCTCTATTAGACATTTTGTCGCAGAAGCTGATCATGGTTTCATTGTTTCTACGCAAGAGCCTACATCTATGACAGATGCATATGCTTTTATTAAGCTTCTCAAAAAAGAGGCGCCAGAGAAAGATATTCACCTTGTTGTAAATCAAGCTTTAACACTTAAAGATGGAAATGATGTATATGCCTCTTTGAGGAAAGTAAGTGAAAAATTCTTACAAACAACTTTTGATTTAATGGGTATTATCCGCTTTGATAAGAAAGTGCCAGAATCTATTCGTTATCAATCTCCAATTTTAACACGCCATCCAAATGTGAGGCCAGCAAACGATGTTGAGTCGGTTGCAAAAAAACTAATAAAATTAAACAAAAAAACATCTTAAGAAAGAGGATTATGATGCGTTGTGCATTTTCATTTATAAAAGACCAGTTAGTTAGTATTCTCAAAGGCTATGATCTAAGTGAAGGGTTTGAAGGCCGTATTACGGTTGAGCCACCTAAAGACTTATCTCACGGAGATATGGCTACAAATGCTGCAATGGTTTTGTGTAAACAAGTTGGGCAAAATCCAAGGCAATTTGCCGAAGACCTAAAGCAAAAACTTGAAAAGATTTCTGGCATTGAGTCAATTGATATTGCAGGTCCTGGCTTTATCAATATGCGTCTGACTAAATCTTTCTGGCTGGACCGTTTGCGTGATATTTTGCAAGCAGGTACATCATATGGCGACAGCGATCAGGGTGCATCCCATAAAGTGAATGTTGAATATGTTTCTGCAAACCCTACAGGTCCAATGCATGTTGGTCATACGAGAGGTGCTGTTTTAGGAGATGTGTTGTGTAATTTATTAGCTAAAGTTGGCTATGATGTCACCCGAGAATACTACATCAATGATGCAGGTTCACAGATAGATGTGTTAGCAGAGTCTGCTTACCTTCGGTATCTAGAAGCTTTAGGAGAAGATATAGGTGAGATTCCTTCTGGGCTTTATCCAGGGGATTACTTGGTACCTGTAGGTCAAAAGCTAAAAGATGAATTTAATATATCTTTGAAGAGCCTAGACAAAGCATCTCGTGCAGAAAAAATTAAACCGGTTGTTTTATCTATGATGATGGAAATGATCCGTTGTGATCTGGATTTGTTGGGTGTTGTACATGATGTGTTTACTTCAGAGCAAGAATTGCGGGATAGTGGCGCAGTTGATCGCGCACTGAAGGTGTTAGAGGATAAGGATCTTTTATACATAGGTGTTTTGGAGCCACCAAAAGGGAAGAAGCCTGATGATTGGGAAGAGCGTCCACAAACATTATTCAAGTCGACAGAGTTTGGTGACGATGTTGATCGTCCGATTAAAAAGTCTGATGGGTCATGGACCTATTTTGCGCCAGATATTGCTTACCATTATGATAAATTCGCACGTGGTTTTACATCTATGATTGATATTTTAGGTGCTGATCATGGTGGTTATGTGAAGCGTATTCAGTCAGCAACGCGTGCTGTGAGTGATGATAAAGCTTCTTTGGACGTACAAATTTGTCAGCTAGTCAACCTGATGGAGGGTGGTGTCCCCGTTAAGATGTCAAAGCGGGCAGGCAATATCGTAACATTAAAAGACATTGTTGAAAAAGTTGGTAAAGATGTTGTGCGCTTTATGATGGTGACCCGCAAGAATGACACAACTTTAGATTTTGATTTGAAAAAAGCGCTTGAGCAATCAAAAGATAACCCTATTTTTTACGTACAATATGCACATGCAAGATGTTGTTCTGTCTTCCAGCACGCTTTAGAAATGTTTGATTCTGAGGGTTTAGAAGATTTAGCGTTATCAGAGAGTGATTTTGAAGGTTTAGAAAATGATGCTGAATTAAACTTACTTAAAATGTTGAGTCATTGGCCGCGTGTTGTTGATAGCGCTGCTTCACATCACGAGCCGCATCGCTTGGCTTATTACCTTTTTGACGTTGCCGGAGCCTTGCACGGCCTTTGGAGTATGGGGCGAGATGATGCAAATTTACGATTCTTACTTGAAGATGACCTTGTCAAAACAAAGGCGAGACTTGCGTTGCTGCGCGCATGTAGTATTATCATAGCATCGGGTCTGCATGTTTTTGGTATTAAACCAGTTGAAGAAATGCGCTAATACCCTTCCTCTTTAAGGGATATGTGAAAATGAACAATGATTTTGAACAAAATTTATCTGACCAGGTTCTAGGGTCGCTAAATGATGACTCTGAACAAAAAACGATAAAATGGCTTTCTTATTTTTTAGCATTTCTATGTATAGCAGCTTTTATTGCTGTGATTTGGTACCTTTATTCAATGAGCCAGTCTATTGGCAACAAAGGCGATAACAAAGATGTTGCCGTTATTACAGCGCCTGAAGGGCCTGTTAAAGTAAAGCCAGATAATCCTGGTGGTATGAAAATACCACATCAAGATAAACTTGTTTTCCAAACACTTCTTCCTGAAGAGAAGGCGCAAAAAGAAACGGTTCTTCCCAAGCCTGAAAAACCAATTGAAAAAAGCGAAGAAGACGAAGCAAAATCTTTAGAAGATAAAATCAAGATGATTGATCAGATTACAGAAGAGCCTGTTACGATCTTGCTTGCTGCTTCAGACGAGAAAAAAGATGAAGTTAAGTCGGGTCATGATAAGGCGGTTCCAGATATTGCTGTTAAAGAAGTGAAGAAGCCGGCTGCCAAACCAAGCCCTGTTATGTTGAATGATAAAAAAGAAGAGAAGAAAGTAAAGCCTGTTGCAAAAGAGGCGCCGAAGTTGGCTGAAGAAAAAGTTGTGAAAGTGCAGCCACAACCAAAGCCTGTTCCTAAGGCAAATCCCAAGCCACAAGTTGTTACATCAATTCCAGATGGTACAGCAGGTAGTTATCGTGTGCAATTAGGCGCGTATCGAGATATGCGTGTCTCGGTTGCAGAAGGGAATCGTCTAAAAAGTAAGTTTGATGTTTTGTCTAACTTGATGGTTTATACTCCCAAGGCCGATTTAGGTCCCAAAGGCGCGATGTATCGTGTGCAATTAGGGCCTTTGAAAAATAGATCAGAAGCCGAGCGTGTCTGTTCCAACCTTAAGAAGTCGGGTCAAGGGTGCTTCATTGCCAGAAAATAGCCAAACAAAAGCGGCAATACTTGGTTGCCAAGGATTAGAGCTTACGCCTGAAGAAGTAACCTTCTTCCAGGAAGCACAGCCTTTAGGTTTGATTCTTTTCGCGCGCAATATTGAAAGTACAGCACAGGTTAGTAAGTTAATTGAACAGTTTAAAGATGCTGTTACACATCCAGCACCGCTTATTTTAATTGATCAGGAAGGCGGCCGTGTCGCACGCCTTCAGCCACCAAATTGGCGCGCATACCCACCCCTTCAAGAAGTTGGCAAGCTTTACGAAAAGTCTCCCAAAGACGGTTTAACAGCGGCCTATCTTCATGCTAGGCTTATTGCACAAGAGCTTTATGAGTTGGGCTTCACTGTTGATTGTGCCCCTGTATGTGATTTGTTTTTTGAAGATGCGCATGACGTTATCGGTGATCGGTCATATCATAGCAATCCAGAGATTGTCGCGACCCTTGCAGAGTCTGCTTCTGTTGGTTTTATGGACGGCGGTATATTGCCTGTTATTAAACATATTCCAGGCCATGGGCGTGCGGTGATGGATTCTCATGAAGAGTTGCCAACGATTGAGACATCGTTGGAAGATTTGCGAGAAACAGATTTCAAACCTTTTAAAGCGCTTGCTGATCTACCTTTTGCAATGACGGCGCATATTAAATATTCTGCGATTGATGATAAATGCGCTGCAACGCTTTCTAAGAAAGTCATTGATGAAGTGATTCGTGGAGAAATAGGATTTCATGGTGTTTTAATGACAGACGCTTTGGATATGAAAGCCTTGGGCGGAACATTTGAAGAAAAAACAAAAGCTGCCGTGGAAGCTGGATGTGATTTGATGCTGCATTGCACGGGTGAAATGGATGAAATGATAGAAGTGATGGCGCATGCACCTGACCTGTCAGCAGAATTGTCGGAAAAGATTGCACTATACGAGGATTTGCGTGTATCTTCTTATAAGCCATGCCAAGTTGATGTGGCGCTTAACTTGCTGAACGAATTATTAGGTGGAGCTTAACAATGTCAATAGGAATTTGGCAAATTGTCGTTATCTTGTTTATCGTTTTGATGGTCTTTGGTGCGGGAAAGTTACCTCATGTCATGAAGGATTTGGCAAAAGGGATTAAGTCTTTCAAAAAAGGCCTCGCAGAAGACGAAGACAATAACGAAAAGTCTTGATAAAGTATCATGTTTGGAATTGGCTGGCTTGAACTTCTTCTTATAACAATCGTTACACTTATTTTTGTTGGACCGAAAGAGCTACCTTTTGTACTGGGGAAGCTGGGACGGACGCTTCGTCATATCAAAGCCTTTATTTATCGTATGAACCAAAGCCTTGATGAGTTTCTGAGTGACGCAGAGGCGGCAGAGTTGAAAAAGAAAAGCATAGAAAACCATGACAAAGAACAGTGAAGAAACAACTGAAGATATGACACTGGTCTCGCATTTCGCCGAGCTGCGTAAGCGCCTTATTTGGTGTAGTGTTTTTTTTATTATTGCGTTTGGTGTTAGTTATTCTTTTTCAGAGTTGGTGATTGATATTTTATCAAAACCATTGGCAGACCAATATCAAAATGGTGAACATAAACGTCTTATTTTTACCAGTCTAACAGAGCCTTTTCTGACATATCTTAAGTTAAGTCTTTATGCAGGGTTTTTTCTGACCTTTCCCTTTATCTTATTGCAAATTTGGTTTTTTATAGCGCCAGGACTTTTTGTTGAGGAAAGACAAAAAATAAAGCCTCTTTTATATATGATTCCTCTTTTGTTTTATATTGGTGGGGCTTTTGCATATTTTTATATTTTCCCATTTGCATGGGAATTTTTTGTCAGCTTTGAAACGGAAGCGGGCGCATTGCCGATTGAGTTAGAGGCAAAAATAAGCGATTATTTCTCATTGGCGATCAGCTTTATTTTCGCCTTTGGCCTTAGTTTTGAATTACCAGTGGTTATGGTGATTCTTGGACGGTTCGGGCTTGTTACAAAAGAATTACTAAGAAATAACCGGAAGTATGCATTGATTGTGTCTTTTGTGATGGCAGCTGTGCTTACACCGCCAGATGTTTTTAGTCAGATAGGTCTGGCATTGTGTTTGTTAATTTTGTATGAAATATCAATTCACTTTTTGCCAGAGCCGTCAGAAGAAGAGAAAGAGTAAAAATGTTTGATATAAAATGGATTCGCGATCATCCAGAAGACTTTGACAATGCCTTGAAAGAAAGAGGCGTAGAGCCTATTTCCACGTCTGTCTTAGAACTTGATGAAAAGAAAAGAAAAAATCAGACAGAATTGCAAACATTACAAAATGACCGCAACACAAAATCAAAAGATATTGGTCGTCTGAAATCACAGGGCGAGAGCGCAGATGACTTAATGCGTGAAGTCGCGGATATAAAAAATAAAATGACATCACTTGAAGGTGAGGTTGAATCTTTGGGTGTGCAGCTGAAAAGCATGCTCGCGTCTCTTCCAAATATTTTGAGTGATGATGTACCTTCTGGGAAGAGCGAAGAGGACAATGTAGAGATAAGGTCTTGGGGTGAAGCTTCATCTTTATCTTTTGATGCAAAAGAGCATTACGAGTTGGGCGAAGCTCTAGGGCTTATGGACTTTGAACGTGCTGCAAAGCTTTCGGGGTCACGCTTCGTTGTTCTTCAAGGGGGGCTTGCACGGCTGGATCGTGCGCTCACACAATTTATGTTGGATACTCATACATCTGAGTTTGGTTATCTTGAAACACAACCGCCATTTCTGGTTCGTGATCATGTTTTATTTGGGACGGGTCAGCTTCCCAAGTTTTCGGAGGACCTTTATAAAACAGCCGAAGATCAATGGTTGATTCCAACTGCAGAGGTTCCTTTAACGAATTTGCATTCAGATGAAATTATTGATGCCGATAATTTGCCATTACGTTTTACGGCCTACACACCGTGTTTTCGATCAGAAGCAGGTGCTGCAGGGCGAGATACAAAAGGGATGTTGCGTCAGCACCAGTTCATGAAAGTTGAACTTGTCAGTATCGTCAAACAAGAAGACGGTGAGGCCGAGCACGAGCGCATGACAAAAGCTGCGGAGACAATCCTGCAGCGACTAGAAATTCCTTATCGCGTGATGCTTCTTTGTTCAGGTGATACAGGATTTTCAGCTAAAAAAACATATGATATTGAAGCTTGGTTGCCAGGACAAGGTGAGTATCGTGAAATTTCAAGCTGTTCTTATTGTGGTGATTTTCAGGCGCGTCGTATGAAAATGCGTTATCGCGAGAAAGACCAAAAACAAACAATATATGCCCATACATTAAACGGTTCTGGGCTTGCGCTTGGGCGTACATTAATTGCGGTGATGGAAAACTATCAACAAGAAGATGGCAGCATCTTAGTTCCAGAAGTTTTAAAACCTTATATGGGTGGATTGGATAAAATATGCGCATCTTAGTGACAAATGATGATGGTATTCATGCAGTAGGCATAAGTGTTCTTGAGGAAATTGCAAAAGACATTAGCGATGATGTTTGGGTCTCGTCTCCTGATCGTCAAAATAGCGCGATGAGTCGTGCCATTAGCATCAAGCGTCCTTTAAGTGTTGATCACTATGGACAAAACAGATATGCGATTGATGGTACACCTGCTGATTCTGTTTTTTGTGCACTTCAGGGTTTTTTGAAAGATAATCGTCCTGATCTTGTGTTGTCAGGCGTGAACGAAGGAAGTAATTTAGCAGGAGATGTTTCTTGTTCTGGAACAGTTGGTGCGGCACTTGAATCTTTTGGTTATGGCGTTCCTGCAATGGCCTTAAGTCTGCGCTATGAGCATGGTATGGAAATGCAGTGGGAGACTGCCCGCCATTTTGGTGCAAAGGTTGTGAAAGAGCTTTTGAAGACAGATCTTTACAAGCAGTCTGTCATGAACATTAACTTTCCGAATTTACCTGTTGATGAGGTGAAGGGTGTTCGTTTAGCACACCAAAGTTCGCGCGAATGTTATGATGATATCAAAGAGATTGTGGCACCTTATCAAAAAACATATTACTGGCGACGTGGTGTGAGTGTTTTAGATGGTGATAATCATAATAATTCTGATGAATATTGGTTGCATGAAGGATATGTTGTCGTCACACCTTTAAAGCCAGATTTAACAGACTATACGGTATTAGAAAAAATGAAAAAGGAGATGATACTGTCATGATGCAGTTTATCAACGATAGAGCAGCCTCGGTTTTTGTGAAAATCCTTTTTGTTCTTTTGATTCTTAGCTTTGGTGTTTGGGGTGTCGCAGATATGGTGCTTGACCGTGGTGGCAGTTCTAGTGTTGCGAAGGTTGGTGACATTGAAATTTCCCAGTATGACTTTAGACAGCGCTTGTCAAAATCTTTCCAAGGGTTTCGCAGTTTGGAAGAAATGTTTGGCAAACAAATGGCTTTCCCGCGTCAGGCTTTGACTGACAATGTTCTTCAAGCCATGATTGATGAAGCGGCGCTGAAGCTTTTCGTAAAAGACCTTAATCTCCAAGTGCATCAAGATGTTATCAAAGATGAGTTGAAGAAACTGTCTATTTTCCAAGGTGAGAATGGGAAATTTAGTTTAGAAAAATATAAAAAATATGTAGAGCGCTCGCCTTATATCGAAAAGCAAGTCATAAGCTCGTTAACAGCTGAGCTTTTAGAGCGCCAGGTACAATCTATTTTTGATGTTGTGATTACACCACCAATGAAGGTTGTTGAGTTGCTCAGTCAAAAATCCCTTGAGAAACGTTCCGTGCAATATGCTCATATTGTGCATAAAGCGAAAGACATAAAAACACCAAACGATGATGTTTTAGAGGCTTTTTATCATAATAATTCTTTTGATTTTCTTTCCCCAGAAAAAAGGATTATGACATACATAACAATTTCAAAAGAAAAGATGGCGAAAGACTTCTCATTATCTGATAGCGAGATGAAAGAGATATACCTGGCGCGTGATGACCTTTTTGGCACGCCAGAAAAAAGAGAACTGACACAGTTTGTTGCAAAAAATAAAGCGCAAGGGCTAAAGCTTTATGAGTATTTATCATCAGGGAAATCCATTGCAGATGCTGAGAATGAGTTTGGTATACGCTCTTCCAATCTTGGTTTTATGGAAGCAGGGAAACTTAATGATGATGTTGCTCAAGCTGTTTTTCTTCTTGAAAAAGGTGAGGTCACTTTGCCGATTAAAACACCATTTGGTTTTCATGTGTTGAAAGTAGGGAAAATCAAAAAGAAGGTTAAGAAACCGTTTGCAAAAGTCAAAAAAGAACTGAGATCAATTTTGGAAAAAGAACTTTTGATCGAATCTGTGATAGAGCTTACAAATACAGTTGATGAAGCAATTAATCTAGGGGATGATTTAGAAACGGTTGCTACACAATATGGGTTGGATATTAAACAAGCTGTTACAATCAAGAAAGACCAGAAGAAGCTACCTCAAGGTCTTAACGATAAGCTTGTTGAAACGATTTTTCTATCAGAAGAAGGTGAGTTGGTACCTTTAACAGAAATGAAGAATGGAGACTATGTTGCTGTGCGCCTTGATCAAGTTATAACGCCGCAACCATATCCATTTAACACAGTTAAAAAGAAAGTTTTAAAACGTTGGAAAGAACAAGAAGCAATGGAAAAAAGCCGTGTGCTTGCTTCTTCTTTGTTAAGTCGCTTGCGCAAAGATTCTCTGGATTTTGTAGAAGCAGCGAAGAAAGAAAGCTTGAAAGTGCATAAAACACGGCCCTTTTTTGTTGATTCAAAACAAAAGAACTTTACAGAAGAGCAAGTGCGTGTAATTTTCTCTCTGACGTCAGAATCACCTTATGTTTTGCTTGATGACGCTGAGACAGGAAAGGGTTATTTTCTTGTTAAACTAGATAAGGTTATTGCCAGAGATAAGCCTGCTGTTCAGGCGCAAACAGATAAAATGACAGCAGCTTTAAGTAAAGAGTTTAAAGAGCAAGCGAGGCAGTCATTATTAGCCGAGCTACGCAACACATATGGCGTGAAGGTATATCCAAAAATGGTTGATCAAATTGCAGAAACGATGAACTAACGCCTTCTGATGAACCCTGTAATGACGCATTCACCCCAGATGCCATTGACCGTGTAGGGATCTTTTTTGTTAAAGCTCTCGACAGTTTGACGGTCTTTAGCTTCCACAATGATCAGGCTGCCTTTTAACGTTTCGCCATCATCTTCTGTATACGGCCCTGCGACTTCGATATTGATATCTTTACCGTTCTCTTCGGCCAGATAAGCTTTGTGGTCCTCAAAGAATTGCTCACGTTTCACAGTGCCGTCAGGCGCGTCAAAACAACTAATGACAAATAACATTTTAAACTTTTCCTGATATAATAAGGTCTGAGAGTTTTACCTCGGGACGCGCACCAATATGCCCAATAACTTCTGCTGCGGCAATGCTGCCAATACGTGCCGATTGTTTTGTTGTATAGCCATGTGAAAGGCCGTAAAGAAACCCTGAAGCATATAAATCGCCCGCACCGGTTTTATCAACAACATTCGAAACTTTTTCAGGTGAAACTTCATAAAGATTTGTTTCATCAATGATGATAGATCCTTTGTCTCCTTTTGTAATAGCAAATATTTGTGCTTTTCTACTGTTTTCACGGCGAATTTCTTCAACCGCGGCATCTAGTGTTTTTACTTGGAAAAGCGCTTGAGCCTCAAGCTCATTTGCTAGAACAATATCCGCGAAGTCCATAGCCATATCCATAAAATCGTCACGGTGTCGGTCAACACAAAGAGGGTCAGAAAGTGTGATAGCTATTTTTGTGTTACTTTCTTGAGCGATCTTCATGATTTCAAAGCATGCTTCTCGTGCAGAGGGCGAGTCGAAAAGATAACCTTCTAAGAAAACAATTTTAGCCTGTTGGACCATCTTAAAGTCAATGTCATCTTTAGATAACTCAACTGCGACACCGAGAAATGTTGCCATTGTTCTTTCTGCATCAGGTGTGATGAAAACAAAGCTTCTTGCCGTTCCATTTTCTCCTGTGCTAAGGGGTGTGTTGTAAATTGCACCTGTCGATTTGAGAGAAGAAGAAAAGGTTTTTCCGTGTTCATCTTCTTTACATTTCCCAATAAAAGAAGTGCTGCCGCCTAGTGAGGCAATTCCCGCAGTCGTGTTTGCAACGGACCCACCTGACTTTTCTTGTTTATCTTTTAACATATCATAGAAAATATTTGCTTCTGCCTCAGGAATTAAGGTCATCGTTCCTTTTTGTAAGCCAAGCTCTTTTAACAACTCATCATCGGCATGACCAAGAATATCAACGATTGCGCTTCCTATTCCAACAACATCAAATTTCTTATCCATTAGACATCTATCTCCTTCACAAATTTAGCGTTTTCTTGGATATAGGCCATGCGCGTCTCTGCCTTCTTACCCATAAGATTATCAACAAAAGTAATCAGATGCGCAGCTTCTTCTGGTTCATTTTTCATAGACGGGATTTTAACTTGTATTAACCGCCTTGTTTTTGGGTTCATTGTTGTTTCTTTGAGTTGTGCTGGGCGCATTTCTCCCAGACCTTTGAAACGCGATATGTCAACTTTCTTAGCGCTTTTGAATTCTGTTTTTAAAAGTTTTTCACGCGCATCATCATCATTAGCATAAAAGACCTTGTCCCCGTGTGACAGGCGGTATAGAGGTGGAACCGCTAGATATAAATGCCCTTCACGAATGAGACTTGGCATTTTTTGGTAGAAAAACGTCATTAAAAGAGCCGCAATATGAGCGCCATCAACATCAGCATCTGTCATAATAATAACTTTTTCATAGCGCAGCTTTGTAACATCAAACTCTTTTCCAAAGCCACAACCAAGAGCTTGTCCAAGATCTTTGATTTCTTGATTGGCTTTCATCTTATCATCTGTTGCGCTGGCAACATTTAAGATTTTACCACGTAGTGGAAGGATCGCTTGTGTTTCACGGTTTCTAGCTTGTTTTGCAGACCCACCAGCCGAGTCTCCCTCAACGATGAATATCTCGGTTCCTTCAGCATTTTCGCGCGAACAATCAGAAAGCTTACCGGGAAGCTGTAAACGCCTTGTTGCTGTCTGACGTTTCATGTCTTTTTTTGCTCGGCGCCTTTTTCGTTCTTCCGCGCGCTCAATTAATGTATCAAGCAGCAAGGCAGATGAGTTTGGGTGGTCACTTAAAAACAAATCAAACCTGTCTTTAATGGTTGATTCGACAATTTTGGCAGCTGATGCAGATGTTAGTTTTTCTTTTGTTTGTCCCTGGAACTCAGGATTGGGGACAAAAACAGATAAAACGATGCAAATACCAGAGGCAATGTCTTCAGAGGTAATTTGTGCCGCTTTCTTATTGCTAGAGAGCTCACCATATTCTCGGATACTTTTTAGTAAAGCACGTCTTAGGCCGACTTCATGTGTTCCACCAAGAGGTGTTGGAATTGTATTACAGTAATATTCTGTTAAACCATCCCCATGTTCCAACCATGCAAGCGCCCACTCAACTTTGTGCGCATCCTCTGCTTCCGCTAGACCTGCAAAGCTTTGGCCAATCAACATATCTTTATTTTCAAGATAAGATGTTAAATAATCAGCCAGTCCGTTGGGAAAATGAAAAGCCTCCTTTTGAGGGATATTGTTTTTCTTTGCAAGCGCCTCAGAACATTGCCAACGAATTTCAACGCCACGAAACAAATAGGCTTTTGACTTTGCCATTTGTAAGAGTTTTTTAGGATCAAATACGGGGCTTGGGAAAATTGTTTCATCAGGCTTAAAGGTTACAGATGTGCCGCGGCGATTTGTGATGGCACCTTTATTTTCAATTTTTGATGTTGGAATACCACGACTATATGTTTGTGTCCAAAGTGTTTTGTCACGAACGATTTCAACTTTTAACTCTTCTGAAAGTGCATTGACAACAGAGATGCCAACGCCGTGAAGGCCACCAGAAGTTTGGTATGCTTTGTTGCTAAACTTTCCCCCTGCGTGCAGTGTTGTTAAGATCACTTCTAAAGCAGATTTGTCTTTAAATTTTGGGTGAGGGCCAACCGGAATGCCTCGTCCATTATCACTGATGGTGATGGCGTTATTATCATCCAGTTTTATTTCGATACGGGTCGCATGCCCTGCAACAGCTTCATCCATTGAGTTGTCAAGAACCTCGGCAACAAGATGGTGAAGGCCTGACTCGCCCGTATTCCCAATGTACATTCCTGGTCTTTTGCGGACAGGTTCTAGGCCTTCCAAGACTTCAATATCATTTGCCGAGTAGGAATCCTCAGCTTTTTGTTGCGTGGGAGAGCTTTCAAAAAGATCAGACATATTTTATTTGTTACCTTTTTCTAAACGTTTTATCAGAGGGAGAATATTTTGATTAACAATATCTGCCGTTAATGGACCCGCCCAACGAAATCTGATCACACCATTTCGGTCAATGACAAATGTTTCGGGAAGGCCGTAAAGCCCCCAAGCAACCATCGAGCGACCAGTATCATCTTTGAGAGTGATTTTATACGGATTTCCATCTTTTGCAAACCAAGATACAACATCTGCGTATTTATCTTTCATATTGATGCCGTATATAGGCACACCACGCTGTGCAAGCGAAAGAAGTATAGGGTGCTCAGCCTTGCAGGGCGTACACCATGATGCAAAGAAGTTCACAAGAGCGATTTCGCCAGAAAAATCATGATTTGAATATGTTTTTTTGCCATCAAGAGTTTGTAATTTAAAGGTGGGTATTTTTTTGTTTTCCAGCGACGGGATTGTGCGTGCAGCTGTTGAGTCATTTGTTAATTGATAAAGCAACACGGTACAAAGAACCGCTATTATTGCGGTAGGAATGAACAGAACATATAATTTTTTCATCATCTTTTTCTAAACCCAGAAATAACAGATATGCTCCCACCCAAAATGACAAAGCCTGCGCCCAGCCATAAAAATAGAATGAGAGGTTCAATAACGATATAAACAGACCATGTGTGTGAATCTATTTGATCTCCTAAAGTAATGTAAATGTCTTTTGTTAAAAAACTTTTGAAATCTGCTTCGATGGTTGTTGTGTCAGCATAAACATAATTTCTTTTTTCAGGCACAACCTCTCCAAGAAATACATTCTTTTTTGACAGATGAATGACAGCCTTTTCAGTGATGTAATTAGCTTCTTTTTTCTTGTAAACATTTGTCAGAGTGAACGTTGTTTCATTGAAAATGATAGGTTTATTTAAACTTAAAGAAAGATACTTTTCTGATTTAAGCGCCGAAGATCCAACCGCGCCAATGATAAAAAGCGCGATACCAGTATGTGCGACCCACATTGCAATCATGCTTAATGTTGTTTTTTTCTTACTTTTTAAATCTTTTTTTGCGCCCTGGAGCGTTGTGGTAAAAAGCCATACTGACATAGCAAATCCGATTGCAACAAAGAAAGATTTTGTCAGCAAGGTTGTTATGATGCCGATCGCAATGCTGATTAAGAGGGCGCCTGAGCAGGCATCTCTGAGTTTTTTAAAAGATATTTTTTGCCACGCTGTGAGGCTTGAAAAGCCCATCAAGAGAGGAAGTGTAATACCAATCCACCCCATTGTTTTTAGGTAAAAGGGTGGTCCAACAGAAATTTGCCTTCCTTGTATGGCATCCAAGATAAGAGGGTATGTTGTGCCTAGAAAAACGATCGCAGAGGCGATAACTAAAATGATATTGCCAGATAAAATAAGGCCTTCTCGTGAGAGTAAAGGAGACTTCTTAGATGTGCTATGCGCAGCCCTGTACACAAATAAGCTAAATGAAAGAGTTGTAAATAAAAAGAAAAGGAAAAGGATATACATACCCCTCATCGGATCTGATGCAAAACTGTGAACTGATGTGATCAATCCTGATCTGACGAGAAATGTGCCGATTAAGCTGAGGCTAAATGTCAGCAAGCATAAAAAAGCACACCAGTAGGGATGAGCGTTCCTTTTCTCGAGGACGTTTAGTGAATGAATCAGGGCTGTGGCAATCAGCCAAGGCATTAAGCTGGCATTTTCAACGGGATCCCAGAACCACCAGCCGCCCCATCCTAACTCGTAATAGGCCCATCTGCTTCCTAAAATGATTCCTATTGTGAGAAATAACCATGTTAAGCGTGCCCACGGCTTTAACCAGCTGGCCCACTTCCTATCAATTTTGTTTTCTAAAAGACCCGCCACAGCAAAGATAAACAAAATAGAAGAGCCGACATATCCAAGATACAGACCAGGTGGATGAATGCCAAGTGCAGGGTCTTGTAAAAGAGGATTAAGATCGCTTCCTGTGAACGGTGGCGGGAAAATCCTGGCAAAAGGGTTAGATGTCAAAAGGCTAAAAGATGTGAATGCGGTTAGCAGGCATGCTTGTACTCCAATCAGATTATTCTTAAAATGACGAGGGTATTTGTTAGAGCAAGCAACAATCAGGCTGACGATGCTGAGAATCAAAACCCACAGCAGCATTGATCCTTCATGATTTCCCCACAATGCAATGACTTTATAAAGCAGGGGTTTTGAAACATGAGAGTGATTTGCGACGAGTGAGACTGAAAAATCAGATAATATAAACCGGCCCATCAAAATCAAAAAACAAGAGAACGTAAAAAAGAAAATAAGGATTGAGATGCGACTCAGGATAGCTTCCTTGGTATCAAAGGCAGGCTGTCGCCAAAGAATGATTTGCAGCACAGAAAGCGCAAGAGAGACAATGAATATGAAGTGACCTGTTTCTGTGATATAACTCATAATCACAATATATAAGGTGTTTTTTATTTGAACACCACAAAATATGCTAGGAGAATGGCATCTTTTGACTTTTCCTTTTTGAGCCGTTATAAATCGCTTTCTAAAATCTTACATTTAAGCTAAGCTGACGCCCTGTTTTGATGGGAAAAAACAAGATAAATGCAAAAACTTTTCAAACTTTCTTTACTGTTCTTATTTGTGTTTGTTGCTGCTTGTGGTGAAGAACCACCACCCGCACCAACACCACCGCCTTTGGAAATACCAGAGAATGATGATACATTTTCCAATGTTCTCAAGTTGCCACCAAGGCGTCCCGCACGTGGTGAGTTGACGCCACCAGAAGTTAAGCTTCTTGAGCTAAAGCCAGATGAGGCTGCACAAAAGATCGTTATTTTTTCAAATACAGGGCAGTTACCTCTTAAGATAAAAGGGCTGAGAAGTACCGGAAACAATGCAAAAATCTCTGTTGAAGGAAGTTGTAAGCCAGATCTGGAAATTGACCCAGGCCAAGGATGTGACTTGTCAGTAAAGTTTGAGGGCGCAAAAGCCCAAGCGCCCCTTAAAAGTGAAGTGATCATTTTTCATGATGGTGATAATGCGCCATCATTTTTGCCTATCACAGTTGAGGTTGTGAAGCCGCCGGAGCCACCTGCGCCTCCGCCAGAGCCAGAACCAGAGCCAGAACCGGCCCCTGCGCCTGCACCAAGACCTGTTGTTCAGGCTCCTCGTCCTGCGCCTCCCCCAAGAGTTGAGGCACCTGCGCCTCCCCCTCCTGTCATTCGGCGTGTATCACCGGTTGCACCATATGGAAAAACACTTAGCGCCATCGCTTTAAAAAGATCGGATAGCGGTATTAAAATTCATCTCGCTGAAGATGCCCTTGATGAAGGCGATCAAATAACACAATATCGTATGAAGGATTCAAATTGGGATCGTGAAGAGCTTTTGTCTGATGAAGGTCTTTTCCCTAAAACAACCTCTACGTTTCCTGTCGATCGTACAAGAATTATTACAGCTGATCGGCATATTGCTGCAATTCTAGAGACGCCAATTAATGGATCTTTTGGTGGACGCGTTGTTGCCGTTGTTGAGAGAAATATTTATGGCAGTGATGGCCGTAAAGTGTTGATTCCTGCAGGCGCTCGCGTCGTAGGGGAGTCTCCTGCAACAGAGGGTAGTTCAGACCCAAGGATTGAAGTGACGTGGAGTCGCGTTTTACTGCCTAATGGCGCAACAATTGCGATTGACTTTACAAGCGCTGATTCGGTCGGACAGCATGGTGTCGTTGGTCATGTGCAAAAGCGATATTTTGAACGTTATGGGGTTCCTTTGCTTGTTTCTGCCATTGCAGGTTTGACACGTATAGCAGTCAGTGATTCAACAAGTGGTGTGACGGTTATTGGTGATACTGTGACAGAAACATCAGAGTCACCGAAGCAAGAAGCTATTGACGATTTAACACAAGAGCTTTCGGATAAGCTGACGGAGGCACTGGAAGAAAATACAGAAGCAGAGCCTGTAGTTACAGTCCCCGCAGGAACGCGTATTTATGTTGTGCCAACGCGTGATATTTTCTTGCGAGATCCAGAGACATTTGTTGCAGCAGCAGATGAGAGAGAGCGATTAAGAGGAAAAATTTCTGATCTTTCGGTTGAGAGGTTCATCGCAGATCCAAAACAATATCCAGAAAGATATGGCATATCAGAGCTTCCACGTGTTGAACAAGCACCAGAAAGGCGTTTTCAGCCTTCAACATCCCCGAGCGGATACGATCGTGCTCAGCCAAACTGGGCGCCTGCATTAAGACTGCCACCAAGCAGTCCTCTTGCGCCAAGCCCAGTTCCGCAAGGACAAGCTGGCAACAGGCCTTCAGAAAACAGCGGACCGCCTCTTAAATAGGTTGTCAAAGATGGTGATATCATCTTAAAATCTTATTTAAAAAGGGACGCATATTATGAAAACAATAAATCCATTACTGGCAGCTGCAATTCGTCCATTGGCTGCGTATTATAGCAATCCTGGCCTAGAAGAAATAGCCATTAACCGTCCAGGAGAAGTTTGGTTAAAACACGCTGGTGGTGGTGATAAAAAGCTGAATAGTCATTCGGGGTGGGAGGCTGTTGATGCACCTGAAATTACTTACAACTACCTTGAAGACCTTTGTGTTCAGCTTTCAAACGTGACAAAGCAGAAATTTGATCCCGAAATGTCGCCTGTTCTTTATGCTGACTTGCCAGAAGGACACAGATTTACGTCTATTTTAGGGCGAAATGTTCAGTATGATAACTTTGATGATAAAGGTGTTGCGATCGCGATTCGTCTTTATTCTCCTGATCGTGTGATTGGTCTAGAGAAGTTTGGTCTTACGGAAGAGTCCGCAGACCTAGAAGTAGCAGATGATCATTCGGGACAAAGAAAACGTTATTCAGAATCCCCTTTAGAAGATCTTGTTGGGGCTGTTCAGAATGGTGAAGCCGTTCTGATTTCTGGGGCGACAGCAACAGGGAAAACGACTTTTCTTAACAACTTAATAAGCCGTATTGAAGAAGATCGTCGTGTGGTCACGGTTGAAGACGTGCGCGAGCTGCGTGTGCCACATAAAAATCGTGTGCATTTGGTCGCCAGTCGAACGAATTCCTCGACGGATGTAGATGATCGTGCGCTTCTTGATATTGTTGTGCGGATGACACCAGACGTTTTGATTTGTGGTGAGATTGGTATGAAAAATGCTGCGGGTATTTACCGCCTGATGACGACCGGACATTCGAATTTTATGTGTACTATTCATGCGCATAGTCCAGAGCTGGCAATTCGTGCCTTTTGGCAAAACCTATCACAATCAATGCCTGGCTTGGACCCTAAATCAGTGATGGATGTTATCTCTGCAGGGTTTGGTCGTATTGTTCAAATTGAACGTCAGGGACGTAATCGTGTTGTAACGGCAATTGATATGCCAAAATTAAGTGCTGAAGAATTTACAGAAAAAGGGTATGGTGAAAATCCTCCTAAGTAGGTCAGGTTAAAGAATGTTTTTTAATAACTACAGAATGTTGAATGCCGGTAAGGCCCATCTGCGCGCTAAGCTTGATTGGGTAAACTGGAACGTAAGGACGTCTGTTTTTGGCGTTATTGTTGGGTTTACATTATTATTTTTGGCCTATCCGTTTTCAATGGTTTTGGAAATGGGCTTTAACAAACAAAGCCTTTCATGGATGGGAGGGTTCTTTACAACATTTTTCCCTTACTTTTTTGATTATTGGATTCCGGCTATTTGGGATTGGATTAAGGAGTCTAATAGGAATGGTGCTTTTCTTTTACCATTATCGATGTGGATTGCGATTGTCACACCTATATTCGTCATCATTATTGGGACATCTATGAACCCTCACTGGGCTTTGCCATCACATTTTGGTCGTGCGCGTGAGGCTGATTATAGAACAATTAAAAAGATGGGTGTGTTGAATGGCTGGCTTGTGATCTTGGGTAAATGGCAAAGAAAATATCTCATGCTGAAAGAGACATTAACGGTCCTTTGTATGGCCCCCCCAGGAACAGGTAAAACGACAGGTGTGGTTGTGCCGACAATGTTGAGCTGTGATGCCCTGACAATGATTGTAAACGACGTGAAGCCTGAGATCGCGAGAATGACAAGCGGATATCGTGAGACGGTGAGTTGTGTTTTTGTTCTTGAGTGGGCAGCCTCTGATGATCCTGAGATTAATCTTTTTTACCCACGTTGGAATCCACTTTCTCCAGGCGTTATTCCACCAGCAGGTGCAAATAGAGATTTGTATATTGACCGATTAACAAACGTTATTGTTGAGGAACCTAAGGGAAACCAAGATCCACACTGGACAATTAAGGGGCGTGCTGCGCTTGCTGGGATGATCCACTTCATCGCAGCGAAAGTTGAAAGCGGAAGTTATGAAGGGCTGCCTGCTAAGTGGCATGGCGAAGAGGCAAGCTTGCCTATGATGATCGATTGGCTGAACGAAGGTGTTTATAACGCTAGTAAGGTGATCGAAGAGTTACGCCAGACAGATCCCAATGCTGCTTTGATGGCTGATCCCATGAGAGAGTTTTTAAGTGATGCAGCAAATGAGTCTATGGAAAATAACTATAGTAGTCGTGCCTTTCTTGAACTAAACCAGCTTGCAAATACCCCTGATAAAGAACGTGGTTCTATCTTAAGTACGATGGATGGTGGTCTTATTGTTTTCAAAAACTCGGCTGTTGTTGCGCGCACGAGTGCTTCAGATTTCGAATTTATTGATACGCGTGGGATGATTGATCAAGATGATGGTCAAATGAAGCCCATGACGGTTTATCTTTGTGTGAACCTGGAAGACGCGAAAGCCCTTGGGACGATTACGGGTATTTTTGTTGAAACCTTAACAGCTTGGCTTGTCGCGCATGCACCAGGGGCTAAAGATAAGGCTGGTCGTAAGGCTGGCCCATATCCTGTCTTGTTTGTTCTTGATGAGTTCCCGCAAATGCCTAAGCTTGATGCCCTTATGAAGGGTCCCGAGGTTGGTCGTGGACAGAAGGTTTCATATCTGTTGATTGGACAAGACCTTGCACAGGTGGAAGAAACTTATGGGAAAACAGGTGTTGAAAGATTCTTCTCGAACTCTTTTGCCAAAATTATTTTGCCGATGAACAATGATGCTGCCGCAAAACGTATCGGTGATATGATCGGGAAAGTAACAATTATTGAGAAAAGTAGAAGCCGTGAAGAAGGTATTGGTGCAAATGTGAACCCTTTTAAAGCTAATGTAACCAAGTCTTATAAAGAGCATATGATTTGGGCTGGTGGTGATATTTTGAATATGGAAAAAGGTATTCAGCTTGTCTTGATTCAAGGATTTACGAGACGACCAATTGTTTGCCAAACACCATTTTTCTTTAAAGATCCGAAATTTAGAAGAATGGTTTCTCCTGGGGATGGTGGGGTTTTTCCTGCTGCACCACCCATGCCAGACTGGAAGATTCGTGAACGAATAGAGAAATATCAAGAAGAAAAGAAAGAGCTTGAAAAGTTATCGGCAGAAGGCAAAGCACCCACTGCGCCAGGACAGTCCCAACAAGCACAAGCAGCACAGCAACAGGATGAATCCATTTATGCACGGATTATTATTATGTTTAGCGATGTTGTTGCAATTGACGAAGATACAGACACAGCAATTATGGAAATTGCTTGTGCGGAACTTCAAGATGGTGAGGTTACAGGAAATAATTTCCATATTTTTTGTAAGCTATCAGCAAGTGACCTTGAAGAATATAAAGAGAATGTTGCGGAAAGGGTGCCTGAATGGCTAGATTCTTACGCTGTGAGTGTAGAAAGGCTGGGTGACGAAACAGATCCAGAGAGGCGCGCGGAAGCTTTAGCGTCTGAAGAAGCAAAAGAGGTGAGCGAAAAAGTGCCTTTATTCTCTGACATTGCCTCAGAATTTATTGAATGGATTAACCCATCTCCTGTTGTTTCCTATAACGCAGGGCTGGAGTTTGGTGTTTTAAACCCTGAGCTTATGAAGGCAGATTATGATCCTATTCCGGGCGAAAGAATTTTCTCGGTGATTGATTGGTCTAAAGAAAACCTACCTGACGCTAACAGCTCTATCATAGGCCTTGCGAATCATTTTGGTGTTGATGCTGTTGAGGAAGAACATGGCTTGAGATATTTACAATATCTTGCGGGCATCTACTTAAAAGTTGAAGAGATTGAAATCAATAATATGATGGCAACTTCATAAAAGTGCTAATGTGCTGAAGGCTTTTTTGTAGGCATTGGGGGGACAGGCTTCTTGGTAGGCGCCGGTTTTTCTTCAGGTTTTTTCTGAATATCTAGGGTGTTCGCAGTTAATGTTGCACTTAAAGGATGACCGTCACAATCCACGCCAACACACATTTTTTCTATTTTCCATGTGCTAAGAGGGTTAAGATTCACAGCACTGTGAAGTGCAGCCCACCACTCATAATAAGATTCAATCTTAGGGAAGTTTATCATAATGTTTTTTGAGCTGCTGAGAACCTTGCTCTCTGGGTAACTTTTTTTCAAATACTCTTCTACGGCTTTATATTCTTTCTTATTCATATCGCGCAGATGTGTTTCAGGCAGCTGAAGGGAAACCCCTTCTTTCGGCAAGTTATTGTGGTCAATTGTTTCAGGTTTTTGCTGAACAAAGCTGATGCCGATGGCCATCATAAGGATGGCGCACCCCCATATGCCAAGAATAATTATTTTTGACTTATCCATTTTAATTCCTTACCTCTATCACGACCCAATCTGTTTCATCTTTTTTGACGTTTACTTTAGAGCCAAATTTTTCAAATATCTTTGTCGGCGTTGTTTCTGGCATTTTAAAATCCCAAGAGAACTTACCGTCATTCAAATGAACTTTTTGTACGTATCCACCAAACTTATTTGCAAAAAGAGATATACGATGAATATCGTCTAGCGTTGATAAGGCAGGGCTTCTTGTTTGTGAAAACTCTGTTATCTGAGAGAAGTTCTCATTTATTTTCTTTGTATCAATTGACTGAATCTTAATTGTTTTAGGAGGTTGAACATCAGGAATCATTAAAGATGCTATGACCATGCTGATACCCAACATCATAAAAAATACCCCTGTTATTGCAGCGATAGATAATGCTTTTGGAAGTTGGTCGAGTTTTGAAAAAATACCTCCATCTAGTTGGGTGGGTGAAGGATTAAAAGAAGGTTCTTCTGGGAAGGTTTCTTCCGTCATTTCGCTGTATGGTTCTTCAAAATGCTCTTCAACAGATTCCATCTCTGGTTCTGTTTCAAGGGCTGTGTTTTCATGATTCTCTTTCTCAATTTCTTCGAAGCTATTGGCATCATATTGTTGCCATAGTCCTCCTTCCATCTGGTCAACTTGAACAAAGTTCAAACCTTCATTTGATTCAACAAATTGATCCAATTTATCAAGAGGGATAATAGCATGTGCAAAGTCACCAACGGTTTTGATAATAATCAGATAAGATGACTCGAAAGATAGGATATATGCGCCATTACCTTCATGATTTTGCATATTAGGTAGGGATGCTGTTAGTTGTGTTTTGCAATGTGCATGCTGGAAGAACTCTTCTTTTGCAGCAATGAGATACACATGTTCATCATCAAAACTGGTTATCATGCGTACATTTTCAGTACCTAGAGTTTCTTTTGCAAACATATATGCCAAATGTTCTGGCGGAACATTATGGTCAAAGTCGATTGCTTTTACCAAAAGATCTGTTGGTGTAAATTCCTGAATATCATCTTGTGCAGCGGTCGTTTCAGTATTGCTATCAGCTTCTTCAGGTGTTTCTTCTGATACTTCGTTTGCCTCATCATCTGAAGACTCAATTTCGTCTTGACGCTCCTCTGAAAACTCTTCAGCATTTTCTGCTTCTGCTTCTGCTTCTGCTTCTGCTTCTGCTTCTGCTTCTGCTTCTGCTTCTGCTTCTGCTTCTGCTTCTGCTTCTGCTTCTGCTTCTGCTTCTGCTTCTGCTTCTGCTTCTGCTTCTGCTTCTGCT